>OZ253953.1:3140000-4513691 GCA_965267335.1 Cytophagales bacterium | reverse complement strand
CGCTTTCCTACATTATTAAAATCATCTGGAAAAAACTCCTGATCAGTGCCATCATTGCTGGGAGCATCTCATACTTTGATCAATATTTCGGAGAGTGGGGTTTTGAGTTTCCTATTGTAGAGATGTCCGTGACGGCTTTGTTGGGGACCTCAATTACACTGATTCTGGCATTTAGAATAAACCAATCCTATGATCGTTGGTGGGAAGCAAGAAAGGTTTGGGGGAGCATTGTAAATGATTCACGGAACTTCATTCGAGAAGTGTCAACCTATAAGAAACCGGGGGTAGATGATGCCCAACTTAAAGTGTTTCGTAATGAAATGATTCGAGGCATGCTGGCCTGGTGCTACGCACTGAAACATGCTTTGAGGAAAACCGATGGAAAATCTGATCTTTCGAAATATCTTTCGGATCAAGAGCTGAGTCGGTTAGGCAAGTACGATAATAATCTTTCCAGTGCGATACTTTACAGTATTATGGAAAAATTGAAGCAGGCTCATGGAGAGGGACTCATTACAGACTACCAGCAAATCACCATTGGGAAATCCATAAATAATCTTAGTGATTCTATGGGTAAATGTGAACGAATAAAAGTCACTGTATTTCCAAAGCTATACTCTAACCTAATTGACTTCGGGATTTGGTGCTTTGTAGTTTTATTTCCCTTGGCTTTCCGGGATCCGAATGAGTATGTTGAATTTCCGGTGGCCATGTCTATCTCATTTATCTTTTTTACACTTGAGAAACTGGCCATTTTGCTTCAGGATCCTTTTGAGGACCGTCCAACGGACACACCGATTACAGCCATAACAAGAAAGATTGAAATTTTTGGATTGAAAGCAATGGAAGAGGCCACAATACCGGATGAAATCTCTTCTAAGAAATTTTACTTGATGTAAGTTTTGATCCAGTATTATAAAATACTTGACGTCCCTTCAGGGTCTTCTCTCAAAGAAATTAAGAAAGCTTACCGCAAGAAGGCGATGCAGTTTCATCCGGATAAAAATTCATCTCCGGATGCAAAGGAAAAATTTCTTCGGGTTCAAAAAGCATATGAGTACCTGGAAGCTGTTGTTACTGGCAAAAGTGTGCCATTCCAACGACCACGAACACAAAGAAAAACCTATACCCCTAGTCCAGAGGAAATAAGAAGGAAAAAGGAACGCGATAGAATAACGAGAGTGTATACACGGAAAATGGGGGAGATTAGAAGGAAGGAACATAATGTATACGGCCGAGCGATCGGGGTAGGTTTTCTAATCGGGCTGTTAGTCGCACCGATGACTTTTATTTTAGGGTCCAAAGTATTAGGTATCATATCTATTTTGTTTTTGCCGGGAGTGTCTGGTATTATAGCGAGTAGGATTGCCTTTCAGAAACTAGAAAAGGAGAGAAAGGATGCTTATAGGAGGTTCAGGGCAGCTATGCGTAAAGTTCGTTGAGCATATTGAAACTTTTTACTCAATATTCAGTCTAATATAGTAGTATATCAATAAGTAAGTTTATTATATATTCGATAGTTTTATAAAAATTTATGCTATTATATTGAGGTGTGAGACTCTTTAAAGCTTTAATGATCATACTGTTTGTTTTTGCTCTGGGACCAGTATCTGCTCAACAGCCAGGTGATCCTGGGGGTGATCCTGACGTGCCCATAGATGGAGGAATTGCTTTGCTAATAGGTGCAGGTGTGGCATATGGTGCCCGCAAGTTCAGGGATGTACGAAAAGGAAAGTAGTTTTCATGTACACCAAATCTCCTTTAATTCGTTTTCTAATCAAAGTAGTTGCGTATAGCGTTGGTTGGCTACTTGTCTATCATATTCTATTGAAGCCTGCTGGACAGCCCGACCAAATTCTAAGAAATTCCGAGGCGTTTATCACCACAAAACTTTTGAATGGGGTCGGTTATGAGGTGTATGCTGAGCAAAACAGTCCGGTTTCTACGGTACTTTATAGTAAGAAGGAACGAATTATTGGTATTGCAGATAGTTGTAATGGCCTTATTCTGTTCATTGTGTTTAGTGGGCTCATAGTTTGCTTGCCAGGGCAATGGAAGAAAAAACTATTGTATATCCCTCTTGGGATTTCCCTGATTTACTTGCTGAACATTATTCGAATTTTTAGTCTTACGTTGATTCAAATTCATGCTCCCGAATGGTTGAATTTTAATCATCATTATGTTTTCACCCTGATTGTTTATGGATTTATCTTTTTGCTTTGGATGTACTATGTAAACAAGGTTGATCATACATTGAAGAGCCTCACGGCTGTATCTAATGAGTCAGAGCAGTAAGAGATATTGGTATTTTTTCTTTTTGGTCCTGGGATTTTTTCTCTTGGGATTAGTTAAGAGTAATTGCCTTGGTGCTTTTGATGATCATGGTATTCGCAAAACGGTCGCAGATGATCCAGATACATTTGGAGACTTTATACTAAGAAGTTTTGTGCAAACCAATTGGTTGATCAATGCTCTGGTGAGTCTTGCCTATGTCTTTTTTTCTAGTTTAATGCTATATGTGGGATATCGACACCGGAAGTACTGGAAGTACTCAATTCTGATCTATGTTGCACTCATTTTACTTTCATTACTTTTTATTAGTGTAGATATTGCTACAGGCAAGCATATTTTTGGTTACACAACAGCAAGAACCATAAAAGACTACCTCATTCAGACACCCTTTGTGGTTGTGCTTCTAATAGTTGCAGTGAAAGTATTTGAAGGGAAAGCTCTATTTGCTGACCACGATTCGAAAAATGTAGGGAACTAGAATTTCTACCTGATCTGGTTTCTTTTTCCACTTAATCCTGTTTTTCGATGGTAGTTGATAGGGGTCCTGTTCATTGGATTCGAGACTATCAATTAATGAACTGAAATACTCAGACTTGAGAACATAGGATGTTCCTTCATTTTCGATGTTCTTACTTTTTATGAGGCCAATAATGTGACCTTGTTTATCAAATACAGGGCTTCCGCTATTACCCGGGTTTACAGGAATTGATACCTGAAACATAGTAGTGTCACTCTTGTATCCTGTCTTTGAAGTAACAGCACCTTCTCCGTATACGATGTCCTTCTTAGGATATCCCATGGTGTATATAGGCTCACTAAGTCTCAACTCACGATTAGATAGGGTATAAGGAATATTCTGGAAGCCGGTAAAGCTTGTGTCCGTAATTTCAAGAATTGCTACATCAATTTTATGATCTTTGTAAGCCACCCTGGCGAAATATTCTTCAGATTCTGTAGAAATCCTGATCTTTTTTGCGCCTCTTACCACATGATAGTTAGTGACTAGGTGCCCCTGATGAGTAATAGGAAAGCAGGTCCCATTTCTTGAGGTGATGGGTGTAGTTGATTTTTCAAGATCATCTACCTTCTGCATCAAATCGTCTTGCTTTTTCTGGATATCGGTAATCTCATTACTTAACTGCTGTACCGGGTAGACATTATGCACCTTTTTCTCCTTGAAATATCCCATTATGAATAATGAGGATATTGTTGCAATGATAGAAAATGATGCGGCTATACCAATTGTTGGCCATAAGCTTCTCTTTACTGCTTTTTGTTTTGTGTAACTTTTAGGTTTGTGAAGCTCACTTAACTGCTCCCTAAGCTTGAGTTCCTTATCGCTCTCTTCCATCAAGCTGATGAGTTCCTGTGTCTCTTTGACCTCTCTGGCAAACTCCGGATCAGTTTCCAATTTCTTTTCGAACAAGGCTAATTCTTCCTCGTTCAGTTCATTGAGTATGAACTTGTCTATGAGATCAAATATGTCTGGTTGAGATTTCATATCGGTTTAAAGAATAGTTTTTTCAGCCTTTGAAGGCATTTATACTTTTGGTTTTTAGCGTTTCCGGAATTGGTATAACCCATTTTCTTCCTTATGTCTTCCATTGATAACTTATCTAGATAGAAGTCTGATAGGATTGTGTAACAGGGTTCGCCTAATTCCTTCATGCATGCACTCATTTTTTTTAGTTTCTCATCAAGAGCAGGGTCTTCAGGATTTTCCTCATCATTAATGTATTCGCTTACTTCTTTAAGTCGCTTAACTTTTATTTTGCGATGATGTAGTTCCTTCAACCACAACCTACGACAAACGGAGTATAAGTATGTTTTTATTGAACTCTCACCCCTGAAGGTGTTGTTCCTAATGTTTCGAATTAGAATGACAACTCCATCCTGATAAATGTCTTTCGCGCTTTCCTCATCACCTGAGTTTTTTTCAATGAAATGACGAATCAGTGGATAATACTCCAGGTACAAGGTATTTATTGCTTTACCATTACCTGAGGCAATTATCTCGATTAATTCTTTTTCAGATGTATTGGCGCTACGCTCGATCATCATTTGATAATTAGTACTACATGAATGAAATGGTCACCCGGCTGAAACTATAATTTACAAAAAACTCAACAGAAAAATATTTTTCGAAGAAGGGTGACCTTTTACCTGGCTCGGAACAAAGAGCCAGAATTCAATGTGAAACTAAAATTTAGAGAAATGAAAAAATTGTTTTTAACTGGGCTTGTTGCTCTTGGAATGTTGACATTTGTTGCATGTGGGTCAGAAGAAAAAGATACTGATACTGACACTGATATCGAAGCTACCGATTCTACTGATGTTGATCAGGATATCGATACAGATACGGATGTAGAGGCTGATACTACTGCTGCAGCTGATGCAGACACCACTGAAACTGAGGAAAATCTTGATGAAGAGATGACTGATGATTCAGAGGAAATCATAGAAGAATAATTCTTTAGAAACCACCTTTGATCTGGTTGTCCTATTTTTTTGAGAGTGTTGTATTCTCAGGGGCACGGAACAAAGGTGGTTTTACTTTCCAACCATTTTTTGATTACCCTCGTAAACAATTAGGAGTCACTAATCGTGGTAAAGCAAGCATTTTAAATAACCCAAAACCCGATATCAGCTCATATTTGATGTCTGTGAAACAGGCACTATTGGTTTTAAATTGAATATTTCATAGATTTAATTAGACAAAAGCACCTATGAGACACTTGATCTTGAGCCTTAGTCTTATTTTCTCTGCCGGTTTGTTATTTCAGTCGTGCGGAGATAGTAAGGAGGATAACCCAGAACAACAACTATCAGGAGAATATACAGCTAGTACTGTCATTGTAAATGAGATTGAGCTCCCCAATAATTACGGGATTTCACTTTCGCTGAATGAGGACAATAATTATATCTCTTCTGGATTAGACAAAATAGATGCTACCATCGATTCAACAGGAAAATGGTCACTGGACTCTGAAAATAAAAAGCTGAGTCTCAATGGCATGAATTTTGATTTACTTAAGTTTGAAGAGAATCAGCTCAAGATTTCCTGTAAAAGTGAAACGGTGGATTTTCAAATCGAATTTAAAAAGACTACAGAATAAGCTAAATAAATGGTTATGAGTAAATTAAAAATTATGTTCGCAGCTGCATTGATAGCTGTAATGAGTACCCAGCTACATGCTCAGGATACCGATAAGATGATCCGCAAAATGTGGAAGATGATTAAGACGGAGGTGAATGGTACAGAAGTCAAGCCTAAACACGACCACCTGGTCATTGTATTCAATAAAAAAGGAGAGTTTATAGAAACAGCCAAGTTTGAGGAGACTCACGTTGGTGAATGGAAACTCAATGACGACAAATCAAAGATCATCATCACTGATAAGACCATGGAAGGGAAAGTGACAGAGCTGGAGATAGTTGACATTGATGATAATCATCTTGCACTGAAAAATTTCGATGGAGAGCCTTCTAAAACAGTATATTTCATACCGCTACCAAAGAAAAAGGCTGTTACGTTAACTAACAAAGAGTTCTTGCTTTGCAAGGAGTGGACAATTGACAAAAGTGATAAGCCTGAGACGGTTGGGATGAAGTTTGTTTTCAATTACAACAAGACTTTTGTGATTTTGAATCAGGGTTCTCACGTACCGTTAAGCTCTGGTAAGTGGGAAATGACCAAGGATCATAAAACCTTGTACATGGATATGAAAGAAGAAGGGCAAAAGCTTGAATTAGATATTGAAAAGCTTCATAGGCATGAGTTGATCCTTAAAAGTAAAGACGGAGGCACTAAGCATTTCGTAGATCACAGACTAACCTCAACCAGTACTGCTTCAACTACCGAAGATGCAGGTGAAGCTGAGGAAGAAGCTGCAGAATAAATACTCGCGCTTTAAAAAAGCACTTATTTGAGATTGGCCAACAAAGCCTTCACTGAATCAGGGGAGAAGTTTGTTGGCCAATTTTCTTTCCATTCCTGAGAGGCTATAATTTTTTCTAGAATTCGGCTTTGTCTCACACCTGTCTGTTGCGCCTCGCTGTACGGGGTAGTTGAAAAGCTAACCTGATTATACATTGGAATCCATATTTCAGGAAAATTGTCATGAAGCCAGCGATCAAGTTCTTTTTTCTGCAAGAATTCTTCGTTACCTACTTTATCACGCATTTCGACAAAATTATCAAGTGACAATTCGGCAATAGCATCAGTTTCTTTTTTTCTTAGGGATTGATATCTGGCAAAGTCAAACTCTCCTGTTTCTTCAAGAACCTGAATCAGTGTGACACAATCCTCGAATCCGGCATTCATGCCTTGTCCAAAGAACGGAACAATAGCATGTGCAGCATCACCGATCAAAGCAATGTTGTCATGGCTCCATGGGTATCCTCTAAGTGTACCCAATGGCGATGGCCGGAGGTTTTTAACTATTTTTTCTGGCGAATCGAACAGAGGTAGTGCGTCTGGGAAGTTCTCATGAAGAAACTTCATAAATGATTCTTCTGTGTCGAGTGTAGCAAAGGAATTTGCACCAACCACAGGTAAAGTTAAAGTGCAGGTGAAACTTTTATCTGGATTGGGTAAAGCGATTAGCATGAAGGACTGTCTCGGCCAGATGTGCAGTGCATTCGGCTCTAGAGCCCAGCCTTGTTCAGTAGGGCTGATATGAAGCTCAATATATTTATGTGTTAGTTCCTCAAGATTAAATTTAGCACCGAATTGGCTTTCCAATGTTTGTCTGACCACGGAGTGAATTCCATCAGCACCTATGATTATGTCTGCTCGATGCTGAGTCTCGTTAGTAAAGATTAATTGATTTCCATCTATGCTTTTACATTCATGTTCAAAGTGAAAGTCTATCTGGTCATAGGTTAGAGCTTCTTCGACCAATGTATCGTTCAATGTTTTCCGGCTGGTGGAGTAAATTGCATCTTTGTCTTTGGAGTAAGCCTGGAAATCAGTTTGTTCATCAGAGTGATGGATTAATCGACCATACATAGGTATACCTAGAGTTTTGATTTTCTCTTCCAGTCCCACTTTGCGCAGTGCATTCCAGGCTCTTTCACTTACGGCTAAATTGATTGACCTTCCCTGAGATTTATCGTTTTCCGGGGCAAGTCGCTTTTCAAAAAGATCGACTTTGTACCCTTTTCTGGCCAAAAAAATGCTCAATAATGAACCTACAAGACCAGCACCTAGTATGGCAACTTTCTGTTTCACAGAGCTTCTTCTAAACAGTGGTATAGGTTATAAAGATCGGTGAATGAATTATAGATGGTCGGTGCCGCTCTATATAGCTTGGTATTATTATAGGTGCGACTATCAAGAAAAATTCCCTCACTCCTAAGGTAAGAATGGAAATTTTCCTGGTCTGAAGTAATAACAAATGATACTTGACAGCCTCTTTCTTCAGGGTTTTCGGGGGATAATACTTTTATAGGAAGCCCATCAGTTTCCAGTTTTTTGAGTAGGAAATATAGGTAGTTTGAAAGTGCTCTGTTTTTCTCCAGCGCTTTTTCAACAGTAATAGACTCGAAAATATCTAAGGCTGCCTTATGTGCTGCCATAGAAAGTACCGGAGCATTGCTCAGTTGCCATGAGTCCGCAGTGGTTGTAGGTTCAAAGTCTTGCTTCATTCTGAAACGCTCTTTTTCTGCGGTCCCCCACCATCCTTCGAGTCGGTTTAGGTCGTGTTTGTGTAGGTGTCTTTGATGTATGAATGCACCACCCACGCCCCCGGGTCCTGAGTTTAGGTATTTGTAGCTACACCAGCAGGCAAAATCAATTCCCCAGTCATGAAGTTGGAGTGGAATATTTCCAATTCCATGTGCCAGGTCCAGGCCGATGGGAATGGCCAGTTCATTGACTTTTTTAGCGATCCTTTCAATATCATATACTTGTCCGGTCAGGTAATTGGTACTGCTGAGGTATATTAAGCAAAGCTCGTCTTTGTGTTCTTCTATTGCTTGAATTATTGTGTCATTGTCCAGGTAGGCATCCTTACTTTCTAGTGTAATGGTATTTTCCGAAAAGTTGATTCCAAGCTTGCGGAATTGAGATTTGATCGCATACACATCTGAAGGAAACAACTCCCGTTCAATAAGGATTTTTTTGCGGGTAGAAGTTGGTTGAAAGAAGGAGGTCAGCATTAAATGAATATTGACCGTTAGGCTATTCATACATACCACTTCTTTTTCAAGTGCCCCGGTGAGTGCAGCAAGGGGTTTTTTGAACTGATTATGATAACTAAGCCAGGGATTAGTTCCCAGAAAGTGACCTTCCACACCCAATTGTTGCCAGTTATTGAGTTCATTGATCAAGTGGTGTGCTACATCTTTGGGTTGCAAGCCCAGAGAATTACCAGAAAGGTAAATGGCATCTTTTCCCTTGTGTTGAGGAAAAAGAAATTCATCCCTTACTGCTTTTAATGGATCTTTTGAATCTTGGTTTGTTGCGAACTCTGTTGAGGCTTCCGGATGCATTACGAGGGAGGGTTCATTACAGTTCCACATTGGTTACAGGTACGCAGTTCTTCTGAGCCGTAGAATTTTTTCATAACTACTGGTAGCTGTTTTACGATATCAGTTAGAGTAAAACGTTCTTCATATAGTAGGTTGCTGCAGTGTTCACAGTACCATTGAAATCCATCCTGCTCTCCCTCATTTCTGTATCTTTCAATGACAAGTCCCACTGAATTTTCAGTTCGTTGAGGTGAATGAGGAATATTCGGAGGGAGCAAAAATATTTCTCCTTCTCTTATCGGAATGTCTACCGGTCGGCCTTCATCAATAATTTTAAGGACGATGTCACCTTCCAGCTGATAGAAAAATTCTTCTCCCTCATTGAGATGGTAGTCTTTACGTGAATTGGGTCCGCCCACTACCATTATGATGAAGTCTTCGTTTTCAACATAGACCTGTTTATTTGCAACAGGAGGTTTCAATAAGTCTCTGTTGTCATCAATCCACTTCTGAAAATTAAAGGGCTTTTGGATAGGCATAGGCGGCACTAGGTTAGTTTTTCCAAAAACTTCATAAATCCTCTTTTGGCTCTTTGAGAAATGCTGAGTGCTGCTCCATCCGTCATGATCACGGTTCCATCTTGTTTAACTTCTACGATGTAATTGGTATTAACAAGATGGGATTTATGAATTCTATAGAAGCTGAAGTCCGTCAACATTTCGTCATAGTGCTTCAAGCTTTTTGATGTGAGGTGCTTCTTGCCATCTTTCAGGTATATCATTGTGTAGTTGGACTGAGCTTCACATCGCATGATGCTGTCAATTTCAACCAATGCATAGCCATCACCAGTAGGCAAAGCAATTTTTTTGATGTTGTTGGAAAACATCTGCTTGAGCAACTCATATTTCTCCTGATTGAATGAGTTAGCCTTACGACTTTCGTAGTTACGAACAGCAGCTTCAAGTTTGTCAATATCAATGGGCTTGGTGATGTAGTGAAGAGCAAAGTTGTCAAATGCTTTTTCACGGTATTCACCATACGCGGTGGTAAAAATAACCTCGTAATCCAGGTTTTTGGTCTCGTCCAATACTTCGAAGCCATCACCATCAGGGAGCCTTATGTCGAGGAATACGAGATCAGGTTTATGCGTGTTGATAGCCTCAATTCCTGTTTTTACGTTTTCGCCCCGGGCAAGAATCTTTACTTGCGGTAAGTATTCTTCAAGGAGTGTTTTGAGAACATTATATGCTCCTTGTTCGTCTTCTATGATTACTGCGTTAATCACGTCTTTTGTTCTAATTAGTTGTAAGGTACAATTACTTCTACTCTGGTTCCGCACGGATTGCCATTGCTGTCTTCCAGATCAATAACGTTGAGATTTACAACATCTTCTTTACCGTGCTTGAGAAGGTCAATTCGTTCCTGAACATTACGCATCGCTGTAGATTCGTGCTTTATTGTACGCTTGGCTTTTATTTCGGCAGCTTTTTTTCGTCCGATACCATTATCCTCAATAGAGCATTTCAAATAATCTCCTTCTTCCTCTATCCGTAGCTGTAGATGCCCTTCCCGGTCTTCCAGATTTGCAAGACCATGCAATATAGCATTTTCTACGAAAGGTTGAATGAGCATTGGGGGTATTCGGGTAAATACCGTATCTATTTCAGGATCAATGTAAATCTCATATTTAAACTTATTATTCATCCGTAAAGCCTCCAATTCAAGGTATATATCCATCAGGTCAAACTCTTCCTGTAGGGTTACATATTGTTTGTCGGAATTATGAAGTATACCGCGCATCAAGGTGGCAAACTTTGAGAGGTATCGATTCGCTGCCCGCTTGTCGTTGGTATTGACAAACTGCTGGATTGAGCTCATAGTGTTAAATATGAAGTGAGGATTCATCTGTGTCCTCAGAGCCTTTTGTTCCAGCTCGATCATTTTGCGGGCTACATCATTTTGTTTCTTTATAAAGTTTATTCTCCATATAATCACTGCAAACAAGACCATCGTTAGCGAGACAATCACTATTAGTTTGAACCAAACTGTTTGGGTAAAGTGAGGCTTAATTTTAAATGTGACCAGAATAGGCCGTTTACTTTCCAGGCCGTTTTTTGAGTAAGCCCATAGTTCAAAAACATATTCCCCTGGGCGTAATTTGGGGAATGTCAGGCTGGTATTCCTTGTTTCTGTCCATTCATTGTCCAGATTATGCATTTTGTATTTAAAGGTAATGTCCCCAACACTTTCAAATGAGATGGCCGTATATTTTATTTCAATAGTGTTTTGGTTGTCCTGTAAAAAGTATTCGGATTTTGGTCCTAAGTTTTGATTATTGATGTGGATTCCTTTAAAGTGTACTAGAGGTGGAAGGTAATTGGATTGGGGGTGCTTCATATCGAAGAAAGTCAATCCACTGGAGGTAGCAACAAAAATGGTGTCGCCTATTATGGCAGTTGAACGGACGTCATGCGAAATTAAACCATCGGCATCAGTGTAGTTCCTAATGTTTTCTAAATAATGATTCTGAGTGAGGGAGATCATACTGAGGCCTCTGTCTGTTGATAGCCACAAGTTTTCATCTTCATCTATGGAGATCGATCGAACAAAGTTGCTCAACAGGCCATGTCTGGTAGTAATGTTGTGGACCTCATTATTTTCTGATAAAAGCACTATACCATAGCCGTAGGTTCCTATCACCTTACAGTTGTCAGAAAGGGATTTGATCTCCGTGATACGTTTTTTAAGTAGAGGGTGGTTGTGTTCTACATGTATTGCTGTATCGCCATCAAAAAGGTAGAGACCATCTAATGCCCCGAACCATACTTTGTTTTTCCGATCTTTATGTATGGCCAGTGTTCTTTTTCCCCAGATTTGAGTAAGGCTTTCTTCATCACCGGCATAGGCCACGAACGCGCCATTGCTGGTGCCCACATAAATATCATTATCATGGGTTTTTGTCATGTACTTGCATGATCCTATGTGCTTGAAGATGATGTCTTCAAGCGATCCGCCCTTTGGCAGAATTGCAAGGCCAAAGTCGGTTGCTGCCCAGATATTCCCGTATTTATCTGTGAGCAAAGAAATAACTTTATTGAATTCATTTTCAATATCAAGTAGGTCTTGCTTGTGTACTTCATTGGTCTTTAAGTTAAGGATATTAATATTTCCTTCACTTGTACCAAGAATCAGGTTGTCTCCATCCTGGTGCACATAGGGTATGAAGTTATGAGAGAGGCCATCGCTGCGCGTATAGCTCAGGAAGTTATTTACAGAGAGGAAATAGACTCCTTCTTCGAAGGTGCAGACCCAAATATTCTTTTCATAGTCCATGAAAATATGTGATACTGTTGCATCCTTTAGGTATTGTCGGACGGTAAAGCTTGAGTCATTCTTAGTTATTTTTAATAGTCCATCACCTTTTGTGCCTACCCATAGATTCCCTTGTTGATCTTCCATAAGGCTCAGGGCTACGTCTCGGATAAATCGGGTGGGGACACTCATTTTAAGTTTCTTGCCATGGTCATTGAGGTAAAGCCCATCGTCACAAAGTTTGAACAAATGTAGATAGGCAGGCTCTCTGTTCCATCGGTTGAATAGGGGCTCACAATCCCATCGGTTCTCCTTGACAAAACTCGTACCCTTAAATTCAAGTTTTGTGTATTTTTTGAACGCCAACAAACTGGTGTCCGAATCATAAAACTCAATGATATCATTAAACGTGCCTGCTTCGGAGCTATATTTCAATATTTTGCCTTCTTTGGTAAGTATTTTAATTCCTTCTCTGTGGCTGGCAAACCAAAGATTACCTGAGTTATCCTCAAATATGTTTTTTATATAATAATTAAAGCTAAGATCCTCCAGTAAGGTGTCTGTAAATGAATTATGAATTTCACCATCATGGAAATAAGATAATTTGCCGTTATAGGTGAGAAACCAAATTCGCCCCTTTGAATCTTCCCTGGTACCGAAGACTTCCGTGTCTGATAGCCCATCTTCAATTGAAAAACTTTCAAAACGCAATCCATCGAATCTACTGACTCCTGTTTCAGTAGCAAACCATAAATACCCCTTGGAATCCTGATTGCACTCGTAGACGTTTGAGCCAGCCAGTCCATCATTTACCGAATAATTTCGGAAAATAGGTTTCTGGCCCAGCACATCGTTGATGCCGAGAGTAAGTAAGCTGAGTATGATGATCTTGATTTTCACCTAACTAATTGCAAGTTAATGTCTTTTAGTGATCTTTTTGGAATTACAGCTTTTTTAGAATATAGTTTGTCATCAGGTTGTAAAGGTGAAGCCTCGTGACACCACCATAAATCCCGTGATTTCTGTCGGGATACAAAAAGGTATCAAACTGCTTGTTTGCCTTGATTAATGCATTTTGCATCGCTACAGTATTTTGTAAGTGGACATTGTCATCACCAGTACCATGAATGATTAAATAATTTCCTTTGAGCAATTTTGCATAGTTTACCGGTGAGTTATCCTCATAGCCAGCTTCATTATCTTGTGGTTTTTTTAAGTAGCGCTCAGTATAGATAGTGTCATAAAATTTCCAGTTGGTTACCGGAGCTACTGCAATTGCTGTTTTGAAATAGTCAGCCCCTTTGGTTATGCAAAGGGAAGACATATATCCCCCATAACTCCATCCCCATATCCCAATTCGATCTTTGTCAACAAAAGGAAGAGTGCCCAGATACTTAGCGGCTTCTATTTGATCAATTGTTTCATACTTGCCGAGTTGGGCGTATGTGGATTTTTTGAATTCAGCTCCTCGTCCACCTGTACCACGGTTATCAACAGACACAACGATGTATCCTTGTCGGGCTAGCATTTGAAACCAGAAATAGTTGACGCTCATCCAGGTGTTTTTTACTGTTTGGTGCCCCGGACCACCATATACGTACATAAGTACCGGATATTTCTTTTTATTCTTTTTAGCTTTTTTCAACTCAGGTGGCTTAATCATATATCCATTCAGTTCCACACCTTCGGAAGTAGTAAAGTTGAAGAACTCGGCTCCAAGGTCGTTTTCCTTTACGAAGCTCTTCAATTGTTCATTGTCCTGTAAAGTCCGGATCGGTTTCAATGCCTCAGTTTCATAAAGCGTCACTTCAATCGGGCGATCTATTGCAGAGTTATAGCTTAAAAAGTAGCTAAAGTCACCGCTCAGGTTGATGCTGGTACACCCGTTATTCTTCGTAAGTTGTGTTTTGTTCTTCCCATCGAGGTCTACTCTGTATGGATATCTCTCAAGGGGTGAAACTTCAGTTGATGTGAAGTAAACCTTATTCGTTTTTTCGTTTATTCCATAAAACTCATCTACCTCCCAGTCACCCTTTGTAATCTGATTGATCAACTTTCCTTCCAGGTTGTAGAGATAGAGGTGCTTGTACCCTGATTGCTCGGAAGACCAGATGAAGTGCTCGGTATTTTTTAGGTAAGTCAGGTCATCAGAAATATCAATATATGTATCTGATTCCTCGTTCAGAACGACCTTGATGTTGTCTTCTGAAGTATTTATGTGAAGTAATTCGAGATGGTTTTGTAGTCTATTGAGTCTTCGTACTGAAAGGATATCCGGATTTTGGGTCCATAGAACCCGTGGGATGTAATTATCATTACCCGTTTCGTCAAGAACAACCTTTGTCTCATCATTGGTGAGATCATAACAAAGGATTTTTATGTCGGAGTTGCGCTCACCGGCTTTCGGGTACTTAAATTTATAGTCCTGTGGATATAATTCTTCATTCCACTCCTGCATATTGTACTCTCGTACCATTGATTCATCAAATCGATAGAATGCAATTTTTTTGCCATCAGGCGACCAGAAAAAGGCTTTTGCAAAGCTAAACTCCTCTTCATATACCCAGTCTGCACTACCATTTATTATGTTGCCCCATTTTCCATCTTCAGTTATTTGTTTCTCTTCACCCGACTGAATGTTATAACAAAAGAGGTTGTTGTCTCTGACGAAAGCTACGTTCTTACTGTCTGGAGAAAAGGTCGCATACATCTGCTTGCCTCTGCTTGAAAGTTGGGTCAGCTTCTTTTTCTTGAGGTCATATATATAGAAATCAGCTTTGCTGGAGTGGCGAAAAATAGCCTCTTCATTGATGGTTAATAATATCTTACTTTCATCTTGGTTGAACTGGTAATTGCTCACGGAAAAAGGCCTGGATGTATCCGGATTAATCATAGGCACATCCAGAATGGCCTCTATTAATTCTCCAGAGGTAATGTCATACTTTACAATTTTTCCTCTTTCTAAGCTTGTGTAAAATTTTCCGTCATTCATCCATCGAATACCATAAACTGACCGCTGCCAGAATTTACCCGATGCCCATAGGTCTTCGACTGTAATTAAGTCGTCTTTAGCTTCAACCAATTTCTTTGATTGTGCACATGATGATAAGAAGGCTCCTGAGAAAAGGATGAGTGCTACGACTCTGATATATTTTGATATCATGGATTGCATAATGTAAAGAATGATTTTATCGAATGAATGGTTTCTTCAGGACGTTCGTACATTCCCATATGTCCGGTGTTTTCAAGAAATTGGATAATGCTATGAGAAGGAATGCTGCATTGACGTAAACTGGCCTCCAATGGAACGGCCTGATCATTTTTTCCCACGATGAACAATACGGGAACTTGAGTTTTTTCCAGGACACTTACTCGGTCTTTTCGATCTCTCATGGCAATTGCTGTTTGTATAACTGTATCAGCATTGGTGTTTGCCGCCATTTCTGTAAGTTCTGCAACTTTATCTGGCATCTGAGCTTGGTTGTCCGGGTGGAATAATGTTTGAACGAAAGAAGAAGCAAATGGGGCAACACCGTTACGTTTGATGAATTCAATGGTCTTGTTTCGTCCATCTTTCTTTTCATCACTATCCGGAAAGGCTGTTGAGTGAAATAATCCCAGTCCGTTAATTTGATCAGAAAAGAGTTCTGCATAGGCTAGTGATACGTAGCCTCCAAGAGAATGACCAATAACAGTGCTTGTTTCTATGTTGAGACTCGTCAGGAGTTTGTTAATTTCCCTGGCAAAATTCTCTATAGAAGTTTCTTTCAGTAGATCACTTTCTCCAAAACCAGGGAGGTCAATGGTGATGACTCTGCTTACCTCGGATAGTGGCGCTATGAAAGAATCCCATATTGACTTGTTTTCACAGTAGCCATGAAGTAGGACCAGGGTAGGTTTGTTACTTTTTGTATCGCTGAAAGAAAGCATAGTCTCAAAAATGAAGCACTAAATTAAAATAATTCGAGACACTGATAAATGGGAGCGTATTAAAAAGTCTAAATAGTGGTCGGTGCAGCAGCAAGAAGTTGGATAGTTGCATCTGCAATACCTTCTGCATCAAAACCAGCCACGTGTTGCAATTGTTGTTGCGTGCCATGTTCAAAGACCGCATCCGGAATACCAAGTCTTTTCACCTTCAGAGTATAATTGTTTTCGGCCATGAATTCGAGAATCGCGCTTCCGAAACCACCTTGAAGGCAACCATCTTCCACAGTGATTATATACTCGTATTTTTTCATGATTTTGTGCAGAAGCTTTTCATCAAGAGGTTTGACAAAGCGCATATCATAATGACCAGGATTTATTCCTTCCTTAAGCAGTTTTTCTCTAGCTGTGGTAACTTCATTGCCGATATGTCCGAAAGACAATATTGCAACCTGGCTACCCTCGTGAATCACCCTACCTGTTCCGGTTTTGATCAACTTCATAGGTTGTTTCCAGTCGATGTGCACTCCGTTTCCGCGGGGGTATCTAATGCTGTAAGGCCCTTGTGGATTACTTTGAGCAGTGTACATAAGATTTCTTAATTCATGCTCATCCATTGGGGCTGATACGACCAGGTTAGGTATGCATCTCATAAAGGCGATGTCATACGCACCATGGTGGGTTGCACCATCGGCACCCGCAAATCCTGCCCTGTCCATACAGAAGACAACTGGTAAATTCTGAATACACACATCATGAATCACCTGATCATATGCCCTTTGCATAAAGGTAGAGTAGATGTTGCAGAATGGAATCATACCATCAGCAGCCAATCCTGCAGAGAAAGTTACTGCATGTTGTTCGGCAATACCAACGTCATAAGACCGATCAGGATAGGCGTCCATCATAATCTTCATTGAAGATCCGGATGGCATAGCCGGTGTTATCCCAACAATTTTTTCGTTTTTGTCAGCAAGTTCCACAAGAGTATTGCCAAAGACATCCTGATATTTTGGTGGTTCAGGAATCCCGGTATCCGTCTTGATAATTTCTCCAGTATCTTTATTGAATTTCCCCGGGGCGTGCCACCTTGTTTGATCGAGTTCGGCTTTTTCGTAGCCTTTGCCTTTTGTAGTAAGGCAATGCAATATTTTTGGCCCTGGTATTTTTTTCAAGTCATCAATCACAGAGATAAGGTGATCAATGTCGTGACCGTCCAGAGGTCCGAAATACCTAAGTTTAAGAGACTCAAAGAGGTTGCTATGTTTGAGTAAGGTGGATTTCAGGCCACGATCGAATTTCTGAACAATTTCCTGCGTACTTCTTCCGAACTTACTCAGCTTACTCAGCATATTCCAAACCTCATCTTTGAGTTTGTTATAAGTTCTGGAGGTTGTGATGTCTGTGAGGTAATCTCTTAACGCCCCAACATTTGGGTCGATAGACATACAGTTGTCATTAAGAATAATCAACAGGTTGGTATTGGAAACACCAGCCTGGTTCATGGCTTCAAATGCCATTCCTGCTGTCATAGCACCATCGCCAATTACAGCAACGTGCATTCTCTCATCATCGTTTTGAAGTCTGGCGGATTCAGCCATACCGAGGGCAGCGGAAATGGAAGTGGATGAGTGTCCAACCCCAAAAGCATCAAACTCGCTTTCCTTCATGTTTGGAAATCCTGATATGCCCCCAAAGACACGGTTGGTATGAAATAAATCCCTTCTTCCTGTCAATATTTTGTGGCCGTAGGCCTGATGCCCGACATCCCAAATGAGTTTGTCATCAGGAGTATTGAGCACGTAGTGCAGAGCTACGGAAAGTTCTACAACGCCAAGACTAGCTCCAAAGTGGCCACCATACTGAGAAACACTGTCCACAATATACTGACGGAGCTCTTTACAAAGTTCAGGTAGTTCAGCCCTGTCCAGATTTTTCAGATCATCCGGGTGGTTGATTTTGGCTAAAAGTTTTCCGGGCTTTATTAACACGCTTGATTTAAGGTTGTGATGTATATTAAGCAACGCTTAAAAACACCCACTATGGTACAAAATTACATTTTTTTTTATTATCGGGTTTATTTGACCAAATAATAATAACTTTGAGCCTTAGTAACAATCAAACCCATAGTATTGTTTGCCAATTAATTTGTTAGTTCCCCGGTGAGTTTCGAAATCCAGTTACCACTCTTCAAAGGTCCATTCGACCTGTTACTTTTCTTTATTGAGAGAGACGAGCTGGATATTCATGATATTCCAATATCGAACATCACAAATGATTTCCTGGACTATCTGACCCGAATGGAGGAAATGAATATTGAGGTCGCCAGTGAGTTTATCCTTGTCGCAGCTACTTTGATGAAGATTAAGTCGAAGATGCTTGTGCCAAGACCAGAGCTGGATGAAGAAGGAAATGAAATTGATCCAAGGGAAGAATTGGTACAAAGATTACTCGAGTACAAGAAATATAAGTCAGTACTAGAGGAGCTTACTAAGATGGAGGATAGTAGGGCGAATCGGGAAACACGAGGCAATGTTCTAAAGGAAATCAAAAAGCTTTCTGAAGTAAGCAATGTAGAGTCGGAGCTGGAAAGCGTAGACCTATACAAGCTTTTACGGGTATTTGAGAGGGTTTTGGAGAGGTTTGAAATCGAAAAAAATAAACCTGTTCATCAGGTTGTGCAATATCCCTATACCATCACCGGGCAAAAGGAGGAAATATTAGAGAGGTTGGGAAACAGTCAAAGGGTCGCATTTGAAGAGTTGATCGTGAGTAAACCTGTTAAGATTGCTGTAGTATTCAATTTTTTAGCGATACTTGAATTATTACAGTTAAAGCTGATTTTGATTCACGTGGGGGAAGGGTTTAATAATTTTTGGGTAGAAAAAAATAACGAGGAACAAGAGGATGGATCTGGAACAACAACAGAAGGTTCTTAGGACTTTTAGACCAAGAAACATAGCAATCGCAATGGCCATAGGCCTGGGCTTTTCAGGATATATGCTATATAGCGGTGTCAGCAATGGTCAGGATATTGTTGGGAGTTTATCCAATCCGAATTGGATGTGGGCAGGAGCCATATTCTTAACACTTATCGCCCGTGATTTGGGTTATATGTATAGGATTAAGAATATCACTGATCATCAATTGACCTGGACCGGGAGTTTCTATGTGATTGTACTCTGGGAATTTGCATCCGCGGTGACTCCATCCGTTGTTGGGGGTACCTTGGTGGCCGTATTCATTCTAAATAGAGAAGGGCTTAATTCCGGAAAGGCTGTTGCGTACGCGATGTATACAGCCATACTCGATAATACTTTTTTTCTTGTAGCCTCTCCGATTGTGTTATTTATGACCGGATGGGACATCGTTCCGGACAATTTAGGTGCTTATAAGGATCTTATCATTTGGGGATTCAAGGTCAGCTACGCTCTAATTTGTGGATACACCTTATTTATGGTTTTTGGGATATTCATTAAGCCTAAGTTTTTTAAAAGTTTCGTTTTCTGGTTTACAAAGACCTTTGGTTTTTTGAAGCGCCTGAAAAGATCAAGCATCAAATTCGGGAATGAAATTGCCATTGCTTCGGAAGAACTGAAAGGAAAGAATTTATCCTATTGGTCCAAGGCGCTACTTTCCACTGCTTTTGTTTGGAGTGCTCGGTACTTTATATTGAACTGTATCTTCGCAACGTTCTTGGCCAAGGATGTTGAGAAGTATGAAAATTTCTCACACCGGGAGACCTGGTCGAAGAATGCTGTAATGTGGGTGACTCAACTGGTGACCCCGACACCAGGAGCAAGTGGGGCTGCAGAAGGTATGGTCAATGCCATGTACGATGGTACTATTGATTCCACATTGGTATATAATAATAAAGATTCGTTGAATAGAAGTGGTAAGCCAGTTAAGATCAATGGAAAAGATTTGGCAACAAGAGATTTGAAGATATTAGAAGAGTACGGTGATGTTGTGGATTTTGCAGATAAGGGCTTCAATAGTGCAGTCGCTCTGTTTTGGAGGTGGGTGACCTATTATCCATATCTCATACTTGGTGCCTTCCTTTTGCCAAAATGGTTGCGTAGGGTATTTGTGAAGACCGGAGAAGATATCAGAGCCAAAGCCAAGGAACAGGAAAAATCGGGAGCCGACTAATTGGCGGACCGAAAGGTGAGAATCTCAGGTTTTTTTGTGACCTCCGAATGAACGTAGTAAGTTACTTTTTTGGGACTACTGCTCTTAACCTTATAGTAACTGGAAACGGCTGACTTCTTGTCGGCAAAACATTTATAGGTGACTCCTCCCTCAGTTATTGATGTTGCTGCAGGATCAGGTAATTTTTTGTACTTGAGAATTAACGTCTTAAACGAATTTGTCGCCTCACTTCCTTCAATCTTGATTTCAGAAAACTGGAGTTTAGAACCAGTTTTGCTGGTCACTTCCAATTGTTTTCCTCCGGTCTGAGAGTAGCAAATGGTTGAAAATAAGCTTAGAACCGCTATGTAAAAAAATCTTTTCACGCGTACTTAGACTACGTCTAATTAACAATTTTAACAAAAATAATGCTCATAATGAAGCATTATCGTATACGTTTCAAGCAGTTATGCGGTTGTTGGAAAGAAAAATTCGCCTTCAATTCGGGCATTTTCATCAGAATCCGATCCATGAACAGCGTTGAAAGTCGTTGTAGTCGCGTACTTTTTTCTTATCGTACCTTCTTCTGCTTTTTCTGGATCTGTGGAACCAATTAGTTTTCGATAATCGGCAACCGCATTCTCCTTCTCAAGAATTATAGCAACAATCGGACCAGATGTCATAAATGCGATGAGCCGATCGTAAAATTCTTTTCCTTTGTGTACAGCATAAAAAGCCTGGGCTTGCTCTTCTGAAAGCGTAAGTGGTTTTTCAGAAACGATCTTAAAACCTGCTTCTGTAATTATTTTTTTTATATCCTCTGTCTTTCCGGCTTTAACAGCATCGGGCTTGATGATTGTGAATGTACGGTTTCCTGTCATGCAATTGTGCTTCTGAACTTATTTGGTAAAAATCACGAAATGACCTGTGTCTTACAAGGCTATCTTTCATATTTTTCTTTGTTTTAGAGTAATTTCTTAAGAGTTTTACAGCCTTTCATAAGCGAGAACCCCTTTATTATATGGAGAAATTTGACGAATTCAAGGCACTCATCGAGCAACCAAAGAAAATAATGATCACCACTCATTATAAGCCGGATGCTGATGCGCTTGGGTCTTCGCTGGCATTAAAGCTGTATCTGGAGAAAAAAGGTCATGAAGTTTCTGTCATATCACCATCGGATTATCCTGGGTTTCTGACCTGGATGGAGGGGAATGATGATGTGATTATTTACTCAAAGGATACCAAGGAACAATGTGAAAAAATAGTAGAGGAAAGCGATATCGTTTTTTGTCTTGATTTTTCCGCATTGCATAGAATTTTTCAATTAGGGGAGTTGGTGAGTAATTGTGATGCAGTGAAAGTACTTATTGATCACCATAGAGACCCCGAAAAGTTTGCTGATTACGAGTTGTGGAATCAGGACGCCTCTGCTACTGCAGAATTAATCTATGAGTTGATTGAAATGCTGGGTGACAACAATGAAATCACGGTATCTATAGGTGAATGTATCTATGCAGGTATTATGACAGATACGGGTTCGTTCAGGTTCCCAAGTACTTCTGCCCGGGTGCATATGATTATTGCAGACTTGATTAGTAAGGGGGTTGACAATGGAAAAATACATAGGCTGATATATGATAATAGTACTGAGAGTAGATTGAGGTTGTTAGGTTTTATTTTGTCGAAGAAGTTGAAAGTACTACCGGAGTACCATACAGCGTTTATTCCTTTGTCCAGAAAGGAGTTGTATCGGTTCAACGCACAAACCGGAGATACTGAAGGTATTGTGAATTATGCGCTTTCAATAAAGGGCATAAAATTTGCAGCCTTAATGAAAGAGAGTGATGGTATTGTAAAGCTGTCCTTCAGGTCCATAGGAGATTTTGGTGCTAACACCTTTGCAAGCGAGAACTTTGAAGGTGGAGGTCATAAAAATGCTGCAGGTGGGCGTTCAACTCTTTCACTTGAAGATACAGAGCGTAAGTTTATTCTGTTACTTGACAAGTACAAAGAAGAGCTTAAGGCATCAGAAGAATAGAAAAATTAAATAGTATGAAAGTAAGACTTGCACTTCCGATTTTTTTCCTGGTAAGCACGATTTCGTTGGCTCAGATGCAGTTGTTAGAAGATGCTTCGGGCTTGAAATATAAGATTATAAAAGATGAGCCTGGTAAAAAGGCCGAGATTTCCAATTTGGTTTCCTTGCACATGGTGGCGGTCTCAGCAACAGGAAAAGAGATAAAGAATTCATACAAGGAAAAGGGTGGTAAGCAAATACTGTTCCCGGTAAAAGCATCAACCTATGACGGGGATTTGTACTATGCAGTATCGCAATTGTCAAAGGGTGATAGTGCAATTTTTGCGATCAACGCGGATTCTCTTTATATGAAGACTTTCAGGAAGCCAAGACCAGAGTTCGTGCCGGCAGGTTCTGATGTGTTGTTTACGATCAAGGTTTTTGAAATTTATGATCAAAAGGCTTATAGGGATTCTTTATTGAAGAACCAAAAAAAGGATTTTGATGAGAAGCGAGCCGAAGAAGAGGATGCAGCAATCAAGAACTATTTATTGCAAAATGATTTGGAAGGATTCCAAACGCAAACAGGTCTTTATCTGGTCCTGGATAATATGGATGAGGATGCAGTTGTTGCCAAAGATGGACAAACTGTTGTCATCCAATATGAATGCCGGTTGTTAGATGGCACGATGGTAGAGTCTACTTACGAAATGGGTAAGCCGTTTACATTTGTTGCGGGTACTAATGCCATTATTCCGGGATGGGAAGAAGGAGTAAAACTCACGCCAATAGGAACGAGTTCCAAATTGATTATTCCCTCACGACTGGCATACAGACATATGGAAAAAGGCAGGATAAAGCCGCACTCAGTTCTTGTGATCGATGTAGAAGTGATATCGGCTCGCTAGCCGAAAAGTTCATCATCTAAGTCCAGTTTTTTCTTTTTATGGGATTGTATTGACTCGCGGCAAAGCAGAATCATTTCCTCCGGCATGATTTCACCGGAACGCAGAATATCCCAAAACTCATCCGGACTTATTTCTAACTGCCTGGCTATCTTGATGATTGAATTATAGGGTAGCGTTTTCAGCAGATACATACGTTCTGATATAGATAATTGCATATATTTATGTGTATGCGGATAATGTATAGAAGCCGCAAGCTATCAGTATGCTGGTGGTATGCTGCCATACATATATGTGCTTTGTCGGCAGAATTAGTTTCTCTCTGTTGATAGCCTGATTAAAAATCAGATAAATAGCACCGTTATTAATCTATATTTTATCCAGTTAGACAATTGAAATAGATTATATCTGTAAATATAGAAAAAAACTTTAATGAAAGAAAGAGGACGGCTAAGAATTTTTAGAAAAAGTTTAAAACTCAATCAAACTCAGTTTTGTGAGCCTTTAAATTTATTACAGGGGTCCTATTCTGACATTGAACGCGGTAAAAGCTCTATCACATTTCGGATGGTCAAAGACATGATGGCCAGGTACGACCTTAACCCTTATTGGCTTTTTACCGGTAACGGGGCAATGACCTTATCTGAGTTTGAGGCTTCCAAGGTTCAGGAAGAGCAAGCTAGCTATGGACAGGATGAACTAATCAAAGAAAATAAACTCCTAAAAGAGCAAATTGAAACGCTAAAAGGAGAAAATGAGGCCTTGAAAAAGCTGGTTAATTTATATGAGCGAAAGTAGTTGAAATTCCGTTTTTACATTCCTCCAGTTGTTCTTGAAATTTATTCTTAAGCTTCATGCCATTACAAATGATTCATGGTTGTTTAGTCATATTGTAGAATTCTTCCATAGTTTCTGTGGGCGTTATTCAAATGATAACTAACTACATAAAATCCTAAAAAATTGTTTAAAAACTAATATTTTACGGGAATTAAAGTGAAAAATACAATTTAGTTATTCTAACTATTTGTATTGCAAATTCATAACATACCTCTAATTAATTCGAGATTTTTCCCGTTACATTCTACCTTGCTTACAACTGCTTATCCAGACAAAGATATCATGAGATCTTTTTTTGATCTCAACCAGGGCTCTACCACACTCAACCACTAATGGATTTTTGGATTGTGGAATTGTTAAACTAAAACTCAATTATCATGAGTAAAGGAAAAAGAGGATTTTTATTGGATATGGACGGTGTAATATATCGGGACTCAGAATTGATTCCGGGAGCACGTGAGTGGATTGAATTTTTGCTCGAGACCAATACGCCATTTATGTTTCTAACAAATAACAGTCAGAGGAACAGGAGAGACATTGTTACAAAGCTTCATCGAATGGGTATGTCGGGCATTGAAGAGAAACACATTTTTACATGTGCCATGTCAACTGCACGTTATCTGGCTAAGATAAAACCGGGAGGCACGGCATATGTTATAGGTGAAAGTGGGTTGGTTACCTCACTTCACAAACACGGATTTTCTATTGTGGATAGCGATCCTGACTTTGTGGTCATAGGAGAATGTCGAACACTCAATCTGGAAATGCTCGAAAAGGCGGTGCAACTTGTAATGCAGGGTGCAAAACTTATTGCTACAAACCTAGACCCGTCATGCCCGGTTTCGAATGGAGGGATTCGTCCGGGCTGCGGGGCTTACGTTGCCATGATTGAGGTAGCAACCGGAGTAAAAGCATTTAGTGTCGGTAAGCCAAGTCCGATTATGATGGTTGAAGCAAAGAATATACTCAAGCTTCAAAGTCAAAATACTTTCATGATCGGTGATACTATGGATACGGATATTCTTGGTGGTATTCAGGCTGGGTTTAATACCATTCTTGTGCTCTCAGGAGGTACAGATAAGAATGATCTCAATAAATATGCCTATCAGCCGGATATTATTTTGAATTCGGTGGATGATTTATTGCCGGATAAAGTACTTCAGTTGGTTTGAGTCGAAATACAGTCTGGGTAAGAAGCTTTAAGCTTGATTAACAGGATGAGTAAATTGTTAGTTGAAGTTTGATTGTTTAGTTCTGTTCTGTCGCACTGGTCACTCTCAATTTTCGTGGTTGTTGTATTGAGGTGGTCAGTGCTTTTAATTTATTATTTTGTTCGGGCAACTTTATGGCTTCTTTCTGTATCTTGTTAGTGAGTAAACTCGAAGGCTATGGCTTTATTCATTTTGATACCCTTACTCTTTATACTCTTCGTTGTGCTGATATTCAATGGAAATCAAAAGCATGAAGGGAACTACAACCGCAATGGCGAAGATAACTTGTCACAATCAGCCAGGTCGATAGACCGTACATTCAAAGCCGAGTCTTTTCCTAAACCAAATAGAGAACAAGGGGCAGTGTATTCCCAACTAGAGGATGAAATACGAAAACCGACCAAGGGCTATACCGTTGAGCCTCCAAAAAAAGTGGTTTTTGAATTGGAAACGGAGAAAACCGAGGAGCCTAATCATCTTGAGGGACATATACAGACTGGTGACAGATTCAAGGTAATGGATGATCGGGTGGCTGGACAAGGTGATGTGTTTGAAATTACTCGCAGGCATCTTTGTGAAGAGGCGGGTAATTCCTGGTCCATGTTTGAGTGTCTCTCAAATGGCAATAGGTATTTTCTGGAAATTCATCAGTTCATAGCCTACTTCACTTTAGGCACGGTTCGCTTGGAACAACTGGGACTATCGGAGTTTGATGTTACCAGTAAGAGTAAAATGGATTGGGTAGAGTTCAATGGTCGCACATTTGACTTTAATCGTAAGGGAGAGCTATTGGTTCTGGAAGATGGCGATGCCTCAAAAAAGAAAGTTCAGCAATATTTCGAGTTCAGGCATTCTGATGAATACATAACAATTAAACTTAGTGACAGAGAAGTCAATGTGTTTGTTTCGGTTGGTCTGGAGGTGACTTCTATCAATTGGTTGTAGAAATAACCATGGATTTTCCTTCAAAACATACTGCCACCATAGCGGTTTATACCGATAATCCAAAGAAGGTTGAAGAGATAATTATATATGCTTTCAGTAGGTTTAAAAAGCTAACAAGAATGAAAGCCAAGCCTGGTTCATTCAAATACAGCGGTCCTGAAGGGTGGTCAATTTTTGTGTGGAGTATCTGGAGATATTACCAATATGAAGTTGTTTATGAAGAAAAATCTAATGGATTATATCATATAGTATTTACTCAGCGAAACAATGAGTTCTTATCCCGGGCATTAGTGTTTTTGATTTTGCTGCCCATCCCGATAATATTCCTGGGTATGACATGGTGGCAGCTGCCAGCTATTTTATTAGTAGTTTTGTTAAATTTACTTTTAACCTGGCTGCCGGGCTTCATTCCTAAGCACATAATTAAGTCGAAATTAGAGAGCAGTGCAGCTGCTTTTAAAGTAAACAAAAGAGCCTGATTCTATACCATAAACCAACTATGACACCCACCTTTCATACCCTTTCTACGAAGCGCTTTATCGGACACAAAATTTCAATGTCGTATGCGGAAAACAAGACCTTTCAGCTTTGGAATGGTTTTATGCCTAAACGCAAACAAATTGAAGATACCATTGGTGATGAATTGTATTCTATCGAAGTATATCCTCCGGGATATTTTCACCAATTCAACCCAACAGCAACTTTTGAGAAGTGGGCTGCTGTTGAAGTTCCTGATTTCGATAATGTACCTTCCGGCATGGAAACTTTAATAGTTCCTGAGGGTAAATACGCAGTGTTTATTCACAGGGGGGCGGCTAGTGAAGGGCCAAAGACCTATCAATATATTTTTTCGGAGTGGATTCCTAATTCAGAATACGAGGTAGATGATCGTCCTCACTTTGCAGTGATGGGTGAGAAGTATAAGCATGATTCCTCTGATTCGGAGGAAGAGATTTGGGTGCCGATCCGGTAGCTAATAATTAATAATCAATAGGACCTGCCGAAACTAAAAAAGGAAAAGTCCCAGTTGGCGAAGCCGTAAGGCCCATTTATGAACCAATCATCCAGCACTCCGGGGTAAACGATGATCATAAAAATCACTCCAAATAAAGCTCCAAAAAAGTGAGCGTCATGACCGATTCTACCACCTCCGCGTTGAGCCATCACGTAAGAGTAAATCAAATATATGATTCCGAGAATAAATCCTGGAGTGTAAATAGGTATAAAGAGCAATCCTAATTTCGCTGTTGGTGCCAGCAACACAAAAGCAAAAACAATTGCGGATACACCACCCGATGCTCCTAATGAACTGTAAGATGGATTGTCCTTGTGCCTAAGTAAAGACGGTACGCTACTTACTGCAATTGCCAATAGATACAGGCCCAAGTAGGCTAGTGCACCTAATTCTTTTCCATACAAGTTGGTAAATAACCCCTCAATATGTCTTCCAAAACCGTATAGCACATACATGTTAAAGCCCAGGTGCATGTAACCCCTCGGTTGTTCCATGGCATGCAGAAATCCTGAGGTAAGCAGTCTCCAATACTCTTTCCTTTTATTTGCGGTATATGGATGCATGATCCACCTCGCAGCCAGGTCATGGTTATTCCAGGCATAGAAGGTAGTGATGCAGGTAGCTACAATCAGAAATATGGTTAAGGGATATTGCATCAGTGTTCTCTGTCCATTAAGAATCTGCCAAAGTTAATCAATACTTCTTTTCTGTCGTCTGATACATTTACCGCGTTCAGACTGGTCAATGCTTTATCGTAATACTTGTCTTTCAAAGTTTCTGCCTGCTCTCTGATATTGAGTCGATCATAAATCTCCATTACCGCTTTGACTTTTCCCTTCTTATCAAATTCAGTTTTATTAATCCACTCTTCTAATTCAGTTTTGGAGCTATCTGTTGCCTGAGCCATCGCTTCGATTAACAACAATGTTTTTTTATTGGCGATGATATCACCACCTACCTGCTTGCCAAACTTTTCCTGATCACCGTATACATCCAGTATGTCATCCTGTAGCTGAAATGCAATTCCAATATTTTGTCCGAAGTTCCGGATGTTCTTACAGTCATTCTCCTCGGCTCCGGCAATTTTAGCTCCCATCTCCAGGCTAAAACCCAGCAGTACCGCAGTTTTTAACCTGATCATTTCTATGTACTCGTCAACAGAGACATCAGACCGGGTTTCAAAATTCATGTCCAACTGCTGTCCCTCACATACTTCCGTGGCGCAAGTGTTAAACAGCTCAAGGACTTCCTTCAAGTACTTTTGATCGACACTCAATAAAATTTCATAGACCTTAATCAACATCACATCACCGGAGAGGATGGCTATATTATTATTCCATTTTTGATGGATGGTTTCTTTACCTCTTCGCAGTGGAGCCTTATCCATGATGTCGTCATGTACCAGAGTGAAGTTGTGAAATACTTCAATGGAACAGGCTGGTTTTATTGAGGGAGTAATATCGTTTTGGTAGAGGCCGTAGGCCATGGAACACAATGCGGGTCTCAATCTTTTTCCTCCAAGCGCGAGGATGTAATAGATGGGGTCGTAAAGCTCAGCTGGTGAACTTCCGAAATTATATTCTTTTACCTCCTTTTCAATTCTTGCTATTATTTCTTCCAGCTTCATGCTTCAACCAATGTTAAGTCGATGGTACGATTACCCAAATTGCATGCATCAACCCTGACTTTTACGGTGTCTCCAAACCGTATAATCTTCTTATTGTTGTTTCCGATCAACCTAAAATTATCCAGGTCAGCGATATACACATCGTCTTCCATAGTAGATATTCTTACCATACCTTCGCAACGCGTTTCGTTCACTTCTACAAAAAGCCCCCAATCGGTGATTCCTGTAACGATGCCTTCAAATTCTTCACCGATAACACGTTCCATATACTCGACTTGTTTGTATTTAATTGAAGCTCGTTCAGCATCTGCAGCAAGTTTCTCTCGTGTTGAACAATGTTCACAAAGATCTTCGTAATATTTTTTGCTTTGTGACTCCGCTCCATTCAGGTACATCTCCAGAAGCCGGTGAACCATTACATCAGGATATCTCCTGATAGGAGAGGTGAAGTGAGTGTAAAAAGGAAAAGCTAATCCGAAGTGACCAATATTTTCAGTAGAATACTTTGCCTTTGCCATTGAACGTATGGCCAGGTCGGTGAGTACCCTGGATTCGGGTTTCCCTTCGAGCTCATCAACCATTTTGTTTAGCTCCGAGGCTATATTTCCGTCATCGAGCTTCAGCCCGTACCCAAACGTTTTTGCAAAGTTGGAAAAGTTCAACAAGCGATCAGGGTTCGGGTTATCATGAATACGGTACACGAATGTCAGTTCCGGTGGGTCTGGTTTCTTACTATGAATGAATTGGGCCACCCTTTTGTTTGCAAGGAGCATAAAGTCCTCAATGAGTTTATGTGTGTCGCCTCGTTCTTTTGGTACTACGGAAAGAGGTTCTCCTTTTTCGTTAAGCTCAAACCGAACTTCTGTTGACTCGAACTTGATTGAACCTTTTTTAAACCTCTGGTCTCTCAGCTGATGTGCTATCTTGTTAAGTGTGACCAATTCCTCGTGAAATGGGCCTTCTCCTTTGTCTAGCACTTCCTGAGCTTCTTCATAAGTGAATCGCTTGTCGGAGTGGGTTATCGTGCGCCCAAACCATTGATTTTTTACTACACCCCCATCTGTAATTTGAAATACGGCTGAGTAGGTCAATTTGTCTTCATTGGGGCGCAAAGAGCACAGCTCATTGGATAGTCGCTCGGGTAACATTGGTACAACCCGGTCAACCAGATAAACGGATGTTGCTCGTTTAAATGCTTCTTTGTCGAGGACCGAGCCAGGTGTAACGTAGTGGGATACATCTGCAATATGAATTCCGATTTCCCATAAACTTTCATCACCTAGCTTGCTTATGTGTTTGATGGAAAGCGCATCATCAAAGTCTTTTGCATCAACGGGGTCAATCGTGAATGTTGTTGTTTCACGCATATCTTTCCGATTAGCAATCTCGTCCTTGGTGATATTTGAAGGGATGTTTTCAGAGGCTTCAATGACCTTTCGTGGGAAGTCATAAGGAAGATCGTACTCAAGGAGGATGGCATGCATCTCCACATCATTAGTACCGGCATCTCCGAGCACTTCAGTAATAACGCCTACTGCGTTTTTGTCTTTTGAAGGCCATTCTACAATTTTGGCTATCACCTTCTGACCAGATTTGGCATCCTTTATTTTTTCGATTGGAATGAAAATGTCTCCGTGGATTTTTTTGTTATCCGGAATGACAAATGCATAAGTATCTTTGATATCAATTAACCCGACAAATTCCTCTCGCTTGCGTTTGAGTATTTCGACCACCTGACCTTCGGCTCTTGGGCCTTTTCTCCGTCCAGGCAATATGGAGAAACTTACTTCATCTCCGTCAAAAGCATTGCCTAAGTGTGATGCCGAAATTTTGACGTCATCTTCAAAGTCTTCACATATGATAAAGGCAAATCTTGGGTTTACATGATCTACGATACCATGATAGACATTACCAATTTTACTTGATGTTTTCTCGCGTCCTTTTGACTGCCCTTTGGCTAATCGGTAGAGGCCGTTGTTTAATAGTTCTACTTTTCCTGCTCTCACTAGCTCTTCCAGGGCGGTTGCTAGTTTCTCACGACTTTTTTTGTTCTGGTACTTTAGTTTTCTGGAAAGCTGTTTCGGAGAAAATGTCTTTTTCTCATTTCTCGCGAGAAATTGCAGGGTGCGGGTTTTAACGGTGGATATGGTATTTGGAGATTTTTTCCTGCCTTTTCTAGCCATTAGGTGTATATCTTTCTTTGGGCTTGAATTTGCTTGATTTTTTCGAGATCACCTACCGGAATTGCATTTATTAGCTTTTTGGTGTATTCCGTTTTTGGGTTTTCGTAGATGTCTTCAGAGTTGCCTATTTCTTCAATTTTACCCTGATTCATTACAATGATCCTGTCGGCCATAAATTTAACAACCGAAAGGTCGTGGGAAATAAAGATGTAGGTGAAATTAAACTCCGCCTTAAGGTCATTGAGCAGATTGAGTACCTGAGCCTGCACAGATACATCAAGTGCCGATACCGACTCATCACAAATAATGAATTTGGGATTGAGGGCCAATGCTCTTGCTATGCAGATTCTTTGTCGTTGTCCACCGGAAAATTCGTGTGGATATCTGTCGAAATGAGCTTTTGTCAAACTTACTTTTTCAAGAAGCTCTATGGCTTTTTTTGTACGGGCAAAATCTGATTCCAAAATATCATTCACCCGCATAGGTTCGATTATCGATTCGCCAATCGTTAGCCTGGGGTTCAATGAAGAGTAGGGGTCCTGAAAAATGATTTGTATGTCCTTTCGGAGCTTACGCATTTCCCGGTTTTTATAATCGGCAACATTTTTCAATTTTCCTGTTACATCATCTCTGAACAAAACTTTGCCATCTGTAGGGTCAATTAGTCTGAGTATGGTTCTACCAAGAGTAGATTTACCGCATCCGGATTCACCGACAAGGCCAACAGTCTCTCCGGGAAAAACTTCAAATGAGACGTCATCCACAGCTTTTACGTAAGCTTGAGTCTTTCCCATCAGATTTTTTGTCAGTGGGAAATATTTTTTAAGGTTTTGAACGATGAGCTGTGGTTCTTGTTTTTGGATACCCACATGCCGTTCTTTTATTTCTTCATCGGAAGTAAAGTTGAAAAGGAGAGCTTGACCTACAGACGTAAAGGCATTTCCTTTTTTCTCGATTAGCTGACCATCTTTGTCGACACCCATGAAATCATCAACGGTCGGTAGCACTTTCAGCTTAATATCCATTCTTGGTCGACAGGCAAGCAGACCTTTGGTGTAAGGGTGCTGAGGATTGGAGAAAATATCCCAAACAGGACCTTGTTCTACGACCTTTCCATGATACATGACAAGTACGTAATCTGCTATTTCAGCAATTACACCGAGATCGTGTGTGATAAACATGATTGACATCCCCATTTCATCGCGGAGTTGTCGCATCAGGTCCAGGGTGGCTGATTGTACGGTTACATCAAGGGCCGTAGTAGGTTCATCGGCAATGAGTATGGACGGATTGCAGGACATCGCCATGGCAATCATTACTCTTTGCTTTTGCCCCCCTGAAATTTCATGAGGATAATTTTTAAATATTTTCTCGGGTCTCGGTAGTTGAACTTTTTTGAAGAGTTCGATGGTCTTTTCTTTCGCCTCTTTTTTGGAGACCTTTTGGTGAAGTCTTATTGCTTCCATGACCTGATTGCCACAAGTGAAAACAGGATTGAGAGAAGTCATTGGTTCCTGAAAGATCATAGAAATCTCGTTACCACGTATTGCCCTCATGTATTTTTCGGGGGTACGGGCGAGGTCTATGTTTCCGAAGTCACGGGATTTGAATAGTATTTGTCCATCAACAATTTTTCCGGGGGGCTCTTTGATGAGTCTCATGACGGAAAGTGATGTGACTGATTTGCCAGAGCCAGACTCTCCAACTATACCTACAGTTTGCCCCCGCTTGACGGTAAATGATACATCATCTACAGCCTTGACAATCCCGGCATCAGTGGTAAAATAAGTCTTTAAATTTTTTACCTCGAGAATATTCTCGATTTGTGGGCTCTCATTCCTCTCTTCTGGCTTTTGCTCCATAAGTCAACGTTAGTTTATTCAGAATAAACTAATGATTCAAAATAAGGAAAATTATGTCAAAAACGAAGGAAGCCGTGTGAAACCCTTATAATTTCTGTATTTGGGTGCTTTCGAGATATGGCATTCCATTTAGTTTAAGATATAATTGTGCACATAGAACTACATCTTGTACGCAATAGCGCGCTATATGTTCGATGTCCTGTTGATTATAATAGACATCATGAACCATACTGCCGTTCATATCAGATTCGCGATCCGGAATGTCGAGGATGTGTGCTAATAATTCCAGTGAAGTAAAGTTCTTGTAGTCACCAAACTTCCACATTTCCATCGTATCGGAGTGAGGTACTTCCCAGGGTTTTAGTCCGCCAATGTCCAAGGCTGGTGGCAGAGATTGTCCGTTGATAATCAACCGTCTGCTGAGGTAGGGAAAATCAAACTCTTTCCCGTTATGGGCGCACAGTATCAAGCTTTTTTCAGAGAATTTTGTTTTCATGAAGTTTTTGAACTCCGATAAAATTTTTCGTTCATCCTTAAAATAAAATACTTTGGTCCTGAACTTTACTTCATCGCTGGAGTCCATTTGAAAATATCCAAGCCCAAGTACAATTACCCGGCCAAATTCTGCATAGATAGCAGCCTTTTCTTTGTAAAGTTCTGCAGGGGATTTTTCTTCTGCTCTGAAGAAACCTGCTTTCTTTTCCCATAATGATTTTGTGGTGTGGTCCAGGTCTTCAAAAGAAGGTTTTTGCGACACTGTTTCTATGTCGAGGAACAGTATGTTTTTCAGCTTATTAAAAATTTTTCGATTCATGCCCGTTGTATATGAGGCCGAAAATTAACAATTCATTTGAATGATCAGGAATTTGAATTGGCTTTTATGATTTTTTGAATTTTTCCTGGTGTGATAAAGTAGTAAAATGGTAGTACAAATAAGGTGCCCCAGGTCAGTAACTTGATATATGCCCATAGCTTTCTGAAGTTGCCCAAGAGGAAAAAGCTATTGATACTCAGACAAAGGATAATCAAAACGGCAAGCGAGATATACCACTTTGTAGCAGAAGTTGTGGGCTTGCTGATAATCATGTAATAGGTAATGTAGATTAACATCGGCCAAATCAGCAGGAATCCATAGTCCTGTTGATGGGGAAAAATGAGCACAGTGACCGTAAGGATATAACCCAGCTCCCAAAACTTTTTGAGAGCGTTGTTTTCTTTTTGGAATGGCATAGAACGGAGGAAATACAATACACTACCCACAAAAAGTAGTCTCACAAGCAAGATGATGGATGTGGTTGTCTCCGGTGATAAAGTCAAAAAGTTACGTTGAAAATCAAAATTCTCATTCCATTGGGCACTGTCCATGAGAAAAACAGGGATAAAGGTTGTTAAAGAAGAAAGCTGCTTTTCGGATACATCAATGATGTGCTCCGTGTTTTGAGGGTTGAGGAGGTTCCACCAGGATTTGTGTAAAGCAATATTTTGATCCATACCTATCACGAGGGCTGGTAAGATTAGATAGAGGCCAAAGAAAACTACCGTGCTTGCTACTGTTTTCCAATGACCCCTGTACAGTAAATAAGGAAGTAGGGTGATGGGCAGGATTTTAAAGTTAATGATCAGAGCAAGAATGAGTGATGCCTTTATCCATTTCCCTTTTTCTGATAGGTGAATTGATTCAAGAATACCCCAAAGCAGGAAAATGGTCAGTTGATGGTTGTGTAAATTTTTATAAATCAAAGAGATGCCGAATAAGAAGGCTCCGATGGCTAACCACCGGCTCTGAGTTTTTGATAGGCTAGAGGTGTCAAAATAATTCATTGACAAGGCCCATATGCGGTACAACAGAATGATGTTTGCGAGCTTCCAAATCCAACCTACCACTTGTACATCCAGTACAGTGAATGGAGACATGAGCATAGCAAAGAAGGGACTGTAGTAATACTTGAATCCATTGCCATAAAATTCTGAGTACATATCCACCCCTTTCGGAAAGTCAGTTGAGGCCAGGTAGAAAATTCTGAAGTCGCTTACCCCAAATAACTCTGCCGTGAAAAAAAAGACAATGAGCCCGGCTATGATGTATACCCAGGTCGAGTAAGTGAATTTTGAATTTATCTTGTCGATCATCTTGTTAAGTGAGCAAGGCTGTGAAGATAGGGAATTTGTATAAGAGTAGATGGCAACTTTTGAAGGGACTATGTTTGTGGTTACGTTGGTTTAGGGTGAGAGAGGACTATTAGAAGGTGAGAAAATTTGTTAGATTGGCTTTAGTTGAGCTTGTATAGAAGCGATGCAAAGAGATCAACCAATCAATCACCAAAATTGACTCTGTGATTAAGCGATTCTTTCGTATTTTTGCTGGCCACGTTTTACTCAGAGGCGTTGCCAATATCACCGACAATATTATGATACTTAAAAGAATATTCCCCGTAGTGCTATTAATAATGGCTCCATTATTATCAAAAGCGCAAGTCGATTCTACATTAAAACCCTTTTATCATGGCGTTGCCTCCGGAGATCCAATGACGAATCAAGTGATTCTCTGGACAAAAGTTACTCGGGATTCAACAGTTACATCAGGAGACCCTATTGAGGTTCAATGGAGGATAGCAACGGACACTGGTATGACAAATATTATCAATAGTGGCACAGGAAACGCGGTTGAATCAGAGGATTATACATTTAAAGTAGATGTAACCGGTTTAAGTGCCAATCAATGCTATTATTACGATTTTTTCGCATTGGGTAAATACTCTATTCGAGGAAGAACATTCACAGCTCCATCTGGTGATATCGATAGTCTGCGATTCGCTGTAGTCTCCTCAGCCAGCTATGCTCACGGCTATTTCAATGCCTATGATCGATTACGGGAAAGAAACGATTTTGGTGCTGTGATTCATCTAGGTAATTACATATATGAGTATGGTGATGGCGAGTTTGGTAATACAAGAATGTATAATCCATCTACTGAAGTCATATCCATATCCGACTACCGTGAGCGGCATGCTTATTACAAACTTGATAGTAGCCTAATGAGGCTTCATCAACAGTATCCATTTATCGCAATTTGGGCAGATAATGATGCTGCCAATAAAGCGTATAAGGATGGAGCCGAAAATCATAATTCTGGAACTGAAGGGACTTGGGAAGCAAGAAAATCAAATGCAAAGAGAGCATACTTCGAATATATGCCTGTAAGATCACCTGGTCTTGATTCCGTAGGCTATCGTAAGATTCAATACGGGGACTTAGTTCAATTCTATATGTTAGACACTGGGCTAGAAGGGAAAACAGAAAACGAAGGTGATCCTACAAACACATCAAATACCATGTTAGGAAGTGAGCAATTTGATTGGCTTACAAGTAGCCTGAAAAATTCAACTACACAATGGAATGTGCTTGGACAACAAATGTTAATGACCACAGTCGATATTAACCCACTTCCATTTGGCGGACCTACCTACTTAGATGATGAACAATGGGACGGATATCAGGTGGAAAGAACAAAACTATATGATAGTGTTCTGACCAATAATATTCCAAATCTAATTACGCTCTCAGGTGATCTTGCCAGCTCGTGGGCAAGTGACCTGCCCACATCTACTTATAATAGCTCAACAGGAGCGGGATCTGCCGGGGTTGAATTTTCTGTTTCTTCTGTGTCAAGCGTTACTCCTACTATATCCGTAGATGCGAGCACAATTAAATCTTTGAATGGACATGCGAAATATGTTTCTCTTGATAAAAACGGTTACATGATATTAGATGTGAATAAAACCAGGACACAATGTGATTGGTACCATATTAACACTATTGATTCTGTAACTAGTATTGAAAATTTCGAAGAAGGTTGGTTTACCGGAGATGGCACAAGATACCTTACTCAAGCAAGTGATTCCAGTACAGCCAATAGTCAATACGGGAAAACACCAGCTCCATATTTACCAAAAGAATCAATAATAAATGGGACAATTGAGAATGATTTTAGGAATACTGTTTTTGTCTACCCTAACCCTATCGATGGGGATTTTTCAATTGACCTGGGGAATGAATATCACAATGTAGCGGTTAAGATTTTAGATTTGAATGAAAGAATCATTTTATCAAAAAGGGTTATTAACTCACGATATATAAATCTTACTCTGGAAGAGCCCGCAGGGATTTACTTATTACAAATTGAGACCCCGAAAAATCAAGCTTCTATAAAAATAATCAAGGAATAGGTCTGCTCTATTACTAAAAATTTGAATGGCTGGAGCAGCCCAGTTTTGGATGTAGTGGTTGGCGAAACCCACACAATGTCTTAAAGTAAAGTCAGATTTTATACCCCTTCCGGGTTGCCGGCAAAGGCCCGAGAGGGTTGGTCTGACTAACTGCTTATTATTATATTGTTGGTTTAACATCTCGAACGTGTTTCCGTTGCACTCAAACGCGCTCGAGGTGAGTTTGTTAGGTTCAATCTAACAACAAACCAAGTGAAAACTGCAAGCTCCCTTTCGATATCGGTAGCACATCCTCGTTCGATACAATTTCGTTTTCTCTATACGCAATGTCTATCGACACAGATCGGTACTTTTGTACCTACACCATAATTAAACCCGGACCGACATTTACTTGCTCTTTGCTCATAATAATAACCGAATCGAAAGCTAATCAGGTCTAAGTAACAGAGTTCCAGTCCCGAATTCCATCCAATTATTTCGGGTTGAGCTATATTATTGCCAGCTTGAGACGAATACAGATCTGATACCAAGGATGCACTCATAAACTTTGAATAATTCAACAATGCTTCAAAGCCAATACCTGAACGAATGGGAAGAAAGTAACTCTGCATTTGATTCAAAATAATTTTTGAACCAACATTTCGAATTTCCGCACCCATTTTGAGACTTTGAAAAACCTTGTCCGAATTTTGGAATAAATGGTATAGAATAGCAATATCAAAGGCCATCGAACTACTGCTTGATTCATCACCTAAAGAGTTAAAACGAAACCGAAGAAATTTGGGTGCACAGGAAATATTCAATCTTGAACTAAGTTGTCTTAAATATTCTGCTGAAACAATAATATCTTTTTTGTGTATTGATAATATTCCATTTAAACTACCCCAATCGAGAATACGATAATAGATCCTTAACATTTCGTTTTCTCTCAATCGAATCTGGGATCGGAATTCAAGTAAATACGAGTCATCATTCAAATCACGTAGCACTGGTAAATAATCAAGTTCAACAGAGTATTTTTTTAAGGCACTATCAATGGAAGCTTTTCTTGCTAACTCACAGCCTCCTCTTCCGACTGAAGAACTATTTGAAAATGAATTAAGAGAAATGAAATGAACACTATCTTTCAAGGACAAGCCGTTAAGTTGGCCGAATCCAAGGTTTTGTTTTATCACAATAAAAACAATCATTGTAGGGATTAATCGAATTCTGTTCATGGGTATTAAACGCGGTTTAAAAGGCGAAATTGTCTGAACTCAAGGTAACTAAACCTTATATGTATTGTGAGAAGTGCAATTTTAAGAATGTCCTTTCGTTGTCACGGAAATAATTTCACAATGAGAATTTACCTTTTGATCAGTTCATTGTTGTTGTCGATTAATTCTTTTTCGCAAGATTATAATGTCACAACATCAAATCAATTCGAGTTAACTTATGTGGTTTCAGCTTTGGGTTCAGGGTTAGGTATGAAACAACCAGTAATTAAGGTTAATGGAAAAGATTTTGTTTATACCTATGAACAAAATAGCTATTATGGAGAAAAAACTGAAAAGGCGGACACGATAGCGATAGGAAAAATTAGAATCTCATCGATTGATTCAATCATGAAATTTGTGAAACCATTAGGTGATACGACTATTGTTAAATCTAACATATGTGTTCGAAGTGGTGGGGTTTATTCTCTTCAAATAAAAATTAATAGTAGCATAACTATTTTTACTTTGTACAACACTTTTGATGAAACAGTTTTAGAAGTTATGAAGATTTTGAACGAGTATTTCCCTAAGGAAAAGAAAATACAAGTATTTGAAAATTTTGAAACAATGAGAAAAGACTGCTGGGAAGGGCTCTTGAAAAGAAACTAACAAGACCTAAAAATCATTATTGCCGATAGGTTTAGTTGGAGCATTATTGCAGTTGTTGTTAGATTTAATTAAAGGTTGTATAGAAGCAATGCTGATAGTTAAACTTCTTCCGGATCACTGAATAAGACCCTGAGGATTGTTATGACCACTTATTATTTCTTGTTGATGTCATTATTATTACTTGATAGCATCCCGAACACGTTTCCCGTTGCACTCAAACGGGCTCGAGCACGGAAATTCTTCGAATAACAATCCATTGAAACGATCTAAAATCCGAAAGGATGATGAAAAATTTAGAAAACAGAATTTCAATACTAAAACGAGAATGGAAAGGAATAGCCTTGAGTGGATTGCTTGCGAGTCTGGCAGTGCTAGTTTTTATAAGTTTTATTGGTTCTCTAATATCAGAAATTTCAATATTGGAGGTCTTCACGACTCTTTTGATATTGGCCATTGGGCCTAGTTGGGTATTATGTGTTTCAGTGTCGCTATTTGAAATTCTTATACTTCGTGCTAGAATCAATAATATTAAAAATAGAATTATAATCTGGATGGTAATAATGTTAATAGTGTCGCTAATAGTTTGGGCTGCGAATTTTTTTTGTTGTGGTTCGAGTTATTTTTCATCAAACCAAGATGTATTTGTCATATATCCGGGTGTAATACTCTTGATGACTTTAAATTATTACTTTCTCAAGGTGAGTCTCGAGGGTTCAGCGAGGTAAAGGCATCACTTGTTTAATTCATAGCGACTATAAAGAGTGTCAAATAACTCTATCGATGCAAAATCCCCTTATGCTCAATGATAGGTAAAGAGGTCAGATTGTTATCTACTATACTATCCGGCACAAAAATAAATTTCTTATCATATATCTGCCCATCAATGTAATAGCTCACCCAGTACTGATTGGTTAGGTGAAATACATCAGGCATAATCGGCTCGATGAGTTCAGCACTTTTCGGGGGGATGTACTCGATCATATGTCGCAGGGTGGAGGTTTCCTGTTTCTCACCATCCTTAGTGCCATAGCCTTTGGAGGTGATCATGGCGTTTTCGATGGGCACATTGTTTTCATTGATCAGGAAAACCTCCCAATCGAAATTGTCATCAAGTGCAGGTTTTTGAACAACCGCTACAGCAATGCCTTCTACCGGTAAAAATGGAATATCCTCTTTCATATTACTCCTCCACCAAGTTCATTTTAAACAAATCTGACATATGGCCCAATATTACGTCTTCCACCTCTTTGAGGTCTGTTTTTTTACCAATTTCCTGTTCGAGTGAGGTGACGGCTTTGTCGGGAATGCCACATGGGACTATATTATTAAAATACGACAAATCAGCGTTAATGTTTAATGCAAATCCGTGCATGGTCACCCAGCGACTGGCTCTAACGCCAAAAGCACAAATCTTTCTTGGGTTGACTTGTTTTTCATAGTCAATCCAAACTCCGGTAAGTCCATCAATTCTACCGGCATCTAACCCATAATCTCCCAGAGTTAGAATAATACTCTCTTCCAATAACCTAAGGTACTTATGAATGTCGGTGAAGAAATTATCCAAATCTAGTATAGGGTAACCTACAATTTGTCCGGGACCATGATAAGTGATATCACCTCCGCGCCCGATTTCGTAAAATGTCGCCTGCTTTGATTCGAGTCCTGATTTATCCAATAGCAGGTGAGTTTTATCACCACTTTTCCCCAAAGTATATACATGTGGGTGTTCACAAAGCAGAATATGATTTGGAGTGACCTCAGGTTCAGTTTCTGAAGACCTGTTTTTCAGTTTAATATCAATGATACTCTGAAATAAATCTTTCTGCCTTTGTAGTGCAGATTCATAATCTATTGTGCCAAGTCGGGTGATATGTACCGTTTTGTTTTGCAATTCTTTTCAATTGGTGCGCAAAGTTAAAAATCTTGACAGAATGTTTAATTCTTTACTGCATATCATAACCTTTAATTCAATATTTTTGTTCGTTCATTCTAAGGACAAGTTTTGCAGAAGGAAAAACCAAAAGAATCTAAGGGTAACGTATTTGACTTAAAAGTCATGAGAAGACTTTTGAAGTTCATGCGACCGTACAGGGTTCAATTCTACACCTTATTGGTTTTGACGATTGTGATGGCGCTCCTTGCCCCCTTAATGCCCATTCTCATTTCTGTTGCTATTGATAACCACATTGCTGTGGGGGATTATCCCGGTATGATGAAAGTGATATGGTGGCTTTCAGGAATCCTGATCACCCAGACCATCATACAGTTTGTCACTACTTACTTGTCTAGTTGGTTGGGTCAGAGTATTATCCGAAACATCCGCATTCAGCTTTATGAACATATTCTGAGTCTCAGGTTAAAGTACTACGACCAAACACCGATTGGACGATTGGTCACACGAAATGTATCTGACATCGAGACTTTGTCGGAAGTCTTTAGTCAGGGAATCGCGGCCATGCTGGCTGATTTGCTTCAGCTGGTGACAATAGTCTCTTTCATGTTGGCGATCAACTGGCAACTCACATTGGTTTGTTTGGCACCGCTTCCAATCCTATTATTCAGCACTTATATTTTCAAGGAAAAAATGAAAAGCGCCTTCGGTGAGGTCAGAACAGCGGTGGCTAATCTCAACACCTTTGTTCAGGAGCACGTAACCGGAATGAGCGTAGTTCAAATTTTTGGAACAGAAAAAAGGGAGTCAGAAAAATTCAGAGAGATCAACAAAGAGCACCGAAGAGCTCATTTGCGCACAGTGAAATATTTTTCAATTTACTTCCCGGTAGCAGAAGTTATTGGGGCCATTAGTACCGGTTTGGTTGTGTGGTTTGGCGCTCATCAGATCTTGGATGGAGTGGTGAAGGGGCCTGGGGAGCTGATAGGTTTTATCATGTTCATCAATATGTTTTTTCGCCCGATCAGGATGATAGCCGACCGCTTCAACACGCTGCAAATGGGTATTGTATCAACTTCCAGGATTATTGATCTGCTGGATAACAAAGAACATATTCCAGATAATGGGGAATACGAGCCAGATGAGATTAAGGGTCACGTAAAATTTAACAAGGTCAATTTTGGGTACAAAAAAGACGAGCTGGTGCTTAAGGACATGTCTTTTGAGGTGAAGGAAGGAGAGACAGTAGCTCTTGTTGGTGCAACCGGTGCTGGAAAAACATCAGTCATCAATTTGCTCAACCGGTTTTACGAAATCCAGAGTGGAAGCATTGAAATTGATGGAACGGACATAAAAGATTACAAACTTTCTGCTCTAAGAGAACATATAGGCGTTGTGCTTCAGGATGTTTTCCTTTTTTCTGAAAGCATATCGGAGAACGTTAGTTTAGGAAATGATGATATCACGAGGGAAGCAATGCTGGAAGCAGCTGAATCTGTTGGAGCTAAGAAATTCATTGAAAGATTGCCCGGCAACCTGGATTATAATGTGAAGGAAAGAGGAGTCGGACTTTCAGTAGGTCAGCGACAATTGATTTCCTTTGTAAGAGCAATGGTATACGACCCTAAAATCCTTGTTCTTGACGAAGCCACATCTTCGGTAGATACCGAAACAGAGGTGATGATTCAAAAAGCTATTGAGAAGCTTATGAAAGGGAGAACCTCCATTGTCATCGCGCACCGCCTTTCTACAATTCAGAATGCTGATAAAATAATCGTACTCGACAAGGGGGAAATCAAGGAAGAAGGGACTCATGAAGAATTACTTGGGAAAGGTGGGTACTATGCACAGCTGTATAATATGCAGTACAAAAACGTTTCATAATTAGTTATATACTTTATAATTTCGGGCGATTACAAACTTACCTTTGTTATGAAACGCCTTAAACAAATTCTATTACCTGTATTACTTTGTTTCTTAGTTTGCTCAGCAAAAGCGCAAAGCAGTTTAGGAGGTCGACTCGGTTTTGACCAATATAATGGATTCGTTGCCGTATCTTACAAAACCGAGTTCAAATCCTCAGCCCTTGAGCTGAACGGAGCCATTAATATGAGTGCCGATTGGCTAGGCTTTATGGCTGACTACTATTTCTTTGAGCGCAGACTTGACTTTGATACTCCCGGAACCTGGCAATGGTATACCGGTGCAGGTGGGCAACTTTGGGTTGGTGACGGTGGCTTTGTCATAGGACCTGACGGAAAATTGGGGATGGAGTATAAATTTGAAGATGCGCCTATTGAAACCTTCCTTGACCTCGCGTTATTCCTGGGCATAAGTTCAGATAATTCTGATTTTGGTTTCCAGCTGGGTCTGGGTATGAGAGTTCCTTTTTAATATGATGACAAGAAAAAGAAAAATTACACTCTTCATTGCGATAGCAATGTTGTTCGCAGCGATTGGACTTTACTGGCAAAGCGGAGGATTTACTTCTGCAGACGTAAAAGTAGTGGAGGAAAAAGGCTTCTTTATCAACGGCAAAAAGTACAAGGGCAAAGACATCAGCCTGGGTTCCGTAGTTGACACACTCATGCAGAGAATTGAAGCCAGCGGCAAGCCATATAGTCCAATTGTGTACTCTTTCAAGGAAATGGCGGAACACGACCATGTTGCTGAAGTGTTTATTGGTGTAAGAGTCGATGATACCACCTCTACCCTACACAAAGATTATGGGTTTTTTTATGTGGAGCCTCGGAAGGTTATTCGAGGACACATGAATTGCCGTGACGTAATGGTTCCTAAAATTCACAAAGCTGTAATGGAGTATGCTGCTGAGAATGATATTGAGATCACGGTACGCGGGATGTCAGACTGGTCCAAGCATTCAGAAGGGTCAACCAAGGATCACTATATCGATGTGCCCGTAGCTGAGGACTGATTAGCTTCTTCCTGTTGCATTTCGTATAGCTCTTTGTAGGTGCCATTCTTTGCAATAAGCTCTTCGTGAGTGCCTTCCTCCACAATTTTGCCATCGTCCAACACAATGATATGATCGGCCAGTTTCACAGATGAAACCCGATGAGAGATAATCAGCGAAGTGCGGTCTTTCATGATGCCGCTTAAGTTTGTCAGAATCGTATCTTCCGTTTTTGTATCGACAGCTGAAAGGCAATCGTCCAACAAAAGAATCTTAGGTTTTTGTATCAAGGCACGGGCGATAGATATCCTCTGTTTTTGACCTCCGGAAAGTGTGATGCCTCTTTCACCGATTACTGTGTCAAAGGCTTTGTCAAATTCAATGATATTATTGTAGACATCAGCGTCTTTGGCTGCTTGCTCCATCTCTTCCCTGGTGGCCTTAGGTGCACCAAAAGTGATGTTATTTCCTATGGTGTCTGAAAAGAGGAATACATCCTGTGGAACATACCCGATTTGCGAGCGAAGATGACTGACATTGTAGTCTTTGATGTTGCGACCGTCAATCAATATTTCACCATCCGTAGGATCATACATTCGACTGATCAGGTTAGCAATCGTACTTTTGCCTGAACCGGTTGTGCCCACAATCGCAGCTGTTTGTCCGGCAGGAACTTTGAATGATAGCTTATTGATTGCCTCTATTCCGGAGTCATCATAAACCAGGCTGATATTCTTAAACTCAATATCTCCTTTGATATCCTCTTTCAGGTCTTTTTCAGAAAGAATATCCGTTTTGGTATCCATGAACTCATTGATTCGTTCCTGAGAAGCTGCGGCTCTTTGAATAATGCTGGTCACCCATCCCAGGGATGCAACCGGCCAGGTAAGCATATAGACATAAATAATAAACTCTGCGATGTTTCCTACGGTCACATTTCCGTTCATCACCTCAACACCACCGGCATAAACCGTAAGTATTTGACTTAATCCGATTAACCCCATAATCAAAGGGAAGAACAACGAGTTGGTCATTGCCAGTTTCAGAGATTTTTGGCGGTATTCATTGCTCTTACCTGAGAATTTGGACACAGAATCAGACTCCCGAACGAACGACTTTAAAACCCTGATTCCGGAAAAAGCTTCCTGTACAAAAGTGGAAAGCCCGGACAGACTTCGTTGAATTTGCTCAGACTGCTTGTTCATTCTGTTGGATACCAGATAAATACTAACGGACAGTATTGGTAACGGAAGTAGCACATAGAACGTCAAAGTCGAGTTTACACTGACCATATAGCTGATCACCAGGGTAAACAAAACAATTAGGTTGAGGCCGTACATAATTGCAGGCCCAATGTACATTCTTACACGGCTCACATCTTCCGATATCCGGTTCATCAAGTCTCCGGTGTTGTTGCTGCGGTAGAAACTTAGGGGGAGTGACTGATAGTGGTCATAGATGTCATTCTTCATATCGTACTCTATGTGTCGCGACATGACGATAATAGTTTGCCTGGTAAGAAAAAGGAAAAAACCCTTCAATAAAGCTGAAATAAGAAGAAGTACTCCAAGGAAAATTACTGAGCCAAAGAAGAGAGTTTGTACTTTTTCGAATAAGGTAAAGTTCTGGAATAGGGTAATTACTTCTGTTTCGTTGACGATGATATTGATGATATTCCTTACTAATTGAGCAGGTATCATCGCAAAGACGTTGGAGATCGTGATGAAAAGCACTCCAAGAATGAGTAAGTGCTTGTACCGATAAAAATATTTATTGAGTTTCTTTAGTGCTTTCACCCTCTACATAATTGATTTTCTCCAACTTTTGTTCTATGGAAATGCCAAAAAAACATTTAGCTTTGCAACGTTTTCAATGATTTCTTGGAGTTCAAATCAGTGAGCAAAGATAAGATAAAGAAATTGGAAATGAGAAAAATTAAAATGAAGTCCACAAAGGGTAACGTTCTTTAAAATGTTGAATCGAAGGCTGATCAGAATAAAAGCGATGCAAGCTTATTATAGCTACTCTCAGGCAATGGATGTGAACTATAATATCGGTCGTGAAATGATAACCGAACACTTCCAGCCCGACCTGAATTCTATGGAACCTCAGGATAAGGTTAAGCTTTCTGCGCTGAGCAATGAAGCCCTGAAAGTTTTTGAAAACTGGTTTGAAAATAACGAAGCTTTAGAGAGTGATAGTCCTGAAGTATCGGATTACTTGCCTGAGGTAAAGAGAGCGTATGATGAAAATCTGAAAAAAGACGTCAAGAGCATTCATAGTTTTATGCTCAAAGACCTTGAAAACATCACAAAGGAATATTTTCTACTCATTCAATTTATTGTTGAGCTATCTGATTTTGTCAGAGTCGAAGATTCTGAAAAGAAAAGTAAACGGTACAGCAAGGATGAGTCAACGAATATTAAATTCCTTGAGTCAGAAATTATTGATCGACTGCGGACAAACGAACAACTCCGCAAGGGACTCGAAAGTCATAAGATTTCATGGAGTAATGATCAATCTATTGTAAGAAATGCCTACAAAAAGCAATTGATTGATTCTGAGATTTTTCAAAAGTATTTGAAGGAAGAGGGACATGAAATTGAACTTCTGCGCTACATCGTAAAGGAAATCATTTTCAAGAACGAATTGATTGACGAGCATTTACAGCAATTGGATATCCATTGGGATGAGAATAAAGCGGTACTGAAAAGCCTTTGTGTGAAAACAATAAATCATCTGGAGGCGGAAGGCGAGTGGAAATTATTAGATATTTCAGCCAACTGGACAGAGGACAAAGAGTTTTTTGAAAAGCTGTTCAAGCAGGTTGTTAAACTTGATGAAGAGTTGGAAGAAATAATTTCCAAGCATCTGGTCAACTGGGATATAGAGCGGGTAGCGATTACCGATAAACTGATTATCAAAATGGCTCTAGCCGAAATGATGTCATTCCCCGGTATTCCGACCAAGGTAAGCATCAATGAGTTTATTGAAATATCTAAAAACTACAGTACTCCAAAGAGTAAACAATTTGTAAACGGGTTATTGGATAAAATTTCAAAAGAACTCATCGACAGTAAAAAAATTAAAAAGAGCGGGCGTGGCCTGATCGACAACAAATAAACCTGGAATCAATAAATTAAAGAAGCCATGAAAAATTTAAAACTGTATTCTTTAGTTCTGCTATCAACGATTGCTCTATATAGCTGTGGAGATTCGGATAATACAGACACAGAAAATGAAACAGAAACCGATTCTACTGTAACAGTGTCGGAGGCATCCGGTACTGATGAGAGCACTCCAGAAATAGACGAGAAGATGACTTTTGGTAATCGTGAGGGCGGACCCAGAATGACATTCAAAGAAGTGGTGTATGATTTTGGAGAAATTCAAAAAGGAGATATAGTAAAGCATACCTTTGAATTCACCAATACCGGAGAAGATACTTTGCTCATCACGGATGCGAGAGCTTCCTGTGGTTGCACTACCTCAAAATGGTCAAAAGATACACCAATCCTACCCGGAGAGTCTTCGGAGATGGAAGTTCAGTTCAACAGCACATACAAGAGCGCAGGTCCGCATGAAAAAGATGTGCGCATTGCCGCTAACGTATATGATGTTGATGAGCCGGTGATTATTAAGATAAAAGCAACAGTTGTAGAATAAACTTTAACATAGATATATATAAGAAATGATCGATACGATTTTATTACAAATGAGTCCCAACACCTTGAATTTTATAATGATAGGTGGTATGGTTGTGGTGTTTTACCTATTCATGATTCGTCCACAACAAAAGAAGCAAAAGGATCAGAAGCTGTTCAGAGAGCAATTGAAGAAAGGTGATGCGGTTATCACCATTGGTGGTATTTATGGCAAAATTACCGGCTTCGAAGGAGAAACAGTTTTCGTAGAAGTGGATAAGGGGATGAAAATAAAGATAGAGAAGAGCGCTATTAGTTCTGAGTCTACCCAAAAACTTCATCAGGCCAAAGCAGAAAAAGCGGAGGCAAAGTAATAATACTACACGATGTCACGGTTCAGAATACCAAATCCAAAAGTTGTGGTTCTCTGCATTCTTGCAGCCACAACTTTTTGGTTTTTGAACGCGATGAATAAAAATTATGTCACCACGGTAAGTGTGCCTGTTCGTTTTCAATTTGATGAACAGCAGTTTGTAAAAGTGGAGGACGTGCAAGAGTTTTTTGATGTTAATGTGAATGGAAGTGGCTGGGATATTTTTCTGGCTAATCTTGGTTACGGAGTTGAACCTTGCGTGCATATGGTCGAGAGCATAGACTCCAAAGGCCGGGTACAAGCTACTTCTCTTTTTCAGGAAGTCGCTCAATCCTTACCCGATCTGGAAGTCAATTATGTACTGAGGAAGAATCTCAAAACCGGACTTGAGCTTAAGGTGACCAAAGACATTGCTCTCAAGGTTAATGATGAGAATCTTCCATTTGATTCCTACACCGAGCGGGCAAGTCAAATTGCAATCAAACCAAACGTAGTTTCAGTTGAGGGTCCTATCTCACAGCTTAATGTTGATTCAGTTACACTTGACCGTTTTGTGAATGTTGAGCTGACTGATGATTCATTGTTTGCTCAATCTTTATTAAAGCCAAAGTTCAGTGAATTCTGTAAGGTTGCTGTTGATACGATTCAAATAGTAGCCAAAGTCACCCGATACAAAGAAGTTGAGAAAAATACAGCGATTCTTATCAAAGGAAAAAAAGGATCAACGGCTAGGTTAGACTTCGACTCGGTAAGGGTACGGTTTCTAATCGAGACAACAGTTCCCGAGTATAACTTTAAGAATGGAACCTTTTACGTAGAACTGAAGGAGCTGGATAAGTCCGACTCTACTTTGCTTGTTAAATCCACATCACTTAACTTGAGAGAGCTGGAGTATCAGCCCAAAAAAGTTAAGTTCCTTGGCTACGAATAATATATTACTTGTCGGCATCACAGGTGGAATAGGCTCAGGTAAGAGTATCGTCTGTAAAATCTTTAATCAGCTGGGAATATTATCCTATGACTCTGACTCCAGAGCCAGAAAACTCATGGAAGAAGATGAGGAGTTAGTTGACCAAATTACGGCAAATTTTGGGGGTGTATATAGTGGAGGGAAGCTGGATCGCAAAAAGCTGGGTTCCCAAGTCTTTCAGAATGAGAAAAAATTGACGGTATTGAACTCACTCGTTCACCCGGCAGTAACGCGTGACTTTAAAAGATGGGTAGAGCAAAACGAAGGACAATCCATTTTAATTAAAGAAGCAGCTCTATTGGTAGAAACAGAATCCTATAAAGAGTTAGATAAGCTTATTGTCGTTTCGGCTCCGGAAGAACTTCGTATCAAAAGAGTAGTGTCCAGAGATGCACATCGTACTGAAAGTGATGTAAAGGACATAATTGCCAAGCAGCTCCCCGAATCACAAAAGACGGCAGTAGCGGATTTTGTGATTGTCAATGATGATAAGCAGATGGTGATACCTCAGGTCTTGGAGGTAGTGGAAATGTTAAAGTCAAAGTGATCCACCAAGAACTCCGCTGGTCTTAGGATTAGCGTAGCGATTCTAAGACCATATTGATATATCACAATAATTGTTTTCTGCGGGAAACGATTTAAATGTTTTTTACAAAAAAAAATCAGGTGATCATTAGCACGAGACCCAGATGTTCTTTTGTGAAATTAGAGCTTTAGTCAAAGGGGTTTCAGGTATTCTATACACTGGCTTATAAGAACTCCCTGTCAGATCCCTGACTGGCGAAATGATGTTATACTAATTAACAGGTTTCTCCCTACAGTCAAAATGGTAGTTTCAGATAGTTGATTCAGGCTTTCTAATTCTATTTTTTCCGCTTCCTATGCCGGTGAACTAACCTTGAAATTTTCCTGCCGGTTTGTCGGGCCGATTTGTTCAATGCCTTGTCCCAATTGACTTCTTTTACCCGGTATTGATCAGAGTTTTTGTTGGCTCCAAATATTGATTGCCAAAAGCTTCTGTTACTTGTTAGATCATCTTCTGCGTTGGTGTAGTCTGTCCAGGATTCGATGAGTGTTCTGTTTTGCCATAGCTCAAAGCTTGCCGTGAAACTGAGTTCGTATAAGGTAAAGCTGGTGCCATTATCAGGAGAACTTACGTCATTGACGGTTTCAATATGACTTGATTCTATATATTCTATGGAAGTGATGAGCAATGTAAAATCACTATCTATTTCATTGACTGATATGTTATGATAATCCAGGCTTGATGTTAGCTCTTCAAGAAATTCGGCCTTGACCATATCTCCTGACTTATGGATGAGCTTGTCTTGACCGTTGACGGTGATATTCGAATTAGAGGCATCATAACCTAATGATGCTCCTCCTTTGATTTTCTTGCCTGGGACACAGGAAGTGATAAGCAATGTGAATAGTATATAACTTAAATTTTTCATCTGTCTTTTTTGCGCCACATAATCTTCAGTCCACTCCAGTCTTCATCTATTGCAGCGACTTTTACATCTACCAACCCAGCACGAAGTATGATGTCACGAACATCGTTTTCGTTAAGGTCTTTTTCCAACTTTGATTTCCCTTTTGGCCAGCTCACCCATATCATGCCACTTTTTTTAATTGAGTCCTTGAGCATTAATATGTCCCTTTCTAGGTTTGTTTTCGACTGAGTGAAATAGTGAATTACATCCAGTTCGGAATCATATTCATCAACATAAATATCTTCCGGCAATTCTTCAAACAAAGTCCAATAATGTTCCGGTGCATTGAATAGCTTAATCCGATGAGAGGATTTAAAACCCAGTTTTTTAGCTAATGGTGTTCCTGAATAACCTGCGGGCATAATATCAGATTCTGTTTTATCAAATTTCGATAGAATAAATCCATGAATCTCCTCCTGAGAGATGTTATTAAGTTAGGCTAAATTCGACATTTCGAACAGAATGTAGTGCAAAGAGAAATCTTCCGGAGCTATCGCTTTGCGAGATTCCTACCCGTCCGGCAGGCGGGTCTACCTGCGCTCGAAATGCCAAGATTAGGTTACTAACAGCTTAACTTAACAACATTGTCCTCCCAAGAGGGGAATTTTCAATTCGCATTAAAATAAGTTATTCCTTTTTTTCGATCAACTCAATCTCAAACAGCTTTCCCCAGAGTTTGCCAGTAACATAAAGTTTTTCTTCTTCAGCATCCCAAGCGATGCCGTTGAGTACGCTGTCAGTAGCATCATGTTCAGCATATAGGTCTGTCAGGTCGATGATTCCTGTTACCTTTCCGGTGGCCGGGTCAATGATCATTATTTGGTCGGTTTGCCACACATTGGCATATAGTTTTCCGTTGATTAATTCTAGTTCATTGAGATTGCTCACGGCCTTATCTCCAGCATAGACTTCAACTTTACCAATCTTTGACATCGTTTCAGGGTTCAAATAATAAATAGAGTTAGAACCATCACTCAAGAGTAAACAAGTGTCGGTGGCTGTGAGTCCCCAACCTTCAACCGGGTATGTGAATTCTTTGACTAGTTTGAAACTATCCGTTTCATAAATCCAGCCCTTCCTTGATCTCCATGAGAGCTGATAAAACTTATCATCAAAAAAAGCTATTCCTTCACCGAAGTATTGTGATGACAGGTTTTTCTGATAAATAATCTCACCTGTTTCTAAATCTACTTTTCTAATATTTGACTCCCCATACTGGCCGGTGCCTTCATATAGCTGGCCATTGTGGATGAATAGGCCCTGGGTATAAGCATTAATATCATGGGGGTATTCATTGATTATTTTGTAGGAATAGTATTTTGGTTTGATATCAGAGTGAATGGTAATAGAAGGTTTATGTACCTGCCGGCTACCATCTTCATAGTCAATTCGTATGTGAAACGTTCTTCGTCCTATTCTTTCTCCGTCAGAATTCCAGGTAAAGTTGAGGGGAAGTTCGGATCCCTTATGAATTTCTTCTCCTGATAATGTAATTGAAACCTCTTTGACCTTGATTTCCGGGTTTGTGTGCAGTATTTCAATGGTTGCAGCCTCTCCGGATACGATGGTCTTGGAGGTGTTGGGGCCTATTTTTGATGCAGGCCCTTCTTCGGTGCTTTCACAACTAATCAGAGCAAAGCAAAAGCAAATCAGAAAAAATTTATAGGTAGTGCTGAGAATCTTCATTGTCACAAATTTGATACGAAGTTATCTTTTTCGTCAATAAGCAACAACGAAAGATGGCATCAAGTCTTGTTCTTCTTATTAATTAATATCTGCTTCAATGAAAGTATGTGAAAGAAATAAGCGGCAGGTGCTACAAAGCCGGGTAACCATATGTAAGGTAAATAAGCCACCATGGTGTTTGCTGGCTCATTCATAAACTGGCGAAAGGGTACCGGGGCAGATAACACAGCGATGACGAAAATTATTGTTACCAATGCCAAGCCAAATACATTGGCAAAAATCAGCCAGCCTCTTGAAAGAACATTTTTCTTAATTACCATAAAGGCAATGAGAGGAGGAATGATGCCTGAAAGAATGTCATAGTTATATCCTTCAAAAGTCATTTGAATAGGGATGATCGCCTCAACAAACAGTCTCCAAAGAATAATCTCCATGATAATTCTGAACGACTGAACATAGATCAGCCAGGTTTCAGGAATGGCCGCTAATAATTTTGAAGTACTTTTCCTGGTCGCAACAATAGTGATAATTATGAAGCAGGAGACCGGTAGCATGAAAACTCTTGGTGGTAGCGTATCAAACTTTGCGAAAAAACCAGTGCTTGCCAGTACTCCCTGAATTCCAAGAAAAACAATAATCCCTAACAAAGTGAGCCCCACGATTTTCACTCGTTTGCCTGAAGGTGTGCCGATTTTCTTGTGGGCATAATTAAGGGCAAAAAGGATGAGGACTACTAAAGTAATCAGTAGACCGACAAACATGATGTTGATATATGAGGGAAACATAGGCATTAGTTTTGTTTACCTAAAGATAATTCAGACCAGGAAAAATGATTTGACAAAAATTGCTAATTCGAGAAGTTGTTGGGGGTAAGAGCTTTAGGATAGTTCTAAGAGATAACAATATGTGGAATTAAGTGGAGAGTGGGATGACTGTTTTCTTAAACAAACCTACTTGGGCTCACCCCGGTAAACTTTTTGAATGACCGGCTGAATGAACTCAAGTCATTAAACCCTACTTGATAAGCCACACTGGAAATGTCTTTTTGTGTTTTCAGTAGTTGTTTTGCTCTGTTGAGCTGTAACCTGATAATGTATTGATGGGGAGAAAGTTTCATTACCTCCTTAAAGGATCGCAGGAAGTGATATCTCGACATACAAGCTATTTGAGCCAATGTTTCCAGTTTAATGTTTTCCTCATAGTGACTATGAATGTAATCGACTGATCTGGATATTCTTTTGTAGGTCTCCTCACGGGTTGAAATTTTTTCCGAAGAGAGGGTGGTCAATTTCATGACCTCATTGTTATGTTGATGAATTAAGTAAGCCAAAATATCTGCCAGCTTTTCTTCAAGAAGGAGTTCATCATTGCTCAGTATATGCTGTGAATGATAAATGTCCATTATCATATGTTCCAGCTGATGGTCTTTTTGGTAGAGACGCGAGAAAAACCGGGGGATTGCACCTTCCTTGTCCGGTGAGTCGAGGTCGGTGAGGCGATTTTGAGCTAACCCTTTGAGGATACTCTCAGAGAAGGCATCACCAAAATGGATGTTGAATGTTTCAATAGGACCTTGATTGCCAATATCAAGAGTGTAAGTTTCCTGACTGTTGGTTAGGAAATAGTTTTGGCTGTCGACACGCACACGATGCCCATTTACCTCACAGTGCGTAGCACCATTTACATTCATAAATAATGACAACGGACCTTTGACATCCGGTCGGTAGTTGCAATCCGTTTTTACATTGAGGATGACATTGGGCCAACCTTGCCCTTCTTCTTCAAGTTGTTTTATCAGGTTTTTTAGACGGTTGATTTCAATGAATTCATTGGAAACGATATTTGCCTGAGGAAGAGCCATTTTAATATAATATACGGAAATTTTGGATTTGGGTCCATGAGATTGGGAATTCCAATCATATATCCCGAACTTCGAATGATAACAGTAATTATTATGGTAATAGAAGAAAAGAAAGTAGTAAGTATAACATATAAGCTCAAGGAAGATAACGCTGAGGGAGATGTAGTACAGGAAGTAAAAAGCGATCAGCCGTTCGTTTTTTTATTCGGTGTAGGACAGCTCCTTCCAAAGTTTGAAGAGAATCTTCAGGGCAAGAAAGTGGGAGACAATTTCGAATTCGGTGTTCCGAGCGATGATGCATACGGACCAGTTGAGAAAGAAGCAATTGTTGACCTTCCTAAAGACATTTTCCTTGTTGATGGAAAATTGGCTGATTTTGTAATTGTTGGGAACTACGTTCCAATGCAGGATAACAAAGGGAACCAAATGCAAGGTATGGTTCTTGAGATCGGTGATGAAACGATCAAGATAGATTTTAACCACCCAATGGCAGGCCGCGATTTACACTTCACAGGTGAAGTTCTTGAAGTAAGAGAAGCAACTTCAGATGAACTTGACCATGGTCATGCACATGGTCCTGGAGGCCATCAGCACTAAGTACTAGAAAGTCTAAATGTTAAATTTTAAAGGTTAAATACTAAAGTGAGCTCTTATTTACTTTAATATTTAACGGTTTAGCATTTAGACTTTATTTTTTCTACTACTGCTTCGTCCAGATTCTCGTATTCAGATTCAAATCTTCGACAATCCCCAAACAGAGGTTCAGCTCTTCATAAAAAACCTGTATTTCTTCTGAGTCAAGCAGGCTTCTTTTGATTTTTGGTTCGAAAAGGTCCTTGCCCCAGTGAATAGCAATGTTTACGCTACTATTTACAAACGACAGGTAGAGCTTGCAGCCAAACTTCTTTTTCAAGTCTGTAATTCGTTTCATCAGACTGGTACTCAAAATATATCGTGCTTCTACCTGGTCATCGCCATACACGGCAAATTCCTTTTCAAATTCCGGATCTTCCAGCTTAATGAGTTGATTTCGCAGCATATTCATCTTTTGGAATTTTTTGCCCAGCCAACCAAAAGTTTTTTCCATGGTATCAGGAAGAACTACTGTTTTACCCTTGAAGTTCTTGTTGAAATCCGCGATCATAAAAAGTCCCTTGAAGAAAGTGACGTACCTGGTCTGAGTGTTGCCTTTGCTATCAGTATAAGTCTGGCGGTACTGACAGTGTAGCTCCGACATTTCAATCTGAGTTTTGTCAACAACACCTGATATGTAATCTTCACCACTGTAGCGGTCTGTTGATTGTTTGAAAATATCACTTGCCTTGAATTTGCCTTCATCGATATAGCTTGAGTGACTATAACTCAGATCAGGATTTATGGCATGGATGATCTTGGTCAGAATCTCCGTCTTGAATACCGCCTTGAACTTGCTTTTAATATTACTCGACCTTATCGCACAAACGATGGCTACTATTAAAAATATTCCTCCTGCGATTGCGGAAGGAAGGAATTGATAATAACGGCCAAAAGCATTGTACAAGGCATCAGCAATAGCGACTGGGATGCAAATCAGAGTCGTTATTACGAATACCATAGTAGTTTTTTTCAGCTTTCGTACCTGGACAAGGCGTTGCTCTTCCAGTCCGGCAAGCTGAGGTTGTAACCGGGTGTAAATTTCTTCAAATGACTGCACGTAGAATTAGTTTTTAGCTATTGAAAAGATTTTTTACGTCAACATTTTGTCTTTCTGCTTCCGTGATTTCAAATACTGCCTTTCTCTTGTATCCCTTAGAGTTAGCAATAATATTCGAAGGGAACATTTCTACTCCGTTGTTATAGCTAGTTACAGCTGCGTTGTATGCCCTTCTTGAAGCTGATATTTGCTCCTCTACCTCGTTCATAGAACCTTGTAACTGAAGAAAGTTCTGATTGGCTTTCAAGTCAGGGTAGTTCTCAACGGCAATGTTCAGAGCCCCCAATTTATTGGTTAACTGGCTTTCAGCCTCAAACCTTTTTTCATCAGGAAGATCAGGGTTGGTTGCCTGAGCCCTTAACGCTGTGATTTCAGTCAACAGTCCTGCTTCATGTTGCATATATTCCTTAACCGAAGCAACAAGATTTGGAATCAGGTCAGTACGTTTTTTGAGCTGAACGTCAATGCTACCAAAGGCATTTTCTACCTGGTTTTTCTTGTTTACGAGACTGTTGTTGATGGAAATCCATATGATAATCAAAAGTACGGGAACCGCTATCGCGGCAATAAGAGCTGGACTCATTGTTAAATATGTTTAGGTTAAAATTATTTTAAAAAGCTACTATGCTAATACGAATAGTATCAATGAAAAGATACGAATAAACTTACAAAGGTTTCCAGGCGGAGTCATTTAATGTGTAACTGCCCATAGTCCTCTATTACCTATCAATTAAAACGCTTAGTTATAGAAGTTATGATCTATTAACCCTCATCTAAGAATGGGTTGTACATCATAATGGCGTGGTTTTCGGTAATCAGCTCATCATCCAATAGTTGGTCAGATTGATCGAAAATCTTTCTTCTGATTTCATTGTGTCTTGTGTAACCACCCCATTGCTGGTTATGAATCTCGTGTTTGGATTCATAAACTTGGTAATGATGTTCCTGTGCTGCTTCGGTATTCCAGGAACCGTGGAGTTTTTTTTCATCAAGCCACAGATTCAGTTGATAGGTTTGATTCGATGTATTTTCTATTTGTAAATCTATGTAGTTGTAGGATAAGGTGGCTCCACTTCCAAAGGGGAGTGTTCTGTTGACATCAGGAAAGACATCAAAGCTGTGGCGGTATCGTTCAATGACTTCAAGAGGGGTGTGCAAGGTCATCCAGTAGATGAGATTGCCCATTTGACAAAGTCCACCACCATAGCCGGAATTAATTTTCCCACTTTCCAGTACTAGTCCGGGTAAGTAGCCTTTGGATTTTGTTGGGGCACCAACCAGTTTCCAGAATGAAAATCTTTCACCGGGCGCGAGAAGGAGGCCATCTATTTTGTCAATGGCTAGTTTCAGGTTGGTAATCTTATTACGCTGTAGCTGCATGTCTACATCCTTCAAAGGCCTTAGTAAAGTGGAACTATGCGTGATGCAGATGTTAGGTAGTTTATTTGATGAACGATGGGTTGTATATTTTTTTGCATCGGCTAACCACTTGATTTTTCTTTTGAGAATATAGAATTGCTTGCCCAACTTTTTTCGTAGGGTCGACCGTGATTGCGGAGCCGAAACTTTTTTCTTGAACATGAAGAAACAATGTTAATAAATTCCATGCATTGTTGTGGGGTAATTGAATGATTGATATTTTTAACCTTCCCAAACCCAATAAAAACTCCGACATGAAAAAATTACCCTTTTTATTTTTAGCTGCACTGCTGTATGCTTGCGGTGGCGGTAACTCTACTGAAGATGAGGCTACTTGTGCTTCTGAAACGACTGATTCTTTAAATGAGGTGTCAGAAGAAAAAGTTGATGCTGTAGAAATTGAAGATGGTTTATTTCTATCTGGTTTGTATGCAACTTCATATGCTGAGGGCAATGAAGTAGAAAATTTGTTTGATGGAGACGAAGGTACGAGCTGGATGACTGCACCTGGAACTAGTATCGATGAAGGTATTATGCTCAACTTTATCAAATCAAAATACATAAACACTATATCCCTGAAAGGAGCTAAATCTGTTGAGCGCGTGCAGATATACGTCAATGGCCAAAGTGTAACAGCGACCAATGACTTAGAGAAAATTTCGATAGATAATGATGTTGAGACGATGTTTATCAAAATACTGAGAGGCGGAGAGATGTCGATAAAGACTTTGGAGGAAACCGAATGTGAAATGACCAGCTCACAGGTTGTTTCTGAGAATACCAGTGCTGGATTTAGTGAAATTGTATTTGAAGGTTCAGAAGATGTACTGGACATTAAGGCTCCTAAGAAGATCAAGGCAAGTATAGAAGCTTCTTCGACTCTTGAGCCAGCAACTGCTTACAATGTGGCCAATCTTTTTGATTCAAGAAGTGAATTTGCCTGGGTTGATGGGGTCGAAGGTGATGGTGTAGGAGAATCTTTCACTGTAAACTTTGAAAAAGAAGTGTGGGTGGATGCGATCATAATTAAAAATGGTTATCAGCGATCACAGAAACACTTCAATGAAAACACCAGAGCTAAAAAGATCACTTTAAAAACCGAAACCGGAACCGAGTCTCTAAGTATTAAAGATGAAATGGGAGCCGTAACGATTGACTTGTCACAAATGCACAAAAGCAAGTCTTATACATTTACTATTGACGAAGTATATGCCGGTACAAAGTACAAAGATCTGGCAATTAGTGATCTTGTCTTTTTGAGTAAAAAGATGGTTGTAGCCCCTGATAACAATTTTGATGGAACATTGAGAGAAGAATTTAAAAGCCAGGTAGCAGGGACACCACTTGAAAGCTTATTGAATAAGAGATTACAGTACTCATTTACAGTGATGGATTGTGGCGAAGATAACAATCAGAACCGTTCGCTGATCCTGAGGTCTAATGGCACATTTGTGATGTACGAGGAGAATTATGATGATAATGGTGGTGAGTCGACTACTGAGAAAATTGTGGCTGACGGTAACTGGAAGGTAAAAGATAAACAGGAAGATAAAATTGTAATTAACGTATTCGGTAAGCACGTCAATCTTTCGAAAATCAGCCAGGTGTATTCCGGCACTTCAATGAATGAATTACTGAGGATATTCAACGACAATGTTACAATAACCGGAAGCTCACTGAAGGGTGAACGGTTTGTTGGTGAGTACAAATATTGATGCGAACGGCCGTTTCCGAATCAGCGAAGAAATTAATCAGATGGTACTATGCTGGGATTGTGTTTGCAGTGCTTCACCTGTTGAATATAGCTCTCCAGGAAGGAAATAATTACATTCATATATCTGGAAGTGAAAACGGTTCTCTTTACCTTATTTTGGACCGTATTGTCTGGTTGAGCTACAGTATCCTACTAGCGTGTACGGTATTCATTATAGCCTATGTTAATAAAAAGTCATCCGTGGTCTTTCGTGTGATCGGTTATTTATTGGCAATAGAGTCACTTTTTGTAGTAGTTACGGTTTATTTTAATTTTTCGAGTACTCCGATAGAAAACAACCTCTGGGCAAAATTAAATAACATCGCATATATTACTGAAGATAGCCTTATGCTACTTTTTGCCGTTGTGGGCCTGATCTCTAAAGGTGTGGACAAGAACCTCAAGCGTTATCTGGCATTAATAATGATCCCTTTTGGGGCATGGTTGTATGTGGACTGTTTTAATTCTGATGGAATGGAATCATTAGACTGGTTGTACAGCGCTTGCAACAAGCTGACGACATATGTTCCCTTACTGGCTTATGGTTTTTTGATCCATTACTTTCATGTGGAGATTTTAAGACTGACTTTCAAGAAAAAAATGAATGGAGAAGAACAACTGGTATAATTGGAATCGAGCTGCGCAGTATTTATTACTGACTTGCGCAATAGTTAGTGTGATCGGGCAGTTTATGCAACTTATTATGAATAAGCTGCATCTCGACCTTGATTTTGACATTTACATTGCCATTGATAGTGTCCGATGGCTGATTACCAATGGTATTGGTGTAGCTTTTTTCTATTTGTTTGGCGAAAAGATCAGGCGAGAGTGGAAATTATCTTGGGTTTTATGGGGAGCTTGCTATGTCATGACGTTCATTGCATTGATATATTTCGGAACGCGAATTGTTGCTTTGTTTCTCGACTATGAAGAGTTATCCGGTTGGTATGACAATATTCAGTACTTCGGATTGGTGACTTCTTTTTCAATGCTAGTTTTAGCGATTGCTTCCTGGCTAAGTGATAAGGTTCCTGGCTATTTCAAGAACGGCTTCATTTGGGTGATCCCAGGAACCTTGACCTGGATGGTTATTGGAATTTTGAACCTGGCAACCGCATATGTTTGGTATAAGGACGATTCGATGAGAGAGGTCTGGGAGGTTGTAATTGCCTCCAATGGATTTTTAGAGGCCGTAGGTTTCTTTTTTTGGTACCATGCTTTTTATTGTGAGAATCTTAAGATGAAGATGGGTTTGAGCGATCAGAATTAGTTACACAATCTTACTATCTTCGTTCCCATGAAATATATCCTCTATTCCATTATTCTATTTTCGTTTGCTTGCACACCCAAAAGTGAGGATGAAGCAGAGCAGTCTCAGGATACTTTTGTTCCGGAAGAAAAGGTTCAGGCAAAGCCTTTAAAATGCACACTTACCGGGTTGTTTTCAAAGGCCGGAGACGGATATGTGTTTCCGAAAGGGAGCGGGGCAGGAAATACTATTGAGATTAGCTTTGAGGAAAAAATCTATGTTTCAGAATTGTCTCTGGACAACCTGCCGGAAAGAGCCTGGATATCAAAGGTTGTGGTTATATATAATGATGAAGTTGAGTCTCTAGCCATTCCGATATCAGAATCAATTCCAGTCGACAATGAAGTCAAGAAAATAAAACTAATCATCGAGGAATGTGTTGATGAGCGATTCGTCATTTACGAACGGCCGGGTGGTTACAGGGTTGTAACAGGTCAGAATCCGGATAAAGTAATTGGTTTTGGCGGACTTCAGGTACTTGATAAGGAAGGCAAACCTTACTCTTTGGATATAAAATTAGTTTGTACTTCAGACAATAAGTTTGTAGAACAACTGAAGGGTACTCCTCTAGAGGATTTGATCAACAATCGATTAGGGAATTATTCAATTTTCGGAGAGGATTCTTCAATAGTGACAGAATTCGAGTATGGGCTGAGAGAAAGTTTCAGAGACAAATACATCCAATACGATAAGTTTAGCGAGTTACTCCTGAAGTCGGACAAAACCTTTCAATATCTATCAAAGTCCGGAAGTAAAAGTGAGGTAGAAGAGTTATCCGGTAGCTGGTCGGTGAAATCGGCAGACTCCACACGCGCTGCAATACTATTGGGTGACCAGGAGGTTACTGTAACTGAAAAGGATATTGAGGGAGGTGTAGTCGAGCTAATGCTCAGAAAGTTATATAAGCACTATTTTGTAAACATTAAGGAATGTTATCCTGAAGCCGGCTACGCCTACGATATGCGGTATGCGAGTGATAACAACTTTCTAAAAAAGGATGTCTATGAAGGTTGTGCCAATTGCTTTTTGAGAGAAGATGCAGCCAAGGCACTTCTCAAGGCTCAGAATCAATTCAGGCAAAAAGGATTTAGAATAAAGTTTTTTGATTGCTATCGACCACTGGATATCCAGAAGAAAATGTGGGAGATCTATCCACATCCGGGGTATGTTGCGGATCCGGCCAAAGGATCAATGCATAACCGAGGAGCTGCAGTTGACATTACTTTGGTAAATATGGATGGCAACGAGCTGGATATGGGGACGGGTTTTGATCACTTTGGAAGAGAGGCGTGGCATGCTTATGAGGAGCTGGCTGATACCGTAAAAGCCAATAGGCTTCTTTTGAAATCTACTCTGGAAAGTGCCGGATTTCGTCCAATTCGTACCGAATGGTGGCACTACTCCCTTATCAAGCCGGGTGGACATCCGGTAGCCAACGTACCGATCTGTATTGAGTAACTCATTGGCCAAATACCGTTATTGGATAATCGGAACTCTGTTATTCAGTGCGGTTGCCATAATTACATTCCTTAATCTTTCGGAAACTCCTTATGCCAACGGTTGGGATAGTTATTTTTATCTGATTCAAGCGAAATCACTGGCCGAAGAAGGAGCCATGCACAGTCCTTCAGCTTCTTTAATTCACCCGTTGGTCATGATGATGGGTTATTTCTTCGGAGGGGATTATGTGCTTGGCTACAAAGTGCTGATGAGTATTCTTTCTGGGGGCTTCGTAGTGTTGGCGGCTATGATACTGCTTCAAAGAACCCAAAGTGAAAACAAGACTTTAATTGGTGTGGTACTCGTAGTGCTCAATCCCTTTGTTCATTTCGTAGCGGCTCAGTATCCAAAGAACATGCTAGGTATGGTCCTTTTTCTTTGGTTTATCTACACTTTGGGAAATAGGCGAATCTGGCTTCCTCTGTTGGTACTTTTGATTAATTTCTTTGGGCATAAACTGACTTTTGGTATGTGTTGCATCACACTGGTTGTGTACTATAGCGATCGTCTGTTGAATAAGAAGGTGATTTTGATATTGATGAGTGCCGTTGTACTTATGATCCTGATTACATTACTGTTCCCGGGGTTACTGGCTTTAGCGGATGTAGAACGCTTTTCAAATATGCTTTCTGCACAGCCTCAATGGGCATCGATGAGTTTTATAAATAGCTTGGGAATGGACCATGTCGAGTCGGTCACATGGATCATGATGATTGCTCTTGACCTGGTTTTTCTTGTGGCTTTGTTTTTCGGAGTGAAACGATATCGGTCTGTTTCATCTTTAACGAGGGCCTTATTGGTTCTGGGATTTTTGTTCCTCTTTCCTTTTTTGCGGTGGGCGGATGATGGGTTGGCCTTAAGGCTTTACCTTAGCTATGCTTTAATAATTCCTCTGCTATTAATTGCCATTCCCGTTGAATATAAAACTGCTTGGATTCCAACAATATCAATCATTGCAGGGCTTGGGTTGTCGATTGGTGTTGGGTATGATCCAAAGCTTCATGACCCTCCATATCACCAATATGAGCTGATAAAGAATAAATTGGCTCAGAACCCAGCGTATGTAGAGTCAGAGTTGGTCATTGGACATAAGGCCTTGGCTGAGTATTTGACTTATGAGACCGGGAAGGATGTACTGCCGTGGCAACCGGAATATGAAGTAAAAGATGAGTTGCTCTGGCGCATAGCTACTGACCTGACAGAGGGTGATCTTAAGTTTTATTTAGGGGTAGATAAACAGTATTATTTTAAGTTAATTCCAGGCTATTACTTTTTGAAGGAGAGTGATTGGCAAGTCGTCCTGGCTCGAGCAGCAGAAAATAATGACAATCAATTCCTTGAAATGGTCAGAACTTGGCGCAATCCCCATCTAAAAAGACCAGGCTTTTTATTGAGAAATAAGGAGTAAGGTTTTTAAAGAATTTGTACTTTTGTAATAGTAAGTATTTTTCAACCAGGATATTAAAGTACAGTAATGGCAAAAGGTAAAGTAAGGCTCTATAACGAGGAGCAAGGAGTAGGAATTGTATTAACCGAATCCGGAGAAGAAATTGTGGTGTACGAGAAGGGTTTGGTTGATCAGATTACTACGGGAGATTTAGTGATTTTTGAAGTCCTTGACAGCCCGAAGGGTAAAAGGGCTGTTGAAGTAAAAAGAAGCAATTAATTTATCGGGAATTCCTTCCGTTAAGTAAACATAAATATTTGTTTATGTTTACCATAAAAAATATAAATAAAAATATATAAAATGTTTTTGTAATATTTGTGTCATCAGATAAATGACATGAGTATTATTAAATACATATTAGCTCTCTCACTCCTAACTTTTCAGTTGGAGCTAGCAGTCGGCTTACTGGAGACCTACACTTCGGAAGAGCAGAGGACTGAGGCTAAGGAGGAGAGCAATGAGACCAACGAAGACACAGTCGAGGAATTGGTTTTACTTGTGGAGGCGGAAGAGGTACAATCGAAGCGATCTCATTCCAAATACTCATCTACAGAACCATCAGAAACTACTCTTTATGCAACTGCTTACGAAAGTCCTTTCGCAACGGCAGCATATCATAACCTGTACATCTTGTACGCAAGCTTGAAATTAGATTATTGCCAGGCCTGATTTTTTCCGACCACTAAGTAATAATTGAAATTTAAAAGTTTACGAACATGTATAGTCTAACAAAATTTATTCGAAAATATCCGGGTGTCCTAGTGGCACTGTATTTCACAAAAATGTTCATTTTGACGATCACACTAGCTTGATGAGCTGGCCCATTCAAAATGAAAGCTGAAGTAATTTTTTAACATTAAATATTTAGAATTATGAAAACTCTAACAAAAATAACTAGAAGATATCCAGGTGTAATTGTTGCTCTGTTTTTCACTAAAATCTTTGCTGTAGCACTATTACTAGGATAAAATAAATTGGGGGGCATATGCCCCCCATTCACTAAAACAATTAGCCATGAAAGTTGTTAAACAATATATAAGAAAGAGACCAAATACTGTTGCCGTCTTGATCTATTTCAAAATGATTATTCTGGCAATGTTAGTCCGGTAAATGGAAACCATTAAGACCAAAAAATAGATTAGCTATGATAAATATTCAAAACAGAAACCACGACATATATGGACAACACAAGGAGTTGGTTCATGAAGCTTGTATGACTATTGTCGGAGATAGAAATAGGGCAGATATATTAGTGAATAGAATATTCGAACAAGCCTATAAAGACCGATTTAGGTCCAATATTTATCTGGCTAAAAAGCAGTTGCTTGGAATTACTGTAGAGCATCTCTCAGGTCTCCGACAAGGTGAGAATAATAACCTTTCGAGCCGACAACGAACGGGTGATTCCTACAGGAAAGTGAGACATCACGGATATTACAAGCACACCGTGATAGAGCAAATCATAGCCTTGCTAGGTAATAAATACAAAACACCATTTTCAAGTATAGTAGATCTTTTGGAGCTGAGAGGCTCCTATAATGACTATGAATACTTTAATCTGAAAAGAATTAACGACTAACTCTCTCATAACTCCCACACATAGCTAGTAGTTTGTCTAACACGAGGTAGTGATTCCAAGTCACTACCTTTTTTATTTTACTGAGTCAAAGTGGGTTTTAATAATCTCATCTTTGTGTTGAGCGATGTGATCCAGTAAGGCATTGCAAGCGGGTGACAGAATTTTGCTTTCATTGTAGATGAGGTTCCAATGGGTTTTAATTGGTAATCCTTTTGCTGGAATGTTGATTAACTTGCCAATTTCAAGTTCGGTTCTCATACCAATGCGTGGCATAATTGAGTACCCCAGGTTGGCAATGACCGCTTGCTTTACTGCTTCATTTGAAACCAGCTCCAGTCGTGATTGAACCTCTACTCCGAGCTTTTCCAGATAGTTCTCCATGGCACCTCTTGTGGCTGACCCTTTTTCCCGGAAAATCATAGGAAGCTCAGATAAGTCCTTGGGCTGAAGAGGCTTTTTTGTGCTTAGTTGCGAAGCTTTTCCTGCCACGAGTAAGAGCTCGTTTTCCATTAATTCCATTCGCTTAACCGCGATATGTTCTGGTAGCACCGATACCAATGCAAAGTCCGTTTTGTTTTGTTCCAGGCTTTGCACCACTCTAGATTTGTTGGTCACATCAATTGTGATATTTACCCCAGGGTACTTTGAGGCAAAATCACTTAAAAAATAAGGGATCACATATTTTCCGGTGGAAGCTGATGAAATTGTTATGTCACCCGTGAGAAGTCCTTTGTACTCGTTTACGGTATTCGTAATACCTTCTGCTTCTCCGAGTAACCTTCGGCTTGCCTCTTCAATTTTCCGTCCAAAATCAGTGATGTACAGCTGTCTGCCGATGACTTCAGTGAGTGGAATTTCAAATTGATCCTGCAGCTTTTTCAGCTGTATAGAGACGGCAGGTTGAGTAAGAAAAAGCTCTTCAGAGGCTTTTGTAATGCTCTGTAACTCACACACTTTAACGAATATCTGCAGTTGGTGCAATGTATAATTCATAACTATTGTTTATGTATTAGATAATAAATATAAATAAAAATTGATGAATAATTATATCTAGCTTTGTAAAAATCAAACGCTATTAATCATGACTATAACAATTGAATCAAACATCATCAACAAAGGGGTAGGTGCTCAGGTGAGCTCTGGCAACCTAAAGGAAGCTTTTATAAAGTTGCTTAAAGAAAAAGGAGAATACAATAAGAACAATCTTGTCTGGAATGACGACAACCAGGTTGAACTTAAGAATATGAACAGCCTGACTTTACACAAGTTCATACTTATGGCGGAGCAATTTGGTAAGACTGTCAAAATGGAAAAGAAGTTGACCATAAAAATTGAAGACTGAGATGGAGTTAAGTATTCTGTTTGACAACATAACGAACCCTGCCCTTCTGTTCTTTGTGCTGGGGGTAGTGGCCGTTCAGTTGAAGAGTGATCTTCAGATACCGGAAAACTCATCAAAGTTTATATCTGCTTATTTACTTCTGTCTATTGGGTTCAAAGGCGGCCAGGAACTAGCGCATAGTACTCTTAATCTCGAGATATTGCTCTCAATGTCTTTAGGATTATTTATGGCCGTTTTTGTTCCCTTCTATTCCTTTTATTTTCTGAAGAGAAAGCTGAGTCTGGATAATGCGGTAGCAATTTCGGCTTCTTACGGTTCGGTGAGCACAGTAACTTTTGTTACGGCAATATCTTTTCTGGATTTTGAACAAGTTGGCTTTGCGGGTTATATGATTGCAGTAATGGCACTCATGGAAGCACCTGCTATTATTGTAGGAGCGTGGTTAAAAAAGAAATATGATCTGGGAAATAAAGAAGGCCAGTCGATGGGTTCCGCTTTCAAACAAGCAGTTACGAATGGTAGTGTAATTTTGATCCTTGGCAGTTTGCTAATTGGGGCCCTTGCATCCGAAGAGCAAGCACAAGGTATCAAACCGTTCACAACAGATATATTCAAAGGTTTCCTGGCGGTATTTCTCCTGGACAAAGGACTTAATAGTGGTAAGCAAATCAATGTACTACTAAAGAAAGGAATTTTTCCCCTGGCGTTTGCAGCTCTTTTTCCTTTCATAAATGGTCTATTGGCTCTTTTTATAAGCCGCATATTTCTTGATGACCCGGGAAATCAGTTACTCTTTGCTATTCTGGGAGCCAGTGCTTCCTACATAGCGGTACCGGCAGCAATGAAAAGCATTGCACCGTCAGCAAATATGAGCCTGTACTTGCCAATGGCCCTCGGTATTACGTTTCCAATCAATGTCATCATAGGGATTCCGTTTTATTTCACACTGATTACTTTATTAGGATAATCATAACTATAGTTTATGAATACCATAAAAAATATAAATAAAAATATATGAAATGATTTCGCTATCTTAGAGATATATCAATAATGAAACTTATACGAATCATATTGTCCATAGTAATTCTGGCTGTCCAGCTTGGATTTCCTTCAACCCTGCTCGGAGATGAAAGGCAGGTTGACCTGAACGAGCAAGCTCAGGAACAGAAGGAGGAATCTAAAGAAGGGATCGAAGAAGAAGTATGGATTTATGCCCAACAGGAAAAATCACACAAAAACAGACTTCAGAATGTAACACTTTTTATGGATGAAGGTGATCATTCTGCGACCACATCGTATTGTGAGCCAAATCCAATTTCTGCATTTCGAAGTCTTTACATACTCCATAATAGCTTAAGGTTAGATTGTTAAGACCAACCCTGTCTTTTCATTAAATCTATTTTTTAACTAAACCAATTACTATTATGAAAACTATCAAGAAGTTTATTGCTAAGCACCCAGGTGTGATTGTAGCACTATATTTTACTAAAGTATTTATCATAACCGTCACACTTGTATAATTCAGAAGAGGGAGCCTCTCCCTCTTTTTTAAACTCAAAGATTATGGATAATCAGATTTTAAAGAATAATTCTCAGGTATACTTACATCATGTTGAACTCATATTGACCATCTGCAGAGCTGTTATGAAAAAAGAGAATGCAGCAAAACAAATGGTAGAGGACATCTATGAACAAGCCTATCGCGATAATTTTCAGGAAGGTTATTTTCTGGCTAAGAAACACTTACTGGCCATAACCATTGAACGATTATTATTGCAGGAGGCGATTGAAGCCCTGAGCTTGGCGACTAACTCAAGAAAAGCCAACAATCAAAGTCAGCAAGAGATATGGGAATTGCGAAGCACTGCACTCGAAAAAGTAATATTCGTTCTGCAATCAAGAAAGGGATATTCAATGCCTTATATCGCGAGCCTCTTAGAGCTATCTAATGATTATGTGAGCAAACAGGAGTTGGTCAAAGAGGTATAACTTCATGACTGATAATAACCTAAGTTGGATCGTGTAATTGGGGCGGCAAGTTTGTCGCCTTTTTTTATGGAATACTGTTAATCAATTCAAAGGTGAATTCAATGACTTCATCCTTGTCATTCAATATTCCTTGATGAGATGGAATTTTCTTTTTGTCGGGAAATACAGCCAATTTATTTGGTGAAGTGGTTGAATACACTCCCTTGAACATGGGTACAGTAAGCCTTATACCACTTCTTTTTAGTGTTATGGTCGTCATGACACCGGCATTACTGAATTTTCCTCCACCTCCCGTTTTTTCACCGATGAATAGTGTTTTGTTTCTGCCGTGAATAAGAGCACATAAATGAGATCCTCCTGAAAATACGGAACCATCAATAAGAACAAACAGATTTCCTTTAAAGCGTTTCTTATGTGGACGGTACTCAGATATATACAACCGATTTTGCCAGTGATATTCGTCTTTTCTTTTGATCGTATTACCATAAGTAAAATTCTGCAAGCGCCTATCGTAGTTGACATAAGAAAGGGGTTTATTCTTTTTGATGGTAATCTTCTCGTAGGGCCGGAAGGACTTTTGCTTGAGATAGCGAGCCAGTTCGATTACGTTATCGGTTCGACCCCCAACATTCCCCCTCAGGTCCAGAATTAAGTTCTTGGTTTTTTTCTTCCGGAGCTCTTTAAAAGCTCCCCGGAGATAGGAATGGAATGATTGTTTGTAACGGGCTACTTCTTCATTACTAAATGACTTTACTCTGAGGTAGCCGGTCTTTTCGTCATTTAGTAATTTAAAGTATACGGGCAAAACGTTATATGTTGCACCATAGCGCTCTTTTTTTACTCTATTCAGAGCTTCCTTGGTCATCGGGTTTATGGTATATAATTGACTATTGTCACCATCTTTCATTTCCATTGAATAGCCACGCACGTTACCATATTTTAAGCGGTAGTAGTAGTCGAAGTTTTTTCCGAGCTGATAAGATTTCCAACCTTCGTTTCCACCATCGGCTGGTATCAATGGAAAGATGTCTTCTATGATTTTAGAAATGGGTTTGCCATTCACTGCAATAATCTCCATCCCTTTTTTTATAGTGCTATCGGGGGTGAAGTTGTAAATGACGTAAGCTCTATTTTCGATGAACTTGAGTTCCAGTGGAAAATTGCCTACTTCATTTTTATACCACTTGATGTTTTCTTCTGATAGTCTGACGAAAGTATGTCCACACTTAATTTGACCAATTACCTCAGCCACAATAGCGGTAAACTCGCGTTCCGTCATATCTTTTATGATTTTGCTACGGGCTTGTTCAAAAGATGCATTGATCTCAACTGCTGAGGAATAATTGTTCAAACCCGTGTGGCCCTCTGATAAAATGGATTCTATATCCCGCAAATCATGTAATAGCGAATCTTTAGAAATAAGTCTCTCCGGATCGAAAGTTTCTGTTTGAGCAATACATATAACTGCCTGGATGCAGAACAGTACTATTAAGAAATATGGACTCAGTTTTTTCAAAATTGGAAGTAAATAAATGGCTGTATTCCGGAGGTTCGCATTTGATAACAGATCAGTACTACCAATACAATTACTATAGCTTTTACCAGGTCCGGTACGTGGCCAAAAGAATTATAAAGTTTGACTTTCCGCTCCTTAGGAAAGAAATGGATGGCAAATCCGAACGCCATTACTAATAGAACGATGCGATACTCATATAGTATGTGACCGATCTGTTCAAATCCGAAATTGTAGAAAATATTGTGAAGAATGTCTTCAACGGTCTTGTAATCCTTAGCTCTGAAAAAGATCCAGCAAAACAATACAAAGTGGAAAGTAAGAACCCAGGACAATACATCAAACCATTTGTTGCTCCTTACATCTGTCTTGAAAAGTGTGGACCACAACTTATTAATAGCAAGGGCAAAACCATGTAGAGCTCCCCATATGATAAAGTTAATGCTCGGTCCGTGCCAAATACCTCCAAGGAACATAGTCAATTCCAGGTTGACATAGGTGTTCAATTCTTTCTTGATACCCGGCCAGATCAATATTGCAGCCCAACACATCGTCACAATAACGAAAAAAGTATAGATGTACCAGTAGCTAACGGCATAGTTCGCGTCTTCAATTATCAAAGTGATACTATAACTCAATAGAGCGCCAAGTACCGGCAGACTAAGTTTAGGATAGTCTTTACCCATCGTCAGGTATAGTAACCAGAATACAATAGTGATTGGGAAAAAGATCAGGTCTGAGATACTAAGCCCATTACTGGCAATCAGGAAAAATGCTACTATGGGAATAAATATATACGGAAAGATTGAGGTGCCCCGGTTTCCGCCTAGAGGTATGTACAGATAATCCCTTAGCCATGATGATAACGAGATATGCCAGCGCCTCCAGAAATCTGTAATGCTTAGGGCTCGATAAGGGGAATTGAAATTCATATTCAATCTGAAGCCCATTACTAATGCAAGGCCGATGGCCATATCTGAATACCCTGAAAAGTCCCCGTAAATTTGAAGGGCGTATCCGTAAACCCCCATGAGATTCTCCGCTCCTGTATGTGTTAATGGTGAGAGAAAGTTAGACTCAATGACCGCAGTGGCGAGGTAATCGGCTATAAATATTTTTTTGATGAGACCACCAAGTATTAACGAAATGGCGTAGCCAAATTCCTGCTTTGTGAGATTGTATTTTTCATAAATCTGTGGGATGAATTCATTCGCACGAACAATGGGGCCAGCTACCAGTTGAGGGAAATAGGTGACATAAAAGGCAAAGTCAACCATATTATTGACCGGTTTTATTTTGCCTCGGTATAAGTCAATTGAATAAGAGAGTGTTTGGAAGGTATAGAAGGAGATCCCTACAGGTATTACCAAATTGAAAATATCTTTATTCGTACCAAACCAATTATTGCAGAACATGGCATAGTGATCAACAGGAACGAAGTCGGTTCCAAAGTAGTAGTTGACCGAATCAACGATGAAAAAAGAATACTTAAAGTAGCCAAGTAAACCTAAATTGACTACGAGACTCAATACCAGAAACAGGGTCTTTTTTCGCTTGTCTTCAAAATACCGATAAATTTCTTTCCCTAAATAATAGTCTGTACAAGTGGAAATGATCAGCAGAATCATGTGAATCTGATCAATTTTATAGTAGAAGAATAGACTAAAAACTACAAGAAAGAGATTTCTGTAAAATACCTTGTCTCGGTAAAAATGCACCACCAGTAAAACCCCTGCAAAGAAAAACCAAAAGTGGCTGTTGCTGAAAACCAGTGTGTGATCTTCGGTGTAAGTGAACAGGTAGCTCGTAGCTTCCTGTATTCTATACCATATGTTTTCAAAACCATCCACTATTTCACAAGTATGTTTTGAGATTTGCCAAAGTACTGGTCAAGAATTAATGCATCATATAGCATTTGTCCCTGTAGGTAATAACCATTACCCGATAGATGTAGAAAATCACGTTTACCGAGTCCGTAACCGACCCAATTATTGATTGATTTTAGTCCACCCATGACCTCATAGAAATTCCACGCGGCACAGTTGAACTCATCAGCAAGCTCAAGAACTACCTCAGATGCTTTTGCATTGTTGGGATTAGTGCGCCACCGTCTTCTCATGTTATCACCAGGTCCTGTGAGTAGTAAAGATGCTTTGGGTGCTGCCTTGCGTATCTCTCTAATCAATTGTTTGTACGCAGACCTATAATGATCAGGGTAGAAGTTGTAATTGTAAGCATCATTTGTTCCCAGGGACATTATGACTAAATCAGCATTTAGGGTTTCCAAATGTTCGGATAGCTCCTGACACCTCAGGTAAGAATCTACTTTTGCGCCATTGACCCCGATAGAATGATAAACGATTCCAGGTTCATCGTTTCCAAAATACAGACCTTGTATTTCAAAATGACTCTGTATGCTGTCTGTTCTTTCCAACAGAAAATCAAACTCTTCTTGCGCTTCTGCCAGGCTGAACTGTACATATTCGTTGTGAATGGTCCTGTCAGGATAAACGATAGAATCATTGAGTTTCAACCTTACAGCATAATTCGTACTGTCTTCGATCGGGTAGTATACCCTTACTGTATTTGCCTGGTATTTGATTAGTGATTCTTTTCGGGCATTAAGATTGATACGAAATGTAGCGCTGCTGTCTTCTGTTTTTGCGCTAACACCGGATAAGCCCCAGGTACCGTGATCATGTGAAATAGAGTTACGAGCTCCCTCCCATTTTCCGGAGTATCTACAGCTATAAAAAGGCGGGTTATTCGTTTTTGCCAGGTCAAAGGGGAATAAGTAGCCACGGCCACCGTTTCCGAAGTAAGGCTCCGACTGAAACAACTCCCTTAATTTGTTTGAAAAAAAGTCTGCCTGAATATGTGAATCACCAATGTGAACAATATTGACTTTAGTATCCTGATCGCGACAGAGAGTATCTAATCGTTTGAAAAAGTACTGAAGGCTGTTAGTATCACCCAATGTGATCTGATTTTTTTGATAGTCCACAAAATGGTAATAGCCACTTTCCAGCTCCTTCTTTTGAGCAAAAAGCGGTGACATACCGAGTAGGATCAGGAATATGTTACTGAGCAGTCTTCTTGTAAATCTCATATTCCAACATTAATGCGCGATAAATCATTTTGGAGACTATACTTGCTCCTTTACTGCTAAAGTGGGTGTAGTCATCGGCAGCATATTTTTTAGCGACCCAGGTGGGCATAGAGTTTTCTCCACCCATGGCTTCGAATAAATCGAAGTAGCCGCAATTATTATCAAAAGCTGCATTCCTCTGAGCTTTGCGGATTGTGGCGATGTTGGGGTAGGTTATGAAGTTTTCACCTTCCTGTTTAGACATATCCGAAATGCCGATCACCAGAATGCTCACATTTGGAGCTAAAGCTTTCAAAGCCTTAATGGGACGGCTAAAAACCCTGTAAAAATAATTGTAGTCGTCCACTTCGCCCGGTACGGTATTGACACCAAACTGGAGTATGACCATTTTTACATTAAGGACATTAATTTGTTCACTCATATATCCTTTGCCGATGCGGATGATTTCCAGGCCAGAACTTCCTCTCAGTGCAATATTATCAACCGCAATCCCTGAGTTGCAATCAAAGGAGACACCATAAACATTAGGACTTTCTTTTCCCTCAAAGGTAAATGTCAGTGATTCTCGTTCTTTGTCAGGGTTAAATCTCATTGCTTCAAAGCCACCAGTAGCTGGAAGAGTTACGGTACTAAATGTGTCTTGTTCTGTACTTATTTTTAATGTGCTGGAGTTGTTAGCTCGGCCGTATAGTACCTTGTAGTTTTCATATTTCCTGTTCGAAGCATAGGTCCTTTTGGAGGTCTTGGCAGTGAACCAGGCAGAACCTGTTTGGCGGTTGGTGATTATGCTGTCCCTAATTTCCTTAGCTAATTTAATGGAGTCTATATGCGCCTGGACAGTATCTCCTTCCTGTAAAATTGCGAGTTCAGGGTAAGCTTCATTATACCTGAAATAACTTCCGAGTACGCTGTAATGCCTGGGGTCTTCGGTGACATATCCGGTTCCATAGATTAATTTTTTGATCCAATTATCACTAGACTCTGTTAGTAACGAAATTCGGGCATGATTAGAGGCTTGGATAGGAACCATGCCTACACCGCAACCTCCAAACTTATTCTGCAACTCATGCCTTAGTTGAGAGGTTACCCTGTCACCTTCTATTTGTGAGTCACCAAAATGAAGCACTCTGATGAGTTTGCCCTTGTCAATTTCTGATAGCGATGCGAAAAAAGAATTCAAATGGCCACTCTGTCCCTTAGCATATTGGATGCGCATTTTTTTAGCCAGTATTTTATCCAGGTCCAAGAGCTTAACACTATCTTTTACAGGTAATGAGTCCAGTTTTGCCAGTTGTGTCGAGTCGAAATCAGTGAATGTTTCTACTTCGTCAACCAATTCATCAATTGTCACATTGATGTCATAATCCTTTTGGAATATTTCCGAGATCGAAAAGTAATTGAAGTAAAGTGAGTCGGTATATTGTTTTTTCTTGAGACTATCATATTTTAATTCGCCTGTTGGATCCACGAATGCTATGCGTCTTGGGCCATAGCTATTCACCTGAATGCTAACGGTGTCATCCAAATAAATGAAAGTCATGGTCTGCTTACCTTCAAGTTTGGGATTGGGCAAGAAGAGCATGATTAGCCAAAGTATGGCGAATACATATACCAGGAGCAAAAAAGATTGAAGTGGTTTGACCATTTACAAAATCGCGTAAACAGCTACGAATTTATAATTTTATATGCGCAATAGTATTATTTTTTGCGCTTTGAACTATCTTAAGCCTTAATATGAAGTATTTAGTGCGAAACATAAACTTGTTATTGGTAATTGGAGGCTTATTTTTCTTCTCTTCTTGCGATCAGGTGGTGAAATCTACAGTCGAAGGAGTCGAAGATGAACTGTCAGATGTGATGATTGACGAGCTGGAAGAAGAGGAAGAGGATACTGTTGAGCTTACAGAAGTTCAAAGGATCGTAGGTGCCTATGGAATGTTTAGGGGACTGAATCTTGGAGATTCCTATGTTCAGGTGATTAATACTGAGAAAGCAAGCCAAAACGAAATTGGACAGGGCTATGTCAATTATCTTATTGAGGATAGTTTAAAAGAATTCACTGAAATACAGTATAATTTTAGTGATAGTAGTCTGGCGAGCATTGATGTCGTAATGTATTGCACCAATGAAGATCAACGAGAGGAACGGTTTGAAAGTTTGACGGACCATTATCTGGAGGTAGTGGGAGGATATTCTTCCAAAAGTGGAGTTCGCACCTGGAAAACAGAAGAAGTAATTATTGACATACGAAGAATCGGAAACGAAAAGCACCCTGATATTAAAATGAACTTTTCGAAACCCGAATAATATGCCACTATATATTGCCTTAATCCTTAGGTATCTGGGCCGTAACAAAAAGAAAGCGATCTACTTTACCTTTTTGTTTGGTCCAATTCTGACCTTTTACATACTCAACACCCTTTACCCTTTGCGAATTAATATTGATTATTCGAGGGTTGTTTATGCAAAGGACAGCACTGTTATTCACGCATTTCTAAATGATGATGATAAATGGCGAATGAAGACGGAGCTGGATGAGATTATCCCTGGTCTGAAATCAGCAATTATCAATAAGGAAGATAAGTGGTTCAACCACCATTACGGAGTTGATCCTTTTGCCCTTAGTAGAGCTCTATTCAATAATGTTATTTACGGAAAGACAACTTCCGGGGCTTCAACGATTACTATGCAGGTTGCGCGCTTGCTGGAACCTAAGGCCAGGACGTACGCCAATAAATTTGTGGAGATCTTCAGAGCAGTACAACTGGAGTACAATTACAGTAAGGAAGAAATTCTGCAAATGTATTTGAATCTTGTGCCATATGGAGGAAATATTGAAGGCGTGAAAAGTGCATCCGTTTTGTACTTCAATAAACTTCCGGATCGCTTGAGTCCAGCGGAGATTACGACCCTTGCAATTATCCCAAATAGACCTACTTCATTGAGATTGGGTTACGCCAATCAATATGTGAAAGATGAGCGAAATCGGTGGCTACGAAAGTTTGGAAAAGAAGGGGTGTTTACCGATGATCAGGTCAAGACAGCCTTGGACGAGCCGCTCGAGGCTTATAGGCGCGAGAGCCCGAAAATAGCCCCTCAGTATGCCTGGCGCATTAGAAAGAACTACCCTGATGATATTAATATTTACACCAACCTTGATTTGAATATTCAGGACAAGGTCCAAAAGATTGCTTACAACTATATCCAAAGACAGAAGACCTTCGGAATTTATAACACTGCCGTGCTGGTTGTTGATAACCGAACTCAAAAAGTCGTAGCCTATTTAGGTTCACCAGATGTAAAAGATGCAGAACATTTTGGTCAGGTTGATGGTGTGCAATCCATCCGGTCACCGGGTAGTACTTTAAAGCCCTTAGCTTATGCATTGGGCTTAGACATGGGAGTATTGACACCAAAAACAGTCCTGACCGATGTGTCTACCGACTTTGGAGATTACACGCCTAAGAATTTCAATGAGGAATTCAATGGTACGGTGACGGTGGAAGAGGCATTGTCATTTTCACTTAATGTACCAGCAGTGAAGGTAATTGATATGGTAGGTGTAAAACCATTTGTGGACAAACTTAGAAATATCGGATTTGAACAAATTGACAGGGATAAGGATAAGTTGGGGCTATCGGTCGTTCTTGGAGGGTGTGGGGTATCGCTTGACGAATTGGTAGGGATGTATTCCTGCTTTGCCAACCGGGGATATTATTCACAATTATCATGGATTGCTGCTGATACCGGCCATAATGTCAACCCGATAATCTCCGAAGCTGCTGCTTATATGATTACAGATATTTTAACAAAACCGGAACGCCCTGATCTTCCCAACAACTACAGTAGCTCCTATCACTTACCCAAGGTGGCCTGGAAAACAGGAACTTCTTACGGAAGGAAAGATGCCTGGAGCATCGGATACAATAATCACTATACGATTGGTGTATGGATTGGGAACTTCTCAGGCGATGGAGTGCGTGAGCTGACAGGTTCTACAAGAGCTACCCCATTGTTGTTCGAAATATTTAATACAATTGATTATAATTCTGATGCTGGTTGGTACGCCATGCCTAAGGAAGCTGAATTAAGGTATGTCTGTGAAGAAACAGGTTTAATTCCCAATCACTTCTGCGAGAACCAGATTATTGATATGTATTTACCGGGCATTTCAAACAACAGAAAATGTCAGCATATGAAAGAGGTGTTTATTTCACATGATGAAAAACACTCATATTGTACCAGTTGTCTTCCCGAGGCGGGCTACAAGAAAGCTCTTTTTCCTAATTATCCTCCTGAGTTGATTACCTATTTTGAAGAAGAGAATATCGGGTATACCACTATACCAAGGCACTACAAATTATGCCCTAGAATTTTTGAAGAAGATGCACCAGTCATCACCTCTCCATCCAACAGTAAAGAATATATTGTTGAAAAGGAGGATCCATCACAGATTATGTTGAGCTGTCATACGCATAACGAAGTGAAAAAGGTGTTCTGGTACATAAATGATAAATTTTACAAATCATGTGAGGCGACAGAAAAAATATTTTTTACCCCCAAGGCCGGTCGGTTGAAAATATCTTGTAGTGATGATCAGGGAAGGAATTCGGATATTGTGATTACAGTATCCTATATGTAACCATTATTCTATTCGGGATTAGGACTGAGATAGCCGAAAAGTTTTGTTTGTCTTTGATGCTAATTCAAAACTACCCAGGTGTTACTGTCAGAAACGGAATTCTTAGTTGATTTTTCTAATTATTAATTCTCTACTCTGCCATCTTGTCATACTTTTTGTCATATAGATGCGTTGGCATAAGCCTTGTTAAGTATTAAGCAGATGAAAAAACGGTTTTAGAATTTAAAATTATATATACAGAATCATGGGAAAAATTATAGGAATAGACTTAGGTACAACCAACTCATGTGTCTCCGTAATGGAGGGTAACGAGCCAGTTGTAATACCTAACAGTGAAGGGAAAAGAACAACGCCCTCGATTGTGGCGTTTTTGGAAGACGGAAAAGGTGAGAGAAAGGTAGGTGATCCGGCAAAACGTCAGGCTATTACCAACCCAACGAATACCATCCAGTCAATTAAAAGATTTATGGGTAAGAAATTTTCTGATGTACAAAAGGAAATAGAAAGAAGCCCATATACAGTGGAAAAGGGGAATAATGATACTCCCCGTGTGAAAATTGGAGATAGGCTTTACACCCCTCAGGAAATTTCGGCAATGGTACTTCAAAAGATGAAGTCTACGGCTGAAGATTATCTGGGAACTACGGTAACCGAAGCGGTGATTACGGTTCCGGCCTATTTCAACGATGCTGAACGACAAGCGACAAAAGAAGCCGGTCAAATTGCAGGTCTTGAAGTAAAAAGGATCATCAATGAGCCGACTGCTGCAGCCTTGGCATATGGTCTCGATAAGAAGAATCAGGATATGACCATCGCTGTTTATGACTTAGGTGGTGGTACATTTGATATATCAATACTTGAACTTGGTGATGGTGTGTTCGAAGTTAAATCAACCAACGGTGATACCCACCTAGGTGGAGATGACTTTGATCAGGTGATTATTAACTGGTTGGCAGAGGAGTTCCAGAAGGATGAAGGAATTGATTTGAGAAAAGATCCGATGGCGCTTCAGAGATTGAAGGAAGCTGCCGAAAAGGCGAAGGTAGAGCTCTCAAGCAGTACCCAAACTGAAATCAACTTGCCGTATATCATGCCAGTTGATGGTGTGCCGAAACACCTTGTAAAGTCTTTGACAAGATCTCAATTTGAGCAACTAGCAGATGACTTAATCAAAAGGTCACTGACTCCATGTGAGCAAGCATTGAAAGATGCAGGTTTATCAAAGTCCGATATTGACGAAGTAATTCTTGTTGGTGGGTCAACCCGTATTCCAAGAATTCAGGAAGAGGTAGAGAAATTCTTCGGTAAGAAACCTTCTAAAGGTGTTAATCCTGATGAGGTTGTTGCTATTGGTGCAGCGATCCAGGGTGGAGTATTAACCGGTGAAGTGAAGGATGTACTATTATTAGATGTAACCCCACTTTCTTTGGGGATTGAGACAATGGGAGGTGTATTCACTACTTTGATAGAGGCGAATACAACGATTCCATCAAAGAAAACAGAGGTGTTTTCTACCGCTGCGGATAATCAGCCATCGGTGGAAATTCACGTACTCCAAGGTGAGCGGTCAATGGCTAAGGATAACAAGTCAATCGGTCGATTCCACTTGAGTGATATACCACCAGCACCTAGAGGAGTTCCTCAGATTGAAGTTACCTTCGATGTTGATGCAAATGGTATTATGAATGTATCAGCAAAAGATAAAGGTACTGGAAAGGAGCAGAGTATCAGGATTGAAGCTTCTTCAGGACTTACTGATGAAGAAATCGCAAAGATGAAGCAAGAGGCCGAGGCCAACGCAGCATCAGATAAGGAAGCCAGAGAAAAAGCTGACAAAGTGAATGCAGCTGATTCTATGATCTTCAGTACTGAAAAGCAGTTGAAGGATTACGGAGATAAGCTTTCTGAAGGCAATAAGAAAGGTATTGAAGAAGCCTTAGCTGAACTGAAAACGGCTCATGGTTCTCAAGACCTGGCAGCGATTGATTCAGCAATGGAGAAAATGAACAAAGCATGGGAAGCGGCTTCACAAGAGATTTACCAGGCGCAACAGCAGGATCAGGCTGGAGGAAGTGGTGCTCAGGATGAAGGTAATTCCGGAAGCGATGATTCAGCTCAGGATGTTGACTTTGAGGAAGTAGACACAGAGGAGAAGAAGTAAACAAATGTGTAATTGATCTGATGTGATCAATGCCTATGACGAATATAAACCCCGCACGGAGTGCGGGGTTTTTTTATATATTTCTCCGGTTCGTGAGACACGAACCTCGGAAATTAGATATGAGGCAACATAAATTGGAAATTTGCAATCATATAGTTAATTAGTACTTAACTATAAAAACACGTACAATTATGAACCCTCATTTCTTCTTAAGAATAAAGCATTGGCAAATCTTTTTAATTCTTGTTGGATCTTATTTTTTCCTCGGGATCGTAGGAGCCGCATTTATTGATCCTTTTGCAATTGATCAGGTGGGGTTGAGAAATAATGACCCGGCTAGCGTGATCGCGATGTTTGAACAGATGAGGTGGGTATACAGACTGATGTTGATCCCAATTTTTATTCAATTTGCTTATTTCTGGAGTGTCGGACTCGGTATGCAAAACTACCTACCTGAAGGGTTCAGTATGAAAACCACAAGATTTAAAATATTTATTATCATCCCAATGATCTTTACAGTGATTATGATGGTATTCATTGTAGATTTTATGGAATACATGATAATGTTACAGTTGACTCAAGGTCGTGTTCCGGCACCTGTCCCGGCTGTCTTCTTTTTGGTGATTCCGCTTTATTTTCTTTCGATTTTCGGTGTCATCCATACAATCTATTTTGTTGCAAAAGCTACCAAGTCAGCAGAGATGAAATCAAGAGCTCGATTTGCTGACTATGTGGGTTATTTCTTTTTGATTGTTTTTTACCCAATTGGCATTTGGTTTTTTCAGCCAAGGGTTAATGAGATTAGTAGCAGGCCTTTGAATGAACATACGATTGGAGATGACCCAAAAGATATAGTCGTATAACGAAATTATATTTATTGACTCATGGGAAGGCTATTGCCCCTATACCCGATTTATGTGATCGTTGTTATCGCTAATCTCTACCTTTTGATGTTTCAGAAGGACAGGTTTGAAAATGAGATGGTGTTGAATGCCTTGCGCATTACTCCCTTTATTTTTATTTATATATGGCATATGGGGGTGTATGACTTCCAATACAAAGAACTCAAAATGAGGAATAAATCAGAGTATGGAGTTGTTCATGCTCTCCTTTTATTAGTCTTAATTAATGGTGTAGTTCAGTTCTTTGTAGAAGATCTGTATACGGAGGAGTCACCCCTATCACTTTTCGATATACTCAATGTTGCATCAGTGGTTCTTATGATACCTGTGATTTATTTGAACTATAGGATAACCAAAAAATACCTCTACGCCCGAAGTAGTTGGTGGATTATTTTTGAGTTACTCATACCGCTAATTGGAATTACCACATTGACCCCCACTTTATTAGCTGAAAAGAAGGAACTATCTGAGTTTTATTCAGACTTAGGCCCCACAGATGACGATTTGGTTTAGAAATCAAGTATTAATGCATTAACCAAGTTTTTAATTAACACCTTATTTTCCCCAAAAAACAATCCAATATTCACAAGTAATATTAGAAAAATACAATTAGATAGTCGATTGAATATATCTAATAATTGATATGAATTATCCCATATAATTGTACTTTGTTAATAATTAGTATGAATCTATTTTTTTTATGAAATATGATTATTACTCGCTAAATAAGCTTAAAAACGCATATAAATTGCACTATTTTAATATAATGGGTGAATTAATAAAGAATATTATAATTTAATTAAAGAAAGTCTTGACATATAAAATGAAGTGCGTATACCTTTGTGGTATAATATATAAAATACAATTTTTTAATACAGAACAATGAACGCGCTAAAAACAACAATATTACTCTTGCTAGTTGCACTAGTGGTATTCCCTGCTGATGCTCAGAAGCGAAAGCATCCTAGAAAACATACCTATGATTGTAAGAAAGTAGGTAAGCAGAAGGTACATGCGCATAGGTTCACTAAGAAAGAGAAGAAGATCAGTGAAGGCTATGTACATGGGCCTACACAGGATCAATTAAACGAATTAGCGAGAAAGAAACAGGAAGAAGTTTTAAGACTGGCTTTAGAAGCAAAGAAGAAGGCAAAGGAAGATGTAGCTATCGTGGAGGAGATTCCTCAACCACCGCTTCCTAATCCTGTCTACTTTAGATTTGATTCTGATGAGCTGCAAATAGTAGACATCTTCCAGGTTGGTCTTGCGGTGAAACATGCCAAAAGTGGGAGAAGTATTCGTCTCGAAGGCCATACCGATAATGAAGGTACTGCAGAATACAATAAAGCGCTGTCTGTCAGAAGGGCTGAGAAGATAAAAGCCATGATGCTTCAGATGGATAAAACTTTAGATCCTGATAAGATCACAATTGCTGGGCACGGTGAAACAAAGCCTGCCGTGGCAAATGATACTAAAGAGCACCGGTTGGAGAACCGGAGAGTAGAATTTTTTATACTTCACTAACATATCACAATTAATAAGTAAGGTTAACAATTGTCTGGTTCGTTTCCCCAACGGCCAGGCATTTTTTTGATTCCTACTCTACTTACTGGTGAACTTATTGAGATTATGAAAGTAATGACTGGAGAGCCTTATTATAAGTTTTGAAGTCAAAGCCGTTAACCACAGCTTCCATTGAAGATTGAATTTCTTTATTACGTAGGTTACCTATACTACCTTCATGTGTGTGGTTAAGTTCTTTTGGCGGGTTGAATTCATTGTTTTCAATCATCATCCCGACCTTTTTGTACGCGTCCCGGAAAGGAATTCCCTCCAGAACCATGTTATTAACTAATTCAACGCTATAGGTGTACAGATACTTGTCATCATCCATAATACGTTGCTTGACCTGAATTTGACTAAGCATGAATGTTGCCATTTCCAGGCAGGTATTGATTTCTTCAAATGCAGGAAATATTTTTTCTTTTACAAGCTGCATCTCACGGTGATACCCAGAAGGCAGGTTAGCCATAACCATAGTGATATCATTAGGAAGTGCCTGAAGTACGTTGCATTTACCGCGCATGATTTCAAATACGTCAGGGTTTTTCTTGTGAGGCATAATGCTCGAACCGGTAGTGAGCTCTGGCGGAAAGGAAACGAATCCAAAATTTTGACTCATATAAAGACAAATATCCATTGCCATACGACCGAGCGTAGCGGCAATTGAAGCGATTCCGGTGCTGACCAACTTCTCTGTCTTTCCGCGGCTCATCTGAGCGTAAACTACGTTTTGATTGAGCGTTTCAAAGCCAAGCAGTTCTGTAGTTTTTGTTCTGTTCAATGGAAAGGAGGACCCGTATCCGGCTGCGCTTCCCAGAGGATTCTTGTTGACGACTTTATAGGCCGCCTGAAGCATTTGAAGGTCATCGACAAGACTCTCAGCATATGCGCCAAACCAAAGACCAAAAGACGAAGGCATCGCTACCTGCAGGTGGGTATAGCCTGGTAGGAGGACGTCTTTGTGCTCTTCACTTTTTTCGATCAATAACTCAAACAGTTCTTTGGTGTGCTGAACGGTTTCCTGTATCTGATCGCGAAAGAATAATTTCAAATCAACCAGTACTTGGTCATTTCTGGAACGCCCGCTATGAATTTTTTTACCAACTTCACCCAGTCTGTCAGTAAGTAAAAACTCAACCTGAGAATGAACATCCTCAATTCCATCTTCAATTGTAAACTCTCCGGCCTCTACTTCTTTGTAAATGGACTTTAATTCTTTTTGCAGAATTTCGAGTTCATCTTTTTGTAAGAGTCCAACCTCTGTCAACATTTCGATGTGGGCCAGTGAGCCTTGAATATCTGATTTAGCCAATAGTAAATCCAATTCACGGTCAAGACCTACTGTGAACTTTTCGATACGTTCATTGACGCTTATATCCTTTTGCCAGAGTTTTTTGCCCATAATGAGGACTAAATTAACACTTCTTGTAGAATTGAGATGTATTTTTCTATGGCTTCTTCAATTTCAGCTACATAAATAAATTCATCAGCCGTGTGTGATCGTGCAGAATCTCCGGGACCTATTTTAATCGAGGGTGCGTTTATCAATGCCTGATCGGACATGGTCGGGGAGCCATACGTTCGAGACCCAAATTTTTTCGCAGCTACTACTATAGGGTGTTTTTCAGGTATTGAGGAAGAGTTTAATCGAGTGGATCGGGCGTTAGCCTCTGATTGCAGATTGCTTTGAATAATGTCTAAAATCTCTTTATTGGTATAGACATCGGTTACTCTTACGTCTAAAGTGAATTCGCAGGTGTCAGGCACCACATTGTGCTGTGTGCCGCCCTTGATGACCGTGGCAGACATCTTTACGGGGCCGAGCGTATCAGAAATTTTTGGAAACCGGTAAGTGCTTACCCACTGTATATCCTTCAAGGCTTTATAGATTGCGTTTTCTCCTTCCTCTCTCGCTGCATGACCCGAGACTCCACGAGCTACACAATCAATTACCATCAACCCCTTTTCTGATATTGCTGCATCCATAAGTGTTGGTTCACCAACTATTGCAAAGTCAATGGGACCAAGTTCAGGCAGCAACAACTCTATACCGTCCTTTCCTGAAATCTCTTCTTCTGCCGAGGCCGCTAATACCAGGTTGTATTTTAAGTCTTTATCGTAATAATAGATGAATGTGGCAATCAGCGAAACCAAGCATCCGCCAGCATCATTGCTTCCTAAGCCGAATAGTTTTCCGTCTTGTATGTCCGCAGAAAATGGGTCTCTTGTATAGCCAGCATTAGGTTTGACCGTGTCGTGGTGAGAATTGAGAAGTATGGTTGGTTTGTCCGATGAATAATGCCGGTTCTTCGCCCACACATTATTCTTTAATCGATACGTTTCGATTCCGTTGGACTTTAAAAATTTTTCGAGAAGAGAAGCTGTATTATGTTCCTCCCGGCTAAATGATTCTATCCCGATTAGTTCACGAAGTAGTTCAATCGCTAGTGATTTAAGTTCGGGATCTGCACTCATCTGCCGAATTGGTTTATTGAGATACCTGCTCGTTTTTCGTTTGTTCCAGACAAAGCTTCTTGATGTATTTCTTTGCTTCCTTAATACCTTTATCACGAGCTATATATAAATCCTGGCAAGACTTGTCAAACTCATTAAGGTCGTAATAAGTCATTGCTCGCTCGTAATAAGCCTCTGCATCTTCGGGCTTTAGTTCAATTGCCTTGTCAAAATCGGCAATTGCATCTTTTTGTTTACCTGACAAATCTTTAGCTAATCCACGGTTATAATATGCCTCCTCATGAGTCGGATTGAGTTCAATTGCACGGGTAGCATCTGCAATGGCCTGATCATATTTTTGAATATCATGGTAGGCAATTGAGCGGTCATAGTAGGCTCTTTCGTATTCAGGGTCTATTTCAATCGCTTTAGTGAAGTCCTTGATTGCCCCATCGTAGTCTTTCGATGAATATTTTGCTATACCGCGAGCAACATAAGCTTCTTTATAGTCTTTTTTCTTTTCAAGGGCACTAGTAAAAGTAGCGATAGCATCCTTGTATTTACCTTTGTCATATTGACTGCGACCTGTTTTGTAAAGTTCTTCTGCTGACTGGGCATTCATTGTTAAAGGAAGAATGCTGCATAAGGCTATGACTAAAAATATTCTCATGGTTCTCACTGTTAAAGTCTTATAAATATAGTTTAATGTGATTTATAATTCCAGCTCAGTTCCAACAAAAGTACCGGAATCCAGATTCAGAATTTGATTTGCCTGACAAATACAAACCTTACTTACTCCTGCATTCAGGGCCTCGAAACAGTTATCGAGCTTGGGTATCATCCCATCTGCAATAATCCCGCCAGTTTTTAATTCAGTATAGTACTCCTGATTGATTCTGGCAATCAGACTATTTTCATCATTTATATCCTTCATCACTCCGGGAAGTTCAAAACAATAAACTAACCGGGCCTTTAGTGAGCGAGCAACTTGCGAAGCAACACTATCTGCATTGGTATTCAACAATTGTCCTTTTTTATCATGGGTAATTGGCGCAATGACAGGAGTGAGGTCGCTATGGAGTAGAGAGTGAATTTTATCTGCATCAACATGGTCAATATCTCCGACAAACCCGTAATCCACAGAGCTGTTTGTTCGCTTGTGTGATTTGATAATATTGGCATCGGCACCGGAAAGTCCAATGGCATTGGTATTTAAGGCTTGCAGTTTTGATACTATAGTTTTGTTAACCAGTCCTGCATATACCATGGTCACAACTTCAAGTGTATCTTTATCAGTTACCCTTCTTCCCTCTACCATTTTTGTTTCAATACCAAGAGCAGCACTAATCTTGGTGGCAACTTTACCCCCTCCATGGATGAGTATGTTCTGTCCGGGGAGCTTGGAGAAGTCACTTAGGAATTGATCGAGAGCCTCAGGGTTATCGACAATGTTGCCTCCTATTTTTATTACGTTGATCATAGGCTATCCAGCATGGTTTTAATTACAGCCTGAGCAGACCATTCTCGGTTACCGGCTTGTTGAATTACCACTGAGCTTTCACTATCCAGTACTCCATCACTTACCACTACATTTCTGCGTACGGGGAGGCAGTGCATAAACTTACCATTGTTTGTCAGCTTCATTTTCGCTTCATCGACAATCCAGGAATTGTCGGTACTCAGAATTTTGCCATAGTCATTATAACTTGACCAGTTTTTGGCATAAATGAAATCTGCACCTTCAAAGGCCTTTTGTTGGTCATATTCTATGGTTGCCCCATTTGTGAACTCTTCGGATAGTTCATAACCTTCAGGATGTGTAATTGTAAGGTCCATGTTCGCACCCAGTACCCATTCTGCAAAAGAATTGCTCACTGCTTGTGGCAAAGCTCTGGGGTGAGGTGCCCAGGTAAGGACTACTTTAGGCTTTTCAACCGTTTTCAGCTCTTCCATTGTGATGAGGTCGGCCAGTGATTGAAGTGGATGACGAATGGCTGACTCCAAGCTTACCACTGGTTTTCCGGAATACTTGATTACGTCTTTTATGATTTGATCAGCGTAATCATCTTCACGATTTTCAAATTTAGGAAAAGAGCGGATACCAATTATATCGCAGTACATACCAATTACGGCCGCAGCTTCTTTGATGTGCTCCTGACTTCCTCCATCCATCACTACACCTTCCTTGGTTTCCAGATTCCAACCTTCTCCCGTGAAGTTCATGACCATGGTATTCATCCCCAGGTTGGCTGCAGCTTTCTGAGTGCTGAGTCGTGTTCTCAAGCTGGGGTTTAGAAAGATAATGCCCATGGTTTTTCTTCTACCAAGGCTTTCATATTTGAATGGATCGTTTTTTAATTCCAGCCCAAGGTCTACAAGCTTCTGTATATTTTGAACATCGTGTACGCTAGTGAATTGTTTCATTTCCTTAAAATTCTTCTTCTGCCGGCTTCAACTTTTTATATTGTTGGCCTTACTTCTCCAAGCTAATTTAGTGGTATGAGTTCAAAGTGAAAAGTAAGGGGTTTAAAGTTGTTGTTTATCATTACGTTCGCATGGTTTTGATTAAGCTTATTAACATTGCTTTGACTTCTTGTATTTCCTTGTTTGCCGAATCAAACTCATTCTGATGAATAAATTGAAGATCTTTTGTTAAAACCAGGATGTATTCAACTTCTTGAGTCGATCCCAAAGCTATTTGGAAGAAGTTCACCTTGTCTTTAGTGGTGTATCTTCCACAGCCCTCAGCAATATTTAGGGGGATTGAAGTTGACGCTCTTCGTATTTGGGAAGTCGATCCGTATCTTTCCTCTACAGGGAAATTTTTTGATATGGAATACACCTGAAGGGTAAATTTGTGAGCTTTCTCCCAGACTTTGAGTTTTTTAAAATCCTGCATACTTCTGCGAGTTACGTCTAACTAAAAAAACTTCAAACTTTAAACCCCTTGCGTTAGTTTCTCCAATTCTGTTTTTAGTGCATCAACGAACATATCAATTTCCTCTTTACCAACAGAAAGCGCTGGTAGTAAGCGGATCGTATTCTTATTACTTGATGAGCCTGTAAATATTTTATGATCAAAGAGTATGGCTTTACGTATGGCCGCAACTTCCCTTTCCAGTTCAATGCCAATCATTAAACCTTTGCCACGAACCTCTTTAACACCCTCAAGTGTCTGTAGTTTCTCTACGGTATAATCTCCTAGAGAGGCTGCATTTTCGATTAGGTTTTCTTCTTTTAGTACGTCTAGCACTGCGATTCCTGCTGCACAAGCCAGGTGGTTTCCTCCGAAAGTGGTTCCGAGCATCCCATGCTTGGCTTTAAATTTGGGACTGATAAGGATGCCTCCGATAGGAAAGCCATTACCCATTCCTTTGGCCATGGTGTAAATGTCAGCATCAATTCCGTAATGGTCCATTGCAAAGAACTTTCCTGAACGTCCGTAGCCACTTTGAATTTCATCGGCTATAAATACGGAGTTATTCCAGTCGCATAGTTCTCGTACCTTTTCTACAAAAGATTGATTTGGAAGGTTAATCCCACCAATACCTTGAATACCTTCAAGAATTACTGCTGCAATTTCATTTTCTTCAAATGCTTTTTCCAGAGCCTTTTCGTCATTGAAAGGCAATAAGATTACATTTTCAGTTTCATTGGTGGGGGCTACAATGTTTGGATTATCTGTAACAGCCACTGCCAGTGAAGTTCGTCCATGAAATCCTTTAGAGAAGGAAATTATTTTTTTTCTTCCTGTGTGAAATGAGGCGAGTTTAAATGCATTTTCATTTGCTTCGGCTCCACTATTACAGAAAAACAAATCATAGTCAGGTCGACCGCATAGTTCTCCCAATTTATGGGCTAACTCCAACTGCATTGGTATTTGTATAGAATTACTATAGAACCCAATTTTATGCAACTGATCGCTAATGCTTTTGATATAGTGTGGATGCGAATGCCCTATAGAAATTACTGCATGACCTCCGTATAAGTCCAGATATTTGGTCCCATTGGAATCCCAGACGTAGTTACCTTCACCTTTAACAACTTCTATGTCAAATAGTGGATAAACATCAAATATGCCCATTTTCTTATGTTAATCTAAATGTTAAACCAATGTACTAAGGTCTGGTTTGACCATCACCAATAACTACCCATTTGTAGCTGGTGAGTTCCCTAAGTGCCATTGGCCCTCTGGCGTGAAGCTTTTGTGTGCTGATACCAATTTCAGCACCAAGCCCGAATTGCGCACCATCAGAAAATGCTGTTGAAGCATTCGCATACACGCAAGCCGCATCAGTATTTTTCAGATAGTAGTTTACTGTGTCTTGATTTTCACTGACAATCGCTTCCGAGTGCTTGGATGTATGAGCTGCAACGTGATCCAGTGCCTCTTCTACTGAGTCAACCGTTTTGATCGACATTTTATGAGACAGAAATTCTGTACCGAATGATTCTGGCGTAGCCTTGTACAAAAGCTCAGCAGGATATGAATTATCCAATTCTGCATAGGCTCTTTCATCAGCAAATACCTCGACATTATGTGCAGGCAGGTCAGACATAATTTCTTTAAGGTCAGCGAGCTTATCTTTATGGATAATCATACAATCCAAAGCATTGCACACTGATACTCGTCTGGACTTGGCGTTCGTTACAATATTTTTGGCCTTTGTTACATCAGCTTCTTTATCGACATAAGTATGGCATATACCAGCTCCAGTTTCTATGACAGGAATTTTTGCGTTTTCCCGGACAAAATCAATCAAGCCCTGACTACCTCTTGGTATAGCACAATCGATATGCTCGGTGGCTTCCAGGATATAAGGTAGTGCTTCTCTTTCAGCAGGTGCTAAATAGCATAGGTCTTCCAGGCCATATTTACCTAAGGCCTTTTTGATAAGACTTACAATTGCAATGTTGGAGTCTTTTGCGTCACGGCTACCTTTCAGTACAGTCGCGTTTCCTGATTTCAGACAAAGTGCGAAAACGTCAAAAGTCACGTTTGGACGTGATTCGTAAACTATACCAATGGTTCCCAGGGGTACGGTCACTCGTGACACCTTGAGTCCGTTGTCCAGTGTTTTTTCATCAAGCACAATACCTAGTGGAGATTCCAGGTCGGCAACGTTTCTCAGGTCATCAGTTATAGCCTTGAGCCTCTCGGAGTTCAACAGAAGACGATCGTATTTCGGATTGTCAGGGTCCATACGATCCAGGTCTTTTTGGTTTTCTGATAGTATAAAGGATTCGTTTTCCAGTGCCAGGTCTGCGAGTTCATTGAGAATAGTCTTAATATCCTCGTCAGTCAGGTTTACACTTTTTCGACTTGCTGCCTTTACTTTTGCCAGTCCTTCTTTTATTTCTGTTTCCAAATTTGTTGCTACATCTTCCATTGCTTACGCGTTTATAAGTTGTGCTTCGAATTTTGTTCCTTCTTTTTCACCGTTGAAAATTTTAAGAATAGTTTTCTTCTTATTTCCGTTGGCGATATATGTTTCAATTCCTTTTTCCCGAAGTCTTAAGGCTACTTCAACTTTGCTTTCCATTCCTCCTCGGCCACCTTCTGACTTACTTCCAAAAGTCGGGTCTATTTCTTCTTCAGCTCCTACGACATCTATCATTTCACCGGCTTTTCTTTCACTGTTTGGGTATAAGCCGTCCACATTGGTCAATAGAATCAGCTTGTCGGCCTTTACCATAAATGCAGTTAGTCCGGCAAGCTCATCATTATCAGTAAACATCAATTCATCGATGGACACCACATCGTTTTCATTTACGATAGGTACAATATCATCTTTCAGAAGAGCTTCAAAGCAATTTTGCATATTTCGATAGGCTTCAATCCCTATGAAATCTTCTTTTGTTGCTAATACCTGTGCGGTGATTAATTCAAACCGGCTAAACATTTCAGAGTAGGTGGTCATCAGAGTAACCTGACCAATTGCAGAGTAGACTTGTCTTCTGATCGTTTCATCCGATTCATTCTTGAGAGTGTAGCGGGTTTTTCCTGCCCCTACAGCTCCCGAGGACACCAAGATAACGTTATGCCCTTCCTCTTTTATCTTTGCAATCTGCCCCACCAGGTGGCCGATTACATGGAAATCTAAATCATCTTCATCTGTCGTAAGGACATTCGTCCCCACCTTTACTACTATGTTTTGTTTGTTAATCATCAAAATCCAATTGGCTTCAAGAAAAGTCCTGTTCGCTCATCCAATCCGGATATGAGGTTTAAATTTTGAACCGCTTGTCCGGATGCTCCTTTTACAAGATTATCTATTTCGCTTATAATGTGAATCTTAGTTCCGTATTTTTTCACGTAGACTAATGCGTTATTAGTATTAACAACCTGTTTCAAGTCAGGATTGTTCTTGACTACATGAGTAAATGGGTGAGAGGCGTAATAACTCTCATATAAGTCAACCACCTGCTCTTCGGAATAATCACTATCAAAATAAATTGAAGCAATAATTCCCCTTGTAAAATCACCCCTAAATGGTATAAAATTTATTGGTTTATCAAAATTTTTCTGAAGATCGGTGATGCTTTGATTTATTTCTACCAGATGCTGGTGCTCAAATGCCTTATACACAGACATATTATTATTTCTCCAGCTAAAGTGAGATGTTGGACTCAGGCTTTGTCCTGCACCGGTTGATCCTGTAATCGCACTCACATGTACTTCGCCACTCAACATATTTTCATTAGCTGCAGGCAAAAGCCCAAGCTGTATGCAGGTAGCAAAACAACCTGGGTTGGCGATGTGTTTTTGAGACTTTATCGTTTCACGCTGCAACTCAGGTAAACCATAAATGAAATCATTCCCTTCTCGCTTATGACGAAAGTCAGTGCTGAGGTCGACTATTTTCTTTGCATAAAACGAAGGATTAGCCTCTAGAAATGTTTTTGCATCACCATGACCAAGGCACATAATTAATACATCGATATCATCATTCAACTCCGATGCAAATTTCAGATCGGTATATCCGATAAGATCTTTATGTACGGCATAGATAGGATTACCGGCATTACTTTTACTGTGTACAAACTGAATTTTTACTTCAGGATGTCCTAATAATATTCTCAGAAGTTCTCCTCCTGTATAACCCGCACCTCCTACGATTCCTATTTTGATCATTTTTTGTTGAGAATTTTAAATTCTAAATCTTAAATAATAAACTTTAAAGTATTCAGATTGTCAGAGTTGGGAATTTATTATTTAACATTTAATATTTACCATTTAAACTTTATTGTTCTTTATTAACCAACCTATGAATCATTGTCTGGTTACCGAAAATTTTCGCAAACCCTTTTACATCCTCACCGGACCAGGTATTGTTCATTTCTCCGTAGCTTCCGAATTTTGATGACATAAGATCATTGTTAGATTCAATCCCAATGACATAATATCGATATGGAGCGAGGTGAATTTTTACTTTTCCATTTACATATTTTTGGGTGTTGTCCAGAAACACTTCAATGTCTCTCATCATTGGTTCCAGGAACTGCCCTTCATGCACCATGTTACCATATTGAGCGGCCAGGTTATCCTTTAATGTCAGCTGCTGCTTTGTAAGTACATGCTTTTCGAGCGCATGGTGTGCTTTGATAACCAAAATTGGTGCAGCTGCCTCAAAACCAACGCGCCCTTTAATTCCTATAATAGTATCTCCAACATGGATATCTCGTCCCACTCCATATGGAGCCGCAATTTTTTCTATTTCCAATATTGCTTCCACTGGGTTGTTGAATGACTTCCCGTTAACTGCCTTAGGTTCTCCCTTAATGAACTCAATCTCCAGTTCTTCTTCTCCGGACTTAGTTACCTGGGTAGGCCAGGCTTCTTCAGGGAGGTATCCATCGGAGGTAAGGGTTTCCTTTCCACCCACTGAAGTGCCCCAGATACCCTTATTAATGGAGTAGACAGATTTTTTCCAGTCGCGCTCAACGCCCTTGGATTTCAGGTATTCAATTTCTTCTTCACGAGAAAGCTGATTGTCTCGAATTGGAGTAATAATTTCAATGTCCGGACAAAGAATATGAAAGGTCATGTCGAAACGAACCTGATCATTACCAGCTCCGGTACTGCCGTGTGCAATATATGAAGCGCCTATTTTACGAGCGTGTTTTGCTAAGGCAATTGCCTGAAACACTCGCTCAGCACTTACAGACAGTGGATAAGTGTTGTTTTTGAGAATATTACCGGCAATAAGGTACTTAATACATTCTTTGTAGAACACATCGGTAGCATCAAGAACCGCATGCTCTTTAACCCCTAGTTCAAAAGCCTTTTGTTCTACATCCGCTAATTCTTCTTTAGAGAATCCACCAGTATTCACCAGTGCAGAATATACTTCCAGGCCTTTTTCTTCTGAAAGATACTTCACACAATAGGTGGTATCCAGTCCCCCACTATAAGCTAATAGCACTTTGTTATTCTTACTGCTCATTTCGTTATACCGACTTAAGGTTTTTCTTTGATTTGAATAGTTGACTAAACTTTTTGAGATAATTCTTCTCCTTTATTCTTTTTAATCTCTTGATGATATTTAAGCTCTCCAGAAAGTTCCATTTTGGTTTCTTCTTTTTGGGCTCAAAAAGCATCGCTGTACAGAGGCAGTTTTTGCGTTCTTTCTTTGTAAGAATGTCATAGTTGACACAGCTTTGGCAACCCTTCCAGAATTCTTCATCATCTGTTAGTTCGGAATAAGTCACCGGATGATAACCAAGCTCTGAATTGATCTTCATTACCGCCAGACTGGTAGTCAGTCCAAAGAGCTTTGCATCCGGGTATTTTTTTCGACTTAATTCAAATGCTTTGGCTTTTATTTTTCTCGCCAGGCCAAATTTTCTGAACTCAGGAAATACAATCAATCCGGAGTTGGCGGCATATTTTTGATGCCCCCAGGATTCTATGTAGCAAAATCCGGCTACCTCACCGTCTTTTGACAGAGCGATAATGGCTTTGCCTTCGCTCATCTGTTTTTTTAAATACTCAGGTGAGCGCTGAGCAATACCAGTTCCTCTCATTTTGGCGCTTTCAGCCATCTCCTTTGAAATCGCTTCTGCAAATTCAAAGTCCTCCGTTCCCGCTATTTTAATTTTAAACGCACTCATTTGTCCAATCCCAAATTGATTGATCGTGATTAAGTGTTAGAAATGAAATATTTTGAAGAATATTTACCACGTAGGTAAAATCGAACATACTACGCCCTTCCGGGCCTTGGGAAGGGCCTCCTGTTTGAAAAAATTACTGTATGTGTAAATTCTGTACTCATAAGTGAGTTGCAAATTTAATCTAATTCTTTATAAAAAGAAACTAATATTTGTTAGTATCGTAAATGAAACTGCCAGGTTAGGTATTGCAAGGATCGGCTGTCAATAATAAAAATGTACCATATCTTTTCAACCTCTCTTAGCCTGCCGAATTTATATCACTATTGTTAAACCCAAATTATTATTCACACAGATGGAAAGAAAATTTAGAAAATTAGGATTGTTATTCGTGTTATGCGGATCAATGTTTTTATACTCGTGCGGTGGAGGAGATGAGAAAGCAGAGCAAACTGAAGAAACTGAAACTACTGAAGATCTTGATGATGTAGACGAACTGACTGATGACACTGAAGCGATAGACGAAGACGCGGCTGGTTGGGAAGTTTACACAAACGAAGCCGGAAACTTCAGCGTAGAGATGCCTGGTACACCTCAGGAGTCTTCACAGGTACAAGATACTGACGTTGGCCCCATCGAAATCCATATGTTCATGCATCAACCTTCTGATAAAGAGATTTTTGTAATTGGATACAACGATATGCCTGCTGAGCTTATGGATGCTGTTGACGAAGCAACTAAAAAGCAAATGCTTGAAGGCGGTCTTCAAGGTGGTCTTGGTGCTTTGAGACCTTATGGTACTCAGGATCCGGTAGTTGACAAGAAAGAGCACTACAAGTTCTATGATCAATTCCCTGCTTTGAAAGCAAAAGCGCATAATGGTACATACTATGTATTTATCAAGTGTTTCATCAAAGAGAACAGATTGTACCAGGTATGGCACATGAAAGAAGGAAATTATTCTGATGAAGATATTACTGATAAATTTGTTAGTTCATTCAAACTATTGGATCAGGAATAATCTGAATATAAAACAATACCAAGGCTGTTTCTGTTAGTTGGAAACAGCCTTTTTTTGTTTCTTAAACCCTATAAAAGCTTTTCCATGAAAAAAATAAATTACAGCATATTGTTGACCCTTGTCTTTGCTTCAGTTGTGCTCAGCTCATATACATTGGGAGACAAAGACAAGTGGATTAAGTTTAAAGATGAACACGGAGCTTTTGAGATAAAACTTCCGGGTATGCCAGAGGAATCTTCCCAGACTGAGGATACGGAAGTAGGGCCAATAGAAATTCATATGTTTATGTATCTAGCGTCTTCAACCGAAATTTATGTCATTGGATATAATGATATGCCGGAGGAATTAATGGCACAAGTGGATGAGCAGACACAGGAAGATATGTTGAACGGAGGATTTAATGGTGGTTTGGGTGCGCTTGAGCCATATGGAAAACAGGAAACCGTCATCGATGAACAAACGCATTTCAAGTTTAAGGGAAAGTGGAAGGCGTTGAGAGGGAAGGCTCATAATGGAACATATTACGTACGAATTCTCTGTCTCATAAAAGAAAATAGGTTGTATCAGGTCTGGCATCTGGGAGATGGTAAATATGGTGATGAAAAGGACTCTGATAAGTTTTTTAAATCTTTTAAGCTGAAATAAACTAATTTTGGCGGATGAGCTTGAAGAATGATTTACTAATACGCGCGGCCCAAGGGCTTTCAACAGAACGCACACCAGTATGGGTGATGCGACAAGCAGGCAGAATTTTACCGGAGTATCGAGAAGTCAGGGCTAGTGTCAGTGGTTTCAAGGAGTTGGTAAATACTCCTGATCTTGCAGCAGAAGTCACGATCCAGCCGGTAGATATTCTTGGGGTTGATGCTGCGATTATTTTTTCTGATATTCTCGAGGTTCCGGAGGCAATGGGCTTGAGGTACGATATGGAGGAGGGGCGCGGACCTAATTTTCCGAAAACAATCGAATCTAAAAGTGATGTAGACCAACTTATAATTGCAGGTAAGAGTGAGTTGGAGTACGTGTGTCAGGCCATTGAGCTCACCAAACAGAGATTAGATAACCGGGTGCCATTGATAGGCTTTGCAGGGGCTCCCTGGACCATCTTTTCTTATATGGTTGAGGGTAGCGGCTCGAAAACATTTTCCAAGGCAAGAAAATTTCTGTATACCGAACCGGACTTGGCTCAAGCACTTTTGGAAAAAATCACACAAACAACCATTAACTATTTAAAGGCCCAAATTGAAAGTGGAGCAGATATTATTCAGGTATTTGATTCCTGGGCAGGTATACTTTCTCCTCATCAATATGAAACTTTCGGGCTCAGGTATATATCGGAGATTTGTGATGCCATTAATGAGGTGCCCGTGATCGTTTTTGCCAAAGGAGCCTATTTCGCCCGTTCAGCGATGAGTAAGTTGAATTGTGATGTCATCGGTTTAGATTGGCATATGGATGTGCTGGAATCCAGAGCACTCATCGGGCCTAATAAAACACTTCAAGGGAACCTTGATCCTTGTCAATTGTACTGTTCTGAAGAGGAAATCAGAAATGCTACCGAAAAAATGCTCAATGATTTTGGGAAAAGGCACATTGCTAACCTAGGGCATGGTGTTTATCCTGATACAGAGGCTTCAAAAGTAAAGTGTTACATAGACGCAGTGAAAGAGTTTTCAGCAAGTGCTCTTGAGGTCTAGATCACCCCACCATTAAGTGAGCATTCGGGTATTCGTAGCGATTTGACGCTGACCTTGAAGCCAGTGCCAGTGCCAGCGTAAGTGTACCGACTCTTCCCACAAACATGGAAAGCATAATTAAGGACTTACCAAGTATGGATAGGTCTGAGGTGACACCAGTACTTAATCCTACTGTTGAGAAAGCTGAGATTTGCTCGAAAACGAGGTTTACCATATTATAGGCTTCTCCGGTGGAGGGATTGGTCCTTCCTAAGATATGTGCTTCGGAAATAGACAGGATAAATATCATCACTGTATTATATGCTATGGCAAAGAAGAATATTGAAAAGGCTTTATAGATCAATTCCTGTGAGATGCTCCTTTTTCCCATTTCAACTTTTTTTCTTCCCCGGATCGTTGCTACAGCAGATTGGACAATTATTACAAAAGTAGAAGTCTTGATACCACCACCGGTTGAGCCTGATGATGCTCCGATGAACATCAGAAATACCATGAATACTAAAGTGGGTGTGGCTAGTTTCCCAATGTCAACCGTATTAAATCCGGCCGTTCTGGTTGTTACCGACTGAAAGAATGATTCGACAGCAGACTCGAGCCCGCTGAGATGGTTTACCTGAAGTGTTCTGTCTTTTTCCAGGAGATAAAATACGATTGCGCCAACTACAATTAGTGCTCCGGCACTGAACACTGCAATTTGAGTACTTAGTTTCCACTCCTTCCAAGGGTGCTTCATTCTGTCTCTCAAGCTCTTGAAGGTAAACAAGTCCTGAATCGTAGAAAACCCAATACCTCCAATAATGATTGTCACTGCGATTACGATATGGAGCAGATAGGAAAATTCGATTTGTCCGTCCATAAGTCCTTTTTCAAATAAGGTAAAACCAGCATTACAAAAGGCAGAAATTGCATGGAAAATGGAGTACCCTAACTTTTGACCAAAACTGTCAAACTCATAAGCCGTTCCCCAGCTGAAGTAGACGAGTATTGTTGCGATGATCTCAATTACGATGGTCATATAAATAACCTGTCGAAGAAGTCCTGTTGCTGAAAACAAGGACTCACTGGCCATAAAGTCCTGAATAACTACCTGATGCCTTATACCTACTCCTTGTTTCAAAAATGAAGCAAAGAATGTGGCAAAGGTGACAATACCAATACCACCGAACTGCATTAACACCGTAATAATAATGTGCCCTTTGGTCGTATAGAAACTCGATATGTCCACCATAGAAAGGCCTGTCACACAGGATGCACTTACTGACGTAAACAGACAGGTCATAAAGTGTCCATCGCGGTGGGCGTCAGTGGTTTTTGCTGCCACTGTAGTCATTTCCGGTAGCATCAATAAGAATGTCCCGAAAGCGATGAGCAATAGAAAACTGAAAATGAAAGTCGCTGCCGGTTTTACGGCAATGGAGTTCAAGATACTACTGGCCTTAATAAACTCGAATCCTATGAAATACAAGAGGAAAAGGGTTATTACAGTATCATAAACGTCCAGGTAATATGAATAAGCCGGGTTAGAATAAATTTCTTCAAGCAGGTCTATATGGAGGATGTATCGGGAGAAACCAACAATCAAAACTATACCTGTCAGACCGGCTTCCATCCAGGTTTCCCTCATATAAAGCCTTCGCTTAAAGCTATAGAATACCTTTACCAGATAGGTGGCTGCAAATACTCCGAAAATTAAGTCCATCAACCAATGAATAAACTCAATCTCAGGTGCATCATGCTTAAACCCAATGTTAAAAATGATAACTGAAAGCGCAGCTAAGGCATTGATAATAGATACAAACCGAAGTGTTAAGAGTACATCTTTCTTACTGCCGTAGAGATAATGATTTAATCTTTCCTTCCAGTTCATAATATATTACTCGCTGAGGCTTCCTTCAGGAGTTTCTCCTTATCGATGGGAACAACTCCCACAGACTCGCAGACTAACCCGCCTGCCAGATTGGCTAAATTAGCTAAAACTTTTGGTTTGAGATTTAGAGCCAGCCCTAATGCTGCTACCGATATAACTGTGTCACCAGCTCCAGACACGTCAGCAATATCTCTCAAATATGCCGGAGCATGATATTCCTCATCCTGAGATTTGAGTATTACACCTTTATCAGATAAGGTGGTGAGTGTCATTTTGTTCTCAAGCTCCTCCATTAAGCGCGTAACTGCATCAAATACTTGAGAAAGCTGGTTTACATCAATTTCCAGTTTTAACCCTTCTCTCAGTTCTTTGAGGTTAGGTTTATATAGTGTGCAGCTTTTGTAGCTTAAGAAATTGTTCTTTTTAGGGTCAACTACGGTAGGTATGTTTCTATCGTTGGCTAAGTTGATTATCTCCTCAATCAGGTCTGCTGATAGTACTCCTTTATCATAGTCTTCAAAGATGATCACATCCGTACGGTTGAGTTGAAGCTTGATCCTGGAGAGTAGTTCATTTTTTTCTTCGGCATTGAGATTGTGGGTGTTCTCTGAGTCTACCCTGAGCAGGTGTTGACTTCCAGCAATGATACGGTGCTTGACCGTGGTCATTCGGTTGTTGCTCATGTACATACCTTCGTTGGAGAGTTGGTTTTCTTTGAGAATTTCCAGGAATTGAAGTCCGTCTTCATCGTTCCCGATCACAGAACATAGTACTGGCGTAGCACCAAGAGATTTTATGTTCAGTGCAACGTTGGCAGCTCCTCCGAGACGCTTTTCTCTTTCTTTTACGTCTACTACCGGAACAGGGGCTTCAGGTGATATGCGATTGACTCTACCCCAGAGGTAAGAGTCAATCATCACATCTCCAATGATTAGTACTTTTAACTTATTAAAAGCGAGAAAAATGTCATTTAATGAATCGAAATGCATTTAAGACAGTTTGGCCAAACAGTCTTTCAATCGCTCGATCGCTTCAGTAATTTTTTCATCTGAAGTCGCGAATGACATTCTGATATTATTTGGTGCACCAAATGCATCACCAGTCACTGATGATACGTGGGCTGTGTTAAGAATATACAAACTGAGGTCACTAGCCGTATTGATAGTATCACCTTCAGGTGTTGTTTTGCCAAAGTATGAGCTTACATCAGGGAAAATATAAAATGCCCCTTGAGGCACATTAATTTTTACTCCGGGTACTTCCTTCAACAAGCTAATGATTAAATCTCTTCTTCTGATATAAGCGGCTGCCATATCATTAGTCGCTTGCTTGAGGCTGTCATGATCTTCGAGGGCAGTAACACAGGCTTTTTGAGTAACTGAGTTGGTACCGGAAGTCACTTGTCCCTGAAACTTGTTACAAGCCTTAGCTAACCATATTGGAGCGCAGATATATCCCACTCTCCATCCTGTCATTGCGAAACCTTTGGAGAATCCATTCACTGTGATTACTCTGTCTTTCACTGAGTCAATAGCTCCGATACTTGTGTGCCCACCTACATAGTTGATATACTCATAAATTTCATCGGCCATCACGTAAAGGTTATCATATTTTGATACCACAGAAGCGATTCCTTCAAGGTCCTCTTTAGAGAAAAGTGTACCAGCAGGATTGCTTGGTGATGAATACATGATCAGCTTAGTATTTTCATTTACTGCGGCTTCGATGTCAGCAAGCGTAGGCTTGAAATCATTTTCGATTTTACCTTCCACTATCACTGGCTTACCTTCAGCAAACAGGACGATGTCTTTGTAGCTTACCCAATAAGGAGCAAGAATTACTACTTCATCTCCCGGATTGATAAGGCTCAGTACTACATTGGCAATACTTTGCTTAGCGCCTGTAGACACTACAATGTTTTCTGCTGTACAGTCAATATCATTGTCCCGTTTGAGCTTAGTTGCAATCGCTGCGCGAAGATCAGGAAATCCGGGAACGGGAGAATAGAAATGATGCCCGTCATCGATAGCCTTCTTGGCAGCTTCCTTTATATATTCCGGTGTTGTGAAATCTGGTTCACCGACACTTAAATTGATAACATCCACACCCTTTGCAGCCAAATCTCGTGCTGCTTGCGCCATGGCAAGAGTTGCGGATTGTTCCATGGCGTTTATCCTGTCGGATAGGGGATTAGCTTCTACTACAGTACTCATTAATTTATGTGTTTAAAAGGAGTGCGAATTTATGCATTTAACCTGCTTCATGCAATATATATCTGTTCAGTGTATAAATCACTTTGAAATAGGTACTTAACATAGGCGTTGATTTTGCTCTAAAGACCTTTTATAAATAATATTTACAGCTTACAAAGTTGGCTTAAAGTCGATCAGTGCGGGGCGCTGGGTGATTTCGTGGTATGCAACGACATCTTTCGGGAAGTAGTGAACCACCATGCTCTTGCGGGTTCTGCCTGAATCTAGTATGGGATTTCCTCCATGAAGTAAATTACCATGCCAGATAAACACATCTCCTTTCTTAGCAATAAAATCAACTTTTTCGAAATTGTTGTTTTCAATTACCTCCTCCATTTTTTGTTCATACATTTTATAGGCCTGGGCTCCGATTTTTCTTTTGGTTCCCCCGTGATTAAAATCTGGGTTGAGCACATAAGGCAGTTTGTGGCTACCGGGGTGATAATAAATCGTACCATTGTCCAGGTCTGCATCTTCGAAGGCCATCCACGCTGCTATCAGATTGCCGGGAGGGTAGGTAGTCATATGCACGTAATCGGAGTGAGCTTTTGTTCGCTTCCCTTTTTGAAGTTGATACTGGAGAACGGTTCCACTTCCCGGTCAAGGATGAAATTCAATATTTGGATGAGGTCAGGATTATTAGCAAACTTCTCAATAATCTGAGACTCCTTGAAAGCAAACATAATTTTACGGCCTGAGTAGTTGAATTTGACTGACTTTTCATTGAGCATTTTGTCAACCTCAGTATTCATTTGATCTACTTCTTCGGTATTGAAAAAGTTTCTGAGAATAATATATCCATTTTTGTTCCAGTTAAGAATTTGCTTTTGTACTTCAGTTGAGAATTTATCGAAGCCAGCTTTTGTGCGAATATCTTCCTCCTTCACATCGCGATCCAGCCAGGGCAGTTCTTGCGGGAGATGCTTGAAATCATTACTTGATACAGTACCATACCATGATTTCTTAATGCCGTATTTCTTTAAATTGGATTTGTAGCGTTTGAGTTTGGACGGGTGGAGTAAGTTATAGACAGAGTACAGTAATTTTAGCCTTCTTAATGAGCCGGTATAAGTCTGAATAAATTTTTTCATCTATCAAATTGAACGGCCTAAATTTCGAAAAGACTTTATTAAAAGACTAATATCAAAAGAAGGTCTGTAGTCCCGCGCATAGAGCATATCGAGTCTTTTGATTGTATTCTGGTCCAGGTTTGTTTGCTTGATGTAACTGGATGGTGTGATAATGCCCGGGCGTATTCTTGGTAAATTATGTTGACCCTGTGAAGAAAAGCTCACCCAGGTTCTTCGACCTCCCAGAACAGTTAAACAGTTTTTTAAGAACGTCAGTGGTTTTTTGGTGAACCACATCAGTATGGGACTCAACAGAATGAATAACAAGCTTACCATGATATCCAGTACTCTTTTATTTCGTTGTGTCGATTTATGAAGTAGGTTGAGTTCAATATTTACAGTATAAAACTCTCCGGCCGATACCTTAGAATTGGAGCCAATGACGTAATTGCTCTCATCGGGCACTATTTTAAAATCAATGAGTTTGTTGTTTACTCTGGTCATCCATTCGATAATTTTGTTGGCTGGAATGTCCTTCGAACAAAATACTATTTCATTGATGTCATAGATTTCAATGATTTCGTTGATCTGCTTTAAGTTGCCGAGATAGTCTTTCCCTGGATTGTTAGGTGTATTTAAGCTGATATGGCCAACCGTTGAGGTGGTTTTATCAAAGTCCTTTAGTAGACCAGTAACTCTGGCTGATTCGCTTTCACTACCGATAATGGCAATCCGCTTGATTTTTTCCTGACCCAGGTGAAGGTTTTTATACTTGACTAGCTGTATGATAAGTCTGCTCAGGATAAGGGCTGCTACGGTCCAGGCCGCGCCCAGTATGATAAGAGCTCTCGAGAAGCGCAGATCATTACTCAAAAAGTTGGTTCCGGCAGCAATAAGAATGGTGCCTATTAATACACCTCGTACTATTCGTGAAGCTTTTACCGGTTTGTCGTAGCCTCCGGAAAAGTAAACCGAGAGCAACCAGACAGCAATGTATGATGGGAAAGCGATCCAAAGAATTTGCCAAGGGTATTCACTGACTGAGGGAGTACCATTGTTCCAGAATTCTTGTACATAGTTCAGTACATATTTATGATTTGCCTCCCAGTACTCCTTTAAAAAGTAGAGTCCTCCAAAGATTATTGCCGCATCTGATAATGGAAGTACAGCCTTTTTAATTAGCCTCTTTGCGATTTCAAACCCCGCTTTGGCGTAGATGGCGATATTAATTAGAAAGGCAAATGTTTTGGCCGACTTGCCGGCAAAGTGTTTTTTAGCAAAAATGATCATCGCCTTATAGAAAATAAAGACGTAGTTGATCGAAGTTCTTTTTGTACTTTCTCCCTTGTAGTGAATGATGGTGGTTTCAGGGTAGTAGTAGTTTTTGTACCCGGCCTTTACAATGCGATATGACAGGTCAATATCTTCACCGTACATAAAATAATCTTCATCCAACAGGCCAATCTCATCAAGCACCGACTTGCGCATCATCATGAAAGCACCTGACAACACTTCGATTTCATGTGTTTTGTTTTTATCCAGGTAGCCCAGGTGGTACTTACCGAATTTTTTTGATTTGGGAAAGAAGCGAGCCAACCCAAATATTTTATAAAAAGCGATCCAGGGAGTAGGTAGCCCTCGCTTTGACTCAGGGAGGAAATGTCCTTTGCCATCAACCATTTTAACGCCTAAACCACCGGCATCTTTATGGTCGTCCATAAATTCACAGCACTTGCTCAGCGTCTGCTCTTCGATCACGGTATCAGGGTTAAGTAGTAAGATATACTCTCCTTTAGCCTGGCGCATTGCGAGATTATTAGCTTTGGAGAACCCAAGATTTTCATCACTGGCAATGAGTTTGATGTCAGGAAATTTTTCCTTCATCATCTGGACGGAGCCATCAACTGAATTATTGTCCACTACAATAATCTCAACATCCAGTCCTTCGGCTGACTTCAAGACAGACTTGAGTGCCTGCTCCAGGAAGTAACAGACGTTGTAGTTAACAATTATTACAGAAAGTTTTTTCAAGAGTCAGTAATCTGATAAACGGTTCTGGTGGCAATGCTTCGGCCAAGGGTGATTTCATCGGCATATTCAAGCTCTCCTCCGATTGGTACACCTCTTGCGATGGTCGAAACTCTTACTCCAAATGGCTGTAATTTTTTTGTAATGTAGTAAGAAGTTGTGTCTCCTTCCATAGTCGGGCTGATAGCCAGTATAATTTCTTTTACGGTTCCCTCCTGGACCCGGTCCATAAGTGTGCTGATATTCAGATCATCGGGACCAATACCATCTATTGGAGAAATAATTCCTCCCAGCACGTGATATTTTCCGGTGTACTGATTGGTATTTTCAATTGCCAGTACATCTTTGGTATCTTCGACCACACAAATTACAGAATCATCCCTTCTTGTATTAGAGCATATATGACACACCGGCTGATCAGCTATACTATGACACTTCTCGCAATAAACAATTCGTGTTCTTAGTTCAACGATAGCACTTGCTAAATCTTGTGCGTAGTCTTCTTCTTCTTTCAGGATTTGCAGAACCAGACGCAGTGCGGTCTTTTTTCCGATTCCGGGCAGCTTGGCGATTTGCTCCACTGCATTTTCAACGAGCTTGGAAGGATATTCCATAGGATGTGCCCGTAACTAGTAAACTTCAGCTGAAATACCGTTGTCACATATTTTCTGACGCATAGGCTTCAGTTCGTTTACCGAACCAATCTTAACAGCACATTTGCCTTTATAATGAATAATCCAGGTGCATTGCTCTGCTTGCTCTGAGGTGTGCTGGCAGACGTCAATCAGTGTAGAAATTACGTGTTCAAATGTATTTACATCATCATTGAACACAATAAGTTCGTGCGTCTCATCAGTGTCAACGGCCTCTTCTAATACTAATTCTTCTACTTCGTGCTCTGGAAATGCGTTCATATTGTTTGGTTAAGAGGTTGATATGCTGCAAATTTAGCAAAAATTCGGGAAATAAGATAGTTTAAGTGAATGAGTATCAGTCTAATTGTATCATTGTTAGTAGGTTATTTTTCGATTCTTGTACTAATCTCCTACCTCACAACCCGAAAAACCACGTCCAACACCTTCTATACAGGAGATAAAAGTTCTCCATGGTATCTGGTAGCATTCGGAATGATTGGGGCGTCCTTGTCCGGTGTTACGTTTCTTTCCGTTCCCGGTTGGGTGGCTGACACTCAGTTTGCTTATATGCAAATGGTTTTTGGCTATGTACTGGGTTATTTTGTCATTGCTTATGTATTGATGCCAATTTACTATAAGCTGAATTTGGTGTCGATATATCAATACCTGGACCAGCGTTTTGGTAATAACACCTACAAAACAGGTGCTTCTTTCTTTTTACTTTCACGTACGATTGGGGCGGCCTTCCGGCTGTATCTGGTAGCCATTACTTTACAGATCATTTTATTCGATAAGATGGATGTGCCGTTTTGGTTAACCGTACTGATCACAATAGCCCTCATATGGTTATATACTTACAGGGGAGGAATAAAAACGGTGGTATGGACGGATACCTTGCAGACCTTTTTCATGCTTTTGGCCCTCGGCATTTGTCTGTATAAGTTGATTGATTTTTTGGATTTTGAGGAAGGCGTGGTTACTAAGTTGAGCCAGAGTAAATACACACAGATGTTCTTTTTTGACAGTCCGGAGAAACCAACTTATTTTTTTAAGCAATTCTTTTCTGGGGCATTTATCGCTATTGTGATGACAGGGCTTGATCAGGATATGATGCAAAAGAATCTGACATGTAGAAACCTTAGGGACGCTCAGAAAAACATGGTCGTGTTTAGTCTGGTCCTGGTGGTCGTGAATTTGTTGTTTATGAGTTTGGGGGCATTGTTGTATGAGTTTAGGGATTCAGGTATTGTTGATATTAATATGGGTTCCAACGACAGTATTTTTGCTCATATAGCCACAGAGTATTTAGGTCCTGTAGCTGGAGTTGCTTTGGTATTGGGGGTTATTGCCGCAGCTTATTCCAGTGCAGATTCTGCATTGACTTCATTGACAACTTCGGTTTCTGTGGATTTCCTGGGTGCGAGCACTGAGAAACCAATTGCTACATCAAGAAGGAATTTGATTCATTTTGGGTTTTCAATACTACTGTTTGGCTTGATATTATTATTTCAGTACCTGGGTGATAAGGATGCGAGTATTGTAGGAAAGTTATTTAAAGCTGCAGGGTTTACTTATGGTCCTCTGCTTGGACTTTATGCTTTCGGGATTTTTACGAGGTTTGATATTCGGGATCGATTGGTGCCAGTCGTGTGTGTTCTCTCTCCGGTGCTATGGTTTGTGTTGAATATGTATAGTAAAGAGTGGTTTGGGTTTGAATTTGGTTTCGAGATTTTGATATATAATGGGTTGACTACCTTTTTGGGGATGTTTTTGTTTCTCGAAAAGAAGGAGGAGTATTAAGTCTGAGTATAAAGTTTTATGTTCTGCACACATAAACTGGTTTTTTTTGATTTATGAATTCTCTTCTTTAGTGCATATTATTAAATATCTGAATGTTGATTTAGTTATTGGTCGGTCGAAATGCCAAGAAAGGGCGATGATTGCTTTAGGGTAAACGTAGTTCCTTTGTGTCCTTGGCGGCCCTTAGCGTACCAGCTAAAGGCTGGTCTTTGGGGTAAAGAATAGTCAATTAGATATTTCCCTCCTTCTGTCGCACATGGAAAGTCAGGGTCGAATGGTTGAGTTTCTGAATATTGATTTATTTGTTGGTCGGTCAATATGACAAGGGAGAGGGTGTGGGTTTTAGGGTATTTCTCTGCGTATTCTAAGATTAAATCAAGAATAACAGTCTTTTTTTAATACAATTTTAATTTCGATGTAGCTTAACATAGGGTGTTTGTCTTTGAACTACGGCAAACACTCTAGCTACAATTTTGTTTCTAATAATGTTCAATGTACTTGTTTTGTTTTTCCCAGCTTCTACTCGTGAGTTGTAATATTTTTTCAGTTCGGGGTCATATTGTATAGCTGTTCTTGCAGCTAGTTCTAGTAATGATTTCATCTGTTTATTTGCGAGGTGGTTAACCTTACTCTTCCCTCTTATGCTTGTCCCGGACTGTAGAGGAAAGGGAGCAATACCACAGTAGCAAGCAAATTTTCATGGGTCATCAAAATTTTTGAAGGCTGCAGTTAGTGATAAGAAGTAAGAAGCTACAATTGGCCCCACCCCAACAACAGTAGTAATCAGTCCAAATAGCTTTTTTAGTTCCTGGTCATTATCTATTTGTTCATCAATTAATTTATCAATGCTGCTTATCTTTTTGTCCAGATCCTTAATTAAATCACGTTCGATCTTAAGAACATGCCTGAAGTCTTTTGAGTCAAGCATTGACTCATTCTCTTTTAAAGAGTTGCGATTTGCAGCTCTTTGCCTTACCAATCTGACACGAAGAGAAAGAAGCTTTTTAAGCACCATGATACTTTTTGAAGGCAGCTTTGTAGGAGTCAATTTATGCTTCTTTTCATAAGCATATTCTGCTATTCTTTGAGCATCAATTTCATCACTTTTTCCTCTTGTTACTCCTAGACTTTTTTTGATGTTAAGCGCTGGTTCCATGACAAAGTCCTGGTCCCTTTCAGTAAGATAATGAGCTAAGGGAATGAATAGGCACCAGTACATTCAAAACAAACCAAAAGTTCCTTTAAGTCAATATGTTGAGATTCTATCCATTTAAAAAGTTTATTAAATCCATCATTGCTATTCTCGAATTGTTCACTGGTTTGGTGAGTGAATAAATGACAATCAATGGTTAGTTTTGAGACGTCCACTCCTAGGGTTTCCAAATAATCCATAACTTTAAATAAGTGTTTAATTGTTGCTCTGTACTAAGACCTTTATCAGGGCCTTTAAGCCCAAAATTCTAAATGGTACTCGCAACAAACAGGGAGTGAGGACTAATACGCAGAATAAGTCGTTAGCTTATGCCTTTGCAAAGTTCTCCTCACTTCCATTTTTAACAATCTGTTATCCGAACAGAAAATAAGAATAATCCTACAGAGCTAATCTAAAGGTGCTTTGCGGTCCTTAGCGTACCAGCTGAAGGCTGGTCTTTGCGGTAAAAGAATAGTCAAAATAGATTTCTCCCTCCTTTTGTCCTACGAAAGAAGTGATTTCATATTATTAAATATCTGAATGTTGATTTAGTTATTGGTCGGTCGAAATGCCAACAGTGGGGTGGTGTTGGTTTATATCTTTCAGTTTGGCAGATTCCATCATCTTTCTGTTGTTCCTATTCGCAACCACAGTAAAGATTCGGATGACAGCTAAGAGGTGTTTGTGGGGTTGCCAAAAATATTTTGGGACTTTGAAAGGTCTGGGTTTAGCGGGGTTCTTCGCGTCCTCTGGGTTCTTAGCGTACCAGCTGAAGGCTGGTCTTTGGGGTAAAGAATAGTCGAATAGATATTTCCCTCCTTCTGTCGCACATGGAAAGTAAGGTCGAATGGTTGAGTTTCTGAATATTGATTTATTTGTCGGTCGGTCAATATGACAAGGGAGAGTTGTGATGTTTTATGTCTTTCAGGTTAGGCAGATTCCTTCATCTTTCTGTTGTTGCTATTCGCAACCACAGTAAAGATTCGGAATGACAGCTAAGAGGTGTTTGTGAGGTTGACAAAAGTATTTTGGGACTTTGAAAGATATGAGTTTGGTGTCTCCGGATGACAGGAGGCAATCGTTTTTATAAATCTATAATCCCAATTCCTGAATAGGGTCCCAGAAGACTTTATCGAAGTTTTGAATTTGGTCATCGATGACGGTGATGCCTTCTTTTTCCAGTGCTTCCTGCATCGATTCAGGTGGATTGAAATGAACTTTTCCTGTCAAGAGGCCTTGTCTGTTCACAACTCTATGGGCAGGAATGTCAGGGTGAGCATGAGAAGCGTTCATGGCCCAGCCCACCATTCTTGCACTGCTTTTTAGGCCAAGGTAGGCACCAATAGCGCCATAGGATGTGGCCCTTCCGGGGGGTATAAGTTTGACCACCTCATAGACATCCTCGAAGAAATTGCCCTCGTAGTTTTTCATTTGTTTTTCTCCGCATTCATTCTTCTTTTTTCAGAAGGGCTGGTGGTATTCATCATAAAATGGATGGTAAATGCCACCATGGTTAAAATGAACAAAACGGTGATAATTTTGAAGAAAAGTTTCTTATTCATCCTTTCGATATTTTTCCATTCTCTTAAGTGATTTCAAGTGGTTGCTGGCACCAAGAGAAACCATAAAGAAAACAGCGAGCACATAAATAAGGTTTACAATTACGGTTAGCTTCCAGAATCGCTCAAAGGATAAATCCCCCATTTCGAAATAAATGAAGTTCAGCAGGGCTTGGAACAAGAAGTATATAGCCACGGCTTCCAGTCTGAGCTTGATCGAAGGTAGCTTTCTGCACTTCGAGACATAGGTGGAACCTGCTAAGAGTGCTCCAACTAGTCCCCCTGAGGCGGTGTAAGTGTATTCGGCATGAACCATCATACTAAACAGATAGATGACACCACCTATGACCAGGCCATATACAATCATCAATAAAGCCAGTATAAGAGGGTTGTTGAGTTGATTCTTACTAATCATATCGATTACGAAGTTAAAAGTAATTTCATGCACGAAATACCTTCACTTAATAATTTTTGACAGATAAGGTCGTTATATATCCGTATAATCAGTATACAAACACTTTTTACCACGAATAATAAAACAAGTGTATTTTTTAACCATAAATTTTTTCAATTATGTGGCAGTTGATTTCAGTAGCGGTTAGTTTAAGTTTTTTTGTTTATACAGCCTTTCGCTTTTTAAGGTATTAATGGTGAAATGAGTAATATCTTCCTATATTATTCTTTTATTCCATTGGACTAGCGTTCAGTGAGAGCGTAAACAATAAAACCTGCGTTGTGAAGAACCCTAATCTATTTCTACTCTTGCTCCTTACAATCTATTCATGTACTCCAAAGAAAGAAAAAGAACCAGAGAAAGTTGATGAGGTGACCAGTATTGAAGGCTCCTGGAGTTCGGAGTCTGAGTTGCTCAATATTCATGAAAGGGAATTTGAGTATTCCTTTGCGCTCGGCTCGGATAATGAGGGTAAGTTTACTTGTGAAATAGTTGAATTAAACCTGGAAACAGGGTTTATGGCGGGCAAGGTTGTGAAGGCTTTTCAGATGGGAGGTGATGTTACTATGGCTTATGAGGGAGAATTCTCAATTTTTTATCTAAGCGATATAAAAACTGATGAAATGATGGTAGATGGACCGGAGGGTGCATTGATCAGCAATTCAAGCGATATACACCGAAATGATGAGGCAGAACACCAGTTTGTTTTGTTTAGAAAGGACTAGGGTAAATCGGATTTTTTTCCTATATTCAAGGTACGGCTATTGAAAATGTAACCTCAATTCCACTGAGGTAAGAAGCGAAAAATTCAACCGTTTTAACCACGAATTGCTATGAATATTCAAGTAGAGAACCTGAATTATCTGTCCGAAGAGAAAGTACTCGAGCAGTTATTCTCGCCTTATGGCAAAGTACGAGCAGTGCAAATTGTAAGAGACTACTATAAAGGCACTGTCAAAGGGTTTGTAAACATGAGAGATCAACTAGATGGTGGTCGAGCCATCGAGGAGTTGAATGGCACTCAGTTTATGGGTAAGACCCTAAGAGTTACAGGAAACTAATTTAAGAACGGAGAGCGACCTTTGAGTCGCTTTTTTTTATTCTCTTTTCTTGGCACATTATTAATGGACGGCAAGGGGGTGATTGCGGGGCCTTCACGCACTTGGCGGGTCTTGGGGTGCCAGCTGAAGGCTGGTTTGTGTGGTAAAAAAAGAGGTGAACATAATTAACAATAGATTTCTCCCTCCTTTTGTCTTACACAACGAGTGATTTCGAATTATAGAATGGCTGAATGTTGATTTAGTTATTGGTCGGTCGAAATGCCAAGAAAGGGCGATGATTGCTTTAGGGTGAACGTAGTTTCTCTGTGTGCTTTGCGGACCTTAGCGTACCAGCTGAGGCTGGTCTTTGCGGTAAAGGATAGTCGAATAGATATTTCCCTCCTTCTGTCGCACATTGAAAGTAAGGTCGAATGGTTAAGTTTCTGAATATTGATTTATTTGTCGGTCGGTCAATATGGCAAGGGGGTGGTGGTTTATGGCTTTCAGCTTTGGCAGATTCCTTCATCTTTTTGTTCTTGCTATCCGCAATCACAGTAAAGATTCGGGATGACGGCAAAGGGGTGTTTGTGGGGTTGCCAAAAGTATTTTGGACTTTGAAGGGTCTGGGTTTTAGCGAAGTTCTTTGCGTCCTCTGGGTTCTTAGCGTACCAGCTGAAGGCTGGCCTTTGGGGTGAAAAAGCTGGTCAACATCACTAGTAATATATTTCTCCCTCCTTCTTGATAAAATCAATGAAATACAAAGCATTAACCAATTGCACAAATGACGTTTTTGGGTCGGTCGAAATGCCAAGGAAGGGTGGTGATTGCTTTAGGGTTCGCGTATTTCTCTGCTTTGGGGTCCTTAGTGTGCCAACAGTATGTTGGCCTTTGCGGTAAAAAAAAGTTTGAATAGATTTCTCGCTTCTTCGGTCGCATACGAGAAGCGATGCCTTGTTATTGAATATCTGAAAATCGATTTATTTATTGGTCGGTCGAAATGCCAAGGAAGGGCGGTGATTGCTTTAGGTTGAACGTAGTTTCTTTGTGTGCTTTGCGAATCTTAGGATACCAGCTGAAGGCTGGTCTTTGCGGTAAAGAATAGTCGAATGGATATTTCCCTCCTTCTGCCGCATACGAGAAGTGATTTCGAATTATGGAATGGCTGTATGTTGATTTAGTTATTGGTCGGTCAATATGACAAGAAAGGAGAATGGTTTTAGTCTTTCAGTTTTGGCAGATTCCTTCATCTTTCTGTTGTTGCTATTCGCAACTACCGTAAAGATTCGGAATGACAGAGTTCTTCATTATTTTTTCCTTTGGTTAATCTCGTGAATGATATCCTCGAAGCAGTCATGTGGTGGATTAATGGAGTCGTTTCTCAGTTCCCTTCGGAGTAGAGATATTCTCTTTTTGTTAAATAGATGATGGTGCCGGCACAAAGTTTTCGGTAGTTATAAAATCCCTAAGGGCTTCTTTGGCCCTGTGCAACTGTGACCGGGACGTAGAAACACCAATATTCAGAATCTTGGAAATTTCTTCATGTTTGTAGCCTTCAACTACCGCCAGATTGAAAATAGTTTTCTGGCCGACTGGTAATTGATCAATCAGTTTTTTCAGATCATTGAGTGTAACGGAATCTTCAAAAGATATACTAACATCGCTTGCCTTAATATCCAATGGTTCCATTAGGTGCTGATGTTTTTTCTTAAGTTGACGGATTGCTTCATTAACCGTAATACGGTATATCCATGCTTCGAAATCGCCTCTGTTAAAATCAAACTGCTCAATTTTCAGGTAAATAATGACCATTGATTCCTGAAATACATCCTGGGCATCTTCGGTATTACCCATATACCTTCGGCAAACGGCAAATAATTTAGATGAATACGCATCATACAACTCCCTGCGGCAAGAGTCATTTTCTTCGATGCAGCCTTCAATAATTCGTTGTAATTCTGGCTTTTTCAATTTATGAGGGTCCAAGATTAGATCAATTATAGGGTTGATAAATATTACGTGTATCGATTATTTTCAAAATGCAAGAACACACTTAGTAATTCACTGAGTAATACCATTAATAAATGATAGGTTAAACACTTATGTAAATAAGAGGATTACCTAAATATGTTGTGGTTTGCAAGCATCATCAATTATAGGAATAGGTTGACTTTTAAAAACATTTAACTCTTGAGGTATGTGCTGGTAATATGTCCTTGAATGCCTTGATAGAGCATTTTTGGTCGATAATAACCAACCTAAGCCATAGGGGATGTCTGGGTTTTTGTTGTTGTATAGCTGCATTGGGTTAAATTTTGGTTGCTGCTACTATACCTAATCCCTTTTTAATGAGAATCGTTGCCTTGTTGATGAAATAAATTCTGTAAAGAGCTACTCTTTCTTCGCTTTTTTGCGTCTGTCGACCTCCTTTAAAATATCCTCAAAAGCGTCTTTAGAAGGGTTTAATTCTTCTTTTCGCAGTTCTTCGATGACTTTTGCTTTATCCGATGTGTCCTTAGTGTGCCCCTTAGATTTTCCCATGATTACGTTTGGGTTACCAAAATATAAATATACTAAAATTTGGTGTAAGGTTAGGGATTGAATTTGAATGAATAAGATTAGTGAAATCTCAATTAATGCTATTTATAGGAAAATATTGAGAAATAAACATATGTAATAAAATGTGAAAAAATAAACCGTTATAAATACCCTCTTCAAAATTTATTTTTTTCTCATGCAGCGTTTTGACAGCTCGGCCTCTAGTAGGGTTAAAAGCTTTTTCTCATGAATAAGAAATTCTTATATGCTGCAATAACCACGCTGGTTGTATTCAATGGTTTTCTGGTCTTTTCATCATGGAAATCTCCAGAAAATAAAATAGCCTATGTGCGCACCCAACATCTGGTCGATAACTACTTAGGGATGAAAGAAGCCAGGACAAAGTATCAGAACATGGAAACGAGCTGGCAATCAAGTCTGGATACTTTAAAGCTTGATTATCAAAAGGCGCTAACACAATACAATTCTGCCAATGCTGATATGTCGCAAGAAGAAAGAGTGAAGCATGAGACCCTCCTTCAGAAACAGTATGAAAATATCTCAGGATACGCCAACATGTTGGATGAGAAGGCGAAAGCGGAAGATGATCGCTTGACGAGAGGGGTATTGTCACAGGTCGATTCTTACATCAACGACTTTGGAAAAGCTAATGGATACGATCTGATCATTGGGGTGACCAATGCAGGCAATGTGCTCTACGGAGATGAGGCGATTGATATAACTGAAGATATTTTGAAAAAGCTCAACGATAACTACCAAAACGGAAATGTTGCCGAAAACTAGAATATATCTATTCGGAGTCTTTGTACTATTTCTTGCTTCCTGTGGAGGTAAGAAAATCCGTGATTTTGGAGAATACAGTCAGTGGCTCAATGAGCCTGAAAATGGAGTCGTAAAGTCCAGAACCGTACTTGGTATTAAGTACACGCTGAAGTATTTGCCTGTAGACTATATGGTGTATAAGGATGTTTCAGGCCGAGGAAGTAAAACAAAGGCGGAGATTGACAGCATTAGAAAGCAGTATGAGCACAGCCTCACTTTTGTACTCAATATTAATCCGATTGACCAGCAAGGAGGTAGCATTATGTCCAGAGACATCAGAAACTTTGAGCAATACAAAATGCGCTCAGCTGAGATGAATTTTGGCATGCAAAACTGGATTACGCTGGAATTCGGTGATGAAAGTATTTCACCCGTTTTTGCGGAGCTGGAAAACACTTATGACCTGACGAAGGACAGAAACATCTATATCGTCTTCAATAAGAGTCAGCAGGAAATTTTAGAAAACACAAGCGAAATTGATCTGGTTTTTGACGACCAGCTATTCAGTACCGGGATTACCCATTACAAATTTAAAGCCTACCAGCTTGAGAATATACCTGAGCTGGTAATGAACACAGATTCAAAAAATTAAACCCTTGAAGTAATGATCAGACTACTTCGTAAATACTCAAAAGTAATCGCTGCCTTTTTAGGTGTTAATTTCATCGCTGAAATAGCAGCACCACTAGCTTCTTATGCATTGACCTCCGGCCCGTCACAGCCGGAGTTCAGTAGCTTTGAACCGGTTACGACAACCAATATGGTAGACCCGTTTACCGGAAGCTTCACCTATAACTTACCGGTAATCGAGGTGCCTGGCCCCAATGGAGCGGGTTATGCTGCTTCGTTGAGTTATCATAGCGGGGTAAAGCCAGAAGAAGAAGCAAGTTGGGTAGGCTATGGATGGACCTTAAATCCGGGATCGATTAACCGGAATATGAGAGGGGTAGCGGATGATCACAATAATTCAATCATTGAGCAATATAACAAGGGAAGGACAAACTGGACTGTTTCTGGAGGCTATGATGCGGGAATTGAAATATTTAGTTTTGATGTGCCTTTGTTTCTTTCGGTTGGAGGAGAGCTTCGTTACAACCGATATCGAGGTTTCAGCAAAGCTATTAATGTGGGCTTATATGATGATGCCGGTCAAGGAAATCTAAGGGCTAGTTTTGATAATACCGGAGGGCGAAGTTTTTCGGCAAGTGTAAATCCAAGTAGAATTTTGTCCGTTCATAATGGAACATATAAGAATGCTGTCCAGAAGGAAAAAGAGCTCAATGATGCAATCAATAGTTCATACAGAGATATGTGGGCTGAAATGGGAACTATTGCTAATGCAAAGATCAATTCAAAAAGAGCTACATCGCAGGTAGGAAGTTTTCACCTTGGTATGTCCACTCAATCTGAGTATAAAAATACAATGGGAGTAAAATACACAGGGCTGTCCGCAACATTTTCCACTACTTTTCAGGTAAATGTATCCCCCCTGCATATAGGGCCTGAACCTAAACTTCATATAAACTACAGCTATCAAAGACCTGTTAAAAAAGCTGAAAATTCGGGATTTGGTATGATGTATCAGGAGGATGCACTAGATGAGGTTACCTCAGGGATAACTGGTTGGGATGTCAAAGAAGGAAGTGTGATGGATTATTATGTTGAAAAGGAAAGTCCTTATTCCAAAAGAGATTTTTACTTACCCATACCCTTCCAAAACTACGATATGTTTTCAGTTTCAGGAGAAGGTTTAGGTGGTTCCTTTAGATTACATAAGAAGAATGTTGGGAATTTTTATCCTACTCCGGTTAGGAGTTCAACTCCAGTGGTTCATACCAATCTTGATTTTTCAGGTGGCCTCAACACAGGAATTATAGGAGTAGATTTTGGCGGGGGAAACAGAGTATTTGAGGTTGATAAATGGGCTAAGTCAAGAAAAGGGAATACGGATGCGTATTCATTTGATGATGCAGATAATCCGAACGATGCTAATGTCTTCCGCTTTATGGGTGACAAAGGGGGTAACGTAGTATTCAATGATGCCCACGACCCTTATGCAGCAACAATCAAAGGATTTGGAGTTTATGAGGCGGTAGCTAGTGGTGCCAAATTGCCTAAGCAAATGTCCTCAGATATTCGCCCGGGTGAGTCAACGCTAGTATCGCACAATACAATCTCTGAGATGCTCGAAAAAATACAGGATAAGGATGGAAACGATGTGTTTTATAATTCTTATAACAAAAGGGCTGATATCAGGTCCTTTTTCCTTAATTCATCCAGCGGAGCTTCTTCCCTGATGGGGAAAACGATTGGGGAGTTCGCGACCATTGGATCCGGAGGACAAACCTATGTATATGGTTTGCCGGTATTCAATAGCCATGACAAATCAATCTCTTTTGAAGCTGACCCGGATAAAGACAATGAGTACCTATATCGATCCAGAAGGACAAGTAGTGCTGACATTGATGATGACCTTAATGGTACTGACATCAAAACAATAAGGGGCCAGGCTTATAAAAGCCCGTACGCTTCGACTTATCTACTGACAGAAATAACAGGTGCGAATTACATCGATCGTACCATGGATGGGCCTAGTAATGATGACTTCGGAGCCTGGACAAAATTTAACTACAGACAAGCCTATGGGAGCGATCATGATAAGGAGGATGAAGGAGACTGGGGAGGCTGGTATCACTGGAGGGTCCCATACGCAGGTTTTGCTTATACAAAAAATGATTTTTCCGATCGAAATACCGATATGTGTTCGTTTAGTTCAGGAAATAAGGAGATTTACTATACTGAATCGATTGAGACCAAAACACACATCGCTTATTTCATAACGAATAAAACCGACATAAATGTCGAGCACGTTGATGGGACAATTAATCTATTAGGCAGTGACGATGACCGTGCAGACGCCCTGGAAGCACCTGATGATCATCACGCGGGAGATAACTATAGTGCAAAAGGAACGGACACCAAGGAATTTTTGGAGAAAATTGTACTATACGCTAAGAACGATGATGGATTACTGGTTGGTCAGCCATTAAAAACGGTTCATTTGGAATATTATGAGGATGGCGTTGATACGGAAGTCCTTTGTAAAGGAATTCCCAACAGTGCAAATACTGGCACGACACCGAAAGGAGGTAAATTGACTCTGAAGCGGGTTTGGTTTGAATACCAGGGAATTACGAATGCAAGAATCAGACCTTATGAATTTAAGTATGAATACAAACCATATTCTGAGTTTGGGTCCGAAGTACAGACCAAATACCCTGAAATCTGTAAGTATGAGTATGTAGATCAGGATGATCAGAATCCTGAACTTTTTGAAAACCCGGATTACGTAATCACGGGCTCTGATGGTTGGGGCAATTATCGTTCAGACGGAAACTCAAGAGCCAGCAACTTGCGTCCTTGGGTTGATCAATATGGTACCACAAATACCTTTGACCCGGCCGCTTGGAATCTAAAAAGAATTATGCTGCCCTCTGGTGGCGAAATATTGGTACAATATGAGCAGCATGACTATCAGTATGTGCAGAATAGGGAAGCCCTTGCTATGGTCTCGCTTGGTAATTCCGGAACGCGAGCAGAACCAGGAAGTGATAATAAGTATTACTTGAATCTGGACGATGTTGATATAGAGAGAGATGGTAATGGAGATTTGGTAGATCAGGCGGTGACAGATTATGTAGCCAAGATCAACGATTATTTGGATGGTACAGATAATTCCGGTGAAAAAGCTTACTTCAAGTTTTTGTATAAGTTGCGGGGGATGACCACGGACCCAGCCCTTGATAATTGTAAAAGCGGGTATATCACAGGTTATGTTGATGCCACGGCTTATAAGGAAGGAACTGGAGCCAGTGCCAAGATATACCTGAGCTTTGACGGTAACGATGCTCATTCACTTCCTTATGACGTTTGTCTCGACTATATGCGTAAGAACAAGCATGGGCTTGATCTTGACAATGATTGTGATCGAGACAATGATTTTGGGGAGGTTACCGGAGATGTTGCTGAAACCTTTTTGCAATTGATCAATTCTGCTTTGCCGATTGATGTCAATAACAACTGTGTTAAAATTTCTTTGAAAGATTCCTATCTCAGAGTACCGCTTCCGGGAGCTAAGAAAGGTGGGGGCATTAGGGTCAAGAGGTTGTTAATGTATGATGATGGGGTTGAGTCCGGTGATGAAGTATTGTACGGAACCGAATACATTTATAAAGATGTAAATGGTAATAGTAGTGGCGTAGCTACCAATGAGCCAAATGCTATCAGGGAAGAAAATGCATTGATCCGATTTGACAAAAAACGTGCTGATCAGGGAATCATTTCCAAAGTAATTGCTGGCGATGATGTTGATCAATTTGAAAACCCCTATGGGGAATCTTTATTGCCGGCCTCTAGTATTGGTTATTCAAGAATAGTTACTAAAAATATTCATGAAGGTGAAACGGGAACGGGTTATACCGTATCAGAGTACTATACCAATTACGATTACCCTACAATACACTGGTGGGATCCTACCGGTGTCAACCGTAGAGGGTTTCCGATTTACTTACCCATTCCTCACCTTGAAATCCTTATAGATAACAGGTCAGTTAGTCAGGGATACTCCTTCGTGTTGAGTAATATGCATGGGCAAATGAAGAAAATGGCCACCTACCCGGGAACCTATGATCCCAACACAAATTTATCAGGATTAGAAACATCACTTCAAGAGTATACCTATACGGCACCAGGTGAAAAAGTAGATGTTTTGCATGATGATGGTACGATCAGTCAGGAGTTTGTAGGAAGAGAGGATGAAATTGCAATAGAAATGAGAAGTGCTAAAGATAAATCGAATGATCTGGCGCTTCAGTTTGATGCTGATCTTGCTTGGGCAGGACCAATTCCAATCCCGCAATTAAATGCTTTTCCTTCCTTCAATTACCACGAGACACAGCTTGACCGACACGTAAACTCTAAGGTCATCCGATACACTCCGGTTTTGAAGTCAGTTAGGACCAAGCAAGACGGACTGGAAAGTGTAACTGTCAATAAGGTGTATGATAGCAACACCGGGGAACCGATAATTACGGAGATGTATGATAGCCATAATGGTGTCAAAATTGGGGCATCTCAAACCGAGCATGATGGGCGCTACGTGAATTACACGGTTCCGGCTGCTAAAGTCTATCGTAATATGGGACAAAAGGCCAAAAGTGAAAATTTTGCCATGACCGGAGAATTTCAATTATATTCCGATCACCTGGGTGAAAAACCACATTGGCTAAATGAAAGTGCAGGACTGTGCTGGTCAAGGAATACCTTTATCAACCTGCAGGATGCATCCAATACCAGAGATGATAATCCACCTGTTGATGGAAGCGCGCACCCCCTATTGACAAGCTCGCGGCAGGCACTTATTAACGCCTGGAATAATGGTTGGATTACTTTAGGCGATTTAATTGAGCTTAGCGATAATTCCGGTAATAAAGCCTTATTCTATATTAATGAGTTTGATGACTTTCACTTCCACAGGATATATGTACAGCCTGTAAGCTTCCTGGCCAATGACTTAATTGATGGTAATGCCGAGGTAGCGTTTACGAAGTTAGAAGTAATACGAAGTGGGTATACCAATAACCTGGGTGCACCAGCTGCTGCAATTACTACCTACGGGGAAGACATCATTAGTCCGATTGAGGTTACCGGTGAAGGTAAAGTACAGCTTAATGAGAATCTGGATAATATCGTAGCTGCTAGCGTGACATCATATACCGATGATTGGTATAATTATGCTCTGACTTTGAATTATGAAGATGTTGACTATGAGTGTTCTGCTGCCAGGCCTTTTGAAACAGGCGCGAGGGGTAAGTGGAGGCCCAGAGCTACTTTTGCTTATAGAGATGAAATTGAGCATGGTGTTGATGTTGGATCAGGTGAACGTGTTTACAATGCCGGTACCTTTGTCAATGACTTTGAAACCTACATTTTCAAAGAGTCGGATAATAAAGAGTATTATTCAGCCCATTCAACGGTCGAAGCTGAGTCGTCAATCGGAGAGTACCAAAATTATCCGGTGGTTGATGATGATTCCAGATGGGTTGAAACGAATCGTATTAATATGTATTCTCCGCATGGAGAACCTCTCGAGGAGCAGAATAAATTAGGGGTAAGGAGTACGGCAAAGTTTGGTTATCAGGAAAAAGTTCCCGTGCTCGTTGCGGCCAACGCAGCTTACGAAACAGTTGGTTTTCTAAGCTTCGAAGATGATGGCTCACCTTATGTCACTACTGATGATGCCCACTCCGGTTATAGATCAGCAAAGGTACTCGCGGGTAAGGATTTAAATCTTGGTAGCTATGAGGCTCCAGATGTTGCAGCTAGTGGTACGTCTTGCTTGGTGAAGTTTTGGGTGAAGGCGGATCAAGACATCATTGATGACTTATCAAGTAATATTAAAATCAACTTTAATGCCCCGAATGACTATACGTATCTGTTCTATTCTGGGGTTAATTTTGATTTAACCAGCTTCACGCAAATTGCAAGGGTAGGGGAATGGACTCTATTTGAAGGTATAATTGAAGACGATCTTAGTAATGGTTCCTTTTACTTCGATGATCAATTTAAGAACGGGAGATACCCTAAATATATTTATACAACTACTCTGACCAACTTGGGAACCAAAACCATCTACATCGATGACTTTCGTATTCAGCCGATAGAATCTCAAATGACGACTTATGTCTATGATCCTGAGAATTTGAGACTATTAGCGAGCTTCGATGATCAGCACTTTGGAATGTATTACCAGTACAACAAGGAGGGACAGTTAGTCCGAAAAATAATTGAAACAGAACGCGGAATGAAAACTGTGACGGAAACACAATATAATGTTCCCCTAACAAACAGATAAGTATGAAAAAGTTAGCACTTGTATTATTTATTCTCAGCTATACGAAGGTTATGGCTGGGGTTCCGGAGGACTGCTTGAACATTATTAAAACGTTTTATGGTAAGATTTCCAATGCCGAGTTAAACGATAAAAAAGGCAATTCTTTGGAATATAGTATTACCACCAACTATACAATAAACGGAGTACAGAGAAGCTCAGTTTCACGGGTTAAAATTTTAGCCAACGCAAGTCAATCTCAGATTATTACTGATCATGTAGAAATGTATTACGACAAGGAAAATTGCTATACAGTGGTTCCGAGAGATCGGAAAGTAATACTGAACTCCATGCAGGGACAGGACAATCTGGATCAATATAAGCAACTAAAAAAATTTCAAGAGGAGTTTATTGAAGGGGCAGAAGTTCTCAGGTACTCAAAAGTTGAAGGTTCTTCTAACGTCTACGAAGTGCACTTCAAAGTTGATGACAGGAACAAAGGATTGGGGGTAGAAGCCATTCGATTTATTGTCGATTTGAAGAATAAAAGCCTTGTTAAATGTACAATCGATTACAAAGATGCGATGCAGGATCAATTGGTAATCGAATATGGTTCAGTACAAATCGGTGTCGATATTCCGGATTTGAATCTTGGGTTATCCAATCGGTTTTTCGACTCTAAAGGAAACCTCAAAGGGAAGTATAAAACATTTGAATTAGAAGATCGCAGGTCTAATTAAAAACATTCAACCGGACGAAATCATGAAGAATATGGTAAGAGTTTCATCACTAGTCTTTAAAATCTTTTTGATTGCTTTTGTTGTTTTGCAATCAATTTATCCAACCCTCGCTCAAATAGGCTCTGAAGGTCCTGGTGGAGTAGGAGATATTAATTCAGCACCAAATTTTTGGTTTCGTTCGGATGATTTAACGAATGCAGGTAACGCTATGACGACCTGGGACAATGCTCAGAAGACTACATCGAGTTACATGGAAGTCGATAATACGGCACCTAACGAAGAAAACGAAAGTTTTACCCATAAAACATATACAGTTCTTGAGTTTGACGGAGTTGATGAATCAATCAAGGCGAGCGAGACCATGGCCTCATTCTACGATGGGAGCGATTGGCATATGTTTTTACTGGCTAAGGCTAACATTAGCTCATCATCGGCATACTTGGCGACTATCATCAATGGATCGAATGCGATAGAATTATGGGTAAGTACGGGTGGTCAATTGAAGGCCAGCGTAGGAGCAACGACTGAAAATCTGGGAAGTACAGGAGTTATCACCAGTAACCAATGGCACATAATACACTTATCAGGGATGGTGGATGATGCGAATGACGAATTTATTTGTAGCAAAGTGCGTGTAGATGGAGTGGAAGAAGCAACCTCTGCAGCGGTAACAATCCCCTCAAGCGGCTTTACCCCTGACCTGTTAAAGCTAGGAGTAGACGATGGTGGAAGTACTTACCTGGACGGACGCATAGCCGAGTGTATTGTCTATGGTTCATCAATCAATGATGCCCAAGTACAAATTATAGAAAACTATTTAGCCAATAAATACACCATTTCAATTACAGGAGATTATTACCCGGAGACCGGCACACACTATCATACCTATGATACATATGTGTCGGAGGAATGGATTAGTGACATTGTTGGTATCGGTAATGTAGGAGGTAATGAACATTTATCGGCCAAATGTGGTGATCACATTACAATAAGCAAGGGAGCCAGTGAGTTTGCGAGTGGAGACTTTGTAATCATTGGTCACAACTCCAGAGGTATAGAAGATTACAGTGATGGTAATGCTCCGGAGAACAGTTATCGTATAAAGCGATCCTGGAAGACGGGAGTATATCCAACCACTGGAACCCAAACGATTGATGTTACGATAGATATTACCGCATTAGAGGCATCAAATACTACTGAGGGCAGAGCAGATTTTCAGAAGTATGTGCTGTTAGTAGATGATGGGGACGGAGACTTTCGAGGGGCACATACCGATAAGTATGTGATCCAGGACGCTGATATTTCTGGGGGAGAGGTGACCATTGAGGATGTGGAGGTCTATGACGGTGCGTATTTATCCATAGGAGTGGAGAATAGTTGCAGTTGTTTCAATGGATATAATTTTGATCAGGTAGCGATAGGCAAAGACAACGACATTAGTTTCGATGTTAGTAATGCTTCTTCGGCATCAATGAGCTTAACTTCCAGCTTCAGTGATGGGGAGATGATCATACTATCATCACAGGGAAGCATAGAACCTACGAAAGTAGTACCTTATCCAGACCTGACCAACTTTGAGCGGAGGTGGTGTATGAGTTACCGAAATGCGCTAGCAAACGATAAAACGGTAACAGTGGAGTACCATATTGATCCCAATGGAAGCTGGGGAGAAACGGAAGAAATAGAAAAAATTGAAGCTTATGAGCGTTATGTGTTGGTGTTATCCAAAGACTATTTTTTCACCGAAACAGAAGCCTATGTGCTCAATGATCTCGGTAGTTGCGGCTCCGAGTGCGTCTCTTACTCAGCTGATATTACCATAGGGCCCGGAGAGTATTATGCAAGTATTTGTGTGGTTGATGACATTCCCGGAGCAGTCAACAACATCAATGGCTATACATTAAAGAAAACCTGGGACTTAAGTTCAGGCTCGGGAGGTATCAATTTAACGGATTTAACCACCCGTCAGGATTATCCTGATAACCCTAATGAGTCCACTGAGTTTGACGATGATTTTAGATATACTACAGGACCTTCTTATACTGGTTATCGAATAGAAGGCTTTATAGAGGTGCCCACTGATGGGGATTATAAATTTATACTGAACTCCGATGATGATGCTGAGCTGTGGATCAGTACTGATGAATCGCCTGGTAACCTGGTATCCCTGGTAGATACAGATAACCCTACAGACAATCCTGATGAATCAGATGGCTTTATTACGATGGATGATGCGAAAAAGTACTACTTTGTAGTAGCCCACACTAATGGTCCGTCAGGAGGAGCCCTTGGATTAGACTGGGAAAAATATGGTTCTTCGCAAGAGGCGATTCCAACCTCAGCATTCAGCACACCATACAGTGTAGGGTTTATTGGTAAAGACCATGGCAGTTTCGAAGTACTCAGTGATGCAAGCGGAGAGCTGGAAGTCACCGGAAGTGTACCCGATATAGAATTAAAAATCACCGCGGATGCCCTGAATCCAAGAGACTTCATCCTATGGGGACACGATGCGGAAGATGTTGACGTATTCGAAAACGTTTCAGGCGGAGTTACCTTTGATAAAATAGATAGAGACTGGAGCCTAAGCTATAACAGCCTGTCAGAAACCATATTGCTCGATTTTGATTTTAACTCCAACGACTTTCCTACAAAATCAGCTCACCAGGACTATATTTTACTAATTGACGATGATGGAGATTTTACCGATGGAGATGCGATCCAGTATGTTTTAGATGACACCGAATACTCAGTGGACGATGTGCCCATTAGCGGACACGTATACATCTCACTGGGTGTTACTGACAATGCTTGTGGTACTACCGATATTGTAACGATTGGCTATGGAGCCTATACAAGCAGTCAAGCTAACTCATCTGGTGCGTCTGATATACTGACAGTAGACAACTACTCAGCTGATTCCGAAGACCCACTCACGACCAACGAATTTTTAACACTGTCCCATAGCGGAGGAACACAAACATTAACCACTACCGGTGCCCTGGAAAATACCCAACTTATCAGTCAGGAATGGTGTGCAGGGATGTACACTGTAGGAGGGAGCTCAAGAAATGTCAACTTCCAGGTGGATGATGGTGACTGGCCCTCTGCCCCCAATGGTTATTCCAAAAGAGCGCTGTTGATTGATACAGATGGAGATGGCGACTTTGACGATGCCGGCACTCAGGTGGCAGTAGGCACTGATGAGACCACCTACTACGACTTTAACAACATCACCCTTGAAAGTGGTTATGGAGTAACAATCGGTTACCTGCATGACTATGAATTTAGTGGTAGTTACAATAACGATGTTGATGCTATGGGAAAAGCCGATTATAACTATTTTGATAACTCATTGACCAGTGATGCAATTACCATTGAGAACCCGGAAGACCCTCAGGGAGGAGATTATTATCTATTGGGCAGAGACAATGGCGCAGCTACCTTTACGGTTACTACGAATTTACCAGCAGGCATAGACGACCGCCTGGTCAGAGTATGGCGGGTGGACAAAGTCAACCACACTGGTACAGTTGATATTGTGTATACCAATGCAACCGCTCCTTCAGCAGGAGACAGTTATGTATTGCTGATAGACGATGATGGAGACTTCAGTGATGCAACTGCCCTGGCCCTAAGTGACAACGGAGATGATGAATACATTACCTATCAGGTAACACTTACTGACGGAGACTATCTGAGTATAGCTCGTGCAGCCTATACAATCAGCAGCCCTGCTAACACCTCAGAGCTTCTTTACGAAGGCGATGACGAAATTAGTACTGCAGCCGCAGCTGCCGCAGGTGCAGACTTCACCCTCTTCACCAAAGACGTAGCTAACTTCGAGTTACCAAGCCCCTGTCAAATGAACACTACCTCGGCAAGGATGAATATGCGCTTTACCTTAGGTGAGACGTATAACTATGGTACTAATGCCTGGGATGCGGATATTACTGCAGACATTACGGCATATGATGCAGAGTCAGGTGGCACTGCTCTTTACGACTGGGACGATGTAAAACTGATCCTCGATGAAAACACTCCCGAGGTTATTTTCAGTAAGGACATTCTCGAAGAATTTGACAATATTGTACGGATAGAAGTAGACATTACTGACTTCAACAGCACACCTGGCACTAGTGGTATGGCCATCGACCACCAGCTAAAATTTAGCTCCTGGATCGAAACAGAAGAATCCGTAAAAATATTACCAACTATCAAGCCACTGGTTGCTCCAGCTAGCGCACCGACCCTATCTACCGAAGAAACTGCCTATACCTTTGAATGGACGAGCAACAGTTGTCTGGAAGGTGCGACCTATGAGTTCCAACTCCTGAGGTTATATAATACTGATCCGACAAAGCTTACGGATAACAATATTGCTACTACCGTTGATTGGTCTGATGCTCTGAGCATAGAAACACCGGAGAATTCTATAACCCTCACAATGGCTGAAGGCACCGGCTACTATGTTTGGAGAGTACGCCCGATAGGTACTTACTATGATAACGGCATTGGCGACTCTAGAAATTGGGGTAGCTGGAGTGAATCAGTAGCCGATGGATATGAATATACTACATTGAGCAGTGCCAGTGGCCTGGACTATATGGTATACTATGACCAGTTCGATGAAGACCTGAACTTTACATTTGCCAGAGCCTACTCAGAAGGAGGTAGAGTAAAGGAAAGCATTACCTATGCTAATGGATTGCTGTACCCCAAACAAGGACAATATCGATACAATCCGATGGGGACCGAACACCTAAGTGCAGAGCTGGCTGAAAAAAGCACCACTTCCAGACAAGGGGAAGGCTACTTCTTTGATGAATATTTACACTGGAACTTCGCCTCCAGATATAGCCGAAAGTATAAGATTACCTTCGATGCAACCAGAACCGAAGCCGGTTCAGGAAAGGTGTTTCTATGGCATAAGAGCACCCCGATGGACTATACCGGAGATTATGATGCGGAACTAAGTACTGCTTTTACGATTAATTCACCAGATGAAACCGAGAGCTTTGAGATGTATATCACAGCTCCGTCTACTGCTAACTATGTCGCATTCAACATTGAAAGTATTGATAATGAAGGCATAATCACAATAGAGAATTTAAGCATTAAAGAAGTGATTGAAGCCCAGCCCGTAGTAATCAGCCAGACGGTTTATGACTACAGTGGAAGAGCCAGTTTAGCATCATTGGCGGCCCCGGTGACAGATTATGCCGAGTTAGGCTACAGAACCCAATTTATGAAAAAAGGAACCGCTATGTACGGGCCTGAGCACTTCGATACTGATGCTACCTTTGATAACCCCAGCGATGCAATCGTCATGGATGATGGACCATTGTTTGACTACTATTCTAACCTTAATGACGACCTTAGAATCCCGGATGCAGAAGGCTACGCCTTTACCCGCACTCTATACTACAATGACGGCACAGGTCGGGCCAAAGAACAAGGAGGCGTAGGAGGTACCCACACCATAGGAGAGGGACACAACGTGCGAATGAAATACGCTCCTGCCACCGAAAGCGAGTTACTCAGAATGTTCGGAGACGAGGCACCTGCACAAGGTTCCGTGTTCAAAACCATTACAACCGATGAAAATAACATCACTTCAATCACCTATACCAACAAAGAAGGACAAACGATCGCTACAGCATTGGGAGAAAATAACCTCAGTACGAATCTGGAAGATATCACCTCAGCAGCCAGTAGCGATTTCGATGTTTATGAAGTGATAGAAGGAGATGAGTTGTTTGAAGGTGAAGCTACCGAACAACTCAGACTCAGTTTGCTGCAGGATAGAGTTGTAGACATCGACTATGAGATCACCTCACAAGTTGTATCAGAATCCTGTGGAGGATACTGCAACACCTGTGCATACTCAGTAAGAATCAACGTATACGATCTGGATAATCTGGAAGATGAAAAAATCTATGAAGGGACCATCGCACCAGGAACCCTGTCAGAGGGAGGGTGTACCGGAGTGGATGCAACTGGCTGGACAGAAACAATCTCCCAAGCATCTGTCTCGCTACCGCAAACGGTTAGTCTGACCAAAGGGAATTATCTCATTTCAAGATATATTACATTGGATGAAACCGCCAAGGATAATTATGTGGATGGAGTAGCCGATAATCTCGAGACCGATATAGATACGGAACTGGAACAAATTTATGACTACCTGGACGATGTCAGAGCAGGAACTAAGACCATGGATGACTTTGCGGTATTCCTGAAAACCCTACAAACGAACTCTGTAGGTGCGCCAGAACCTGACTATGACATCGAGGTTTATTCATTTGTCGAGACTGAGGGAGAAACTGAAGGAGATGAATACCTGGAGTTCTCCAGCTTGCCCGGATCAACAGAAACTACACCGGTGGACCTTGAGGAAGGTATGGTCTTACGCTTCCACACTCACTGTTGTATGGTAGAGATTCCGATTATTTTAAGTGAGACGGACCCATGTGCTGCCTCAGCAACACAGCCTGACTTTGAGACAACGATCTTTGTGGACGTATTTGCCCTGGACCCAAGCGATGCTTTGTATGATACAGACGAAGAGCGTTGGGATGAAATCTTCGGAGGAAGTACCTATACCTTCTCCAGTACTACCCATAGCTATGACTACGATGACCTCAATACGATTGTAGAAAATATGCTGGCCGAGACAGGGAACACCTATTCATGTAATGACTTGTGGGAGTGTGCCAAGTCTACCGCTCAGGGTATGAAACTTATGGAAGAGAATCCATTTACTGATGAAAATGGTACTCCTATCTCAGTCAATGACGAATTGGAAGCTGGTATTGAAAATAATGCCGGCCAGCTGGAAGACTGGGCCACTGGCACCAATACCCCCGATCTTGAAGTGACCTATCTGGAGCGTTTTCTGAAGTGCGCAGGTTATCATTTTGAAGCCATCAGTGATGACAACACTAACTTAAAGTACGAACCGTACAAATATGTTCACTTCCACAAAGACTGGCTGGAAGATAATCAACATACCAACTATGAAGACTACTATCAGTATATATTTGATGGATTCTGTAATACTGAAAACTTCGATCCATCATCTATTGACCCGGTAGATATGGACGAGTCCTATACCCTACCCGACTTCACCAGCCAGGATTATATATTGCCTTGTGAGAGTCCGGTATGCAAGCCAGACTTCACGGCCGTAAGTGGAGAGACTGACACCTGGACAATTGATATGGATGAAAATGATAACACCTTCATCTACTCGTTTACAGGGGAGCATTATGCAATGCTGCAGGATGCCTTGAGCACAACATTAGATCCGACTGTTGCAGACATATCAGCATCAGAGCTTGATGATTTTGCAACACGTTCCAAAGAAAAGCTGGAAGAAGAATGTCGGGACGGCTGCCTGGCCCAGTATGATGAAATCCTCACCCAGCTGGTAGAGCTATACGACCCGGATGGAGACGGGAATTATTACTTAGAGGACGGTACTACCCAAATACAGTATGAAGATATTTGTTGTACAGCTGAGAGTGTAGTAGAAGACTGCCAGAGTAAATGTACAATAACTACCTACACAGAAGAAGACTGCGGAGGTACAGGTAATGATGTGCTACTCAGCATAGGTGATGAAGATGAAATGAAATTCTTCGCATCAGTATTATTCGGTAAGCCAGACTTAGCGCTACCGGCAGCAGCTACCGGGACAGAGTATGAAGTAGGCGCAGAGGCAACGGCCATGGCGGAGCTTCTGAATGAAATATTCAGCTACGAGATCGAAACAGGTACTGTAAACACCACAGATTTTGACACCGAGTATCCACTGACCGATTATCAGGCATACTATAATCACTATGACTTGTTCAAAGACCAGGACTACCAGAGTATAGAGATACTGAGCAGTCCGCTGGGTAAGATCAGGATGCATACCAGCAGTAGTTACAACGACTTTGATTTTGTGCTGGACGATGAGCTAAGCGCTGTAGCCGACATGGAAGATATTTTCCGGATATCGGACTTGAGTGTCCATGCCAACAACAGTGACCTGAATGCAGAGGTAACGCTTCTGGATGCGACCAGTACGACCTATAACATTGGCTCTACGTTTGCTTTTATCAACACCGGTAGCAATGTAAATACGGTAAACTCATTTGCAGTGACCCTTGGGGGCTGGAAGAGTGACTATGATGAGGTGACCCCTCCGGGTGGGGGTATAAAGTCTCCGCCACATTGTTCTAACGATGGTACCGAAGAGAATTTTTATACGTTTACAAAGAGTTGGACAAAGGTCTATGGCGCAGATTCCTATGACTACTTGGAAAACTTAGCCATTGACGATAGCAATAATGTTTATGCTTCAGGTTGGTCTCTTTCTGATGCTTCAGGTGATAAACTAGATGATAATTGTTCAAGTGGGCATTATGATTTGTGGATACTTAAATTAAATCCTTCTGATGGCTCTCTGATATGGGAAAAAACTATAGGGGGAGATAAACAAGATGGAGCTGGTTTCTCTGAAAGTCCTGGTAAAATGATAGAGAATAATGATGGTGGATTTTTGGTAGGAACAACTTCAAGATCTGATAGTTCTTGTCAAAAGTCAGCTCATTTAAATGAATACCTAACGTCTGGATATGACGATATATGGTTGTTTAATATGAATACTGATGGTGGAGTATCTGGTGGAGGACAGTGGCAAGTATCATTTGGAACAAACAATCAGGATATTTTTAGCGATATGGTCAATATACCTGGAGGGTATATCATTAGCGGTTTTTCTAGAAACCCTAACTGTACAGGAGGATGTGATAAAGATTTGGCCTTTGGAGAAAGAAGTGATCAGATTGAGCAATTTGGGCCATGGCTACTGAATGTGGATTATGATGGGGATATAGTTTGGGAAAAAATGGTACATTCTGTAACAAGCGGCATATATTATTCACCATATGCAGTTGATGCTTACAAAAATGAAAATTCATTTGTAGCTCTATTTTCTGATACATACGATACCAAAGTATCTAAATATTCTAATTCTGGAGATGAACTTTGGACTTACACTATTAATGATATGGATCCATCAGACTTCAGTGTGATTGCTTGTAGCGATGGTGGGGCCCTTATTGCTGTGGACTATTCTTTAACAAGAAAGATTATAAAAATCAATTTTAACGGTGATTTGTTATGGGAAATGCCTGTAAGCTATGGATTTAGGGAATTGCTAGGATTGTCTGATGGTAGCTTTGTATATATCGATGGAGATAAAACTGTGTACAAAATCAATAAAAAAGGTGAACAATTATGGTCTACGACTATTTTTAATGCAGAAAATTTTACAATAACATCGATTGTAGAAATTGCAAATAATGAGTTGGTTTTCGGAGGAACGTATATTGGAGGGCCTGAACTTGAAGAGTACAAGATAATTAAACTGGATATTGGGCACGACTGCGACCCACAGAATGTCTTCGTGAAATGGAACGGCCCTATTCCTACGGTCACCAAAACGGAAGCACCAACCTCGGTATACCAGGAAGTAGAAACTATGAAAGCCAACCACGTCTCCAATACTATGGACCTGGAGCTGGAGCGATGTAAGCTGGACGTACGAGCTGATTTGGAAGAAGCGTATCTGGATGTTTGTAATACGGTCAATGATGAAACCTCAGTGTCGTATCCGACAGATATACACCATTATACCCTGTTTGGTTACGACAGAGCCGGCAATATGATCTATACGATACCACCGGCAGGAGTTGATGAGCAAGACCTCACCATACAGAATGTAGTGGACAGAAAAGTACATCCAAGCCATACGATGGTTACTCAGTACAAGTACAACAGCTATAAACAACTCGTTGAGCAAACCACCCCGGACGGAGGAACGACTAAGTTCATCTACAACCCTGATGGACTAATCAGGTTCTCAGAAAATGAGGAGCAGCGTACAGCAAGAGTATCTCCTGCCTCACACGCCCATGATGAACAAATCAGCTACACCAAGTATGACGCACTCGGCAGGATTATAGAGGTAGGTCTATTTGAAGACGGAGGCACTACTACCTTCGCTGATATAGCAAGTAACTATGATGAGTACATGGGTATCACCGCAGGAACGCTTAATGCAAGCCCCTACGGAGCTAACTCCTGGCCAAAGTCAACCAATACAAACACAAGCGAGAAAACCATTACAGAGTACTCGTTAGATAAAAATGTTACCTACCTGCCCGATCCAAGCACAGGTATCGCACAGGGACAAACCTACCTTCGAAACAGAATCTCCCATACCTACACCGATGAGGACGGAGATGTGAGTGGAACGACAGATGACCAGGTACACACCTACTACAGCTACGATGTACACGGCAATGTCAACTGGCTGGTACAGGACATACCAGGCATAGGTAAGAACTACCTGGCCTATGAGTACGACCTGATCAGTGGCAATGTACTACTCGTAAAATACAACGAAGGCCTGGAAGACCAGTTCTATCACCGGTATGGCTACGATGCAGACAACCGCCTGGTGATGGTAGAGACCTCCACAGACGGAGTCATCTGGGACAGAGACGCCCGATATGATTATTATGAACACGGCCCGTTATCCAGAATTGTTTATGGTGAAGACCGTCTGCAGGGGATGGACTACGTGTACACGATACAAGGCTGGCTGAAGTCCATGAACCATGCTGCCCAGCAAAAAGACTGGGATCCGGGTAGAGACAACACTGCCAGAGGCGCGATGGGAGCCGTAGGCGAAGATGAATACTCGATGACCCTGACGTACTTCGATGGAGACTTTGACAGATATGATGATGTAGATGGAGACGGAGTAGAAGATGGAGGTGAAGCTCAATCACCGTATAACACTGATTTTGTCCACTCTGATGGAAGGAAAGGAAGACATATGTCAGCATTTGGAAACGACCTGTACAATGGTAACATCGCCAGCTGGACCAATAATACAGGTTACTCCGATGAAGGATTGCATGGAGCGCACGATGGCAGAAACAACAAAAATTACAATTATACCTATGATCAGCTAAATCGACTGGTAGAAGCAGACTATATGTTCTGGGATTACTACACTGCAGATGCTTATGCAACTGGTTATTCACAAAACAACTGTTTCTATTCTTATGATGCGAATGGTAATTTGAAAACGCTGGAGCGAACAGGGTGGACAGGAACGGTGCTAGACGACTTGACTTATTCCTACACAGCGGGAACCAATCAATTGGCTACCGTAACTGATGCTTCAACCTACAATAGTTTTAGTCACGTGCGTGAGGGTGACCATGACTATACTTATGATGGCATTGGCAATTTGATAGAAAGAGACCACGATGGTAATCAGGAGGACAGCCAAATAGAGTGGAATGTATATGGTAAAGTAAGCAAGGTGACCAATGACGCTGGGGAAACCATAGAGTTTACCTATGATGCAGCAGGAAACAGAGTTACCAAGGTATTTACACCCAACTCAGGAGATGTGGTGACTACCTACTATGTAAGAGATGCCAGTGGTAACCCTATGGCTATTTATGAATCAACCACAAGCAGTGTCAACGGCTCTACGACTCATGTATTGGCCGACCAACCTATTTATGGTTCTGAAAGGATAGGGTCATATCAGCCGGAGGCCGAAGTGTACAAGGAGAATTCAATGCCTGATCCACTGGATTTGGTCATTACAGAACTTGTCTATGATACCAAACTAATCTCGAACAGTTCAACGGACTACGATAAGACTTTTGGGAACTATGTATGCCTGAAAAATGTAAGCCAGCGTATTCTGAAGATGGATGACATCTGGCTCAAACATAACAACCTCATCGATGGATTTACACTTTCATATTTAACCGGAGCTGACGACTTGTACCCGGGTGACTACCTGATAGTGGCCAGAGACCCAGATGCAGGAGGGGACTACGCAGAGACCAGTTGTATAGCAGGAGATAAGATAGATGAGTTCATTGAGTTTGCCGGACTACCAGCCGAGATCAAAGACGATCCTAAAGTACACTGGTATTGGAGCGATGACCTCAAACTTAGCCAGGTCAGTGGCCAACTACACCTAAGATCGGATTACCCAACTACGGGTTCAGTTCACCTGGATGATGTAAGATGGAACACGAGCGGAAGTTACCCATCGGCTATTAACGCTTATGATGCGACACCATGTGATGGAGATGTAAACTTGGGAGTAGAACGGCTACACTATGATGCGAGCAGCTCTGCCTGGACTAACAGCTATTGGTCATCAGATGGTGATATGAATATCTACAGTGACCCTTATGGCTTCATAGGTACGGAAAACTATGTGAAGGAACTTCACAAACGCTCACTGGGCAACAAGAAATACGAACTCAAAGACCACCTTGGGAACGTGCGTGTTGTCATGACCGACAGGAAGCTGATCGAGTATACCTTCTCGCAGTATACGGAAGGGTTTGAGGATGTTAGTTATGATGGTACCAGATATCACGGAGGTTCTTACTCGTTGGAGCTTGACTATGGTACGACAGATGTGTCTGATGATATTTATGAGGCCGTTGACGAAGGAGATGAAGTATTTGTAGATGCCTGGGTATATGTTGATCATGTACCGGACTACTCTACGAATTCAGCTTATCACTCAGGATACTTGCAGATCGATTTCTATGATGCTAGTGACGTTGAACAACAAACGAATAGACACTACATCGATATAGAAGACGACAGCTGGATACACATCAGATATAGTGAGGTTGTGCCTACTGGTGCTAGCATCACAAAAGTAAAAGTGTTTGCTGAGGTTGATGGCAACTGCCCCGAATCCATTTGGATTGACGACCTCACAGTCAATGTCATGAGCCCTGATGATGACAATGGTACCGGTAGCGGTACAGGCTACTACCCTGAAGTGGAAGTAGACTATGCTTACTATCCGTTTGGAGCCTTGATGCACAACTGGGCTGATAGTTATCGGTTTGGATTTCAAGGACAGGAGCGTGACGATGAGATAGAAGGACGAGCGCAGAGCCTCAACTACAAGTACCGTATGTATGACCCGGGGATTGGAAGGTTCTTTGCGGTGGATCCTTTAACAAGTAGTTACCCGCATTACAGTCCTTACAGTTTTAGTGGTAATAAAGTTATTGCGCATAGAGAACTCGAAGGTTTAGAAGAGATGTACTACTTAGATTCTTGGATGTCTGAAACCGCCAAAACTCTGATAGATAATGGTGACTATGAAACAATTTGGATGTGGATAGAGCAAGGTTGGTATGAAAAGCAAGAGGGTAGTATCTGGTCACAACGAGGTAATATTTTACTCTACAATAGCGATCCAAACATTTCTTTGCCGTTAATTGGAGTAATTCCAAAGCGTGAGACTTTTCAAAACAACCTTTTTCAGGCTGCAGAAATGATAATTGGTTCTGGAATTAAAGACTTTGTAACACCAGAACCACATTGGTATGATCCTGGAAGAGGTCCACTACACGATTACGTTCCTTCTGAGGCTTATTTTGAAAGCCTAGTTAAATCTGTTAATCTTGGAGTCTCTGGAAAAATTAAAGTTGGAACGAGTGTCGTTGAATACAGAATAGGATTATATAGTAACTCCGAATGGTCAGGTGGATACTATTCAAATTTAAATGTCTATTCTTCCCCTGAAGTTAAGGTGGATTTATCGAACCCAAAAGAGCTTTTATCTGAGTTTAAAAAAAGGATATCCACAAATATAACTGAGTTCATACCGAAGGCAGAAGCTACAATTGGCCTTGGTTTAAATTTTAAAAAGAGATTTTATCCTGGGGAATCATATTTCGATACTTCAACTAGTTCAGAGGTTAAACTAAATGTAAGAGGTTTCTATGGCAAATTTAGTCCAGAATCATGGGAATTTGGTTTTTCAACTTCGAAAAAATCATCCATCAGTCTAAAAGGAAAACATAAAACAACTATATTCAACTATACTTCAGGTTCTGTTTATTTGGGAGGAAATTAAGTTGCATTTAAGAATTTTGAACAGCAGAAACGCCTTAGATGTTAGATACAGCGCAAAAGGGCTGATACTTCAGTATGTCTCAATAATAGGCACTACCAGTTTTATAGTATTCTTCATGAACGACATGAATTCTAACCTATTTTTAGTAGTTGCCGCCTTGTTTATCTATTCACTAACATTTTATGATTTCTGGGTGAAATTAAATCAGAAAAGAATTTTTAAAATTGATAAGATCGAAGGAAAGCTTATCTGGTCGAATAGATCATTTGATGTTGGTACGATTTCTGAAATACATTTAATTCGTGAACCGTGGTACGAGGAAGTTGCAAATTGCGCTCTTGCTATTGTAGTCTCCCAACAACGAATAGTACTTATTAGCCTTAGGGATATAAATTATGGCGAAATCGTTACGGTAGCAAATATTCTGAGTTCGGAACTAAAACTTAATGTTAAAGAATTCACAAACTACCGAATGGACCAGTTGGGTCGCTAAAGACCCTGTCTTGTCCTGAAATAGGTTTACACAATTTGTAAACAATAAAATGGACAAAACCCCACTGGTCGTAGCGCCTGATAACTGGTCTTAGGATTAGCGAAGCGGTTCTAAGACCTATTTTTTTTTAACAACTGGGTACAGAGCATTCTGCTCGGGTCGTATAGGCAGGATATTTATGATAGGTCGTAGCTACCACCATGTTCATGCTACAACCAGGTTTCAAATAGTATTCCCAGTCATTTTCTATATTTATAATATGGGAAGGAAATATGCTATTCGTGATCAAGGCCAAGTCCATTTTGTGACATTTACTGTGGTCAATTGGATTGATTTGTTTATTAGAAACGATTATAAGCAAATCATTATAGACAGTCTTAATTTTTGCACAAAGAACAAAGGATTACATGTACACGCTTACTGTATTATGACAAGCCATGTACATTTGGTATTAAGTGTAGATGAAGGTTTAAGTTTGTCAGATGTTATACGGGATTTCAAAACACACACATCGAAGAAATTGCACAAGTCTATTTCTGAATATTACGGTGAGAGTAGAAAAGAATGGCTACTATGGATGTTTGAAAGAGCAGGGAAGAAGAATAGCAGGAACAAAGGATTTCAATTGTGGCAACAACATAATCATCCAATTGAACTAGATTCTGGTTATTTATTAGACCAACGGATCAATTATGTTCATATGAATCCTGTCGAAGCTGGGTTTGTCGAAGATCCTAATCATTGGGTTTGGAGCAGTAGTAGAGATTATGAAATGAATCGAAAAGGTTTGGTTGAATTGGATTTAGTTTAATAACTGTCATAGCCGTTAGCAATAAGGTCGTAGCTACCGTTACACTCAAGCTACGACCAGTGGGGGTGGGGAGTAGAAAAGAATGGCTACTATGGATGTTTGAAAGAGCAGGGAAGAAGAATAGCAGGAACAAAGGATTTCAATTGTGGCAACAACATAATCATCCAATTGAACTAGATTCTGGTTATTTATTAAACCAACGGATCAATTATGTTCATATGAATCCTGTCGAAGCTGGGTTTGTCGAAGATCCTAATCATTGGGTTTGGAGCAGTAGTAGAGACTATGAAATGAATCGAAAAGGAGAGGTAGAGTTAGAGTTGATTTGAGGTATTGTATAGGTCGTAGCTACCGTTACACTCAAGCTACGACAAGTGAGGCAAAATAATCGCACGCGTTACCACTTCGTTCAAACGCGCGCTAGCGGAGACCAGTGGGGGTGTTTCATTTTAACAATTTATACGCATATAAATAAAGACCAACACAAAAAAAAGTGCAAAAAACAATAAAACTAGAGGACTTATAATCTAAATGAGGATACTTAGCAAGCATCCCCAAAACCACAAGAAATGTACCTAATATTGCCATTGCTAATGACAATAAGATAGATCCCCAAACTATTTTAGGTCTTCTTTTCATTTAAATTATGCTATTAAGATAACCATTCTTAACCAAATCAATTTTTTATTTTTTTCAACTTTCTATTTTTCACGACTATCAATGGCTTCTTGCAGTTTTTTCGCATCCTCAGCGGCCTGACCTGAATCAATGTATTCTTTAATTTGCTTATATGTTTCACCAGGAATATCTATCCAGTTCGGAGTCCCATCCTCGGAGAAAAAGGAAATTAAATCGGAACCAAATTTTATAAAAGCGGTCGTTTTTACAATCCCAACCTTACTTGTAAGGTATATTATTGCTTCCCATTCAGCTGCAGCAAGTGCCGCCCCCTCAATGAGAATACCTCCTGATATAATACCTAATCCACCAAGACCAGCTAAAATTAATCCTCTTGACATTCCTTCGCTGCCCTCCCAATAACTATCATACATCCAGATCGGCCAATCATTTTCTGCATGCCACTGTTTCAATCTCTTTTCTCGTTCTTCCGCTTCTTTCGCTTCCTTTATAATTCTATTTTCTGTGTCAGTAGTAGCCACATTACCTAATGCGTCAAAATTTCCATCTTCATAATTCAAAAGCTGTACGTTCATGTATCCATCTTTGATACCCAACGCCCCGGATTCATTTCTGGCCTTGGCCGCCAGTCCATTACTAGGGAAATATATTTTCGCATTGGGATGCTTCTTTTTGAATTGCTTCTCTGCATAATGGCTTGGGCTTCCTTGACCATCTACAAAAGGATGACTCAGTGCATAATTTATGATTCTTCTTACTTCTTTCATATTTCCTTCTGCGTATGCTAATTTAACCTTTGTAATTTGTGCTTGACTATATAAATAAACCCTATATTCCAAACCCTCCAACTCAACTCCATCAATCACCCTATTCTCACTAAACGCATAAGTAGAGTTGTACGGATATTCAGCCGCTAAAGGATCCACCGCAAAGAACCTTCCAATCCCCGGGTCATACATACGGTACTTATAGTTGAGGCTTTGCGCTCGTCCCTCTATCTCATCATCACGCTCCTGTCCTTGAAATCCGTAATAAGGAATGGGCCTTTAATAAGGGATAAAACCTAAATATTTGTGTCGTATAGGACTGATTATTTGAAAAGATCAGAAATGACAAAATTTATTCGTAATGGTAATAGATATTAATTGCCTGTATATAAGATTGTTGTGTATAGTTATCTAAAAATTAGGAGACTAAAGAGGAGGCGAGAATTGTTTCATTTATGATTGATAATTAGTGATTTATGATTTTAAAAACATAATAATATAGGAGACTAATATTGTAAGTTAGTGCCTTACTTTTCTTCATACACTCTTTCAAAAAGCTTTTTATTCATTTTTTCGTCTGTATGGACGTATTTTTCAGTCGTGGCCAGCATACTGTGTCCAATCAATAAGCTGGTCGACTTAATGTCTTGCGTCACTTCAAAACTATGAGAGGCGAAAGTATGTCTACTGGTATGTGAGGAAATGTGTGTTTTGATGCCTAATGTCTCCCGCATGGTTTTGAGGTAGGAGTTCATACTCGCTAGTACCTTGCTTTTGTATTTCGACCAGGTTTCATTGGAGATATTGCTTTTCGGCTGGTCAAGGTCAAAGACATACTCACTTTCATTTCCCTGATACTTCCTGATGATGTAAAGTGAGGAGTTGTTTAACGGAATGGTTCGTTCCTTTTCTGTCTTTTCCTCCTGGCGGTGGATGTAGCCGTTTTTAATATCGTTCCACTTGAGCTTTAGTACATCACCAAATCTCGAGCCAGCTGAGTAGTACTGAAATAGGAATATATCATGGAATATTTTTGAGCGGTGGTTCTTTGGCTCGTACTCAGATATTCTTTTCATATCTTCCTGACTTAAGGCGTTTTTAGAGTACTTGCCCTTGCCCGGGATTTTGTATTTATCCAGATGGTTTTCCTGGTCAAACTGGTGGTTGAATTCTTTTGCCAGAAATTTCAGTTTACCGAAATAGTTCAGCCTGTCGTTCAAGGTAAAGAAGTCGTGTATTTTGGCAGCCATCTTTTTGTTGATATGGTGAATGGTCAGGCCTCTTTGTTCTTCAAACTTGGTCAGGTAGTTAATGGCATCGGTGTAAATTTTCCGGGTGTTGTATTTCTTTTTGTACTTGAGCTCAATGTATTTTCTGCTCCACTCAACAAATGGGGGTAGGGATTTTACAATATGGGAGACATCTATTTTTTTGTTGCCGTGGTAGATGTCACGTACTACCGAGGGTTCGTTTATGTCAGCGTTTTTCAGGTTGTATACGATCTCCAGTAGTTTGGCGTGTATCTGAATCAGCTGGTTGTTGTATGTTTCCGCCAATGGATGGGAGGGGAGTACCTGTTTTTTGGATTGTGAAAAGTAGCGTTGTTCTATGAAAATGCCGGAGGAAATTTCACTACGCTGTTGCTTATGTGTGATGCGAAAGTAGATAGGCATTTGTCGGTTGCGGTTCTTCCTTTTTTTGGATAGGAATATGTTAATTTTCATTGTCTTAGGTGTGGGTAATTACTAGTCTTAAGATAGTATTTTATCCTGTAGGAAGGAAGTTTAAAATGGGGAAGGGGGGGTGTTTTAGGGTGGATGTAGTTTCTCTGGGCGCTTGGCGGTTCTTAGCGTACCAGCTAAAGGCTGGTCTTTGGGGTTAAAAATGGTCAGTTAGATATTTCCCTCCTTCTGTCACTTATTGGCGTGATGTCTTATTACCGAATTAATGATCGTTGATAGATTTATGGGTCGGTCAATATGACAAGGGAGGGGGAGTGCGTTTTAGGGTTAGGGTATTTCTTTGTGAGCTTAGCGGTCCTTAGCGGACCAGCTAGAGGCTGGTCTTTGGGGTAAAGGAATAGTCGAATAGATATTTCCCTCCTTCTGTCCCACGAAAGAAGTGATTTCGAATTATTGAATAGCCGGATGGCGATTTATTTGTAGGTCGGTCAATATGACAAGGGAGTGGGAATGCGTTTTAGGGTTAGGGTATTTCTTCGTGTACTTTGGGGGTCCTCAGCGCACCAGCTGAAGGCTGGTCTTTGGGGTAAAAAAAGACGTCAACATAATTAACAATAGATTTCTCCCTCCTACGGGACATTATTAATTAGTGACGTAGCATGGGCTAATTACACAAAAAACATTTGTCGGTCGGTCGAAATGCCAAGAAAGGGCGGTGATTGCTTTAGGTTGAACGTAGTTTCTTTGTGTCCTTGGCGATCCTTAGCGTACCAGCTGAAGGCTGGTCTTTGGGGTAAAAGAATGGTCGAATAGATTTCCTGCCCGTCCGTGCCAGCGGGCAGGTTGGTGGCAGGCGGGCTCCCTCCTTCTATCCTACTAAAGAAGTGATTTCATATTATTAAATATCTGAATGTTGATTGATTTATCGGTCGGTCGAAATGCCAAGAAAGGGCGTTGATTGCTTTAGGTTGAACGTAGTTTCTTTGTGTCCTTGGCGATCCTTAGCGCACCAGCTGAAGGCTGGTCTTTGCGGTAAAAGAAAGGTCAATTAGATATTTCCCTCCTTCTGTCACTAATGGGGTGTGATGTCTTGTTATTGAATGTATGATCGTTGATTTATTTGTCGGTCGGTCAATATGACAAAGAAGAGGGTGTACGTTTTGGGGTATGGTATTTCTTTGTGTACTTTGGGGTCCTTAGCGTACCAGCTGAAGGCTGGTCTTTGGGGTAAAAAAGGTTGAATTGATTTCCTGCCCGTCCGTGCCAGTGTGTAGGTTGGCGGCAGGCGGGCTTACTCCTTCCGGGTACTATGAATTAGTGACAAAATATGGACTAGTTACACAAACAATGTTTTCCGGTCGGGCGAAATGCCAATAATTCATCCATCAATAAAATAAATTAACAATTCAGATATGCAGCGTTTTATCTTTTCCAGCACTAGTATATATAGTACGTACTCATAAAACAACGCATATGCTCTTACGCATTTACATCCCGATGTTGGCACTAGTGACAGCAACGCAGCTTTGCTATGCCCAAAAGACACCTGAAATCCCTAAGCACAAAATCGTTATCGAAGACCATGAAAAGGTCCTGAAATTTGAGGTACAGGAAGACGAAAAAGAAGTGTCAGCCAATAATAGGCTGTTCTACACCTGGTTTTCACACCATAAAATACATACTACCAGAGGAGGGTTTGAAGGTCACCTGTTACACGGGGAATTTTTGGTGATGAACAAGGCGAGAGACCTGTTGCAAAAAGGTCAATTCTACTATGGCCTCAAAAACAAAGTTTGGAAGACCTGGTACCCCGATGGTGAACTAAAGTCCATCACCCATTTCAAAAAAGGAAAACTCCACGGAGTAGAAATACAGTTTGATGATATGGGTGATGTGGTTTCCAAAACCCGCTATCGCTTCGGTAAAAAACATGGCAAAGAACACTTGTTCAATGAAGACGGTGATGAAGAAATCATCAAGTACAAAAAAGGAAAAGAAGTAGGCAGCAAGGATAAAAGCTTTTTCAAAGATGATGAGGAACCTATAAATGAGGATGACACTCAACCTGAGGACAAAAAACGAAAGAAGGAAAAACGGAAAAAGAAGAAAGACCAGAAAAAGAAGGAAACTGAAGAAGACAAAAAATGAAACTTCAGGCACATACTATGCTTGTAGTCCTGGTAATCAGCTTCGTTATATTTTTACTATGTGGAGCATTAATGATGCATGCACAGTATCAAAAACAAATTTTAGCCAAAGGTGCACATCGCAATGAAGACATCTTAAGTACCTACTCAGGTCTTAATATCCTTATGGCCTGTCAGGAGGAAAACACTTTACTCCTCGAAGAAATATCTGATTCCATAGTACTCAGCCGGAAAAAGTGGGGGTTGTACGACCTTGTTACCAGCAGCTCGTCTGAGGATATTCAAAAATGTGCACTGGTGGCCAATGTGCCTGAAAACAAAATCTGTCTCTACGTACGGGATAACCCCGGTAAGATTAAGTTAGTTGGAAAAACCATTCTGCGTGGTGATGCTTATGTGCCACCCAATGGGTTGGAAAGAGGATATGAGTCCGGAACTCCGTTTGAAGGCGTGAGAGGTGAATTGATAGATGGGACTCAGCATGAAAGCAGTACTGATTTTCCCAAATGTGACAAAGAAATAGTGAAACGAAATAAAGGTTATCTTCATTTCACCCACCTGGTTGATCATGACTACGTCACTGATTATGAAGATTCATTGAAAGTATCATTTACCGAGGACCCGGTATTCATCCATAAAAATAACCCGCTTGTGCTGTCACAGGCTTATTTCTCAGGGAACGTGGTGATTAGTTCAGCTTCCGGTATTATCGTAAGATCGTCTTGTCAAATAGAGGATGTACTGCTTTATGCCCCCTACATTATTATTGATGATGACTTTAAAGGAACGGTGCAAGTCTTTGCTACAGACAGCATTATCATAGGGCAAAATTGTAAGTTGGATTATCCGAGCAGCCTATCATTACTTGCGGAAGATCACTTTTGGAAACAACGCATTGAGGTAGGAAAAAACAGTGCATTAGCCGGCTCAATTCTAATCGATCGTGAGAAGGAAAATCATAAAATTCCTTCGCTTGTACTTTCGGAGGATAGTCAGTTTGAAGGTGTAGCTTATATCAATGGAGAACTTGATCATCAAGGTTACATATACGGAAGTGTATGGTGCTATCAAGTCAAAGAAAACCTGCTAAAAAATGCAACTATTGATGTTCGTAAAATAGATGAACACCTGTTGGTCTCACCGTTGATAGGCACAAAAAAAGATCAAGGTATTGCCAAGTGGCTCAATTGAAAAGAATTACTAAAATACCGTCAGCGACTTTAATAGAAACTCTGGTTTCCATGGTTATATTATTGATTGTCTTTGGAGTGGCTTTTCAGATTCATGTTCAGGTAATGTCGTCCGGCAGCTCGCAGTTACAGACTGAGGCCCAGCTCAATATCCGACATCAGGCGGAGCTTACACGAAGAAACCAAAAGTATATAGACGAAGTGATTTCTATGAATGGCTATGACATCATCAAAGAAGTTGAAAGCCTGGATGAGACCTTGGTTCATGTACGACTAAAAGCAGTTCGCCCCAACGGTGATTTACTTTGCGAAAGGAAGGAGGTGATGCTTGTCAGGCAATAAGATTAAAGCGTTTACCCTAATTGAACTCATGGTAGTCATGATCATTTCAGGAATTACTTTGGGGTTGGGATTCACTTGCTATAGAATCGTGAATACGCAATTTTCCAATTATAGAAAGTCCGGAGAGGCGATCATGACTAGTGTAGAACTGGAAAGCGCATTATCTAAAGATTTCTTCAAAGGATCATTGGTAAAGAAAACTGAAAATGGATTTACAATTGAGTTACCGCAATATCAGGTGACTTATGAGCAATGGGGTGATGAAGTTTTAAGAATTATGCCCGGTAGGACTGATACGTATCCGGTGGAAGCTATTATGATCGATTGCCTTTTGGAAGGAGAAAAAATTGAAGAGAATGAGTACATGGATGAAGTAATTATAACCTGTAAAAGCAGGAATGGTGATCGATACTATCATTTTTCGAAGTGGTATTCGGCAGCGGATTATTTGGAGATTAAAAAAGCAGATAAAAAAGAAAGCTATGCCTGGAGTAGACATAAGTAAGCTAAAGACAACAAAAAATACTGCGGCAACCTCTTCGGGAAGCGAAATACTATCCTTCCTCAATAAGGATATTCGCTTGTTTCCAAAAAAGCTAAAAGACAAAAAGAAAGAACGTTTCTATATGGAACTGGCCACCTTACTCTCATCAGGGGTAGATATCCGTACCGGACTGGAGTTGATCACAGATGAGCAGCGTAGCAGAAAGGACAAAGATTTTTTTGCTGGAGTGACCCAAAAAGTGATTGCCGGTGAACCCCTGAGCGTAGCGCTTAATGAAACCAAAATGATTAGTTCTTATGAGTTTCACAGTATCCAGATTGGAGAAGAAACCGGTAAAATAGTGGAAACACTGAAGCAACTGGCAACTTTTTTTCAAAAGAAAATCAAGCAGCGCATGCAGCTGGTAAGTGCGTTGACATATCCGGTCATTGTACTGAGCTTTTCTCTCTTGGCCGTGTTCTTTCTGATGAAGTTCATCGTGCCCATGTTTGCTGATATTTTTAAAAGGTTTGACGGAGAGCTACCAGCCCTCACGAAAACGGTGGTAAACATTAGCGAAGGCATTGGGGCCTATTATCTATACTTTGTCGTAGGGATCGTAGCATTGATTCTCGCTGCCCGGTTTTTCAGAAATGCGAATTGGTACCGGAAGTTTAGCTCTGGTCTCTTATTGAGGATTCCGCTTTTCGGAAGCATGGCGCGCAGGGTATACTTAGCTCGTTTTTCACAGTCAATGGCCCTATTGATCAAAGCACGGGTTCCTATGTTAAGAGCAATAGGTCTGGTAAAAAATATGGTGCAGTTTTACCCAATACAGTCCTCACTTGATCAGGTGGAGAAAGACATTATGAAAGGAAAGTCACTTCATGAAAGCATGGCCAAGTTTCCGGTCTATTATAAGAAAATGGTATCACTGATTAAGGTTGGTGAAGAAGTAAATAAGCTGGAAGATTTTTTCGAGCGAATAGCAGAGCAATACAATGAAGAAGTGGATCACAGGTCCAAGGTGTTGAGTAGCCTGATGGAACCTTTTATCATTATTTTCTTAGGATTGCTTGTGGCGGTTATTCTGATATCGATGTACTTGCCGTTGTTTAATTTGAGCAATACGATTAATTAGAAATAAGAAATAAGAAATAAGAAATAAGAAATAAGAAATAAGAAATAAGAAATAAGAATTTTTTTGTTTTGAATAGCTCTGAATCTCTGTAAATGAATGCATTAGAGTCTGTAGCATCCCAGCTCAATCTTGTGGAGGAAATTCGCGAATTCATTATCGCCATTTTCTTCGCCTACTCAAATATGGAATGACGCAATAGCAAATCAATAATTTATTTATTCATCATGCAGCGTTTTCGCTTATTCGAATCTAGTACATATAGGAGAGGTGTATAACCCCGAATCTGAAATGGAAACTATACTCCAATTTCAGTTTCATAATCAGGGGTTTAATCCATGGTAAGGCCTTTCCAAAACGTTTTAAAACTGTACAGAAATGAAAAGAAAACTGCAGGCTTTTACACTGACAGAATTGTTGGTGGTATTAGTAATTATTGGAATTTTGGTATTGATTGCTCTTCCCAACCTCACCAATCAGGTCACCAAAGCAAAGGCTGTTGAAGCCAAAACACAATTGAAATATGTCTACGACCTTCAGGTGGCCTATTTTCATGAAAATTCGAAGTATACCAATGATCTGAATGAATTGGGATACGATCAGGTAAAGCTCAAAACCGAAGGTGGTTCTGCGAATTATTTGATTACCATATCTTCAGCAAATACCAATTCCTTTCAGGCTGAAGCGGTTGCTGTCGTTGATTTTGATCAGGACGGTACGCTTAACAAATGGTCCATCAATCAGGAAAAGAACCTGAAAGAAGAGGTTAGGGATTAGTGCAGCTGGTCCTCTACATAGGGTTTCTAATACTGCTACAGGTCATTTTTTTTCAGGACTTAAAGTTCAGAGCTGTGTCCTGGATTGTTTTTCCGATTCTCTTTGTGATTGCCTGGGGAGTCGGGTATTTCGATACGGGGTCTTTATCAATCACCTGGAGGCACTTTTCTATCAACTTCCTGTTGTTATTCACTCAACTACTGGCGGTGACGCTTTATTTCTCCCTGAAAAATCGAAAGTTGGTTTTGATCACCAAGGGATACCTCGGGTGGGGTGACATACTCTTCCTTGTCTGTGCTTGTGTCTTGTTCTCCCCTATCAATTTTATCTTGTTCTATCTTGGAAGTGCGATTTTCGTAATGATGGGGCACCTGATCTGGAGGTCTCTTGGTACGGTAAACCCAAAAATACCATTGGCCGGAATGCAGGCGATGATGCTTACACTGCTCTCACTTACCGTCAATCAATACCTGGGTTACAGCTTTTATGATGATCGCTGGTTAATGAATTGGATGGCATGATCGCTACGCTTGACCATATCGAACTCAAAGCAGAGAAGCTCCAACAGATCAGCTCCGAGCAGGCCTGGCACTATAAAATTCTACCGCATGAAGAGTCGAATGGTCAACTAAGGTTCTATGTTGATCATAGTCAGGATGTTGAGGCTATTTTGATGGAGCTTGAAATGATTTTTGGGCAAGAGATATATTTAGAGAAGGTCGAGAGTGAAGCAATCACGAGAGCACTCAGTAAGTTTTACCGAAAATCTCGTAACACATCAAGAAAACTAGAAATCAAGGATAATTCCTCTGATTTTCTCCACGATCTCATTGCTGAGGCCAAAGAAATTGGTTCCAGTGATATCCATATAGAAGTCTATGATGAAAAGGCCAGAGTCCGCCTGAGGATTGATGGAGTATTGGTTGAAAGGTATGTACTGGGCCAGGAAGATTATCCTTCATTGGTCAACAAGGTGAAGATCATGTCCAATCTGGATATTGCTGAAAAGCGACTTCCACAGGATGGACGAATATTTTTTGAAACGCCAAATGATAAGTTTGATATCAGGGTTTCAGTATTGCCAACGCTTCACGGAGAAAAGGTAGTAATGCGGATATTAAGTAACGATGCTACTAATATAGATATCAAGTCGCTCGGGTTCGGAGATATGGAACTCGATAATTACCTAGAAGGGATTAAAAGGCCAAATGGAATACTCCTGATCAGTGGCCCTACAGGCAGTGGCAAAACAACAACACTTTACGCAACACTAAAGATTTTAAACGAGGACACGAGGAATGTCACCACTATTGAGGATCCTATTGAATATACATTGGATGGCATCAATCAGGTTCAACTCAAGGAGAGCATAGGATTGACTTTTGGAAGTGCGCTGCGGACATTTTTAAGGCAAGATCCTGATGTGATTATGGTTGGGGAGATCAGGGATACTGATACGGCTAATATGGCAATCCGTGCTGCGCTGACAGGCCACCTGGTGCTGTCGACCATTCATACCAATTCGGCCTGGGGTACAATATCCCGATTAATCGATATGGGAGTGCCTCCCTTTTTATTGGCGAGCACACTGAATTGTACAGTAGCCCAACGATTAGTTAGAAGGCTTTGTGAGCATTGTAAACAACCTGTCACTGACTTTAATGGAGTTTACCCCAAGAGTTTTAAGCCATATAAAAAACTGGAACAGCACTTCATGGCGACCGGTTGCGATATGTGTTACCATACCGGATACAAAGGCCGGATAGCTGTATACGAAGTAATACCCCTGGATTCGGAACTGGCTGAAAAAATTAAGGAAGAAGAAATGGATGTCAAATCTGCTCTTAATGAAAGAGGAATCAAGACCCTTGCGGAGAATGCATTTGACCTGATCGAAAGTGGGGACACTTCAATCGAAGAGGCCTATCCATTGCTAATGAACTTTTAGAAATGAAGAGAACTTTAAAAATATTTATCCTTCTGATGTTTTGCTCAACCGTGAGCATTGCTCAGGACCGGTTTGTCGAATTAAAAGAAAAACTCACCGAGCTAGCCAATACTACAACTCCGGGCCTCAATGAACCGGTTGACTTTTCGGTTTCAGGGGTGTCAATCCAGGAATTCTTAAGAGGTATTGCGGAGACCAATAATTTGAATATCAGTATTTCCAGAGACATCAATGTTGAGATTATCAACAACTTCAATAATGAGAAGGTCATCAATGTACTACTCTTCCTTTGCCAGGAATACAATCTGGAAATCCACTTTGTAGGATCCATCATGTCTTTTCATAATTATCAGCCACCGGTTGTCGTAGAACCTCCGAAACCTGAGAAAGAAGTGATTGTTTCTTTCAATGCTGAGGAAGATGCATTGACAGTAGATCTTGAGGAAGACCCGCTTCACAAAGTAGTTAAGAAAATTACTCAGTTGAGTGGTAAAAATGTCATTGTTCCGGACGGAATTCGTCATAAAAAAGTGAGTGGGTATATTCAGAAACTACCATTTGAAAGTGCTTTAAAAAGGTTAGCTTTTGCCAACAATCTCGACTTTAATCAAACCAAAGACGGTGCTTATTATCTCGTAGAAAAACCTGAAGAAGTCGTTGCTGAGGATAATGGAAGAAACAATGGCCGTAACGGTAGAAATGGACGAAATAACTTTAACATCCGAAACAATGGCCAGGGAGACATCGGAGACTATGACCTCAAGATTACCCAGGGACCAGGCGGGGAGGATTTGATTACTTTTTCCGCCCAGGATGCTCCTATTGTTGAAGTTATCAGGGTGGTTTCAGAACAAGTAGGCGCAAGCTATCTGCTCTATTCAGAGCCTGAAGGAAATACCAGTCTCACTGTAAAAGACCTTCCTTACAACGAGTTCCTCAATTTTGTGCTACAGGGTACAGAACATACCTATCGATCAGATAGCAACCATGTGTACATGATTGGCGAGCGTGGCCTGGAAGGGCTAAGAGCCAATCGGGTGGTACAACTTGAGTACCGGTCTGTGGATGAGATGATCAATATGATACCGGCCGAGCTGAGTAAAAATGTTCAGATTTCTGAATTTCGTGAGCAGAACAGTATTGTCCTGAGCGGCTCCGATCCTGCGATACAGGAGATTGTTGAGTTTCTTGCCAGCGTTGACAAGGTGGTTCCTATGGTTATGATTGAGGTGATCATTGTTGACTTACGCAAGACCAAGACGTTTCAAGCTGGACTCAGCGCGGGTGTTGGAAATTCTCCTGATTCGTCAAGTGTAGGAGGAAGTTTAGTTGGATCAAATGGATATCAGTTTTCATACAGTCCGGGAGCTATTAATAAGTTTCTGACCAAACTTACAGCAGGTACACCGATTAACCTCGGACAAGTACCTCCCAACTTTTATTTTACCTTGAGTGCACTTGATGCTAAGAACTATGCTAACGTGAGGCAAATGCCAAAACTCGCTACCCTCAACGGTCACGAGGCAAATATGAGTATCGGGAGATCTTCATATTACAGGGTTGAAACACAGAACCTGGTGGGTACCCAAAACCCAATTGTCAATACAACACAGCAGTGGAACGAAGTCCAGGCCAATTTATCCATTAATATTAACCCAGTTGTTTCAGGTGATGATCAGGTTACGCTGCAGATTGATGTAGAGCTTTCCGATTTTATCGGAGCACCACCGGAAAATGCTCCTCCGCCATCTGCCACCAGTCAATTCAATTCAATGATAAGAGTGCGTAATGAGGATATGATTGTCCTGGGAGGACTGGAGAGAGTTGAAAAAAGTGAAAATAATTCGGGAATACCTGTACTATCGAAAATCCCTGTCTTGAAGTGGGTATTTGGGCATACTTCAAAGTCAAAGAACAAAACGGTGACAACAATCTTCATTAAGCCGACTATACTCTATTGAAGCTCTTAGACCAAATAAAGACTAAACTACAAGTACCCACAGAAGTTACTTCCGTAGCTATAGAGGTTGTGGGGCGTAGTTCATATGTCTTTAGTTTTGTTGTGCTGAGGAGGAATAAGAAGCAAATCGAGAAGGTTAGCTCCGGGGTGGGTATTGAACACCTGGAAGATTTGATCCAAGCATTGGATGTCAAAAAGCCAATTGTACTAACTCTTTCGGGTGCCGGAATCATTCATAAGAAGTTGCAATCTGATCAACTTGGACTCAGGGAGGCATTGCCCTATATGCTTCCTAATTCCAATGCGGATGATTTTATTTACCAAAAAACTTATTCATCAAAAGGGAGTGCGTTTTATTCCGTGGCCAGAAAAGATTTGGTTGACCAATGGCGAACGGAGTTTGAAGAAAAGGGATTTGATGTACTGGAAGTAAGTTTAGGTCCTTTTGCAATTCAGTCCGTATTACCCATTCTGGCGGAAAGGAATCAGGAAGTTCATCTGGGTAAATTTTCACTTGACCTTGGTACAGAGAGCGTTCAGTCATTTGGATTAAATGGTGCTGCTTTGCCTACTTCTTTTCATATTGGAGAGGAGCAAATTCCGGGTGACATCAGTTTACCATATTTTGGAGGCTTCCAGACGGTCACGGGCATTCCTCAAAAGGTGATGATAGAATCAGAGGAACTCACACATAACCAAAGCGAATATTTACATAAAAGGATTTTTAAAGTAGGTGGTTGGGCAGCCCTGATCTTTTTATTTGCTATCCTACTGATCAACTTTCTGTGGAATTCATCTCTGCAATCGGAGAACAACGTACTTCAGGAAAGTTATCTCGCAGATTCATTGACGCTAAGCCAATGTGATAAACTCAAAACTGAAATTGATGATAAGGAAGGTTTTCTGAAAAAAGCCGGTTGGCTCGATAGGTCGCACGCCTCACTGTTTATGGACAAGGTGGCACAACTGACACCACAGGATGTGTTATTGACCGGATTGAGTTATCAACCGATTGATAAAAATGAATCAAGGGTACAACGAAAAACAATTTACCAAACCAATAAAATACGCGTTGTTGGTCAGGTGCTGTCCGCCACCTCAATTAACCCATGGATCAAGGAACTGGAAGAAGAGAAGTGGGTGTCCGCTGTAAAGGTTATCGACTACGAGTACGACAGTAAGAAGAAGGTAACATTCTTTGAACTGGAAATTGCGTTTTGATGAAAAGATTCAAAGAACTCACATATCGACAAAAGAACATATATGCAGGAGTTGGTTTTCTGGTTGTCTGTCTGATTATTTATAAGATGAATGTCAGTAAAACCTTGGCCTTGTATAGCGAGAACGTACGACTTTCAGAACAGATCGAAAGGGCTGAAAATGCTCCGCAACAACTTACAGAATTGCGCGACAAACAAACAAGGCTTAATGCCAGTTTAGCAAACTATATTGATGATGCTGTAACCGACCAAAAGTACTTACTGGCCATCACAACCGAATACTGCGATAAGCATGGCCTTAGAGTGAGAAACTTCCCTGAGACCAAAATCGAGGCTACTGACAATTTTCAATTTCAAACTAACGAAGTGGTAGTGGAAGGAAAATTCACGGAGTTATTGAAGTTGATGTATTTGCTGGAAACCAAATACAATGTGGGCCGATTGGCTTCAGCGGAATTTGAGAAAATCAGGGATAAGAAAATCCGGAGGGAAGTTCTGCTTTTAAAAATTCATTTTCAAAAAATTAAGGAGATAGATGCGACTACTATTTAGAATAATGTTGGTGATAGTCGGACTGGGTGTAATGAGCTGTTCCGACATTCTGATCAAAGACCTGGAAGATACTCAGGTGGAGATTGTAACTCCTGCTCACATCGACACAACCAGTGCTGCGGCAATTAATTTCTGGTGGAAGGAGGTTGATGAAGCCACCGGTTACCGTCTTCAGATTGTAAGCCCCAATTATGACAATGTGGTAAATCTTGAATTGGATACAACGATTAGTGATTTGTCGACTACTGTTTCAACACTTGGTCCTGGAGATTACGAGTGGACCCTTCGTGCGGTAAACTCAGTGAGTGAAACGGAAAATCCGACTATACATCAGTTGTATGTTGATGAAGCAACGGATATTTCCAGTGTTAAAATTATTTTGAATAGCCCAATCAATGAAGTCCAGCTGGCTCAGCCGAATATTAAGTTTCGCTGGACGGGGCATAATGGCGTGGATGAGTACACGCTTCAGCTCAGTAGAGTTTCCCCTGATCAGATCATACTTGACACTACATTAGATGTGAGTGCCAATGCTAACCCGGCAAATGGTAAACTGGATGTATCATTACCATATTATGAAATCAGAGATTACCGCTGGACCGTTTCAGGCGAGAATTTGACAAGTGGGACCGTCACCCAAGAGACCGGGTATGGATATTTTTCAATTGATACTACGGATACAGATTAATGAAAAATAAAAAGACCACATATATACTATTGGTTGCAGTTGTTGCCCTTTGGGGAACCATTGTTTATAAATTCTTTTCCGGAGGAGATGAAGAATTTGAGGTTGACTATGTGCAGCCCAAAAAACAGGTGCATACCCCCTCATCCACGATGCCTGATACTTTTGATATCGTAGCAAACTACAGAGATCCCTTTTTCGGAAAGGTATACACAAAGAAACATCACACTCATATCGTTAAAAAACCATTGAAACCGGTAAAGAAGAAGGAAGAAAAAAAAGAACCGGAAATTGTGGTTCATTGGCCCAGGTTGGATTATCGGGGGTTGATCAATAGCGAGACAAAAAGTGTGGGATTGATTCTGTATGAAGGAAAGGAAAGAATAATTATGCCTGGCGATAGTCTTGAAGGGATCTATGTAAAGGCATTGACTTCTGATTCTGTGGCATTGAGTTTCATGGGGGAAGATAAAACTGTATTCTAGTGTTGCAGCATTTTACCCCAAAACTTACTAGTTATTAGTAACCGGCTAAAGATTTTTGATGATAGAAGGGATTTGACTTAAAGTCATTGTATGGATAAATATGCTCTTATAAGTGGTTGGAAGTATCGTCTGATTTTTATTCTTGGCGTTTTTGCTGTTGTTCTGTCCTATTATTTCTTTTTAAGGACGTTTGACGTACAAGGTTTTTGGGGTTGGTTTTTACTGATTGGTGAGTCGATTGTGGCAATATCAACCATAATAGCCTGGTCAATCAATTGGTTTACTAAAGGCTTCAGTAAATCACGTCATGAGGAATTGGTTTCAGAGTATGCACTTAATTTGAGTGAATTCCCTGCCATTGATATTTACCTTCCTGTTTGCGGTGAGCCCTTAAGAGTTTTAGGTAATACCTGGGAAGGTGTTTCCGAAATTGACTATCCCAATTACGAAGTTTATGTACTTGATGACAAGGGTGATGGTGGTGTTAAAGAGTTGGCCAGGCAGTATGGTTTCAATTATCTATCGCGACCGGATAAAGGAAAATATAAGAAGTCAGGAAATCTGAAGTATGGGTTTGATAATTCCAGTGGCGAGTACAGTCTTATTCTTGATGCGGACTTTAGACCGAATCCATCGATACTCCGTGAACTTTTACCCTATATGGATGATGAAAAAGTTGCAATCGTTCAATCTCCTCAAACCTTTCCAATGCAAAAAACGAAAGAAAACACACACCTTGAGGTGGGGGCTGCAACGATACAAACCTATTTTTTTAAAGTGATTCAGTCGGCAAGAAACTCACTGGGTGCAACGGTATGTTGTGGTTCCTGTGCGCTATATCGGAGGTCTGCGCTGGAGGAAATAGGAGGGTCAATATTGATTGATCATTCGGAAGACATATGGAATGGACTGACGTTGCAAAGTAAAGGGTGGAAGGTGAGGTACATACCGGTAAAACTATCCGAGGGTTTGTGTCCGGATCGTCCGGATGCTTACTATAAGCAACAATCCCGATGGTGTAACGCAAGCTTGTCTATTGTTGGTAGTCAGTCCTTTTGGAAGATGGGGCTACCCTGGTATTCTAAGCTATGTTATGTCAGCAGTTTTTTGTACTACGTTTGTACTATTTTATATCTTCTGTTGCCCTTGGTTGCCATTGTTACTGAGTTGTTCGACCCGGAAGAGATTGGTAGTGGAATTTTACTTATGCCAAGCCTTGTGGTGTTATTGATTGTTTGGGGAGTTTTACTTGCTCCAAATCTGTCTTTTAACGCGATCTATGTCCAGATTTATTGTTATTGGATATCAGCATTTACTGTAATTCGAAAAGTATTTGGACGGGAAGAGGATTGGGTTCCTACAGGAGCTTTTCAGAAAATATCCAACTTTAATATTTTGAAAGGAGTAATTTTTGTTTGGCTTGTGGCTTATAGTTTACTCTTTTTGGTTGTTTTACTTGATGATGGTCCCGTCTCTCCCACAGTACTCGTGTGGTCGGGAAGTGGTTGGTTGTTTCAGGCCATTGTTTCTGGATACTTAATATGCTCTGGTCGTTTTTCTTTTGCTTTTAATCTAATAAGATCGAACCGAAATGTGGCTCGGAAAGTTGGTTAAGGGCTTATAGCTGGCCTTTCAGTTTTGGCAGATTCCTTCATCTTTCTGCTGTTGCTATTCGCAATCACAGTAAAGATTCGGAATGATGGCAACGGGGGGTGTGGGGCTCTTCGCGAATCTTAGCGTACCAGCTGAAGGCTGGTCTTTGGGGTGAAAGAATAGTCGAATAGATATTTCCCTCCTTCTATCACTTATTGGCGTGATGTCTTGTTATTGAATTAATAATCCTTGATTGATTTATCGGTCGGTCAATATGACAAGGGGGGAGGTGATGGTTTAAGTCTTTCAGGTTAGGCAGATTCCTTCATCTTTCTGCTGTTGCTATTCGCAACCACGGTAAAGATTCGGAATGAACTGTGTTTAAAAACAAGAGTTTATTGAATAATCTTTATCAAAGACAGAACAGGATTTGGCAATAGCAAAAGCCTGTTTAATGAGTTTGTTTGCAATGGCGATTTTTATAACCCTTTCTGGCTTGCCTTTTTCTTTAAGTCTTTCATACATTTCAATACACGGTTTGTTATATCGTTTTGCTGACCAACTGCACAAATAGAGGAGTTTTCTAACCCTGGAATTCCCCATTTTACAGATATGTCCTTTCCCTTTGACACTAGTACCAGACTGATGTATTCTAGGGCTAAATCCTATATATGCTATTAGTTGTTTGTAGTTATCGAATCTGGTAAATCCATCGGTCAATACTACTAGTGCAATGGCTGTCTTTTTGCCTATACCAGGTATTGAGAGTACGCTTTGATAAGATTGATTGAAATGGTTATTAATAAACTCTTGGGTTTTGGCTTCTATTTCAATGAGTTGTTCTTTAATTGTTTTAAGGCATGCCTTGATGGAGTTAATTGCTTGTAGCTCCCTAACACCACTTGCTTTAAAGGCTTCTAATTGATTAGTAAGCATGGTTTGTTGTTTCTCAAGTAGCTCTGAACAGCTCATAAGCTGTTGTAAATAAATCTTTACTTTGCTGCTTTGTTGCCAAAGAGAAGTTTGTTCAAACTCTGCGTACTGAGCTATTATCTGAGCATCTTTTTTATCCGTTTTTGCCCTGGACAATCGCATTTGAGCAAACCTTCTAATGATTAGAGGATTTACTACGCTAACCTTTATGTTTTGATCATTAATAAAACTTGCTAGCGGTAAGTAATATGGACCTGTAGCTTCCATTACACAGTGGTCAGTTGGAGCTACAATTTCCAAAAACTCTTTAAAGCCTTGTTTTTCATTGGGGAAAGAACAGTGTTGCCAACGGTCTGCAACTCTAAATGAAACGTCAAAAGTTGCTTTTGATACATCAATTCCTATAAATTTACTCATACTCTAAAAGCTGAGAAAAGGACACTTTACTGATACTTATCAATCCTGCATTCAGGCTTTATGCCTCATGAACTGTTCAAGTTTTAGTAAAGAGAAGAAAGGGACTAACATTCCGAACGGTCTAAAGACAAATGACGAACCTACAGTCTTTACCTTTCTTCTTCCTTTTCGAAGTGAAACATTCCTTAAGATAATCACACCTTTAATTCAATGTTTCAAACATAGGATGACGGTAGAGGGGTGGTTATGGGGCTCTTCGCGCACTTGGCGGACCTTAGCGTACCAGCTGAAGGCTGGTCTTTGCGGTAAGAAAAAACATCAACATATTAACAACAAATTTCTCCCTCCTTCGGTCGCATACGACAAGTGATGCTTTGTTATTGAATATCTGAATGTTGATTGATTCGATGGTCGGTTAATATGACCAGGGAGTGGATACACCAAGTATCAAAAAACAATTTAAAAACCCAGCTCCACTAGCCCAACAGCAGAATAATCATAACCACCCTTAGATAAGTGACAAAATCAGGTACGATCTTTGAAAATAAACCAGCAGATAAAGGAATTCCTAACAACATCATTTAAATTTGCGCCTTTAAGAGCGTTACAATTTTTAGCATATGGTTACCAGCACTACATTACTTCACGCGAGATCAATATTAGTTTTTTGTTTAATACTACTAGTCACTTCGGGCGCCTTCGCTCAAAAGAAAAAGAAGCACAAGAAGAAGGAACGGGACTTCATGGAGGAGACCGAAGTCAATGCCCGTGGATATATGGATTTTGAAGAATATGACAAGGCGTTGGAATTATGGCTAAAGCTTGACAGCATATCACCGGAAGATCCTAAGTACAATTATTTTATCGGTGTCTGCTATATGCACTCTCTCCACCAGGAAAGAGCACTCGACTACCTGAAATTTGCTAAGTCTAAAGGGTATGATACCTATGATGATTACATCATTGAACTGGATTTCCATGAACACTTCACCTCTCTGGACATAGACTTCAATCTTGGTAGAGCCTACCATCTCCACCATGAGTTTGATAAAGCAATAGAACATTATAAAATATTTGAAGATAAAATCCCTCCTAAGTCGAACATCCATGACGAAGAAATCAATATTATGGATCGATTTATCGAACAATGCCATCATGCCAAAGAATTGGTAAACGAGCCAGTTGAAGGTGTTACTATTAAGAACCTGGGTCCTGTCATTAATAGCGAGTATCCGGATTACGTACCTGTGATATCTGCAGACGAGACCATGATGATTTTTACAACCCGGAGGCCAACAACTACAGGAGGAAGAAGAGATCCCAATTCAGAAGATTATTATATGGAAGATATTGTGGTCTCTTTCAAAGACTCTACAGACAACTGGACTGAACCTGTGGGGCTGAGTGATAATATCAACTCCGATGAACACGAGTCGTGTATTTTCCTGTCAGCCGATGGTCAGGATATTTTTGTGTATAAAAACGATCATCACGGGGCAGGTAGCATCTTTCAGAGTCACCTCAATGGTCAGGAATGGTCTACTCCGGAAAAACTACCGGATGGAATTAATTCCAAACACTGGGAGGGAAGCGCAAGTATGACAGCCAACGAAAAGTGGATTTTCTTCTCCAGTGATCGTCCCGGGGGTGCAGGATCCAGAGATATCTATTGGGCGAAACGATTACCAGATAACCGCTGGGGCGAACCACGAAATATGGGGCCATCCATAAATACGCAATTTGCTGAAGACGCACCATTCATACATCCTGATGCGCATACTCTTTACTTTAGTTCGAGAGGTCATTTTGGGATGGGAGGTTATGATATTTTCAAAAGTGAGTATGATGAGGAAACAGATTCCTGGTCCAAAGCCGAGAACATTGGTTACCCAATTAATACGGCAGATGATGATATTTTCTTCGTCTTTTCGGCCGATGGTAAGAGAGCTTATTTTTCTTCACACCATGAGGATAGCTACGGTGACAAGGATATCTATATACTTACCCGCCCAGATGAAAAAGTTTCGTTGATTGTATTGAAAGGAGTTATTACAACTAAAAATGGAGGAGAACCCGTAGCCGCAACAATTAAGGTTACGGACAATGAAACTGGTGAAGTGCAGGGTGTGTATTCGTCCAATGCGTATAATGGTAGGTATCTGATTGTACTTCCTACCGGAAAAAATTTAGGTCTTTCTATCGATGATGAAGGATTTCTGCCCTACTCTGAAAATGTAAACCTGCCGGATAAAGGCGAGTTCTATGAAGAAACTAAAGACATTCAATTAGAAACCCTGGAACCTGGAAGCCGAGCAATTCTTAGAAATGTATTTTTTGACTATAACAAAGCCACTTTAAGAAAAGAGTCTTTCAAAGAGCTAGACCGTTACCTGGATATCCTGAATCAATATCCAACGCTGTATATCGAAATAGCCGGACATACGGATAGTATTGGTAGCCAACGATACAATGAGAAGCTAAGTCAGCAACGGACGGAATCAGTAGTGGAGTACTTTGTGTCAAAAGGCATTGAAAAGAAAAGGCTCTATGGTTTAGGATATGGCGAGAGGTTTCCTATTGCACCAAATACGAAGAACGGAAAGGATAACCCTCAGGGTCGTCAGCAAAACCGAAGAACGGAGATCATTATCCATGAAGAGTTAAAAGAAGGAATTCCATGGACGAAAGATATGGCCTTCTACTACGCGCAGCGATACAAGGAACAGCGGGAAAAAGCGCTAGAAAAGAATAAGTAACAGCCTGGTTACCCAAATTGAGTCTAGGCTGATTTGATAGGTGATTAAAGATCTGAGATAATTACTGTCAAGCGGTTATACTTTCTGGGTACAAGTTCGCTGGTCATTTCTCCGTTACCAATGTTGTTCTTATCACCCTTTTCTACGAAAATATAATACGATTGGGTTTGTAGGTCTTTGAAGAAGTATTTACCCCGATCATCAGTTGTGCCCTCTGCAATTGGGTCGGTTAATTTATCATAGTTGTCCTTGTTGTCGTATAGCTGAATTTTAGCCCCTTCGACTTTTGCACCAAGGTTATCAAGGACTTTGACTTCAAGTTTTGCCTTTTGCTGAAGCACAGAAAAGGACAGTAATGGAAGAACAATAAGTATTAGTAGTTTTTTCATAGGATTATACTTTAGCTGCCGGGTTGCCAAATACGGTTTCTTCATCTTTGACATCACTTACTACTATTGATCCTGCACCTATGCGTGCATTCTTACCTACCTTAACTCCGGAAACGATTACTGCGCCAGAACCGATGAAGGCCCCTTTGCCAACTTTCACTCCTGAATTAACGATAGCACCTGCTCCAATTTGGGCATAGTCACCGATCTCAGCACCGATATCAACAACGGCATTAGTATGTATGATAATATGATTCTTGACTTTTGCAAATGCTGCTACTGTCGCTCCCCCGTTGATTAGGTTTCCATATCCGATTTCTGCTGATTCTGCTACTGAAGCTCTGTCATGGACGGCATTCATTGGCATAACCTTTCGAACGTCCTTTAACATTTCTGTTAAGTTTTTCCTCTCCGAATTGTCATCCGTGGCTACAAAAGCATCGCACTTATGGCCGATATATTTCAGAAATGCCTGGTCGTCTGTTCCTCCCAGGACCGCAACCTCTCCGATTTCTGTGTTATGTAATGTCTCATCATCATCCAGAAAACAATAAACTACTACTTCGTGACTATTAAATATTTCCTGGGCCACTTTACCTATCAATCCTGCGCCTAATATAATTACCGGTTTCTTATCCATTCTCTTCTTAAATTATCTGGTAAAGTTAATAATTCGTCCCTGCTTTAAGCATTGTCCCGTAAAGTTTATACGCTCCAAATTCTTTGATCAGCGATCCTTCACTTTCCGGAAGTTCTTGTGTGGTTAAAATGTATCGGTCTTTGATGTATTTATGGATTTCACTAGCCACTATCGGCCTTGTAGGAATACCGTTGACCGGGAGAATTTCCAATGCGGTACTATTGTCTGTCCAGATGGTTCCCGGGTTGTGTTCGGAGCAGTAATTTGTTACTTTTTCTAACTCAGTATATATGCTTGATGCCTGATTTCTGTCTTCTGTTACTCTGAAGGTAAACCAGGCCACTGCTCCTGCGGTCAGTACTGCGGCTACCACATTTCGAAGTCTGTTATTGTGAAATAATAGTTTGCTCAAGCCATAAAAGGCAATACTCAGAAATAAAAACTGGAAAAATGAAAAGTACGTCCAGATACGAACCGCTGGTTGAACTTTTTGAAAAATCAGAATTAGAATTGGCATCAAACCAACCGATACTATGAGGTAAAACCAAAACCACTTACTGGTTTTTATTCGATTCATGAGTGCATAGATACTGAACCCAAAAACCACTAGTGAGATGTAAATACCTCCTCTTGGAACATCCCAAAGCCAGTTGCTTACCTCGGCAAAATAGGCCGGCAGGTTTGTGAAAAATTCTCCAAGGCTCATAGTGGATTTAACCCAGTCATTGGAAGTGACAGCGCCTATACCATTCATCACAAACACAGGAAGGTATGCCGCTATGACCAATACAAAGACCCAAAAGGTGTCGATGACGATCCACTTTACATTGATGCCTCTTTTCAAAAAACCAAAATTGAAAGAGAAAACAACAAGAGATACAAAAGGATACAAAAAGGTTGGGGCCGTCAGGAAGCCCAAGGTAGCGGTCATCACAAAGACACCGTTATAGAACTTGATATCTCTTTCCTGAATGATTTTTATTAATGCCATGAGCATAAGTAGCATTAGTAACATCTGGACCATATATCCCCGACCAATTACAGAGTAAACGGTCACATTTAAGGAAAAAGAAAACAAAACCACAGCCATCATAGAAATGGTGTAGTTGAAATGTCTTATCAGAAACATGAACATAAACACAGGTATGATCAACCCTGCAATGAAGGTCGGCAGTTTCATTGACCAAAATGCATTACCAAATACCAGGTTGACACCCCAGGCCAGCTGATTGTAAAAGATATGGTTATTAGGTCCGGGGTAATAGGATGTACTTACCAGGAAGCCTTTACTGACGAAGTGGTTATATGAAAATGCTTCGTCTTCCATTAAAGGGAAGGTTAGTAGGTAGTAAATCCGAACACCAAGAAGCAGGATCAAGAAAATTATGAATATGTTTCTTTCACTGGACTTTAACGATTTCCAGTCTGTGCCGAATGACTTGATCTTCTGTGTCAGTACACCAAAGAAATGAAAGACGTAGTCAACGAATTTGGGAATGAAATTCCATAAGCGGACTACAAATAACACTGCAAGCACGGCAATAATCCAGATGAATAGCCTGAAGTTTTCGAACCGTTCGTATGTAAATAATTCACTGGTAAACTTTGGTGAAATGTCATTGGAGAGAAATGTACTTAGCTTTACGGCACAGAATTCATAGCCAAAGGAGGAAAGGACATAAGTGAGGGCAACCAATCCTGCCAGGGTGATTATGAAGATCACTTTCAAAAAAAACGCTATTACTTGCTTAGTCTTCTCCTGCACTACTTATATTAGCTAAACACGTTCATAAGCCTTTTGCTGCTGCAAGGCCTGATTTCGCTTCATGAAAAGCAAATTTAACCATAGGGTCATTTATCTGAGCATCTTTCTCATATTTATTCCATTCGTGCTTATAAACAATATTTATCCTCTTATGCGCTTAGGGATGTTTGCGGAACCCGTTCACAAGCAGGATAAAATAGAGTTGTACTACTTGAAAAGTAAAGTCCGATCGGGGGAACGAGTGGAGCTTGACGAAACCGACACCAGAATTTCCAAAAGCACATTGAATTATCTGATAAGGAATCATATAGCCAGAAATGAGGCTGACCTACTTTCTCAAAAACTTATGTCGAATCCATTGATTTCGAAAATGAATGAAGTGGAGGTCTGGAAGCGAGTTATTCAAGATGCTGAAGTTCGTGAAGAGTTGGTGATAACATTGGAAAGTGAGTAAGAGATCGAAGGTCATATTGTTTTTGCTGATCGGCACCCCGGTGCTGATTACCATTCTTTATTTCACAACTTTTCAGTATCTGGTCGCTGACGCCTATTATAATAAAGCCCCGGGTTGGTTTGAAAGTGTTGTGAATTGGTTATATCCGAGGTTCACAGCTGAAAAAAATCGGTTTGGGTTGGATTTTTTTCTGGCTAAAACCGATCAAATGCTAATTCGAACGTGGTTGGTTTTTATTGGAATGGCGGTATTATATTGGAGCACGAATTCGGTTGGTTTCATCAAGCAAAAATGGAGAAATTACTGGAACCAGCAAATTACTTCCAGTTACCAGAGATTGATTGTCACACTTTTTTGCGTTTGTTTATTTGTGACAACCTTCGATTGGTATCTTGATTTTTACAACATTGAGAACCTCGCCCCCTTTTATAAGCCTATACTTCCGTATCGACTATTGCATTTACCTCTTCCCGGTTCTTCAATGCTACTGGCATTGTATGGGCTGATGCTGTTTTCCGCTCTCGCCTGTGTGATGAACTTTCGGGTGAGGCTTTTCTTTCCTGTTATGTTCATACTATTTATTTATCTACAGGGAATTTTTTATTGTTTCGAGAAGACAGATCACGGTTATGTCACTTTTACCTATGTTGGGTTCAGTCTGTTATTTCTTGTGGCCTCTCCTAAAAAAGGACAGGCAGTTATGGGTAAATGGCCGGTTGTATTAGGGCAAGTACTAGTCTCTTTAGTGTACTTTCAGGCAGGTCTTGAGAAACTGTTGGTCTCTGGCTTTACCTGGGCTTCAGGAGAAACCTTTCAAAATTATCTGTTAGCTCACCCAACGGATTGGGGGCTGTGGATAGCTGAATCAGATGTGCTGTGTGCTGTTCTTTCTTGTTTGACATTACTTTTTCAGCTTACATTCCCTATTGTTCTTTTCCAGCCAAAGCTAAAGTGGTACTACCTGAGTTATGGAATTGTTTTTCATTTCGGAACGACTTTTTTGATGGGAATTTCGACCTATTTGAATCCCTGGATTATGGCCTATCTTATTTTTATTGATTGGTCTTTACTTCCTCAGTATGGTGTGCTTAAGAAAAACCTGAAAAGGATAAAGAGTCAAGGATAGAAAGAAGGGCAAAAAGTAAACCTTATACCTTACGAGAGTGCCAAAATTAGGAGCTGAAAGGCCTAGCATTCCGGACATAACAATCACAAAAGCTATAAGGTACCATGATTCAGGAGCCAAACGAATCTTTTTTTGGATAACGGTAATTAAAGCACCGACTGTAATCAGGACAAGAACCAGATTTTCAATACCGGCAATCCAACCCAAGACATGTTGTTGCTCAAAAATAAATGGTCGATACAGCGCGGTAATGATGGCTATAGGAAATGATCGAAGTATTTGAGCAGAGGTACTGAATTGATTGACTCCATAGTCAATTGTCGAGTGTGCAGGACTATTTGTGAGAATAATGTCATGATTGATCATTAAAGCTTTCAGAATATTTGCCGGGTATAAATTGGGATGCACAAAGGAAGCTGCAATCCCCAGAATCAAAATCAGTCCCAAGCCAGCCAGAATTCTGTAACTGGATTTCCAGCTCTTAAGGTATCTTTCGGTTAGTACATAAGCCAACAAAAAAGGTATGAACACTGCAAATAGATAGTACTTCAGGATTAACAATACCCACATGCTAAAGAATATTATTGGCCACTTCCACCCGTTAATTTTATGCGAGTGCCGAAAGTCCAAGCCTACGGAGAGAATGAAATAGACCGCAGCCATGACAATAGACTCTTTCATTAAACCCGAAGACCAGAAAAGTATAGAGGGGAAGCATAGAAAAGCCAGCAATGCAGAGAATTTCAGCTTGGGGAAGTATTGCTCTATGCGAGTGATCAGAATCCATCCAGCTATAAAGTTTAGAAATGATAAGTATGCTGTGATGATCCAATAGTTTCCATTACAGGCGATGCTGATTGGAGAAATCAATTTCAGGAAGAACATTGCTCTTGGTTCTGAGTAACAGGAAAATTGCTTGGCTGGCAGGAGTTCAGTAGAAAATATTGATTTGAAATAGAGTCCTGGGTCTTGAAAAAAAAGTGTTTTGTAAGTAATCAGGTCGGAGTGAAACCGATCTGAATCATTGATCTCCGAGTAGAACTCCTTGAAAATTAACCCGAACAGAATTCCTGCTGCGATCTTCATCAGGAAGGAAGGTAATAGTAATGGAGTCAATTCACCTTCTGAATAATGCTTCAGTAGCTGGTAGGTAAGGATCGCGATAATTGCGATATGAATGACGTAGTTCAGTATTTCCAACTCAGGAATTGATTAACTCTGAACTTAATATATCCATTCCAATAGGACATTGCAAACAACGCTTGTGATGGCAGTAACGGGTGAGAAGTTGGATGCCGGCTTGTGTATCAAGAGCGCTCTTCATATTAAAATCAAGGGACTTCCATTGTCGGATAATTTTGTTGTTCTCAGGAGGAAGTTTTTCAAGCCACTGAATAGCCTTGTCTTTCAGTGATTGATCTTGTCGCTTGATACCGGTGGCAAAGATCAAAGGAATTACCGTGTTAATAAGGATTCGGTTTTTTATTTCATCGCCCATTCCTTTGAAGCGCTCGCTGACCTGCTCGCCTGGCAACACATGGCTTTTCCAATACTCAGATTGTTCAATACTGAGTAGGGCTTTGATTTTATCCGGGTCCTCAGCTTCAACAAAAGTGGAATATAGATCGGTCACAGATTGAGTGATGCTTGCTAGTTGAGCGATACGCAAGGTTGGGAAGTTGGCTGGTCTCATCCTGGAAAATTTCCATGATACAGGATTCATAGTTGATAGATCATATTTCTTTTGGAGAAACTGATATTCGTTCTGCAAGGACTGAATGTAGCTATCGCGATGATTCCCACTTATCAAACCTGAAACACCAAAGAGCATAGCTTCAATTTGTAGACTGTGGTCTTTGTGTTTGAGCAGGTTTTTATAAGTAATACGGTTCGTCAGGTCAGTCATTGCCTCATGATTTACCTTATATCCCAATGTTTTGGCCAGCATAGAAAAGGTTAGCTCTCTCCAGTCACCATTGTATCGATCAAGAGATTTGAATATTTCAACCGACTTTTCTTCCAGTCTTTCAGCTACCATTCTGTCAAGTGTAATCAGCTTTTTTATGCGGTCGACATGAGGTAATTGATCGGTGCAAGGAATGTCCTGAAGTTGAGTTTGGAGGTATTCATACTTTTTAACGACCGACTGCCTGATACGCCCTTTTAATTCGAGACATGGGATTTTAGTCTGATCCTTTCTTAATACCTCTTTATCATGATGGAGAACCACATGGAGGATTACGTTCTCGTACCTGTCATCATGATGATGTTGATGTTGGTACCACTCTGAAGCCTTGGTATGAATTTCAATGTTTCCAACCCAACGGATATCATCAATAATGACCTCGGCATTTTCAAAATCGGGCCCTGCGTCCAGGTTCTGGTAGCCTTCATTGATAATTTGAATGGACTTTCCAGAAGTAGTGACTAATCGATCGGTGTTAAATAGATGTTGCTTCCATACCAGATGCAGGAAGTCTTCAGGAAGATCGCTCAACCTGTCCATAGCTGTTAAGTACTTTTAATCTAAAAACCTGTCCAGATACTCAGCCATTTGCTTTTGTAGCTCCATTGCTTTTTCTCTGGCTGCCTCTGCAAAGTCCTTCCCTGATGAGGCATATATAATACCACGTGATGAATTCACGAGTAGTCCACATTGGCTGTTCATCCCAAACCGTGATACACTTTCCAAATCACCACCTTGAGCTCCGATACCGGGTACCAGCAAGAAGTTATTTGGTGCCAGTTTTCTGATAGTTTGGAACATTTCGGCCTTAGTCGCTCCTGCAACATACATTAGCTCATCGGGCGTAGCCCACGTGCTGCTGGTTTCTAAAACTCTTTCAAATAGGTAATCTCCGTTTTCGAGTAAGTTCGTCTGAAAGTCTCTGCTACCATTATTGCTGGTAAGTGCCAGTAAGATAACCCACTTTCCCTTAAACTCTAAGAAGGGCTGAACGGAATCGATACCCATATATGGAGCAACCGTGACGGAATCAAAATTCATATGCTCAAAAAATGTCTTTGCGTACATCTTTGAGGTGTTACCGATGTCTCCCCTTTTTGCATCAGCAATGGTAAAGATATTGTCAGGAATTACTTTCAGTGTCTTCTCCAGCGCCTTCCAGCCCTTAGTACCTATAGACTCATAAAAAGCGAGGTTGGGTTTGTAGGCAACACACAAATCACTTGTGGCCTTGATAATTTCTTTATTGAATTCGTAAATGGGATCTTTTTCCTCCAGGAGGTGCGGAGGAATTTTTTCTATATCGGTATCCAGGCCTATGCATAGGTAGGATTGTTTAAGTTTTATCTGCTCAAATAGTTCGTCCCGAGTCATAGAAATAAAAAAAGATTCCAGCGAAGTTAAGCTGGAATCTCTAAAGTCAAAAATTAATATTGTTTTCTATCGATCGAGTTTGATGAGCTCGCAGCAAGAACAGTCTCTTTTCTTCGAATATTCAAATTCGGTATCACTTATGGTCGGATTGGAAGTGAATTTGTCCAGGCTGTAAGTGTATTGATTACCATTGCGCTCGTAGATTTTCCAACGTTTGATTACGTTGTTACTCTTGTTGATGTAGATTCTGATTTTAGTGACTTGTTGCTTATCTCTTTCTTCAGCGCTCACATCCGGCTCCAGGTCAATACTGTAACAAGCCGTGCCACCAACGTTCTGGTCGCCCATATAGATATACTTGTATCCTGTTTCGTACATTTCGACTACGCTTCCAGGAGTGATTATTGGTCCACCTTCTTCGTATGTAGCTTCATTTGTTTCACAGTCCTCTTTTAAAATTGTCCAGGATTTAGTTCCGTTTACAATGATTTCAGTATCACCAAGCTTAACTCTGAACATATCACCCTTTACTTTGATAGATCCCTTCTCCTCTTCCTTCATGTTCAGCCTTTTGTTTTCCATTTGCTGGGTAAAATCGGCTTTGAATGAACTTAATGATTTGAATTTGGCCTTAGCCTTGTCCAATATCTTTTTTGCTTCAGGGTCTTTCTTCACGTTTGTTTGAGCAACACTATAGCTAGCGGCACTCAAAACAATCAACAAGAGGGATAAATATTTTTTCATCTTATAAACTTTAATTTTAATCCGGTACAAATGGTTTAGCAATAATTAAGCCAAAGCTTTCTTAATTAAGAATTACCGTTACTTAAATGTTTTCGACATAAATTATTAATTACTATTGAGGTCGTTCAACAACTGTTCCAGAGCGTATTCGTCTTTTACCAGAACCTCTCTGGCTTTGCTTCCTTCAAAAGGACCCACAATTCCAGCAGCTTCCAATTGATCGATCAGTCGGCCAGCGCGATTGTAACCTAGTTTTAATTTTCTCTGAAGCATGGAAGTACTTCCTTGTTGGGTCTGTACGATTATTCTTGCTGCGTCATCAAACATAGCATCGCGGTCTGATAAGTCCACATCACCAATGCCGCTTTCACTTTCTTCAATATATTCCGGTAGAAGGAATGCAGACTCATAACCTCTTTGGTCACCGATGAAGTCACAAATTGCATCTACCTCAGGTGTGTCAACGAAAGCACATTGTACCCGGATAATATCAGATCCTTGTGAGAAGAGCATATCTCCCATACCAATCAATTGATCGGCACCCCCAGCATCCAGAATGGTTCTACTATCTACTTTAGAAGTCACCTTAAAGGAAACTCGTGCCGGAAAGTTTGCTTTGATTACACCAGTAATTACGTTTACTGATGGTCGTTGGGTAGCAACCACCAGGTGAATACCAATGGCTCGGGCAAGTTGTGCCAGTCGGGCAATCGGGCTTTCCACCTCTTTACCTGCGGTCATCATCAGGTCGGCAAGCTCATCGATTACCACTACAATGTATGGCATAAACTGATGTCCGTGATTTGGATTTAGCTTACGCTCAATAAATTTCTTGTTGTATTCTTTCAGGTTTCGGCAACCGGCATTCTTCAATAAGGTGTAGCGCGTATCCATTTCGATACAAAGTGCATTAAGAGTATGCACCACTTTTTTTGTATCTGTAATGATGGATTCTTCACTATCCGGAAGTTTGGCAAGAAAATGCTTTTCGATGGTGGTATAGATGGAAAGTTCCACCTTTTTTGGATCGACAAGCACAAATTTCAATTGAGATGGGTGCTTCTTATAAAGTAATGAGGTTAAGAGAACATTTATACCAACGGACTTACCTTGTCCTGTAGCACCAGCCATCAGCACGTGAGGCATTTTTGCGAGGTCAATCATGAATACCTCATTGGAAATAGTTTTACCAAGTACGATTGGTAAGTCCATTTCACTCTTGGCAAATTTCTCTGTTGAGATCACCGAGCGGATGGATACCATTTCCCGGTTTTTGTTGGGAACTTCAATACCAATGGTACCTTTTCCTGGTATTGGGGCTATGATACGAATACCAAGGGCTGCCAACCCAAGAGCAATGTCATCCTCAAGGTTTTTGATTTTAGAAATCTTTATACCAGCCTCCGGTACAATTTCGTAAAGCGTAACCGTTGGACCAATGGTCGCTTTAATACTTGAAATTCCAATTTTGTAGTTACCAAGGGTGTTGACAATCTTGTCTTTGTTGGCCTCGAGTTCTTCCCGGGTAACGGATATTTTTCCACCCGATCGATCCTCAAGAAGTTCCAGTGTTGGGTATTGGTACTCTGCCAAATCCAGGGTCGGGTCGTAGTTGGTCCCAAGAGCTCCGGTATCTTTTACTGTTTCTTCTTCTTCGGCCTCGCTTACATCGATTTCCAGTTCTTCGTCAGGATCAGTTTTCGGTTGAGGTTGAACATCATCAGGGTTGTGGTCAAACGTAATGCCAGTGTCTTCGACCGCAGCTTGATTTGACCGATCTTCATCATTTGCTGCTAATTCTGAATCAATAGTGATTTCAGTCGCTTCCTCTTCCTTGTTTTCCTCGGATAGCTCTTCAGCATTTGTTAAGAGTTCGTCATTGAGTTCCTGAACAAAGTTTTTGTGTTCGTCCTTAATGCGTTCATGATCATCATCTTCTACGAGCTCTTCGTCTTCGGTACTTTTGCCCAAACCAATCAGACTAGTGATATTGAAGAAGAAAATCAGAAATACCGCAAGGGTAAAGAAGAGAAGAAAAACTGTTCCCCAGCCAAACCAACTATAGAAAGTAGCCGCAATTTCAAAACCAATTCCTCCGCTAAGGAATCCATAACTGGAGATGCTTTTAGCGGTCACATAATAATATCCGAAAGTAGTACTGGTCCAAAACAAAAAGAAAATGGATGCACTTACCAGAGACCCGAAAAATTTGATTTTTTGTCTGAAAAGAATGCCGTATCCGGCCGTTACTAATATAGGTACAAACAGAAACGCAGCAACTCCAAACCACTTAAATACAAACCAATGGGAGAGTAAGGCTCCATAGTAGCCGAGCCAGTTTTTAGCTTCCAACCCACTTTCGTAAACATTGCCTCCCTCTATTATCGATTGATCAGCATTACCCGTGAAAAGGTATGACGTAAAGGCGAGAAACATACATACACCTAAAAACACCAGAAATAGACCGGTGGTAAGTTGGACTCTACGGTCGTCAACAACTTTTTTCAGAGAAAACTTACCCTTCTTTCCCTGTCGCTTCTTGTTTTCTGTTTTTCTATAGGTGTTGCCTGCCACGATTTAAAAATACAAATTTTTTGAATTAAGAGGCTTTTCTGACATTTGCTATTGCCCGGTTGATATCTCTGATCAATGCCGGGCCTTCATAAATAAAACCGGTATAAATTTGAACTAATGATGCTCCGGCTTCTAATTTTCTTAACGCATCGTCAGCGCTCATAATACCTCCTACACCAATTATTTTTATGCTACCACCGGACTTTTCATTGATATAACGAATTACTTCGGTTGAGTGGTCGATTAGTGGTTTGCCACTCAATCCACCATTACCAATTTTTTCAACAATCGAAGAATCTGTTTTTAACCCTTCTCTACTGATTGTAGTATTTGTGCAAATTATTCCGGCTATTCCGGATTCCTTAACGATGTCTACTATATCATCGAGTTGACCTTCAGTGAGGTCAGGTGCTATTTTAAGTAAAATAGGCTTTGGTGATGGCTGTAACTTGTTTTCTTTTTGTAAGCTGGCCAATATTTCCAGCAGCGGACCTTTTTCCTGTAAATCTCTTAGTCCAGGGGTATTGGGTGAACTCACATTTACCACGAAATAGTCAACGATATCCTTCAAAGCCTGATAACAAATCATGTAATCATCTAAGGCTTTCTCGTTAGGTGTAACTTTGTTCTTGCCTATATTTCCTCCTATAATGATGTTTTTTTTCTTCTTTTTTAATCTGGCAACAGCTGCTGCAACACCCTCATTGTTAAAACCCATACGATTGATGATGGCCTTATCTTTTTTCAGACGAAACAAACGAGGTTTTTCATTTCCCGGCTGAGGCTTCGGGGTTACTGTCCCGATCTCTACAAAGCCGAAACCTAATTCCGACAGAGGGTCAACTAGTTTGGCATCCTTATCAAATCCTGCTGCAAGACCGACAGGATTTGGGAACTTTATTCCGAACACTTCGGTCTCTAGAATCGTGTCCTTGACTTTCTTAGGACGTATCAACCCTATCATTCCAAGCCTATGAAGAAATCGTAGCGATCTGAATGAAAAGTGGTGTACCCACTCGGGACTGAAGAGAAAAAGAAACGGACGAATTAAGAATTTGTACAAGGCAACGTAGTTTGGCGCAAAGTTAATTTAGGGAAGGGTAAATACTAAGGTTTACGCATTAAAATAATAATATTGAAGTGACCAATCTGCGATTTAGTATTACGATATATTGATGAAATATCCAGAGCCAATCTTTATAGTATACTTAATAAATGACCTAAAAATTGGGATTTTAAGGATATTTATTCAATTTAGTGACCGAATTACACTGGTATTCAGGGTCTTTAAGTATAAAAGAGCGATAGATTTTGAATATAATTTCACGCACTATGAAGAATAAACTGCCATTAATTCTATTGTTTATTGGCCTGGTTGCAGTTGTTACTTATTTTATCACGATTGATTCAAAAGAACCAACAAGTCAACAAACAAAGGAATCGGTTGAAGAACTTAGTAAACCTAAGGAAAAGCCTAAAGAACCCGTTTTTCTATACGGATTCAATAAAGATTCAATTTATATCATTAAGGATAAGGTAAAGCCTAACCAGAATATTTCAGAAATTCTTCAGGAGTATAATGTGTCCTATTCGGAAATAGCCAAGCTGGCTGAAGGATCAAGAGAAGTATTTGATGTACGGAAGATCAGGGCGAATAAACCTTATGAGGTAATATGCACTACTGACAGTGCACACAAAGCAAAGTGTTTTATATATCATCCTAATGAGATTGATTATGTACTGTTCAACCTCGAAGATTCCCTTTCAGTAAAGCTGGAGCATAAGAAAGTGGTTACAAAAGAAAAAACATTCGCGGGTGTAATCACTAGTTCTCTTTATAATACCATGGTGGATAATGGCGCGAGTCCGGTTTTGGCCAATGCACTTGCTGACGTTTATGCCTGGCAGATTGACTTTTTTGCAATACAAAAGGGAGATAATTTTAAGGTCCTGTATGAAGAAAAACAGGTGGATGGAAAGGCTGTCGGTATGGGAAGAATTCTAGCAGCAGAGTTTGAACATTACGGAGAAACCTACATGGCTTTCTATTTTGATCAGGGCAAAGAGTCGGGCATTGAATACTTTGATGAGGAGGGAAACAGTTTGCAAAAAACCTTCCTGAAAGCTCCCCTACAGTTTTCACGTATTAGCTCACATTTTTCAAATAGCAGGCTCCATCCGGTACTAAAAATAAGACGACCTCACCATGGTGTAGATTATGCAGCTCCAAAAGGCACACCGGTTCATGCTGTGGGTGACGGAGTCGTAATTAAGGCACAATACAGTGGAGGAGCAGGAAACTATGTTAAAATTAAGCACAACAGCATTTATACAACTGGCTATATGCACCTTTCCGGATATGGAGAAGGTATTAAAGTCGGAAAAACAGTGAAGCAAGGCCAGATCATTGGTTATGTCGGTAGTACAGGACTTTCTACAGGGCCGCATCTGGATTTTAGGTTCTGGAAGAGCGGACATGCGGTAGATCCGTTGAAAGTAGATCCACCGTCTGCAGAACCAGTAGATTCAAATAATTTAGAAAAGTTCAACCAGGTGAAGCAGGCATACGTAGAAAAGCTCAATAAAATCAAGCTAAAACACGTTGCTTCGTTATAAGCTCACCTAATTCAAGGGTTATGGAAAACAAAAGAACAGGCTTCCTGGCTGCTATTCTGCGGTTTAGGTCAATTTATATTTTACTGGTTACGATAGCTTTGAGTGGATGCCAAAAGGGTTGCACGACAACAAAAACGGTCAAAACAAAAAGTACGACCATAAAAGTCGGTGATGCTAAGGGCACTGTGACGGTGCGTCATATTCAGTACAAGACCACAAAAGCCAAAAAGGTATCCAAAGTTGGTGAAGCCGGAGATCGCAGTACCCGATTTCGCTACGCTCTGGTATGGGATGTAGACTTTCCATTCTGGTCCAAGTCCGATGTCGCCTATGAAGGTTATGGAGAAGAAGTTGACTTAGAACAGCAACTGGCAAGATTTAAAATTAAGGCCTCCAAGGATGGAAAGCACTTTGCCTACGGAGTGGATGATCAATTGCTTGGCGTGATGCATGTGATCAATGATCGTTCTTTCGAAGACCCTAACTATGTAGGTGTGGAACACGAGTTCGTTTCATTTGAAAAGACTAAGGTCGATGGTCTGGAAGATCCGGCTGAGGTAATTGCTTCGCTACTCGAAAAAGGAGAGCTGTGTGCCTCGGTGGATATTAATAGTCAGGATAATATTGCAGAAATAATTGGTGGGCTGCCGGAAGATCATGGATTGTCAAAGCTTGCATTTCAAACCTGGCCGGAGTGTGAAATATCAAAGAAGGTGTACACAAATGACAAGCTAAAGAAGATGATTAATGAGACAGAGGGTTTCAAAGGAGTGGTGGTCGACAAATTGAAGAGGTTGGTATCAAACGAGAAATCCGGAATGTTTGACGTACGAGATGCTTTAGCGCTTGTGATAGAACTAGGTGATCAGGAAGTGCTGGATGAAATCGATGCAGCCGTATTGGTAAACTGGGCAGGTTTTATGTCAAGTGATATCGATGAGTACATAGCCCGTAGGGCAGCTGATAAGAAAAAGCCAATGAATAAGGACCTCGTTGATGACTATGTCAAAAAATGTGAAAAGACGATATCAAATGCGGTTAGGGGAGGTAGAGTTTTTCAGGTGAGCATGGACCAAATGGTGATGTTCCTGATCGTACAAAACCGGGATAAGGAGCTGAATTATTTGATCAAAAACGGCTTTTCGAAAAGAGCCCTTGATAAAAATTTTAGTGATATCAATAAAGCGATTACAGAAAACTGGGACCTCTTTGATGACAAGCAACAGAAAAAAATAATGAAACAATACGCAGAAGGCTTCCAGTATATCGATGAAGCCTATAGGGTAGATGTTTTTAAGTTTTTAAGAAAGAACATGGACTGCAAGGACCTCAAAGATTTAAAAGAAAAGTATGCTGATGACCTTGGTGAGGAGCGACTGCCTTTTAAGTGTCAGGACAAAACCTGAAATGAGCTCATTGTTCTTCATTACTAAACTGTTTTATTGTTGAATTATTTTGCTCCTTGACGGAGATCGAATCAAAATATCAAACTTTTTGGAGGCGGTTTGGAGCGCTATTAATTGATATTCTCATTATAGCCGTAGCTCCAGCACTGTTTATTGCATTTCTTCCACAGAAGTTTCATCATAATATTATTCTACAGTTTGTTTTGGTATCTATAGCATCTGGTTATTTCATTTATTCGCACTCAACAAGCGGAAGAACCGTTGGTAAGAAAGCTGTGGGGTTAAAGGTGATTCATGAAAAAACAGAGAAGAACCTCACCATTGCACAGGCCTTCTACCGTGAGCTTCCTAATATTATAATGAACTTATCTTATCTCATTAACTATAAAGGGCAGGAAGCAGATTCCCTTTTGACTGCATATGAAGGCCAGATAGCATTATATTGGTTGATAGGAGAAATAGCTTGTGTCTTTAATAACCCGAAAAGACGCGCACTACATGACTACATAGCCGGCTCTGTTGTGATAAAAGAAGAATGGGAAAAAGATTCAGAAATAGTGTAATATCAATAGTGCTAATTTTGATTGAGATTACTCATGTGTATTCACAGGAGAGATCCGATACAGATTCACCACAAAACCCATATGCCATAACTGACAGTATCTGGAGGGAAGCGCTCGTGGCTGGCAATAACGGAGCGTGCGATAAAAAAACCAATTATCATGAAAGCCTATGGACACCGGCCGGAGGATGTAAGTCCTGCTTTATGAATATACAGCACCGGTTGTACCATTCGGTGTTGTCACCTGATAGTGCAGAACACTGCCGTATTGCCAAGGACCTGACGACCATGATTAATGCTACTTACTGCCAGGATGATGCCTGTGGTCCTCATCTCGTTTCTCCAAAGAATAATGACACCAGTCTGACCTATCAACAGTTTATCAAAGTAGCCGATAAGGAGAAAATAAGTACGGGGATTGTGGAATACTTATTGGATACCATCAATCAATTACCTGACTCCAATGCCCATTATATTATCGCTATTGGGATAGCATCACGTTACCACCTGACTCACCTGTACCTCGACTATACCAATCCGGAAAAACCAAAATGGTGGTTATACGATGACTTTGGTATCGGAGGGGCGATGACACCTGATTTGACTTTTGATGAACTACAGGCCAGGTCGATGACAGCAGCAGAGGTGGAAGCATACTACAGAAAGTACCTGGGTTACGCTATCAATGCATATTCAAAAAGTAAAACCCTCAAGAATCCCACCGTGGCTTATGGTCAGGAATGGCCTGCTTATGAACGACCTTTGTATGCGGAGATGTATTTTATTGTGCCTACGGGATTTCGTGAGGAATCAAAATGAAGAATGAATTGTAGCGGAGTAATTCGGGATATCGAATTTTGGAAAATCAATATTTTTTAATTCTACATTATTAATTCTTAATTTACTCTTCGGCTATCTAAAGTAAACTACCAACAATTAACCTAACATAACTATGGCAACCATTAATGAACTGACCGAAGAAGAGTTTAAGCAACTTCTTAACGAATACTTTGCTCCACCCGAAATGCGTCATAAGCTGACGGAAGTGGAGATCAAGCAGATAGCAATCAAGCTAAATGAAAAAATTAACGTACCACTTATTAAGGAAACCAAGGAGGAAAAAATTCTGATCAAAATAGTGATGAAGATTGACACCTTTTTGTATGATCATCTGCCTAACGAATTTTACGATCTGGTGCGCAGTCTTGACAAAGGAATCGATGACAAAGAAGCAAAAAGGCTGATAAAGAGATTGAGTAAACTGGCGAATGAAAAAATCGATTTGCCCTGGATTCCGGAGTTTATGGAGTACTTCGCAATCCGTTTTGTGATTGCCATATTGGTAAATGGAGCTCGTAAGAATAAGAACATAGACAGTGCCAAGGAAGAAGTAGCTGTTGCTATGATTCCCGACCGTGAAAAGGCTACTGATGCTGAATTGGAGGGGATGGTTGCATAGGTGATATGGTCAGGAAGAGTATTGCTATAGAGCTTGTATTTGGGGTTATACATCTGTTTATACTGGTTTGGGCAATTATGGAGCGCAATAGTTACTCTTTTATTGGGGTATATGAAATTTTTATGATCTTCGCTTTAGCTTCTTTTATAATTGAAGCTTTGGTACTTGGAGTATTGTTTATATCTAATCGGGTGAGTAAAGATTTTAAGAGATTTAGGAATTTTGTTTTCTTTCATTACTCTATTTTAATCGTATCCTTCTTGGTAATGAATCTTCTAATTTGAACATTTGTAGTACTTCTCTGACATAATCACCGCATCTACTCAAAAAAATCAACGATGAAAAACTTCGTCTACCTACTCATTTCATTCACACTAATCTCCTGTGCTTCGGATAATGAAGACCAAGTAGTTACCATTAATGATACCTACTCGCTGACTATACCGTCTTTTCTTAAGCAGGTTGATAACCTCAATGAAGAAGCATCTCTACAGTATCAGAATGGAATAAAGGAGTTTTATGTGATGGTAATTGATGAATCGAAGGCTGAGTTGCAACAGGCCCTTGAGGACAACGATCTTCAGGATTTGTATCAAAACAATCTTGACAGCTATTCCGAATTGCTTATCAATTCTATGGTTGCCAGCTTGAGGGACTCAAAACATACGACTGTAATCAAAGATACCATTGGAGGTATGCCAGCCAGAATCACTTCCATTAAAGGGGAAATTGATGATGTCAAAATTTTCTATAGCCTGGCTTTTTGTGAAGGAGAGTCTCGTTATTATCAGGTTTATACCTGGACACTGCTTGAGCGGGCAAGTCGTCACAAATCCAAAATGAAGGAGATACTGTATTCACTTCGAGAGGTAGAAAAATAAAAAAAGGGGTCTCTCGACCCCTTTCTAGACTACAGCATTTTACTGCTGATTACATTGCAACATGTAAATTAATCTATACTACCCATTACTTTTGAGCGATTTGATTGTCTTGGATTGCAATGTAGTTTGAGCTCTTTTGACCAGGGCGTTGGTTTTTACCTTTAGGGCCCATGATTCGGTTACCACCTTTGGAGGTTACGAGCTCAGTTCCAGTCGCTCTTTCAGCAACAGTAGTATTCTTAGCTTCAGGGCCTTTTAGCTCACCACTTGGCATCAAGAAAACGTCAGCTTGTTGGTCAACAGTTTTCTGACCTACCTTCTGGTTTTTAGCTTTTGGTCCTTTCAAATTATTTCTTTCGTTTACCGTACTCTGTGCCTGAGCAGCAGTAATAGTAAGAGCGAAAACAGATGCGGATAGTATGATTAACTTTTTCATGATCAATATATTTAAGTGTGACATTTAATTAACTTTCTATACTTAAATATACGCGGTTAATCAGCCGATTTTGGTCCGTGAAATTTTGTAAAAATTAGTCCGTGAATTCTGCCAGGTGCGTATCCGTAAAAATACGGATGCTGCTTTAAGCTCCATCATCTAGCTCAATTTATAGATGTGATAGCACTCTTAGCTTATTAAAAAACTTGTTCGAAACGCACCTCACATTTTAGAGTGAACACAAAAAAAGGGCCTGGCGGCCCTTCAGAATTCAACACTAGCAAGTTGATATTCTACAACAACATAAATCGTCCTGATTACTTCTGCGCAATTTGATTGCTACCTATTACTTCACTAGAAGTGTTTTGTTGACCCGGGCGTTGGTTTTTGCCTTTAGGTCCCATGATTCGGTTCCCCCCTTTTGAGGTTACTAATTCTGTTCCAGTTGCTCGTTCAGCAACGGTTGTGTTTTTAGCTTCAGGGCCTTTCAGCTCTCCACTTGGCATTAAGAAAACTTCAGCTTGTTGATCAACAGTTTTCTGACCTACCTTTTGGTTTTTAGCTTTTGGTCCTTTCAAATTATTTCTTTCGTTTACAGTACTCTGTGCCTGAGCAGCAGTAATAGTAAGAGCGAAAACAGATGCGGATAGTATGATTAACTTTTTCATGATCGATATATTTAAGTGTTATATTTAATTAACTTTCTATACTCAAATATACGCTCATGTCTTGCCCTGTTTGTTCCGTGAAATTCTGTAAAAATTTGTCCGTGAATTCTGCCAGGAGGGTATCCGTAGAACTACGTATCATAGCCTGATAAAGTGCTTTTATCTGCTTTATGGGCCGTTTTTGTCTAACAGAGTGCATCACTAATACGCATCCAAATGAAAAAATCAGACTTACTCTTCATGCCTAAATTCTTTGACCGCTATATCAACCAGGTTCCTGACGACACGACCTTATTGGATGGTCTGCAGGATACGAAAGACGATTTTGAGGAGGTGAGAGAATTACTTGAAGCTAATCAAGATTACCGGTATACGGAGGAGAAATGGACGCCTAAACAAATTCTACAGCACGTGATTGACAATGAAAGAATTCAGTCATACAGAGCGCTTGTTTTTGCGAGGAAAGACCAAAATATTCTTCCAGGTTATGATGAACAGCTATATGCCAGAGAGGATAACAGTAATCTAAGGGAAATAAGTGATTTGTTATATGAATTTAAATTGGTGAGAGAATCATCTATTCTATTATTTGAGCATTTTAGTCCCGAAATGTTCCATAGAAAAGGTGTGTGTTTTAACCTGGAAGTTACACCTCTCGCTCTGGGGTTTCAGATAATTGGTCATGGCATTCATCACCTAAATGTATTGAAGGAGCGCTATTTTGTGAAATTGGATCGAGAAAAACCCATGGTATAAATTAGTAGTTTAGTGAAGAATTAGCTTTATTAATTCCAGATTCTCTATTTTTCTTACTTCACCAGCTAAATAAGATGGGAATAGATGTTCATACCATTTTCTTGTTATTCACATTTGGGAATATACTTGTAGTTCTTTGTTTTGGAATCTACCTGCTTATTTACAGGCCTAAGAACCCAATTTTAGTACTTTTTGTTGTTGCTAAGGTTTTTGGGGTTCTATACAGTCTATTCTTCGCATTACGGATGACGGCCCCTTATTTTATTAGTGTTGTACTTTCTAATGTGTTGGGAATCATAGGAATTTGTCTGGAAGCTTATTGTGTTATCAATGCTAACAAGAAGTTTAATAGAAGACACTTCATAAGGTTTCTTGTTTTTCCGGCAAGTCTATCCGTAATCTTCCTCATTTTCCATAATACACCATATGAGTATTTAAGGGTAGCCCTCATGTCAATTATACTGATCATTATCTTCTGTACTGCTGGTTCGGTGATTTTACTTGACAAACAGCGCAGCAAGGTTCAAACAATGGCGGTGTACTTTTATTACATCTTAACGTTTCTGTTTTTACTCCGTGCTATTTGGGCAATGGAAATCAATCTGGAACTGTATTCGACTGCCACATTGCAAGTGATTACCTACTTTGCTTTTTATTTTATATCCTTTGGATGGGTTGTTTTACTGATGCTTATTATAAAAGAAAGAGATAATCAGCAGATGGCAGAGAATAATCTGCGGTTGAAAGAATTAAATGCAAAAAAAGACAAGCTATTCATGATAATAGCTCATGACCTGAAGAATCCGATTGGTGGTCTGGCTATGTTAGGTGAAGCACTGATATTAAATTATGATGGCTTAGATAAGAAAAGGCGTGAGAAAATATTTAATGTGATCGCTGATTCTTGCAAGGGTACATACACACTATTGGATAATTTATTACAATGGTCTCGTTCTGAAACCGGTTTGCTAGAGGTAAATAAAACTAGACTAGATTTTAAGGAAATCATCGAGTCAAACCTCAACCTTTTGAAAGAGTTAATTGATTTAAAGAATATTGAGGTTAGGATGGAAATAGGTCCCAATGATGCAGCTTATGGTGATTACAACATGATCAATACCGTCATTAGAAATTTACTCTCCAATGCGATCAAGTTTACTCCTGAAAATGGTAAGATTTATATTCACTCTGAACATATACCTGCTGAAAATACATTAAGGATTTCCGTTGAGGATACGGGTATAGGAATACCTGATGCTGCAAAGAATAAGATTTTTGATTTGGATTCGAACTACACGACCAGGGGTACCCATGATGAAACAGGTACAGGTCTCGGCCTTAAGCTATGTCGTGAATTTATTGAAAGGAACCATGGAAAAATTACTGTGGAAAGTGAGCCGGGTGAGGGCAGCATTTTCTCTATTGAAATTCCTACGGTGCTAATAGAGGAGAAGGAAGAGCCTGCCTAAGCTCTTAAGTCCTATGCCCCGCACTCCGTGAAGTCAATCTTTCTTATCCAGAGCTGAGAATCGTAGTAAAAGTCAAACACTGCTACTTGCTGATAAACCCCTTCCTCATCTTCGACAGGTACGGTGAGTAAGATTTTTGCACTTGCCTGTTCTGTATCATCAGACATTTCCATGATAATGAACATTGAGCTGGAAGGTGGCATACAGCGATCGGGCATGCTCTCTACATAATTTAAGTAGCTCTCTTCTTCATCCATATGAAGTTGAACTAAATCCATTGCTTTAATGAAATTCTTGGAAGAAAACCGGCTTGCTCCTTTTTCATGAAGTTCCCCAAGAATTGTATCAACATATGGATGTAAACCTGGGCCCGGAGTTGCGTAGATGATACCTTCACTCGGAATATACCGACCTAATTCAGGGCTCTTGTTTTTCATAAGGTGGAGTACCTTAATTATCTCATCGGTAAAGTCTTCTTCCGAAATACCTTCTTTACAAATATTTGTGGGATATATATCCTTGTCCTCGGCAGGCACCAATAACCACTGCTTTTCTCCTATCGAGAGCTTGAAGCTTTTATTCCCATCACCTTCTTCCATCTTGATCTTTATTTTTACTCCATCCGGGCCTTCAGCCTCAAATGAGAGCACGGAGCCGTCTTCCGCAAACTCTTTGAATTCATACATGACTTCGCCCTCCTTATCCATTGATAAATAGTATCCACTGTCATAAGCACCAAATGGGTTCAGCTCAATTTGTGTTGGCTCCTTAGTTTCGCAATTCACAGCAATGCTGAGCTCGGAAGAAGATTCGTCCATTTGCGCCAGAACATACTGTCCAATGTATTTTGGGTGCTGAATTTCGGGAGCGCATTCGTCAGGAGTTTCGGCTTGTTCTTGTTCCTTAGTTTCCGAACAGGATACAATGACCGGTACAAGTACAAGAAAAAATAGTCTGCTGATTCGTTTCATGGGTTAATTTTTTGAAGTTTTAATGCCCGTCATATTCTTCTTCGTAATCTCCGCTGTAGTAGGTTTCTGAATCACGGTCATAGTACTCAATCGAGCCATTACCATTCTTTTCAATCTTATTATTTTCGAAGATAATATGGCTATGATTTGGGTCTTCTGCAAATAGTTTGTTTCCATCACCATCAATGATCGCACAAAAGCTGTTGTTAAAAATGTGATTATTTTTGAGTGTCACTTTGGTCGGTCCAGTGTTGTAATAGAGCCCTACTCTACCACAACCGTTTAATTCACAGTCTTCAATCGTTAGATTGGACCCAATATCCAATGTAATCACGTTACCAGAGCAGTAGGGAGGTTGTCCATCATCAACTTTCGGTTCATGGTAAAGACTCAAGTTGCGAAGAGTGATATCATCAGATCCAATCCACATTACATTGGCATCTTTGTCGGAACACACCAATTTCACTTCTCCTTTTCCTTCGATTAAAGTGTTTTTTACATCGTAAGTCACCCCATTCCGTACATATCCTCCAACCGAGATTTCTTCATCCTGAATATACTTGCCTTCGTCAATATGGATGATGGTATTGCCTTCGGTCGCCTCCAAAGCACTCTGCAGGTTTTTGTATTTACGGTCTGGTCCTACTTTGATTACATCCTCGTCACTAATAAGTGCTCCGGCAAACGTCCAACCTGTTGTACCTCCATCTTTTGTGGTTACTTCATACCACTTTCCTGTGCGCATGATTCCCCGAAGTTTTAGGGATAGTTCTTCTCCCCGGGTTCGGCCAGAGTAATAAAGCATAGCTCCATACCCTACTTTTTTTATTTCTTTGCCTTTGAGTGAAGGGGCATTTCTTATTCTAAGGTTATCAACCAAGGAAAAGTAAATTGAGCCTTGTTGATAATTTTGAAAATTGACCCAGGATACACCAGTTGTATCATCTGTTTCGACTGCTTCTTCCCACTCTTTTGAAAGCTCATCTCCTTTGTTTAGATCATGAGTGGCTATGCTCTGGTCACTGCCTTGATCTTTGTTTTGAGAACAAAAGGTGAGCAGTAAGAACGAAATGACTACTGAGGGAAGAAAGAAGTTCATCTATTCGGTGTTTATATAAATATGCAAATTATCAGCTACTTATGCGGAAAGTTCTGCGAAGTATTTTCTGTACCATCCAAATGGACTGTCTTTTTTGCCCAGTAGCTTTTTAGAGATGAACCCGGGCGGGGTATAGAGTTTTTCAAAACCCCTTAGGTCAGCGTAGGAATGGTGATGATAATATTTTATCATTTCAGGGATTCCTGCATTCTTATAATACTGTTCAGTTCTGCTTTTTGCATTTTGTAACTCTGACTGGTAATAAAATGGGCTGTCTATAATATGTAGCTCGCCCTCGGGACTGAGTAATGTACAAACCCTTTCAAATAACGCATCTAGCTCCTCGAAATATTGAATGCTGGCATTGAAAACTACAATGTCAAAGAATGTTTCAAACGGATTTTCTTCAAAGATATTCCAGTAACAGAAACTAAGGTTTGGTGCTGAAAAAACTTTTTGTGCCTGATGGAGTTCAAGTAGATTGACGTCAACACCGACTGCATGTTTAACCGACTTTGAGCAGATATGAGTGAACCATCCATTCCCACAGCCAATTTCCAGGAGTTTTGTTTCTTGTTTTCCCGATAAATATTTCTCAAAGCGGTCTGCACTTTTTGATCTTAAGTGCCACTCATCATAATGCGGGTGCGTGGATTCTATTTTGGGAAGTATTTTCACCTGTTCATCATTTAAAACTCTTTGTTCTACCTCTCTTGCTTTGAGATACCATGATTCGAATTCGGGATTAACTTTACCGGCCATGAACACTCCTTGCTGATCCTGGGGAATGTTTTGGTAGAATATAGTTGTGTGATCAGGCATGCCGGATAAAAGTACCGTATTAAAATTTAGCCCACAAAATTCATCAGGTTCAATAATTTCTTTTTTCTACCTTTATATTATGAATTCTACGGATCCGATTGGGATTTTTGATAGTGGTATTGGTGGTATGACCCTGGCTCATGCCATTGAGGGAGTGCTTCCCAATGAAAGTTTAGTATATTTTGGTGATACCGCACATTTACCTTACGGTGACAAATCTCCCGCTTCAATACAGGCTTACAGTATAAAAATTTGTAATGTACTGCTTCAAAAAAACTGTAAGGTGATTCTAATTGCCTGTAATTCTGCCTCATCTGCTGCCTATGAGTTGGTAAAGGAGTATGTGGCTTCTCGGGCTCATGTCATGAATGTGATTGATCCCGTTGTGGATTATATTGGTGAAAATTTTGCGGGTAAGAAAGTCGGGGTGATTGGCACCAAGCAAACTATTGGATCCAACGCATACACAGCGAAGATTGAGGCTCTTGCTAAAGGTATTGAGGTGAAATCATTGGCAACGCCACTTTTAGCGCCCATGATTGAGGAGGGCTTTTTTAACAATAACATTTCAAGGAATATTATTGATGAGTATTTAGGAGATGCGGAACTTCAGGGAATAGATGCATTGATTCTCGGCTGTACTCATTATCCATTGATAAAAAAGGAGATCGATCAGTATTACAATGGTGAAGTAAAGGTGATTGATTCATCGGTCATAGTTGCAGATGCATTGAAGAACTATTTACAATCAGAATCCGAATTATCTGCTGGTCCTAAGTCCTATGAGTTTTACGTCTCGGACTTTACGGAGTCCTTTAAGGCTTCAACCAGAATATTTTTTCAACAAGAAGTACCCTTGGAACACTATCCGTTGTGGGAATAATTTGGTTGATTTCAATGAATCGTCCCATGAAAGGACTACCTTTGTGGCTAATCAAGAACAAGTAACTTCTGAACGAAATAAAATTTTACAAAATAGGTTTTTGACAGAAAAATAATTTGTTTTGTAGTTGAATATTCAATTTCAACCAAATAATATTTGGTTTTAGGGTGTACGCACTGTTTTTTATATTGCCATTTCTGATTGCATATACGATTGTTGTGGTATATGTAGAAAGGAAGCTCTCTGCTTTCATTCAGGATAGACTGGGGCCGATGGAGGTTGGTCCCAAAGGAATCATTCAGACACTTGCCGATGTCATTAAGTTAATTCAAAAAGAACAGATTGTCCCGAGCGCTGCAGATAAGTGGGTTTTTTTGGGAGCTCCCGTATTGATTTTTGTCTCAATATTTGCAGGTTTTGCTGTGATGCCGTTCGCTCCAGGTTTAATGGGTTCGGCAACGGGTGTAGGAGTATTCTATTTACTTGCTATTATTTCGCTGGATGTGGTTGGGATGCTATTGGCCGGATGGGCTTCCAATAATAAGTATTCAGTTTTGGGGGCCATGAGAGCTGTGGCTCAAGTCATCTCATATGAGGTGCCCGTCACTCTATTAGTTCTTGCAGTAATCATGATTTGTCAAACCTTGGACCTAAATGAAATCAATAAACAGCAAGGTATACTCATTAATCACGATGTAGTGAACGAAAAATATTTGCAGGCGAACTATTTTCTTGGTGTGAAAGCATGGAATATGGACGTAACAGAAGTGGGGGGAATTACTACCTGGAATATTTTCAGGTATCCACTGTTGTTGATTGGTTTGCCCATATTCTTTATTGCAACATTGGCTGAGTCAAACCGGGCTCCTTTTGATCTTCCGGAAGCTGAATCTGAATTGATCGCTGGTTTTCAAACAGAGTATTCTGGGTTTCGTTGGTCAATTATAATGTTGGGTGAGTATGCTATGATGTTACTGGTAGCCATGCTGGGTGTTACACTCTTTTTGGGTGGGTGGAATACTCCATTGCCGAATATAGGTGGCGCACGATTGGCAGATTGGACTACAGGAACTTATGGTGAGTGGTCAGGTATAGCATGGGGAATATTTTGGTTGTTATTAAAATCCTTAACCTGGGTTTCATTACAAATATGGGTCCGTTGGGCTTACCCCAGATTAAGGGTCGATCAATTATTATATTTATGCTGGAAGGTTTTAACGCCTGCAGCATTGATCATTGTTTTAGGAGCAGGAGTGTGGAGAATGCTAATGATTTGAAGTATACAGTAGTACGTACAATTTGAAAGGAGCAAATAACACATATTGGGGTAATGTAGCGGAAGGTATCAAAACACTTTCAGGTGGCTTCTCAGTGACTGTAAAACATTTTTTTCAGTCAGTTTTCAAGAAGAGAAGAAAGTCTATAGGTGCTGCTGATGACAACTACTTTAGTCAACAGAGCGGAATTGTTACGCTACAATATCCTCATGAGTCAATCCCGGTTCCTGATAATGGTCGCTATCGCTTGCATAATGAAATTGACGACTGCATAGTATGTGACAAATGCGCAAAGGTATGTCCGGTCAATTGTATCGATATTGAACCTGTAAAATCGACTGAAGAAATACGAAAGACATCGGATGGTTCATCGGTACGTTTATACGCAGCAAAATTTGACATCGATATGGCCAAATGTTGCTATTGTGGTCTTTGCACAACGGTATGCCCTACCGAGTGTCTGACCATGACAAAAACTTATGATTACAGTGAGTTTGATATCAGAGACATGAACTATAAATTCTCTGACATGACTCCGGAACAGGCCCAGGAAAAACAAGCTGATTATGACAAGGCCATGGAGGAGAAAGCCAGGTTGAAGGCACAGAAGTCAGGTGAATCATCGGAAACAAAATCAGCTACTCCTTCACCTAAAATTTCAGGTGGTAAACCTAAGCCTGTATTCAAGCCTAAGATTGCCGGACTGAAAACAGGAAAAACGGATTCACCAGGGGATGAAAAGCAAGAGGAGAAAAAGGCAGTAGCTAAGCCGGTCATCAAAAAGAAGGAAGAAAGCAATAAGGGTGAAGCCCCGAAAGATGCAAAGCCAAAACCGGTTATAAAACCTGTGATTAAGAAAAAAGCAGATTTGCCAAAAGATGCAGGTGACCAGACGAAGCCAAAACCGGTGATTAAGCCAGTCATTAAAAAGCCTTCCTCTGATAAGACTTCGGAGGGAAAAGAGAAACCGAAGGATGAGGGGGGTGAAGAAGTTTAAATGTTAAAGTTTAAATAATAAATATTAAAGTGGAAGACGTCATCGATTATAATGATATGTTGGTTGAAGAACCGACCAAGTCATATAACCTTGAGCAAAGGTTAATTGATTTTGCATGCGTTGTAATTGATGTTGGTGAAAAACTACCAAAGACTCAAACTGGAAATATATTAGGAAACCAGCTGATAAGGTCAGGAACATCACCTGCCTTGAACTATGCGGAAACTTTACATGCAGAATCTCAAAAAGACTTCGCTCATAAATTGAAGTTAGTTTTGAAAGAGTTGAATGAAACAAAGGTTAATCTGATGATCATTTCAAGAAAACGGTTGGTGTCTGAAGAAGTGATTGTTGAGGCTTTGGCGGAGAGTAAAGAACTAGTAGCGATCTTTAAAAAAAGTGTGACTACGATTCAGAATAAAATGATTAGAAAAGACCAGAGTAATGAGAAATTCACAATTCAGAAAATTAAAATTTAACATTTAATATTTGTCATTTAAGATTCAATTTGAACTCTCTCTTTACCATATTATTCTACTTCTTTGCAGCGATTACTGTAATCTCCGCCTTGCTCATACTATTCACTAAAAACGTGATCTACGCAGCGGCAGGGTTGCTTTTCAGTTTGCTGGGGGTTGCGGCAATTTTTGTTTTTGTAAATGCAGAGTTTCTGGCCGTAACACAGATAGTCATATATGCCGGAGGAGTGTTGATTTTGATAATTTTTGGGGTGATGCTATCTAAACGAACACAGAAGCAAATAGGTGTAATATCCGAAACCAGAAATGTTCTTGCCGGGGCACTTATTGGTGCGGGGTTAATTAGCCTAGTTGTTTGGGCAATATTAAATCAATGGGGTATTGATGCCGGGCCTGCAATGGTGGGTAGTATGGAGAGTCAAAATTATGTGGCTGAAATTGGTATTAGTCTTATGACTACGTTTGTCTTACCGTTTGAACTAATCGCCATACTCCTGCTAGTAGCATTGATAGGAGCTGCAAAAATTGCAATGGCCACAGGAAAGGAGGCGAGTGAATGATACCATTAAGTCACTATCTTATATTGAGTGCGATTTTATTTGTGATTGGCGTTGTTATCGTGATCACAAAGAGAAATGTCATTGTAGTATTGATGGGCATTGAATTGATTTTGAATGCAGCAAATATAAATTTGGTAGCCTTTGATAAATATGGGCAACCAGGTAATTTGGGCAGAATGTTTTCGCTCTTTGTCATTGTAATTGCGGCTTGTGAGGCAGCTGTGGCTCTAGCCATTGTAATCAAAGCGGTAAGGCAATACAATACCACTAATTTGGATCAATTGAATAAAATCAAGGACTCTTGACATTGCTTGAAATAAATAGTGCAATTACGAGTAAGGCCCTTTTGGTCCTCCTGATTCCATTCTTCACGTTCTGGTTCCTGATCCTCTTCGGCAGAATTATCCATAAGTATCGTGGATACACAGCTGCAGCATTGATGTTAGTTGATTTGATTCTGGCAATTCTAATATTTACTGAAGTATGGCCTTCCGGAGAAAGTTACAAGAGTTCTGTGCAGTGGTTTGGTCTTGGAGAATATACATTTGAAGTCGGTATCAAAGTCGATCAATTATCCGCAATGATGCTGTTGATCGTCACTCTGGTGTCGTTTCTGGTGCACCTATTCTCCATAGAATACCTTAGAGGTGACCGGAACTTCGAAAAGTACTTTGCTTACCTGGGATTATTTACTTTCTCAATGTTAGGGATCGTTTTGATGGATAGCCTGTTCACAATATTCATCTTCTGGGAGTTGGTAGGATTGTCGAGCTACTTATTGATCGGTTTTTGGTTTAATAAGGAGGAAGCTGCTTATGCAAGTAAAAAGGCTTTCATAGTGAACAGGATTGGGGATGCTGGCTTTATCATCGGACTACTTTGCATTTATTTCATCTATCAGGATTTTAATATAGATGTCGTGAGGCAAGCACAAACAACTATAGTACAGTCTGAAAATTATTGGTTGCATGCAGGTGCTGCACTCGGAATCTTGTTAGGGGCAATTGGTAAATCCGCTCAGTTTCCACTTTCGGTTTGGTTACCCAATGCCATGGAAGGCCCAACTCCGGTTTCTGCATTAATCCATGCGGCCACGATGGTGGCGGCAGGAGTATATTTACTCGCACGTACCATGTTTTTGGCGCCAGAAAACATTATGATGATCATTGCTGGTATCGGTACTGTTACTGCTTTTATGGCGGCATTTACCGCATTGACCCAGAACGATATTAAGCGTGTTTTGGCTTTTTCTACCATTTCACAATTAGGCTATATGTTCATTGGAATTGGTGTTGGAGCATCATCTGCTGCAATGTTTCACCTATTAACTCACGCCTTTTTTAAAGCTTGTTTATTCTTGTCTGCCGGTGCAGTTATCCATTCGATGCACCAAATGGAAGAGACTTATCATAAGAGAGGTGTAAGCACCAAGTTTGATCATCAGGACATGAGGCTGATGGGAGGCCTTCGAAAAAGAATGCCTGTGACCTTCGCAACCTATCTTATTTCGGCTATGGCGCTTGCCGGATTGCCTTTTTTCTCGGGATTCCTTTCCAAGGATGCTATTATTGCTTCGTCATGGGAATGGGCCAAGATGAATGGAGGTCTATCATTTGTTGTTCCGGTAATTGCACTGCTTTCTGCGTTTCTGACCGCACTATACATGGGGCGACAAATTATGATGGTTTTCTTTGGTGAGTTTAAACTGTCGAAGGTCTATGAGGAATTTAAAGGCGGACTCAAGGATGTGATTGAGACACCATTGTTTATGAGGATTCCGGTAGTGATATTGGCCATTCTTTCAATAGGGTTTGTGTTTTCATTGAATCCACTCGATCCGCATGCTTCCTGGTTCATTGAAAAGTTTGAACATGGTGAGGTAAATCATTCCGGCCACTTGATGTCAATTGTTTCAGCAACGTTGGCTGTACTGGGGTCAATAATTGCCATATTCATGTATTCCAAACCTGGTAATCCGTTGATTGGTCTCAAGAATACTGTATTTAAGGAACAATCTCCCCTGCATAAGCTTTCGGAGAACAATTGGTATCTCGATGAAATTTATAAAGCTACTTTTGTGCGATTGAATGATTGGATAGCTCAAGCTACTTCATGGTTAGACACGAAGGTTATTGATCGGGTAATTAATTTCTGCGCACGGTTTCAATATATATTCGCGATTATGATAGGCTGGTTTGATAAGAATATTGTAGACGGGTTTGTGAATTTAGTTGGTAAAGTGACAAGCTTTTCTGGAAGTGCTGTGAGAGTTGCACAGGGAGGTAGTGTACAAGGGTATATATTTTGGGCCGGACTGATTTTGGTTTTGGTGGTTTACTTTATTCTGTTTTAAAAAGATGCAGGGAAACTGGTTAAGTATATTGGTTTTTTTGCCACTGGCAGTGATGCTCGGGGCGTTTTTTATTCCAAAAGAAAAACAAAGCATATTCAAATGGATCGCGGCTGTTACCACTTTTGTGCAGTTGCTGCTTTCTATATACATCTACGGGCAGTTTGATGGTTCGTTGGCTGGGGTGACTGAACTTGATACCTATCAGTTTGTTGAACAATGCAGCTGGATATCCATGGATTTGGGGAGCTTCGGAAAGATTAATGTAGAGTATTTTCTTGGGGTCGATGGTATAAGCATTAGTCTGGTACTTTTGGCATCGTTTGTCATGTTTATCGGTTCGATTGCATCCTGGTCCATTAAGGAAAGAACAAAGAGCTATACCTTATTATATCTGCTCTTGAGTACTGCGGTTGTTGGCTGTTTCGTAGCATTGGACTTGTTCCTGTTCTTCCTGTTCTTTGAGTTTATGCTGCTGCCAATGTATTTCCTCATTGGTATGTGGGGTGGTCCAAGGAGGGAATATGCATCGATTAAGTTTTTTCTCTATACGCTGGCCGGTTCAGTTTGTATTCTGGTAGCTATGATTTTGCTCCACGTTTCTGCTGTAGATCCTGTTCAAACGGCTTATAATATTGGTTTGGTTCCTGCTGGTGAAGCAGTTTCAAAGGATATTATCGATAGCGTACAGCAGTTGTTGCAAAGTACATCCAATGGTATCGGAATTCGAAGTGAGGATATTGTGCATACTTTCAATATGGTGCATCTGTCACATGATGCAAATTATTTGCCTGGTTCACTGCTGAGCCCGGAATCAGGGAGTACAATTCTTGGATGTAATGCGCGGACATTTACCTTTATTTTGGTGTTGTTTGGTTTTGCAATTAAGCTTCCAGCCGTTCCGTTCCATACCTGGCTTCCTGATGCGCACGTTGAGGCACCAACTCCTATTTCAGTAGTGTTGGCAGGTATATTATTGAAAGTAGGTGGTTACGGACTTATCAGGGTGGGTTATGAAATTTTTCCATCGGAGGCAGCAGACAACAGTTGGATGATTGCCTGTTTTGGAGTGATTGCGATTCTTTACGGAGCTTATAATGCTTTAGCGCAAAGGGACTTGAAAAAGCTAATAGCATATTCTTCGGTATCTCATATGGGTTTTGTGCTGCTCGGTCTGGCGGCCGGAACAATTGAGGGAACCACCGGTGCTATTTTTCAAATGTTTAGTCACGGTATTATTTCATCAATGTTGTTCATTGCAGCTGGTGTTATTTATGATCGCACCCATGATAGAACGATCGAAAATTATAAGGGACTGGCTGCAAAAATGCCTTATTATACGGCCTTTGTAACCGTGGCATTTTTTGCATCACTAGGTTTACCAGGATTTTCAGGTTTTATTGGAGAGATTTTCATTTTCATAGGTGGCTTTTCTTCGGCTGTCATACCCAAGTGGATGACCGTACTTGCTGTATTTGGAGTGGTGATAGGAGCGGCTTATTATCTGTGGGCCCTACAAAGAATGTTCTTTGGTAAGTTCTGGCTTCGAAATGAATCCTTGACAGACAAGATTAAAGACTTAACGGCAAGAGAGTATATTATGCTGATACCACTTGCGTTGCTGACCTTGTTATTTGGTCTGATGCCTTCGCTTGTATTAGATAAGATATCGGCATCCATTCAATTGTTGATCGGTGGATAATGTTTAATATTGAACAAATAGCGATAACGAATTCGGACCTGTCAGCAAAGGTTACAAGTGGTGTTAATGGTATTCTTCCTGAAATTCTGCTTGCAGGTTTTTTTGTTGTGTTATTGATTTTCGATGTGCTTACCAAAGGAAAGCAAACTGAAATTGGCAGAGCACTGGCGTTGATTGGAATTATCAGTACTGCTGCGGTGACAACTATAGAATTGGTCCTGCTTGAGCCGAGGATGACAGCAAGTTTCTTTAACGGTAGTATAGTTTTTACTTCCGACACGGTTATTCTGAAAATGCTCTTCTTGGTGTGTGCTTTTCTGACTCTATTGTTTCCAGCCATTAACATCAATAAAAAAGAGCGGGAGCCAATGGAGTATTTTTCCGTACTCTTCGCACTACTCATCGGTCTGAATTTTATGGTTATGGCCAATAATTTAATGGTTGTGTATATCGCAATCGAGATCGTTTCGATTTCGAGTTATATCCTGGTGGCCTTAAGGATGAAAAATAACAGTACTGAGGCAGCACTAAAGTATTTATTGTTCGGTGCCTTTGCTTCCGGAGTTATGCTATACGGTATGTCAATGCTTTATGGTGTTGAGGCTATTGCATCCTTTTCAGCAAATATGCCTTATTATACCATTGGGATTATTTTGTTTTTAGGGGGACTATTATTTAAAGCATCGGCTGCGCCTTTTCATATCTGGACACCTGATGTATATCAGGCAGGCTATACACCGTTTATTGCGTTTTTATCGACCGCACCAAAAATTGCTGCGGTAAGCTTTTTGATGGCCTTTTCCCGAATGGCCCAAAATCTTATAGGCGAAGATATGGGTACCATCCTTGCTGGAATATCATTGGCAACAATGTTTGTCGGAAATCTGGGAGCCCTGAAGCAGGACAATCTTAAGCGGATGATGGGATACTCTTCTATAGCCCATTCCGGATTCCTGTTGGTAGTTATTGTCGCGGGTGCTTCAATGGAAGTGTTTATTTTCTATTCCGTTGTTTATCTCTTTGCCAATTATACCTTGTTCTATTTTGCCTATGCTTTTGAGGATACTATTGGAGAAAGAATATCCGACTTCAAGGGATACGGTAAATCAATGGCACTTATCGGAGTACTGTTAGTGGTAGCATTGGTCTCTCTGATTGGGTTGCCACCGACTGGAGGGTTTTGGGGTAAGTTTTTAATTTTTGCTTCACTTTATAATAATATTGGAGAAAGTTCATTACTAGACTGGTTATTTATTTTAGGTCTTTTAAACGCGGTTATAGCACTATTCTACTACTTCCGACTACCGTATTTCATGTATCTGAAGAAATCTAATGTTAACATAAATGAAATGCAGGTTGGTATCGGCCACAAATTATTCATAACTTTGTTACTAGTTCCTGTTCTGATCTTATTCTTTAAGTCAGACTGGTTGATTCAGGTAGTTACCTCTTTCCAATAAAGCTCTAATAATGAGTGACATAATAAAACATGAGTGCGGTATCGCACTTATTCGCCTTCGCAAGCCATACTCCTATTATGTAGACAAATACGGCACGCCCTTTTATGCGCTCAACAAGATGTATCTCTTGATGGAGAAGCAGCATAACAGAGGTCAGGATGGGGCCGGGCTGGCAACTATAAAAATTGACGTTCCGCAGGGAACTAAATACATCAGTCGCTACAGGTCGATTCAACCAAACCCGATTTCAGATATTTTTAAACGGGTCGATAAAAAATTTTCAAAATCACTTAAAAGGAACAAAGACAAGAAGAAGGACGGAAAGTGGCTACAGGAAAATGTAGCTTTTACAGGTGAGGTACTGTTAGGGCATTTAAGATACGGAACCCACGGAAAGAACAGTATTGAAAGTTGTCATCCATTCCTGAGACAGAACAACTGGAGAAGTAGAAATTTAGTTGTTGCGGGTAACTTCAACATGACCAATGTCGATGATTTATTTCATAAGCTAGTTGAACTAGGTCAGCACCCAAAAGAGAAGGCTGATACGGTTACTGTACTTGAAAAGATCGGTCACTTTCTGGATGAGGAGAACGAAAGAATTTTCAGAAAGTATAAGGATCAATATACCAATCAGGAAATATCAGGTATTATCCAGGATGAGTTGGATTTACAAAGAGTATTAAGGCGATCATGTAAAGACTTTGACGGAGGGTACGCCATGTGCGGACTAACTGGCTACGGAGCATCCTTTGTGGCACGAGATCCGGCTGGTATCAGGCCTGCGTACTATTATGCTGATGATGAAATTGTGGTTGTAGCTTCTGAAAAGCCGGCAATCAAAACAGCGTTTAATATTGATTTCAATGAAATTAAGGAAGTGACTCCCGGGTCTGCGTTGATTATAGAAAAGAGTGGTGAGTTCTCCGAAAAGCCGTTTATTGATCAATTGGAGAAAAAATCTTGTTCTTTTGAAAGGATTTATTTTTCAAGAGGGACAGATCCCGAGATTTATGCCGAAAGAAAGAAGCTCGGAAAAAATCTGGTTCCTCAGATTTTGGAGTCAGTAGATTATGATTTAGAAAACACGGTTTTTTCTTACATTCCAAATACTGCCGAAACCTCTTTCTGGGGTATGATTGAAGGTCTGGAAGACCATTTGCTGAAAGTAAAGAAAAAGGCAATTATCAAGGATAAGGAAACGGATGAACAAGAGCTAAATCGCATTCTCGGTTTAAAACCCAGAATTGAAAAACTGGTTATCAAAGACGTGAAACTGCGGACCTTTATCACAGATGATAATGCCCGAGATGATATGGTCGCTCACGTATATGATACGACTTATGAAGTGATCAAGAAGGGGGTTGATACTTTGGTCGTAATCGATGATTCGATTGTCCGTGGTACCACATTAGAAAAGAGCATTATCAAGATGCTGGATCGTCTGGGCCCCAAAAAGATTATTATCGTTTCTTCTGCTCCGGCCATTAGGTACCCCGATTGTTATGGTATTGATATGTCCAAGATGAAGGAGTTTGTTGCTTTCAGAGCGCTACTTGAATTGTTGAAGGAGTCTCAACAAGAGTTTAAATTGGACGATGTATATGATAAGTGTAATCGCTCCAAAATATCCAGAGAAGGTTCTCCAAATTACGTGAAGGAGCTTTATGGTTTGTTTTCAGACAAGCAAATAGAGGATAAGATAGCAGAAATAGTAAGGCCAAAGGACATCAAAGCAGAAGTACAAGTTATTTACCAAACTGTAGAAGGATTACATCAAGCATGCCCCAATCACACAGGAGACTGGTATTTTACTGGAGACTATCCGACTTTCGGAGGCAACAAGGTAGTGAATAAGGCTTTTGTGAACTTCATGGAAGGAAAGACAGTCAGGGCCTACTAAAAATTCAAACACCAACATAATTGAGTCACACCATTTGATCCTGTGTGATAACAGGGGGGAATCAAATAAGTAAAAGTTGTTGTTTTAGACTGAAAAACTTTCTCCACAACCACAGGTTCTGGTTGCATTGGGGTTGATGAATTGGAATCCTTTTCCGTTCAAACCATCAGAAAAATCAAGCGTAGTTCCTAACAGATACAAAAGACTCTTTTTGTCACAGAGGATGGTAATACCCTTGTCCTCAAATTTTTCATCAGCTTCTTCAATGTTGTTGTCGAAGTCAAGGTCGTACATGAGCCCTGAACAGCCTCCGCCTTTCACGGAAACTCTCACCTGGTAGCTATTATCATAGCCTTCTTCCTTGCGTAGTTCAAGGATTCTGTCTTTCGCTTTGTCTGTAACCGTGATCATAGATTTGTAAACTTAATCAAACCCAAAAGGTTTTGGGCTTGCTTTTATAAATAATTAACGCAAAATTAATCAAAACTGTTCTAGTCAACAAAATAGTGTATGCTCAAACACATAGATCACATCGGTATAGCGGTAAAGTCAGAAGAGAATGCCACTCAGGTGTTTGCCAGAGTTTTGGGTTTTCAGCCTACTAAAAAGGAAGAAGTTGAATCGGAAGGAGTATTGACCATTTTTTATGAGCTGGGTCAAAGCAAAGTGGAGTTATTGGTTGCAACAACCGCAGAGAGCCCAATTGCGAAATTCATAGAGAAAAGAGGAGAGGGAATCCATCACATCGCTTTTGAGGTAGATGATATCAAGGCAGAGATTCAGCGGATGAAGGAGGAAGGATTTACGGTGTTAAATAACGAACCAAAAGCAGGAGCAGATAATAAGTTGATCTGTTTTTTACATCCCAAAGATGTGAATGGGGTACTAATTGAGTTGTGTCAGGGTCTGAAATAATGTTTTTCGGGATCAAGGATTGAAAGATATGATTTCGCGGCAAGAATAATAGGTGTATGGATCATGTTTGGATAATATAATTGGTATATTTACCAACAAATAATTATTTTTGTTTATGGAAATTGGCGTACATAGTGCCCTGGTTGGTCAGTTGCTTCACTCCACCCGGACATCTAAAGGGGTATCCTTAAGGGATATTTCGGAGAATTCAGGAGTTGACATAAAGAACCTACATCAATATGAAAATGGTGTAGTATCACCTACAATTGAAAAACTTATGAGGCTTTTACCTTATTATGGATTGAGGCCTGATGCCTTCTGGAGGAAGTTGTATAGCCCCAATAATATAAAAGCTTATTTAAGAAAATATATATATAGTAATCATCTCAATTGGTCATATGAAGATTTATCCGATAATGAGCTTATTGGAAAAATAATATTGTATGGAAGTAGTAGTCATATTTCATTACTGTTGAGATCATATGAACGACAAACGATTATTGACTGTTGGATGAGTCAATACTCTGCTCAGCCTCAATTTGAAAGTCAGAATATTTATATCACTATGATGTTATTTCCAAAATCTGACCCCTACATAAAATTTAATCAGCTCCAGAATGAATATAGAACAAGCCAGCAAGGTGATGCCCGAAGCTACGAAGCTCTTATTTCAGAAACTCGTAGCTAGCCCACCTGATTTTCAGAAACATTTCATTTTAATCGGTGGTACTGGTTTAGCCTGTCATTTACAGCACCGATATAGTGAAGATCTTGATTTTTTTTCATGGAAGTCAAATAATAAAGGGACATACAATCAAGGAGCAATCATTGGCTTTTTTCGAAATACTTTTGATGTTAGTCGGGTAGATATACTTTCTGAAAATCATCTCGATATGATAGTCGATAATGTCAAGGTGAGTTATGTACAAAACGATGTCCAGGAGAAGCCAATCAAGTCCACTAAAATCACTGACAGCATATCCATTGGAACATTAGAAGGTATAGCTATATGCAAACTGGAAGCCATACTATCCAGGAAAGTATATCGGGATTATTTTGACCTCGTTGAAATTTCAAAGAACTTCAATTTACATGAGTTGGCTAAAAAGGCCGCGACTTATAATGGAAAAGTAAATGATATGGCTTACTTGAGGGCGATGGTTGGTGCATCCGAGAAAATAGCATATGAAAACATCCGAAAATTATCAGGAGATGTCTCCCCAACTCCAGCCGAACTTCAGGGCATAATTACTAAAAAGCTCAGGCAGGAAATTATTGAAATGAACCCATAAAAAAGGCCCTGCAAATAGATCACAGGACCGTAAAATTTGGGTTTTAATATTTTAATGCTTCTTCCAGAGTAGATACACAGTATAGGGATGTACCTGATCGCTTCCTGCCATTGAGACACTCACATTCACCACTTCCCAACCTTCTTCAGCAAATTTATTGAGCATATCAATTGCTGCGTTATATTCTTGTTCTCTCGCTACATCTATATCTTTGGAGTCATCACCTGGTGTTTTTACAACCTTATCCTCCAGTTCTTTACCTCCTTGATGAACAAGTATTTCTGTTTGTCCTTTACCTTGAATGACGGTGACGGTCATGTACTTTCCGCCTTTATTGTTCGGGCCTGCAAAACTGAGATTTATAAATAGGAATGAAGCAATAAATAATAGAGCTGATCTTTTCATAATGTACGTATTTGAGGTGTAAAACTTGCTTTAACTAGTTCAAATCATTTGGGTGATTCAACTTTAATACGTAGCATGTAAGAAAATGTTCTGTTTTATAATTCCGATAGTACTTTAAAAATCCTTTCCGTGGCTTTGCCATCCCACTTTTCAGGAATGGAATAAGATTTATAAGTCCCGCTTTTTATGGCATTGACGGTATCAAGGATTTTGTCTACATCGAATTCCATCAAGGTATTAGAACCAATTTCAAGTGTGGATGGTCGTTCCGTATTCGGGCGTAAAGTGATGCAAGGAATTTGCCTGAAGGTGGTTTCTTCTTGTATACCTCCACTATCAGTAATGACTAATACTGAGTTTAAAATTAAGTTCTGGAAGTCAAGATAACCCATTGGGTCAACCAGGACGAGATTGTCATTTTTGAACTGATCAGACAACCCGAATTCTTCGAGCCTCTTTTTCGTGCGCGGGTGTATTGGGAAAATAACCTTCATTTCCTTGCTTAACGCCACGATAATTTCCGAAAGCTTCTGAAGACCTTGGATGTTATCTACGTTTCCAGGCCTGTGCATGGTCATCAATGCATAGTCATCACGAGATGGGTTTACATGATCAAGCACTTTGGAATTTCGAATGTCATTATCATAAGCCACAAGGGTATCAATCATGGTATTACCCACGAAATGCATTTTATCCTTGTCGTGCCCCTCCGAAATTAGGTTATCCCATCCACTTTGTTCCGTAATAAAAAAGATATCAGTTATTGCATCAGTCATTACCCTGTTGTGTTCCTCGGGCATCTCTTTGTCATAGCTACGAAGACCACTTTCAATATGCACTAGTTTGATACCTGACTTATTGGCTACAATGGCGGCAGCAAGAGTTGAGTTTACATCGCCTACAACCACCATAATATCCGGTTGGTAGGAAGCCACAGTTTCTTCAAGCCCGGAAATAATTCCTGAAATCTGTTTGAGGACTGAGCTTTTGTCGATATCCAGTGAAAAGTCAGGTAGCTGGAGCTTCAATTCCTCGAAGAAAACATCATTCATATTGGCGCTATAATGTTGACCGGTGTGGATGAGTTTATAATCAATATCCGGATACTTAGCGGCCTCTTTTCTGAATTGAGTAATTTTTATAATGTTGGGACGTGTTCCTACTACAGTTAGTATTTTCTTCATAGTGGTTTTAATATACTTCGGAATATAGCCTCATTTTTTCATAGAGACCACGAATTACTTAATTTCGCTGCATGGAAAAAAATGATCGTACTGAAATTAGTGAGTTAGGTGAGTTTGGCCTTATCGAAAGGCTTAAAACTAAGCTTAAGACAAATAATGATTCTACCATTCTTGGGATCGGAGATGACACCGCAATAGTCGACAATGGAGATGAATTTTTGTTACTCACCAAAGATTTACTGGTTGAAGGGATTCATTTTGATATGAGCTATACCCCTCTCAAGCATCTTGGGTATAAGGCGGTTGCAGTCAATGTTTCTGATATCGCTGCTATGAACGGAATTCCGTCTGAAATACTGGTTGGGATTGCGATCAGTAACCGATTTTCAGTTGAGGCATTAGAAGAGCTATACGCTGGCATACAATTAGCTTGTGAAAATTACAAGGTTGACTTGGTTGGGGGGGACACTACCTCATCGACCAGTGGCTTAGTAATTTCGGTCACGGCTACGGGTCGAGTAGCTAAGGATAAAGTGTCCAAGCGATCTGGAGCAGTTGAAGGAGACGTAGTGTGCGTGACGGGAGACTTGGGGGCTGCCTATATGGGGCTGCAGTTGATGGAAAGAGAGAAGCAGGTGTTTTTGGAAAACCCTGAGATGCAGCCAAAACTGGAAGGTAAGGATTATTTGGTGGAGAGAATACTAAAGCCTGAAGCACGTCTTGATATTATTCACGAGTTCAAGGAGTTAGGGGTTGTGCCAAACGCAATGATTGATATTTCTGACGGACTCGCATCGGAATTATTTCATTTATCAACTCAGTCTGAGGTCGGGATTTTAATAAACAACGAACAGGTTCCAATTGATGATCTCACTAAAGAAGTGGCGCTCGAGTTTAATATCAGCCCTGATGCTTGTGCATTTAACGGGGGAGAAGACTATGAGCTTCTATTTACTCTAACAGAGGCAGAGTATGAAAAGATCAGAAAACTACCGGATGTAATTGCGATTGGTCAGATAAGACCAAAATCAGCCGGTGTGAAATTACTTACCAAGGGAGGAACCGAAGTGCCAATTCAAGCTCAGGGGTGGCAGCATTTTAAACAGTAGTATGTATGATATTTAATTCTCCGGATACGGCACGTACAAAAAATTGGTAAAGTCCTTATCTACCACAAATAGGCAGCAATATTCGTCCGGGTCCTTGTAGCTTTCCTGAAATTTTTCAATTCCCTCTTCAGGGATAATATTTCTTTCTAAGAATTCTTCAACAAGGGAAAAGTAGTAGTTCCATTCCAGTTGAACTTCTTCCTTGGGAATTAGCATTTTCCCTATGGGTAATTCAACTTTTGCGATGGGGAAAATTGGATGCTCTGATATTTTGCGTGCTCTCAATTGATACGCAGCTTCTTTTAGAGTATCTGCGACCACTGCAAAATCTTTTGTAATTGATCCTAAATATTTACCGTCTAGTTCAGGGCTGTTTTCCATGCTGCGAATTTAATAAATAACGTGAGTTCGAGATAAAAATGGAGCACAGACTTTAAAAGAAACCGATTTTCTGTGCTAAAATCCTTTTAAATACTATTTGCTTAAAATAATTCGGTCAACACCTCCTAATGTTGGGTGAAGGGTGTCAGTGGTGATCCACCACGTGCGCTGGTTGACGAAATTAATACCATTGATTTTGGTCGTGCCTTCGGTAATTATTCGTTCTGCTTTTTTCTCGAAGTTTTTATTGAAAGCAAACCCGTTCAATTGATAAGTCTTTTTGTCAAAGAAGAAATGCCACTGCTCTTTTTCATAGTCAATTTTCACCCGCCAGCTCGTTTTTCCACCTATTGTGTCGGTTGTCAGTTCTTCTCCGATTCTGGCATCTGAAGTATTGAGTGTCATCGGTAGGCCAAGAATGAAATGATAGAAATTTCTTGTCCAGCTGAGCTCATCGTAGGAACGATCTCCATTTTCTATTACACATGAAGTATCTGAAAATATAGCCTTCACTTCAGTAGTTTGGTTATCATATATAACTGTCTTTGTGGGATTATTCAGACTTATATCAATGATTTCTGGTTGCTCTCCGAAGTTACTCTTCAGTGAGATGGTGCCTTGAAAAGAATTCCATCGGTTATCAGGATCATGATAGCTAATACTATTCTTCAGAATTTTTTGAGGCGTAGTACATGAGCAAAGGCTAAGTAATATAACTCTGTATAGAAAGGTTTTCATTGGACTAAGCTCGTAAATAAAATGTTCAGGATCAATGAACTTGTAATACATAGAATTGATGATTCTTTAACCTGATGGCCAAGTTTTCTTAATAGTTAGAAACTAATTTGTATATCCAACTTAAAAGTAAACAGAGCAATGTATAGTGTACTAGCAGGTCTTCATTTAGATGTTTTTGAGCATGAGGGAGCGGCTCAGGAGCACCTTCAGGTAAAAGAAATATTAGCAAAGAAAAGCCGGAAAAGCCGAGAGTAGGCTTTCACCGAATTATGTGCTACCCTCAGGGCAAGCATATGAATTTTAGCTAACTATAAGTTTTTGAAAAGTCCGTGAAATTTAGATAATGGTTTAATACTTGATGAGGCACTTACTAGATTGGTTACATGAAAGTTGTTGTAACCATTCTAATATTGGCTACCTATTTTTTAATTCTCCGCTGGGGTTTTGTTGAAACAGGCCATTGGCATGATGCGGAGTCTCATGCAGTGATTAGCCTGGAGGTGGCCGTTTATATGTTCTTTGCCAAGCTTCCGTTAGCCATGTCGAACTCACTAATCACAAAAAATTTGTTCTTCAAGAAACTGAACTATGTTCTTATTGTGGGTTTACCTGTATTATATATTCTGTCCATTGCAGGAGGGAATCCTTTCTATATCTAGTTTTATATCAAGAAGAACTAGAACAGAGGTCAGGTACTTTTGTATAATTGCTCAGTAATGAATTGTTTATTCAAAATGTAATAGGTTTATTTAACTCGCTAACTGACTTAAATTATTGATAAACATCATATTGACAAATGAATCTACGGTTGCTCTCTAAAAAAACATTAGTTCTATTTTTATTCGCTCTTATATTTCATAACTCCAGAGCACAAGAAAATTATAGTCTTCTATGGAGAATTGATCATAAAGATTTACCACGCTCGTCCTACTTGTTTGGGACGATGCACGTAAAAGATGCCCGAGCTTTCAACTTCAGCGATTCGGTAATGGTGTCCATTGAAAAGTGCGATAATTTTGCTATGGAAGTCCATCCTGATACTATGGTGAGACATCTTTTTACAAACATGTTTGATTCGAAGGAAGTCATTGAACCTGAGGAGTTATTGGATAGCAGCGATTACGAACGCTTAAAAGAAAAGTTTGAAACGGAAAATGGCTATGAACTTGATCAGGTAAAAGTTAAGTCTCCTGTCATTTTGAAATCTTTGCTAAACCCTTCTGAAAGTAAACCAGATGATAAATCAACTTTTGTGGACGCACACTTATATGGAATTGCCAAGACACTGAATAAAAAAATATTCGGATTGGAAGATGTGCAGGTTCAGATAGATATGTTCAATGGTAAATCACCAGAATCTCAGAAGGCAGAATTATTAGAACTTATTGATTCTGATAAAGATGTTTACAAAATTGAACTTGAAGTACTCACACAGATTTATGAGGAAGGCGATGTAGATGTTATAGAAAGTTTTGTTGGTTCTTCAGGCCTTGAAGATTCCTTGATGATAAGCAGAAATACCCAAATGACAGAAAGTATTATTGACCTTATGAAAAAAGGCTCGACTTTTTCAGCGGTAGGAACAGCTCATTTACCAGGAAGGTACGGTATCATAGAATTACTGAGAGCACAGGGTTATGTCGTAACACAGGTAGAGGCATCATTTACCGGAGTTGCACAAAACTACAAGGTGGATGTTCAAAAAATGAAATGGGTAACCTACAGTAACAAGGAATACGGTTATAGTATAGAAATTCCAAACAAACCCTTCAAACTTGACTTTATTCCAATACTTGATATGCAACTTTATCCTGACCTAACCGATGGGTCATATTATGGGCTTATGACAATGCATTTACCAACCGGTGAACAATACAACGAAGACGAATTAATTAAAACTATAATACAAACCTATAAAAAAGATGAGGCAACAACTGTTATAAGCAAAAAGAGGATCGTCAAAGATGGTGATAAGGCCTTTGATATTTTACTAGAAAAAGGAAGCGTGGGGCAGATACGTATGCAGCTATTTGTCAAAAACTCTACTTTGTATGGTGCTTATGTAGGACATGGATCCAACAATCTGGAATCACCTATTTATAATCGGTTTTTTAATTCTTTTAAATCTTTTAAAAAGTCATCTCCCACGGAAAGTGATTGGATAGAATTTAAAAACTCAAATGGGGCGTTCTCATGCTTGGTGCCCGTTCAACCAAAACCATCAATTTCTGAGACCAGTGGTGGTGAAGATAGCGAACCGTATAAAATTAATATGTTCATGTCGTTGAGTTTAAAAGATAATGCAAACTACATCATTGCCTACAATGATTTTCCGGTTGGTTATTACCTTGAGGACCCAGATTCAGGATTGCAAGAGTTGGTTAAAGTTCTTGCAAAAAGTGGATCGAGCATAAGTGAGGTAGATACAATATGGAAGGATGGATTCCCGGGACGAAAGTTTAATATGTTACTGAACGATCAATTCTATTGTGAAATAGAAGTGTATGCACGAGGCAATAGATACTATAAGTTTATTCGTCAGTCCTTTAACAAGATGACTCCCTCATCAGACGATCCATTTTTGGGTTCTCTTTCTTTTGAACCGTACGCTTCATGCAAATTTGCTGATCATAAATCGGATGAATTAAAGATAGCTTTCAAACAATTTCCGTTGAAGAAGTATGATAAGGATAGTTCAACCGAATATGATAGTTACATAGAAGAAATACATACTTTCGATTGCACTAACCCTGAGTCAGGAGGAGTGTATGTCCTTCAGGTTTGCAAATTAAAAGAGTTTACCCACATTCTTGAGTTGGACACTTTTTATAAAAGAAAAACAGACGAGTACATAAGTTGGAAGGACTCAATCGTTGAGGAAAGAAAGGTCTTTGTTGATAGTGTCGCTTGTCGTGAGGTATTTGTGAAGTCAGGAAACTCAGGTTCTCTAAAACGAATGCGAATATGGGCAAAAGGGGGATATTATTATTTGAATATGGGTTTGTTGTCCAAAGATGAGGTTTATAGTGATGATGCCAATAAATATTTCAATTCATTCACCTTTCTACCGGGGCACGGAAATTTTGGCCTTTCCAAAAGCAAAACGAAAGATATTCTGAAAGCATTAAAGTCAACGGACACCACGGATTTCAAAAATGCATTAGGGGCCATAGATTACAATGAATATGAGATAAATGATTTGCCTCTTTTTTATGAGGCGTTGAAAGAGAACTATCCGGACGATACTTCCTTTAATGGAGTAAAGTGTAAAATCATTGAAAATATTGGAATAATAAATGATAGCAGTTCCATTTCATTTCTAGTAAATCTTTATTCGACACCGAATACCACCGATCAGGTGAAGTATGCAATTATTCAAGCTTTGGTTGATTTTGATACTCCATTGGCTACGGAGGCTTATATCAAGGTGTTTTTTCAAGACCCTCCTAAGGATATTGCTAAGTATCACTGGAAGATGTTCGTTCCCTTCAGGGATTCTTTGACACTTATCCAAAATCACTTTCATGAGCTACTACCACTATTAGATAATGATCAATACAAAAATGATATTCTTTCGTTAGCCATCGATTTACTCAACGGTGATTCCAGTCAGATTAAGCTTGTCATGGATAATTTCGATAGATTAACAAGTCTTGCGATGACAGATTTAGCTAGATATAAAGAGGACTTAGGTGATCAGGAATACCTGTATCAGCGTGAGATGTATAGCTACTTTACCCTGATGTATAAAGTTACCGGACGAAAAGTAAGTGATAAATACACCGATGAGCTGCTGGGTTTTGTGAAGAACAATTGGTTAGTAACTCAGGCTCTAAGGGTCCGGATTGTAAACAATTTAGATGTCAATAAATCATTAGTAAAGAAAAATCTCAAATCTGATTACTATAGATATGAAATTATGGAAGCTTATAATGAAGCTGATAAACTATCAGAGGTTCCATCTAAATATCTAAGGAGAGAGGGATTTGCAAAATTGTGTCTGTTCAATTATCTGACAAATGATGACGAGCCAGAAGAAATAGAATTACTTGGAGAGGTGGAACTGAATGGTGACGTGTACTACTGTTTCAAATTCAACTATAACTATGGAGAAAAAACCGACTATTTTGGTATAGTGGGCCCCTTTGAAAAAGGGAATAAAAAACTAAATTTTAATGTCTCCAGAGTAGAATATACAAATTGGGATGAGGTTCAGGTGGATTGGAAGAAACAAGCAAAGGAAGCATGGGGAGAGTTTTCTGAACGTTGATAGAGTATTAATTCAATTGCCTTTGAGAACTGAGGTATTATTCCTTTCCACAAATAGCTGTATGCTGGAAGAAAAATGTGGATTGGCGAATTATTTTTTTTCCAACAACGCCACACTCTCCACATGACTCGTCTGTGGAAACATATCGACCGGCTGAATTTTTATTAAGTCATAGTACTCACTCATCAACTCTATGTCCCGTGCCTGCGTAGCAGGATTACAGCTTACGTACACGATTTTTTTGGCTCCGGATTGATTGATCTTTTCAACAACATCGGGATGCATACCGGCCCTTGGAGGGTCAGTTATGATAACATCAGGCTGTTGGTGTTGTTCAAAAAGTTCATCGGTCAATAAGTCCTTCATGTCACCTGCGTAGAACGTAGTGTTGGAGATATTGTTAACCTCAGAATTGATTTTAGCATCCTCTATAGCTTCTGGTACATATTCGATGCCTATCACCTTTTCTGCTTGATGAGCTATGAAGTTGGCAATTGTACCTGTACCAGTATAAAGGTCATAGACAATTTCGTTTCCCCGGAGTTGGGCAAATTCCCGAGTCAACTTATATAACTCTAAAGCCTGTTTTGAATTCGTCTGGAAAAAGGATTTGGGGCCGATCTTAAACTCAAGATCTTCCATTTTTTCCGTGATGAATTCCTTGCCTGAATAACAAATAACCTCCTGGTCCTGTAGCGTGTCATTCTTCTTGGTATTGATAACATAGTTAAGAGAAGTGATTTCCGGGAACTCATCCTTCAGGTACTCCATCAATGAGGGAATCTGATTTTGGTTTTCTTCACCGAACTGTACAATGATCATCCACTCATTCAGGCTTGTATTTCTGACGATCAGGTTTCGTAGTAATCCGTGGTGTTCTCTGATGTTATAAAACGTCAAATCTTTTTTTAGAGCATACTCGCGAATCGCGTTTCTCACCTTGTTGGACAGATCATCCTGTAAGTGACACTTGTCTATATTGATCACTTTGTCAAAACCACCAGGCACATGAAATCCAACTCCTCTCCGTTCAAAGTCCTCATCTGATTTAATTTCTTCATCAGTCAGCCACCTTCTGGGAGTAAAGGTGTACTCGAGTTTGTTTCTATACTCGTATTGTTTTTCTGATCCTAGAATCGGAATAAATTCAGCTTTTTCTACCTTTCCAATTCTTTCGATTGCATCCTTTACTTGTTTTTCCTTATAAAAAAGTTGGGTGTCATAATTTACATGTTGCCACTTACAACCACCACAAACACCAAAGTGGTTACATACTGGCTCGGTCCTACGGTCTGAGTATGAATGAAAATGTATGGGAGACGCTTCTGAGAAATTTTTCTTATCTTTATATACCTGAACATCAACCAGATCGCCTGGAGCTACATTTTTGACAAATATTACCTTATTGTCGTTCCGGGCCAAGCATTTGCCGTCAGCAGTTATGTCTAGGATTTCTAGGTTGGTTACAGTGTATTTTTTCGTACGTCTACCCATGAGAAAAATTTTGGCAAAAATAAACAATATTTGCAGCCTTACGTGTTTTAAGGTATAGGTAAATGAAACGAATTCTTTTCATATCGTTATTGATTATAGCTTCTTTCACTGGAAGTAGGGCCACACATATTGTAGGGGGTGATTTTGAGTTGACCTATTCTTTGAAGGGATATAATTATGATCTGCGACTGAATCTCTATTTTGATGCCATTAGTGGAAACGAAGAGCTTCTTGCTGAAAACGTGCTTATCGTTGGTATTTACAGCAAGACAACCAATGCGTTAATCTCAACACATTCACTCGAAAAGGTTTCTGATAATGAGTTTATTCCCTACCAAAACCCGGATTGTCAGGTACAGGAGTTGGTCACCAGAATTATTCGTTATCGAAAAGCAATAGCACTATCACCAAACGAGTACAATGAACCAGGAGGGTATTATGTCATGTGGGACCGATGTTGCCGAAATGAGTTCATTACCAATATTAGTGACCCTTTAAGTACAGGCATGATCTTTTATATGGAATTTCCTCCTGTGGTTGAGAACGATACAGTCTTATTAAGAAATGATAGTCCGGTGTTTGCCCCACCGTTTGCCGAGTACGCTTGTGTGGGACAAAGCTTTCAATACGATTTCAGCGCAACGGACGCTGATGGAGACTCTCTGGCCTATAGAATGAATGACCCATGGACGGGGGAATACAATCTTTGGTTTGATCCAGGGCCACACCCAGCGCCCTATGATGTAGTCGATTGGCTAAGCGGCTATAACGCCAACAACGCCATTGATGGGAGTCCGACTTTGTCAATAGACCCTGAAACCGGTCAGCTTTCCGTGACCCCTACACAACAGGGCTTATTTGTCTTTTCGGTATCCGTGGATGAATATAGGGATGGCGTAAAAATTGGTTCGGTCAAGCGGGATTATCAACTTTTGGTGCGTCCTCCCTGTGACCCGAATATAGCACCTTCAGTTTTGTTTTATCACGAAGATGGATCATTGTACGCAGAAGGAGATACTGTTTTTGTTGATGGTAATGACGATTTTGAGTATGATCTTAAATTCACCGATTCGCTTACAGAGAATGATGATTTTATCATACTCCAGCTGACTACAAGTGCACTGAACTATACTCCAAATCTTATGTCTGTTTCGAATTCAATTGGCGCTATTAATGCCAATGGTGATACAACTACCTCTAAAGTAAGTTGGAATCCATGTTCGGATAGCGAGGGAGAAGTATGGAAAACAAGTTTCTTGCTCACAGATGATGGATGTCCACTTCCGCTTACGGATACCGTAGAAGTCTGGTGGGTTGTGACTCCTGCTGACAATAACGATCCGTTTGTCTATACTAGTCTTAGTGATGACACGATTAGTTTAGAGGTATGGCATGATACGACTTTCGTGGTATATGGAGAAGACATCGACAATCATGACATTGTACTTGAAGGAGAGGGAATAGGTTATAATTTTGGTGACAAGAATATGAGCTTCGCTACCGTCAGTGGCCAGGGGATGGTGAGTTCCCAGTTTTATATGTACGTTGATTGTGCAATGTTGGAGCAAGAGTACTTTGCAATGCGGTTCAAAGTAGATGATAATTGGTGCAACGCTCCTAACGATTCTTCGACACAGGTTGTGGTCAGAGTATTTGAGACTCCTTTTGTGCCACAGCCGTTTGAGGCCATCAATGTTTTTACTCCCAATGGAGATGGAATTAATGATTGTTTTGAATTGCCGACCTTGCCTGAAGAAAAATGTGACGGAGAATTTGTTGCAATAGAAATATATAACCGGTGGGGGTCCAGGGTATATAGCTCTGATCAACGCAATTTTAGCTGGAAAGGAGAAGGAGTTAATACCGGAATATACTACTACTACATACAATACGAGAACAATGAATTTAAGGGTTGGGTCCAAATATTAAGGTAATTCAATGAGAGTTTTTATCATTGCACACCTAATCCTTTCCTGCCTGTCTGTTCGGGCGACCCACATTGTGGGAGGTGAGTTTCAACTAATAAATATCGATAGTAGCTATAATTATGAGATCAATCTGATTTTATACTTCGATAACATTAATGGAAATCCTGCAGCTGAAGACTTTAGTACTAATGTGGCTATATATGAGAATGCTACAGGTGCTTTAATGGAGCAGTTTACAATTCCCAGTGTTTCAAATACTGAACTGATAGAATATAATAACCCTTACTGTCAGGAATCTATTCTGGAAACCAGGATCATCAAGTATTCCACTAACAAGCTATTATCACCCGCCATCTATGACGATTCTTCTGGTTACTATCTGGTTTGGGAGCGATGCTGTCGCAATGGTATTATTCAAAATATCAATAACCCCGGAGGAGCCGGAATGGTATTTTATCTCAAGTTTCCTCCGGTAACACAGGGAGGATTTTTCTATAAAAACAGTTCTCCAGTTATTGTGCCTCCATTTTCCGATTTTGTCTGCATCGATCAACACTACACCTTCGACTTTAGTGCTTCCGATGATGACGGTGATTCTTTGGTTTATAGCATGGTGACACCATATAATGGCACTAGTTCGGTCATTAACATTATTCCCAATCCTCCACAACCGAAACCCTGGTCTAATGTGGTCTGGCTTTCAGGTTTTAGCGAAGATAACCAGGTTTCCGGTAACCCTGAGTTACGTATTGATTCGATAACAGGTGAATTATCTATAACCCCGTCACAGGAAGGATTGCACGTATTTGCGGTGTTAATTGAAGAGTACCGGGGCGGACTTAAAATTGGTGAGCTGAGGCGTGACTACCAAATGCTGGTACTGCCTCCATGTTATCCTAATAAGCTCCCAACTATTGATGTTTGGAATCCTAATACCAATGACTGGTATGTTGAAGGAGAAACAATAATTGTAAATCCGGATGACGACCGGTGCTTTGAAGTTTTTGCTACAGATTCATCTGACGAGGTAACGATTTATAGTGATAAGCTTCAGGTGCTGGATGAAGACCTTTCATTTAATGACACTACCGGGACAATAGCTGATGAGACAGACACTCTTCAAACATCATTCTGCTGGGATAAATGTGCTGATTCGGAAACAGGTTATTTTGAGATTGATCTGATAGCTGCTGACAGTGGAACTAACGGTTGCGTGGAAGTGTCGGCCGATACGATGAGGGTGAATTTCATTGTAGCACCTATTTTTCAGGATAATACAATTCCAACGATTAATGTTTTTACCCCGAACGGAGATGGAGTCAACGATGGATTTACAATTCCCGATTTACCCGAAGACTTATGTGATGATGCATTTTTGCGCGTAGAGGTTTATAATCGTTGGGGTAAGCTAGTCTTTATAGATGAGAATATTGACTTCTCCTGGGAACCTGAGGGTAATTCAGAGGGACTTTATTATTATAGTCTGTTTTATGAGAAAAGGATTACAAAGGGTTGGCTTCAGCTAATCCGTTGATATTTTTACTTTAAGCAGCTTCCGCTTACCTTTGCCCAAATCCTAAAAAATGAAAGACAAGGTTGTACTTATTACCGGTGGCTCTTCCGGAATCGGGAAAGCACTAGCCCATGAGTTTGGTAAGCAGGGTTCTAAGGTTGTGATCACCGGACGTAACGAAACTAAGCTGAAGGAAACCACAGATTGGCTCAAGGGGCAACATGTTGATGTCCTGGGTGTCATCGCGGATGCCAGTAAAGAAGAGGATAATAAAAAATCGATTGAAGAAACCATAAGTAAATTCGGTCAACTCGATATTCTTATTAATAACGCAGGAATTTCTATGAGAGCGCTGTTCAATGATATGAACCTTGATGTCATGAGACAGGTGATGGATATTAATTTTTACGGCACTGTATATGCAACCAAATATGCCTTGCCACATATTTTAAAACAAAAAGGGTCAATTATAGGAATCAGTTCTATCGCTGGATATCGAGGTCTACCTGGGCGTACGGGTTATTCGGCATCAAAATTTGCAATGCAAGGTTTTCTGGAAGCGTTACGAACAGAGCTCTTGAAGACTGGGGTACATGTCCTGGTAGCTTGTCCGGGGTTCACAGCCTCTAATATCCGAAACACTGCCCTGGCCAAAGATGGTAGTACGCAGGGAGAATCCCCCAGGGACGAGCAGAAGATGATGACCGCAGAAGAGGTTGCTACCCGAATTTATAGAGCAGTTGTAAAAAGAAAGAGAGATTTGATAATGACAAGACAAGGAAAATTGACAGTCTTTCTTAATAAGCGTTTTCCAAAGTTTATGGACAAGATGGTTTACAACCATATGGCAAAGGAAGATGATTCGCCATTCAAATAATTACCTGAATAGTTTTTGGAATTTATTTATTACCTCTTACTTTTGCACCTCCATTGAGAAAAACGATCTCAATGAATTAAAGAAAATGTTGATTCGCTAGCTCAGTTGGTAGAGCATCTCCCTTTTAAGGAGAGGGTCCTGGGTTCGAGCCCCAGGCGAATCACTTCAAGTTGAGTTTGACAGGGAAGCTTCTGATTTACGGAAGCTTTTTTTGTCAGCACAAATTTTAAGTTGCCCAGGTGCTGGAATTGGTAGACAGGCATGGTTGAGGGCCATGTGTCCGTACGGGCGTAAGGGTTCGACTCCCTTCCTGGGCACTAATTAGAAGTTTAGAGCAAGAGGAAATAGCATACAGTGCTTTTATCTCTATGCTCTTGCTCAAACTCTTGCCTGCGATGTTTGATTTCGAGAAGCTTATTGTCTACGAAAAGTCAAAGGACTTTAATAAAAGAGTAAATTTATTTCTTAGAACTCAGGAACTTGATAGAACTACAAAGGATCAACTTAGAAGAGCTTCTTTTAGTATAATGCTAAATATAGCTGAAGGTTCAGGAAGGTATTCGAAAGCCGATAAGCGTCATTTTTATGTAATTTCAAGAGGTTCTGTCTTTGAGTGTGCCGCTATTTTTGACTACCTAAAAGATATTGTTAATTTGGAACAAGATCAATTCAGAAGTTTTTACTCCGAACTTGAAGAGTTGTCAAAAATGCTTTATTCCATGATTAAGAGCCTTCGTTAAGTGTTTATAACTGAAGTAGCCCCTCTCATTTTTTACCCACTTAAACCTTTTCATAGTACTATTGTCAAAAGAGGGAAACTCCTTCTTGGAGTTACTCAAGAGATTATATTTAATTGATTATCATACGAATACATTCAATTCTTAAAGAAATGCCTTTTATAAAATCTTTAAATTATTTAAATTAAACTTGGTTTGGTCTATTTTTTGATAGAACTCCAATCAAACGTAAAACGCTACTTAGTCTATGAAAACATTAAGAATGTTACTAGCAATGGTCGCACTTTCATGTGTGACTTTGACCTCGTGTAAGAAAGATGATGACACGAATGATGATGATTCCAACAACTTTGAGACTCGCTCATCGCAGGATAACGCAAAAATGGATGCGGAATTTGAAGTTCTGGGTAAGATACTTCAAGAGGAAATGGAGAAAGGAGCAGATGGAGGTAATTTAAAAACTTCAGCGACTAGCTGTGTGACCTACGATACGGGGTTAAAGAGGATAACAATAAATTTTGATTCTGGAACTTGTACCGATTACGATGGTCGTACCAGGACCGGAAAACTTCATATTGATTATACAGGTGATTTTCGGGACTCCGGAGAAACCTATACTATATGGACCGAGGATTATACCGTTGATGGTGAAATTGTTGAAGGTCAAAGAAGGGTTAAGAATATTGGTGGAACGATTGGTGCCGGTGGTATGAAATATGAGGTCTTAGTATCGGCTGTTGGTGATACTACAGGTTATGCCTATTGGACTAATGGGACCGATACTATTACATGGAAATCTACCCGAACAAGAAATTGGACGGAAGACGGAGGTACTGTATTAAATCCATGTGATGATGTATACTATATCTGGGGTACTGCCGAAGGAGTGAATAGAGAGGGAAGAGCATTTACCATGACCGTAGAAGAGGCGAATGCCTTTGAAATTGACCTTAGTTGTTATTGCAGCGGCTACAGAATGCCTAAAAGTGGTATCCTGACAGTTTCTCCGGATGGACTGGAAGATAGGGTAATTGATTATGGTGCAGGCGGAGGATGTGACTACACGGTGGCAATAACCATTGGAGTCTTTTCGTTTACTTTATCATTATTGTAAAATATCAACGATTACTGAGCTAGTGCTGCCAAATTGTAATCCTCCTTTTGGCTTTAGCTTTAAGAGCCTTCCCCATACAGGAAGGCTTTTTTTGTTTCTCAAAAAGAATAATGCGGTGACTTTGTTTTAAAACATTAAAAATATAAATTTGCACTCCCAAATTTTGTGTGCCTAATGGTGTGAATCTCCAAGGGTGGACAACTTGGATAACTCGTCTGCCTGCCGACAGGCAGGTCTGATTTTCAAATCGGACCAAAAATTTCGGTAAAATATAAGCTCGAAGTAATGTTTGAGCAGTTTTATTGCCCGATGGTGTAACTGGCAACACGTCTGATTTTGGTTCAGAAGAGTCTAGGTTCGAGCCCTAGTCGGGCAACTTTCGGTCCTCATAGTGTGAGGACTATTTTATCTAAAGAGTGGCTATATAAGTGAAGTCATCAGTAAAAATATTTTCAGGTACCGCGTCTCAATACTTAGCAGAAGAGATTGCGGCAGCCTATGGAACAACCTTAGGGGATGTTTCCATTGACAGATTTAGTGATGGCGAGCTTTCTGCTCATTTCAATGAGTCAGTAAGAGGGAGTGATGTATTCATAGTTCAGTCTACCTTTCCTCCAGCTGATAATCTCATGGAATTGCTTTTGATGGTTGATGCTGCACGAAGAGCTTCAGCCAGGTATGTCACTGTTGTGGTGCCTTACTTCGGTTACGCAAGGCAAGATAGAAAAGACAAGCCCAGGGTTACCATTGCTGCCAAGCTAGTGGCGAATATGTTAGCTGCTGCAGGAGCCGACAGGTTGATGACCTGTGATTTACATGCTGATCAGATTCAAGGTTTCTTTGATTTTCCAGTAGATCACTTTGATGGTGCATCTGTTTTTGTGCCTTACCTGGAGTCTCTGAACCTTGACAATATGAAATTCGCTTCTCCTGATGTTGGAGGAGTAAAGAGAACAAGAGCCTATGCAAAGCATATGGGCCTTGATCTTGTTGTTTGTGATAAACATCGTGAGAGAGCCAATCAAGTAGCTTCTATGCAACTAATAGGCAGTGTGGAAGGTTGTGATGTTGTTCTCGTTGACGATTTAATTGATACTGGAGGTACCATTTGTAAAGCAGCAGCCCTGCTTAAAGAAAAAGGTGCTACTTCAGTTAGAGCGATATGTTCTCACCCGGTACTTTCAGGTGGTGCATACGAAAATATTGAAAACTCGGTATTGGAGGAGCTGGTTGTAACCAATTCGATTCCTTTAAGACAAGAGTCTTCGAAAATTAGAGTTTTGAACATTGGTGATCTGTTTGCAAAGGCGATTAGAAAAATCCATGACTATGAGTCTATTAGTTCATTGTTTATCGGATAGATCATTCTTATAATTTAGAATAAAATGAAAACGACTGAAATTTTAGGGTATTTCCGGGAAGGTAACGGGAAAGCTGAAACAAAGAAGATTCGAAGAGAAGGAAACGTACCTTGCGTAATCTATGGTGGAGAGGGTAACCCAATCCATTTTTATGCTCCTATGTACCTGTTCAGAGATTTGCTTTATACACCCAATGCGTACCTTGTAAACCTTAATATTGAAGGGAACAGCAAGAAATGTATTCTTCAGGATGTACAGTTTCATCCGGTAAGTGAGGTGATTCTTCATGCTGACTTTCTTGAAATTCAAGATGATAAGCCTGTGACTATCGACATTCCGGTAGAACTTGTTGGAAGTGCTCCTGGTGCTCAAGCTGGTGGTCAGGTGTATGTTAAAAACAAGAGACTTAAAGTAAGAGCCATTCCTGCTAACCTTCCGGAAACAGTGAAGGTTGATATATCGAAGTTGGAGCTGGGTAATGCTGCAAGGGTTAAGGACATTGAGACCGAAGGTTTTGAAATTCTTAATGCACCAAGTGTAGCAATCGTTCAGATCATTATTCCTAGAGTTCTTAAATCTGCTGCAGCTGCAGAAGAGGCAGAACTTGAAGAAGGAGAAGAAGGAGCGGAGGCACCGGCTGAAGCTGCTGAAGCTGGCGGAGAAGAATAAGATTTATTTAATTCATAAATTGAACCCTAAAGAATTACTCTTTAGGGTTTTTTTTATATCTAATTATGAAGTATTTAATAGTAGGTCTTGGTAATGTAGGGCCAAAGTATGAGCTGACCAGGCACAACATAGGTTTCTTAATATTGGATCAATTGATAGGCGATAAACAATTTGTTTCATCCCGATACGCGGATTACGCTGAGATAAAACACAAAGGGCGAAGTCTACATTTGATCAAGCCAACGACATTCATGAACCTGAGTGGCAAAGCTGTACGCTACTGGGCTCAGGAACTCAAAATCCCTACTGAGAATATTTTGATCATTACCGATGATATCAATCTACCTTACGGCAAATTACGGATGAAGGGAAAGGGTTCAAGCGGAGGACATAACGGATTGAAAAATATAGAAGAGTTGATGGGCACCTCTGTTTATCCAAGGCTACGTTTTGGCGTTGGTTCTGAATTTTCTCAAGGAAATCAGGTGGACTACGTACTGAGCAATTTCTCCTCTGAAGAAATGGACACAATTAAATCGCATATTGATAGAGCGGTGGAGTCCGTTCAGTCCTTCTGCACCATAGGAATAGAGCGTACCATGAACTTCTTTAATGGTTAGCTGATAATACCCCCGTTTTCTACTGCCTTATCAGGTGCCACAAAGGATAGTGTGCCATCTTCTTTTTCAGCCATCAAGATCATTCCCTGAGACACGATACCACGTATTTTTCTCGGAGCTAAATTGGTCAATAAACTAACTTGTTGTCCTACTACGTCTTCTGCATTGTAGCTTTGGGCGATGCCGCTGACCACGGTGCGTTTTTCGTCTCCTAAATCCACAAGTAATTTCAACAGCTTATCAGCTTTTTCTACTTTCTCTGCTTCCAAAATGGTTCCTACTCTAATATCGAGTTTTACGAAATCATCAAAATTGATTTCATTCTTCATATCGTTATCCTTTGTTACTTGTTGCTTAGACTCGTTTTTATTTTGTTTAGCGGTATCCCGCAATTTTTGGATTTGTTGTTCTATTGCGTCATCCTCAATTTTTTCAAATAGCAGTTGAGCTTTTTCAAGACCATGACCAGCACTTAATAAATCACAACTTCCGGTAACATTCCAATCTTCAGAATTGAAGTTGAGGATTCCCGCTAGTTTTTCTGATGAAAACGGGAGAAACGGTTTAGCTAGAATACTTAAGTTCGCTGCTACTTGAAGGCTTAGATTCAAAATAGTTTTTACCCTACTTTCATCAGTCTTGATAAGATGCCAAGGCTCGGTGTCAGCAAGATATTTATTTCCAGCTCGTGCCAGATCAATTAAATTACTAAGCGCTTCTCTGAATTTGAAGTTTTCCAAACTCTGACTCACTCTTCCAGGGGCCGCTTCAATTGTTGAGATTAGTTCCTTATCAACATCAAAAAGTTCACCACGTTCGGGAAGTTTTCCTTCGAAATATTTATGCGTGAGAACAACTGCCCGGTTGACGAAGTTACCGTATATAGCTACAAGTTCGTTGTTGTTTCTTGCCTGAAAATCCTTCCAGGTAAAGTCATTATCCTTTGTTTCCGGAGTGTTGGCACAAAGAGCATATCGAAGCGCATCTTGTTTTCCGGGAAACTCTTCCAGGTATTCATGAAGCCATACCGCCCAATTTCTGGAAGTAGAAATTTTGTCTCCTTCAAGATTCAGGAATTCATTGGCTGGAACATTGTCAGGGAGGATGTAATCACCATGGGCCTTGAGCATGCCGGGAAATATGATGCAATGGAATACTATGTTGTCTTTACCGATAAAGTGGATCAGACGAGTTTCCTCATTCTGCCAGTAGTCTTTCCAGTTTTTGTTCTCTCGATTGGCCCATTCTTTGGTTGCTGAGATGTAGCCGATTGGCGCATCAAACCATACATACAAGACTTTGCCATCAGCATCTTCCAGGGGTACGGGGACTCCCCAGTTCAGGTCACGCGTTACGGCTCTGGGCTGCAGTCCCTGATCGAGCCATGACTTGCACTGTCCGTAAACATTAGATTTCCACTCTTTGTGGTCATTGAGAATCCAGTTTTTTAGCCATGATTCATACTTATCAAGGGGTAAGTACCAGTGTTTGGTTTCTTTTTTGACAGGTACTTCTCCGCTCAATGCGGAAACCGGGTTTATTAATTCATCTGAGCTTAACGTTGAACCACATTGCTCGCATTGGTCCCCATAAGCTTCTTTATTACCACATTTTGGGCATTCCCCTTTGATGTATCGATCTGCCAGAAACTCGTTGTTCTTTTCATCATAGAACTGTTCGCTGGATTTTACCTCAAATTCATTTTTCTTATAGAGGTCGAGAAAGAAATCACTGGCTGTTTCTTTATGAATGTCGGCTGAGGTCCGGGAATAAACATCAAATGAGATTCCAAATTCCTCAAATGATGTTTTAATGATGTTATGATACTTGTCAACGATAGCCTGTGGAGTGGTTCCTTCCTTTTTTGCTCTAATCGTAATGGGTACCCCATGCTCGTCAGAACCACCGACAAATAACACATCCTTCTTGATGAGTCGCAGATAGCGCACATAAATATCAGCTGGTACATATACACCTGCAAGGTGTCCTATATGTACCGGTCCATTTGCATATGGAAGGGCTGAAGTTACCGTATACCTGTTATATTTGTCTGACATTTCATTCAATTTAAGTGGCAAAAATACTCAGAATTACGAATAATCTATATCCAGATTGAGATTATCCTTGAAGGAGATTTTTAAATATAAGGCGGAAGCAATAGCATACTACAAGTGGGGTAACGGTAGTAAAGTTATCTTTTGTTTTCATGGGTTCGGCCTTGAGTCCAAGAGTTTTGAGCAATTAAATGGCCACCTTAATGGGAACGATTATACAGTCTATTCCTTTGATCTTTTTTTTCACGGAGATAGTAAATGGTCTTTCGGTGAAAAATATTTGACGGCAGATTTTTTGGCGGAAATTTTTAAAGGCTTTGTGGCTCAGGAACAAATTCGTGAATTTTCTCTGGTTGGGTTTAGTATAGGTGGTCGGATTGCTATGTGTCTTGCACAACGATTTGGGAAGGCCGTACGGGAATTGTACTTGATTGCTCCTGATGGTATTTGTACTGCTACATTCTATAATTTGGTAACTTATCCATTGTTCTTTCGGAGACTATTTCGCTACACGATCAAGAACCCTGGTTTGTTTCTTGGTCTGGTTAGTTTCCTTAGGAAGCTTAAGTTGGTGGATCCCGGTTTGTTGAGATTTGCAAATAATGAAATGAGAACTGAAGATCAAAGGAGAAGGGTATACAATACCTGGGTGACATTTTCTAAGCTTAGGCCAGCACATAAGAAAATTTCAGAGGCTATTCCAATGCTGATTTATACGGGGGCATATGATAAAGTTATCAGAACCAAGAAAATAAGAAGAAAGCTGCGGGATAGAGAAAATGTGGAATTGGTTGAGCTAAAGGCTTCACACTCCGGGCTACTTGAGAAGTCGATAAAGGATTTAATAAAACGATTAGAGTCTTGAAACTTCTGAGTTGAGTTCTTCCGTAGCTAGTTTAGTGTTCTCTGTGATTTTTTCCAGTATTTCCGGAATCTCTTCCAGGTTTTTGTTGGAGCTGATATTAGACTCGAGCCTTTCAATTAGTTGTTCAATTACTTTTATCCCTACAATGCTTATGGTTGCTTTATACTTGTGGGCAATTCTTTTTAGTTCGGATAGATTGTCTTTATCAAGGGCGTCCTGAAACTTCTCAATATAGTCGGGTGAGTGTTTTACAAAGGTCTCTATCATTTTGTGAATGAACTGAGTATCGCCACCTGAAGCTTCCTTTAGGTAGGTCAGATCGATAAGGCTGGACTTTTTGTTGGTAATATGTTTTTCCATAGCTGTAGCTTCATCGAAGTTCTGATTAGTGATTTTTGCGATTTTGGAGTAAAGAATGGCCGGCTCAAATGGTTTTGATATGTAGTCATTCATGCCGCTACTAAGTACTTTGTTTCTAACATTGTTGAATGCGCTTGCTGTGACTGCAACTATGGGAAGCTTACTTTTTGGTGAAGCTAAATCTTCTCTGATATGTTTCGTAGTCTGGTAACCATCCAGGTCTGGCATTTCAAGGTCCATGAGTATGAAGTCATAGTCATTATCCTGAACCTTGACGATTGCTTCTACTCCATTTTCAGCAATGTCAAATTCAATTCCCCACTTCTCAAGGTACTTACCAGCGACCAACTGATTCATTTTGTTGTCCTCGACAACCAAACATTTTATTGAATTGAATTTCTTAAAATAAACTACTTCACTGTCTTTGTTTGGTAGTTCAAGGCTATCCCTTGTTCTTCCAAAGCGCAATGCAAACTTGAAGGTGCTACCCTTTCCAATTTCACTTTCGACCTCGATCTGTCCACCATGCAGTTCAATGAGTTGTTTGGTGATGGTAAGTCCTAGTCCGGTTCCACCATATTTCCGTGTGGTTTCTTTGCTTGCCTGTGTAAAGCTGTCAAAAATAGCTTCAAGCTTTTCTTTTGGGATGCCAATTCCCGTATCAGTTAGAATAAACTGGATCTTCCATTCTTCGTCCGTCTTTTCTAATGGGAGAACTTCCAATAGAATACCACCTTTTTGAGTGAATTTGATTGAATTTGAAACCAGATTGAGTAATATCTGGTTTAGCCGAACGCTGTCACCATTTACAGAATCAGGAAGTTCATCGTGCAATTTAGTATCGAAACGAATCCCTTTGCCCGCAGCTTCGCTTTGAAGAGCATTATGAATACTATCAATCAGATGATCAAGTCGAAAGTCTTCTTTTTCAAGCGTTATTTTTCCGGATTCTATTTTTGAGAAGTCGAGTATGTCATTGATGATATGCAATAAGCTATCCGCTGAGAACTTGATCGCCCTCAAGTGCTCAAGCTGTTTCTTAGTAGGTTGTTCTTCGAGGAGCAGATTTGTAAGCCCGATGACAGCATTAAGAGGAGTCCGGATTTCATGACTCATTACAGATAGGAACTGTTCCTTCGCTTTTGAAGATTCAATGGCTTTGGTTCGGGCCTCAATCAGCATCTTTTCAAAATGTTTTCTTTCGGTTATATCCCTTGCTAAGGCCTGAAACCCTGTAACGTAGTCACCATCAGTTTTGATTTGTACGTTTTGACCTAGCCAGAGTTCATCACCTAATTTGGTGACAACAGGAAACTCGTTGTAAGTGTTTACGGTTCTGTTATCAAATTGCTGTTTATAAAATGTAGTCACAGCTTCCCGATAATCAGGTCGTATTACTTCGCTGAAATGAACCCCTATATAGTCATCATTTTTGAACCCCATCAATTCAGCAGCAACAGGGTTAATGTACGTCAAGTGTCCATAAGCATCGCAGCTGTAAATTATGTCACTTGCAGACTCAACTAATTTTTTAAAGCGTTCTTCACTTTCCTTGATTGCCAGCGCAAGCACTTTGGTTTTGGTGATATTCTTGCTGAGAATTGCAACACCTTCGATAGTATTATTCTCGCTGTAAAGTGGTTTCCAGGTGCTTTCAAACCATTGTATGCTCCCATCAGGAAACCCGACCTCCGCCATATGGATTCCCGTTTTTCCATTTAGTGCGTTGTTGAAGTTTGTAATGGCTTCTTCCTGGTGTTCAGGAAGTACGATTTTGGTATAGTGGGTACCAACCAAATCTTCTACAGTGAGTCCAAAATCAGCACGGGAAGCAAAACGCATAATACCGTCCTTGTCCACCAAGGTAATATACTCGGAGATGTCTCCCAGTATATTTTTGATAGCACTAGCTATTGAAACGGGGTCAGAAAATAAATTTTTGTTACTCAACGAATGAAGCCTTACTCTTTAAATCTCAGGATTTTGATAAACAATAATTTACAAAATTGCTTGATTCCACGCTTGAAATATCAAAAAAAGTAAATAAAAAACTAAGGAAACTTTGAGGTTGATAAAAGTTTCCATAGTTTAGCCACCCAATTTATAAAGGAAAGTTGGAAGTAAGAGAAAGAATAATAACCGGATCAGACGAATTGTTTTTGAGGTATGGGATCAAGAGCATTACGATGGATGATATAGCCAGCCATCTTTCCATATCTAAGAAAACTATATACCAGCATTTTCAGGACAAGGATGACCTCGTAATTACGGTGACTGATGCTCACATGATACGGGAACAGAGTGAGATTGATGCTATCATCAAAGAATCAGAGAATGCCATAGACGAGATGATGCGCATTTCTCAGTTCATCAGGGCCAACATGGTAAATATGAACCCTTCAGTGCTGTTTGATCTTCAGAAATATCATCCTAAAGCATTTCAAAAATTTGCCGAGCATAAAGAGGCCTGTATTTTTAAGACTGTTGTTGACAATATGGTCAAGGGTAAAGAACAGGGTTATTACCGAAAGGAAGTTAATGAAACGATTTTAGCAAAATTAAGAATGGAGCAAATCCAGTTGGCTTTTAATCCGCAGGTTTTTCCGCCTACGGCATTTAACCTGCTGGAGGTACAAATGGAATTTTTCTGGCATTTTGTCATGGGAATTGTGACTCCCGAAGGTGCCCAACTAATTGAACAATACAAATCAAAAGATCAATTCAAAGTATGAAAAAGATACTAGCACTTGCCGCTGTAATATTATTGTCCCGCTTGGTCGTGGGGCAGGACAGTTCTTCTTATTCACTTCAGCAGTGTATTAAGTATGGAATAGACAATCATAATTCTATCAAGAATGCGCAATTGGATGCAGATGGGGCTGATTCCAGAATCAAAGAGACAATCGGTACCGGACTCCCGCAGGTCAATGGTAAATTGGATTTTGTAGATAACCTCGCCATCCAGAGTCAATTCCTGCCAGCAAATATATTCAACCCTTCAGCTCCGGCTGATGAAATTGTTCCATTGGCATTCGGACTTCAGTACAGCGGCAATGCTAATGTAACAGTTAACCAATTGATTTTTGATGGTACTTTTTTTGTAGGTCTGGAGGCAGCAAGAGCATACAAGGAGCTTTCAAAACGATCGATTACTCAAAGCAAAATTGAGGTTGCGAAGAATGTTACTTCCGCCTATTACATGGTGCTGGTAGGTCAGGAGCAGTTAGAATTTCTACAGACCAATAAAGGGACGCTTGATAGCTTATTGAGAGATACCAGAATCATGTATGAAAATGGTTTTGTCGAGAAATTGGATGTTGATAGAATCGAGGTGAACCTGAATAATACCAATATTGAAATTGATAAAGTGAAAAGGCTGAATGAAACATCAATGCAGCTTCTGAAATTCCAAATGGGTATGCCACTGGATATGGAGGTAACATTGACTGATGATCTGGAGGGGTTAAAGAGTTCACTATCTTCACCCGGTGATGTTTCTCCAAATTTTGAGAGCAGAATCGAGTACCGGTTGCTGGAAAGTCAAAAGTTGTTGCATGAACTTGATCGTAAGCGATACAAAGTAATGGCGTACCCAAGTGCGGGAGCATTTTTAAGCGCAGGATATAATACCGGTCAAAATGAACTAGGTGAGTGGTTTCAAACGAGTAACTGGAGAGAGTACGCAATGTTCGGTGTCAGTATACAAGTTCCAATTTTTAGTGGATTTACAAGAAAGCATAGAATGGCTCAGGCACAAACAAGTGTCGATAAAACAGAAAATGATCTGAAAATGCTGGAGCTGAGTATTTCATTCGAGGTTGCGCAATACAAAAATCAATTAGAGAATGCCCTGAGCACGATGAAATCATACGAAAGAAATGTAGAACTGGCGGAGTCAGTATACAACACAACTAAGATAAAGTACAAGGCAGGAGTCGGCTCAAACCTTGAGGTCGTTGAGGCCGAAGGCTCGCTCAAACAGGCAAAAAGTAATTACAACTCGGCCATTTATGATGCTTTGATGGCCAAAATGAATTTAGACAAAGCATTAGGAAAATTATACACAGAATAATCACCGTACCTAAATAAATACTACTGAGATGAAAATTTTTAGCAATACTATTCTAGCAAGTACACTTTTTCTTGCAGCATGTGGGGGTGGTGGAGAAGCTCCGGAAGATACCACAATAGAAAAGAAAAAAGTTGTTGAGAAAAAGGAAAAGCCCCAGGCTGTAACCTCTATTAAGGTTAAAAAACAAGACTTTGTTAAAACCGTTGAAGTTCATGGTTTTGTCGAGTCGGGAAATAACATTACTGTAGTTCCTGAAATCAATGGAATTATCAGGTCTATAAATGTAAGGGAAGGACAGGCTGTGACCAGAGGAACTGTGCTAGCCAGGCTGGATACTGAAATTCTGTACAAGAATAAAGAGGAATTGAAAACTCAGTTGGAGCTTGCCGAAGAAATCTTCAAGAAGCAAAAGTCTTTGTACGATAGCAAAGTTGGATCAGAAGTACAATACTTACAGGCCAAAACCAACAAGGAGTCATTGGAGCAACGGATTAGAACCATTGACTCACAGATAGGAAAAGCGATCGTAAGAGCTCCAATATCAGGAAGGGTAGATAAAATTTTCCCTAAACAAGGCGAAATGGCAAGTGTACAAATGCCATTGGCTAGAATTATTAATACGAATAGTGGGGCTTATGTGGAGTGTGATGTTTCTGAAGCGTATTATCGTAAAGTTCAAAAAGGTGATTCAGTACAGATTACATTTCCAACTTTCGGTGATGAAAAATTAAAAACAGTTATTTCTTACAAGAGTAATTTTATCGATAACAGTAACAGAACCTTTAAGATTCAAGCTAACCTTGATACCAAGAACAAGGATTATCCTGCTAACCTTTTTGCTATTGTTGAACTGATTCTCGAAAAGAAAGAAGGACAGGTGATTGTGCCTACAGACATTGTTCAGAGATCTGGAAACGTAAGTTTTGTCTACAAAGTAGGAGGGAAGAATGGTAGTAGAGCGATTAAGCAACCTGTAAAATTAGCACTGTCCTACGATAACCAGAGTGTCATTTCCGAAGGATTGAATGAGGGAGATGAAGTTATCACCAAAGCAGTCTGGTCGAAGCTAATTTCATTAAACGATAAAGGTGTTTTAATTAATACCGGAACCAATAAATAGCCTGAGACATGAGTCAAGAAAAGAAAAAAACTATAAGAGAGTTCGGGTTAACAACTTGGGCAATAAATAATCGTACGACTGTTTTTTTTCTGACAGTTATCATAATCTTCATGGGACTTTCTGGATATCAAAATCTTCCAAAAGAAGCTTTTCCAGAAGTTGAATTACCTACTATTTATGTCGGAACACCATATCCCGGTAATACCCCTGAGAACGTAGAGAAGCTCATAACAGATGAGCTTGAAAAGGAAATCAACACGATTTCTGGTATCAAAAAATTACAATCTAACTCCATTCAGGATATGTCAACAATCATTGTGGAGTTTGAGAGTACCATTTTGGCTTCCGATGCATTACGTGAGGTCAAAGATGCCGTGGACAAGGCCAAAAGTGAACTGCCGGATGACCTGGATCAAGACCCCATTGTTGATGATATCAACTTTGCTGAATTTCCGATTATGTACATTAATATGTATGGGAATTATGGTTTGGATACGCTGAAGGAGTATGCAGAGTATTTGGAGGAGAAGATAGAGGACCTTGTTGAAATATCGGAAGTCCATATAAGGGGGGTTGAAGAAAAGGAAGTCAAAATTTTCCTTGATAAGCATAAGATGCAAGCGATGCAGTTAAGCTTTAATGATATAGCGACTGCAATCGACAAGAGAAATTCGGATGTGTCCGGAGGAAATGTGAAAGTTGATGGTGTTGAACGTCAGGTAATGTTCAACGGGCAAATTAAAGACCTAAGGGAGTTGGAAAGTCTAATTGTAAAACAAGAGAAAGGTCGCGCAATAAGACTAAGGGAAGTTCTTTCCGTTCCAGTAGTTCTAGAGGAGAAAGAGAAAGAAAGTTTTGCCCGATTTGATGGACAAAATGTGGTGCAGCTCGAGATCATTAAAAGCAGTGGTAAAAACCTCTTAGCAGCTTCCGATAATATAAACAAGATAATTCAGGAGGCTCAAGACCCTGATAACACGGCATCTCCCATACCTTCTGATGTAGGAATGACTATTACTTTGGATCAAAGTAATCAAACAAGAGCACAGGTAGCCAATTTGGAAAATAGTATTATTTCCGGGGTGATTCTTGTGGTACTTGTTCTTTTATTCTTTTTAGGCACGAGAAACAGCTTGTTTGTTGGAGTTGCAATTCCTCTTTCCATGTTCCTAAGCTTCCTGGTATTCAGCTCGCTTGGGATTACCATTAACATGATGGTACTATTTGGACTTATAATGGCTCTTGGCATGTTAGTGGATAATGGTATTGTCGTTGTAGAAAATATTTACCGTTTGATGGATGAAGGTTACTCACCTTTAAGGGCTGCTCGCGAAGGGGTGGGAGAAGTCGCCTGGCCAATCATCGCATCTACGGCTACAACACTAGCTGCATTTTTGCCTCTCGCTGTATGGCCGGGTATTATGGGAGAGTTTATGAAATTCTTGCCTATTACGCTGATTATTGTATTGAGCTCGTCTCTTTTTGTCGCCTTGGTCATTAACCCTGCGTTGACGGCTGTATTTATGAGAGTGGGAGGCCATAAGGTTAATCAGAGAAACTGGTACATCGGTGCCGGGTCCTTAATTATAATAGGCGCCCTTTGTATTATGAGCGAGAGTATTGGTTGGGGTAATTTCTGGATACTGTTGGGGTTATTAATTGTCTTGAATATGATTTTGTTGACTCCTGCGGCTAATCGCTTTCAAAATAGTTTTCTACCTAGGTTGGAGAATTTGTACGAAAAAGTGTTGAATTTTGCCCTCTCGGGTAGAAAGCCAATTGTATTCACATTTGGGATTTTCATGCTGCTAATATTTAGCTTTGTTCTACTAGGTATGTTTACTCCAAAGGTTGAGTTTTTCCCTGACAATTATCCAAGATATGTCAATGTGTTTATTGAGAAACCACTTCCTACCGGAATTGAGCCGACACAGGAATTAGCGCTTACAATGGAACAGGACGTTAGAGCTATTCTTGAAAAGAAAAACTATATGCCAGCGGTGAAAGCGGTATCCACCTCTGTAGGAAAAGGAACTTCAGATCCTGGTGATCCGATGGCGACCGGAGCTAATACATCAACGCCATATAAAGCGCGTATCAATATAGAATTTAAAGAATTTGAGGATCGTCAAGGGATCAATTCTCAGGAAGTATTAAATCAATTAAGAGATACAATACCGACATTGCTGGGGTCTCAGTCTAAGTATGAACCTCACAGGGATGCTGTAATTACAGTTGATAAAGATAGAGCGGGACCCCCTGTTGGTAAGCCAATTAACATTGAAATATCTGGAAACGAATACTCTGAGTTGATTGCTTCGGCAGAAGACATAATAGCAAGAATCAGGGAGTCCAATATAGAAGGCTATGACGAGCTAAAGACAGACCTTGATAAGGGTAAATTGGAAACCGAATGGGAAATTAACTACGAATTAGCTCAGTATCTAGGAGTGAATACCACCGACATTTCAATGACTATCAGAAATTCTTTGTACGGACTTGAAACGAAAAGTACTTACAAAGCAGATGGGGAAGATTACCCGATTATGGTGCGGCTGGATGATAAATATCGAAACGATATGGAGAGCTTGTTGAATCAGCCAGTAACTTTTCGAAGCCAGTCTGATGGTCAGATAAAACAAATTCCGATCAATGCCATCACTAAGAGGAATGATAAATACTCTTTTGCATCCATTAAGCATAAGGACGAGCAAAGAGTAGTAACGGTATACTCCAATATTGCAGATGGTTATAACGCCAACGAAGTTGTTTTTCAAATTAAGGACCTACTTAAAGACTACAAGTTGAGAGATGGATATAGTTTCAAGTTTACTGGTGAGCAGGAAGAGCAGGCAAAGGAAATGGACTTTTTGGGTCAGGCCTTGATTTCCGCATTATTCCTGATATTATTAATTATCGTAGCTCAGTTTAACAAAATGTCCGCGCCCTTTATCATACTCGCTTCTGTGTTGTTCAGTACAATCGGGGTATTTTTAGGGCTCGTGGGCTTTCAGATGAATTTTATCATCATTATGACAATGATTGGTATCATATCACTGGCAGGTGTTGTTGTGAATAATGCCATCGTTCTTCTTGACTATTCCGAATTGTTAAAGAACAGAAAGAAAGAAGAGTTTGGAATTGAAGGAAGGCTCTCAAAAAAGGATATGATTCAGGTTGTAGTACAAGCCGGTAAAACCAGATTACGTCCGGTTCTATTAACCGCGATCACAACCGTACTTGGTCTATTGCCATTGGCAACGGGTCTTAATATCGATTTTTTTGGCCTCTTTTCAGATTATAACCCTAATGTTTATATGGGGGGGGATAATGTAATATTCTGGGGGCCTATGTCATGGACTATAATCTTTGGAATTACCTTTGCCACCTTCTTAACCCTGATCATTATACCTGTGATGTATCTGGGGGTTGAAAGATTGAAATACTACCTGTACGAACAAGGGTTGTGGCGTTCGTTTGTTGGATTTTGGAGCTGGATAACATTTAGGTTAATTGCTAACCCGTTTAAGGAAGTGGAAGCTGGTCTTGTCACATCTAAAAATGGTGAGGTTGATGAGTTAGTTTAGGAACAATATGAGCCCGGCATGCGTTACGTTGCCGGGCTCAACTTTTTAGCTATGGTCAAGATCTTAACAATTATTATGATTACCGTTTTGGTAGTAGACATTTTCGCCTACCGAGCGGTCTACTTAAGAATTCGGAACCTTAAGCCAAAGCTGAAGAAATGGATACCTAGAGTTTATTGGGGGATTAGTGCGATCATCGTTATAAGCTTTTTGCTCTTGTTTATTACCGGTCTACCCAAGGGATATAGGATTTTTATAGCCGGTTTACATTTCGTGCTCTTCGCAACCAAGCTGGTTATTTTTGTTTTTGTGTTGTTCAATGACATGATCAACGGATTCATCTGGACAAAAAATAAGATCATTAAAAAAGAACCGACACTGGACCCCGTAAAGAAAATGTCTCGGGCAGATTTCATTACTAAAAGTGCCTTGATCGTGGCATCCATTCCATTAACCACAATGACATTTGGGATTGTGTCGGGAGCTCATGACTACAGAGTACGAAGGCGACAGGTTTTTTTGAAAAACCTACCTGCTAAGTTTGACGGGCTCAGGGTTTGTCAGATATCAGATATACATTCCGGAAGCTTCTATAATAAAACTGCCGTGGCGGGAGGAGTTGACCTGGCCATGGCAGAAAAACCCGACATCGTTTTTTTTACCGGTGACCTCATCAATGACCTGGCCGAAGAAATTCATGATTATTACGATGTCTTTAAAAGGGTAAAGGCTCCTATGGGTGTTTATTCGATTCTTGGCAATCACGACTACGGAGAGTATCACAATTGGCCTTCGAAAGAAGCTAAGGCAGCCAATCTGGAAAAAGTAAAGCTTGCTCACAAGGAACTAGGCTGGGATTTGCTCTTGAATGATAGTAGAATTTTAAAGGTGGGTGATGAAGAAATAGGCCTGATAGGAGTTGAAAACTGGGGGACGGGTAACTTTCCAAAGTATGGTGACCTCGCGAAGGCCTATCAGGGTGTGAAAGACCATGATGTAAAAATATTACTTTCTCATGACCCTAGTCATTGGGATGCCCAGGTTCGGGAGAACTATAAGGATATCGCATTGATGTTGGCCGGACATACACACGGTATGCAACTAGGAGTTGAGTGGGGGGATTTTAAGTGGAGTCCTGTGCAGTACCGGTATAAACAATGGGCCGGTCATTATGAAACCGATGGTCAGCAACTTTATGTTAACAGAGGATATGGGTTTTTAGGCTATCCGGGAAGGGTGGGTATACTACCCGAAATAACTATTCTCGAGTTAAAGCCAGCATAGACTAACCTTCTCAAAGTTCATCTTCTTCATTGTAGACAGGAAGAGAAATTACGTGAGGCTTCCAACCCTTGCTCATACTGTAATGGTTGGTATGCGTGAATGGAATGATGCCTGCAATTACGGCTGGAATACCGGTTATTAATCCAACCACACCGATGTAAGGAGAAATTCCCTGGTTTAGCGCCAGTAAGGATACGCCACTGGCCGTTAACAAACCACCAAGAACAATTGTAGAGCCACCGGTAAAGCGGATAAGTTTTCGGTGTGTCTTACTCATAATCATTGAAATGCTTTCCAGCTTTACAGCCTTCCCATCGACTACAATTCCTTCATCATCAATTAAATCAATATGTCCTTTGTAGTTTTTTTTCTCATTATTAACCCTGTAAATGACCTTTTCACCATGAAAAATCAGTTCGCTCTTTCCTTTCTTTACATTAATCAACTGCAATACTTTCACTGAGTCGACCTGCTCTTGTGAAAAGCCTGTGTGAATTGTAAGTAGGTATGAAATAATAAGAAATGATAACGATAGCCTTTTGTTCATGTGATTGAATGATTGAAAATTTTGGGTTATCAATATAGGAAATAATACGGCTGGAGGTCAACAATGATTCATGAAATCGAGATAGCTGGCCTAATTTTTGATTTCATTTAGAATTAGTTAATTTAAAATGTTCTATTAACCAACAATAAGCCATGAAAAGTATAAGTGTTCTCTTCTTCAGTTTCGTTCTCCTAACAAGTTCAGTATACGCTCAGGATTTTCCTATTGACGAAAAAACCGGAAAAATAACCTATACCGATGTGGTAGATGTTGACGAACTTTCAGCATCAGATATTTACAAAAAGGCACTTGCCTGGGGAGCCTCAAAAAAGTTTCAACTGAAAGCCAAGGAGGCTAATTCCAAAATACAATGGGATGGAAAAATTGGTGTTCATTACAGAGGTGTTCAACTAGGTGGTTATGAAGATGGGACAGTTACTTTTTCGGTAGTGATTTACTGTAAGGACGGTAGGTACAAATATAAGCTTACCAACTTTAAACATACTGCTTCACATGCAAATTGTGGACCATTGGAAAGTGAAAAGTCAGCTTGCACTAGACATCAGTTACCATATTCGAGTTGGGTTACTATTAAAAAGGACACCCATGAAAAAGTACAGAAATACATACAGAGCTTAAAGGCAACTGTGAAGAAGACCTCAGCTATTATTGAAGATACAGATAGTGATTGGTAAATAACAGGTTGTCTTGACTTGTATTAAAGATTAGACGAAATTGGACAACATAAAAAAACCGGAACGCAAAAGTGCTTCCGGTTTTTATTTTTAGTGGCTTTTTAGTCTACAGTAATTCCCAAATCTTCCATTTCTACCAAGTCCTCTTCTTTGACATCATCAGGAAGTTCTGCTTCCATTTCTTTGTCAAGGCTGGCATCAGAAGGGGCTTTGCCTAGTAGCTTGTCTTCTTCTGCGGTATCTTCAGTACCTTTGGGAGCTTGTCCCTTATTCTTAACGATAGCAATTCTTGCTAATCTTCTGGCATATCTTGAGTGAGCGATAGCTTTCCAATACATGCCTCTTCTGAATCTCCTTCTGGCCATTCGTTGGTGAAGTACAGCTCTTCTGAAGTGACCTGTAAACACCTTGCCCTGTTTTAAAGCTCTATGCGCAGCAAAGATAACTCGTTGAGTTCTCATCATTGTAGCACGAGCTTTTGCTCTGGCCACACGAGGAGGCTTTGCCGTTGACAGGGTTGCTGTAAATAGCATTAGGGTTACGAGTAAAAATGATATTCCTTTTGTTCTCATAATTGATAGTTTTTGTCTTGGACAAACTGATTGATTAAAGGTTTAACCCTACTCAACAATAGTGCCTAAAACTTAACAATGCTTATTGTTTTGGAATTACTGTCGTTGTAGACTTTCAGCTGATACACACCAGCACTTAGAGAGCCTCCGACTTCGACTGTTTTTCCGGATTGAATAACCGCTGATTCGATCAACTGACCTGCACTTGTATATATTTCAACGGTTGCCTGATCGCCAAAACCATCTTCAAGCTCTACCTGAATAGTACTACCAAATGGGTTTGGATATGCTTTCACTCCTGAACCATCTAATTGATCAAGACCTGTTACACAATTATTGATATCTGTTTCCGGTGTGATACCCGTATTTCCGCCAGCACAATCTCCACAAACATCCGTTGCAGCTGTACCGCCCCAGTCACCGTTACAATCCTGAGTACACTCTACTTCACCGGTATTTCCACCAACGCAGTCACTACAGTTGTCTGTATATGCTGTACCGCCCCAATCTCCGTTACAGTCCTGAGTACATGCTACCTCACCGGTATTTCCACCTACACAATCACTACAGTTATCTGTATATGCCGTACCTCCCCAATCACCATTACAGTCTTGTGTACAAGCTGTTTGACCGGTATTTCCACCAACGCAGTCACTACAGTTATCTGTATAAGCTGTACCACCCCAATCACCGTTACAATCTTGAGTACATGCTACCTCACCGGTATTTCCACCTACACAATCACTACAATTGTCTGTATATGCCGTGCCGCCCCAGTCACCGTTACAATCCTGAGTACATGCTACCTCACCGGTATTTCCACCTACACAATCACTACAGTTATCTGTATAAGCTGTACCACCCCAGTCACCATTACAGTCCTGGCTGCAAGCTGTTTCTCCTGTATTTCCGCCTACACAAGTACCACAGTTGTCGAGGTATGCACTTCCGCCAGGGTCGCCATTGCAATCGTTATTGGTGACATTGATGGTGTAGTCTTCTGTTTCTCCGTAACCGCTCACGTGATCTGCATCACAGTCACCAGGGTTATTATTCCACATCATGGTAACACGCATTCTTGTTGAGCCAATGGTTGCACCGGCCGGTACAGTTATATTGGTGCTTAATACCCCTGCTGTTTCATTAGTCACATCTCCCAGGTCATAATATTCGTTGGCATCTTCAAAATCAGCATCCTGATTCCAGTCAATATAGACCTCACAATGATCAGTATAATTGCCTAGCGTGTTGATTGTAACCGAGATATTGTAAGTGGAATTAAGCGAAACACTGGTGGATTGTGCCGTGTAGTCTTCATATCCATTCGTTGCAGCATCACCCGAAGTATTATCTATTGTATTAAAGGATACGTTGGAAATGTACTCACTACCTGCTGATGGGAATGTGGATTCGCAGTAAGTAGCACAAGGAGTTTCTCCTGTATTTCCTCCCACACAATTGCTACATCCATCTATGTATGCTGTACCTCCCCAATCACCGTGGCAATCCTGGGTGCAGGCAGTCTGTCCGGTGCTTCCTCCAACGCAATCAGAACAGTTATCAGTATATGCTGTGCCTCCCCATTCACCGTTGCAATCTTGGGTACATGCCGTTTGCCCGGTATTTCCACCAACGCAGTCCGAGCAATTATCTAAATAAGCTGTGCCAAAAAGGTCTCCATTACAATCAGTACAAGCTGTATTGTCAATGGTTATTAAATTTGTTTTCGTCTCTGTATCATTGCTTCCGCCCCCATCATCTACAGTCAGTGAAACAGTTTTAGTGCCTTCTGTTGAATAAGTAACAGTATGAGGGCCTATTCCAGTGGCATTTGCCGGTGAAGCTCCAGCACCAAAGTCCCAGGCATAGGTGGCAATACTACCTGATGAGGCATCGGTAAATGTAAATGTAGTATTTGTACAACCACTGGTTTCGTCCACCGTGAAGTTGGCGGTGTTGGTTGCTGCTGTGCCGGTGATGTTGATGTTATCAATGTAGGTGGCGTTTCCACTGGTGCTTGAACCGCCTTTATCCCTTGCGTACTTGTTTGAAGCTTCGAAGGTAATAGTAACTACTTGCCCAACGTAGGCATCGAGGTTAATGCTTTCTGTAGTCCAGCTAGTTGTGGATCCCGAAGGGTTATAGATTCCGACTTGTATCCCATTGGCTAAAACTCTAAAGTTAGTATATAGGTCATTGATATATTCAACAAGTTGATAATCAAATTCCAGAGTCATTGTCGTCAAAGTGGTGGCATCAACACAAAGAATGTTTTTTGATTTATAGTAAGGGTTCTGTAAATCGTTAAAGGCTTCTGCTGCGGAGTTTGGAGTCCTGAAATATGGGCTGGCAGTACCATAATCGGCATATCCTTGCATAGACATACCCGATGTTCCCCCATTCCCTGCATCAGACTCAATTGTTGTATAGTTTCTCATTTCATCATTGACTTTGAAGTCATCCAGTGCATCGGCCGACTCGAAATCCTGTGTGTAAGGGACGCTCACTGTACCTACTTTGATATGGCTTGTTTTGGTTAATGATGAGTTGTTGCTGCCGTCTGTGATGGTAAGTGTTACGTCATAGACCCCTGGAGTTGAGTAAGTGTGGGTCGGGTCCTGGTCGTTTGAGGTTGGTGATCCGTCACCAAAGTCCCAGGTCCATCCGGTAATACTTCCATCACTTACATCATAAAATTGTACGTCTAAGGTGCCATCACATGTGTACTGAATATCTGTCGCAAATTTAGCATCTAAGTCTACAGTTACAGGGCAAGATAAATCATTTCTCCAGTTTTCTGCAGCCCAACGGATTCGGGTCAGTTGGTCATTCGAAAAGGAAAAGCGACAAGCTCTTGGTGCATAAGACATGATGTTGGTTACATCCGGATTGTAAAAATCACCGTTAGCATCTTGCTCAGTACCTGTATACGTACAACCATTATCATCAACATTACTGCTTCCCAGGGTAGGGTCAGCTGGTGTGTCACAAAGATCATCACCAGCGGTAGAGCAGTTGCTACCATCTACTAATTCATCTCCTCCATTGTGTGTATGTCTTAAGTAAAAATAGTGTCCCATTTCATGTGCTAGAGTACTACCATTTTTTGCGCAACCATTGTCCATGAAAACACGATCTCTCGAACTTGTAGGGTAATAAGCATACCCACAAAGTCCTCCGCCTTCATCATTAGTTACACTATTACAGAAATAGATATTACAGACATTTGCAACATCATTGGCACCAGCTAATGCGGTTTCATCAAGTTCACTGTAATCATAATAATTGTCATCATCTATGTAATTGATGTCACCACACATATAGAAAGTGATTTTAGCATCAAGATAAATTTCATTAAGGCGCTCAAGCATTTCATCGAGTTCTGCAACAGTAAGTCCTCCTGTGCCATCACTTCTTCGCAGAATGTGTACTTTGATAGGATATGAAAGAATTTCACCACCAGCCAGGGTCTTGTGATTTCTTTTGAACTCCTGCCAGTCGAGTTCATCTTGTGCTGTTTGAGCTAATTCAGCTTTTGTTTGGTGAGCACCACACTCCATATCGTGATCGTGCTCGGCATGCTCTGATTGTGCAAATGATATAACCGGTAGGGACATAGTTATCCCTAAAAGGATTGAATAGAATAAATTCATAGTCGAGTAGTTCTTATTGGACCAAAATTAGTTATACGTGGCAGGGGCATTTAAGATTCTAATTATTTCATTGATATCCTAGTGTTTTTAAAAATAACCCCATCATACACTTTATATTTCTGACGGATTCGATGGGGTAATGGTTGCATTTGGGTTATTGGAACCGTGTAGATTTGGTTTTCCGGCTGATCGCTTGATACATTGGCGCATGACCTCATTTGGATAGATATCTCCCTCCTTCATTGTTTCAGATAAGGTTGTTTACCGAATTAATAAGAATAATACATCGTTATTTTTCACTGGTCGGTCGATATGGCAAAGGTGAGGTTGTATCATAGTTGTGGTATACTCCTTTGCGAACTTAGTGTCTTTGCGGTTGCCTGCCGCAGGAGGGGTTATAAAAATTAGACTAATCCTGAAAGTCAAAGCTAAAAATGATGCGTCATTGCGATCGAGGTGCTAGTCGAGAGAAGCAATCTGCTTGTTTGGTCACCCAAGCCGACAGATTGCCACACCTTTTCTTCTATCGTGCGAAAAGGTTCGCAATGACAACGAAGGGATAAGTATTGTCTTCCAGTAATACTTCGTGAACTTAGCGAAACCTTAGGGCTCTTTGCGTTTGCCTGCCGCAGGGGGGGTAAAAAAATTAAACTAATCTTGGAAGTCAAAGCTAAAAATGATGCGTCATTGCGATCGAGGCGCTAGTCGAGAGAAGCAATCTGTTCATTCGGTCATCCAAGCCGACAGATTGCCGCACCTTTTCTTCTATCGTGCGAAAAGGTTCGCAATGACAACGAAGGGATAAGTATTGTCTTCCAGTAATACTTCGTGAACTTTGCGAAACTATAGGGCTCTTTGCGTTTTCCTGCCGCAGGAGGGGTTAATAAAAACAGACTAATCCTGGAATTCAAAGCTAAAAATGATGCGTCATTGCGATCGAGGCGTTAGCCAAGAGAAGCAATCTGTTCATTCGGTCATCCAAGCCGACAGATTGCCGCACCTTTTCTTCTATCGTGCGAAAAGGTTCGCAATGACAACGAAGGGATAAGTATTGTCTTCCAGTAATACTTCGTGAACTTAGCGAACTTAGTGTCTTTGCCGTTGCCTGCCGCAGGAGGGGTTATAAAAATTAGACTAATCCTGAAAGTCAAAGCTAAAAATGATGCGTCATTGCGATCGAGGTGCTAGTCGAGAGAAGCAATCTGCTTGTTTGGTCACCCAAGCCGACAGATTGCCACACCTTTTCTTCTATCGTGCGAAAAGGTTCGCAATGACAACGAAGGGATAGGCATTGTCTTCCAGTAATACTTCGTGAACTTTGCGAAACCTTAGGGCTCTTCGCGTTTGCCTGCCGCAGGGGGAGCATAAAAATTAGGCTAATCCTGGAAGTCAAAGCTAAAAATGATGCGTCATTGCGATCGAGGCGCTAGTCGAGAGAAGCAATCTGCTTGTTCGGTCACCCAAGCCGGCAGATTGCCACACCTTTTCTTCTATCGTGCGAAAAGGTTCGCAATGACAACGAAGGGATAGGTATTGGCTTTAAGTAATACTTCGCGAACTTGGTGTCTTTGCGTTTGCCTGCCGCAGGGGGAGTATAAAAATTAGGCTAATCCTGGAAGTCAAAGCTAAAAATGATGCCGTCATTGCGATCGAGGCGCTAGCCAAGAGAAGCAATCTGCTTGTTCGGTCACCCAAGCCGACAGATTGCCACACCTTTTCTTCTATCGTGCGAAAAGGTTCGCAATGACAACGAAGAAACGAACTCTCAATCAATCCGAAACCCGGATAGTCCTAAAAATAGCTTCAACCTCTTCATAAAGGTCCGACATATAAGAAGCTTTTAATGTCTCAATGTATAATTTCTTTTCGGCATTGTACAGAAAAAACATTGCTTCCCGGTCTCTGAGTCTTGCATTAGTCGACCTCACAAATACAAGGCCCTCTACCTTGTCAGAGTTTTTGGTTGTCGCTTTATATTCGTATCCTGTTGGGAGGACTTTAGTTTTCTCTTTCGAACTAATTTGTATAGGCTGTCTTACCACCGGACTTCCGGTCTCAAACCTGAAATCTACCTTTCCATCATTTTTTTGTTTCTTAAAGCCTTTGGAATCATCACCCGCAAAATAGCCTTGACCTTTGTAAGACTCCGGAAAAGAAATGACGAGGTTGTCGTAAAGTCGCTCTCCTTTGAGTTCCTGATCTTTAAAGTAACCTGATGACTTGCATCCGATTACCAACACCATAGAAAAGAGGAGTATTTGTGAAGTTTGTCTCACTAAGCAGCCGCGAGGTTTGTGGCAGTCTTGGGAACGTATTTTTCTACGCGACCCATCTGCTTCAGGAACCTGATGTGTGATCCTACGGCACCAAAGAACGTTTTACTCTCCAGGTAGGGGAGTTGATATTCATTGGCTGTCTGCTCCACAATCTTAGATATTTCCGGATAGTGAATATGACAAATATGTGGAAACAAATGGTGCTCCACCTGAAAGTTCAGTCCACCGGTTAAGAATCCTGCCAGCCAGCTCTCACGAGCAAAATTTGCTGTTGTGTACAGTTGGTGCACTGCAAAGGAATTCTCAAGGCTTCCATTCTGATCCGGGATTGGAAAATGAGTCTCCTCCACCACATGAGCGAGCATAAATATTATCGCAATGGTAAAGCCCGCGCAAAAGTGCATCACAAGGATTCCTCCCAGAATATGCTGCCAGGGCATATCAATAAACATAAATGGTATTACGAAATAAATGGTGTAGCAAATAGCCTTATAGAAGAACAAGAAGAAATATTCCTTTGCCGGATGTTTTGTTCCATTGAAGTTTCCTACATCGTTCTTAAAGAATTTTATGTAATCCTTGAAAAGCACCCACGAAAGAGTGGCCAATCCATAAAAGAAGAACGAATAGATATACTGAAAGCGATGAATCTTCATCAATTTTTTAGCAGGACTCATTCGAAGCACAGGAACCGCTTCTATGTCCTCATCATATCCGTCAACATTCGTGTAGGTATGATGTGCTGCGTTGTGCATTTTGGTCCACATATAGGCACTAGCACCATGGAAGTTGAATGTGTGACTGAATAGCCCATTCACCCATTTTTTATTAGAATAGGCACCATGTATGGCATCATGGCCAATGTTCAGACTGGTAAAAGCAAATGCCAGCCCCAGCAGAGCCCATAATAAATAGGAAACCCCTATTGAAAATCCACCAAATACGATTAGTGTCCAAAGACCTATCTCTACAGTGAGGTAGAATATCGTTTTGAGCACCATTTTAGTATTGGCGTGTTTGGAAATGTTTTTTTCTGAGAAATATCCATCCACCCTTTTTCTTAAGGTTTGATAGAATTCAGTATGATTTTGATTGAATTTGAGTGCTTTTGAAGGCATATTATAGTATTTCGGTACAAATATAAGGCATAATCCTTTAATCCCATTATGATTTTTGTCAGTATCCACAATACCAACACTTTCCAATCATTTTAAATTCCAGTATTTATGAGTTTTTAAGATTTGTAAATCATACCTTTGCGGCAAATAATACAAAGGTGAAAGAAATAAGAAATATAGCAATTATCGCTCACGTTGACCACGGTAAAACGACTTTAGTAGACAAAATGTTGCACTATTGTAACCTGTTTAGAGATAATCAGGAAACGGGTGATCTTATCATGGACAACAATGACCTCGAGCGCGAGAGAGGTATTACCATTCTTGCGAAAAATGCTTCAATCGAATATAAAGGGGTTAAAATTAATATTATAGATACTCCTGGTCACTCCGATTTTGGAGGTGAAGTAGAGCGGGTGCTGAATATGGCAGATGCGGTTGTTTTGCTATGTGATGCCTTTGAAGGTCCGATGCCGCAAACCAGATTCGTACTTCAGAAAGCGATCGAACTGGGTAAAAAAATTATAGTAGTTGTAAATAAAGTTGATAAGGAGAACTGTAGACCTGATGAAGCTCAGGAAGCTGTTTTCGACTTAATGTTCAACCTTGGAGCAACGGAAGAGCAGCTTGAATTTGAGACAGTATTCGGTTCAGCTAAGAATAACTGGATGGGACCTGACTGGAATCAGCAAACCGAAGATGTTTCTTATTTGCTTGATATTATTCTTCAGGAATGTCCGCCACCAATTGTATCTGAGGGAAATCTTCAGTTACAAATTACTTCGCTTGACTATTCTTCATTTGTCGGTCGTATTGCTATTGGTAGAATCAACCGGGGTGATATTAAGGTTAATCAACCCGTTTCTATTGTAAAGCGAGATGGTTCTGTCGCTAAAGGTCGGGTCAAGGAAATATATTCCTACGAAGGACTTGGGAAAGAAAAAATAGAATCGGCAGAGGCAGGAGAAATAGTCGCCATTGCCGGTATTGAAGGGTTTGAAATTGGTGATACCATTGCGGATTTTGAAAACCCTGAAGGTCTGCCCCCGATTGCTATGGACGAACCTACGATGAATATGCTTTTTACTATCAATAATTCACCATTCTTCGGTAAGGAGGGTAAATATGTAACGTCAAGACATATTCATGACAGGCTTCAGAAAGAGCTGGAGAAGAACCTTGCCTTAAGGGTTCACGACACAGATAGTGCCGACAGCTTCCTGGTCTATGGTCGGGGAATTCTTCACTTATCAGTACTCATCGAAACAATGAGAAGGGAAGGGTATGAATTCCAGGTTGGCCAGCCAAGAGTTATCATCAAGGAAATAGATGGTAAGAAGTGCGAGCCAATTGAAATACTTACTGTGGATGTACCAGAAGAAACCTCTGGAAAGGTAATCGAGCTCGTTTCGTTGAGAAAAGGGGACATGATTTCTATGTTACCAAAAGGTGATGTGGTGAGGATTGAATTTGAAATTCCTTCCAGAGGACTAATCGGGCTAAGAAATAACGTACTTACTGCTACTGCAGGTCAGGCGGTAATGGCCTATCGATTCAAAGGTTATGAACCATGGAAGGGTGATATACCTACAAGGAATGCAGGTGTGATGATATCAATGGCCACAGGCGATACTTTTGCCTATGCATTAGACAAACTCCAGGACAGAGGTAAGTTCTTTATCAACCCTGGAGAAAAAATTTACGAAGGGCAGATCGTTGGAGAACATTCCAGGCAAAATGATTTGACGGTGAATATTGGAAAAGCCAAAAAGCAATCCAATGTGCGTTCAGCCGGTGCTGATGACAAGGTGAAACTACCGCCTGCGATTAAATTTTCTCTGGAAGAATCTTTAGAATATATCCAGGCCGATGAGTATGTGGAAGTTACTCCTGAATCAATTCGATTGAGGAAAATCCACCTAACAGAAGAGGCTAGAAAGAAACACGCGAAAGCTGATTAAGCTCTGTTTTAATAGAGTTTTCAGACCTTTCTAACAATTGGAATAATATTTGGGAGGAATTTTGTAGATTAAAACTTGGTTTGTCTGAAAGGCTAATCCATTTAACTTCTATTTTAATTTACAGTTATGAGAAAATTCCTGGTTACTTCCTTATGTGCATTATTTGCTATACCACTTAGTGCGCAGCTGATAAAAATTCCCGTAAGTAAAACCGTCAGTAATGCCCTTGAGCACGAGCGCGGCCCCGCCATTAGTGGTGATGGACGTACCATGGTGTTCATGCGGGAAGACTCCAGAAAGAAAGAGTGGAATTTATACATAACCCGAAAAAATGGAAGTAAATGGGGGGCTCCGGTAGAAATTGAGCTGCTCAACAAATCTACTAAGCTTAACTATGTAGGGGGGTATGCACTTAGTTTTGATGGATCTGAATTATACTATTCCTCGGTAAAGTATGGCGGTGTTGGAAATTGGGACATATGGAGAGCCGATTTGACCGGTGGAGGTAATATTAGTACTCCGGAGAATTTGGCAATGCCGGTAAATTCTGATCAATCTGATCTTTGTCCTTCTTTGTCTGCAGACGGTAACTATCTCTTTTTTGTCCGGCAGAATGGTTTGTTAAAGAACACTGAACTTGTAGAAGGAACTATCATGGTTGCTGAAAGGAGAGGGAATTCCTGGGGCGAGCCAGAAGCGTTGCCATCGAATGTCACAAATGGGCAAGATATGGCTCCTAAAATTCTTTCAGATGGGGTTACCCTGCTTTTTAGCTCTAAAAGAGCAGGAGGAAAAGGCGGGTATGACCTTTACATGACTCAGAAGGTAGAGGGCAAATGGACTGATCCTAAGCCTTGGGATTTTATTAATACTGAGGGAGACGATATTTTTACAGCAGTAGATGCACAGGCGAGGGGTACAATACACGCTTTTCAGGACGATGCTGATAACGCTACCGAAGACTTATTTACAGTGAAAATTCCTGACGAATATAAACCAAACCCGGTTATGTTGTTTGTTGGCAAGATCGTGGAAGAAGGATCTAAAAAACCACTGAAGTCAATTATACAAGCTGTGGATATGGATACAAAAGAGTTGGTTTATACAGCTCGCCCTGAAGATGATGGAAGGTTCTTTTTACCAATGGGAGGTAAAAGAAAGTACGACTTTTCAATTCAGGTGCTGGATAAGAAACACGCTTTTTTTGCTGAGGTTATTGACTTAAAGGATCAGGAAAAATTTGATCTGCGTAAAGAAATTATTGAAGTCCCTAAGTTGGTGAAAGGGAAGTCCTTTGTCTTGAAGACTAGTGACTTTGAAAGGGGTAGTACTGAACTGACTGAAGATTCGGATAGGGATATTAAAAGACTTCTGCTGATGTTAAGAAACAATCCTGCACTGAACATTGAAATCGGGGTGCATACCGATGAGGTGTTAAAGGATACGATTCGCAGCGATGCTGATTTAACCGAGTTGATTATTGATACAACCTATATTGAGGTTCCTGATACGGCTAAAATTGCCATTACGGACAGCCTTGGCAATGTTACTTTAGTTCCAGATACTGTAAAGCCGGAGCCAATTATGGTTTTGAAATATACTTATCACAATGACCGAACCCCAAAGCAAGCCAAAGCCTATAAAGAATTGCTGGAAATGAAAGGAGTGCCTTCCGAGCGAATTAAGGTAAAAGGTTATGGGGCCAAGAAAAATATTGCAAGTAACAATACCGCTGAGGGCCGAGAAGAAAACAGGCGAATAGAAGTCAAGGTCTTATAGCGCAATCAAGTATTATTTAACTAATTTAACTGCCTCAGTGAATGTTTGTACGACATTTGTTGAGGCAGTTTACATATGCGCAAAATCTTTAAAAACCTCAAATCCTTTGTGAAGCAGGATTTCAACCTGTGGTTGTATCTTGCAGTATTGATCTTTGTCGGGGTGTCTATTGCAATCAATTATGCCTACGATCTGGAAGATCAGTTTGAGCAACAATATAAAGGGACTTTTATTATATACCCCCTGTATTTTTTGATTTATGCTATCCCCTATTACTTTACCTGTTGGCTCACGAGGTTATTTACAAAAGCCCAGGTCTTTTCCTCCCCTCAGTTTTGGCTCAAAAGCTTTTTTGCTCTAGCTCTGATGACCATTGATAAGTGCTTTTATTTTCATAATGCAGTTTTTTACAATTCCGATCCCGCAGTACAGATGTACTGGTTTCGCGTCATTGGCAACGGAAGATCGTTGTTAACAGTTTTTCTGCCATTGCTAGCTTTCTATTTTCTGAGCAAGGACAGGACTGAGAAAAATTTTTACGGAATTAATTCAAAGTCTTTTGATGTAAAACCTTATTTGGTGCTTTTGTTAATCATGGCACCAATAATTTACTTGGCATCAACAACTGAGGGCTTTTTGGAAACCTACCCACGGGCAAATGATATAAAAGCTGATCGAGCAGCTGCTTATTTTAATCAACCCAAATGGCTGATCATCTCTTCCTTTGAGGTAGTTTATTCCTGGGATTTTATCATGGTAGAGTTGTTGATCAGGGGCTTTTTAATTGTCGGGATGATCAAAGTATTGGGCAGGCATGCTATATTACCAATGGCCGTTGTTTATTGTTTTTATCATCTTGGTAAGCCCATTGGAGAAACTTATAGCTCGATTCTGGGAGGATATATTCTTGGGATTTTAGCATATTACTCGAGAAGTATTTGGGGAGGGGTGCTAATTCATTTGGGAGTAGCGCTTTTGATGGAATTATTTGCCTGGATTCAATTAACTCTACGCTGATCTTAATAGGATAATCAATAAACTACTTGTAGATTTCGTATGATGACAAACAAAAAGACCTTTCAAGTTATACAGGATGATCCCTGGTTGGAGCCATACCATCAGGACATTTGGGACAGAAATGACCGCTTTGAATTTGCTTTAGCGGCAATACGAAATAGTTCAGGTTCACTTCGTGATTTTGCGGGTGCGTATTTCTCATTGGGCCTCAACTATGACCAAGAAGAAAATGGCTGGTGGTATCGGGAATGGGCTCCCGGTGCTCATGAGTTATCATTGGTTGGGGAATTTAATAACTGGGATGCCGGAAGTTTTAAACTTCAACGTGCACAAAATGGTGTGTGGGAAGTCTTTGTTCCAAGTCAAGAAGGTTTGGTTGGTAGCAAGTATAAAGTCCGTGTAACCGGAGATAAAGGGCAGTTTGATCGGATTCCTGCCTATGCCAGTTATGTGGTGCAGGACCCGGAAACAAATGACTTTTCCGCGGTTTTCAGAAGCGCAGTTGAAGACTACAACTGGAAGAATGACAAGCTTGTTCGAAACCACACCGCTCCATTTATCTATGAATGCCATGTAGGAATGGCACAGGAGGAAGAAAGAGTCGGTACCTATAAAGAGTTTGAGCAAAAAATATTACCTAGAATAGCAAAACAGGGTTATAACACAATACAGGTAATGGCCGTCCAGGAGCATCCCTACTATGGGTCTTTTGGGTATCATGTGTCCAATTTTTTTGCTCCTAGTTCTCGCTTTGGAACACCGGATGAACTCAAGTCAATGATAGATGCTGCACATGGTCTTGGAATCAATGTGCTTCTTGATGTAGTTCACTCGCATTCGGTAAAGAATATCGCGGAAGGGCTCAATGAATTTGATGGTACTGGCGATCAGTATTTTCATGCTGGTGCCCGCGGAACTCACGAACAATGGGATTCGAAAATCTTCAATTACGGAAAAAGAGAGGTTCAGCAGTTTTTATTGAGTAATATCAGATATTGGATGGAGGAGTATCATTTTGATGGATTCCGTTTTGACGGAGTAACCTCCATGCTATACTTTCATCATGGCAATATCGCTTTTGATCACTACGATAAGTATTTCAAAGAAGGAGTAGAATGGGATGCTATTACATATCTACAGCTGGCCAATCTCCTGATAAAGGAGCTTAACCCCAATGCTTTATCCATTGCCGAAGATATGAGTGGAATGCCCGGTCTTTGTAGAAAGACTAATGAGGGTGGCCTGGGGTTTGATTACCGTCTGGGCATGGGAATTCCGGATTACTGGATCAAAGTTTTAAAACACACCCAGGACGAGAATTGGAATCTCGATGAGCTTTGGAATATGCTCATCAATCGAAGACATGGTGAGAAAACCATTGCCTATGCGGAATCTCACGATCAGGCTTTGGTCGGAGACAAAACCTTGGCTTTCTGGTTGATGGATAAGGAGATGTATTGGCACATGGATAAGGAGTCTTCAAGTCTTATCATCGATCGTGGAATTGCCTTGCACAAAATGATTCGCTTGATCACTATGGCTGCTGGTGGTGAGGGATACCTGAATTTTATAGGAAACGAATTTGGTCATCCGGAGTGGGTGGATTTTCCAAGAGAAGGAAATGGCTGGAGCTACAAGTATTGCAAAAGGCAATGGAGCTTAGTTGATAATCCCGAGTTGCGTTACGAACACCTTAATAACTTTGATAGAGCGATGGTGGAGCTTGTGAAAGCTTCGGATATTTTGAATGAGCCCAGTCAGCTGCTCAATCTGGACCATATCAACAAAACCATTGTTTTCAAAAGAGGAGCCTTGATCTTTGTTTTTAACTTTCATGTGAGTAACTCCATTCCTGATTATCAGTTCTGGGTTCCTGAAGGAGGAACGTATCTGTTAGCACTGGACTCAGACCAGGTTGTTTTTGGTGGTTTTGATCGACTTGATCCGACAGTCAAATTCACGACCAATGATGATCAAAAGCTTAGCATCTATAATGTGAATAGAGTGGTGCAGGTTTTTAAACAAACCACATGATCGCAAATGTGATCATCCAAACACAGGCCAACGAAAGACCTTCCTTAGCAACAGCTATTTGCTTATTGATATAGGCTGAGATAATGGTGCTTGACAACAGCATAATTGGTAGTAGAATTACTCCGACTTCAGGTTTACGGGCTCCTGAGGCTGCCATGAAGGTAATGACGCTATACATTAGTACCCACAAAGTACTTTTCCAGAGTAGTGGATTTTTCATCAACACCCCATAAAAAGTGACGATGCACAGGCCACATATGAAGACCAGGTACATTGTGAAAAACTCATGGGCTTCCTTAATTGCCTCTTCTCCTTTTAAGCTTTGAATAGTGCTTTTGAAGTAAAGTATAAATATCAGTGTCAATACGCTGAATAAATATCCCAGTAAGCGCTCTGTCTTAATTTTGTTTCTCATTCGCAGTGCGATTTATCAGTAAAGTTATTAGAATAAGTGTTGAAAAGGAGTTCTCTAAGGTAGAATTTAGGGAATTCATCGAAAAAATCACTGGTCGTAATTTAGTACAGTCAGGTACCTTTTCTTCCCAAAATTCGACTTCAGCTTTGTTCTTAAAAACACTAAATATAATTTCTTATGATTCAGTGTTTTATAGAAATGGCATCAAATAAGAATAACATCATTACAGAGGGAGATTTTACTTTTTACCTACAGATGAGCCTTTTGCTTATCATAATTGTAGTGGCCTCTTATATAACTTAATCCTGAAAGAGCACTATTCCCTCTTTTTCAAGGGTGATTTCCAAATCGGATAGCGCATTCATGAAGTAAATGTAGCCATCGTACGGAGATTTATAAGGGCTGAAGTAGTCGTGCACAGCACCATCATTGAAAAATTTTGTGCACATATAGTAGAAATGATCAGATGTTTGGAGCTTCGACCATACATGCATCAAGTCCGGATTTTTTGACTGTTTAACCGCTTTTTCCAAGCCGTATATCTTGTCCAGTCCTTCGGTCTGCATTGTGTTGCCAACCCATGCGGATAAATCTCGTTCCGAATCTGCCCATGAAATCGGATTGTGAACATCGTAGGTATCCACGACCTCATGGCTATCGACAACTTCAGAGGCAGTTTTGAAACTCACCCCTTTGTCTAAAACTTTGCCTGGTAGGTTTTTCCAGAAATCGAAGATACCGGTTTCAGTCCAGTGGTGTTCTCCTATCGTTTCGTAGTCCATGAATAGGTTCACTACACCTCCGTAGCAATCCGAAAGCCAGGTTGCATACTTTTCAGGGGTAAGTGGGTAGCCCTCCCAGTTGGTGTCTGAAAATCTGAAGGCGATATCGTCACTTAGTTTATAGTTCTTGAGAAGAATTTTAATCTTATCCGCATTTGGCGCTTTATAGAGCTCGTTGGGAGTTCGTCCATTGAGAAGCCAATCGACACCTTCAGAGAGGATGCCCTTGTAACCCATTTTTTCAACATAAGCTGCTAGTTCATTGAAGTAAATAAGTTCGGTATTTCTAAATACCTTAGGTTCCTGCCCAAAATGCTTCTTGATTTTTTCCTTATGTAGCTCTACTTGTCGTTTGAATTCATCTTTAGAGTAGTTGTAAGCCAAAGAGTGATAGTAGGTCTCCGAAAGAAATTCTACACATCCGGTATCAGCAAGTCTTTTGAAACTGTCAAGCACGTCTTTTCGGTGATGCTCCAGTTGCTCAATGAACACGCCACTCAATGAGTACGTCAACCTGAAATCACCCTTGTGTTCCTCAATAAGTTTTAGCATCAACTCATTGGCAGGCTTATAACACTTATCGGCAACCTTATGAATTATTTCATTGTTGAGCTGATCGTCCTCATAAAAATGGTCGTTACCTATTTCGAAAAATGTATATTTCTTAAGCCGGTTGGGTTGATGGGCTTGGAAATAAATACAAACATCAGGCATAACTGTGGTTATTTAGATACTCGTTGAAAATTTTTACAATCTTATCAGAAGCCGTGTCCCAGGACAGAGTCTTTAGATCTTCATATCCATCGGCAACTACTTTATCCCTTAAAACATCGTTTGTTATAAGGTCATTGATGTGCTTAGCCATTAATTGGGTATCCCAGTAATCAGCCTTTAGCGCTCCTTTCATAACCTCAGCTGCACCGGATTGTTTCGAAATAACAGCCGGAATGCCAAATTGAGCCGCTTCAAGTGCTGATAATCCAAAAGGTTCTGATACCGATGGCATACAGTATACATCAGCCATAGCCAGGAGGCGATGAACCTTGTCTTTGTTCAAAAATCCTGTGAAGTGGAATTTGTCACCAATGTGTTTATAAGCGCCTGACTCGATCAGTCTTTTGAGCTTGTCTCCCGTTCCTGCCATGACAAAGCGGACTTTGGAATTTAATTTAAATACCTCGGATGCAATATCAAGGAAAAACTCGGGTCCCTTTTGAACGGTTACGCGACCAAGAAATAGTACCAATTTTTCAGGAAATGACGGAGATACCCGATATGTTTTAACGGGTTCTACACCATTATGAACGGCTTTAATTTTTGATGAATCAATTCCGTAATGACTCTGTATTATTGACCCGGTATAGTGACTAACGGGTAGCAGCAAATCTGCTTGCTCCATTCCATACTTTTCCAGGTCGTAGACCCAACCTCTGCCATCAGGTCCTACCCTGTCATAGTTCAGTGAGTGAACGTGTAGCGCAAGTGGTTTCCCTGTAGCTTTTTTGATTTCCACACCTGCCAGGAAAGTCATCCAATCATGGGCGTGGATGATATCAAAGTCTTTTGCCAGTGCCAGACGCGTGGCTACTTTTGAGTATTGTATTACCTTTCCAATGACATCGCTGCCATATAAGTCATCTAATTTAAAGGCATCAAGATCAGCTTGCGTTGTTCTGGAAAAGCGCTCCACAGCAGAGCCAAGAATATTAAGTTCTTTTGATTCCGAAGTCTGGTATGGAAGAAATTCGGCATCTATGTATTCAACATCTGAGAACTCTTTGTAATTGACCTGAACGTCCTCTTGATGAATATCACTAAGTTGGAGGTTGTTGAGCCCTATAAGTTCTACATTGTTTACAATAAAGTTGGGGTCGGTTTTAGGAAGGATGATAGAAAGATCTACGTGTCTTGATAATGATTTGGCCATTCCAAGACATGCAACACCAAGTCCTCCGTTGATAAGTGGAGGAAATTCCCAACCAAGCATTAATACTTTTGTTTTTCTCATGGTCGTCTGATGTAAGAATTGCACTTAAAGTGTAATTAACCAATATTAAAATTGTATTTTTTTAATATTAATTATTGTTTAAGAAACTCATAGCGCTCAATTGAAACTTTTCTTTGTCTTTTAATTAAAGACGATTCTACAAAATTAATGATATAATTTCAAAAACAATCAAATTATATTTTTTTAATAAGTGGAGAAATGCAATTTTGTACTTATTATTGTTACAACGCTTTTGTGAAAACATCCGTTTAAAGCATTATTTTTGTAGAAAATTAAAGATATGGACCAACAGTCGATTCAGGAAAATAATTACATGGTCAATGACCTCGGAAAGAAGAGAGAAGAGTTCTTTCCAGGGACGGTTGTCAAGCATTGGTCAGAGGATGATACCAAATTCTATTTTCAATGTGATAACGAAGTAGTGCTCTTTGTACATGTAATTACTGATAGAATTATCAGGTTTCGATTTGCGACAAATGGTCATTTTGAAGATGATTTTTCCTATGCGATTGATGATCGTTTTGAGCCAAAAGTCGATGAATGTGAGTTTGTGGAGAAGGATGATCACTTCAGAATTACTACCGGTCGCTTGATTTGTACCTTAACTAAGGAAGGACTAATAAACAGAATTCTGGATCGATCTGGGAACGTACTTTGTGAGGATGAAAAAGGATTTCATTGGGAAGATAATCGCGAGTGGGGGGGTGACATAGTCATCCACAGTAAGAAGATTCAAAGTGGAGAACACTTTTACGGTCTTGGAGATAAGTCGTGTAAATTAGACTTGAGGGGCAAAAGATTACAGCTTTGGGGGTCAGATACCTATGGATACACTGAAAAATCAGACCCTTTATATAAAAACATTCCATTTTACGTAGGATTACATCACGGTACTAGCTATGGTGTCTTCTTTGATAACTCCTTCAGAAGCTTTTTTGACTTTGGAAGTGAACGAAGCAATGTGAGTAGCTTCTTTGCGCAGGGTGGAGAGATGAACTACTACTTCCTCTATGGTCCTGAGCTCGTTGAAATAGTCAGGCAATACACGCACCTTACAGGGGTTCCGGAACTACCGCCTTTATGGTCCTTAGGTTATCACCAATGCAAATGGAGCTATTACCCTGAAGCGAAAGTCAAAGAGATTACAAAAGGTTTTCGGGATCGAACCATTCCATGTGATGCCATTTATTTGGATATCGATTATATGGAGGGTTTCCGTTGTTTTACCTGGAGTAAGGAGTATTTTCCGGATCCAAAACGTATGGTCGAAGAACTGAAGCGAGATGGTTTCAAAACAGTGGTAATCATTGATCCGGGAATTAAGATCGACAAAGATTACTGGGTTTATCAGGAAGCATTTGAGAAAGATTACTTCTGTAAAAGGGCAGACGGGCCATTGATGAAAGGGTCTGTATGGCCAGGGCTTTGTAACTTTCCTGATTATACCAAGCCTGAAGTACGTGATTGGTGGGCTGACCTGTTTGAGGGTCTCATCAAAGACGTGGGTGTAAAAGGTGTTTGGAATGACATGAACGAGCCAGCGGTATTTGAGGAAGGTACTTTTCCATTAGACGTGCGTCATGATTATGATGGTCACCCATGTAGCCATAGGAAAGGGCATAATGTATATGGAATGCAGATGGCACGTGCGACCTATGAAGGCGTTAAGAAATTTGCCAATCCGGAAAGACCATTTGTTATCACCCGTTCAGGGTATTCAGGTGTGCAGAGATACACTTCTGGCTGGACCGGTGATAATATTGCCAGCTGGGATCACCTTAAGATTGCAAACGTACAATGCCAGCGATTGAGTATGTCAGGAATGTCTTTCGTTGGGTCTGATATTGGTGGGTTTATTGAAACGCCAGATGGAGAGCTTTATGTTCGATGGCTGCAACTCGGTATATTCCATCCATTCTGCCGAACACACTCTTCTGGTGATCACGGTGATCAGGAGCCATGGTCTTTTGGTGATCAATACACCGATTTGGCGCGAAAAGCTATTGAATTACGATATCAATTATTGCCCTACATTTATACGGCTTTTTGGCAATATGTTAATGAGTATACACCAATGATCAGATCTTTGGCTATGCTCGATCAGAGAAATTTAGATACCTATTTCCGCCAAGAAGAATTTGCTCTCGGTGATTCCCTACTTATTTGTCCAATCACTCAGCCTCAGGTTGATGGTCGTTGGTTGTATTTACCAAAAGGTGAATGGTATTACTGGTGGGATGATGAGAAGAATGAAGGAGGTATGGAAGTGTGGGCTGATGCTCCTTTAGATGTTATTCCTCTATATGTCAAAGCAGGTTCGGTAGTTCCATTGAATCCGATCATGCAGTATGTCGGTGAGAAAAAAGTGGATACCCTTACCCTACATGTTTATCATAAGAAAGGTGAACTAACGAGTACTCTCTATGAGGATGCAGGCAATGGATATGATTATCTCCAAGGTGGCTCTCTTCTTAAGAAGTTCAAATTGAAAGGCGATGAGGCGACTCTTACCCTGGAGCAAACGATGGAAGGTGACTTTGTGCCCGAGTACTCTAGCTACAAGCTTGTGATTCATGGAATTGACGTCAAATCAGCCGTGATCGATGAGAAAAAGGCAAAAGCGATCAAAAAGGAAAACACTTATGTTATTGAAGGCGTTGACATCAATTTCGCCAAATTGGAGATAAGTTAGAATTTTGGTTCTTGCTTGCTCAAGCAATGGAAACTTCCTAAACCGATAAGTAGGTAGTTTGATCTAAGGCCAATGACTTTCCTGCTACCTGCGAGGTTTTGCAGAATTGATATAGCTTCTTGATCTGTTTTGAGTCCAAACTGAGGAACAACAATAAATTCGTTACAAATGTAAAAGTTGGCATAGCCCGCGGGCAACGGCTCTTTTTTGTAAAGGATCGGTTCAGGTGTCGGGAGTTGAACAATGTCATATTTACTTTCGAGAAGTATCTGTTCGTTTCTTTTCAATGTATGGTAGTCCTGATGGTTTTCAGCCTGGCTTACTGAGGTTACAATCGTTGAATTATTTATAAACCGGCTAATATCATCAACGTGGCCATCGGTGTCGTCTCCCGCAATTCCGTCTTTTAGCCATATTATCTCTTTTGCACCGTAGTACTCAATAAGTTTCGATTCGATGTCCGCTTTGGTGAGTTTGGGGTTTCTGTTCGGGTTCAATAAACATGACTCTGTAGTAAGGAGGGTTCCCGAGTCGTTAATATCAATAGACCCCGCCTCCAGAATCATTTCAGTAGAGTGAATGGGGTATCCTGTAGCTGCCTCCACTAATTCATAAACTCGATTGTCATCGTCAAAGGGGGGGTATTTGCCTCCCCAGCTATTGTATTCCCAATTAATTAGATTTAGTCCATTTTCGCTTCTTACAAAATCAGGCCCATAGTCTCTTATCCAGGCATCATTGGTCGTTCGGATATGAATGGTTAGGTTTTTTTCAAGTTCTCTACTCTGAAGCAATTGAATTACTTCCAGTTTCGTCCTATGGTCATTGACCAGTAGATTAACTTTTTCCGACTCCAAAATTGCACGGAGGAAATGAATATACTCTGACCGTGCTTCCTGTATTTCGTTACCCTGCCAGGTCTCTGTATTTTGAGGCCAGGTAAGCCAGGTAGATTCATGTTCATTCCACTCGGCAGGAAGTGTAAACCTGGATTCAGTCTTCATCCTCGTCTATGTACCTTTTTAAGATGGGAGAATAAGTGTCAATTCGCCTGTCTCTTAGAAATGGCCAGGTCTGCCTATAGTAAGTCGATTTGGATAGATCGACCTCTACACAAGGAATTTCCTCACGATCGGCTGGACATTCATGAATGATGTTACCCATCGGATTACAAACAAACGATCCGCCCCAAAATTGTGTACCATTTTCGGAACCGACTCTATTGACAGACACTACGTGAACTCCGTTGGCAATTGCATGAGATCGCTGAATGGTTTGCCAGGCATCAAACTGTTCTTGATGGAATTCCTTTTCTTCAGGATCCCAGCCAATGGCAGTGGGATAATAGATAATTTCAGCCCCTTTTAGAGCTGTGATCCTTGCTGCTTCCGGATACCATTGGTCCCAACAAATGAGCACACCGACCTTACCAAACTTGGTGTCGAATACTTTATAATCATCTTCTCCCGGTGTGAAGTAATATTTTTCATAGAAACCGGGATCGTCTGGAATATGTTTTTTTCTATACTTACCGAGGTATGAACCATCTGCATCAATTGCAGTACAGGTATTGTAATATATGCCTTCTGCTCTTTTCTCAAATAATGGCAGAAATAGTACCACACCAAGCTCTTTTGCCAATTCCGAGTAATAGTCTGTGCTCGGGCCGGGAATGCTTTCTGCAAGTGTGAAAGCCTCTTTGTTTTCAGTCCAGCAAAAGTATTCCGAAGTGAACAGTTCAGGCAGGAAAATAATATTTGCCCCTTTTTTTGCGCAGTCTTTTATGGCAGCAGTAAAGCTGTTTCTGTTTTCATTGGCCTCTGCCGGGACAGTAAGTTGTAAGATGCCGATTTTGGTCATTGTTAACTTTTTTCGAAAAGATCATGGATGGCATGGTGTACCTCATAATCAGTTTTGCCAAAGTTAACTTCAATTTTGTTGAGTTTTTCAATTGTTTCGGAATCCTGCAAAAATTTTTCCAATGCTCTCGCTGCTAGCGCTTTCTGGAACCATGCTTTTTTTTGTTTGGTTCTTTTTTCAGAGAGATCACCATTTTTTTCAAGTAATGAATGAGTTTCTTTTATGTGTGCCCAAATTTCAGGTAAGCCGGTAGAGTCGATTGATGAGCAGGTAAATACATCGGAAGCCCGATGACCGTGGATGGTGGACAATGCTGACCCATATTGGCTCTTTGTAATGTCAGCACTTTTTTTGAGAGCACCATCCGCTTTATTGACTATCAGTAGGTCGGCCAGCTCAACAATTCCCTTTTTTATTCCCTGAAGTTCATCACCGGAAGCAGGTTGTATCAGCAGAAGGAAGTGGTCGCTCAGCATTTTGATATCGGTTTCGGATTGACCAACGCCTACTGTTTCTATGATAACTATATCGTAACCTGCTGCTTCACATAAGAGCATTGATTCGCGGCTCGTTGAATTGAGCCCCCCTTGTGTCTTTCCAGAAGGTGAAGGTCTGATAAAAGCATTTTCGTTTTGGGAAAGAAATTCCATACGAGTTTTATCTCCTAAGATGCTTCCTCCACTTTCAGGACTAGACGGGTCAATTGATAGTACTGCGATCTTTTTCCCTTCGTTGATAATAATCTTGCTGAGCGCATCAATAAAAGTGCTTTTTCCTACACCGGGGCTACCTGTGATGCCAATTCTGATAGATTGATTTTTGGTTTTCAGAGCATCAAGAACCTGATGAGAAAGGATGCGGTCTTGCAACAAGGAACTTTCTATAAGAGTAATCGCACGGCTCAGCACAGACTTGTTGTTACCTTTGATGCCTGATACGTATTCATTGACGGAAAGCCGTTTTGATTTTTTCACCTATAGTCCTTCGCTTTAGGTATCAAAAATAAAAATTATAAATTTACTTTTTAGAACAGATACCTCAGACGATACACTAGTTATGATAATCATTAGAATATTTGTTGCCTTCTTTAGAACGATAGGTGAGCTATTTATGAAGTTTGTACGACTTCATAAGAAGATTTATGACCCTCGAAACTTATTTCATTACGATAATGTGCTGGCTTTAGGGTCAATCTATTTGTTTTTGCAATTGTTATCAACTCTGAATTTTGAGATTCTTAATCCTGTTGGAGATGCTTTTGATGATGTCGCCATCAATGATGTGGTTTTCTCGGGCATGGGAAAGAATGCTCATCTTCGTGAAGTGACAGATGATGATGGAGATGTTAAGCCCCTTACTGATACAAATATAGTTCTGGTTAATTGCGGTGACCTAAGCAGACAAGAAGTAGGCTCTCTAGTATGGAGGCTCTCTTTCTACAAGCCCAAAGTTGTTGCACTCGATATGTTGTTTGGTCCTGATGCAGATCCGGCCTTTCAGGGAGCGGAGAATCAGGAAGCGGCAATGAAAAGCACCTTAATTTTGTCAGATGCTCTCGACCTCTGCGAGAATGTGGTAATAGGTAGAAGAGGGTTGATGAAATCAGATTCAACAGAATTCGAGGGAGAATATGACATTCTTGAAAGAGGAACCCCAATTGTTTACAGCGAAGGAAGGCATCAGGCATTAGTTAATTTGTATGTAGATGACCCAGATGGGTTGGCGGTTTGTCGTAAGTTCCAGACAGGAGCACGAATTCTGGATGATTCGATTGAAATGGATCATTTTACAGCTAAAATCTTGAAGCTCTACTCACCAGAGCATTATAAAAAATTTAATGAGCGAGGCAATTTATGGGAATATGTCAACTACACCGGAAATATTTACCCACCGGAGGCAATTTCTAATTTAACCATTCAATGGAGAATGGAAGGGTGGCCTCAGAAAAGAATTGAAGAGGAATTGCAAACGATGTACCCGTTCAGAAGATTTCTTGCCTATGATTACTCTTATTTCATGTACAATTCGGAGTCTTACTATCAGGATACCGCACCATCACCAACCATTGACTACCTGAAAGAGAGATTGGAAGGAAAGATTGTAATAATTGGCTATCTGAATAAGCATATTAGTCACTTAGATAGAGTAGATGAGGATAGCTACTTTACTCCATTGAATCCTAAGTATGTTGGAAAGGCAAAAAAAGATATGTATGGAGTCGTAATTCATGCTAATATTTTGTCCATGATGTTACGGAATCACTACATTGATGTAATGCCAGATTGGTTAGGACATTTAATAGGATTGATCGTAACCTATCTTGTGTTTGCTTCGTTTAGACCTATATACAATGATTATAAAAACTGGTATGACGGTTTAACTAAATTTTTAGGTATTATTCTCTCAATAGTGTTGCTAGCAATAATTGGCATCGTTTTTGACTATTGGGATTATGAGATAAACTTTAGTGCTTTTTACTTCGGTTGCATTCTGCTTGCAGGTGATTGGCTGGAAGTGTACTATGGATTTATCAAAAATTTCATCAAAAGAGTTAAAAATAATATGTAACTTTACTCCAACTATTTTAATTATAGAGCTATGAAAACTAAATACGTAATATTCTCATTTTTAATGCTTTGCGTCCCCTTAGCAAATGCACAAGATTTTTTGTTTAAGGTAATGGCCTCCAAGGGAGGAAACAAAGTTGAATCTTCTCAATTAACTTCTGGAAAGAAGATTTATAAGAACCAAAAAATTTCCGTTGTCAACGGTGGTTATGTTAGCCTGGTTCACAATACAGGTAAAACTGTAGAATTGAATAAAGCAGGTACATACAACGCATCGGAGCTGGCTACGAAGTTTGTTAAGAAGAGTGATGGTTTTGCCTCACGTTACACGAATTTCGTGCTTGCTGGCATGGACAATACTGGTAAAACAGGTAACGCTAACGTAACTGGTGCGGTACACAGAGGAGCAGACTTCATGGAGCCGCAGGATGGTAAGCCAATCTTACTTTACACAAGTAATTTGGATAACAACCACAACTTCATGCTAAAGTCAAACCCTGGTGTGATCAAGTGGGATATGAGTGAAGAGAATACTGCTAAAGCTTATGTAGTAGAGTTGAAGAACTTAGAAGAGCAGGTGGTATTCACTACAGAGGTTACCGATAATTCAGCAGTACTGGATTTAACAGATGTTGAGCTTAAGGATCCTGCTTACCTACTTTCTGTTAGAGGAAAAGATAGTGAAGACTTAGTATCTAAAGATGCTTTGATTAAGATTATTGAAGACGAGGATGATGTTCAGGAGGCTGAGAAGGAGCTTTCGGGCTTAAAAAGTGAACTTGACCTGACTCAGGCAGTTGATAACCTTGTTCTTGCAAGATACTATGAAGAAAAGGAAATGTATCTTAACGCTGTAGGGTGTTATGAAAAAGCATTGGAGATTGCTCCGGGTGTTGACAGCTACCAAAATGCTTATACACAATTCCTTCAAAGAATCAATGTCAGCAAAGCTTCTGAAGAGGCTGGCGAGTAAAACTTTTAGTTTTCAAAGTCTCTGATATTATGACTTATGTCCGGTGCACGTCCTGTGTACCGGACTTTTTATTTTAAGCCCCCTCCAGAGTCTCCCCAGCCTGGTCGTAGGATAAGCGCAGCGGTTCTACGACCTGATAGATTAACAAAACCTCAAAGTTAAAAATGATGCGTCATTGCGATCGAGGCGTTAGCCAAGAGAAGCAATCTGCTTGTTCGGTCACCCAAGCCGGCAGATTGCTACACCTTTTCTTCTATCGTGCGAAAAGGTTCGCAATGACAACGAGGGGATAGGCTATTGGCTTTCAGTAATACTTCGTGTTCTAAGTATCTCCGTGGAAGACACTTACCCAGCCTGGTCGTAGGATAAGCGCAGCGGTTCTACGACCTGATAGATTAGCAAAACCTCAGAACTAAAAATGATGCATTGTTTTTTTGGTCGGTCGATATGGCAAAGGTGAAGGTGTATCATAATTATGATATACTCCTTTGCGAACTTTGTGTCTTTGCGCCTGCCTGCCGCAGGCAGGGTTAATAAAAATAAGCTAGCCCTGGAAGTCAAAGCTAAAAATGATGCGTCATTGCGATCGAGGCGCTAGCCACGAGAAGCAATCTGCTTGTTCGGTCACCCAAGCCGGCAGATTGCCACACCTTTTCTTCTATCGTGCGAAAAGGTTCGCAATGACGACAAAGGGATAGGCATTGGCTTCCAGTAATACTTCGTGTTCTAAGTATCTCCGTTCCCCAGCCTGGTCGTAGGATAAGCGCAGCGGTTCTACGATCTGATAGATTAACAAAACCTCAAAGCTAAAAATGATGCGTCATTACGATCGAGGCGCTAGCCAAGAGAAACAATCTGCTTGTTCGGTCACCCAGGCTAATAGATTGCCACACCTTTTCTTCTATCGTGCGAAAAGGTTTGCAATGACAACAAAGGGATAGGCATTGGCTTTCAGTAATACTTCGCGTTCTAAGTTATCTCCGTGGAAGACACGAGGAAGACGCTTACCCCTTTTCCTCTATACTTCCGTCAGGATATTTAGCAAACCGCCCTTTGCCCCTGTCATGAGCAGTCTCTGTTGCAGGCCAGGGCCAACCACCGAATTCGGTTTGCCGGTATTCCATAAAGGCTTGTTGGATTTCCTCGGGCGTATTCATAACGAATGGGCCGTGCTGGGCAACAGGTTCGTTGATAGGTTTGCCCTGTAGCAGGAGCAGGTAGCCCTCTTCGTTTCCGTTTTTAATAGTAATATCCTGATCGGATACTACATCAGCCATTTCCAACAATTCAAGGGTGCCACCCTCCACCTCCACCTGATCACCACGATAGAAATAGAGTGTTCTGTTGATCGCAGCAGGTCCGGCAGGAAGGGTCCACTCTGCATTAGCATCCATTTTAATAGTCATCACAGCAACATGATTGTCCGGATTAGCAGCCCATGATTCGGGTGTTGGATTCGGAGCCTTGACGTCATTCAGTGACCCTGCTATTACATCAATAAATGTTTTTCTTCCTTGATCATCTTGATGTGTGCTTACCGGAATATCCTCAGTCCAAAGCATTTTAAAGTGTGGCTCCACCATTTTGCTGGCCTTAGGCAGGTTGAGCCAAATCTGAAAAATCTCAAGCGTATTTTCTTTGTCTTTATGCACCAGCGGAAACATTTCAGAGTGTTGAACTCCTTTTCCGGCCGTCATCCATTGAACATCTCCCTTGCTAAATCTTCCTGCTGCACCCAGCGAGTCGAAGTGGTCAACAAAACCTTGTTTATTGATTGTTATCGTTTCAAAGCCTCTATGAGGGTGATAGGGGAAGCCTGGAATGGTACGGCCATGGTACATTCTCCAACCATCTTTTATGGTGAAGTCGTTGCCAATGTTTCTGCCGTCCAATGGAACAGAAGGCCCCATATTCTCATTGCCCTCCGGATAATGGTCCAGGTGGTGCACACAAAATAAAAACGGGTCTTTAGTTGCCCAGGGAAACCCCAGTGGTTGTATTGATTTTATTTTTTCAGAGGCCATCGCATTCTTCCTTAACTTTATTTGTTATTCAATTTAAGTGTTATAACAACGAAAGGAAGAAAAACGTTTTCTTATTCTTTGTTCTTCGCTCTGATTTCGTCCCTCACTAGTTTTCCTGATGGCGTTAAATCATCTTCTTTCCATCCGCCTTTTGGATTGGTGCCTGGCTTGATCACCGATGCGGTTTCATCTTTATCGGCTACTGACCAATTGCACCAGCTGATTTTGTGTTTGTCCAGAAAATCCCACCAGATTTTGGCTTGCTCGGCATCCAGTTTTCCGTTGCCGCTAGCATGGCAATTCCCAAATTCAGAAACAAATAAAGGAGCACCCATTTCGATTGCTTTCTGAGCGGTCTCTCTTAAAGGCCTTCTATGGCTGTAAGCGTAGTAATGAAGGGCATACATTACATTCTTATCGTCAATAGGGTTAGCAGCTGCTTCATCTACTCTTTGTGACCACATTCGCGTACCACATATCACAATATTGTCCGGATCATTTTTTCTGATCACTTTGAGGACAGCTTCATGATAAGGTTTTAGAGTAGTGTCCCAACCTACGTATTGCAGGGGTTCGTTATACGTTTCATAAATTACATTCGGGTGCTTTCCATACTTCTTGGACATCTCATCAAAGAATTTTTTAGCGGCTTCAACATTCTCGTGCGCTTCATGGGCATGATAATCGATAATTACATAAATGCCATTATCTATACAGGCATCAACAACTGTTTCCACTTTTTTCTTTTCTGTATCCGGGTCAGTCAAGTAGCCTCCTTTTTCGACTCCCATGGCGATCCTCACTACGTTACACTTCCAATCGTCTTTCAGCCACTTGACTAAATCCGCATTGTAGAATTGCCCCATCCATTGGCTCCAGAACAATGACATACCACGAAGTTGAACCGTATCTCCGTTCTCGCTGACCATGGCAGAACCTTTGACACTTAGTTGACCATACTTTTCAACAGGTGTTTTTTGAGCGTGTGCAGAAATAATGAACAGACTAAATGCGACAAGTAGAAATTTTTTCATGATAGTAAGGTTTAGACTCCTAAGTTAATGTTTGATTGACCGAAATCAACTATTAGTGCGTACTTTGATTCGAAAAAGCATTGGTCGAATAATAACTTAAGAAACACTATTGAGGCATATTCATCTCAATGGAATTTTAGTGGTACAATATTTGAATTGTATATCATAGCCATATCATTCTAATGTACGTATGCTATATAGATACCAAAATATTGATCAGTTATGAATTCAAATCTGATAAGTCTTGCGTTGATTGTTTTTTTGATAAACCCCACTGTAACCAACGCACAGAATAAAAAGTATACCAGCGTTGAGGCAAGAAAAGCATTTTATCAGAAACTGGCGGCTAAATATAATAGCTTGGCCGTTCAGGAGATACTGGAAAAAGACGAAGAAAATGCATTTGAAGACTATGTTGAGGAACATACAGAGAAGTCGCTTGTTGAAGAATATAGTACGGTAGTCCATGAGTTATACCATGGCTATAACCGAAGTACATTTGAGGGACACTTTTACTTTATAGAGCCAGGTGTAAGGATATTTGTGCCCTTTACTGAGCTGTATAATTCGAAGGAACTAAATGAAGTCATACCCAAGTCCAGACAAGACAGTATTTTCAGGTACAGTTTGTATGTGGGAGGTGGTAAAGTGGGGCTGGAGCATCTGGATATTCAAACAGAAGCAATGTCCGTTCAGCAAGGAATTTATGGGTTACTGGAAGAGTATTCAGCTTATTATTATGGAGGACTAGCTGAGCTGGAGTTGTATGACTATTATAAGTTAAGGTATCCGTTTGAGCGAGTAGAAGTTTGGGAGAGCTTTGAACATGCCTTTATGGGTGATGTAATGGCTTATTATGAGTTTGAGCTTTTTATTGGTTGGTATTTACAACACGCAAAGAAGGAATTTCCTGAGGTATACAAAGCTCTGTATTCAAACAAGAATTTAAGGGTTACCTACACACTGATGCAGCAGCGTTTTTCCAAATTGGTTCAGCGCTGCACAGCCAGAAGCGAACAAATTATTTCGATGATCAAACCAAAAGTTCATGCTCCAGAAATTGATGAAGACTTTCCTGATCAGGAATTAGCGCTACTGTTAATTCAAGCTGGTATGGATCCCAGAGAAATGGCAGTCAAGGAGATTTCAATTATTGATGGCGACACTACTATTTCATATTCCTATGACTTTCCACCTGGAGAGTTAGAAGCATTTAAAAACCAGTTGAAGGCTGCTTTTGGTGAGACAACAGAAAAGACAGGAAGTGATTTGCTAGGCTTTCACGCACAACACGACAAAGCTATTCCATATTTAAAATCTCTGATGACCGCTGAGACCCAAAGTGAGCTTGATAATTTTAAAGTGGATGGGGTGACTATAGAGAATTATCAGCGATTCCTGGATTAGAGTATAAACTGACTTAAGTCCTTATTCTTCACCAAGCCTTCCAGCTTTTCATCGACAAGCTGAGGGTCAATGACAATCTTTGCATTGGCACCAATAACATCTGGTACATCAAAGAGAATGTCATTGAGTAATTTACTCATAACCGTATTTAATCTACGGGCGCCAATATTTTCGACTTCGGAATTAATTTCGAAGGCAACCTCTGCCAACCTTTGAAGTGCATCATCCTGAAATGAGATTTCTACTGCTTCGCTTTTTAATAATGCTTCATATTGCTTGGTAAGCGCTCCTTTCGGGGTTTTTAAGATTTGATAGAAATCTTCCTTGGTTAAATCGTCTAGTTCAACTCTTATTGGAAATCTTCCCTGGAGCTCTGGAATTAGGTCAGACGGTTTGGCTACATGAAACGCACCCGCTGCAATGAATAGAATATGATCAGTTTTAATAATACCATACTTGGTGTTAACGGTGCTACCCTCGACTATTGGTAACAGATCGCGTTGTACACCTTCCCGACTTACATCCGGGCCACCGCCTTTTGAGGAGTTGGCGGCAATTTTATCTATCTCATCGATGAAGATCATACCGGTATTCTCTGCCTTCTGAATCGCTTCTTCTTTGACATCATCCATGTCAATGAGTTTGGCAGACTCTTCTTCCAAAAGAACCTTTCTGGCTTCAGCGATGGTGAGCTTGCGTCTTTTAGTCTTCTTGGGCATCATATTCCCAATCATCTCCTGAAGATTGATCATCGATGATTCGTCCATTCCAGGCCCCATTACGCCAATTCCATTTGCAGGGGATTGTTGAACATCAATTTCAATTTTTCTGTCCTCCAGTTCACCATTTCGAATTTTTTCTCTGAATTTCTCTCTGGTTTTTTCGTTGAGTTCCTGATCAGATTTTGGTTCTTCTGTGGAGTGGGTTGTTTTAAACCCCGTGCCTTTCATTGGGGGGATAAGTGCATCAAGGATAATGTCCTCGACATTTTCCATTGCCTTTTCCTTAACCTCTTCTTTCTTGTTGGTTTTTACAAGGTTTACAGATTGTTCAACGAGGTCCCTTACCATGCTTTCGACATCGCGTCCCACATAACCAACTTCGGTAAACTTGGAAGCTTCTACTTTCGTAAATGGTGCATCAGCGATCTTAGCTAATCTTCGGGCGATTTCTGTTTTTCCAACTCCGGTTGCACCAATCATTAAGATATTGTTGGGGTTAATCTCCTTCTGCATTTCCTCAGGAGTATTCATTCTTCTCCAACGGTTTCTTAAAGCGATTGCAACATTTTTTTTAGCATCTGCCTGCCCAATGATATACTTATCAAGTTCGGTAACAATTTCTCTGGGCGTTAAATATTTGCTATTATCAATCATTCAAATTTTTTCTTAGTTCGCGCTGATTTTCTTTCTCAATAACCTTTTTACATCAGTAGTTAAGGTCAACATTGTTGTTCCACCGACTACATGATAGTAGGCGCGGGTAAAATTAAGTTCTATTGTCTTAATTCTCATCATAAGACCAAATGAAAAACCGGCTCCTCCGGATGTTTCTTCCAGTCGGAGTTCTCTTCTTCGAAGGACATTGTATCCAAAGCGAGCGTGAAAATTTTGACTAAATATGAACTCACCACCAAATACCAGATGTCGGGCAAACTTATCGAAGTTGGTTTTTTCTTTAGGAACCTCGTTACCATCTTCATCAAAAGTGGTTTGTCGTAGCGGATCGAGATATACAATATCAAACTTGTTGAGGTGATGTGCTGTCATTGAAAAGCGTAGCGGCATATGTTCGAGTTTATAACTCCAGCCTAGCTGTACATCAAAGGGAAGGTTAGATTGTGAGGTTGGGGAGTAGTCACTGAGTACAATTCCTATATTTTTGATCATCATACCTACCTTGAAATCCCTTTTTGGGTGTTCCCACATTCCCCCGACATCTAACATAGTGGCCAGAGCAGAATAGGTCGCAATGGCAGATCCGGCCAGCTTCCAGTTTACACCAATGGTAATATTGTTCTGTGAAAAAGATTTACCGACTGACAAAGCCCAGTCTCCGGCTCCGAATTCCCCTGCCTGATTTCCTGAGGCATCGGCATATATTAATGTGCCATAATCTAGATATTGAAAGTTAAAAGCCCAGGTGCCTGTATTCTTTATAGGTGTAACGTAAGTGAAGCCAGCTTTCCAAACATCTGAGTAGAAGGGCATATAGTTAATGGAAAAGCGGTTGTACATGCTGTGATTGATCGCTGCCGGATTATAAGAAAACAAGTTGGGATCCCTGTCCTTAGTGGTAATGTTTTCTCCCCCAAGAGCAGCAATTCTAGCGTTGTCAGCAATTCTAAGGAAGTCAAAAGCGGTTTGCCCACCGACCTGCCCCAGTGAGCTAAATGTGTAAAATGAAATTATTATGGCAAGTAGTGTGCTGCGCATGCTGTATCTAATCGACTAGTAAACGAACAAGGTCGCAATTTATTTGCTTTCCTTTTCAGGAATTTTAAACGTTTGCGGGTGCTTTACCTTTTGATTTAACAGAGCAATGTCCAGAACTTCCTGTACTGTCTCAACAAAGTGAATTTTCAAACCCTTCAGGTATTTGTCGCTGATCTCATCAATATCCTTCCTGTTCTTATTGCACATGATGATCTCCTGAATTCCGGCTCTTTTTGCTGCCAGAATCTTCTCTTTGATACCTCCTACGGGAAGAACCTTACCCCGTAGCGTTATTTCACCGGTCATGGCAAGTTTGTTCTTGACTTTTCTCTGGGTAAAGACAGAAGCCAGTGACGTAAGCATGGTAATACCGGCTGAAGGCCCATCTTTAGGGACTGCTCCGGCAGGTACGTGCACGTGCAGATCGTAGTGTTCAAAAACATCATAGTTGATACCAAGGTCATCGGCATTTGCCTTTAAGTAAGACAAAGCGGCCTGAGCAGATTCTTTCATGACATCTCCCAGCTGACCCGATAGGGTCAATCGGCCTTTTCCCCGACTCAGACTTGATTCGATAAAAAGTATTTCTCCTCCAAATTGTGTCCAGGCAAGCCCTGTTACAATACCGGCAGTTTCATTGCCTTGATAGAGTTCTTTATCAAATATCTCGGTTCCCAATATATCGTGAACAACCTCCACGGTTACTTTTGTAGGCACTTCTTCTTCCAGAGCTACCGACTTTGCGATTCCACGGAATATACTTCCGATCTTTCTTTCAAGGTTTCGCACTCCGGATTCACGAGTATATCCATCAACAATGCGTACGATTGCAGACTTTTCAAATGTAAGTTTAATGTCATCCAGGCCATGCTCTTCCTTTTGCTTAGGAATCAAGTGTCGTTTAGCGATTTCCACCTTTTCTTCAAGTGTGTAGCCCGAAAGTTCGATGATTTCCATACGATCTCTTAGGGCAGGTTGAATGGTGTCCAATGCATTAGCAGTCGCAATAAAAAGGACTTTTGAAAGATCATAATCGACTTCAAGGTAGTTATCCGAGAAAGTTCCATTCTGTTCGGGATCAAGAACCTCAAGTAGAGCACTGGAAGGGTCTCCTCTAAAGTCGGAACCAACCTTGTCAATCTCATCCAGAATAAACACAGGATTAGAGGACTCTACTTTCTTCAGGCTTTGTATCACTCTTCCCGGCATAGCACCTACGTAGGTTTTTCTATGTCCACGGATTTCCGCTTCATCATGCACACCACCGAGTGACATTCTGATGTATTTTCTATCCAATGACCGGGCGATGCTTCTGCCCAGGGAAGTCTTACCAACCCCCGGAGGTCCGTAAAGGCAAAGTATAGGTGCCTTCATTGTGCCTTTAGATTTCTCGGCAAAAGCGACTTTTAGTTTTAGCACAGCCAGGTATTCAAGAATCCTGTCCTTTATCTTATCCATACCATAGTGGTCTGAATCCAGAATTTTTTTAGCGCGCTTTAGGTCAAAATTATCTTCTGTGTATTCCCCCCATGGAAGTTCAACCATGAGCTCCAGATAATTCATTGTGACCGGATACTCTGCCGCTGCCGGGTTCATTCTTCCGACTTTTTCCAGTTCTTTGAAAAAATGCTTCTCAACTTCAGGAGACCAGTTCTTATCCTTGGCCTTAAGTCGGAGTTCTTTTATTTCCTGCTCCGGACCTTCGCTACCTAACTCGTCCTGAAGAACTTTTATCTGCTGTCGTAAATAAAAGTCTCTCTGTTGTTGATCAATGTCGGAGTGAACTTTGTTTTGAATTTCATGCTTCAACTCAAGCATTTGAATTTCTTTGTTCATATACTCCAAGAGCTTAGTAGCCCGTTCAATGCTATCGTCAATTTCCAGCAGTTTTTGTTTTTCCCTGACTTCCACATTAAGATTGGAGCTAAGGAAGTGAGTCAGAAAGCTTGGGCTGTCGATATTATCAAGAGCGATTTGTGCTTCCTGAGGTATTTCAGGGTTCAGCGTTAATATTTTTGAAGCAGAATCCTTTAATGACTGTAGTAGCGCCTGATTTTCTTTTTTCTTGATATCTGGGAGTACCTCTGTGATGACATGAATTTTGGCGATCAGATAAGGAGTTTTTTCGACTACTTCACCCAATCGGAATCTTCTTTTTCCCTGGATAATGATGGTGGTATTTCCGTCTGGGAGCACTACCATTCTTAATATTTTGGCTACTGTACCTACTTTATACAGGTCACTCACGTCAGGGTCCTCGTTTTTAGAGTTTTCCTGAGCGATTACTCCGATCGTACGATCACCCTCGTGGGCTTTCTTAACCAGCTTTATGGATTTGCTTCTACCCACGGTAATAGGTATGACAACCCCCGGAAAGAGTACCGTATTTCTTACCGTCAGAATAGGTAATACTTCTGGCATCTCTTCATTATTAATCATTTCCTCCTCTTCGGGCGACAACAATGGAATCATCTCACTGGAATCATCAGTCATGAGATAATTGTTAAATATATTGTTGCTTCCAGCGTAATCTTTCAAGCTCATTATCAGTTTTTATGGAAAAATAGGTGTCATTTTGTCATAGTATTACATGAAAAAATGTACACTGTGTAATTAAATAAAGTTACTACTTAAAATCACAATGCTTATGCCAAAAACATTTGGTTCAATATTTGGTATATTTACATCGTTATTAATAAAAAGGTATTACCTCACTTAACAGCATATTTTTGAGAATAATAGTCAAAATAGCACTGGTGCAGATTTTTTTCGCTTCAATTTGTAGTCATTCTTTATTCGGCCAAATTGACAGTGCGGATGAAAAACACTTCATTGCTAAAGAAATCGCAGATTCGGCCTATAAGGAGGAACAGCCTCGGGAATGGCAGTTTGATTTCAAGCACCTGGATAAATACTATGAGTATAAGGTTTCCAAAATTGCGGAAAATGCTGTCATTCCGTACTATTTCGATGCAAAGAAACTTGAGCGCATAGATGAACTCGCTAAAGAGAATAAGGGAGATCAGCTATTAAAGGCTTTAGAAAACTATGTCTCTAACTTTAGCATCATGAACCTGTCGGAGGATACTCACCTGATGTGGGAACTTGCACAGTTGTATGATGGAATTGGTGAGGAGCACAAAGCCAAGGCACTTTATCGTTTAATACTGAAACATCATAATAGAGGAGAGGTCAGTCTTATTCAGCAGTATTTCACGGAGTTTAAAATGGACCCCAGAAATCAGGGTAAAAAAGGAGCAGTGAATTTAAATGCACCTTTTAAAACGCAGCGCACGAAGGTAGAAGAGGCATTGGAGTCAGAGCAATTCATGAATATAAAACATCACTATGATACTTTGACAGTGAATGAGCGCGATTACTATGTGCCATTGGAGTATTATTACGAGTTGGTTGAGTTTAGAAGAGCGATTGATACATTGAGTCCACCCAAAAGTGTTCTTGTAAATATGGGAGATGATGTCAACCAAAAAAATGTCCCTGACTATGCTCCCACGTTAAGTCCTGATGATCGTGTACTGGTATTCACAAAATCAGTCGTTGACAATAAAACTGTTCATGGTAATATGACCCAGGATGGTACATCAGCCGTTCAGAGAAATGAAGATTTATATTTTGCCAGGGGGTTAGATAACTTCTGGGAGGAGTATAAGCCATTCGATTCACCTATAAATAGTTTGTGTAATGAGGGTTCGGCCTGTCTCAGCCGAAGCGGCAAGACGATGTATTTTTCCAGGTGCGCGGTGAAGCGGCACTATATGGACTGCCGTGATTGTATGGGGAGCTGCGATATTTATGTCACACATTTGAAAGATGACAGTACCTGGTCGCAACCGGTGAATCTGGGGCCCAATGTTAACAGTAAGGCCTGGGACTCACAACCAACCTTGTCACATTCAGAAGATACCATGTTTTTCGCTTCAAATAGACTTGGCGGATATGGCTTCTCAGATATTTATTACACGATCAAGGGGCCGGACGGTAAGTGGAGTAAGGCCAAAAATATGGGGCCGATTATTAATACGAGGTATCAGGAGATGAGTCCATTTTTACATCCCAAGTACAGGGTGCTTTACTTTAGCTCCAATGGTCATTTGTTCAACTTCGCTGATACTGACCTGAAAAAGAAAGTTTCGCCTTCATTAGATATTTATCGCACCTGGAAGAAGGGTGGACAATGGCAGGAACCAAGAAATATCGGCCCTCTCGTTAATGGCACCGGATATGAGCAGTTCTTTACGATAGACTCAGATTCAAAATACCTTTATTATGCTAAGACGGAGAAAGGTAAGGAGCATACCTCACCTGAGACTACAGACCTTTACAGTTTTCCGTTACCCATGGAAGCACAACCTTTGGCCACTATTCTATTGAAAGGTACTTTAGTTGATGAGGAGACCGGTGATCCTTTGGAAGCAATCGTGTCTATTATTGATTTGGATAAAGGCATAGAGGTAGCACCCAAAAATGTTAGAGGTGACGGTACTTTTGAATTTGACCTTATCAATGATAAAGATTACTTGCTCGTCATTCAAGGGGATGATTTTTTTAGAATTGAGAAGTTGTTTCATCTGGATGGTGATACAACTATCCATAATGAGGCCACTATGATCAGGAACAAGAAGTTGAAGTTTACATCCATTGTTTTTGAGAATGGTAAGGCAGATATTTTGCCCGAGATGGAAGAGGACCTTCAGAAGGTGGTTGATTTCATGATTGATAACCCGAAGTTTAATCTGACTATTTCCGGACATACCGACCATGATGGTAACAAGGATGCGAATCAAAAACTGTCTCAAAGAAGAGCCGATGCCATCAAGTTGTATATAGAAGATAAGGGTTATATCACCTCAGACCGAATTGAGGCGATTGGTTATGGTGACCAAAAACCGATCATTCCAGAAGAGAAGACAGAAGAGGATAAAAAAATTAATAGGAGGGTAGAGTTTGAGATCTATTACAACAACAAGAAGCCGGAATTTACAGATGAAGATTTTATGGATGACACTGAGGATTATGATCCCGAGAACGATCCATATGAGAATGGCGGTGGCGATGATGGCTGGTAGCTATTTGGGAGGATTTAAGAAATAAGATGTAAGATCAAAGACATACCTATTTCTTAAATCTTACTTCTTAAATCTTATTTCTTCTTAATCGTTTCTAATCTTCCGGTTCAGTAGCACTTGGTGGGGGTAGTTCTGACATTACCCGGTCAGCCACTTGCGGCATATTATCAGCAACAATTTTCAGAACATAGTTTGTGTTGGAGTTATAGTATACTCTGAACTTGTTTCCTGCTATTTGCTCTCCGTTTTTATCAAAAATTGAAAAGTGAGTCACGAAATATCTTCTGAAGTTATTAGTGGCTCTATCCAGGCAGTGTTCGTAGTCAGTTATTACCTCAAATTGATTAATGAATACGTAATAGTCAACACTGTATTTTTGGTTGAAATAATCAAAGAATTGAGGGTCTCGAATTTTTACTCCAAAGTATTTACCCTTGGCCCCTTCATGAGGATTTCGTATTGAAGTGGGTTCGGGCTCCTGACCTCTTATTCTTTTAAGTTGACCTTTTACCCAGCTTCCCATTCCCTTCTTTTCCTGACCGGGTTTGCTTTGTAGGTTTTGCTCTACATATGGGCTATACAGAATATCCTGATAGTTGTAGCTTACCGACTCATAAATTTTATTCAAATCGGTTAAGGTGTCGGAATGGGCACCACCAAGTAAGTGAATTGTTTCAAAACCCTCAGGATCGAGTAGGGCGTTCAGCCTTTTTCTAAAAACATTACGCACCTGAGTCCTGTGAATTTTTGATACTGCTGCTATTTCATCATCTGCATCAGAAAAGTACAAATGAGGATCATAAGGAATGATTAACACTTGTTTTAACGTTGGATCATAATCATATTTCTTATGTACAATTAATCTGATTTCTTCAGTTTCAGGTTTTGTGCCTTTAGTTACGACTTCTGTAGCTGTTGTGTTTTCAGAGGTATTTGTAGTATTGTTACTATTGCTATTTGAAGTGACCTCAGTATTATTGTTGTTCGTTTCGGACTCCGTTGTAGCGCTATTTTCTTCCTTCTCTTTGTGGCCGACTACTAATTTTTGTCCGGCTTTTAGCTCCATGCCGTTCCACTTTAGTAGCTCACCAATTTCTACACCGTATTGCTTTGAAAGGCTGAAAAGTGTTTCTCCTGGTTTTACCACATGAACAACCTGTTCTTTCTGACTTTCTTCTTTTTGTTTGGCTAAGGCATCCTGTAACTCCTTGTCATAAGGAATAAGAATGATTTGTCCGACTTTCAGTCCATTTTCCAATTCAGGATTGACCTCCATTAATTCGGAGATGGGTATACCATAGTGAGTGGATATACCATAAATGGTTTCTCCAGGAGATACGAAGTACTTGATGAAGAATTTTGATTCTTTTTTTGTGACACCGATCGAATCTTTAATGCTTGCCGAGGAAGCATAGCACAGACTCAATAGTCCCATTAGTAAGACTAACTTTTTCATGAGCATAGGGTTAGAGTATGTCTATCCGAATATGAGTCGGATAATGTCGTTACCGAAGGCAAAGACCATAATTGTTATCAATATAACAATTCCTATTTTAAGTGCAACCTCCATGAACTTATCAGAAGGTTTGCGACCCGAAATCATTTCGTATAATAGGAACATTACATGCCCGCCATCTAAGGCTGGAATCGGTAGAAAGTTCATAAATGCAAGAATCATGGAAAGTAGTCCGGTCATTGACCAGAATCGCCTCCAATCCCAGGTAGAACCAAACATTTTGGCAATGCCAATTGGTCCACTTAAGGATTTTCTTGCACTGATTTCTCCGGTGATCATTTTTTTGATACCGATAACATTAGACCATAGTACGTTGAATGCATCTTTCGTGCCTTCACCAATTGACTGAAAGAAAGAGAATCTCAACGTGTCCATTTGGCTCTCGATGTCAAGTTTAATTTTGAACCCTAGCATACCGTTTGTGTCCACTTTTGATGCAATAGTTACACTGTCACCACTCCTAATTAAACCAATTGTCACCGAGTCGCCTTTATTTTCTTTGAGGATACTCTGAAACTCGTCAAAGTATTGAATTTGCTGATTGTTAACTGTAACGATTTGGTCATTTGCTCTAAGGCCGGCTTCTGAGGCATAACGGTATACCTTGTGGTCCTCAGTCCAGGTCCAGGTCTTAAATACACTATCAACAAGAAATCCTGATCTTACATCCCAGAATCTTTCTTCTCTAAGATAGTCCGCCAGGTCTGTTGGAATTGGTAAGTCAAAAATGGAGTCTTTCGACACATAGTTAGTTCTGGATAGAGTGAAAACGGCTGAGTCTTGAAGGTTGAGTTCATCAAGTGCCAAAATGGAATCAGCGTTAAACCCATTAATAGCAGTGATTCTATCAGTTTGTTCAATATTTAATGATTTTCTAATCTCATTTGTCGTCAGGTTGGAATCCACGATAGATATGGAAGTGTTTACCGTGTCATTCCATGATAACGATTTTGTTTCGCTGTCATAGACAAATGCATTTTTAAGTTGCTTAAAGCTGTTACTATCAAGCGATATGAGCACATTAGAAGGTAGTTCTTTTTGGAAGGAGGAATCAGAAACCGGAATGGATACCTTTCTTTTAACGGTGTAATAGGAGCCATCTGCCAATAAATCTATTCCTGAGTTTAATTTATTGATAGACTGATATTGATCTACCGGAACTCCATTAAGCGCAATAATTTGATCTCCTGTCTGAAGGTTCATTCGCTCGGCTAGTTCACCTGTATGAATACCGTTTTCAAGAGTTTCCGTAGGAAGAACTTCCTTCCCCCAAATAAAGACAACGAAGATAAATATGATGATACCTGTGATGACATTGACAATAATCCCACCCATCATGACGATAAGGCGTTGCCATGCGGGTTTAGCTCTGAATTCATAAGGTTCCGGTGCTTTATCAAGGTCTTTGGTGTCGAAAGACTCATCAACCATCCCTGTAATCTTTACAAATCCACCCAACGGAATCATTCCCAGTGAATATTCAGTTTCACCTTTTTTGAATGAAAAAACTTTAGGGGGAAAGCCAATCGAAAATTTTTCTACTCGCATACCAAATGCCTTGGCTGCAAACATATGACCTGCTTCGTGTAATCCAACTAAAATACCTAAGGCAAGCAGCACCTGCCCGATCATCACTATTGTATCCATTAACTACTCAATTCTTTTGCGATGTTCCTCGTTTCCCTGTCGGTTTCGATATAGTCTTCCAGGGATGGCTGCGCAATATACGCGACTTTTGCCATAGAATCCTCTATAATGTCAGAAATCTGAAGGAATCCGATCTTATCATTTAAAAACTGGCTAACAGCGATTTCGTTGGCTGCGTTCAAAATGCATGACATATTTCCTCCTTTGCTTAACGACTCATAGGCCAAATTCAGGTTTCGGAATGTATCCAGGTCCGGCTTTTGGAAGGTCAGCTCCGGATAATCCAGGAAGTCAAAACGCGGAAAGTCAGAATTTATTCTTTGTGGGAAGGCCAGTGCATATTGTATGGGTAGCTTCATATCGGGGAGTCCCATCTGCGCTTTGATACTGCCATCAGTAAATTGAACCATTGAGTGAATAATTGACTGAGGGTGTACAATCACTTCGATTTGGTCATTGGTCAACCCAAAGAGCCACTTGGCCTCAATAACCTCAAGACCTTTGTTCATCAAGGTAGCTGAATCGATAGTTATTTTTGCCCCCATGTCCCAGTTCGGATGTTTAAGAGCCTGTTCCTTGGTGACGGATCTGAGGAAATTTTTGTCTTTTCCAAGAAAGGGTCCTCCCGAAGCGGTGAGAATTATTTTTTCTATGGGGTTATGAAATTCTCCAACCAGGCACTGAAAAATTGCTGAATGCTCGGAATCCACGGGTATAATTCGAACATTCATTTCATTTGCTAATTCGGTGATTAGATTCCCTGCGACCACTAAGGTTTCCTTGTTTGCCAGGGCAATGTCTTTTCCCGCCTCTATTGCTTTCACTGTTGGGATGAGGCCTGAATAGCCTACTAATGCGGTAAGTACCAGATCAATAGTGTCCATTTGGACTATAGAAGCTAAAGCTTTATCACCTGCATATACCTTGATGTCCAATGGGTCCAATGCATCGTGGATTAAGTCATATTTATCCTCATTCCCGATAACAACAACGTTTGGCTTATGAATTTTCGCTTGTTCTATTAAAAGTTCAGCATTGTTGTTTGCGGTGAGTACCTCAACTTCGAATTTATCAGAATGTGATGATATGACTTCGAGTGTTTGAGTCCCTATGGACCCGGTAGAACCCAGAATTGCGATATGTTTCTTTTTATTCAACGTGGTACTTCTCTAGTTCATCAGCAATTTTACGATCGTTGGAAAGCCTTGGGACTTTGTTTTGTCCCCCGAGCTTGCCTTGTGACTTCATATAGTTTCTGAAGGCATTGCTTTCCAGTTTTGAAATCTTGAGTGGACTCAATATGTTGCCTTCCATCAAATCCTGGTAGTAAATATTTAACTCTTGTAATTTATTGTTCAGGCTTAGTTGGAACGCCTCTATGTTTTTGGGTTCCAATGAGAATTCAATAAACCATTGGTGATACGACTTTCCTTCCCCGGAAGCTACGAATGGTGCTACCGTAAACTCAACAATTTCAACTTCCTTATGTTCAGCGAGTGCGTGAGCCATCGCTTTTTCAACCTCCTCACCGATAACGTGCTCTCCAAAAGCTGAAATAAAATGCTTGATTCGGCCGGTAACAACCAGTCGGTACGGTGATTTTGATACAAACTTTACGGTATCTCCGATATTGTATCCCCAAAGACCAGCATTGCTGTTGATAATGATGACATAGTTTTTGTTTAGCTCGACCTGATCAAGCATAATTCTGGTCGGGTTTTCATCGTGGAATTCATCAGCTGGGACAAATTCAAAGAAAATACCAGAATTGGCGAGCAGCAATAGTCCGGGTTCTTTTTGGCTATCCTGATAGGCAATAAATCCTTCGCTTGCTGGGTAGGTTTCAATGGAGTCTACAGTCTTGCCAATTGATTCGTAAAGTTTTGTTTTATATGGGTCAAAGTTCACACCCCCATATACAAAGAGGTTGAAGTTGGGGAATATGTCTTTGATTTTTTTTCCGGTTCTTTCTTCCAGTTTATCAAAATACATCTGAACCCATGGAGGAATACCTGAAATCAATGTCATATCCTTTTCCTGTGTCTCCTCAATGATTTTATCGAGCTTGCTTTCCCAATCATCAATACAGTTGGTTGCATAGGAGGGCATTTGGTTTTTCCGCAAGTATTTTGGTACATGGTGATTGACAATGCCGGAAAGGCGCCCAACATGAATCCCTGCCTTTTTGGTCATCTCTGGGCTGCCCGACAGGAAGATCAGTTTGCCATTTAAGAACTTGGTGTTGCCAGTTTCATGTATATAACTTAACAAGGCGTCTCGCGCACTGTTTATGTGATTGGGAATCGAATCTTTAGTTATCGGTATATATTTTATCCCTGACGTTGTGCCCGATGTCTTTGCAAGATAAAGTGGCTTGCCCGGCCAAAGGACGTCTCCCTCACCTTCTACGACACGATTGAAATAACCGGACAGACCTTCATAGTCTCTTATGGGTACGTTCCTTTTGTAATCCTGATAGTCTTTGATTTGGGAAAAGTTATGATCTCGCCCGAATGAGGTATGGGCGGCCTTAGAGATTATTTTATGAAAAATTCGTTGCTGTGAACCTATTGGATCATTGATCCACTTTTTGTTCTTTTTGTGAACAAGAGATGCGAATGGTTTACTGAGCAGTGACTTTAACCCCATAATTGGCTCGAATTTAAACAAAATACGGCACGCAAATGTCTTTAATTAGTTAGTTTTTCTGGATATTTTTGAAATGAAGGGATGATTTGATCGTTACGTTAAAAATAAAGAATTATGAAACTGAATAATCATATAGTAGGTTTTGTGTCCGGATGTTTGGGGGCTGCATTGTTTTATTTTTTGGCACCTGCCAAGGTTGTTGAGCATACTGACAACGTGAAGTCCGGGAGTGATCATTTTCATTTTATTGAGCACGCGGAAGGAACCCAACACTTTACCTCGTTGAAATCAAATTTGGATAACGATGCCTTTGTGGAAGCTGCATCAGTAAGTACAAAGTCGGTTGTATTTATTAAGTCCAAAAGTGCTAATCTAAGATCAAATAACTGGTTTGATTTGTATTTCAATCAGGGAGGAAGCTCTGTTTCATCAGGTTCCGGGGTGATCTTGAAGAAGAACGGATACATTGTTACAAATTATCACGTAATTGAACGTTCGGATGAGATTCAGGTTATCCATGGCAAATCAAGTTACGATGCGGAAGTAGTTGGTTACGACAAGTCAACTGATCTCGCGGTACTAAAAATTGAAGCTGATGACTTACCTGCCATTTCAATTGGTAGTTCGAGGAATTCAAAAATAGGGGAGTGGGTGTTGGCAGTGGGAAATCCATTGAATTTACAGCTCACAGTAACAGCCGGAATCATTAGTGCTAAAGGAAGGATTCTGAATGTGGTCAACAGTAATTTCCCAATAGAGTCATTTATACAAACAGACGCGGCAATAAACCCTGGTAATAGCGGTGGCGCTTTGGTAAACACGAAAGGTCAGCTGATAGGGATTAATACTGCTATTGTTTCGGAAACCGGTTCCTATGCCGGATATGGCTTTGCAGTACCCGTTGATATTGTTGTGAAGGTGGCAGATGATATTATTAAATATGGAGATGTACAGAATGCTGTTTTTGGAGCAGAAATTTTGGAGATAAATTCTGAACTGGGTGAAAAACTGAATATTACTTCCCTTGAAGGTGTTGTGATCGATTATGTAGAAGAGGACGGCACGGCAGATAAGGCCGGGTTGCAGCAGGGAGATGTTATCGTAGATATCGATGGACAGGACATCAATACTCATGCAGAGTTCAATGAGCAAATGGCATTTTACAGACCTGGAGACAAAATCAAACTGCATTTTTTGAGAAATGGTAAGGAATTCACCAAAGATATTACTCTGCTCAACCGGGATGGAGGTACCGGAGTGCTCGTGCGTAAGACCAAGTTTTCGGAAAGTCTTGGTGCTGAGCTTGAGGTGATTTCCCAAGCAGAGAAAAGGAAACTTAATGTCAATAATGGTGTTAGGGTAGCAAAAATTGGAGTAGGGGTGATGCAACGCTTAGGAATCAAGGAAGGCTTTATTATTACCAGTATCAATGGATTGGAGATTACTACTGTAGATGAACTGGAAAAAATTCTGTTGAATATTACCGGTAGAGTTACGATTCGTGGGATTACTGAGCAAGGAGCGAAAGGGTATTACTCTTATTGGTTTTAAGAACCGCAGCATGACAGCCAGTACAAAAAAACCAGAATAATGGGTCACATTTTTATTGTTATCGTATATCTATTATATCTGTCTAGCTAGTGAAGGTGAGTTAAAAACGAATAGTTGTAGGGTTTTGAGTCACATAGAGGTTACATATAAGTGAGAGCGACTTATGTGAATTTTATTCAATGATTGCCGTCTATCGCTCCAATGCTAGAAAAACAGATACGTTTTGTAATGATTACTCCTCAGATAACAGCAAAAAGAATTACTGTGGCACTTGCTTTTTTGGTGCAACTTGGTGCCTCTGCTCAACAGATAGGTCCGGTTACACAATTCAGTAGTGATCCGTTCTTTTACAATCCTGCAGCCGCTGGAGTTGAAAATAATCTGGAGTTGGTCATTGGCTATAGAAATCAGTGGACTGGATTTGAGGGGTCCCCTCAAACTTTTTTTGCAAGTGGGCATAAGGCAATAATGTCAAGTACAAATAGGTCCAAGGATAAAAAGTATCTCAAAGGACAAGTACAGAACCAGGAAATGTTCACAACGCATACTGACTCTAAATTTCAGTTGAAGCATGGCATAGGCTCAAGTTTCGGATATGATCGCTTTGGAGCCTTTTCGCGTACTAACTTTGGTTTAGCATATGCTTATCACATTCCAATAAAGGAATTTTCGTTAGCAGCAGGAGTGTCTACAGGTATCTCAAGGATGGCACTTGACCCTGAAGAAGCGGTACTACTCGAGTCAGATGATGATACTTACAGTACATATCTGACTAATGGTGGTTCAACTACTTACCTTAATATTAATGCTGGGTTATACCTGTATAGCGATAAGTATTACTTCGGCTACGCGAGTGATCAGTTGTTTCCCGGTATGATTTTGTCCAATAGGAACAATACAGCGCTTGATATTAATACTCACCACTATCTCTCTGCGGGTTTGACTATCCAGTTAAAAAAAGATTTAAAGCTGAAGCCAAATGTGTTGTATGGGCTTTACAGCGGCTTACCTAACTCTTGGCATTTCAATGCGATTGCAGATTACAAAAACATTTATGAAGGAGGTATGGGTGTCAGAGGTGGAGATGCAATTACTTTTCAATTGGGATACCGGTTCAAGGAAAAATTAAAAATTGCTTATGCCTATGACGTGAATGTCTCTTCGCTAAACAGATATAATAACGGCAGTCACGAAATGATGATCACAGGTTCATTTTAATAAGATATGGAAAGCAGTATGTTGAGGAATAAACTGATAGTATCATTAATTTTTTTCAGCCTGTTTAGGATTGAGATGGTTCCTGCACAAGAGTTGGCATTTGACTGGGTGCGTGCGTGGAGTTGGGATGAAGGTAATACAGTTTACCCTACCAAGGTTGCGACTGACCCTGCTGGCAATACATATATAGGTGCAAGAATATTTTCAGACTCGGATTTGGATCCTGGAGCAGATACTGCCCAAATCCAGTACATTGGCGGTGGAGAGCTCCAATATGTCATTTGCAAATTTGATCAGGATGGAGAATTCCTGTGGTCGTCCTGGTTGTACTATGATGTGTATTCAGGAGAAGGGATAAATGATTTTGAGGCCGATAAGAACGGTAATCTGATCATTGCTGGTTATACAAATGCGGAGATTCTATATATTAAGGATAGTGACACTACATTCGTTTCAACTGATCATGATTGGGATGCCTATGTCATAAAGATTGATTCAAGTGGTCAGTTTGAATGGAGTCGTAATTTCGGTGGGATTTATGATGATGAAATTGAATCGATACGAATTGATGAAGACGGTAATATTTATGCTGCAGGTTTTTTTGCTGATTCGGTACAGTTTCAAGCCAGTGAACCCAAGGTGTATGCTGAATGGTATGACCTTGTGGTACTAAAGTATGATTCAGATGGGAATATAATCTGGAGGTATAATACAGAAATAACAGGGGGTACAGTTTGGCAGGTCGAAATAACTGACATTGACTTTGATCCTATTGACCAAATTGTTTCGCTCACCGGTAACTATCTTGATTATTATAATGATACTCTGGACTTTGAGCACGGCCCCGGAGTTTCTAACCTGTTGGTGAAGGATAACAGGAATATATTTATCCTGCAACTCAATACCACTGATGGCTCATTTCATAATGTCCTTTCTTATGGAGGAGATGGTACCGACAAAGGATTAGGCTTGGTTTACGATACACAGGGAAATTATTATTTGGCTGGAGAGACGGTTCTTGATACCATCAGTTTTGATTCTACACGAACAGATGATGATGTGAATGTGGGAACAAGTTTCTATAACTACATTGTTAAGTTTGACAACAACAATCAATACCAATGGGTAAAAGAAATTCACGCCAACGGAGGTACGCAAAACATAGGTCTTGAAATTGATAGGTTTGATGATTTAATCATCTACGGTAGTTTAAATACATCAATGTACTGGTATTCTCAGGGGACACAAGTGCAGCTCACAGCAACTCCCGGAGCGTCCTATGATATGTTTATAGTTAAATTTGATTCTGATAGTAACTATATCTGGTCTGGGGTTTATGGAACCAGTTCTACTGATCATGGAAGGGATTTGGCTACCGATTACTGGGGAAATGTCTTTGGTGTAATGACCTCATCCGGTAATGACACAATAGTATTCGGAAATATTGAAAGTCCGGGTTCTTATGGACATTTTTTCAAGTTGACACCTTGTGGTCACGAATTGATTCATCAGCTGAATGACTCTACGGTTTATGCCGATGCCTTAAATGTAGATTACCAGTGGTTGGATTGTGACAATGGGTATAGCGTAATTCCCGGGGACACTAATCGTTTTTTTACCGCCCAAAGCTCAGGTAGTTATGCACTCGAAGCAAGTAGCTATGGTTGTATCGATACTTCGGAATGTGTTTTCTTAACCAACAACAGCATTATTGCAAGTTTTTATGCAGATTCGGTCTGCTTGGGACAGTATACCAGTTTCATTGATTCTTCTTTTTATACAGCTGGTTCCATTAGCTACGAATGGGATTTTGATGGGGACGGGAGTGTTGATGATAACACTCAAGGTAATGTGAGTTATCTATATTCTTCGGCAGGTAATTACAGTGCCATACTGAAGATTAACGATGGGTCCGGAGGCTCTAGTAGTGATACCACCGAGGTATATGTGTTTGAATCTCCAACGGTCGATGCTGGCGATAATCAAAGTATTGAGTATGGTTTGGCTCTTACCATTGCTCCTTTTTACAGTTCTAACGTGACCAATGTCATTTGGGAGCCAACTTCTTCATTGGATGATCCAACTCTTTTTAATCCGACCGCAACACCGGTTTCTACCCAAATGTACACTGTTGAAGCATTTACTGCGGAAGGTTGTTCAGCTAGGGACAGTATAGAGATTACGGTTAACGTATTTATTCCTACAGGATTCACGCCTGATGGAGATGGTGTAAATGATTTATGGGAAATCCCATTCCTGGCAGACTACCCAAATGCAACGATGGTGGTTTACGATAGATCGGGACAGAAGGTCTTTTCCGGATCAGGAGATGAGTTTTGGGATGGTACGTACAAGGACCAACCCGCACCAACAGGAGCCTATTACTTTGTTTTGGATTTGGGTAATGATGAAGTTCATTCCGGTCATGTGAATTTAATTCGGGTAAATAAGAAATGACTTGACACAAAAAAAAACTGTGAATAATCATCACAGTTTTTTTAATGTTTTGGGAAGGCAGGGTCTAAACAGCCTTCATTTTGAATTTTTTCTGTATATCCTCCATTGAGGACAGGAATCTTTTATCGGTATCCATCATGTCATTTACTGTCGTGATGGCATGAATTACAGTACTATGGTCTCTGTTACCAAAATGATAGCCGATTGATTTCAAAGACATGCTGGTGTATTCTTTGGCGAGATACATGGCAACCTGCCGTGCTACCACAACCTCACGCTTTCTCGTTTTCGCTTTCAGAAGATCCAGACTGATTGAGTAGTACTCTGAGACAAACTTTTGGATGTAGTCAATGCCAACTTCCGTTTCGATGTCCTGGACAATACTTTGAAGTGTTTGTTTGGCAAGCTCCAGATCAATCTCTTTTTTATTTAAAGAGGCCTGAGCGACTAGTGAAATCAAAACACCTTCCAGTTCACGGATATTGGTTTCAATGCTGTAAGCAAGGTATTCCATCACGTTCTCTGGCAAAGCTATTCCATCAGATTCAACCTTTCTCTTGATGATTGCCATTCTTGTTTCGAAGTCAGGCTGCTGTAGGTCAGCGGTCAATCCCCATTTAAATCTTGATACCAGTCTTTCCTGAAGTCCTTTAAGGTCTTTAGGAGGGCAATCGCTGGTCATAATAATTTGTTTGCCAGATTGATGCAGGTGATTGAATATATGGAAGAAAATTTCCTGTGTTTTCTCTTTGCCTGCGAGAAATTGCACATCATCAATGATCAGTACATCGACTTGTAAATAATAGTTTGCAAAATCCTGCAGGCCATTATTCTTGAAAGCATCAATTATTTGATTGGCAAATTTTTCCGAAGACACATACAGCACAAACTTGTCTGGGTGTGTGTCTTTGATAGAGTTGCCAATAGATTGTACTAAATGAGTTTTGCCTAATCCAACTCCTCCATACACCATCAAGGGATTGAAAGAAGTCGTTCCCGGCTTATTGGCAACCGCCATTCCTGCTGATCTTGCAAGTCGGTTACAATCTCCTTCAATGTAGTTTTCAAAAGTGTATTGAGGGTTTAATTGAGAGTTAATAGAAAACGGATCAATTTCTTTTAACTGGAATGGGCTTTTAATATTGCCATCCACTTTTTCAAAATTGGCTGTGCCGTTTTTCTTAGAGAATTTGCTGGTTGGTATACTTACCGTGTATGGTTTGTTTACAGAGTCCCCTTTATCTATTACAATAGAGTACTCCAGTTTACCGGTCACCCCAAGCTCTGATTCGATGGCTTTCTTTAACAAATGCACATAGTGCTCCTCAAGCCATTCGTAAAAGAATTGACTTGGTACTTGAATTGTTAATACATCTCCTGCGAGTTTGATGGGAGTGATGGGTTTGAACCATGTGTTGAAGCTCTGCTCACCAACGTTACCTTCAATTAGTTTTAAACAATTTTTCCAAACAGAATTACAGTCCTTTACCATCTATTTTCTAGCTGATAGTTAGTTAAACGAATATGTATATTTTAGACCCTGATTTGCCCTTGGCGGAATTCAAAAATGTGAAAAATAAATTAAACAAAAAAATAAAAAAAAGTCTTGACTTTTTAGATTCCTAACGGGCTTCGAGCAGGGGTGTTTTACGAAATAAACTTCTTTAATAAATGCAAACAATTATTTAAATATTCATATTAAATTCTGGAGAGAATTTTTAATTTTTTTTAACATAAATTTAAATTTTGATCAGTCTTCCTCTCATGTTTATATTACTTATGATAATTGTTACAAACTGGCTTTATAACTATGCTACTTTTTGCTGCGTAAACATATATAAGACTAGATAAATTTAACACGACTTAATATTGAAAACGGAACAGGGTTTCAAATATAATTTTGATAAGCCAAATCCTTCTGAGTGGTCTGAAGAGATACGGAAAGAGCTTGCAGGTCGATCAGGGATAATGGAAGAAGCTAAAGCAAAAACCACGTTCAAGGCTGTTAAAAGCCATTATTTTAGTATTGAGTCGGATAATTCGATACCAAACGAGCCAGTGAAATACGACCAAAATTCCTGGCTGTACAATATACATACCGAAGACCTTGAGACTTTGTCGGAAGGCAGTCAGAGCGAAATCAATTCCATCACTCTGGGGACTGACTTTAGTTTGGATCAATCAAAATTACCCGTATTGGGACTTATTCGTGTGCAAGGACAAATTAACAACTCATTCCAAAATTTGGACGGGCTGAAGATTCCCAGATGCCATGTAATTTCCGATGTTAGATTGGGAGAAATTTTTGATTTTTTTGATCAAACTATTGAATACCAGAATAGGTATGATCCAACTTCAAAATTAGGCTTCGAAATCACTTCAAATTTTAGAGAAAAAAATCTTAAAAGTATACCTAACACAGTCCTTCCAATTGCTGTTGTTGTTGACCTGATTGCACGTAATAATTTGATGAATAATGACAGTGTTTTTTATGTCATTTCATGTAAGGTTGATGATGATTTTTTTGAAAGTATCAGTAAACTAAGAGCGATAAGAAAACTGTGGAATTTGGTTAGTAGCTGCTATCCCGTTTCTAATATCCCCAAACTCATGATTCACGCTGAAGTTGAGCATCCGGAAAATGAAGTGGATGAAGATAATGCGCTACTCTGCCAAGTGACAAGAACTGTTGCAGCAGTTTGTGGAGGGTGTGATATCTTGACGAATAACAGTAAAACCTTAAAACCCAAATTTAAAGTAGCCTTATCAAGCATTTTGAAACATGAAGGTTTTTTGACTAAAGTAGCAGATCCGTATGCGGGAGCGTATGCTATTGAGTCGTATACCAATCAGTTGGTGATGGAAGGTATCAATAGTTTGAAAGAAATAGAAAGTGCTGGAGGGATAGCTAAATATTCAGGACTATGAGACCGGATTTGAGCAAAATATTGATCCGTACCGAGTTGAACAAGGAAAATAGTCCATCTTACGAACCTACGCGAGAAGGAATCGAAATTAAATCTTTTTATAAAAGTAGCGATCTTGCCGAAGTACCGCATATTGGATTTCAGTCGGGTTACCCCCCATTTTTAAGGGGACCTTATACAACTATGTACTTGACCCGTCCATGGACTATTCGTCAGTATGCAGGGTTTTCTACAGCTAAAGAGTCCAATGAATTCTACAGAAAAAATCTGGCTGCAGGCCAAAAAGGGCTTTCAGTGGCCTTTGATTTGCCCACACATCGGGGATATGACAGTGATCATCCAAGGGTAAAGGGTGATGTCGGTAAAGCCGGAGTAGCAATTGACACCATTGAAGACATGAAGGTCCTATTTGGTGGACTTCCGTTGGGAGAGCTGTCTGTTTCTATGACTATGAATGGGGCGGTAATCCCAATAATGGCTTTTTATATAGGTGCGGCTCTTGAACAAGGTTATACCACTTCTGAATTAAGAGGTACGATACAAAATGATATTCTCAAAGAGTTCATAACACGGAATACCTACATATATCCACCTAAGCACTCAATGAGAATAATTGCTGATATCTTCAAGTATACAGCTGCTAATATGCCAAACTTCAACTCCATAAGTATTAGTGGATACCATATGCATGAGGCTGGGGCACCGGCAGACCTTGAACTGGCATATACACTTGCAAACGGATTGGAGTATGTAAAAACGGGGCTGAATGCAGGACTCAAAATTGACGAGTTTGCCCCAAGGCTATCATTTTTCTGGGGCATAGGAATGAATCATTTCATGGAGATAGCGAAAATGAGGGCAGGTAGACTCCTGTGGAGTAAGCTTATTCATGAATACAATCCCCAAAACCCTAAATCAATGGCTTTGAGAGTTCATTGCCAAACGAGTGGTTGGAGCCTTACGCGACAATCTCCTTACAATAATATCACCAGAACCTGTCTTGAAGCGATATCCGCAATACTCGGACATACACAGTCGCTACATACGAATGCTTTTGATGAAGCCATTGCACTACCGACAGATTATTCTGCTCGAATCGCAAGAAATACACAGATTTATCTACAACAAAAATCAGGTATATGTAAAACGATTGATCCCACGGGTGGTTCTTATTACATAGAAACGCTTACCAATGATCTGGTTCAAAGAGCCTGGAATCACATTGTGGAAATAAAAGAGATAGGGGGAATGGTCAAAGCTATTGAGGCGGGTCTACCTAAGATGAAAATTGAAGAAGCTGCCATCAAACGTCAGGCAGCGATTGATTCAGGAGAGGAAAAGATCGTTGGGGTTAACTTCATGAATGATGAACAGGACGATGCGGATTTTGAGATCCTTCATGTAGATAATAAAAAAGTAATATCTGAGCAATGCGAACGACTTGAGAAAATCAAGCGAGAAAGAGACAACGAAAAAGTCACCAGAATTTTATCTGCTATAACGAAGGCAGCGAAAGATAAAAAAGGTAATTTACTGGAATTGGCAGTAGAAGCTGCTCTGGCAAGGGCGACTCTGGGAGAAATTTCAGATGCAATGGAAAGTGTTTTTTCGAGATATGTAGCTCGCAACCAAACCGTCTCGGGAGTATATATGAACCAATTTCAAGACAAAAAACAAATACAGGAAGTTCGGGATTTGGCTGCTAAGTTTGAACAACTCGATGGCCGTAGGCCCAGAATGCTAGTAGCTAAGATGGGGCAGGATGGTCATGATCGTGGAGCCAGAGTCATTGCGTCAGCTTTTTCCGATCTTGGCTTTGATGTTGATATAGGTCCATTATTTCAGACACCACAAGAAGTTGCACGACAGGCCATGGAGAATGATGTTCATATGGTTGGGGTTTCATCTCAGGCTGCCGGACACCTTACCTTAATCCCGGAATTGATTCAGGAGCTGAAAAAATATGAGTTGGATGATATTCTAATTATAGCAGGTGGTGTGATTCCCGAATCCGACTATGAGGAACTCAGAAAGGCAGGTACAGATTTTATTTTTGGTCCTGGCACAAATATCACTCAGGCTGCCAAAGAAATTCTTAACCGACTGATTGAATGAGCTTAAGTATTTCAAAATCATTGTTGTTACTCTGAAAAAGTGCGTATTTTAGCCTAATTAAATGTAAGGCAACAACAATTTTTAACCTCTATGTCCAATAGACTCACAAAATTCTTCGTCACTCTCGCTGTACTAATATCTTCTACTCTTCATGCAGCAAATTTACCCTACAAGAAAACAACAAAGTTCGTTGATAAAATTGACGAATTATTCTTCATGGGTCTGTATCACAAAGCGGAAAAGAAGAATGACAAGCTTCTTTCAAAACAACAAAAGCATCATAACTATCAGGATCATCCGGAAATTGGTTTGTCATTACTAAGAGGGGCGATGATAGCTCAGGAACTTTCTGATTTCACCAAGATGGAAGGTAATCTGAAAAAAGGCCTTGAAGTAATCGATAGGGCTTCAGGAAGAGAGTCCCTGGATTATTGTAATGGATTACTGCTCGCCATGCGCACGTGGATTAATTACGGAAACTATAACAAGGCCTTTGACTATCAAAGACCATTAGCAGAGGCCCTTAGCAAAATTAAAGAGGACAAAACAGCAATATTACTCAACTATCACTTCCATTACGCTCGATTGTTGAACAAAGTGGGTTTCTATGAACTAGCCAAGCAGGAGGCCCAAAAAGCAGCCGAGCTTCGCAAGGGAAATATTACCAAATACTACAACTACACGGATCCTAAAACAGGTCAGGTCAAATCAAAAAAATTAAACTCGAAAGGGTATTTGGCTCGCAAGAGGGAGTATGCACATGCCTTGAACCTGATAACCGAAATATATATTGATCAAGGAGATTATTACACAGCAAAAGACTCTCTACATAAAGTTCATACAAACTGGATGGAGAAAAATATGGGCGGATCAAGTGCGAAAAAAGACTATGCCTACATCTGGGCAGAATACCTCAAAAACTCAGTGTACTGGCACGCGCGCAGATATGAACTAGCACTTATTCTGGAGACAAATCTCAACGATCTCACCAAAGCAAAAGGTATCCGGGTTGCTCCTACTTCAAAACAATACGAAGAAGTGTATAATAAATTGATGGTTGCATTCTTCCGGAGAAATAAAGACCGTGAGGTGACTCGGTATAAGCAATCTCAAAAGTCATTCGTGGAGCGAGTATTCAAAAAAGATGGGATCAGACAAGGAAATAGAGAAGTGCTGATTGCCGAGGATTTCTTGATCAATAAATCAGATACCCGAAAAGCTTCTGTTGATCTACAGAGAAGACATAGAAAAGGAGAGGAAACTTTGATGGATATACTGGAAAAGCATCAATTCTATCCCGAGGATCATCCAAGGAAGGCTTATGTCATCAAGCGGTTGATGAAAATTTTTGCAAATACCGACCGTCCTGAAGAGGCTAGAAAATACCTTGATCAGTTTTTAAATATCAGTAAACAGATCTATCCTGAGAATTCTCCTAAGTATCATATGGCCAAAATAGAAGAGGCCATCTTTTTAGGAAGGTATACGAATGAATTTGAGAAAGCAGAAGATATCTTCAACAAGAGTTTCTACAACATAGTTAGAAAGGAGATGCACCCACGTCACAAAGATTATTTTTATTATCAAAATGAAATAATTGACCTCTATAAAATCACTGATCGATATGTGAGAGCACTGAATACAGCAGTCGCGGCCACGAAACTTTGTCGAAGAAATTACTATAAGTTTGATATTCCTCTGATGGTGCAATTAGAGAAAGAAGCTTCCCTTTATATGGACCTTGGTAAGTTTGATCAGGCTCTCAAATCACTGTCTGAGGCCAATACAATCATGCGTAAAAAGCAACACAAACTAAATGCTCGTGTGCTTAAGACCAAGGCCCGATATTATAATACCATGGGTGACTATGAAAAAGCTATCAGGCAATTGGAGGAGGCAGAGAAAATTGCTGACTTTTCTACGGTTGAGGAGTATGCTGATTTATATATCAGTAAAGGACATTACTCAAAGGTTGAAGATAGATTGGAAGAAGCTATTGAAAAAATCAGGGAGCGGTACGGGGCTAATCACCGTTCTTTAGTGACTAAGTATCAAAGGTTAGCCAAATTGCATCTTATCATTGGTGAATTTGACAAAGCACAAAAGGAAATAGAAAAGGCGATGAAAATAGCCAAAGGATCCTATGGGGAGACTTCTTTGGTTTATACGGATTGTGAAGTGATTCTTGGGCAGGTATACTTCAAGCTTGGTGATTATTACAATGCAGAGCGCTCTTACCGCGAAGCGATTAAGAACCAGGAAAGACTACTCAAATCAAGACGTCAAGTACCGATTGCCTTAACCATTAATGAATTAGCGAAGGCATATTACCTGAACTCCGGTGATATTGAAGGTGCGGAAGAGTTATTCCTTGAGGCGAAAGAAATCATTACCGAAAAGATTACAGCAAAGAGCCCTGCTTATGCCAGGGTGGCAATAGACCTTGCCGAGCTGTATATAGACATGAATAAGCTTGATCATGCTGAAAACTTAGTAAATCAGGCCATTTCACTACATAAAACAAAGTTCAATGCCAATGGTAAACCCACGAGAGAACATGCATTTGCAAAACTACTCCAGGGTGATATTATGGAGGCGAAAAAAGATTATGCCAAGGCACTGCACTTTTATAAGGATGCAGAATCAGATTTAAAGAGATTGTTCGGTGAAGAGCACATCGACTATGTGCGTGCATTGAGTAAGCAAGGTCAGTTATCATATATCCAGGGAGATGATAAAAAAGCGATTAAAACGCTCAACCAAACTACTGAACTCTATATGCAAAATATCAGGGATAACTTTGGAATATTAAGTGAAGAGGGTAAGAAAAAGTTCTGGGATGATATTAAGTCAGATTTTGAATTCTATAACACCATTGCACTTAAGTACCGGGATGAAGATCCTAAGCTGATAGAAAAGGTATATGATATTACCCTTAGCACCAAAGCCATACTGCTTAGTAGCAGTATTAAGTTGCGGCAATCGATTTTAAGTAGCGGTGACCAGGAACTAATCGATATGTACCGGGACTGGCGTTCCTCAAGAGAGGAGTTGACCATTTATGATTCGTGGGATAATGACAAACTTAGAGAAGCAGGTATAGATAAAGATGCCGTTCGAAAGAAAATTCAGGATTTAGAAAAATCGTTGAGTGAAAAGTCAGACGCATTCGCTGAAGAGTCAGCTCGCGAGAGAAGAAGAAATTCAATTGACTGGAAGAAGGTCCAGAAGGAACTTAAGGAAAACGAATACGCAGTAGAGGTTATCCGATATCGATATTTTGGAGAAACGTTTACCGACTCAGTTATTTATGCAGCCTTAATACTAGGACCTGATACCAAAAAGGGGCCTGAGGTTGTTGTGCTCGAAAAGGGTAATGACCTTGAAGATCGGTATCTGAAATACTACCGTAATAGCATTAAGTATAAAACCAAGGACAAAAGATCATATGACGCCTTCTGGAAGCAAATACATGAAGTGGTCGGGGACAACTCAAAGGTTTATTTTTCCAGTGAGGGAGCTTTTAATCAGATTAATCTAGAGTCCATACGAACACCAGACGGACAAAATGTCCTGGATAAGAATACTATCGTTTTGGTCTCCAACACAAAAGATCTTGTGGAGGCGGCAGAAGAAAAAAGGAGAAAAGAAGAGCTTATTAGAAAAGGTGAGCTGCAACCTGAGGTAGTTGAGAATACCGCTATTGTGGTTGGTAACCCGGCATTTTACGAAGTAAGGGTCAATCCTAATGATACAGTCTACATCACTATTAATGATAGTGTTTATGCAGAAAGAGAGCATGAGATATATATTACTGCTTCGGACAATATTATAGCCCAAAAGAGACATGGGGTCATTATAGAGGAGGAGGACAATATTTACGCAATCCAAAAGGATCATATTACGATTAGCGCTGAAGACAAAATTTATATCCGAGAGAGGGATAATGTGTATGCCAGTCCTTCAGATAGTATAGTGAACCCGGAAACGAAAAAGTTCTTTAGGCCGGAAGATAGGTACCTGATCAAGTTGGCAGACTCAGTATATATCAGACGAGACCATGGTATTATTGCCAGAGACTATCACAATAGGCTTATTCGCAAGGAAGATAATATTACTGCCCTGCCTTATCACAAAAAGACGATTACTAAAAGTGATAAGGTGTATGCTGAGCTGGAAGACAAAATCTATATCACCGAATCTGATAAGATTATCAATAGAAAGGTATATCAAAGCATGAAAATTCCTCAACTGGTAGGAGCAGAGCAGGAAATAAATGAAATCAATAAAATACTTGTAGATAATAACTGGAAGGTTAAAAAGTATCTTTTTGCAGATGCTCACGAGGATAATATCAAGGATTGGAAAAAGAGCCCAAGAGTCTTTCACATAGCTACCCACGGCTTTTTTGAAGAGGATGTGAAGAAGTCCAATAAGAACGTTCATGGATTGAGTTACCTAAAAGAGAACAAGGATCCGCTCCAGCGTTCGGGTGTGATGCTCAGAAATGCCGGAGATATTTTCAAGACCCACCGTGAAGGAGCAGCTGATTTTAATTCTACTGCAGGTATATTGACCGCGGCAGAAGCACTCGCATTGAATTTTGAGAATACTGAGCTAGTCGTGTTGAGTGCCTGTGAGACTGGCCGGGGACAGGTAGCAGTGGGTGAGGGAGTTTATGGTCTTCAGCGATCATTCCTGGTAGCCGGGGCAAACAATGTTATTATGAGTTTATTCAAAGTATCCGATGAAGCTACTCAAAAACTGATGGCTCTGTTTTATGAGAAATGGACCAAGACTGGAGATAAGCGACAAGCATTTATTGATGCTAAGAAAGAGTTACGAGAGGAGTTTAAAGATCCGATCTATTGGGGAGCTTTTGTAATGATTGGATTAGATTGAGAGAGTACAAAGTATTTAAGAAAGTGGAAAGTATTTAGGAAAGTAGAAAGTATTTAAGTTAAAAGTAAAAAGGCTCGCATTGCGAGCCTTTTTTAATGGTGAATTGTTTGTTTTTTTAAACGTACGAAGAGGCAGGTTCAAGGAAAACTCTGCAAGCTCAACAGGACTGAATCCAATTTATGGAACCCGAAGAAATAATATAATGTCGTTCATTGCGAGTTCCAACGATAGTGGAACGTGGCAATCTGTTAATTAGGGGGCACACGGGTTTAGAGATTGCCACGCAATTCGCTGCTTACGTTAGCTATTGGCTCCTAATCACGAGTTGCTCAGACAGTCCCTTTTTTGGTCTTATTTCTGAGCTTTTACCGAGCAGCCAATGGCTTTCGTTTTAGAAGGTTTTGGGTCCTTACCAGACTTTAACGCATTTATAGCGTTTTCAAGATACTTTTCCTCTACCTGATCAGCTTTAAAGGCATTATCATCAATGGCTCCAATGTACTTTACTGTTCTGTCTTTATCCAATAGGAATACATGTGGGGTTCTGGTAGCTCCGTATTGAGGATAAATCTTTTGTCCATCATCAAATAGGTAAGGGAAGTTAAATTTCTTCTCTTTCGCTCTCACTTTCATTTTTTCAAAACTGTCATCAGCATTGACTTGTGGGTCATTGGGGTTGATGGCAATTACTGGATATTCTTTACCGTACTTATTTTGCAGTGCAATGATTCGGTCTTCATATGCTTTGGAGTATGGGCAGTGATTACAAGTGAAGATCACGATATAACCTTTTGCATTTTTAAACTCACTAAGCGAATGCATTTTGTCATCAGTGCCTTTTAACTTAAAATCCGTGGCCTTATCACCAATTTTGTAACCGGATTGGGCAAATGTCATTGATGTGATACAAATCAATGCGGCAAGGGAGTACAATAGTTTTTTCATGTTATTCAGTTTTAGGGTGAATTTTTAAAAGATCATTTTCAAGTTCCTGAAAGCTGTGATATGATTTTTCATAAAAGGTCTTGTTCGCACCCTTCAGAATAATTGTTGCGGGTATCGCTCCTGACCAGCTGGGGTCAACAAGGTCAATCCAGGAGTTTGGTTTTCCGGCTGTGAGAACAACCACTTTATCTTTAATATGTTTCCTCTCCAGGAAGGGTTTTAGGTTTGATTCGATGCGCTCCTCCATGTCCATGGATACCAGTATCACTTTGATTGGCCTATTGCTATATTTTGTAGATAAAGTATCGAAAAAAGGGAGTTCCTTCACGCATGGCCGGCACCAGGTAGCCCAGAAGTTGATTACATAGGTAGTGTCGGGGTGACCTCCTTCCAGAATTTCTTTTTGAAAGTCTTCGAACTCGGCATAAACTTTAAGAGGTTCCTGAGCCTTCAGAGCAGGTGTAATCAGCAGCAAGCTAAAGATGAATGCTTTTATCATGACAACAATTTCGTTAATGCCAAAGTACTATACTAGTAAACAGACGACATTAGGATATTGTTAACAAATTTGGTTTAAATCTATTTAAACCTCCTCCTGCTCATCCATTAAGAAAGCCTTGATGTAATCCTGCAAATCACCGTCCAATACATTCTGCACATCCGAGCGTTCGTGATTGGTCCTTACGTCCTTGACGAGCTTGTAAGGGTGTAAAACATAACTACGGATTTGTGAGCCAAAGTCAATGTTCTTCTTATTGCTTTCTACCTCGGCTCTTTCTGCGTTTCTCCTTTCGATTTCAATCTGGTGAAGTCTGGACTTCAGCATATTCATGGCCTTTTCCTTGTTGGCCAATTGACTTCTTTCTTGCTGACATTCTATAATTACCCCTGAAGGTGCGTGTTTCAGTCTTACCGCTGTTTCAACTTTGTTGACGTTTTGTCCACCGGCACCACCTGATCGATAGGTGTCCCACTCAATATCAGCCGGGTTGATTTCTATCTCAATGCGGTCATCAATCACAGGATAAACAAATACTGAGGCAAATGAGGTATGTCTCCTTCCCCCTGAATCAAATGGCGAAATTCTCACTAGTCGATGTACTCCGATTTCGGACTTCAGATAGCCGTAGGCGAACTCACCGTCAAATTCTAATGTTACGGATTTTACACCGGCTACTTCACCGGGTCGGAGGTTCAGTTCTTTTACTGTGAAACCCTGCTTTTCACCCCACATGATGTACATACGCATAAGCATGGAAGCCCAGTCATTGCTTTCCGTGCCGCCCGCTCCAGGATTAATCTCCATAATTGCGGAAAGCTGATCCTCTTCTTCACCGAGCATCCGCTTAAACTCAAGGTCTTCAATTTTTGTGATGATGGAGCCGTATAAGTCTTCTACTTCTTTTTCATCACCTTCACCCATTTCCAAAAACTCTTGCAGGGTTACCAAATCCTCAAGCCCTGTATTGATTTCCTCAAAGCTCTCGGTCCATACCTTTTTTGCTTTAATAGCTTTAAGCATGGCCTCGGCCTTTTTCGGATCATCCCAAAAGTCAGGGACTAGTGTTTTCTCTTCCTCTTCTTCTACTTCTATTTTCTTGCGATCGTAGTCAAAGATACCCCCTCAAGGCCTCTACTCTGGCCTTTAAATCCTTAATCTGGTCTGCGTTGATTGCCATTTTTTCTGAATTCTTATTACTTACGTGGATGCCAAGGTGTTTCTTCAGCACCTAATCGTCTTGCCATATCACGGCTGAGCACAAATATATAATCCGAAAGCCTGTTTATATAGGTAATGACAATTTTTTCTACCGTTGAGGTCTCGGCTAACCGTATTATTTCTCTTTCGGCTCTCCGGCACACTGTTCTTGCGATATGACAAAAGGAAACTTCTTTATGTCCTCCGGGAAGAATGAAGTTCTTTAGTGGTTCGAGGTTTTCCTCCATTTTATCAATTTCATCCTCCAACTTCTTAACATCTTCGTCATGGAGGTCTGGTTTCTTGAGTTTTGGCTTACTCGGGTCTGCAGCCAAGTGCGATCCGATGGTAAAAAGCCGATCCTGGATTTCGATGAGAATGGGTTTGTGAACCTCGTTTATGGTATAATCTCGGAGCAACCCAATATAGGAGTTTAATTCATCAACGGTCCCATATGCTTCAATCCGTACATCAGATTTGTTTACTCTGGTACCACCAAATAATGAGGTTTGCCCTTTATCACCGGTTTTAGTATAAATCTTCATAGGTGGTTTGTTTAATTGAGCCCTTCTATTTCCATGACAATGGATTTGAGCTGTTCCATTTCTGACTTAAACTGCTTGAATTCTGCTTCTTCCATCATGTACTCCAGTTCTTCGAGTCCGGTATCAGCTAATCGGAAATACAGGTTCTTAACACAGACATAAACGTACAGTTGGGTAATTGGAACTGATTCGGGACTGCTTTCCGTTGCTTTTTGAACCAGATTATAACTGAGTTCAGGATCATTGGAATTGTCAGCAATATACCTAATGCCACGGGTGAGCGTTTGCTCGTCAAATGAGCTGGTCTTTAAAGCTTTCTTGTAGTACTCAATGGCACGCTTTTTATCTTCCTTTATTTCGTATGCCACGGCTTTAAAGTAAGGAATGTACTTCTGCTTAGTTGGACTCAAGTCAGGAGATTTCAGGTACTCCAATATTTGCTCTGCGTCTTTCTGCTTTTCGAGAATTCTTAATTGTGCGTAGTTCAGTTCTTGTTTGCTCCGGTTTTTGTTGAACTCAGTGGGTAAGTATTCGAGTAATGTTATAGCATCCTCGGTACGGTCTCTTTTTGTCAGCTCAGGAATCACCATAGCAATAAGCTGTGCCTTTAAGTCCGGATCAGAAATGGTACTGAGTGCATAAACATGAGGATTACTAAATGTGGTGAGGTTAAATGCCACAAACCACAACTTTTCCAAATCTGTGGACACCTGAACACTATCGTTATACTCTGTTTCTAGGGCAACATACATCGCCCTTGCTGATGCATAAAGGTTGTTGGTGTCTATAGCTACTATAGATTGTAGAAGGGGATAAGCTTCTTTTTTTTGTCCCAAGCGTCCACGAATCATCGCTTCATAGAACTGGGCATCGGTCTTGAACTGGAATTTTTCTGTTTCCCTCGCCTTTTCGAACCATTCGTATGCACCTACCAAATCGCCTTCCCGCAGCATGTACTTGCCCAGTATTTTTTGAAAACGAACTCGTTCTAAATCTGTGCTTTTTTCTTCGAGATAACTGAGGTCGTACTTTCCGTCAAACTTGTTTCCGGAATTCATTTGGACATGGGCATTGAGTTCAATCAGCTCATCTTGCAAATATTGGTTCTCTGAATGATTCAGGAATTTTTTAATATTGATGACGGAGGTATCCAAATCCTCAATATGGTTCAATGCATAGTTATTGATAAGCATGAACTCCTCATTAGTAAGAATGGAATCCTCAAGAGCTTTTTTATCTATGTCTTGTTTATACTTCTTGCCCATCAGGTTGCAATGTGTAATTGCGTTAATTATAAATGGGCGGTATTCCAGGTCCTGGTTTTGTGTAATAAGACTATCGGCTATTTTTTTTGACCCATATTGCAGGTGATATGAAATCAGGTTGGTCGTAGGGACGAAGTCTGATACTGTTTTGTGATAGGCTTCATTTAGGTGATATTCCACACTATCACGAAATACCGGGTAGTCTCGATAGGTGAGGGCAAGGTTATTTTGAATTTGTCCGTTATCAGGAAATCTTCTGAGAGCCTTTAATAAGATTTTTCTTTCCTGATTGCTATTGTGTTGATTGTCCCAAATGAAGTTGCTGTAGTTGACATAGCTATGTGGCGTAGCAAATTCACTTGAGATCATATAGTCGTAGTACTTGGTCGCGTCTTCAACCTTACTATAGTCATTGGAAGCATAGAAATCTTCCCACTCCATTAAGGCCAGGTTATAAGTGGCTTTATGATTGTAATGGTGGTAAACAAACCCTTCATAGTAATATGTCTTGCTGAATTGTCTGTTTTTCTCGGCCAATGCAAGTTGACCTTTATCTTCATAATACTCTGATTGTTTTTTGTATAAATCGCCCCACAAAGAGTAGTACCCCGATCGCCAGTATTTCACCGAAACATATTGGGAGCGCAGAATAATGATGAACACAGTGCCGATTCCCACCAGCCTTACAAACAACAATGGAATGAATGGAGGATCGTAGATTACTTTGTGTGCCGGTAAGTTTTTCTGCATGTGCGGGAAAAAGTTAATCAGCGCATAGACGAAGAAAATCAGTCCTATATACAGATGAGAGTACAGCACCAGGTCTTTGTAAGCTTTCACAAAACCGTCATTTGCTGTGGCAAAGGCATAAAAAATAGTTGAAAAGCAGATTAGTCCTAAGGCAATATAAAAGAGTGACGAACCGCCTTTGTAAGGAATGTACTTCTCAAATCTTTTCATCCGTTCTCTATGGGACCATATCCCAACGATGGCGGATATCACTAATAAATATAGAGGGTCAATAAAATTAAGTTCCCAATCGATTACCTGATACTTTCTCAAAAAGAGCAACATTAAACTTGCCAGGTATAAAGACGAAATCAGAATAAAGTTTCTGATGTTTGATGAAGGTTTTAAACTTTTGCCCTGGGTGGATAGATAGAAAAAGCCATTAATAATATCGAAGGAGACCATTAGAATAAAGGCTGCCACACATACGCCCAATGGAATATGTCCTGCGTTGGTTACGTGCAGAGCAGGGTATGGAATACCGGACAGGCTACCGTACAAGAACGACACCCCAATCGTTAAGATCAACATTGCTGTGAATCTTGCGAGGGTAGATAATTGGCTCGCAAAGGAACGAATGGAGTAGCAGGCAATGCCGTACACGATAATAAGAAGACCAGGTGCTTTTATACCATCCAGGCCAGTCAACTCCAGTGTTTCTAATTGGAGTAATACGATGCTTGCGAAGACACCCAGCATCGACAGAAAGAAAATAATTTGATTTTTGATATGAGTAATTGCGGTTAAAGCCATTGCAAAGGCAACGACCAGAAAACCGAAGTATAATTTGCTGGAGTAGACATCTATAGGTTGCGGACTGCCATGAAATTTTTCGTACATGACATAGCTATTGCCATTAATCGGATGGTTGTGAAATAACTCCTGAAAGCTATAAAAAGTAACCTCGAGGGATTCTGATTCACTGGTTATGTACCAGTCCAGATGCCCTTCTGTGCCTATGTAATAGTGGTAACTGAATAGCGCTGTACAAACCAGAAGCAGTGCTATGCCTCCCAGATATAAATACAACGTTGGTTTATCCCATTTTGCCAAAAACGAATTTTTGATCATTTTCCTTTATTCCGTTTTTTGAGTTCAGTACTAATTATGTCAAAAACCTTTTGTTTAAGATCGTCCAAATCATCCAATGTCAGGTCTTTTGTCTCAATGGGTTCGTGGTAAACGGCCAGCATCCTATGCCACCTCATGCCGGTTTTAGAACCATTGTCATGCATAATAATCCAGTTATAGGGCAATGTTACAGGAAGTATAGGAACCTTTTTTTGTATGGCCAGGCGAAAAGCGCCTTCCTGAAACCTAATCATCTCATAACCTACTTTTTTCGGGATAGTACCTTCAGGGAAGAATACTACACTTTTGCCGGAGTCTATTGCTTGTAAACTTCTTTTGAAGCTATTGAACCTGCTTTCGCGGCTGCTTCTGTCTACGGCTATATACAATGTCTTAAACATAAACCCGAAAAATGGAACCTTATTTAACTCTGCCTTTCCAATGATGGTAAAGTTTCTTCGGAAGGTTCTAAACATTAAAGGTATGTCCAGGTAGGAAGAATGGTTGGCGCAAACAATGTACGGCTGTCCTTTTTTTACATTCTTTCGATAGCCCACTCTCGACCACGGGAGTAATCCTCCAATAAATATCAAGGTTGACCAATAGTAAACATTGACATAGTGGCAAAAGCGATGAGTGGGTTTTATGAGTAATAAAATTCCGTAAATGGGATAGATGATAACCAACCACATCATCCATAGGATACCAAATATGATCAGGTAGAGGAGCTTTAAGTATCGCATGGAGGATTAAATTTCTATGGCCTTTACGGTAAGCTTCTTGGTGTCAAAGACCATTACTCCATTCGGGATATCATCCTTGAAGGTGGCGTCTTTGTGTGTGCACACTGCAGGGCCTGTAATCCAGTTGAGGTTGTCCTCAATGTTCAGTTGTAGTTCTTCATTAAAAGGAACCGTGATTACATCATTTTGTGTAAAAAGGCGCAATCCATTTTCATGCTCGTGGCCACTGAAACTAATTTTGGAATGATGAATTTCCATATACCTGAAGTGTTTTTTGAGGTACTTCGGGTTTCGGTAGGTTATAGAAGTGCTACCCGTAACATCCGGGTAAGCATAGTGAGAGTACATTACGGGTAACTCTCCGTAGTCTTTAAATTGAACTTCAGGCAGTCCGATCAGATATATCCTGTCCTTTCGGTTGAGCAGTGTTGGAAGTTCATTTTCATACAACCATATTTTTCCTTTGGAGTGCTCTTTTTTGCTGTAGTAATCCATCTTAGCCCAACCCTTGGGATATTTAAAGTCAGCAGTATATTTCGGAATCCTGGCTACTGAATTGAGGTCGTGATTTCCGATCACTACAATCTCACAGTATTTCTGGATCATTTGAAGTACTCCTGTGCTGTCACGCTTGTTGAAGTAGTGCAGACAGTGAGGTATAGTACTCCCTACCATATCTCCGAGGCAAACAACAGCTTCACACTTTTCATTTCTCAGAGCATTAATCGCGTCCTGTAATTTTGCGATGTTATCATGTATGTTGGACAGAATCCCGACTTTCATGTATATAAATTAGGTGTATATGCGTATGAAAATGTTCCAATTTTTCTGCTCAAAAGTAGTTATATTTGCACACTTTTCGTAGTAAGATATTAATTCTTCAAAGATATGTACAAGATAGGAATTGACTTGGGAGGCACAAAGATAGAAGGTGTTGTCCTTGATAATGATGGCAAAGAGCTCCAGCGCAAGCGAATGAAAAATGGTAAGGAGCAGGGTTATGACCATATTTTGGATAATATTAAGCTTCTTTACGAAGACCTGTTGGAAGAAATTGACGGACAAGAACATACCTTAGGTTTAGGTACTCCGGGCTCCATGTCGAAGCAGACAAAACTGCTAAAAAACTCCAATATACTGTGCATGAATGGACAGCCCTTTCAGGCTGACCTGACGAAAAAATTAGGGCATGCTATTGCGGTTCAAAACGATGCAAATTGTTTTGCTATGGCTGAGGCTATACTTGGTGCTGGAAAGGGAAAAGATATGGTGTTCGGTGTGATTATGGGTACCGGATGTGGCGGAGGAATTGTGTACAAAGGTGAAGTGATCGAAGGAATGCGCGAGAATGCCGGTGAGTGGGGACATTCAATTATGAACTTTGATGCACCCGAACCGGAGTGGCAGGATGGGATGAAGGGGCCTGTGGAAATGTACATTTCAGGAACTGGTGTACAGAAAAGATATGAAGCCCGGTTTCAGGAGGAAATTTCGACCAGCGATATCGTTTACAACTATAGAAACGGAGAAAATGACTCTAAAGTCATCATGGATGAGTTTTTTGAGCACTTTGGTATCGCTATCGCCAATATTATTAAGTTCATTGATCCTGATGTAATCGTATTAGGAGGAGGGGTTTCCAATGTAGAGGAAATTTATACCGAAGGTGTTTCGAGAGTGAAGAAGTACTGCATGAATCAGGACTTATATACTCCTATTGTGAAAAATGAATACGGTGATTCAGCTGGTGTCATTGGAGCGGCTTTGATCGGAATCTAGGTTTGGTGATTAGAATATCAACTCCAATTGCTCTTTGATCTTATCAATCTGAGCCTCTTTTTTCTGAACTTTGGCTGTTGATTTAGCAATCTGATCATCAGCTGTGACTAATTTTTCTTCAGTGATTTTGATGTCCTTTTCTCTTTGAAGAATCTCGTTTTTCAATTCGATGATTTTGTTTTCAGATGCAACAATTTTCTGTTCGGTATTTAATTTGATTTTTTTCGACTTCGTGATTTTTGCATTTGTTTTAAGGATTTTCTTTTCAGCTGATCTCTTGAGCTTCAGATAGGCCTTTTCATCGGTATGCTTACCCTCTGCTTTTTCCTTTTCAATTTCCTCAAGATTTTTCTGTTGGTCAGCAAGTGTCAAACCATGAACCCTGATTAGCTCAGAGTGCTTGCTGATCTTGTCACGACTTTTTCTTATGCTTTGCTCGGTGCTCAGTTTTGTGGTCTTTGCCGATATAATTCTGTTCTTGAATTGAACAATTTCTGTTTCGAGACTGTGCTTGTAAGCTATATCTGCATTTTTCTGCTCCACAAGTACGGCCAGTTGATCTTCCAGTTGTGCAAGAATCCCATTGTAATAATTCGTGTAATAGGACTTGATAATACTATGCAGGTAGCGCTTGCAGTTTTCAAATTGTTCCGGGTTGTTTGTAGAGTCCACAAAGTAGGAGGAGTTAACTTCAACAGCCATTTCGATTTCCATTGCACCGTCAGTTGCTGAGAAATTGGCCCAAATGTTTAAGATGCCTGACCCAACATCAACAATATTTACTTCCTCAACCAGGAGTGAGCCTTTTTTCTTTTTCGTTTTTTCGCCAAGTTTTTCTTTGAACCAGTTTTTCCAGTGCTCTTCCAGTGCTTCTGGAGTTGTTTTGATTTCTCCTTTTACACATGGCTGATATACCTTTTTGATTTTGGTATTGCCGGCTTTAGTGGTGATAATGATTGATCTCGGGTCGTAATTTTCAAGTGTATCGGCAGGGTCGACCTCCACAGAGTCAATTTCTGTAATCGCAACAACCGTGTCAGCTGGTTGTACAACTGAAACAGAGTCCTCCTGAGCCCAGGTGTTGGCGTAGAAGACAATGGTCAGAAAAAAGGGTAGTAAATTTCTCACTGGCTAAAAATTCTATACTAATTAAATCAATAACTGACTTAATAAAAAGTAACGGTAAAATATCATTTTGGTTTCCGGTCACCGGCCCCACCTGTTAGCGAACAGATGGGACCGTTTTTGGTCCAGTGTATTTCTGTCAATGAGGAATTGACAATTGAAGAGTATGACCGGAAAGATTTACCAAGGTGTGGCACACCTGATTTCAGGTTTATATTTAAGGCGAAGGCCAAGTACGATTTCGTGTGAGCCGGTATTGTATCGATAAAGGTTTGAGGTTGTCAGGTCGTAAGAGTAGCTTACATCGATCATTTCATTAATGGTCGTTCCAAAGATCAGTGAAAATGAATCCCGGACTCTGTAGGACAGGCCAGCCCAGTACAAATCTTTGTATCTCAGCTTTGCATTGAGATCAACGCTTACCGGAGCTGGAGTAACTACCTTGACCATAAATGAAGGGGCAAAGTACCAGTCGTAGTTAAAGGGTAGTACCATACCACCACTAATAAAATAGTGGTTATCCAATTTGCCAAAGCTGTTTCCATTCTGTCCCTCAAGAAAGAGCGGATTTTGAAAAAGTTGGGTGCCGCTAAACCCAAAATAGTATTTACTGGAATAGATTAATCCCCCAAAACTCAAGTCGGGAAGAAATTTAGTGTTTCCTCCTAATATCGGATTGATAACGGGCGTTGTTTCCCAAATAAGGTTACTTGCATCCAGCGAATACTGCTTGAACCCTCCAAATATGCCCACTGACATTTTAATGTCCTTGGTCAATGGAACATGATAAGCATACGCGGCATTAAATGCGGTCCGGCTTAAAGGGCCAGTTTCATCTTTAAAGATATAGGCCCCTAAACCGTGCCAGCTTTTGTGTTCACCTTTATAATGGTTGTGGTACTGCGAATGGTCCTTTCCTATTTGGGCGTGTGTTGTAAAGTAGAAAGTTCGGGGGGCTCCCTCAAAGCCAACCCATTGAGCTCTGTAACCTAATTTTGCATCAATAAAATCCTCGCTTCCTGCTACTGCCGGATTGAGTGTAAAACTATTGACCATGTATTGGGTGTACTGAGCTCGTTGTTGTGAGAATGATAGACTCGATAAAGCGCACGTCAGCGCAGCGGTAAAGATTACCTTCTTCATATTACCTCCTTGGTTAAATACTCCAATCCCATCAGGGTTGGACTATATTGTTAAACATCTAATGTGGCCTGTTTCGATTGATTTCGCTCAATAGTAGGTTGAAACAAGCAAAGTGAGTATGGTTATAAGGTTAACTCGAATTTATATACCGAAACCTGAAAAAAGGTAAACGCTTGATCAATAAACAATTGAGAGAGACCCTGCGTAGCTTTCCGAGTTTTCTGTCGTGATGATATAGTAGTACGTAGCCACTGGCATACGTTCTCCGTTCCTTTTTCCGTCCCATGGCTCGTACTGGCCGGTGGATTTATACACGAGTGAACCCCAGCGATTGAAAATCTCAACTTTCATGTTCCCAGAGAAGCCCTGAAGTTCCCAATTATCGTGTTCACCATCATTGTTTGGAGTGAATACATTTGGTATAACGATTGGCAGACATGGATCTACTGATATTACTATCGGGTTAGATTCAACTTGATTAGGAGTAGCACAATCTTCCGATGAGGTCACCAGTAGACTGACAATATCACCATCCTGAAGGTTATCGGAATCAAATGTTGTTGTGTTGGATGAACTTATACCGTTTATCAACCACTCGTATAAGGGACTACTTCCTTCATTATTGATTTCAGTAATGTTGAATGAGACCAGATTTCCATTACAGATGTTTGTCTGGTCTGCGGTGATTACTACAGAGGGAATTACACCCACTCCTACGGTGATGGTAATGTTGTCGCTCACTGAACCAGGTGTTGCACAAGCCTCACTGGATGTCATAGTAATTCCAACGCTACTCGAAGAAGTCAAAGTGTCGAGTGTTATTTCGTTTACGTCACCAGCAACTGAGTTACCATTAATTGTCCAGGCAAATGTTGGATCGGGTCCTCCATTCGTTGAGTCGTTGACGCTGATTGTAACTGCCTCTCCAGGGCACATATCAGTTTGACTAGCGGTTATAGTAACCGATGGTACAGGAGCGCTTGAAATGGCTACGATGTGATTATCACTAACGGGGCCGGGTGTGGCACAAGTGTTGTTCGAGGTCATGGTCACGGTCACCTGGCTGCCGTCAGAAATAGTATCGCTTGCAATTTGATTTTGGTCTCCAGCTACGGTAGTTCCGTTTATGTCCCAGGCAAAAGTAGGATCAGTTCCCCCATTGATTGAATCGGTAACGGTAAAGGTGATCAAAGTACCTGGGCATACGTTGTTTTGATCAGCAGATAAAGTGACAGAAGGAGTGAGGCTGCTTGATATGGTTACTGATACGTTGTCATTTGCTGAAGTCGGAGAAGCACAAGCATCATTGGAGGTCATGACCACATTGACTGTGCTACCATTGGAGAGAGTATCTGTTGCAATTTGATTCTGGTCTCCAGCCACGGTGGTCCCATTGATGTCCCATGTAAAAGTAGGATCGGCTCCCCCGTTGGTTGAATCAGTAACCGTAAAGGTGATTAAAGTACCCGGACATACATTGTTTTGATCAGCAGATAAAGTGACAGAAGGAGTGAGACTACTTGATATGGTTACTGATACGTTGTCATTTGCTGTAGCCGGAGAAGCACAAGCATCATTGGAAGTCATTACCACATTGACTGTGCTACCATTGGAGAGAGTATCTGTTGCAATCTGATTCTGGTCTCCACCTACGGTGGTTCCGTTTATGTCCCAGTCGAAAGAAGGATTGGCTCCCCCGTTTGTTGAATCGGTAACCGTAAAAGTGATTAAAGTACCTGGGCATACATTGTTTTGATCAGCAGATAAAGTGACAGAAGGAGTGAGGCTACTTGATATAGTTACTGATACGTTGTCATTTGCTGTAGTCGGAGAAGCACAAGCATCATTGGAAGTCATAACTACATTGACTGTGCTACCATTGGAGAGAGTGTCTGTCGCAATTTGATTTTGGTCTCCACCTACGGTGGTTCCGTTTATGTCCCAGGCAAAAGTAGGATCAGTTCCTCCGTTTGTTGAATCGGTGACCGTAAAGGTGATCAAAGTACCCGGACATACATTGTTTTGATCAGCAGATAAAGTAACTGAAGGAGTATTAGAAGTGTTAATGTTTACCTCCACGGTGTCCGAGTTCAGAAAACAGGTTCCGGGATCGCTGGGATCCGCGATGACCACATAGTACCGCCCACTCACCATGACATCATAGTCTGTATCATCCACCACTGGTCCGGAGTTTACATTAGTGGGGCCGCTGATTTCATACCAGGTGTATTCGTACCCTGCCGGGGCATCGGTAACGACAGTAAGGGTTTGGTTGGCAGGAGCACAAAGATTGATTGGTCCGTTAGGCGTGATGTCTGCCACAGTTGGAGATAGACAACCACAGGAGTTAATAGTAATGGTGACATATTCGCTAACGTCCAGCGTATCATTCAGGTCGCAAAGCATTTCGGGCTTGTTATCATATTCATTTATCATCACAGCGCGATAGTAAACCGTTCCGGTTCCGGGAGGAGTCACTGTCAGTTGATCAGCTCCACCTCCCGTTATCCGTTGAACAGTAATCCAATTGGTACCATCTGTAGAGTATTGGTACTCTACAACGGTATCATTATCACACACACTAAAGTCATTTAAGGTTAATGTCACATCATCACCATTACAAATTGTGGTTGCCGAAGCATCTAAAGTTCCTATAGTATCGGGACCCAGCAAAGAATACGTGATAACGGTGTCTTCTGGTAAATACCAACAGGTGCCATCCGTGGCGTGGACTGTTTTAGCCGGATCTCCGGGAGGATTGTAGAACATATAGTGACGGTACCAGGTATTGCATGAGTCTTTTACAAAGGTTCCAAATCCGGTAATATCTGCCTGAACATTGGCACCATCATACAATCCTGCACTGTCATATGTGTGAATCCAGTGATAAGTAAAAGCTTTGGAGTCATTTCCCCACATGCCTTCATAGGTGTTGAATGCGTTGATGGCACTAGTAGGGTCATGTGTTGCGTGCTGCACGTTTATGGCTTGTCCCCATCCACCCCATTGAGAATAATCGTCAGCGATTTCAGAGTAATTGTATGCCGCACCAGCAATGTTTGTTCCCAGCCAGGTCGATGCTCCGGTCCCCGGAATGTAGGTAATCCCATGGATGTATTCAGACTCCACCCCGAAAAAGGTTGCATAATTTCCACCCCAGTTATAAAGCATGGTAAGGTGTCGGTGATTATAGGCATTGGCATAAGGAGCTCCGTTTACGGCAGCATCTACATCAAACCAATATTGCCGGGCGGCTTCAGTTTCTGTCGTAAAAAGTAGTGCCCCCAGGTCTCTTAATTGGTCATTTTGAGTGGTTTCACCCCAAAGAAAAACACCAGCCGCAAAATGTATAGCTTCCGATACGGATTCCTGATCATTTGCCATAGGGTCTGCCCAGGAGTGACCAGCGTATGGATCAAAGTACCTCAGGTAGGGGAACCATGGTCTTACGGTTCCGTTTGCTCCCGGATCGGTCATATCTTTTCTGTACTCATTGATTGATCCGACCATGACATCTATCATTTCACCATAGTCCGTTACGAAGGCAGGATCATATCTGGCCACAATAGCAGCAGCCATCATAAAATAGCCTATGTGAAAGTGAGCATCTACAAATGTGCCTGACGAACCAAATCCGTTGGGATAGTGTGCCATCCAGTTAAATGTAGGACTATAAGCAAAGTAGCGATCGTAGTCTCCGTCATCAGCGACCAGCCAATCAGTAAGCCGGTCTCTCAGATGATTGAGAATATTATTAAAAGCAGCCATATGGCCAATTTGCCTTGCCAGCTGTAGGTTGGTAATCAACTCAGTAAATTGATCTTTGTTATATCCGTCAGCAACGTCATTCATGTTAAAGAGGCTGGAAGAAAAATTATCAATGTAGTTCCATAACTGTGTGTCATTGCCGGTATTGGCGTAGCCAAGGGTAGGCAGGATACCCATATGCGTCATTTCTGTTGCGAAATTCCCCGTTCTGATTACCTGCATATCTCCCCGCACCGATGGGTATATATAACCGGTTGAGGCTGATGTTGCTTCCGGGCTATTCATCCATTGATGGCGATAGAGGGCCATCAATGTGCCCGTGTTGGCAAATCCATACACATTAGTGGTAGTCACATCGAAGTTGGTAGTCAAAGCTGAATTTAGTTCATCGTAGTTGTAGCTGTGTTCGGTATTGGTAATGAAGTTCCAGCCATACTGAGCGAAATCCTGAAATGTTGCAGGTGAATTATCAGGAAGTACCGCTATCGTTATGTAATTGCTGCCGTTAGGTACATCAGCAACGAAAGATGATCCGAATGGAGCCCCGGCACCAATTGGAAGAGCGCCTACGGCTGTACCTCCTATTGTGGTTCCCGGAGGAAATATCAAAGCAAAAGTAGCAGTTGTAGGCCCGGTGTTTGTCGTTAACGAAATGGCTTCCATTTCAGCATTACTGATTACATCATTGATTGTTCCTGGCACTCCCTGGTGGTAGAATTCAAAGTCCTGATTTCCCTGACGCTCCAAAAAGAAGTAGGGGCTTCCCGCACATCCGGTAGCGAGTAAGGTGGTGCCCGCCCATTCCTGTCTGAAAATGGCATGGAAGTCACCATATCCATCTACACTCGTCTCGGTGGCTGCAGAACCTTCCAGCCCTACACGTAAATCTATTGTTGCGGGGCCGTTATTCACCTGATTGGCACCACTGACCTGATTGGCATTATCCCGATACCTCAAATCAAATCCTTCGTTTCCGGCATCGATTTGAAGTGGTAGGGGATGCATATTTTCAGAATGTGAGTCTCCGCGATACCATACTTCACCCGTAGTTCCTGCACCCAGACCTACATTCCAAAGAGCGGAAGTCCACCATTGATGGGTTTGGAAGGGTCCGGTGTAATTTGGCCCGAGAGTAGCATAAGAATAACCTGCTGCACCGCCACCTATTTCATCATAAATATTGCCCCCCTGGTAATCATCAGGTGGTAAAGTAAGGTTATAGCTTCCTGTTCCCCCGCCCGGGAAAACTTCCTGAGCTGTAAGGTGGTGGATATTTAGGATTATCAAAAACACCCAAAGGGAGATCCGATATTTTGTAAAGTTTGTCATGTTATAACTGTAAGGTTATTTGGAATCTAAAGTTCTACCGCTGTCACACAATTTTCAGAGACGGTATTATGTGTATATTCATATTTTATGTTCAAATTATTCTATTTGACTATGCGTTTTAATCTCCCAATTATTAGCTTGAAATGGGCTTATGATGAGTGTTTGGTGAAAAGTCACCAAGGATATTACGGTTGAGGCACAAATCCTAAATGATTAATATTCTTCAAATTACATTCAGGCATTGTTTTTGGGGATTATATCGTAAATTGTCGATTATGGTGATAAGAATATATTTGGTTTTACTTGCGGTAGTTTGTTCTACGGCTTTATTCGGGCAGTCAGCAGATAGTATTAAAAGTCAGAACTTTGAAGTAAAGACCGACCGGGAGGCGGAATATCCTGGAGGTGATCGCGCGTTGGTGATGTATGTTTATTCAAATGCACCTTATTCTGATGAAGCAATTGAGGCACGGGCAGAGGGAACGGTAATGTTGAGCTTCAACGTAAATACCGATAGTACGCTGACCGATTTTGTGGTACTTCAGGATACCTCACCCAAATGTGGTCCTGCGGTCGTTGAATTGATGAAAACACTAAAGTTTATTCCGGCTATTGAAAGCGGAATTTTGGTTAGAAGACAAAAAATTATATCATTAATGGTTCGGGCTCATTAATGAGAAAAGTATGAAGAAGCTTTTAGCAATATTATTTCTAATCCTCACGACTGCTGGTTATGCTCAATTAACAAAAGAGTATTACCCAAGTGACTCTGCTGGGGTAAATGGTCCTCTGAAGGCTGAAGGCAACCTTAAAGATGGCAAGAAAGATGGTCTCTGGAAATATTACTTTGTATATGGGGATCTTTGGAAAGAGATGAACTACAAGGAGGGACAGCTTCACGGCACCCAAAAAATCTATTACCACAATGGTGTTCCCAGCATAATTAGCAACTACAAAGAAGGTAAGGAGCACGGTAAATGGATGGAGTTTTACTCGAATGGTGATACATCAGTCTCCGGAAACTATGAAGAAGGCCTTCAACATGGTGTTTGGAATGAATATTTTCCTGAAGGGGTTCCTGAGTTTAAGATGAAGTATCTGTACGGTGAGCTTCTGGGGAAATACTATCAATATCATGAAAATGGGAAGCTGGCATTTAAAGGATTCTACCTGGATAATATGTTGGCTGGTAAGGCAGAGCAGTATTACGAGAATGGAAATATTAAAGTCGAAGCCTATTACTTTGATGATATGTTGGATAGTACATTCAAGGAATACTATCCTGATGGAAATATCAAGACCAGAGGAAACTATCGAATGGATAAGGAAGAAGGGTTCTGGGAAGAGTTCTATGCCAACGGCCAACTCAAACAAAGTGGCTATTATGAAAACGGATACAGAACCGGTGAATGGAAATACTATTATGAAAGCGGCCAGTTGATTCAGACTGAAGTGCTGGATGTTGAAAAACTAATCAGCTTCTCGAAAGTTTTCGATAAAGATGGAAATGCATTAGATGCCGGAAAGTTTATTGATGGAACAGGAACCAGGATTTATTATTATGATAATGGAAAAATTTCCTCCGAAGTACCATATCTAAACGGGTTCCAGCATGGCAAAGCAAAGTCATACTATAAAAACGGTGCGTTAAAATCAGAACTCGATTATATCAACGGCTATGAAGATGGAAAACTCCTGGAGTATTACCCTGATGGGAGCCTCGCAGCAGAGACTTATTACGAAAAGGGACTGGAACAGGGAGAACACACAGAATATTTTAAAACCGGTGAAGTCGAAGTCTTGGGCTACTACTTTAATGGTCTTGAGGATAGTCTATGGTTTGAGTACTACAAGAACGGACAGCTTCTTTCAGAGATGTACTATCTGGAAGGGCAGCCCGAAGGAAAGTTTTTTGAATACTATGAGACCGGGGAGCTCGCAGCGGAAGGGGAATATCTGGATGGATTGCTGGAAGGTCCCTTTTACGAGTATTACAAGCATGGAATTCACAAGGTAAAAGGTCAATATATGGACGGCTTAAAGGTAGGCTTTTGGCAGAGTTTTACTGATAGCGGACTTGTGTACATGCAGGGCTTCTTTATCGATGGTCTGGAGGACGGAGAGTGGGAATTCTATCACGACAATGGTGAGCTGGAATCGGAAGGTGAGTTCTCACAGGGTATGGAGATAGGAGAATGGTTTGAATATCACTCTAATGGTGTGCTGGCATCCCAAGGCTCTTACAGGAATGGCCTCGAAGATGGGATATGGAAGAATTACTATTACAACGGAAAACATAAGCAAGACGAAACCTGGGAATTGGGTAAGCTAATGTCCATTGGTCCTTTGAAGGACACTCTGGGCAATCCCCTCGATGGTGGTAAAATTGTAAAGGGCGAGGGCTATAGAATTAATTACCACGATAACATGGTAAAATCCGCAGAAGGTCCTTTCAAGTTTGGATTGCCTAATGGAGAGTGGACCTACTATTACGAAGAGACAGGCAAACTTCAGGCAAAAGGAAATATGGTTGCCGGATTGAGAGAAGGATTATGGTATTTTTTCTATGAATCGACCGGTAAGTATGAAGCTGTAGGAAGCTACGAAAATGATGAAATGGTTGGAAAATGGCGCTTTTATAACGAGGCGGGTAGAGTGAGAGAAAGTAAAAACCTTAGTAGTGAAGACTCCGATGTCAATTTTTATTAGAAATAATATTGCTTTCATAGTCCTCTTGTTTTCTTCACACAGCTATGCCCAATTTACTCAACGGTACTACGATAACGGAGCCCTTCAAAGTGAGGGTAGGTTAAAGGATGGTGTTGAGGACAGCACCTGGATTTATTATTACCCGGATAGCACAATTAGTGCCGTAGAAAGTTTCGCTGGTGGATTACCTGAGGGTCAGTCAAAATATTATTACCCCAATGGTAAACTAAAAGCCACGGAGTTTTACAAAGAAGGGTTTCAGGAAGATACTGCTAAATATTATTATGAAAATGGCCAGCTCAAAAGAGTAGGGTGCTATAAAATGGGTAGCTACCAGGGCAAGTGGCTGTTTTATTACGAAGACGGTACCCTAAAGCGAGAGGGAAGCTATGATTATGGACAACCCGAAGGCAACTGGAAGTTTTATTACCCCAATGGGAACCTGGAGTTTGACGCTCATTATAAAGCGGGCAAGCAGGATGGCCTTTGGAAGAAATACAATGAAAAAGGAATTCGGGAGTATGAAGGTTATTACAAAGACGGTAAAGAAACGGGTGAATGGAAGTTTTTCAACAAAAAGGGGAAACTGAAAGAAACGCTTCAATACTAGTAGGGCAATTACTTTTGTTAAAATAATTCCTACTGTTATTTTTACATAACCTTTTAGAAACCCATTGATCCCCACATGAAAAAGATACTCAACTGGCTCCTCGCAATTATCATTCTGAATAGTTGTGATGAACACCGCCCCCCTTCCAAGTGTAATAATGATAGTCTTCGCTACAAGCTGGAGGATATGAAAACCTATGATTTTTTTAAGCCAAAGCAGGCATATTATGTTGTAAACGAAGGTAAGCTAAGCATCTACTTCAAGAATTACGACTTCAGGGAAGACGATCAGGTATTAAATCAGGGAGAAGTCGAATTAGTGCTGAACCTCAACTGTATCAAACCAGATAAGTGTCCCGATGACAAATTTCCGGTAGATTTATACCCCTTGAATTCCAATGAGGCCGTTAAAAAAGGCTATGGCGTACGTCCATCTTTTAGAACGCATGAAGGTAAAATACCCTATTACGAAATCCCCCATCAGGATAACCTTGGCCCCGAGAGAGCTGAGGGTTTCGTTGATATAAAATCCATGCGTAGCAATGTAATTTGCGGAAGTGTTGAAATTATGGGTTCTCACGGCAAGTCCATGAAGGGCAATTTCTCCGCACGTCTGCTGGAAGATTCAAATGAACAGGGCCCAGAGAAGGAGTAAATACGCAAGAATTATTTTGTGACTTTTCTTTTTTCCGAATACAATAAAAAATAATATCATGATTTTGATACTTAGTTGTTTAATTAAAACAACTGAGTTGGTCATAACCCTAATTTGAGCTATAATTAATTCTTTAGAAGTGTAACTATTTCAAAGGTATTTTGTCTTTAAAGGTAGCATTTCGATTTCAGCTCACATATGTAAAAAACATGAAGAGAATACTATTTGGGGTCTTTCTGGTTACATCACAGGCATTTGCTCAGGAAGATACGCTCAGCAAAACTAAACCTGAGCTAAAGGACCGTTTCCTGATTATAGAGCTTGGAGATAAAGTAGATATCGTAAAGGATGATATGAATTCTCCGGTGGCATATACAGGAGGTAACTTTGGCTATGATCTTTCTTTCTACAAGTATAAAGGCAAACACCAACAAGAGTTTTTTCTGCATGGGGTGATTGGTCGGGTGAAGACCTCCCAATTTGCTCCACAGGTTAGTTTTGGAAGCAGATTTAAGCAACCGGCAGCCAGCTTATATCGGTTCGAACTCGGGTATGATTATTTACATGAGTTTAAAGAGGTCGGCAAGTACAAGGTTTTACTAGGAGGAAGGGCATCATCTATGACTAACGTGCGGTATAATACCCGTTGGGATAATAGCGCGATCAGTTGGGATCAGATTTTCGGTGTTTACCTGAAAGCCAGGGCTGTCCGAGGGTTGAAATTACTCAAAAAGGATATGCTGCTTAGTTATGATCTTATGCTGCCAGTAATGATGTACAATATCAGAGAACCATATACAGGCGTTCCGGATTTCATCAATCCCAATACCGGGTTTTTCAATGATTTGTTTGAAGAGGGAAGGATCGGGCATCTGTTCAAAACCCCAAGGGTAAAGTCACAGCTGAATTTGTCCTATGCGACAAAATGGGGTAGCCGATTAGGTTTGACCTATTTCTGGGATTTCTATGCGATTACGCATCCGCATTTAGTACAGTCAGCGGAGCATGGTTTTATGTTGAGCTTTAAAGTTGCTATCTGATGAAAAGATTATTGCTTGTAATACTGGTGCCGATACTCTTTTCATGCGAGAAGATATTTATCGATAAAGATCCTGATAACACGGCTACCGAGAATTTTGAAATCCTTTGGGCTACAATGGATGAGCGCTACTCATTTTTTGAGTACAAGGGAATCGACTGGGACTCAATTAAGGAGGTATATCAACCACAGGTGTACGATGGAATGTCTGATGAGGAGCTATTCAGTGTAATGGCTGAAATGTTGAATGTGCTAAAAGACGGTCACACGAATTTGTGGAGTGAATTCGATATTTCGCGGTATTTTCCTTATCTGCAGGCACCGCCCAACTTCAATTTCGATGTGGTAGAACAGGAATATTTGGGTGATGATTTTCTGTTTACAGGTTACCTGCTGAATCAGGTGATTGATTCTGTCGGGTATATCTATTACGGTTCTTTTGGAGCAACCGTCACTTCCGAGCAGCTGGACTATGTTCTGAATCGATTTAGTGGATTAAAAGGTGTGATACTTGATATCCGAGATAATGAAGGAGGTAATCCGGCCAATGGTATCTTGTTAGCAGAGCGAATGGTGAAGGAAAAGACGCATGTTTATACCACGCAGACAAAGAATGGTCCTGCACATGGTGATTTTACAGCTCCTGAGGATGTTTATATTTATCCCAATTTAGATTCACCCAGATTTCCGGATAAAACCATGGTATTGGTCAATCGTAAGTGCTACAGCGCAGCTAATTATTTTACAACGATGATGAAAGCAATTCCTCATGTGACGGTCATCGGAGATACCACAGGCGGTGGCGGTGGAGTCCCGGCCGGATTTGAATTACCCAATGGTTGGTATTTTAATTATTCATCGACCATAGCGACTATGCCAGATGGCTTTAATATAGAGCACGGGGTTTATCCCGATATTTTGGAAAGTGCTCCCGCAGCCATATTAGCCACAGGAGTTGATCCTATTATTGAAAGGGCAATTACAGAGATTAATAATTAATTCGTGATAATAGTTTAAGCCTGAGGCAACGTTTTGCTAGTTGTTGCTATCTTGTATTTTAGAGAGAAGACATTAGAATAAAAATGCTTGAACCACAGGATAATAATTCGAGATTTAAAACAGCCGTAGGCTTTGTTATTTTTAGTATGGTCGGATATCTGGCAATCGCAGGTATTTGGCTCTTTTTGTACAACGGTTTTAATCAGGCTCTATCAGGGAATTTTGATTTTAGTGGAGCAGGTATGTTTCTTGCCTTGGCTGAGTCCATGACCGCCATCACAGTTGGACAATTTGTTTTTTATATAGTGAATGGAATTCTATTTATCAACTGGTTTCAAAGATCATACAACAACTTGCATCTGTACAGAGCTCCGGACCTTAGTCAAGGTAGATCAATGGCTACATGGGGTTGGTTTATTCCTTTTGCCAACTGGTATATTCCATCAAAAGTGATGGCATCAATCTGGAAAGGATACAATCATCTATTAGTTAAGATTAATAGTCCGAATGCAAACCAAAATGCAAGTGTATCCCCTGTACAGATATGGTGGGGGTTATGGGTTGCAGGTTCTATAATATCAACTATAGGCTCACGAACAATTGACCCTGAAAGAAATATTGACGGTGTGCCAATGTCTCTTTTGGCTATAGCAGTAGGAACAGGTCTACAAGCTCTTGCAGGAATTTTTCTTATTAATCTAATGAAAAAGGTGAGGGAAATGGAATCTGAGGTTTATGAACATAAAGATCAACTCATGGAAGAGGCTAGAGAGCAGAGAAGAGTTGCCATGGAAAAGTCAAAGGCTCATGTGGCAAAAGTTCAGGCCCAGGCTCAGATGCGAGCCCGCAGGAGGTAGCTAATCCCCTGACTCGTGACTAACAACTAGTCCTAAGTCAGGGGGTAATAGTTGCAAATAAACTACTCCAACTCCTTCAGTATTTCTAGTTTCGGAGTTAAAGCGAAATATTTCGTTTCATCACCAACAGTGACCTTCGTTTTCAAATAGGCGATATCACCTTCTGCTTTAGATTTAGCAGTTTCAATAAATCGTAAATTTTCTTCGCAGGCTTCTTTTAATTCTTTTGCATTTTGAAGAGTGGTTTCAAAACTTGCCAGCGTTTCGTTCTCTTGCTCAAGAATCATATCGTAGCTATCGGCAAACAGGGAGCTGGTTGCCTCATCTTTGTTCTTTTGTGCTTCTTCAATTCTGAGCTTAGTCGCTTCAATGGATTTTGGTAGTCTTACGACCTGGCTGTCAGCAATCATTTTGGATTTTTCTACCTGTGATTTTAAAGTATCCAGTGTTGATACAGTAAGGGTGTCAAGAATCTGAAAATCTGATACGCTGTCAGCTGAAAGGTGCTTGGCTATGGCTTCTGATGCTTTTTCTTCGAAAGTAGGTTCCTTGGGTTCGCTGCCACATGAGCAGAGTAGTGAAACAAATAAGGCGAGAGAAAGTAGTTTGATGTTTTTCATTTGAATTGGGTTTTTCGTTTGCTCCGGGTAAATATAATAAAAACAATCTTTCAGTATTTTTAGTATTATGTATTGCATAGTACTGAATAATATTTATATCTTTGTTATGCATTGAATATAGAAAACACCAAAGCGCAAATGAAGAAGGGGGTACTTGAGTTATGTATCCTATCAATTCTGAAAAAGAAGGAGGCTTATCCTTCCGAAATTTTGGAGGAATTAAAAAAATCTGATCTACTGGTAGTAGAAGGAACTATCTACCCGCTATTAACTCGATTAAAGAACGGTGGATTGCTTGAGTACAGGTGGGAAGAATCCACATCAGGACCTCCCAGAAAGTATTTTAAGCTTACGGATTCAGGTAAAAAGATGTTAAAAGAACTAACAATTACGTGGGAAGCTTTGGTTGATGCGGTATCAAAAGCAACTGATTGAAATTATGGAAACGACTATAAATCTAGGTGGGACAATTTTTAAGATTAATGATGAGGCTAAGCTCGAACTCGATAATTATCTGAGTGGTTTTATAAACCATTATGGAGAAAGTAGTGAGGTGATAGAGGATATGAAATTGAGGATAGCCGAATTGCTTTCCGAAAGGGTTGGTAAAAAGGAGTCTTTGGTTACAGTTGATGACATTCGCAGGATCATCGATACCATAGGGACTTTGGAGCAAATTCTTGAAATCGAGTCGGAATCTCAATTTGAAAACGAATCCAACAAGAAGGTTTATAGAAATCCGGACGATAAAGTCTTTGGGGGAGTGGCTTCTGGTCTGGCCGCATATTTTGGTTTGGCTGTCGTCACGGTTCGGGTAATGTTCATTTTTTTACTGTTGATTGGTGTTGGTGCTCCAATCTATATTTTCCTCTGGCTGTTAATACCGAAGGCCGAGACTTCCGCAGACAAGGCTTCTATGCAAGGAGAAGAATTTCGGTTTAGTACCTTGAAAGAGCGGTTTCAGAGCCTTAAGAATGATGATTCATTCTCTGGTATCGGATCAAAGGCCAGGTCCATTAAGAATAAGGTTGAAAAACCTATACGTTCTTTTATTGATCGTTTTTCAACGATGATTGGCTTAGGTATCTTGTTTTTAACCCTCTTCAGCGTAGCGGTACTATTTATATTTGTTTTTGGAGATACTGGTATTTTACCCCTATATGGTGATCGTATGCCATATACTTTTCAAGACATCATAAGTATTCTGTTTCACTCCGAGATAGAAGCAAACATAATGTTGGTTGGTATTTCCTTCTTTTTGATATTGCCATTGATTGGTATGATCTGGCTTGGTTTCAAGTTTATATTCAACATGAAGGGAAATGTCATAAAACTTGTAATGACACTAAGTATTGTGTGGACATTCTCGTTTGTCATTTGTGTGGTTATGAGTATAAAGGTGGGAAGAGAGTTTATGTCATGGTCGGTGACGGAGGAAGTTCATACGATGAATAAGGTGACCGGAAATAACGTTTATCTCACTTTGAGAGATGACGATCTGTTTTCGAATAGCATTAACTACAATCATCTTTGGTCCATTGAATTACTAAAGGTCAAAGGAGATGAACTGGTACTTGGCTACCCTAGACTTAAAATTGTAGAAAACGAATCTTCTGAATCCTACGAACTAGTCGTATCCAGATCGGCATATGGGATTTCAGAGCAGGAGGCAATTGAAAGGGCTGAGAAAATACAATTTGATATCAAGGAAGGGGAGAATATCCTCGAACTATCGCCATACTTTCAAATGGATAAAACCGACAGTTGGAGGTGTCAAAATATTCTGGTAACACTAAAAGTACCAGCTGGTAAGACCGTAACATTGGATTCAAAAATCAAACGTATTTTTCCGGAATACCGTAGTGAGGCAGAGAGCAAAAGTTACGTGAGTTTGTAGCTGATTACTCCTCCATACTATAAATATTGAGTGCTTTACCACTTACATGGTATATCTTCCCGGAGTTGATAATCACCGGGTCTTTAGGGTGCATCCCTTCTATTGTAAAGCTCTTTACGCTTTGGTCGTAAAGATTAAACAGTGTGAGGCTGTCCTGTTGCGCATAGTACATCCGGTCATTGTGGAATCCGATATGATCAAGTCCTTTCAGGCCCAAAGTTCTTTTGTAATTACCGAGGTTGTCAAAAACCAATACTCCGTTCTTATTGTCCAACACATACACATTGTTGTGATATTCCCGGATGAAGGTAATGTCATAGTCCTTTGGGTCAAGAATTAAGTCGAGTGCTGTATGGACTTTCAGGTTTTTGAAAGTGAGATCATATTTTTTGAGGCTGAAATCGGTATCATCAATTAGCCAAAGGTTATTATCACTAGCCAAAGTCATCACTCTGGCAAAGCCGATGACCTGTTGATCTACCGTCCCCGAGGACTTAAATGTCAGGAAGCGATCGAGTAAGGTGTATTCCTGAAAGTCTTTATAAAACAAAATTAGACTTATTGAGTTCCAGGCTTCAAATAAGCTGGTTTCAGCCATTTTCTGTGGGGAGTAGACTAACAGTTTTTTGCCGTTTTTGTCAAATTTATAAATATCATCTTCGTTCGTGACCAGATAAATATTTCCATCCCGGTCTGTTGAAGCCATAGTCGTTTTGAAATTGAGATCAACGGACTTTTGAAGTTGTGGATTCCCGTTGATAAAAGCGAGGTTGATGATCACCAGGCTGGTAATGAATAATATGTTATTCAGTTTTTTCAAATTCTTTGAGTCGAAGTTGCTCACCATCGAATTCACCATAAGTAGTATAGTTGACCCATTCACCCAGGTTGATGTATTTGCTGTTGTCGGAGACATCCAACTCTAGTGGTAAATGCCTGTGGCCATACACATAGTAATCGTGGTGACTGTCTTTTTCAATGTCTTTGCTGTACTGCAATAACCATTCCTTTTCTCCCAGGTATTCCTCCTTCTTTTTATTGTTGCCGATACGGCTTCTTTTCGAAAAGAACTTGGCCATTCCAATACCGAGATTGGGGTGAAGTCTGGCGAAGAGCCATTGGCATACCGCGCTTCTGAAGAAGAATTTCAGGAACTTATATGTTTTATCAAATGGCCCCAGACCATCGCCATGGTGTATGTAAATTTTCTTTCCTGAGGACTCTATTACCTGTGGCTTGCTATAGATTGTGATATCGAGTTCTTTTTTGAAGTAGTCAAACATCCACATGTCATGGTTACCTCTGAAAAAATAAATGGGAATACCCGAATCACTGATTTCTGCGAGTTTGCCCTGCAGCCTGATGAATCCTTTCGGGATTGCCTGACGGTACTCAAACCAGAAGTCAAAGATATCTCCAACCAGGAACAAAGCCGCCATATCGGGTTGGCATTGATTGAGCCAACGAACGATCTTTTTTTCTCTTTCCAGGCTTGATTGGTCATCCGGAACACCTAAGTGGAAGTCTGAGGCGAAATAAATTTTTTGTCCCGGCTTTATTTGAATATTGATAGACATACCTGTCAGGGCATCGCTCTGTTATATTCAGAACGATGCCTTTAGGGATTTTATTCTTTATCTTTTGGACCTTCCGGATCGGTTGGAGGTGCCAGATTCTCAGAAACAGGAGGTGTTTCAGGCTTTTCTTCCGGTTGATCTTCTGGTTTGCTTTCTGCTTTTAAGTCAGACTCCGGTGCTGGAGCAGTCCCATTGTTTGGACCTTGAGTATATGCCTGATAGTTGGTCTGGCGATCAAATGGTCTCTTACCGATCAAAGTCTCAAGGTCTGCCTGGAAGATAATTTCTTTTTCCAGTAGTTCTTGTGCCACTGTCTCAAGTTCTTTTTTCTTGTCGCTTAATAGTTTTTTAACTCGTTCAAATGCTCCTTCAACGATCTTATGAACCTCTTCGTCAATCAATTTTGCAGTTGCCTCGGAATAGGGTTTGTTGAATTGATATTCTGACTGCTTGGAGTCATAGAATGAGATATTACCAATTTTATCGTTCATACCATATACGGTAACGATACTGTAAGCCATCTTAGTTACTCTTTCCAGGTCGCTCAGGGCACCAGTAGAAATTTTACCGAAAATGATTTCTTCAGCAGCTCTACCTCCGAGTGTCATGCACATTTCGTCCATGAGTTGTTCCGTTTGGTATAGGAACTGTTCTTTTGGAAGGTACTGAGCGTAACCAAGGGCTGCGACACCACGAGGTACGATACTTACTTTCACCAAAGGATCTGCGTGCTCCAGGAACCAGCCTGCTACAGCATGTCCGGCTTCATGGTAGGCAACAATTTTCTTTTCTTCAGGAGAAATGATTTTGTTTTTCTTTTCAAGACCACCGATTACCCGGTCAATAGCATCTTGAAAATCTTTCATATCTACACTTTCCTTATTTTTTCTGGCGGCAATTAGCGCAGCTTCGTTACATACGTTGGCAATTTCAGCTCCTGCAAACCCAGGTGTCTGAGCGGCCAGGTTTTTAGGGTTTACATCCTGGTGTAACTTCAATGGCTTCAGGTGCACTTTGAATATCGCTTCCCGACCAACGATGTCTGGCTTGTCAATGCTGATCTGTCTGTCAAATCGTCCGGGACGTAATAAGGCCTGATCAAGAACATCAGGTCGGTTGGTCGCTGCCAATATGATAATTCCCGAGTCAGTGGCAAAACCGTCCATTTCAACGAGCAACGAGTTAAGTGTATTTTCTCTTTCATCATTACTGCCTGGCATCTGTCCTCTGCCTCGTGATCGGCCAATGGCATCAATCTCATCGATAAAGATGATGCAAGGTGCCTTTTCTTTAGCTGTTTTAAATAAGTCTCTTACACGTGCAGCACCCACTCCGACAAACATTTCTACAAAGTCAGAACCGGATAGTGTATAGAAAGGAACTGCGGCTTCACCAGCAACAGCTTTAGCCAATAATGTTTTTCCTGTACCGGGAGGGCCTACAAGAAGGGCACCCTTAGGAATTTTACCGCCCAGCTTCGTGAATTTAGAAGGTTGTTTAAGGAATTCCACGATCTCTTTTACTTCCTCTTTGGCCTCATCGAGCCCTGCTACATCGGAGAAGGTGATTTTTACCTTATTTTCGGCATCGAATAAAGTCGCTCTTGATTTTCCGATGTTGAATATTTGTCCGCCAGGACCTCCACCACCAGCCATACGCCTGAGTAGGTAGAAAAATGCGAAGATAAATATGATCAAGAGACCGTACTGCATGAAGTAACTGGTAAAGTCGGTACGGTTATCTGAGGTGGTTGAAAGTATTTTGGAGACCTGCTTCTTCTTTTCAAATTCTTCGTTCAGACTCCCTATTTTTTGCAGAAAAGTAGTCATATCAGGAATTTGATACCTGAAATCCGGACCTCGTCTGTTTCGTTTTTTGGTTCCTTCACCAGCTGAAGCACCATCCTTAAGCGTTATTTCGGCATATGACTTATTTACAATGACAATGGGGTTTTCTATTTTTCCTTCTCTTGCCAGTTCATAAAACTTCTGATCTTCGAGTTTTGGAACGTCATCTTTGGCGTAGTATGCTATCGAAAACACCAAAGCCAACAAACTCAGGATCATTACCATTTGCAAGTTGGATTTTTGAGGCTTTCTACCTTTTGGATTAAGGTTAGGTTTTTTATTATCGTTATTCATTTTCGCTTTTAATTCTATTTACTGCTTGTCTCCCTGGAGATTCTGCATTTCTTCTATCTGGATGATCCGGGCGTCTCCCCACAAACTTTCCAGTCCGTAAAACTCCCTCTTATCACTTTTAAAAATGTGTGCCACCACGTCAACATAATCTATCAAAATCCATTCCTTGTTTTGGCGACCCTCGACATGGCGTGGATATTCATCAGCCTTTTCCTTTACAAGACGTTCAACTGAAGTGGATATTGCATCAACCTGAGTGTCACTGGAGCCGGTGCATATAACGAAGTAGTCCGCCACCGATGATTGTACTGATTTTAAGTCAATTAGCACGATATCGCTGCCCTTTCTGTCCTGCATCCCCTCAATTACAAGTTGACTCAATTCATCAGAACTAACAGTTTTTTTGGCTCCCTTCATATCCATTATATATATTAACCGCTAAATTATAAATTCTTGCCTAATATTTTATCAAATAACAGCATAGTCGGCAAACAGTTTTATATGCTGCCAATATGTCACTCCACAAATGACATTGCTATGGAGTTGATTCGGCAGGGCAGTATTCAGCCAGGTTTTGTTGTGTCGACTGGTTATCAACACTCAGGTAAAGGGCAGCGAGGTAATGCGTGGGAAAGCGAGGATATGGAAAATATCCTTATTTCAGTAGTTATAAGGCCACATTGTGTGAGTCCTACTCAGCAATTTCTTATTAGCATGGCTGCTGCATGTGGCATACATTCTTTTCTCAGAGACCAATCAATTGAAGCTAAAGTTAAGTGGCCTAATGATATTATGATTGGGAATAAAAAAGTCTCAGGAATTTTAATTGAGAATCTTTTGAAGGGAGATCGGATTGATTATTCTGTGATAGGTATTGGGCTTAATGTGAATCAGGAAATTTTTTCAATTCCCACCGCGACATCAATAAAAATTGAAACCGGAGCGGAGTCAGAGCTTGGAATACAGTTATCAGCATTATTTGAACACCTTGACACTTATTTTATACACTTAGAAAACGAGAACTTTAAGCTCATTGAAGAATCATATCTTAGATCACTGTATAGATTAGATGAGGTTCATCAATATAAAGTAGGTAACCGCACGTTTGAAGGCACGATCGTTGGTGTCAACTTACAAGGGCAGTTACTTTTAAGTAGTAGCGGTGTTGTGAGTAAGTACAGCTTTAAAGAGATCGAGTATATCATTTAGTTGGTGCTTAAAACTTTTACCAACACACTCTTTATGTGAACTGAATTTCATACATTGTATATCCAATTTTTTACAAAAGACTATTTGGCATGAGAGCAAACAAGATAACCAGCGTTTTATTCAGCGTATTATTTGGACTATTGATGGGTTGTGGGGGAGAAAAAGGGTCCGGTGAAAACGAAGTCATCCTGGCTGAGACTAATTTTGAGTCGGGTACCATAGGTAAGTTTCAAAACCTGCTCTTTACATTTAATAAGGACATCGGCCCTGATTCGCTTTTAGGACTTTGGGATACAACGCAGTATTTGAAAATTTCACCAGAGGTTAAAGGTAAATTCAAGTGGAGCTCTCCAACAGATTTAGTTTTTTCACCCGATCATGGATTCAAACCGAGTAGTGACTACACAGTGACCGTTACTGATTCTGTGTTGAAATTTGCACCAAAAGACTTTTTTCTAGTTGAGAAGCCTACTTTAAAATTTCACACCCCTTATCTAAATCTGGAGACGGTAGAAACAGCATGGGTACTCAACAGAGAAACCCGTTCTACGAAATTGAGGTTTAATATGGTTTTTAACCTTAAAGTGAACCCGGAAAAGGTATCAAAACTGCTCACCATAAAATATGATGGAAAGTCATTAAAGTATAACATTTTAGCCAATAGCAACACAACAGCAGTCGATGTTGAAATCGACCCTGTTAAAGACAAAAATTTTGAAGGAGGGGATATTAAACTGGATGTCGCTGAAGGATTAGACTGTGAGGAAAGCAAGTATAAAACCAAGGAGGCATTTGAATACACCATTAAGGTGCCGTACAAATCCAAATTCAATATTACGAATGTAACCTCCAGGTACGAAAACGGGAAGGGCTATGTAGAGGTACACACTAACCAAACTATTGACCGACAGAATTTACAGTCCTTAGTAAGATTTTCTCCATCCGTGTCATTTACCGTAGAGGCTGATGAATTTGGAATGATCATCGAAGGGTCTTTTAAGCAAGGAGAAACTTATGAAATGACAATTAATAAGAAGCTACGTGGAATTTTTGAGGACGCAGTACTGGGTAAAGACCATGAGCAATATGTCACCTTTGGCGAACTGCAACCAAGCATTTCTTTCGAGTCCAAAGGAGCGATTTATCTTACAAGCGCAGGACAGAAGAACCTGGCAATGCGCATTACAAGTATTCCAAAGGTTCAGGTTAAGATTATAAAAATTTATGAAAACAATATTTATCAGTTCCTAAAGCGTAGCGGTGGCTATAATGGTTATTATCATGATGACTACTATTACGATGACTACTACTACGGTGGAGGAAATGATGACTATGAAGATTTAGGTGATGTCGTTTACGATAAGGAGGTAAGCACAAACAATTTACCAAAGACTGGTGGTGGAATCAGGTTGTTGAATCTGGATTTTGACGACATCAATCAGTACAAGGGCTTGTTCTTTGTGAAAGTGAGTTCAACAGAGGATCGTTGGTTGAAGGCTACCAATACGGTTGCTATATCGGATGTAGGAATGATCATCAAAGAAACAGAGAATGATATTCACGTGTTCGCCAATTCAATTTTGAATGCAACGCCAATTGAGGGAGCAGATGTGCGTTTGATTAGTTCCAATAATCAGTCTGTGTATACAGTGAAGACTGACCACAATGGAATAGCTAAGTTCTCTGACTTGCCGGCAAACGCTAAGGATTTCAAGATCTCTATGGTTACAGCTCGTCATAAAGGTGACTTTACCTATGTTAACTTCAGGCAAACTCGTGTCGACCGTTCCAGGTTTGAGATTGGTGGTGTGCGTATGAATAGTGCGGGTTATCAGGCATTCCTTTATGGAGATAGAAATTTGTATCGGCCTGGAGAGAAAATCTATACCAATTGTATTGTAAGAGATTCCCGGTGGGGTGTTGTAAAAGATATTCCTGTAAAGATGAGATTGCTTTACCCGAATGGTAAGGAGTTTAAGTCAGTAAAAGGACAACTCAACAGCCAGGGTGCTTTCGAAACCTCATTCCAACTGTCGCAATCAAATGTTACCGGGACCTATACTCAGGAGCTTTTTACCTCTAATGACGTACTTCTGGCCTCTAAATATATCAGCGTGGAAGAATTTATGCCCGATAGAATTAGAGTTACGACTAACCTCAACAAGGATCGGTATCGGGTAGGTGATCAGATGGTGATACAGGCTCAGGCTTTCAATATGTTTGGCCCTCCCGCAACCAACAGGAACTATGGGATGGAACTTCAAATGAACCGAGCTTATTTTTCTCCCAAGGGCTTTAATGACTATACGTTTTCCCTAAATGATACCAGGACTTCGTTTGAAAGAAGAAATATGGACGGCAAGACCGATAATGATGGTAAGGCAGAAGAGCGGTATACAATTCCAAGTAGGTACTCAAACTCTGGTTTACTATCGGGAACGGTATTTACAACAGTCTTTGATGAGTCGGGCCGACCAGTGAACAGAAGAAATACATTTGAGGTGGTGACACAAGATGTATTTTATGGAATTAAATACACCGACTACTATGTAGCAACCAATAAGGATTTGAAAATACCGGTGGTCGCTGTCGATGTAGATGGGAACACACAAAATGGTGTCAAAGGAAATGTGCAGATTATCAAATATGAATGGCACACTATACTTGAGAAAAACCACCATGGCAAGTATCGATATGTATCCCGTAAAAAAGAAAAGCTGGTTTATGACAAAACAATTTCAATAAGCGGAAAACAGTCGTTTGTCAAATTTAATCCGTCAACATCCGGAACCTATGTCATAAGATTAAAGAAGCCTGGGACCAGTGCCTATGTTCAACGCTATTTTTATGCGTACAGATGGGGGTCCACTGATAACAACTCTTTCGAAGTTGACAAAGATGGTGAGATCAATATTGAGTTTGACAAAGAAGCATACACTGTAGGTGATCAGGCCAAAGTGCTGCTTAAGAATCCTTTTAATGGCCGACTATTAGTGACAATAGAAAGAGATGGGGTTTATGAGCATCAGTACCTCGAAACAGATAGCAAGGCTGCTGAATATACCTTCAAGGTCAAGGAAGAGTATTTACCAAATGCTTTCATAACAGCGACTTTGATCAAGCCTCATAGCAACGGAGCAATTCCATTGACTGTCGCCCATGGCTATAAATCATTCAAAGTGGAGGACAGGGACTATCATGAGATACCCCTCAAGATTACAGCACCGAAGAAGTCAAGATCAAAAACGAAGCAAACCATATGTGTGCAGAGTAGAGCAGAAAGTGATATTGAAGTCACCATAGCTGTAGTTGATGAAGGTATTCTTCAGATCAAAAATTATCAGAGTCCCGATCCATACGAATTCTTTTTCCAAAAAAGAGCCTTACAGGTCAACTCTTATGATATCTATCCGAGACTGTATCCGGAGTTGACAATGAATACGCAGTCCTTCGGGTCTGGTGACTATGATCTCGAAAAACGTGTCAACCCGATGACCAACAAAAGGGTAAAACTGGTTGCGTTTTGGAGTGGTATTTTGAAAACCGATAAAAATGGTAAAGTCTGTTATGATGTGGATATACCACAGTTCTCAGGAGATCTAAGAATAATGGCAGTCGCATATAAGGGTAAAGCTTTTGGCTCTGCTTCGACAAATATGAAGGTGGCCGACCCTATGGTTGTTACTACATCGTTGCCAAGGTTTTTGAGCCCTAAGGACACCGTTGAAGTACCGGTATTACTTACAAATACTACTGACAAAAGTACCAAAGCTACGGCCAGGTTAAATGTTTCGGGTCCTTTGGAAATCATAGGATCAACCACTCAAACCCAGGATGTTCCTGCCAATTCTGAAAGGTCCGTAAGGTTCAAGTTATTTGCAAGGCCACAAATTGGAGAGGGCAAAATCGTGACGGTAGTTTCAGCACTAAACGAGAAATTCTCCGAAGAAAATGATATTACCATAAGGCCGGGAACCTCCTTGCTGAAGGAAAATGGTGCCGGTATAATTTCAGCGGGTAACTCAGAAACAATTGATCTGGGGAACGACTACATCCCATCATCGGCAGATGCCAGATTAGTCGTGAGTAAGTCACCGATGGTTCAGTTTACCGAAGACCTGGAATACCTGGTTGGATATCCACATGGTTGTGTGGAGCAAACGACATCTAAGGCCTTTCCTCAGTTGTATTTCCATGATGTGATGAAGTCCATTGGAGTGAAGCAAATGGTGGGTTCAAATCCGCGGTACAATGTTCAGCAGGCTGTTCTTAAGTTGCAGTCAATGCAATTATACAGCGGTGGGTTGAGTTACTGGCCGGGAGGTCACTATGTCAGTTCCTGGGGATCAATTTACGCCTCTCACTTCTTGTATGAAGCAAGGAAAGCCGGCTATGATGTAGATCCTAGAGTATTAGAGAAACTATGGGGTTATCTTAAGAATGAGGCAAAAAGAAGAAGAAACATTACTTACGAATACTATGATGTCAACGGTGTGCTTCGAAAGAAGACCATTATACCTAAAGAAACACCGTATGCGTTGTACGTGTTGGCGTTAGCAGGAGAGCAGGATGTTGCTACCATGAACTATATCAAAAATAATCTTGATAAGCTCTCACTTGATTCGAAATACTTGTTGGCCGGAGCCTATAAGCTGATTGGAGATAATACCAGTTATAACTCTATACTTCCAAGAGAATTTTCGGGTGAGCGCTCCATGAAGGTGACAGGTGGTAGTTTCCACTCATTTATTCGGGACGAAGCTATAGCGCTAAACGCATTGATAGAAGTGGATCCGAAAAACCCTCAGATCGCTCAAATGACAAGACATCTTACAAAGCAGATGAAGCAGAGTAGGTATTTGTCAACACAGGAAAGGTCATTTGCGATGCTTGCCTTGGGTAAATTGGCAGCGAAAGCTAACCGATCTAACATAACTGCGACTATTACAGCTGATGGGCGTACGGTGGGTAACTTCAATGGAAAGAATTTGATAATCGATGAAGGCCTTGCAGGTAAGGGTGTTAAGATATCAACTAGTGGAAGCGGTGATTTATACTACTTCTGGGAAATTGAAGGGATTAGCAAGACGGGTCGATATTTGCAGGAGGACAAAGTGTTGCGAGTAAGGAAGTCCTTTTATGATAGAGATGGAAACCTACTTCAGCGAAGAACTTTTACGCAAAATGAAATGATCGTAGTCAGGATTGATGTAGAGACTATTGATGGTTCAAGGCTTGAGAATGTAGCGATCACAGATATGTTACCAGCCGGCTTTGAAATAGAAAACCCCAGGTTGACTTCAATTCCGGGTACCAGCTGGATCAGGGGGGCTTCTCATCCGCAACATTTTGATATTAGAGATGATAGGATCAATCTCTTTACTGATGTAAGTGGTCATACCAAGAAATTCTACTACATGGTGAGAGCTGTATCGATGGGAGATTTCCAGATGGGACCTGTAGGAGCAGATGCTATGTATAACGGAGAGTATCATTCTTATCATGGTGCAGGAACTGTCAGGGTGGTCGATAAGTATTGATTTTCGAGTTATGTAGATAATCCGATAGTATGAAATTTTCATCATTCCTGGTCCTGTTCCTGGTTTGGTCCACAGGCTATAGCCAGGACTTACGAGTCTTTTATTTATCACCGCTGCGCAATGACACTTTGCAAAAAGTTGGATTTGTGAATTTATCGGATGAAAACCTTCCATTTGAGATTTACAAAGATACGGTTCATGATGATGATATTGAGGAAGAGTTGATTCCTGAGAACGAGTACGTGGTTCTCACAGGAAATAAGAGGAGTACTTTTTTAAATAGTCTCAATATTTCTGAAGCTGAACGTATCTATATCTATAGTATGTACCTGGATAAGGTTTTTACTTTTCCAGTGGGGCAGGTGGAATTAATTGAAAGGCCGAACCTATATATGGGAACGGAGATTGGCTTCAAAGTTTTGGGCCTTCCTCTAAAATCCATGGGCTATTTTCAGTGGAACACCTTTGTTTGCATTGGTAAATCAAATCTCTTTAGCCCCGGTAATGCCTATCAGATCAAATGGGAGGAAGCTGATTCGAGTAGTTTTCCAGACAATTTGAAAGGTAATAATCACCAGGAGTGGTACGATACATTTCCCAGAGGAAAGGTTTTTCATTCCTCTGTCAATGGGTACAAGTATTTAGTTCAGAACCTGAATTCTACAAAGTACAAAAGTATAGCCGGGAGACATCTTATTGTGTATAAAAACAGCATTGATTCACTGATATTTAATCAGGTGTATATGGATACAGAAAGTACTTCCCCTTCTCCCTTAACTTCTCAAAATGAAGGCTACCAGTGGACCGGTAAAATATTCAAGAATAAGCCATCCATAGTTTATGGATTTCAATGGGTGTCATTTGGTTGTCCATGGATTGATTTTTTTGGAGGACAGGTGCCTTCAATAAGTATTTATTGTGATAACAGGCATTAGTACTGTGGTCGTTATTTTGTTTCTAAGCACTAGAACTTAACAATCCTAAAGCTCCCCGAGGTATTGTTGCCACGTAATTCCAGAATATAAATGCCAGGGGCCAGATCAATACCGATAGATAGCTCGGAATAGTTCCGGTTTGCACCACTTTCTATTGTTTTTCCATTCAGGTCGATGATTTTATAACTATCAATTTGCTCTGATCCAGTGATTTTGAAGGCATTATAGGATGGGTTAGGGTAAATTAATAATCCATCAAAAGTTCCATCATCAAGGGCACTTACACAGTTATCAATATTGGTTTCGGGGGTTACTCCTGTATTTCCTCCCGCACATTGGTTACAGACATCCAGTGTCGCAGTACCTCCCCAATCGCCATTACAATCCTGAGAACATGCGGTTTCTCCGGTATTTCCTTCAACACAACTACTACAGTTGTCCACATAGGCAGTACCTCCCCAATCACCATCGCAGTCTTGAGTACAAGCAACTTCTCCGGTGTTGCCACCTACACAATCACTACAATTATCGAGGTAAGCCGTGCCTCCCCAGTCACCATTACAATCCTGGGTACAGGCAACTTCTCCGGTATTTCCATCTACACAAGTCCCACAATTATCGAAATAGGCTGTTCCACCGGGGTCTCCATTACAGTCAACAGGGTCATCGGTTAGCGTGAAATAATTAATATTGACATTATTGTTTTCTATATAAAGTTTAAGAATGTGCTGACCGGCTGACAAACTAATATCCTGATGTATGAAATTTTCCCAATTCTGCCAATCACCGGTGTTGTTGATGGTTATTGTTCCAGTCACATCAACATCATCAACTTCCAGGCGCACAGCACCACCATCCCAGTCGTCTGAAGCAGCCCTGATAATAAGATCGTAGTTGCCAGTAGTAGTTACATCAACGGTATACTCCAGCCATTCATCATCAGCGGTCCAACCTATGTTATAACCCCCACCAACGTCAGTGGTGGCCTCAATATCAACCCAGTCTGAGCGGTATTCGCCTCCATTATTACCATTGCCGGTATCATACCATCCGTATCCGGCACAGGATTCATCATAATCTTCTGCCTGTATGGTGCCAGGGATTGTTGCTGGAGTTCCACCATAGGGTGTTTGGGTAGTTGATCCACCAGTCATTTCATACACACGCACGTAGTCAATTTCAAACGTTGGTTTTGTCAGTTGAACTGCATAAGGGTCTGTCGTTCCAGAATACCAACCTCCAACCGCAAGGTTCAGGATTAAGTAAAAATCAGTATCCCATGGCCAGGGGTCATCTGTACTTTGTGGATTCAAGGAATTAGGATCTTTAGTTTCCGTTTTGAAAACAATGTCGTCAACGAACCAGGTAATACTATTGCTATCCCATTCTACTGCAAACTCATGAAAATCACTATAAAAATTACCAGAAGGAAGGTAGTAGTCGGTGCCATCCCATTGGTTATTGGGCCAAGAACTTCCGTAGTGCAATGTACCGTCTATTTTGTTTGTATGATCACCACGGTATTCCATTATGTCAATCTCACCGGTCATGGGCCAATTGGTTACCGGGCGCAGCATCCAGAATGCAGGCCAGAGACCATAACCTTGTGGCATTCGCATACGAGCCTCGAATCGACCATAGGTAAACTCATGTTTACCTTTTGTGTCTACCTTTCCTGATGAGAACTCGGAGCTGCCTACATTTTCTTTAATTGCTTCAAGTACCAGTACACCGTTATCTATATACACATTATCGGTGCTGTTTGTATAGTACTGCAATTCTCCGTTACCCCAGCCACATAGGTCAGGGCATCCGTCACCAATGTTATAATTCCAGTTATTCAAATCTAAATCCGGACCGTCAAATTCATCGCTCCAGACCAGGTTATAACATTGAGAAAAAAGATTCAGTGGGCATAGTGCCACAAATAGCAATACTGTGTATACTCGTTTCATACTATGAGTTTTGGTAATAAGGTTACTACTGTGTAGGTACTACCATTATAATATATACGAGAGATAATAGAAATATTTACAGAAATAATTGGACAATAAATGATTTTCTGTCTTTTCTGGATGTGATTTCATTACGTTTAAAGCACATAAAAATCAGTTTCAGGGCTATAGGGGTGCCATAATGGTGTGGGTTATTCGTTTAACAACCACAAATTTCTTCTTGTTCGTAAACTTCTATGCCCAGTTCTTTTACTCGTTCGATCTCTGCTTTTGGTATTGCCGGACTGTCAGGTTGGTATTCATATACTTTATGAATGTTTTTTACATGTTCGATTCCTTTGAGGCTGTTCAGTTGAATGTAGCCAATATTTACTGTCTCAAGATTTTTTAATTTGCTGAGCGGCTCAATGGTTTCTATGTTATTACTTTTAATGCTGAGATAAGTCAATTTCTTCAAGCCCGTCAACTTATCTACAATAGCAAGGTTTTCCAGTTCACACCTTTCAATTGTAAGGCTGGTCAGGTTCGTGAATCGCTCGATGCCGTCAAATGTCTTTACAGGATTGTAGGACAACACTAGTTCATGTAGGTTCTTCAAATTGCGGGTGCCATCGAGGGAGCTGATTTTGTTGGATTCAGCAAATATGGTTTTGACCTCAGTGAGCCCGATTAGGTGCTTGAGGGTATTAATTTCATTATAACTAACGTATAGACTCTTGAGCTTTTTTAAACTACCAATGCCCGCAAGAGTTTTTAGTCCGCAACTTTGTGCATGTAGGCTGGTTAGATTTTTCAAGTGACTGATAGGAGTTAAGTCTGTTGTTTTCATGCCAGAAATCTCCAGGGATTCCAGATTGGTCAAGCATTTTAATCCTGAAAAGTCTTCTAATTCGAACTCATAATTATACTCCCCACAACCTGCATCGGCCCCAAGAAACATTTCTTTTGCGTTGAAGAGTTTTTGAAGTTCAGTATCATTCGGTGTGGCATATTCATTATCACGCTTATTTAAAACCATTATGTTGAATACTCTTTTCCAGTCTGATTTCTGCGATTGCCACCAGTTCTTTCTTTTCTCAGGAGAATCGTAATATTCCGCTGTTAGTTTTTCGTTTACTTCTACTGGTTTATCGACCAGCGCTCCGGAATGTACCCATCCTTCTATTTCCGGAGTAGCTTTTATTTTGACCCAGGGCTTATCGTACTCGGTGCCTCGGAAAGTTGCTTTAAAGGTTTCTTCTGATGATTCTCCACTTAAAGCGACCTTCTCATTTTCTCCAAGTTGATAGATGACCTCACCTTGAATGCCAGGTGTCGGTCGTACATTAAGATTTGAAACCATGCTGTATTTATATTCCAATTCTTCAACTTCCTCTACTTCATTGGTAACTAGAGAGTCAGGAGGAGTATTTGTGACTTCATTTTTTGTATCGGTAGACTCTGAGCACGAAACTAAAAGTAGTGCAGCACTAAAAAGTAAATAATGGATTTTCATGGGAGCAAAAATTGAGATATAAGTTTGGGTTTATAAAGTGAGTACGTAAATCTGACAAGAAAGATCATCAATTTCTATGCAATTATTCAAACTTGATCAAGCAAAATTGTAACAGAAGTTGTTATATTATAGAGCACACTTGTAGCTCATAGTGTGTATTGTTAACGACTTACAACAAATACTTACAACCTTGGCTGAAAAGGAGTCACTATTATTAATTGCAAAGATTGATGGTTTTGATCTTTCTGATGGGTCCGTGGAATCACAACACCGTGAACTCTTGGAAAAGGAGTTCTTTGATGCGGTAGAAGTCAACAATCAACTTGGACTGACATCTCTTAGAATTGAAGAGAATAAACTGGTTTTTTTTCAGGAAAATGGTGTTCCTGAGTTTGAGTCAGTGGTTGCTATGATTGAGGGGATGTATCAGAATTTTCTGGAGATTCGGGACGACTATGTCCGCAAAAGGATATGTCCATGCCTGGTTTGTGCATCAGTTAAAAATTTGTCGGTTCAGTTTATTGTCCACACCGGTGATATTACATTGATTACAGTAAAGCAAGAGACCAAGCTACATGGTCCTGTTGTGATACTGGCCAACAAGCTTTTGAATAATAATCTGATTGAACAGGATTACATACTTTTTACCGATAAGCTACTGGATGATGATGAAAGGGTAAGGCTTCATAATCCTAAAATGAAGATAGAGCGGGCCTCAATGCACTACCAGGATCTGGGTGAAATCGAATTCAACTTCATAGACTTGGCAGTCATTAAGAAAGAGTCAAAAATCAGGAAGAATGAATTAGAAGGTACAAGAATTAAAAAACCAGTTCGAAAGCGCCTAAAAATTAACCAGTCCCGGGAGGTAGTATTTGAGGTTTTGAGTAATTTGAAATATCGGGAGAGTTGGAACCCTGATCCTGCTGAGGTGCTTTTTGAAGGAGATAAAGTAAACAGGTTAGGGAGTCAATTTACGCTTCGAAGACAGAGCAAAGAACTCAGCTTTACCACTGTGACCTCAGATTTCGGTGACAATAAATTGGTCTTTGGAGAAAAGGCAGGTGATCCGTCTCCATTTAAGGAAATGACCTTTTATTATGTTCTTGAGCAGGACGGAGAAAGCACAGTGGTAAACTATGAAATGCACTACTTGCCACCCCCTGGTTTTAGTAGATTATTTGTTCCGGCAATGAAAATAGGCTTTTCCGGTGGCATGGAACGCCATTTAAAGGCACTTAAAGAGTATTGTGAATCTCATACAGAGTCAACAACTAAACCAGTTCTGTAGGATCATTAGATTGTTCAGGTGTTGTTCCTATGATTGGATTCTTTTTGTATACCTCATCGAGTTGGGTAAATGTAAACTTAAATCCATTGAAGTAGATATAGGCAAAATAGATTCCGATTGCTGTGGAAATCAAGTCCAATGTAATGAGAACTGATGAGTCCAATGGTGCTATTATACGAAGTTCTGAACCTATCTCAAGCCCCCCGCTGAGCAAGGCTAATATGATGTTGACGATATATACATTCCTGATTGTGCGAATGTGGTCTGAAACTTCAGAAGCATTATAAGCTTCACCTAAGCAATCACAAGTCTTAAGCATTGCGAGTATATGTAACAATTGGAAAATCATACCAATAAATAATACACCCAACATTAGGTACATCATGATTTCGGCTTGAAATCCACCACTCATCATCATTACAAGTAGGATATACCAGCCACAATGAATATGATGCTAAAAGTGAGGTAATTTTTAGCTTTTTCTGTTTGCTCGCTCATTACCGGTGATATTGAATTAATAAAGAGAAGTTTAATCCCTTTATAGGTTTCAGACAAGATGTAGATGTAAACACCCAGTATTGCGAATCCAAAAACCCCACCACCGTTATAATTGACCCCGATGTAGGGGAGTAGTCCTAGGAAGCTTTGTATTAGCACTACGAAAAAAGACACTCTTAAAATCTTATGTAGTACTTCTAATCCTTCATTAATTGATGGGATTTTACGTGGGTCGTTCATTGGAATTTTTTTTGCGAATATATGAAAAGAATAATTACTCGTCTCGATTAACGGTGTCTGGACTGAAGGCGGGCAAACAAACCGCAATGTATTCAGCTCCCTCCGGATCAGGTGTGCTATACCTTACCCATTCACCTGCGTGAGTAATGATGGCTTGCCCGGCCTTTACTGTATATCGGCCATTACCTGTTTCGACATCGAGTGCCCCTTTAAGAACGACTGTATACTCATCAAACTGGGGTGTTTGCCCAGGTTCGACCCATCCTGATGGACTGGTCATTCTTGCGATGCTCACACTTTCCGTTTTAGAGTTTACCCTGCCGATGTACTCTTCAATTTTTTTAGGCTTGTTGCCTGCGGCCTTAATGATTGTTGGTGATTCTATAAGTGTTGCCATTTTATTCCCGCGCCCATTTCGTGGCGGCTTCTTTTGTAGTAATTGCTCCTACCTGATGTATGTGGCCATCCTTCCAATAGAGCCTTTTGCCATTATGAACTACATATCTTCCGGAGTTCTTGTGTTCATTCTCTCTCCGCTGTAGATTATTGGTAGCTCCCTTGTGTACAATCAGATTGCCAATTTTGAATTGGTACTTGTAAGTATCTCTTTTTGCGGCCATAGTAATTGAATTTGAACAAAGAAGATACTAATTAATTTGGTAACTATTTGTTCTTCAAGAAGCGATAGGATTCATATTGTGTGCGACATTTGGTTTTAGCCCGGCTGATTTTGTAAGGATTGTTCTGGATGCGATTGATTTTTCGGGCTTTGACATTGTCCTTGAGTTGAATATTGATCAGCTCCCTAAATTCAGATTTTATGTCATTGTCATAAATAGGAAATCCAACTTCCACTCTTCTGGATAAGTTTCTTGTCATCCAATCCGCTGAAGCCACATACATATCCTGTTTCCCATCGTTATGGAAAAGGTAAACCCGTGCGTGCTCAAGGAAGCGGTCCACAATACTGATGACATTGATGTTTTTGCTCATTCCTTCTACACCGGGAACCAGGCAGCATATTCCTCTGACGATTATCTTAATGTTTACACCTGCATTACTGGCGTCATAAAGTTTTTCAATGATCTTTCTGTCTTCCAGGCTATTCATTTTTAAAATGATTTCGGCCTTTTTGCCAGATTTTGCAAGTTTGATTTCGTTATCTATGGCTTGTTCAAACCGTTCTCTTAGGTTAAATGGTGCGACTAACAGATGCTGAAATTCGGAGTCAGTTTTACGCCCCTGGAGGATTTTAAAAACCTTTTCCACTTCTGCGGTGTATCGGGCATCAGTTGTTAGTATGGCATGGTCGCAATAGATACGGGCAGTCTTTTCATTAAAATTTCCTGTGCCCAGGTAGGCATATTTAACGCGGTTTTTTCCCTCATTTCTTGTGACCAGGAAGATCTTTGTATGGACCTTCATGTTTTTATAGTTGTACCGAACTTTTACTCCTGCTTTTTCTAGTTGCTCCCCCCAGTAGAGGTTGGCAGCTTCATCAAAGCGGGCTTTTACTTCGTCAAATACAAAAACTTTTTTCCCCTTTTTTGAGGCCTTAATGAGGGCCTTGGCAACCTTCGAGTCATCAGCAAGTCTATACACAGTGATCATTATGCTTTCTACCTTAGGATCGTTGGCAGCCTTTTCCAGGAATTTAATGACATAGTCGTAAGACTGGTATGGGAGATGAATGGCGACATCTTTTGATTTGATTGACTCAAAAAAGTTGTCATTGTCCAGTGCCTTGACCGGAAGAGGAGGCATTTCATCATAGGTAAGCGATGAGTCCCAGGCTGGTTTAGGAAAAGCGAAGAACTCGTGTGAGTTATGATATCTCGCTCCTGGAATCAAATCCTCGTCCTGAATTCTGAAAATCTTTTGAAGTTGCGCCAGAAAAGAGGCTGGCATGGTTTGGTCGTACAGGAAGCGAGAGGGTAGTCCAGTCTTTCGTTTGCCAAGGCTTTTCTTGATCGCCTCAATGATATCACCGGTATACTCATCTTCAAGATACAGTTCCGCATCCCGGGTGAGTTTTATGGCGTAGCAATAGATTATTTCACAATCCTGAAATACCAGATCCAGGTTCCAGCGAATCATGTCACCGACCTGAGCTACGATGTGCTTACTTTTTCCAGGTAGTACAACAAACCGGGACATTCTGTCCGTAGGGATTTTTAGGAGGTAGTTAAGGTATTTACCAGTTTTATCGTCCTTTACCCTGATAGCGAAATACGTTCGCTGGTTTTCTAGCATTGGTACCGATCTTCGGTCACCAATCATCTTAGGATGTAGGTACTTTAAGACATTTTCTTCCAAATATTTTCTCATGAATTTGACTCTATAGGGAGTAAGCATAGACTCAGAGATCATGAAAATATTTTTTTCAGTCAGCTTAGGAATAATCTCATCCCTGAATAGTTGACCGAATTCAGCCTGGTGAGCAGTAGCTGTAGAATTAATTTTATCCAGGAGTTTTAGATTTTTGGTGTTATCACCATCCTGATTGGCTCGAATGAGGTTTCTTAAGGAAGCAACCCTGATTCGATAGAACTCTTCGAGGTTAGAAGAAAATATCGCAAGGAACTTTAGTCTTTCCAGAGTAGGAACAGAAGAATCTTTGGCCTCTTGAAGTACTCTGTAATTAAATGATAACCAACTCAGATCTCTCTCAAAATAATAATAATCCATCTTTCAGAATTGTCCTTGTAATGTAGTCAACGAGCAGTAAATATACTTATTTTTTTGCCCGACAATTTACCGAAGAAAGCTTCCAATTGTTAACCTAACTACAATTAACCTTAAAACTTACCTTATTTTATTATTTTAAGGGGCGCAGATGAAAAGAGTGCTTTTTATATTACTGTTATTTTTTGTCAGGGATGGTTTTACGATCGATACCCTTGTCTTAAAGGACGATGTGAGAGAGTACGGCCTGAAACCAGAAAATTTTCAAATCTATATTGCCACTCCTAATGAAAAGTATTCGGCTACCAATTTAGACCAAATTCCATTCAGAGATAACGAGAACAGAGTTTTCCAAAACTCAGATGTCAATAAGGTGTACTGGTTAAAACTAGTCATAGATGATCAGTCTACATGGAATAAAAGATATGTTTTTGAGGTTTATGATGTCCATACTAATGATTTTAGGTTATATGTGAAAGACGATGACGGGAAGTATATTGAAAAAAAAGCAGGGGGACTGATCAAATTCGGTGATAGAGATGATTACGATGTGGTCAACTTTGTTTTTGATATTCCTAATGCCAGGAAAGCCCCACAGGTAATTTACGTGCGAGTCCGGTCTGATGACATCTCGCATTTTGACTATTACATAAAAACACAGAATTTTTTCACGTCCTATTCTACTACTGAGTACCATTTTTTGGGTTTTTACTATGGCATTTTGTTCATCATGGCCATCTATAACCTACTGCTCTTTATCACGTCAAGAGAACGGGTTTATATGTATTACGTGCTGTATGTCATAAGCTGCGTTTTTTATTCCTATTCGGATGACGGTCTTGGTTTTCAGTTCTGGTGGCCCGAGCACCCGGAGTGGAATATCCCAATGAATTATTACATAACCCCGCTGGCCTTCCTGATCACCTTCGTCCTTTATTCAAGAAATTTTCTGGAGTTGAAGGCTCAGCATCCCCGGTTGGATAAACTGGTGCTTATTTCGGTGGGGGTGTATCTGGTCTATTTGCCTTTTGAAATTTTTGTGTTGCCCCCTGAATACCACTTGAACCAACTTTATAGCCTTCCTTTTTTTGTTGTTTATGGCGCTAGTATTTACGTGTTCAAGAATGGATTTAAAGCAGGAAGGTATTTTATTGTAGGTTATACCTGTGTCTTTGTTTCAGTGCTTATTCTTCAACTTAGGTACTATGATATTTTGCATGCGGAACCCGGCTTTTGGAGTATTATGCTGGTCTACAGCTTTAAGATTGGGATAGTCTTAGAAATCTTGGTTTTAAGTTATGCTCTTGGAGATAGAATCCGATTATTGAAGGAGGAAAAGGAAAAAGCTCAGCAGGTTATAATTGATCAACTGGAGGAGAATAAACTGCTACAGGAAAAAGTTAACAGGGAGCTGGAGGAAAAAGTGACCGAAAGAACGCAACAACTGAAATTTAAAACAGATGAATTAATCGTTGCAAATCAAAAACTCGAGGACCTTACCAATAAGCTGAATGAGGCAAATGCCAAGCTTGATTATGATAATTGGCAGCTTGTAAAAGAGGTGAAAAAGGAAAAGGAAGCCAGACTATTGTCACGAGAGTTGAACTATGAAGAGTTTATGAAAATATTTTCTGATGATAGAAGTTGCTTCAAGTTTTTAGAACAGCTGAAGTGGCCGGATGAGTTCAAATGCAGAAAATGCGGCAATCAGAAATATTTAAAACGATCTAAATTACATTCAAGAAAGTGCACTAAGTGCAATCACATTGAGTCAGTAATGGCTGATACTATTTTCCAGGGCGTGAAGTTCCCATTAGCTAAAGCCTTTTATATCACTTATCTGACCTGCCAAAGAGGAAGTTCAAGTACAGTCAATGAGTTAGCCGAACTCTTAGGTCTCGCCAGAAACACCTGCTGGAAGTTTAGAAAAAAAGTCCAGGATCGTATAGAAGAAATTAAACTAAAAGATTCGAAAGTTGATGTGACCAATTGGGAGAATCTTATACTTTTTAGGTGATAGGTAAAATTCAGGTACCCTAAATCAATAAAGGTACATTACTCTATTATAGCCTCCATTTATTCGGTAACGAGGTGAGATGAGCGCTCAATATTTTTACCGTGTTATCTCTTTTGTACAATTAATTATTTGTAAAGTTCTATCATTTCTGTTTAGGAGCGCCTATTCTTTATATACGGATTAGCGCCTTATTGACTTACACCTAAAATTTCTCAAGAATGAAAAGAACAATTACTCCAATGCATATAATGCTGACCATCCTCAGCCTGATGGCCATCATCAAAAATGTATCTGCACAAAATCGTCCCTTTCCTCAGCAAATGAATTGGAGCGGGTGTATCAAACCGAACCATGTCAGTCAGGCACAGTTGGATGCTGATGTCATAAGTTTTTATGAAAGCTGGAAGACCAATTACCTCAAGCCCACAAATATGCCGAACGGATATTATGTTGAAGGCGGTTGTACGGGTTGCGTAGTACCTAGCAAAGGAACTTCTGAAGGACATGGATATGGAATGTTAGTGACAGTATTAATGGCTGGCTATGACCCGAACGCAAAAACTTACTATGATGGGTTATATAACTTTTTCGATCAGCACAGAAGTACAATTAACAATGAGTTGATGGGATGGAATGTGGCCGTGGATGAAAGACAGAATGCGTTTAGTTCCGCCACAGATGGTGATATGGACATAGCATATTCCCTATTGCTAGCTCATTACCAGTGGGGTTCAGACGGAACGATAGACTACTTGCAGGAGGCAGTAGATATGATTAATAATGGTTTAAAGGGAGGTGATTTTGGCCTTTCTAATCATAGGGTACTACTCGGGGACTGGGCTAATAATTCAAGTTATGATACGCGATCGTCAGATTGGATGACGGCTCAAATACGAGCTTATTATGAACATACCGGGGACAACTTCTGGACGAACGTGAATGATGAGTGCTACTATATTATTGACGAAATAACTTCCAACTATGCTCCATCTACAGGGCTAATGCCTGATTTTGTCATCAACGCCACACCTCAACCTGCCCCACCAAACTTTCTCGAGGCAGACACTGATGATGATTATTCCTGGAACGCTTGTCGATACCCCTGGAGGGTTGCTATGGACTATGGACACTATGGTACTATAGAGGCAAAAACAGCTATGGATAATGTTAGCAGTTGGCTGATTTCAGCAACTGCTAACAATCCTTCAAACATCAAAGCGGTTTATACGCTCGCGGGTACGGCAATGAATACCTGGTCAAGTCTTGCGTTTACTGCCCCCTTTGTTACTTCATGTGTTACGAACCCTTCTAATCAAAGTTATCTTAATGCTGGCTGGGATGTAATCAAGAACCCTGATAACAGTTATTTTGGTGATTGCATAAGCCTACTTTGTATGCTGTATATTTCAGGCAACTGGTGGATTCCAGAGGATAATGGGGTTAGCTGTAGTGTTCCTGATTTGGGGTCAGATGTTTCACTTTGCGGAGCTGGCTCTGCTACTCTTGATGGGGGAATTTCGTCAGATGGAACAAAAACGTTTACATGGGAGAAAGATGGGAGCACAGTCGCAGGTCCATCAACCTCACTTGACACTTATGTCGCCAGTTCAGCTGGCACCTATACTCTGACTATAGACTCAGCCGGTGCTTGTAGTTCCTCTGATGAAATAGTGGTGACAGCAACATTGCAATCACCTAATTTGGGTCCGGATGTAGATCTATGTGACCCCGCAACCGTGACCTTAGATGCCAATGTTTCAGGAGGAGGTATATCCTATTCCTGGGAAAAGGATGGGAGCGCCATTGCGGGTGAAACGTCTTCCACCCTGTCAAATGTGAATTCTGCCGGAATTTATACGGTTATAATATCTGCTTCAGGTTGTGGTACCGATAGTGATGATATTACGGTGACTTCTTCTGTACCAGCAGGTGTTAATGATACTATTTGTTCTGCCGGGACAGCTGATCTTTCTGTTACCGGAGGGGTCGCCCCATTCGATTGGTACACAGCCTCATCCGGAGGGACTTCGTTGAACACAGGAAATACTTATAGTCCTTCGGTAGCATCTACAACCACTTATTATGTCGGCTCAGGGGGAGGTTCTTCTTCTGCTACCGGAGGAAGATCTGGCAATTCCGGTTCCGGTTGGTATGAATCACCAGGCAACTTTGACTATCAACTACAATTTGATGCCTATCAGGACTTTACTCTTGACTATGTCACAGTCTATGCTCAGGGTGCTCAAACCATCACACTGTCAATATACGAGAGTGATAATTCTACGCTCGTAGGAACTGTTTCCGTTGCTGTTAATGCAGGTCAAAGTCAGATTCCGGTAGGAATTTTTGTTCCCGCTGGAACGGACTACAGGATGAGTGCTGTTGGGACCAATGGACTAATATGGTTAGATGACAATGCTAGCTTACCATATGAAACCCCTGGGGTTCTTTCAATTCATACCTTTATTACTCCATGGGGGTCGGAGTCATGGTATTGGGCATTTTATGACTGGCAAGTGACAGTTGGGGCAGAGTGTGAAAGGATACCGGTTGTGGCCGTTATCGACCCTGTTCATCCTTCATGTTCAGGTGGATGCGATGATCCTGGGTCAGCTACTCTATCACCCTCCAATCCAGCCGCTCAATGTGGAGGGAGTATAACATTGACTGCATCGGAGTCAGGTTCAGGTGCGTTTGAGTACGAGTTTTTCAGAGATGGTGTAAGTATACAGGGTCCCGGTTCAAGCAATACCTATGATGCAGCCCAATCAGGTTCCTATACGGTAGAAATTACGGATCCAAATGATCCTGGAGCGTGTGTGTCTGTATCATCCGCAGTAAATGTAACAATAGACGATGCTCCAAGTATTTCCGTTGCCGGGTCCAATCAAACAGTGTGTGAAGGAGCAACCATTAATTTATCTGCCAATAACCCAACCATTGGAACAGGAATCTGGAGCAAAGTTGCGGGTACAGGCTCCGTAGATAATACATCAAGTAATACCACAACGGTGAGTGGAATAACAGCTGGAACAAGTTCTACTTTCCGATGGACAATAGGCAATGGATCATGCCCTGACGAAACTGACGAAGTGATAGTTACGGTTGATGCGGCCCCAAGTACCGCTATGGCGGGTTCGGATCAATCTGTGTGCTCCGCCACAGCAGTACTGTCAGCGAATACACCGGCAATAGGAACTGGTGTTTGGACCACGGTATCGGGTTCGGGTAGTGCTGACAGTCCTTCAAGTAATACGAGTGCTGTAAGTGGACTAACTTCTGGGTCAAGCACGACTTTGAGATGGACGATAAGTAATGGGGTTTGCACACCGACATTTGATGAGGTTGTCATAACCAGATCAACCAGTTTAGCTGTTTCCGTTGTTGTCTCTCTGGATCAGACCACAGTTTGTGAAGGAGATAACGTTACAGCAACAGCCACCGGAACGAATGGTGGCTCCGCTCCCCAGTATGAGTGGTTTGTTAATTCTTCCAGCGTTCAGGGACCAGGGACTTCTGATGTTTATACCTTCAGTCCTGCAGATGGAGATCAGGTCCATGTAGTAATGACCAGTGATCTGACTTGTACCTCGAACAACCCAGCAACGAGCAACTCAATTTCTATCAATGTAGATCAACAACCTGATGAGGCCAATGCCGGTAATGATATCTCTGTATGTACGAGTTCAGCAAATCTTAATGCTGGCGCTATTACAATTGGTTCCGGTCAATGGTCACTGGTTTCAGGCTGTGGGACACTGAGCAATAACCAGGATCCGAATACTGCAGTAACCGGATTGTGTAATGGAGACAACGTATTTAGTTGGACCACTTCTAATGGAGTGTGTCCTGATGATGTTGATCAAATAATAGTAACAAGAACGACAATGGCACCTGTCAGTGTAAGTGTAACCGCTAGCTCCTCGAGTATTTGTGAGGGTGCAAGTGTTACCTTTTCCGGAACCGGGAATAACGGAGGTTCAAATCCACAATATGAATGGTTTGTTAACTCTTTGAGTACTCAAGGTCCTGGTTCATCCAATACATTTACATACACACCAACTGACGGTGATGTGGTCCACGCAGTATATACCAGCGACCTTGGTTGCGCATCCAATAATCCGGCAACCAGTAATTCTGAAAATATTAGTGTAATCAGCAATGCTAATGTTGAGGTGACTATTTTACTGGATGAATCTACCATTTGTGAAGGGGAACAAGTTACTGCCACAGCAACAGAAACGAATGGAGGTTCCATCCCTCAATATGAGTGGTTTGTAAATTCAGTTTCTACACAAGGGCCATCCACTCAGAGTAGTTATACATTTACTCCAGCTAATAATGACCAGGTATACGTAATTATGACTAGTGATCTTTCTTGTACCACGGGCAATCCAGCTACAAGTGCTTCCGAGTCTATTGCGGTTGATAATGAACCAGATGTTGCTAGTGCGGGTGATGATCAGATTATTTGCTCAACTTCAGCAAATTTGAGTGCCAATACTCCAGTTGTAGGAGTTGGAGCTTGGTCAGTTATTACCGGTTCAGTGACAATTGATAATTCCAGTAGCCCGACCGCCATCATTTCTGGCATTTCCGATGACGTACTTCTCAGCTGGACAATATCTAATGGCGTGTGCGCTAGTTCCAGCGATGAAATATTGATTACTCACGATTGTCCTACTTCTGCTGCTGATGAAATAATTAATTCATTCCGGGTTTATCCGAATCCATTCAGCTCTGGTCTTATAGTTGAGGGAGAGGGTATAGACACTATTGAGGTACTTGATATTTCCGGAAAAGGGTTGTTGAGTCAGGAAACAACTGATTTTCTGACGAGGCTGGATTTAGAATCGTACCCATCAGGAGTTTATATACTGAAAGTGCATCAGGGAACATCCGTTGTTGCAAAGAGAATTATGAAACAAGATTAAAAAGTAAAGTTAGCTTGCGCAATTTGCGTCTGTCGGAATACAAGTGAGTGGGTATTCTAAGGCAGGCGCATTTTTTTTTGATATGAATGAACTAAAATCGATGTTCGGGCGTTAGTAAGGTATAATGAATGAATTAGAATCGTAAGATTTTAATTTTCCTCATAGCTGGTAGTATCTTTTTTCAGTAAAACCCCACCCCCAAGTGGGGTTTTGCTATTTTATAAGGACTGCTAATCCTCTTTTTCTACGAGTTTCATAGGTAGGTCCAGGATAGCACTGAAATTTTGCCCTGAGTCTAGCATTTCCTCATCCATCTTCTCGTAATGCCAATTAATATTGACATCCATTCCACTATCTTTCATGTCTGCAAACCGTTCCAGCACATCGAGTATACACTTAGCTGAACTGGTATTGAAATACTTGAAAGAAAGATCGACCGAATTAATTGGTTTGGATGTAGCAATGCAGCTATCCAGGTAATCCAATATTGGCTTATAAAATGAAAGTGAATTCTCACTTGATGACATACCTTTCATCTCCATTACACCTGCATCCGGATTAATGTATACGGATGGTGTTTTTTTTGTTGGTTCAATTTGTAACGGATCCATCTGCTACTCTATATTAACTGTTAGGTTGAAAATCGAATATCTATCGTCTACTTTTTCGAAACTAAAAACCAAAGTTCCATCTGATTTCTTGGCAATGTCTACCATTCCAAGTCCTGCGCCACCCTTGTGACTAAATTGTTTGTTTTTCAGGATTTGATTGTAAAGATCGTTCAGTCCATCTTTTCCCGCCCGGTTTATTTCTGTTAACCACATATCTAAGAGCTGTACTTTCTTGTTGGTAATAAAGTTGCTGGTTGATACAGAATATTTATTCCCATCATACATAACTACGAAATTACACTCCTGGAGTTCGTATGTTACTTCGTTTGCTGTGCTGCTGAAACTTTCAATGTGATTTGCCAGGTTTTGAAGTGCTTCATTTGCAACACCATATACTTTTTTTCTGAGCGTTACATTTGATTCCTTTTTCTCAAGTTTCTTATATACGGTATCCAATATTGCGTCTATTAGATCAACTGAAATCGGTCCCGTGTAAAATATAGTCAAATGAGGACGGGTTAAATCTTTGTTTATTTCATTAATGCTCTCCATTAGTAGTTTCCTGTTTGGCTTGGAAAAATAGTTCTTTTGGTCACTTTATGCAATTCAGAATTTTATTCCCATGACTAACATATCATCAAGTTGATCAGTATTTCTCTTCCAGTTGTTCATGGTTCTGCTTATTAGAAGGTGTTTTTCAGCACCGGATACTCCATCGAGATTTTTTAATAATTCTCTGAATCTCCCATACATAAATTTGGTGTTGCCATCTTCACCTCCGAGTTGATCAGCATAGCCATCTGAATATAGGTATACGTGATCACCTTTATCAAGTTGTACCTGGTGGTTAGTGAAGTTTTTGACCTCTCCTCTTCTTGGGATTCCAATTGAAAATTTGTCTGCAGTGATGCACTCTAGTTCTTTTGTTTTGTTTCTCAGTATATACAAATTATTCATCGCTCCTGCATAATCCATCGTCCCGGTTTCGGTATCAATGATAACAAGGCTGATATCCATCCCGTCACGGCTCAAAGAATCTTTTCTTCTTTGACGAAGCGCACTAATTACCCCATTATTCAATTGGTCCAGGATTTCTGCTGCATTGAGTCCTTCAATGTTTTTGGAGATATCGGAGAGTATCCCATGCCCTATCAGCGACATAAATGCACCAGCCACTCCATGCCCCGTGCAATCTACCGCAGCTATATAAACTTTGTTGAGGTCTACAAAATACCAATAGAAGTCCCCACTAACGATATCCTTGGGTTGATAGTAGACAAATGATCCTGGGAAGTCTTTTTCAATTGCAGAAACCGGTGGCAGTATTGAGTCCTGGATGATTTTGCCTACCGTGATATTTTCCTGCATCTCAAAGTTCTGCTTTTGGATTTCTTCTTTCTGGCGCTGAACTTCTTCTGTCCGTGAGGCTACCTCATTTTCAAGTTTCAGGTTTTGTTTCTTAATAGTTCGGATTCTGAGTTTGAATAAACCGAAAATGAACAATGTGATTAGGAAACCTACAATCAATCTAAACCACCACGTGGCCCAATAAGGAGGTAGAATTTCTATTTCCAAACTTACTCCTTCCCGGTTCCATCTACCATCGTTATTGGATCCTTGAACCTTAAAAGTATAAAACCCCGGATCAAGGTTGGTATAGGAAGCTATGCGTTCCTTTCCGCCTTCATTCCATTCCTGATCAAAGCCCTCCAGGATGTAAAGGAATTGATTCCTTTCCGGGTTAATAAAGTTCAATACAGCAAACTGAAAAGAGAACGAATTTTGATCGTAATTCAGGGTGATTTTTTTGGTGCGGGAAATATGTTTTTTCAATGGAGAATCTTCTCCCTGAATCTGTACCTCTTTATTAAAAATTTTAAATCCTGTGATTACAACAGGTGGTTTAGTCAGGTTTTTTTTGGCGTCAAAAGGGTTGATTTCAATGTATCCGTTATTCGCACCAAAAAGTATGTGTCCGCTTCTGGTTCTAAATTTAGCGTTTGGATAAAAAGTGGTACTTGGTAAACCATCATTAACAGTGAAAGGCTGTCCCTTGCGAGATATCAGACTAAATTTCGTAATGCCATTTTTTGAAGCTATCCATAAATAGTTCGTTTCATCCTGAATGATACTTTGAATGTTGTTGTTGGCTAATCCGTGTTCTGTTGTATAGGCTTTGAAGGTTTCTTCTTTTTTGTTGAACAGATGTAGTCCACCTCCCGATGTTCCAACCCAAAACGAGCCTTCCTCGTCCTCATAGATATCCACAACATAATTATTATTGAGACTTTTTGGATCTCCTTCTATATTATGATAACCCTTGAATTTACCATTGAGCGGTTGAAAGAGGTTGAGCCCTTCATATGAGCCTACCCAGATATCACCATGCCGATCGGAGTATATGATGGATATCCAGTCAGAAAGTAAAGTTGTGGGATCGTTTGATCTTGATCGAAAATGTTTGAATTTTTCCGTTTTCGGATCAAGTACAGATATTCCATTTCCATAGGTACCTACCCATATATTTCCATTCGTGTCCTCCATGAGGGTTTTTACCTTATCGCTGCTGATCGAATAATGATTTTCTGGATCGTGTGTATAATGTTTGAATTCATTTTTCTCTTTATCGTAGCGATTGAGGCCTCCACCATAGGTGCCTAGCCAAATGAATCCTTTTTGATCCTGAATAATGCTGATGATTTTGTCGCAGTTGATTCCTTTTTTATTGGAACTACGGTAGCGGAAGGTTTTCATTTCACCTGTCTTAGGGCGGTACATGTTTAGGCCACCTCCGTCTGTGCCGATCCATAAATCACCATCTGAGTCTTCGAAGAAGTTGGAGACGGTTCCTGGGCTTATTGAATTTTTGGATCGAGCATTGTGTCTTACAAGGCTGAACAGGTTGGTATTCGTATTGGATAGATTCAATCCCTGCATATACGTTCCTACCCATAATGTGTGATGGGAATCCTGGTAAAGCGCTATTACATTGTCTGAGGTGAGATGAGAATGGTTACTGCTGGAGTTGTGATAGAATCTATTTTCTCGTTTGTCAAATACATCTATACCACCTCCATCCACGGCAATGATACAATTCCCGTTTTTGCCAGGGAGCAGCTTTTGTACCTCATTTCCGCTTATGCTTTTTCTATTATTGGGGTCATGTCTGTAGGTGATGACCTTCTTGGTTTCTAAGTTGACTATCTTGAAGCCATCAGAGGTTGCCATCAGGAGTCTTCCCTTACCATCGATATGTATGTCATTGACTCTGTATCCGTAACCATATGTTTCTCGCAGGTCGGTATAGGTCTTGTGTTTGGTGTCGAATTGAATAAGTCCATCGATCGTTCCACAATAGATGGTGCCGCTTTTATCCGGTACAATCGACATGATGAATCGCGAGTCGTCTACAGTTGGAACCTTATATTTATGACTTATGTCTCTCTTTATGTCAATCTTCACAAGCCCTTCCGCATGAAGTACGGCCCAAATATCTCCATTGGGGGCTTCTTTCAGTGCCTCAATCGTTCCTTTTAGTGGTGCAAGGCATTTATACTTACTCGTGCGGTAATTGTCAAAACGATCAAGGTTGGCATCATATATATTAAGTCCATTTCTGGTGCCAACCCACAGGTTACTGTCTTTGTCAATGATGGAGGAAGTTACCTTATTTCCAGAGAGGCTAAAAACATCACCGGGTACGTTCCTGTAAATTTCAATCTCCATCCCATCATATCTATTGAGCCCGTCTTCCGTTCCAATCCACATAAAGCCCGTTCGGTCTTCTGTAATTGAGCGCACAATATTATCCGACAGTCCCTCAAGGGAGGAAATTGCATCAAAAACATATCTATGCTTTTGGGCATATAGGCTACAGGAAAGCACCCATAGTGAAAGTAATATACTGGTACGTTTAAAGCTCATTGTGTGCAAAGAAGCAATAATATTGCTTTAAGTACGTAAAAAAACGCAATATGGATATATTAAAAGTGATTTCGAGCTGCATAAAGGCTGTAGTCATGGTTTTTTGTCAAAATATATCTAAGTTGTAATTAATGAAACACGTCAATTCTTTAATTCTCTATTCAGGTGGGGCCTATCTACTTTTAAATTTCTCCCTTATCTACGGGCTGAATGTAAAAGTTTATGTTACTGTATTGACGTTGTTGTTTCTAAGTTATTCATTTATAGCAGTGTTAGCTGTTAATAAAACAGTTAAAGCTACGTTTATACCCCTTAGTACGGGTGTTGTAATTTCAGTGGCCGGCATCTTGCTACTGCTCTTTGATATTGGTCTGTTAGGTTTTTATTTATCAGTTACGGGTTGTTGCTTGATGATTCTTTTTTACAACTGGAGATTCCTATTAAAAAAAGAGAGAGATGTCATGGATATCCTTAAGCTCGCTTTGGTTATTACATTTTGTGCCTTTTGCCTATTTAAGCTACTGCGTTGGCCCAATGCGACAACTCTTGGATACACCTCATTAGGAGTAGGTGTAGTGACATACATTTATTTTCTTTTTGCTCGCCCTAATGAAAGTCATGCCCACCGATCATCTCTTCCGAGAACAACGATGAATGCGGAAGAAATCAGAAAAAGCACCAAGGCAGGATGTTATAGCTGTGGGACTATTTTTCAAGATGTGAATCAAGTGACTTATGATGGCGCTACGGCTATATGTCCGGTATGCAGTCGCGCAGCGTTAATTGGAGAACCAAAGTATGTTGTTACAGAATATTCCTTAGCACAACTAAAAAGGGCGGTGGAAAGAGAACAAGGATAAGCTAAAAGAAAAACCCCGCAGCATACAGAGGATGTATACCGCAGGGATTCCGTACAAAATAAAATTAACCCAAATTTTACAACTATATAACAGGCGGGGTGTCCCAAAAGTTCATATACCACTAAAATTTTTTCAAAAAGACTCTTATTTCAATATTCTGATGATCAATTGGTTAAACCGGTTTGATTCACCATATCAATGTTGTGACAACTTTTAATGAATCACTGATTATTTGCGGTTCAACTTTTGGTGACCAATCCTATCGTATAGCGCAGGTTAGATATTTTTTAGTTAGTTAATTTCGAGATGAGATGCAATCTCTCTCTAAGTTGAATCAGCTAATGTCTTACTTCGGAATTATATTATTTTTGTGTTCGTTTCTGCAAATTTTCTGATATGATAAATAATAAAGAAGTCTGGTTTGATAAACTCGCTGTTCATAAAGTGGGAAACTCTACACAGGATGAACCTCTGACACTTTCTAAGTCAATTGTAGAGCTAGATGAAGACCTTATAAAAGATATGCTGGCCAAGTATTTCTTATCACACTTTAAAGAAGAGAGCCTCTATCAATTTAAACATGAATCAGATTTAGCACTCAATGAAATTTATAATTATGCATCCAAAATTTTTGCGGATCCGGATTCACTGTTTCTACAATCAGTAAATATTGCAAAGCACTTATATGATGCCGCAACGCACCCAAATATTAAGGGAGGGGAACTTTATGTTGTCTATTTAAGTGATTTTAAAATAAACGATGATTACGTGGATGCGGTAGGGATATTCAAATCGGAAAATAAAGAAAGGTATCTAAAAGTGTATCCAGGAGAGAATTTCGAATTTGATTGCGAAGACGGTATCAATATAAATAAGTTAGATAAAGGCTGCCTCATTTTCGATAAGAATGCAGATGAGGGGTATCAGGTAAGTATTGTTGATAATGTAAATAAAGGCGAGGAGGCTGTATACTGGAAAAAAGATTTTCTAGGGCTTAAGCAACGCGAAGACAGTTATTATCATACGAAGCAAACACTTGATATATGCAAAAGTTTTTGCAACGATGTGTTAACACAAGAGAATGATGTTCCAAAGACCGATCAGCTTTATATTATGGATCGCTCAGTTCAATATTTTGCCCAGCATGAAGTTTTTGACCAAAATGAATTTGCTGAAGAGGTGATGCAGGAACCGCAAATGATAGAGGCATTTCAGAATTATAAGGAACAATACATTGAGGATAATGACATCAATACTTTTCCTGAGTTCGATATTTCTCAGGGGGCGGTAAAGTCTCAGAAAAAATTTTTCAAGAGTATACTCAAACTGGATAAGAATTTTCACATCTATGTGCACGGAAACCATGATCTGATCGAGCGCGGCTATGATCCTGAATCACAAATGAATTACTATAAGGTGTATTTTAATAAAGAGAGTTGATAAGTGCTCTACTTATTGAGATTGTCAAGAATTTCTTCCAATTGGATTTTATTAGTCACTAAATGCTCTGTTGCTATCTCCCAAAGTATTCGTGGATCAACTGTATGATATTCATGGATGGCAAAATTTCTCAGGCCATACATCTGCCTCCATGGAACCTCGGGGTATGAGGTTTTTAATTCCAATGGTAATTTATTTGAGACTTCACCAATTATTTCGAAATTTCTAGTTACCGCGTCTATCAGCATTGAGTTTTCAGCAAACTCTTCATAGCTAGTTATGTCCTCGATGTAACTTAGAATTTTATCAATGCAATCAATGATATCACTTATATATAAATCTACTCGTCTTTCTTTCATGCAAAGATCACCTCTTTTAAAATTGCTTCTCTGAGCATAGGGTGTAAGGATTTTTTAGTAACCAGATCAATTCTTTTTTTGAATTTATCTTCCAAAATCATTTGAATGTCAAAAAACTCCCAACCTATAGATTTGCCAAGTTCCAGCAGAATGTCGATATCAGAATTTTGATCATTTTCATCCCTAACATACGAACCGAAGAGCCCTATATTCTTAATTCCATATTGAGCTTGAAGCTGGGGCTTCAATTCTGATAGAGTGAACAATATCTCTTTTTGATTAAGCATTGTTAAGAAATATAAACATAATCAAAATAACTTCATATTAGCAGATTTAATTAGTTAACCCACTACAGCCTCCTCTTCATATTCCTCTGTAGGAATACATGAACAGTAGAGGTTTCGGTCTCCGTATGCACTGTCAATCCGCCCTACGGCCGGCCAGAACTTGTTTTCCTGGACCCATTTGAGTGGATATACAGCTTTTTCCCGGCTGTAACTGTGTTTCCAGTCACTACTTATTGTTGATGAAGCTGTATGCGGTGCATTTTTCAGTACATTATCTTCTCTGTCAGCTACTCCAGACTCTATTTCCTCGATCTCTTTTCGAATCGAAATCATAGCTTCAACAAACCTGTCCAGTTCATGTTTTGTTTCACTCTCGGTTGGCTCTACCATTAAGGTGCCGGCTACTGGGAAACTGACGGTTGGCGAGTGGAAGCCATAGTCCATAAGTCTTTTAGCAATGTCTTCAACTTCAACTCCCGCAGATTGTTTGAATTGACGGCAATCCACGATCATCTCATGTGCGCACCTGTCATTTGCACCGGTGTACAGGATGGGGTAATGAGACTCTAGCCTGACTTTAAGGTAGTTGGCATTAAGTATGGCGTATTTTGTGGCTTTTTCCAGTCCATCGGCTCCCATCATGGCAATGTATGCATAAGAAATTGGAAGTATGCTTGCACTGCCCCATGGAGCTGCTGATATGGCTTCAATTGCATTTTTCCCTCCTGTTTCTACGACAGGATGACCGGGCAAGAATTCCTTTAAGTGTTTTGCTACTCCAATTGGCCCCATACCTGGACCACCTCCACCATGTGGTATGCAGAAGGTTTTGTGGAGGTTAAGGTGACATACATCAGCCCCAATAGTTGCAGGGCTCGTCAGTCCGACCTGAGCGTTCATATTTGCACCGTCCATATATACCTGACCACCGTTTTGGTGAATGATATCACATATTTCAATAATACTTTCTTCAAATACACCGTGGGTAGAAGGGTAGGTAACCATGAGGCAGGAAAGGGTTTCTTTGTATTCCTCTGCCTTGGCTTTGAGGTCTGCTACATCTATGTTGCCGTGATCATCACATTTTACAATGACTACTTTCATTCCTGCCATCACTGCACTTGCTGGATTTGTACCATGCGCTGATGAAGGTATCAGGGCAACGTTGCGTTGATGATCCCCATTCTCAATGTGAAAGGCTCTTATGACAAGCAGTCCAGCATACTCTCCCTGTGCTCCAGAGTTGGGTTGAAATGAAATAGCATCAAACCCTGTAATTTCACAGAGCCATTGGTTTAACTCTGAAATCAATTGTTGATATCCACCTGTTTGGCTCATAGGGGCAAATGGGTGCATTCTGCCAAATTCAGGCCAGGTAACGGGTATCATTTCAGCAGTGGCATTTAATTTCATTGTACACGAGCCTAAGGAAATCATGGAATGGACCAATGAAAGGTCCTTGTTTTCCAGTCGTTTCAAGTATCGAAGCATTTCATGTTCTGAATGGTAGCTGTTGAAAACCTCATGCTCCAGATACCCCGATTTTCTTTGCAATGCTTCGGGGATATTTTCATCATAGTCTTCAACGATGTGCGATCCTTGTTTTGCGATGTTCAGCGATTTCTCAAATACTTTGACTATGGTAACCAGGTTTTTAAGGCTCGTACTTTCATTTAATGAGATGCCCACGTGATTATCTTCAAAATACCTGAAATTGAGTTGTTCATTTTCAGCGATTGACCGAATTAAGGTAGTGTCATCGACCTTTAGTTTTAAGGTATCAAAATAAGTTTCATTGACCTGCTGAATACCAATTCCCTGAAGGGATAGGTCAAGCACTCGTGTAAAGCCATGTATTCTTTCTGCAATACTTCTGATACCATTCTTGCCATGGTATACAGCGTAAAACCCGGACATGACCGCCAGTAACACCTGCGCGGTACAAATATTTGAAGTGGCCTTTTCTCTACGAATGTGCTGTTCTCTGGTTTGAAGAGCCATTCGGTAAGCTTTGTTGCCATGTTGGTCAACCGAGACCCCAATAATTCTTCCAGGAATTTGTCGCTTATACTCTTCTCTGGTTGCAAAGTATCCTGCGTGCGGCCCTCCATACCCCATTGGCACTCCAAATCGCTGTGTAGACCCTACAACCACATCGGCTCCCATTTCACCCGGAGGAGTTAATATAGCGAGGGAAAGGATGTCTGCAGCTACAGCGACTAGTACGTTGTCTTCATGTGCTTTGCTAATGAAATCAGTGTAGTTGTACAGCTGACCATCTCCGGCAGGGTACTGAACCAATGCACCAAAGAAGCTACCGTCTGTTATATCAATTTCAGTATGATCTCCTATCACAAGTTCGATGTCGAGAGGCACAGCTCTCGTTTTGAGTAACGACACCGTCTGTGGGAAGCATTGGTTTGAAATAAAAAATTTGTTACTGTTTTTTTTAGGGCCTTTTCTAAGGTTGAACATCATGGTCATGGCTTCGGCACCGGCAGTGGCTTCATCAAGGAGAGAGGCGTTGGCGATGTCCATTCCGGTCAGGTCACTTACCATAGTTTGATAGTTAATAAGTGCCTCCAATCTTCCCTGAGCAATCTCAGCTTGATACGGGGTGTAGGCTGTATACCAGCCTGGGTTTTCCATTACATTTCTTTGTATGACTCCGGGGGTTATACAGTTGTAGTAACCTAAGCCGATATAACTTTTGAAAATTTTGTTGTTACTAGCGATTTTTCGCAGGTCATATAGAAATTGATATTCACTTTTTGTCTTGGGTAGGTTCAGGGGTTCTCTAAGTCTAATGACATTGGGGACAGTCTGGTCAATTAGTTCATCAATGTTTTTAACTCCAATGGTTTCAAGCATTTGCTTACGAAGGTCTTCGTTTGGTCCATTGTGTCTTTTTTCAAATGTATCTGTGTACTTAAAGTTGATTTTCATCACAGTGTTTTTGATGTGCCCTGATTATTGAAATTGTGGCAAAATTACTGAGAAACGCTTTAAAGAAATGGCGATTGAACGAGAAGTTACCCACAATTGATATTTCGGATGTGTTAGTAAAAAGTTTGGTTAGAATCGTCCTAAAACAAAACTTGGGACCGTTGGCGGGCGCCAAGCGAATCCCAAGTATTTTTCAACCAGCTATGGACTTTTAGTCTCTTAATTAACCTAAATGATACTTCAAATATACTTCGAATAGTCTTACGGGATATTAATATTAGATTAACTCTGACTTAAACACGATAAGTGGTAGGATATAAGGGATAAAGAATTTATCTCTTTTTCTTCTTTTGCTTCTTCTCATGAAAGGCTCCCTGGAAGTCCGGATTTTCCCTTCTTTTGATCCGGTCGATTTCCCTTGCGATTTCCTGTCGTTCGTTGAATGGTGTTTTTTCCAGTCTGATGGAATCAGGTAATTCATGGATGGGGATTTCCATTTTTATAATTTCTTCTATTTTTTTGAGGTGCATCAATTCAGCTTCATTGGCGAAAGTAATTGCAGTACCAGATTTCATAGCACGACCTGTTCGTCCGATTCTATGCACATAGTCCTCATAAATCAAAGGAACATCAAAGTTGATCACATGTGTTACATCACTTATATCTATTCCTCTGCTCGATACATCTGTTCCGACTAGAAATCGAACTTCACCGGCTTCGAAAGACTTGATGGAGTTAATCCTCGTGTTTTGGCCTTTATTGGCATGAATGATCCTTACCTCTCCATCTATTTTTCTTTCAATAAACTTTCCTACATCATCGGCCCCTTTTTTAGTTTTGGTAAATACAATGACTTTGTCCATCCCTTCTTCATTTTTAAGGAGATGTTCAATCAGGTCAATTTTAGATTTTAGATTAGGGGTCTTGTAGGCCCGTTGATTTACCGTTTGTGCAGGCGTAGCCTGTGCGGTTACTTCTATACGAATGGGGAAGTCGAGAAATTCATAAGAGAGTTCTTCCACTTTATCCGGAAAGGTAGCAGAGAACAATAAGTTTTGCCGTTTGGCCGGAACGATTTCCAGTAGCTTTCTAATCTGAGGCATAAAGCCCATATCCATCATTTTATCTGCTTCATCCAAGACCAGTATTTCAAGATTTTTCAGGTTCATGACATTTTCCCTGTAAATATCCATGAACCTTCCTGGAGTTGCTACTATGATATCAACCCCTTCTTCTACTTCTTTGATTTGTTGGGATGGACCAATACCACCATAAGCGCACATATGCCTCAGGTCAAGGTATTTTGCGAATTGAGTAAGATGTTCGTTGATCTGAATCGCTAATTCTCGGGTCGGAGCAAATATAATGGCTCTCGGGTCTTTTCCTGTGGCATATTTTAGCTTCATAAGAATAGGAAGAAGGTAGGCAGCCGTCTTTCCTGTGCCTGTTTGTGCAATGCCAACCACATCCTGTCCGGAAAGTACCTGGGGTATAGCTTTCACCTGAATCGGTGTGGGTTTCTCGAAACCAGCATCATTTATAGCACTGATAATCTGAGTGTTTAATTTAAAGTCTGAAAAAGAATATACTTGTTTGGCCAATTCTACTAATTTTGCAAGCTATGAAATCCATCCTCATAGTTAATGCAAATATAGTAAACGAGGGTAAGGTATTCAGTGGTGACATACTTATTAAGGATGGTCTCATTGATCAAATCGGATTTGACCTCGCTTCTAAGCCAGCTGATATTGTCATCAATGCCGAGGGTAAATTCGTCATGCCAGGTGTTATCGATGATCAGGTTCACTTCAGAGAGCCTGGCTTGACTCATAAAGCAGAAATTTATACAGAAGCAAAAGCAGCTGTAGCCGGTGGGATAACCAGTTTTATGGAAATGCCGAATACGGTTCCACAGGCTGTAACTCAAGAGCTACTTGCGGATAAATACGCTATAGGCCAGGAGCGGTCACTGGCTAATTATTCCTTTTTTATGGGAGCCACCAATGACAATCTTCTGGAAGTATTGAAAACCGATCCCACTAATGTTTGCGGTGTAAAAGTATTCATGGGTTCTTCTACGGGTAATATGCTGGTAGATGACACTAGTGTTCTTGAAGAGCTATTTGAGGAATGTGAGATGTTAATAGCTACTCACTGTGAAGATGAAGGAACCGTCAGGGCCAACATGGAAAAATATAAGGCGAAGTATGGGGATGACATGCCATTCAAATATCACCCTGAGATTCGCAGTCATGAGGCTTGTTACCTGTCTTCTTCGATGGCTGTTTCTCTGGCCAAGGAATTTGATACCCGGCTCCATATATTACACATTTCAACAGCGAAGGAATTGTCTTTATTCGATAATTCGATTCCACTAAACAGGAAGAATATTACTTCAGAAGCTTGCATTCATCACTTATGGTTTGATGATTCATACTATGATGAAAAAGGAGCCTTTATTAAGTGGAATCCTGCCGTGAAAACTAAGGCCGACAAGATTGCGATTATCGAAGCAGTACTCAACGACACAATAGACGTAATAGCTACTGATCATGCTCCGCACACATTGGAAGAAAAGTCAGGCAACTACTGGAATGCTCCGTCAGGTGGCCCTTTAGTGCAACATGCGTTGGTTACAATGATGGAGTATTACCATAAAGGACTTTTCACAATGGAAAAGATTGCTGAAAAGATGTGTCATGCTGTGGCAGAGTGTTTTGATATTGAAAAGAGGGGATATATCAGAGAAGGGTATTGGGCTGACCTTACTATAGTCGACCCAGATAATCCATGGAAAGTTGATCGTTCCAATGTACTCTCAAAATGCGGTTGGTCACCGTTTGAAGGGTATGAGTTTAAGTCTAAGGTAACTCACACAATTGTGAGTGGGCATCTTGCTTATCAGGATGGAGTGTTCGATGAAAGCAAAAAAGGAGAGCGCTTAACATTTGATAGATAAAAATTTGAAACTTTCACGTTTGAAAAATTACCGCGATTGTATAAATTCGCACTCCCTTTAGGGAAATGGAGGATGTAGCTCAGTTGGTTAGAGCACTGGTTTGTGGTTCCAGGGGCCGTGGGTTCGAATCCCATCTTCCTCCCCAAAACAGTTTAGAGTGTGAGTAGCGAGTGTGAACGAGCTACCACACGAGAAACTGTTTTCGCTCAAAACTCGCACTCCAACTCGCTCTTTAGAGAGATTACTCAGTCAACAATTGTTTGGCTTTTTTTTGTTTTCAGCTCTGTTTTTATTTGATTTTTTCTTTTACTTCCCCGCACTTCAGCATTGAAGCCCCGAAATATGGGTTTTTAATTTCTTTTTCCGTACTCAACCAATCTGCTCCATTGTCTTCATCTGCCATCGGGCAGTGTTGTATGAATAGCGTTTCTGCACTAGGTTGAAAGGTTTTAGCAATCATGACCATTTGTTCAGAAAGATTGACGAAATGCTTTCTTATCTTGGTGATATCTTTGGCATCGACAATAGAGGCAATTGACTTTTTCGCCTGTACACTATGTTCCATCCAAACATTATGAGCCTGCCCTTTGAAAATCGACATGTTAATTTTGCTTAAAGCTTCCTGATATTCTTTTGCTGATTTAAGAGCCATTGAAAAATCATCATTTACGAGTGCATTCTTCAGAGCTAAGTAAGAATCAAACAACGGGGAGAGAGCTTGTTTAACTTCTTTACTTACAGCAACGCTTTTAGAATGATTCGTATGTTGAGTAGAGTTAGCAGTATTATTACCATCTCCATGATTATGCCCCGTCATGACAACTCCCCCTTCGGGGTTCATCATACTTGGTTTACCTGCCAATTGTGCAGAAGCATCAATACTGAATGTTCCATGTACAGCAATTTCTTCGCCATCTTCAAGCCCTTCATTAACTACATAACTATCTCCCAAAGATGCTCCAAGTGATACTTCACGCATCAAGAAATTAATCCCTCCAATTTCACTTGATTTCACATAAACCACCGATTTTTCCCCTGTCCACATTACCGCAGACTTCGGCACGATAATCACTTCTTCACTTGTGAACATTTTGCTTTTCAATGTGCCACTTACAAACATTTCGGGTTTTAAATCCGCTTTGTTATTCACGACAAGCCGAGCCTTGGCAACTCTTGTCTTGGGGCTAATAACGGGGTCAATGAAGGTAATTTTCCCTTCGAATGAAGCACTAGGAAGAGATTGCACTGTATATTCAATAGTATCACCTACTTTCACCCATTCCATATCACTTTCATAAACGTCAAATAACACCCAAACCTTAGATAAATCTGCGACTTCAAATAAAGATGTACCTGTTTTGATGTAATCACCGAGATTCACTCTCTTGTTAATCACAACACCATTGATATCTGATAGGATAGGGAAATTCTCGATAGGCTTCCCTGAATTCAAAATCGCATCAATTTGTTTGTCGGTAAGCTTCCAATTTTTGAATTTTTCTTTAGATGCTTTGAAGAGTTGTGGTTGTGAGTCTTTGATTTTCTCAGCTTCAAACAGTTCTTCCTGAGCAGTTACCAGTTCAGGTGAATAGATGTACGCCATTACCTGTCCTTTGGAAACATATTCACCTGTTGTATTAATCAAAAGCTTTTCAATTCTTCCTGAAATGTGACTAGTCTGTGAGGAGACTAAACTTTCATTCACCTGAACCTTTCCATTCAGTCGCAACGTTTTAGTAGGCTTTTCTTTTTTCACTATTGCAGTTTGTACACTTGCGAGTTGCATAGCTGTCGGAGACATTTTGATCTCCATTGGGTTTGTCACTAACAATTCTATAGAACCTACAGGAATTAAATCCATTCCACAAATTGGGCATTTCCCTGGCTCATTCTTTCGTATTTGTGGATGCATAGAACATGTCCAAATTGTATTAACCTGCTCCTCGTGGGATTCATGATTGTGCTTTTCTGAAGCACTACCAAACAAGAGCCATCCTAAACCTAGCCCCACTATTAAAGTGGTAAAGGCTATGATAATTGTTGTTTTATTTATGCTTTTCATCTTTATTTCATTTGATTTTTTAGTAGCTGTGCATTTACGGCACAAATGATTGTACTTACACTCATTAAGACTGCCCCAAAAGCGGGGCTAATCATTAGATTAGGAATAAACCCTGTGGCTAGTGGTAATGCTATTACATTATATCCCGTAGCCCATACAAGATTCTGAACCATCTTTTTATAAGTAGCTTTACCGAATAAAATGAGGTTGGCAATATCTTTCGGGTCGCTATCAACTAGAATGATATCAGCCGTTTCTGCCGCCACATCTGTTCCTGAACCAATTGCAATTCCAACATCTGATTGAGCTAATGCAGGAGCATCATTTACACCATCACCTGTCATAGCCACAAATTCACCTTGTTTCTGAAGTTCTTTTATTTTTTGCTGTTTTTGGTCAGGTAAAACTTCTGCCATGTAGTCATCAAGATTCAATTCTTTAGCCACTGAAGAAGCGACCTTTTCATTATCCCCTGTAAGTAATGAGCATTTTATTTGATTGTCCTGAAGTACTTTAATGGCATCAAAAGAACTTTCTCTTATTTGGTCAGCGAAAGTGATGTAACCAATCAATTGGGCATCAATAATGATGAATACCTTGGTCTCAACACCTTCTTTTTCATCTTGGGGCGGTTCAATGTTCAAATTCTTCAGAAGCACAAATCCTCCTGCCTGAACTTTCTTTCCATTCACTTCTCCGCTAACACCAACACCTGCTTCATAATTGAAATTTTGGCATGATGGAATCTCCAACTTTTCTTCATCGGCTTTCTTTTTCAATCCTTTTGAAATATGGTGTTCCGAAGAACTTTCAACTGAGGTAGCATATTTAAGTAGTGTTTTTTCATCATACTCTTCACTTAAAGAAACTATGCGAACCACTTCATGTGAGCCTTTTGTCAGCGTTCCTGTTTTGTCAAAAACAATGGTTGTTATTTTCCTAGAATTCTCAAATGCCGTTTTATTTCTAATAAGAAGTCCGTTCTTTGCTGATACACTTGTAGAAATTGCTCCTACTAACGGAACTGCTAGTCCGAGTGCATGAGGACAGCATATAACCATTACCGTAACCATTCGTTCCAAAGCAAATGTCAAATCTTTACCTAGAAAGAGCCAAACGGCAAAAGTTCCGAATCCAATAACAAGGGCAATTACTGTTAGCCATTTGGCTGCCGTATCTGCTAATCGTTGGGTTTTAGATTTTTGGTTCTGTGCAGATTCCACCATGGAAATAACCTTCGAGAGATACCCACTCTCTCCTGTATTCTTGACTTCAACTTTGATGGCATTACTTCCATTAATAGCCCCGCCAATAACTTCATCATCTACCGATTTTTTCACAGGTTTGCTTTCACCTGTGAGCATACTCTCATTTAAGTCAGTTTCACCTTCAATAATAACTCCATCGGCAGGAACTTTTTCACCAGGCTTAACAAGTATGATATTTCCTTGTTCAAGTTCATTCACCTTGACTTTCTTCACATGGTCACCATGAACTAAATTGGCTTCGTTAGGCATCAGTTCAGCAAGAGCTTCTAATGCTTTACTCGCACCGAGTACTGAACGCATTTCCATCCAATGCCCAATGAGCATGACATCAATTAGGGTGGCTAGTTCCCAAAAGAAGGTCTTCCCTTGTAATCCAAATACAACAGAAACACTGTACAGGTAGGCAGTAGAAACCGCAATAGCTATCAACGTCATCATCCCTGCCGATTTCTTTTTCAACTCATCTACAAGTCCTTTCAGAAAGGGATACCCCCCATAGAAATAGATGATACTCGATAAAGTGAATAAAATGTACTTATCTCCGGTAAAACTCCATTCTACTCCTATCCAACTTTGTATCATAGGTGACAATAAGAGAATTGGTAGTGTGAGGGCACACGAGATAATAAATCGTTTTTTAAAATCTTTAATCATCATTTTATGATGGTCACGATGATTGTGTCCTTCATGACTATGATGTTTATGGTCATGGTGCTCATGATGTTGATGAGTCTCATGTTGATGTTCTGTATGATTATGTTGTTCCATTATTTCTTTGTGTTTATGCTGAGTACAGGGGTATTTGTATGATTGGCAAGACTTTCACAAATACTCGGAGATAATAACTTTGAAAAACCTGTTTTACCATGAGTGGTTAAAGCAATTATATCTGCTTTAATTGATTCCGAAAATTTTTCAATTCCTCTTTCTTCATTCAATGCATTATAGATATTCAGGCTACATGAATTACCCCCACATTTACTTAAAAACGAACTCATTTTTGCATGTGCCTCATCAGTTTCTATGAAAGAAAAAGGCATATTAACATACAAGAGGTGAATTTGAGCTTTTAATAATTCTGCAAATTTTGATACTTCTAAAAATGGGTTAATTGCATCACTCTCAAAATTAGAAGCAAACACTATGTTCTTTACACTAAAGTCATTCTGATTTTCTTTGACGATTAATGTTGGTACGGTTGAAGCTCTTATCACTTTCTGTGTATTCGAGCCGATTAATTCTTTGAAACCTTTTGTACCGTGAGTCCCCATGACTACAAAGTCATGATGATGGTGCTTTATATGGCGTTCTATTTCTTCTCTATTTTTGTCAAAAACGAGAAACTGACTAGATTTTAGCCCCAATTTGGTAGCTCTACTAACAAGACTATTTAATTCCGATTTTGCTTTAGCAATTTCTGCCTTTGTTTCAGGATAAAGCTCTTCTCTTTCTAATGGTAACTTTATCCATTCAATTGGAGTTGAAACAATATGTAGGAAATGAATTTCAGCCTGTGCAAGTTTTGCTATTTCTAATCCTATATTCTCTGCTACTTTAGCACAAGGGGAAAAATCTGTAGGTATAAGTATATTTTTCATGATTATTCGTTTTTAGCGGTGATGTAATCTAATTGAGCCAGTGCAGTGAAAAACTTAGTATTTTCTGTTACTAATGCCATTTGGTACTTCAGCAATTGCTGTTGCATCCGTAACACTTCTTCAAAGTCTTTTCCTGAGTTGCTGTAAGCTGTGTAAAGCAGTTTGATTACCTGCTCCGTCTTTTTCATTTGAGTGTTATAGAGAACAATTAACTGTTGTGTTTTATCCAACTCATACCATGTTGATTCATAGGACGAAAAGAGATTGTTTTCCAAGTTTTCTTTTTTGTATTCCATTGATGTTTTCATGAGTTCTGCTTCTTCCACAGAGGCTTTATATTTTCCTCTGAAGATTGGGACACTCATGGTGACCATTGGCATAACGGCATTCTTTCCATTGTCAGGTACACTCATGTCAGTCCGTTCACTGATAAACATATAATCGAGACCAACTCCGAATTGTGGAAACCCTTTCTTATGTGCTACTTCAATCATTGCATCAGTTGCTTGAATCTGTGTTTCCATAGCCTTTATCATTGGGTTAGCTGTTAGCAAACTATCTCGTCTGTATTGCTCTTCGATATCAAATGAAGAAAGAGAATCAGAAACTACGACTTCAAGACTATCTGACCTGTTCAGTAGTCGATTGAAAGTTGTGGTCAGAGGTGTTAGCTTATCTCGCATCAGTTGGATATCAGTCTTCATATCTTCAATCGTGATATCCACCCGAATAACGTCTGTCATTGCTCCTTTACCATTTGCAACAGATGTTGTAGCCAACTGCTTGTATGTAATAAGGATAGCTAAGTAAGATTCCATCAATGCAATTTGTTTATTGACTTCATAGATGGGGTAATACGCCTTCTTCACTTTAAAAAAGAGTTCGTTCTTTTCATTCAAGAATTCCTGATACTTAGCCTCAGCCTGTAAGGTCGCTACGCTCTCTTTTGCTTTGAGTGTACCGAACCAAGGAAACATTTGACTAATGGATACCCTCGCCCGTTGAGCACCTACTCGTGTTTCAATCGGACTAACAAACACCCCAAAGGATAAAGTAGGGTCAGGTAATGCATTCACCTGAGAAACTCTTGTCAATGAAGCTTCAAACTTAGTGAATGAAGCTTTCAAACTTGGGTTATTCTCTGAGGCTATCTTTAAATAATCATTTAGCCTTTGGGCTTTTAAACCCAAAGGCAAAATCAATAGACAACCGATGATATAGACTATTGTATTTTTCATGCTTTTGTCTTTTTAACTTTTCTTTCCTCTCTGATACTGTATAGGACGGGAACAATGAAGTAAGTGATAGATGCTACTATCATTCCCCCGAATGCGGGAATTGCCATCGGTATCATGATATCTGAACCACGTCCTGAAGATGTTAATACAGGTAGTAGAGCTATGATTGTGGTGGCTGATGTCATCACAGCTGGTTTTATCCTTCTTTTACCTGCTATCACCACTGCATCACGGATTTGTGTCACAGTCGTAGTTTTATTGTTCTTAAAACTTTGGTCGAGATAAGTACCCATGAGTACTCCATCATCGGTTGCGATTCCAAATAATGCTATAAAACCGACCCAAACTGCCACACTTAAATTGATGGTGTGAATCTGAAACAGGTCTCTCATGTTTGTATCAAACATTGAGAAATCAAAAAACCAATCCTGACCATATAGCCATATCACAATGAAGCCTCCACTAAATGCCATTGCAATTCCTGCAAAGACCATCAAAGAAGTAGTGATAGAACTAAATTGGAAATAAAGAATCAGAAAGATGATGATGAGCACAAGAGGAACAATGATGGCTAATCGTTTCTCTGCTCTGATTTGATTTTCGTAACTACCCGAAAACTTGTAGTTCACCCCTGAAGGCACAATCAATTCACCCGCATCAATTTTACCTTGGATGTATTTCTGAGCTTCTTCAACCACATCCACCTCAGCGAATCCATCCTTTTTATCAAACAGCACATAACCTGTAAGAAAGGTGTTTTCACTTTTAATCATTTGTGGACCTCTTACATATTCTATATCAACTAATTCACCTAATGGAACTTGTACTCCTGTTGGTGTGGGGATATAGATTTTCTTTAATGAACTTGGGTCATCACGCAATTCTCTTGGGTAGCGAACTCGCACAGGGAATCGTTCTCTTCCTTCTACTGTACTTGTGATTTGCATCCCACCTATTGCAGTCTCAATGGTTTGTTGTACATCTTCAATGGATAAACCATATCGAGCAATGGCATCACGATTGATATTGAGGTGTATATAAGGTTTGCCCACAATTCTATCAGCAAACACTGCCTCACTTTTTACCGATGGAACTTCTTTCAGAATTGCTTCTAACTGCATCCCAAACACTTCAATCGTTTTCAAGTCAGAACCGTATACCTTAATACCCATCGGTGCTCTCATACCTGTTTGTAGCATGACAAGTCTTGTTTCGATGGGCTGAAGTTTAGGAGCAGAAGTTACCCCTGGGATATTGGTGACTTTTACTATCTCATTCCATATATCATCGGGGGATTTTATCGCTTCACGCCAATTTCTAAAGTATTGACCTGAGCCATCCATTGTTAAATTCTCTGCTGTTACACCTTGCAACAACGCTTCTTCATTAGTGAGCGTATCACCCGAAAGAAGAATGAACTTACCTTTATCATCCACTTTAAAGCGTTGACGATGACCTTTTTTATTGAGTGCATATTCGGGTTTATAATTAATGATGTTTTCATACATGGAGATTGGTGCAGGGTCTAGTGCTGTTTCTGCTCTTCCCATTTTACCCACTGCTAATTCCACTTCAGGAATGTTGGCTAGTAGCATATCTAATTGTTGAACCACCTTTTTATTTTGCTCCATACCTGCATGAGGCATTGAGGTAGGCATGAGCAGAAAGCTTCCTTCATTCAATGAAGGCATGAATTCTTTTCCTGTCGATTGCCAAATGGTATAACCGAAATAGATTACTGTGGCAGGAAGAATAAGGAAGAGCCACTTGAAGCGAAGACAGAATCGAAGAATAGATTCGTAGAAGTATTCAAGCAAAGCAAATGAACCCAATATGCTTCCTATGATAAGAACTACAAATATGAAATTGGAAACAACTGATTTCCCTGCTCCTAGTGGCATCCAATAGTTTGCTAGTAACCAAGTAATGGAAAGAGTAGATATGACAACGGCTAAGTTGTTGGTTATCCAATTTTTCTTTCGGCTATACTCCTGTACAAACCATGCTGCTCCAAAGGCAATCAATGTTAAACCACACCAAAGTGACACCCAAATACAAGAAGCTAAACCAAGTATGATTAGCAAGGCATTGAATGCTTTTCCTCTTGCGTTTTTATTGATTTTAATCCCAAAGAACCAATTTGCTATAGTTGGAAGAATGATAAGAGCAACAATCAATGCTGCTAGAAGTGCAAAGGTTTTTGTATATGCCAATGGTCGGAAAAGCTTCCCTTCAGCAGCTTCCATGGTAAAGACAGGCACGAAACTCACAATAGTAGTAGCCACTGCGGTAACAATAGCAGAACTTACCTCAGCAGAAGCATTGTATATGGTTTCTTTCAGCTTTTGAGTCTTTGGTGCTTCTTTGATGTGTTTTATCACATTCTCTGACAACACAATCCCAAGGTCTATCATTGTCCCAATGGCGATAGCTATCCCTGAAAGAGCTACAATGTTTGCATCTACATGAAAGTATCGCATGGCAATAAAAACCATGAGTACAGCAAGAGGTAATAAACTAGAAATGAGAATGGATGCTCTTAGATTAAGTACCATCACTATCACTACTAGTATGGTAATCAGGATTTCCAAAAGCAATGCCTCTTCTAATGTACCAAGTGTCTCGTGTATCAATTGTGTTCTGTCATAGAATGGAACTATGGTCAATTGACTTTCAACTCCGTTCGATAGTACTTTCTTTGGAAGACCTGATGAAAGCTCGTTGATTTTTGCTTTCACATTATTGATAACTTCTAACGGGTTAGCTCCATATCGAGCAACAACAACACCGCCAACCACTTCAGCACCGTCCTTATCTAATAATCCTCGCCTTGTAGCTGGACCGAGTGAAACAACACCAATATCCATTATTCTAATTGGCACATTGTCATTCACCGAAACCACAGCTTTCTCGATATCTTCAATAGACTTGATATAACCCAAGCCACGAACAAGGTATTCAGCCTGATTTATTTCAATGGTTTTTGCCCCAACATCCTTATTCGAGTTCTTCACCGCCATCATCACTTTGTGCAATGGGATGTTGTAGCTTTTAAGAGCATCAGGATTCACATCAATTTGATATTCCTGAACAAATCCACCAATTGAAGCTACTTCTGAAACACCTTCAACAGCATTGAGTCCGTACTTTACATAAAAATCCTGAATAGTTCTTATTTCGTGTAAGTCCCAACCACCTGTAGGATTCCCGTCTTTATCTCTTCCTTCAAGAGTATACCAGTATACCTGACCCAGAGCAGTAGCATCAGGACCCAAAGCAGGTTGCACACCATCAGGTAAAAGTCCTGAAGGTAAAGAGTTGAGTTTTTCTAATATTCTCGAACGTGACCAATAAAAATCTACCGATTCATCGAAAATGATGTAGATACTTGATAATCCGAAGATGGATGAACTACGAATAGACTTTACTCCAGGAATACCAAGTAATGTAGTAGTTAAAGGATAAGTGATTTGGTCTTCAATATCCTGTGGTGACCTACCCATCCACTTGGTGAATACAATTTGCTGATTCTCTCCTATATCAGGAATGGCATCAACGGGCACGGGGTCAGATGGAAGAATATCTGTTTTCCATCCTGCCTTGCCGTCAGTCAGGCCGAATGGGGATGTTACTAATCCCCAAGCCACAAAGAGAACTATTAAAAGTAGTGTGACTAATTTATTGTCAAGAAAGTACTTTATTATTCTATTAAGCATAGTTTGATTTGCTAATCATAAAATTTTTGATGTATCGAATACTCTTGTCCAAGACAAGTCGACATGATTACACGTCAAAAATCAGCAAATCAAATAAGGAAGGATTGGAAGAGAATTTGTCGTTTTTCGATTAAAGGAGGGGGAGAATTATCTTCCTGAGCAACGAAGTGGTTCTTTGTAGCAAAACGTACTTCAACGTGAGTGTAAACAAAAGCGAAGATAAACTCAGTGCTTAGCTCAAAGTTGATAACTTCCTTTTGATAGTCATTGGCGAGCTCAAAAGATATATAGTCGTTTTCACAGCAACTTTTTGCTTTTATAGAATTTGCCCCATAATTACATGGAGGGGTGTTTTTATACATCCCACAGTCTAATTGCTCATTACCGAAAGTTAGCTTTGATTTTACTGCATGCCCACCACAGTAGTGTGTTGCAAAGGTAAAATTCATACTACCTGTCAGAAGTAAAACGGTTAGCGATATGGACAACACTTTCCTAAGCATTAACACTAAAATAGTATTATTGGCGAATAAACAATATGATTTTAGTCAGTTTAACAGTCCGTTAACATTTGATGTTAAGCGGGTTCGATAGTGTAACCGGCTTCCTTTACAGCATCAATAACAGATTCTTCGTCATCGTCATCAATAGTAATTTCCAGGGTTTTATCCGGACTGTCAATATCAACTTTCCAGTTTTCAATGTTATCGAGTTCATTAAGAAAAGGAGTGACAGACATTACACAGTTGTTACAATTGATATTGGTTTTAAATTTTAGTGTTTTCATTTTATTGGATTTTTTTCTGTTTTAGTCTTAGACTGTTGGTTAATACGCTGATTGAGCTTAATGACATGGCTCCTCCCGCGATCATAGGGTTTAGTAAAAAATCTGAGATGGGGTATAAAACCCCTGCAGCTACAGGAATGGCAATTATATTATAAAAGAATGCCCAAAATAGGTTTTGCTTAATCATTACCATTGTAGCTTTCGATATTTTTATTCCTAAAGCGATTTGCTGTAGGTTGGAGTGCATTAGAGTTATGCTAGCGCTTTCCATAGCTATGTCAGTTCCACTCCCCATGGCAAAGCCAACATCTGCCTGCGCCAGGGCATGAGAGTCATTGATACCATCACCGGCCATAGCCACGATTTTTCCTTCTTCCTGCAGTTTTTTTACAAAGTCACCTTTGTCTGATGGCATGACATTGGCCATAACTTTATCAATTCCTGCCTGGTGTGCGATGACTTCGGCAGTTTTTTCGTTATCACCGGTGAGCATATGAACTTCTATGCCCATGTTCTTAATTTGCCGGATCGCGGTTATGGATTCATCTTTAATCTGGTCAGCGACTGCTAATATCCCCATTGCAGCGGTTTCTTTACTTACGAAGATGACAGTTTTGGCCTCTGATTTTAGTTTTTCTGATTGTGCCAGTAGCTTTTCTGGCAGGTTGACATTATGCCGCCTCATTAGTTTCAAATTGCCGACACGCCATTGCTTATTTTCAATTTTTGCCTCTGCGCCCATTCCTGTGATACTATCAAAAGAGTCTAATATCGTAGGCTGAATACCTTTAGTCTTGAAGTATTTACATATGGCTTCCGCAATAGGATGTTCGGAAGCAGACTCGATGGCGAACAGCGATTTTTGGCATTCAGATTCATCCACTCCATCAATCCAGATAAGGTCAGTAACCTCAGGTTTCCCGGCTGTAATCGTACCGGTTTTATCCAAAATAAGAGCATCGATTCGATGAGCTGTTTCCAGGGCCTGGGCATCTTTGATAAGAATGCCATTCTGAGCTGCTTTACCAATACCAACCATGAGAGCAGTAGGTGTTGCGAGCCCTAGTGCACAGGGGCATGCTATAATCAAAACCGTAATAGTAGTTAGAATGGCAAAGGTGAGCTGCGGTTCAGGGCCCCAGAGTAGCCAAATTGAAAATGTCAAAGCAGCCAATAGTATTACGATGGGCACAAAGACCCCGGCAATCTTATCGGCTAGTTTTTGAATCGTTGGCTTACTGGCTTGAGCCTGTTCGACAAGGTGTATGATTTGCGATAGTAAGGTATCTTTTCCTACTTTGTTGGCCAGAATTCTTAGTGTTCCTTTTTGGTTTATGGTTCCGGAAAAAACCTTATCCGACTTCTTTTTTGCAACGGGAATAGGTTCACCGGTAATCATACTTTCATCAATGTAGGATTCGCCTTTTTTTACTTTTCCATCTACCGGGACTTTGTCGCCTGGCCGGAGGATAATTAATTCGCCTACAATGATATCATCGACATCAATAGTTTGTTCTTCCCCATTTCTGATCACGGTTACTTTCTTTGGCTGTAACCCCATCAACTTCTTAATCGCGAATGAAGTTTTACTTTTGGCTCTTTCCTCAAGGTATCTGCCGAGAAGAATTAGAGTGATGATGACTACAGCAGATTCGTAGTATACATGTGGCATCATGTTACGTTTCAGAAAGTATTCCGGATAGACTGTATTGAATACACTGAAAAGAAAAGCTACGCCAGTACTTAAGGCTACCAGGGTATCCATATTAGCAGAGAAGCGCTTTAACTTCCTCCAGGCAATGGTAAAGAACTCTGATCCTGTCCAGGTTAATACTGGTACGGAAAGTCCCATCATAATCCAGTTTTCGTAGGGGACTTTGCCCATAAAAAACATGGCAATAACGAATATTGGAATGGAGAAAATAGCCGAGAAGACCAGTCTGATCTTTAGAATTTTGAGCCTGTTAGTTTCCTTTTTCTCAAATGTATCTCCTGAACTATCTACTATAATTTCATAGCCAATTTCTTTGGCCTTACCCTGAAGTTGCTCTATTGAAACTTTTTCCGGATCATATTTTAAGTCCACCGATTGATTAGCATAGTTTGCACTTACGGCATCGACACCATCAATGGGTTTGAGATATGACTCAATACTTGATGCACAGGAGGCGCAGGTCATTCCCGATACTTTGTATGTTTCTTGTACTTCAGCCATGTTTTAGAGTAACAATATTAATTGGTTTGCTGTTTTGGTAAACTGACAAAAGCCATTTACAACCTCAGGATAATCCCGCCATTGATTATTCGGCCTTCAGTGGGAGCCCAAATCTGTCTAAAACCAGGGTTGTTATGAGGTGGTATGGAAACCGTCTCATACTGAGATTGACGTGTGTCTGTGAAATTCTCAAAATTGATATACAGACTCATCTTTTCCCAGGTACGCATAATCATCAGTCCCATCTCAAGGTAATCATTGGTTTTTGTCATGTCGCTTAAGTATTGCCCACCGGTAAAATATAGTTCATAACCTATTCTCCATTTGTCTTCTTCCTCATAGACCAATACGGTTCCTATATTATGTTTTGGTGTTATCGCTTTTTGATTTCCCGCCTGAATAGCTGATATAAAAGCGTAATTGGTAAACAGTTTGAAGTGTTTGTATGTCAATTTCAAATTACTTTCAAACCCTCTGGTGACCAAAACACTTTGTGAGTTTGCCAGGCTATAAGACCCCGTGTTGACTTCATTCAGTAAAAGAGCATTTTGTAGTTCTGTCAGGAAAAACAATTGATTAAACGAAATACCGATACCGTTATCCCATTTCTTTTTGAAGTTTACATCAAAGTTCATTCCCTTCGATTGCTCTGCTTCGGTAGCAGAATTGTCAATCGGGTTCACTCCTTCGTAGTTTCTCCTTTCCGTGTCTTCCATAAAGATTGTGGGGATTTTATACCCGTATCCACCTCCGATTCTTGATGAAACGTGATCACTGATTTTATATAGTAAGGAGACTCTTGGCAAAAGAAATCCGTCAAAATTTAAATTATAGTCACCACGCAGGCCTGCTTCTAAAACGAATGAAGTCCCAAGGTCCTTGTTGTATTGGGCAAAGAGTCCGGCCGTCTCATTGTTGTAATCCCGTTGTAGAGAGTCGGATGAGCTTGTTTCATTGAATGAATCGGTATAGAGATTACCACCTATCAACCATTCGGAATTATCTTTCAATTTAGAATAGCTTACCTCTGAAAAACCCAGAACTTGTGTGCCTGAAAACTCATAGTTGGGTACGTTTACACTTCGGTTATAGCTGGCAAGGCTATTCTTAATATTCAGATGACCTTCATTTGAAAACCACTTGTTATAGGTAAGCTGATAAGAGTATCGGTTCGTATTGGTCTGTTCATAATAAGTATGGTCGCTATCCGGACTTCCTTCAACAGCCCTGATGTCTCCTCCGGTTCGGTCTTCAAAAATAGTATTAATGGTCAAACGTAAGTCCGAGCTTTCATCAGGATAAAAGAAAAGGCTCGGGTTGATGCTGAGTCCTTTTGTCAGTGGGAGCTCCGAGAAGTGATCACCATCTACATCGTATACTTTTTGGTAGTTGGCGGAGTTGTATAGTGTCCAGCCTAGCTTTCCTTTTTGCTGGCTGTAAAATGTATTTATGGTTGTCTTTAGCGCAGAAGTCTGGTCTACCATAAGTTCAATATTTCTGTCAGATGATGGCTTTTTTGAGATGAGATTGACCACCCCTGCTATCGCTCCACCCCCATAGAGCGTTGAACTACTTCCTTTAATGACTTCAACCCGTTCCAAATCAAGCGGTGGAATTTGCATGATACTGAGTCCACCTGAAAAGCCACCGAACAAGGGGAACCCATCTTTCACCATTTGAGTATAGCGCCCATCCAGTCCTTGTATTCGGATGCTTTTGTTTCCCGATGTGGCTGAAGTCTGCTGCACTTGTATGCCTGTGCTTTCTTTCAGAAACATTGAAATGTTGGATGAATTCATGACAGCCTTTTCTCCGAGCTCTTCACCGCCAATTATCTCAACACGTGTAGGAATGTCTTCAATACTTCTTCCGGTACGGGTAATCTCTATAACGATTTCATTCATTTGATGTTCAAGGGGAGTTAATTTGATATAAATAGTGTCTTTACCTGAGGGGATACTCATTTCTTTTTTTAACTCTTTATATCCGGTACAATTGAAAGTGAAAGTATGAGTGCCTTCTGGTATTTTATTCATGCCAATGACTCCATTGGCAGTGCTTAATCCACCGATATTTGTTTGAGGGATACCACCGACAACACCAGGGATTGGCTTGCTGGTTTCGTTGTCAGTTACTTTAAATGTTTGATTGTACTGTGCAAAAGTTGGGTAAACCAACCCTACCAAACACAGTATTGTAATGATATTTGATTTCATAGTTCTAGTGTTCGGAGAAAACTCCGGTTTAACAAAAATGATTAGTCTATACTGATTACTTAGAATTAAGCAGTTGGCTGGGGTGGGCGGAAATGTGAGTTGATAAAATTATTGTTGTATAGACTAGAATAGTCAGGTAGGGAAATGCTCGAATTTTGTCGTTGTATAATGTTTGTGTTGTTTACGGAAGGAGTAATGACTACGGAGAGATGGCAACATGAACAAAAACAAAATGGTGAGCAACCTTCGTCACCATGCTCAGAATGGTCCGTGTTGTGTGTCGTGTGCTCAGTACATCGATGCTCGCTGCAATCATCAGTGTCACTGCATGGTAACAATGTAAGTGCGCTGAGGTAGAGAGCTAATATGATACTAAAAATCTTCAATGCACCAAATATAAGAAATCAAGTCCGCAACCCGATTGCAGTTGGTATGTCAGTGTTACAGACAATTCCGTATTTTTACGATAAGCCTTAAACCAAAGTATATGAAACAACTTGTCCTAAGCACTTTGATCGTTTGTTTATTGATTACAAATAGAACCCTGGCTCAATCAAGGGATTACTATGGTGCTGAAATACGTACTTATGAATCTTTCCTCTATGGTAAATTTGAAGTCAAAATGAAATCTGTAGAGACAAGCGGAATGCTCAGCTCTTTTTTTCTTTTTTATGATAAACCCGACTTTGTTACAAACTGGAATGAAATCGATATTGAGATTCTGGGTCGCTACAATAATGAAGTGCAGTTCAATACAATCACTCCGGGAAATGGGAAAAGGGCTCCTCATGAAAAAAGATATGTTCTTAACTTCAATCCACATGAAGACTTTCATTTATATGGCATCGTATGGGCGCCTGATTATATAGCCTTTGAAGTGGATGGTGAGGAGGTTTACCGTGATTCAGGGGAGCACATCAAGGAGATGAATAAACCTCAAAAGATAATGATGAACATCTGGAGTACGATATGGACCGAATGGACTGGGGAATGGAAAGGAGAGAACCTTCCGGTGGCCGCAGAATATGATTTTGTGAAATACTATGCGTACAATAAGAAGGAGGGAAGCTTTACTTTCAAATGGGAAGAAGACTTTGAATCAATGAATGGTTCCCGTTGGCAGTTTGCTACCCATACATTTGAGGGTAATTTGGTCCGATTTAGACCAGAAAATGGAGTTTTTAAAGATGGTAAACTTCAGTTAGTGCTTTCAAACGCAGAGTCAAAGAGTACAGAAGCAAAAAAGCCTGTTGTTCCTGTAGATATTCAGCTTATGGAGTCTTCGTTTAGTAAGAATAAGATTCGATTGAAGTTCAATACAAAACTAGATAAGACCACGGCTACAGAACTAGTTACCTACAAAGTTGAGGGAGTGACGATCAAAAAGGTGAAGTTTGTTACAGATTATAGTTTTGAAGGTCAGGAGATTGTGTTGGTTACCAATGAAGACCTGAGCGAAAAAAAAGAGCTTTCAATAGAAATATCAGGCCTTAAGGACAATTCTAAAAAGGATACTTTCAACCAAAAAATAAAGGTAGTCGCTGAAAGATAATTAAGTATTAGAGTTCCTGATGACCAGAAAGACAATATAGGTGATATAGGTCAAAACAAAGACTACCCCTTCCCATCTATCTATCCGTGGTCTTCTGCCTATAATTACAGCCAGAATAAGAAGGGTGCTTGCTGCAATTACCATAAGTATGTCGGTGTTAGTGGCTACATTGAATGGTAGAGGCCGAATAGTTGCGCTCAAACCAAGTATCCAAAGCAGGTTAAAAATATTGGACCCAATAACATTACCCACTGCCATATCGGCCTGCCCTTTTTTTGCTGCAACTGCAGAAGTAACTAGCTCAGGGAGTGATGTACCTATTGCTATAACGGTAAGTCCGATAAAAGTCTGACTTAGGTTGAAGTACTCTGCTATTTCCACTGCACCATCCACAACCCACTTGCCTCCAATGAACAACGCAACTGAGCCTATTACGATATAGAGTACAGACTTTGCTTTTGAAAGATCTTTAATGTCGATTTCTTCAACTGGATTTACCTCAGGACTAACTTCCGGTTCATCTTTTCTTGACCTGGAGACTACGTAAATGTAGGCCATAAACATTCCAAAGAAGAAAAGTAAAATTGATCCGTCAAATCTGCTCAACGTAAGTCCGGCAGTTGGAGTAGTACTGGGAGTGTCTCTGACCGCTCCTGTGATATGGCTCAATAAGTCTGCATTGGCCAAAAAACCAACCATGAAAGTAGCGACCAGGGAAATAGGTATTTCGGTGAAATATATGCTTTTCTGAATCGGTAGTGGTTTAATAAGTGCTGCGACACCAAGTATGAGAAGTATATTAGCGATGTTACTCCCGAATACATTACCAATTGCTAAATCGGAACTTCCATCAAAACTGGCCATGAGGTTCACAAGTAATTCTGGCATACTGGTACCAAATGAGACAATGGTTAGTCCAATTACCAGTTCAGGAATGTTGTTTCTTTTGGCGATTGATGAGGCACCATCCACCAATAAGTCAGCCCCCTTGATCAAGAACACAAATCCAATCGCAAATAATACGTACGACATCCAGCGAAGATAATAAGAAAGTATTTATTAGTCTTTGATTTAATTAGGTTTTAACTGTGAGTACCGAATAATTTATTTTGAGTTCTTTCCGTGAACTGACTGTGAATAGGTGAAACTTGTAAATTCCGTAATTTATGAACCAATGATATTGTTAATGAGTGAGCTTATTTGTAATATTCAGTTGGGCTAAAAGTTAAGTTCAAGATATGAAAAAGCTTAATACGGTGTTGTTGATTGATGATGATGAACCAACCAATTATTTTAATAGGATGGTAATTGAAGAGAGTGGGTTGGTGGAAAATATTGTTGTCCTTGAAATGGCTGAAGAGGCTTTGAAATATCTTTCGACAGAGGAAAATGGTAAATACCCCAAACCTGATTTGATCTTTCTGGATATTAATATGCCTGGGATGAATGGTTGGGAGTTTCTTTCCGAGTATGAAAAGTTACCGATTAGTCAGCAAGGTAAAGTGATTGTTGTGATGTTGACGACCTCGCTCAACCCAGATGATTTTGAGCGCGCTAAAGAATATGAGCAAATCGAAGAGTTTTTTAGTAAGCCGTTGACCATCGAAGGGGTAAAGGAAATAATCTCCAAGAATTTTCCGGAAATCGGTTAATCATTAATAGCTTAGTTTTTTAATAATACTTCAATTGCCTTGTCCAATTGGGAATCAGTCCCATTTTGAATGTCTTCAGGTCTTTGAGAAATTTTGTAGTCGGGTTCCAATTGTTGGTTTTCCAGAAATTCACCATTTAAATCTCTGATTCCGACCTGAGGAATGCCGAAGTAAATTGTTGGGTCGATCTGCCACTCCCACCAAACTGCAGTGCCTGTGCCTGGTACGGGCATTCCAATTAACTTTCCGATTTCAAGTTGCTTGTATAAGTAAGGAAACATATGGGCATTAGAGTAATTTCCTTCATTCATCACAACAGCTGATGGCTTCAACCATTTCTCGTGTGGTCCTGACCCTATTTTTTTTCCTCGAGGTTCAAATTCAAAGTACTTAGTTCCGTTTAGTAGATCAATAAGGTCTACATGTAGCCACCCTCCACCATTCCACCTGGTGTCGACAATAAGCGCCTCTTTGTCTATATTTTTACCAAGTATTTCATCGTAGACTTCCCTAAACGCATGATCATTCATTTGTTTGACGTGTACATATCCCAATCGCCCATTAGATTTTTCATTCACATAGTCTGAATTTTTTTGAATCCATCTTTCATAAAGTAGGCCGTATTCCTGATCCTGTGTAATTGGCTTGATGACTTCGTCCCATGATTTTCCTGCAGTTTTAAACGAAAGAAGCACTCTCTTTCCAGCCTGCATATTCAGCAAGGGGTAATAGTTCTCACCCTTATCGATTTTATGCCCATTGATGGCTGTGATTACAGTCCCCACCTCTATTTTATCAGTGCCGTTTTCCAATGGGCTACCAGGTATTATTTCCTTTATCTTGATGCCGCTACCAGTGTAAGAATCATCAGGAAAAAAGGCGAAAGATGCTGTGTGATCATCTGTGTGGCTACTGCTACGGTATCGTGAGCCCGTGTGTGATGCATTGAGTTCTCCCAATAATTCACTGAGCATTTCAGTAAACTCATAGTTGTTGGAAATATGAGGTAGAAACTTTTTATATTCTTTTTCATAATAACTCCAATCAACACCATGTAAGTCCTCAGTATAGAATTTATTCCTGATCAGCTGAGTTATATGATCGAAGATGTATGTTCTCTCTTCAACCTTATCTACTTCAAACTCGGCAGAAAAAGTAATTGAAGATTTATCTCCATTTGAAACTTTGATCTTTTGAATTTTTCCAGAAGAAAGGGCATAGATGTTCTTTTCGTTTTTACCGAACTGTAGTTCCCCTCCGGATTTGCCCAGTGTACAAAGGACTTTTGTCTCATTTTCATAGAAATCATGGACCCATAACTCAAAATCATCTTCACTCTTACTCAAATAATAGAGTTTGTCGCCATCATCTGTAAGTAGTGCATCAGAAATTATAGACGAGTTGAGCGTATATTTGACCTTTCGCTTATCAAGTCCGCCCCACTCAATTTCAACATCTTTTGGCATGGTGTCTTTCTTGTTTTTGTTGTCCTCCTTCCAATTTTCAAATTCTTCTTTGGTCATTCTGTGCCGAGCATAAGCTTTTTTCGAAAAGTACATTCCGTATACATCGTATAAACTGCCCCAACCTCCATGAGACTTTAGACCATCCCGATCAGAAAACCAATACATACATTCACCTCCCATACCCCATTTCGGATGAAAATCGTAGTATCCACTTTTGGTAAGGTTGGTTACTTTGCCTTCATTAACATCGATCAGTGCAATTTCGCTTACCCAGCGATTGATATCCAAAATGCCGGAAAGCAGAAAGTCACCCTTTGGGGACCAGGAAAACCACTGATCCCCGTCCTTATAAGAGTAATTATGTCGGCTTTCAAGAATTGTTTTTGAGTTCTTTTTGTCCCTATCATAGATTTTGATAACGACTCTGTCTTCCAGGTATGCTACTTTCTTGCTGTCAGGTGAGTACTTTGGCTGAAATTCATCCTTCTCAGATGCAATGATAGTTTTTTCATCCAGGATTGTAGAAAGGTAAAAATACTTCTCAGATTCTCTTTTACGCGTACATTCGTAGATGTCCCAGTTTCCGTTTCTTTCGCTGGCATATATTAATGTTGAGCCGTCTTTAGAAAACGAAACATCCCTCTCCTCAGCTGTTGTCGTTGTGATTCGCTTCGTTGTCGAATAATCTATCGCTGCTACAAACACATCTCCATGCAGAATAAATGCTACTTCCTTTTCATTTGGTGAAACACAGAATTGAGAAACCCCCGAGCTTTGGCTAAATACTTCCCTGGTGTTTTCCTTTAGGTCTTTACTGATTTGTATTCCTACCTTTTCCGATCTACCGTTTTTGTATGTGAAGATATCTCCATCGAATGAATAACATAAAGTGCCTTCGTTTGAGATGGACAGAAACCGCACAGGGTGGCGCTTGTTCAATGTAATTTGAGTTTTGATTGAACCATCATCTTTCCATACGTTAAACGAGCCACTTCTTTCACTTAAGTAATAATAACCACCATCGTATGGAACCGGATTTCTGTCTTCTCCGGGAAAGGTTGTTAGTTTTTCGTGAACTCCAGACTTTAGATCGTATTTCCATATGTCCCTGGCTTCTGATGAAGTATGATGTTTACGCCATGTGTTTTCATACCCCTTCTTATCATGATAGTATAGTGATTTGCCATCAGTACTGAATTTAACGTCACGCACGGGAGTTGATAACAGACGTTCAGGCAATGCTCCGTTCAGGTCTACCTGATAGAGCTCAGTCATTCTGCTGTTTGGAAATACCATTGACTCTGGGTTATCTAGTCGAGCGGAGGAAAATAGAATTTTTTCCCCTTTGGGATCAAAACAATGTGGTAGGTCATCGGCAGAGTGATAGGTAAGTCTTTTAGGAGTGCCTCCATCAGCAGCTACAACATAGATATCGAAATTGCCATGGCGGTCTGAAGCAAAGGCGATTTGTTGTCCGTCAGGAGACCATGTGGCTTTGAAGTCGTGCGCTGTGTGCTGGGTAATTTGCCTTATGCTTTTTCCGTCTATTGAGGTGACAAAAATATCACCTTGATAAGTAAATGCAATTTGATCACCGTCTGGTGAAATGGAGGGATATCTTAACCACTTACTTTCTTGCGCAAATGTTGAAAGTACAGAAGATACCAGTATAAGTGTAATGATTATTTGTCGCATCATGGATCGAATTTGCTCTAAGTTAATAAGCCCACCGAGTATTTGAAATGGCAGCATCAAAAAGCATGAATTTAAGGGATCGTTTTACCGAATTGTACAATCAAAGGAACTTCTATAATTCTTCTTATTAATTGGCTATAAACCAGTTTTTTAACTTCCATTTATGATTTAAAGCTGTATACATTTGTGTAATTATTTAATCAGCTAACTATGAAACTTTTTACAAACAGAACAGCAACGGATTCAGTAGCAGAAAAAACCATGTTAAATACGCATGAATTTTTTACGACACTCGCATCCCAATCCAATGGAAATTACATCGAATACTCACATGATTGTGGTATCATGCAGTTGCAGATGGGAAACGGCAGGTTTCAATACGTTAAAGGATATTTCCAGAACACAGATCAAGGTACAGTAAAGTTTATGTCTAAGATTTGTGACCTGGCAGAATACCCTGACGTGGACCTGAAAAAACTTTTATCAATCAATCATAACCTCAATTACTCTAAGGTCGTTATTGATCAGGAGTTTCTTGAAGTGGAAGCTACCGCTAGGTATGATTTAAGCACGACTGAAGAGATCAGTTTCATTGTACAGGAGGTAGCAGAAGCTGCTGATAACCTGGAATTTGAAATTACCGGTAAAGATATTTACTAAACTACTATCAGCATTTTTTTGAACCTCCGATAGAGAATATGTCGGAGGTTTTTTAGAACCCTTTTACATCATAAAGGTTTGTTTCTTTCATATAAGAGATAATTTTTTCACCATTCAGGTAATACTTATCAATCCAGGCTACGTGGCTGGCACTCATTTTTGGAAGACCTCTGGTGTAGTTGGCATATTCAAAAAGTTGCCATCCGAAGCCATGTGCAATAGCCCTACGGTCAGTATCCTTTTCAAACGAAGCTCTATATCTTGGGTTGATGTAATTGAGACCGATCGCTAACATATCAGTCCAGGATTTATCCTGATAGTATAAGGTATGAGCGAGTTCATGGCCTATGATACCTATTTGAGCATTGAAAGGCACATTTTTCAGGAGTACATCACTATAGCAGAATTCGCCACCATCACTAATAATGATTTTATAGTGCCATTTTTCTTTTTTACGAAAGGTGCTCAATGTTCTAGGTCGACTGACCAGGGGAATAATCGACTTAGTCTTTTCGAAAGTGATGCGGGTATATTTTAGTTCAGGATAGTGGGAGAGAGCAATGAGTATCTGTAGTTCAAATTCGGGAGGATAGGCTTTGTTAATGCCGAAATTTGATTTCAAAGAATCTACTTTCGAAGTCAAGTCTGAGCGTTTGTAGGCCCTTATAATTGGTATTTCCGCCCAGGAAGGCAGAACGGTAATACAAAGCAGCAATATGACGATTATTCTTTTTCTCATAGTGAAGTTAACCATCCCGATACTTAAAGTACGAACGAAAGAAAGGGAAGGTTAGTGTAATGGCTCGGAGCACAACCCATAGGGTTAAGCTTGACCAAAGGGCAACCAAGGGGGCAGTATAAGGATGAAGAATGAACCAGCATAAGAAAAAGCCAAATGCTGAAGATATAAGCATTGAGTTTCTCATTGCCTTCATATTACCTGTCCCAATAAATACACCATCTAAAATGAACGCTACTGCATTAATTGGTTGAGATAACAGGACGAATAAAAAAATACTATTAAAACTATCCAGCACTTTTTGGTCATCGCTGAATATGTCTCCTATATAAGGCTGTAGGATTAAGAAAATGAGCATGGCAAGAGCAGCAATAATTACGCCTTTGCCCAGAAGCTGTAGAGTAACTTTGTAAATTCCCGTTTTATCCTGTTGCCCTTTAAGCCTGCTGGCTATCGCAATCCCAGCATTGGAGTAACCGTCAATAAAGTAGGCAGCAAACATCCAGAATTGACTTGCTAAAGTATGAGCAGCTATGAATTCTTTCCCCATTTTCGTGGCAAATCGGTTGGCTAAAATAAATACCAAATTGAGTAGGGCGGTCCTAACCAAAAGATCAAAGCTCATTAGCAATAGCCCGGGAACATCCTGATCGATTTTGAAATTGAAACTAAATCTAAATTTGACCTTTGTGACTAAAAGATAGCAGGATGCACTAAACATGATACCTTGAGCAATAACGGAGGCCCAGGCGGCCCCACTAATACCATAAGCAGGTATATTTTGAAAGCCATGGACAAGTATCAAATCAAGAATTATGTTGATCCCTGCGCCAATCAGCGTGACCAACATCGCCCATGAAGTATTTTGAAAACCTTTGAAAACACCGAAAATCAGGTAGGTCCCCAGCATAAAAGGAAGTCCAATGCACCGAATGGAATAGTATTCTTCACAATTGATCAGTATTTCACCCTTAGCTTCATAAATGGCAGAAAAAATATAGGTCGAGGTACTTGCTGTGATTAAGGAAATAGCAATCCCAAGCCCAATCAGAATTACCAGGGCCTGGGAGATCAGTCCAAAAGTCTTGTGCTGTGTTCCTTTGCCGTAATGAACACCAATAATTGAGGCTATGGCACCCTTCATGGCTGAGAGCAACCAAACGATTACCATGAAAAAAAGCCCGCTTAAGCCTACAGCAGACATCGACTCATGGTTTATTTTGCTGACCACTGCCGTGTCTGTAATGGTAACGATAGGCTCTGCTAGTCCGGTAATTATAGAAGGTATAGCCAGACGGTTGATATCACGAGAAGATGCATTTTTATTCACCCAATAAAGGTGTGAAACTTATTATTAAGTTGCATACTATTATTTTATTGAAGTTCCCTCGAGCTCGATGTCCTTACCAAAGGCTGAAATTAAATCGCCCAGTTCATACACGTTTTTATATCCATAGCCATAAAGGTTTATGTAAGTTGGGATATTCAAAGCTAGCGTTATTCTGTCTTCCTTATCAAGAGTACTTGGTGGGATATACATTTTAGTTGGAAAGAACTTGGCATCATCCTCAAAGTTATTGTTGCAGTAGATGAGAATTTTCGTGTCAACGGAAGGAATTACTTCCTTTAATCGTTTTTGTGTGAAGTCAGCGAAGTTGAGATGGATGGCTCCTTTGATGTGCTTTGCATCGTACATTGCTTTTGAGCGAGTATCCAAAATGATAACATCATCTTTCTTTGACATCTCTTTGAATTTGGCCAAAGTGATTATGCGTTCTGCGCGATGAGGTTTTACTTCTTGTGCTAGTTTTAAAAATGCATCATAGTCAACGAAAGCTGATGATTGTGAATGGGCTGATTGATATGTCATACTGATCAATATTAGATTTAAGAAAGCAAAAGTAATTGAACGGAATGATCGGTTTAAAAAAATCATAATACGGTAGTTTTGTTAAAAAATGAATTTATACTACCCTGTACACCGTAATTGGCGAAGCGTTCATTTAATTTTAAAATTATTTGGGAATTATTCTTCAGTACGAATTTCAACCTCTTTTTTGTCCTTCAGAGGTTCTTCATCGAAGCCATCTTTTTTTACTGTGGGGACTGTAGCAAAAAAGCTAATCAACATTCCGAAACCTAAAACCAAAAAGCCTAAGTGTACAACCCGACTTTTGACAAGTGCAGCGGTTACACAAAGTAAAAAACCTACTCCTCTGAAGATATTCTGTTTATCAATAAGATCATTCTCTTGATAAACAAGGCCGCTTGTGATTGAAACTATAAAGTACAGTGCCAGAATCCCGAAAATCCATTTTTTGTTCTCTGCCAGATAGATTTTGAAGTCTAAATTTTCTTTGATGCTGATATGGGGGAAGAGGATTACACTCATCAAATAAAATAAAAGTGGTGGAGCCAGTGAGTAAAAAAAGTAACCTAGCCCTACATTAATGAATTCAATTCTATGCCAGGTACCATACCAATTGAATACAAACATCGTAAAGGTGAAAATGGTCCAAAGTAAATGTTCTATATCAAAAGAAAGATGTTTACGACTCCGAATCATGTCTCCCCATCCGCTGAAGTACATTGAAATAATGAAACCGTATACAATTGCATAGAGTACGGTGAGGTATTCAACGTTTGAAAAGCCATCAATTTCGCGTAAGAAAATTACTTCTTTCAGTAGAACCATCTGGTAGTTTTAATGGGATTCATAAGTCACACTGTGATAAATATAACAACTATTTGTGTTTAAAGTTCTGTTACTTATCCTCCCCAAGGTTTACAACCATTTCGAAGTCATATTTTCGGTCATCGGGTCCAAGGTGGTAAATGAAAAGCTTTCGCAGTTTCTTCTTATCACTGACACAATCATCACTATAAGTGGCAAATGTGCGTATATGGATCAGAAGTTTGTCTTCTTTTAAGCTTTCATACTGATCCAGGTCAACCTTAATTTCCTGCATTTTGTCTTCTCCTAGTGATGGGTTATTGGCACAGGGAGACACTTTTGCTTCGACTACTTTTCCACGCTTGTGAACGTCATCAGCTGGCAATATTAGTGTTTCTACCTGTTCATCTTCAATTACTTTTGACACCTCATAAACTTCTTTTATGGGTTCGGTTTCAGCGTGTTCTGCTGAATGTACCGCAACACTACGTTGATCCAGTGTCGTCAATATATCAATAGCCAGTTTTTGGTACTTTCCTGTTTCAGGATTGCTTTCAACCTCTTTGCTTTGGCAGGAAATAAGCAAAATGGGGACTAGTATCGCAGAGTAAAAATATAAATGCCTCATGTTCGTTATCTTGTCTTGGTACTATAGTGCCACAAAATGTTTGAAATGTCAGTTTCATGGCAATATTATTAACTTTAAATTACGTAGTTCGAAGAACAATTTAGTTGAAAATTGTTTTATTAGTGTAATACGAACATAAACTTACTGTACATGTATAATATTATTTTTAGAACTCTTGGTCTGATATTCATTGTTTCACATACTTCATTTGGTCAAGGTGGAAACGGTGTCCAAAACATATCGAACTATGGGGGTAACGGTGGCGAAAATGAGTTTTTCAGAGAGGTCAATGGGCAGAAGTATTTTACACTTTTCAAAAGAACACCATTGGATACGGATAAAACACTGAACTTTGACAGATTGAAGTTAGGTGTTGAGGAAGGTAAAGAAGTTGGGTTTGAAAAGAACTTCAAAAGATCCAGTATGGGGAGTGTTGTTATCCCATTTGCCGCTGAAGATTACACTGAAATAGTACAAAGTGGAGATTTGAAGGAAGCAATCCTTGAGGAAGCAGGGACTTATGGTTTTGAAACCGGTACCGGAGGAGTGACAGTTAAGCCTACGCTTACCGACATCAAGTATAACTATCAAAAGAGGAAGGACAATTTCAATAAGTTAACGATCAACCTGGAGATTAAATGGGATTTTGAAAAGGATGGCAAACTTTTATTCTCCGCTACTACTTCAGGTTATTACATCAACATTTCAGGAAATAAAAAGACCGTGATTGAATTTAGTGATGCATTTAACGATGCCGTAACCGCATCATTAGATAAGATTTTTTTAATTGAAGATTTTAGAAAAGCGTTTGCTCTTGCAGAGTAATCTATTCCCGCTTTTTGGGAGATGTGATGTGATATTGGGTACTATCTTTATTAGGTTTATCTGTAATATTCTCTGTTGAGTTCTTAGTTGCCGGGTTTTTAAAGTAAGACCAACATACCACACATACGAGCACTGCATTGACTGCAAGGCTTGCATAAAGAATCCTTTTATTCCTTCGTTGCCGTATGGCCATTTTGTTTAACGGAATCATTCGTTCACCAATGCTATCATAAAGTCCGCTGCTGGGAGCGGTTTCATGCTGAGTCGCATTGCTCCTATAGAACTCTTCCAAATGGTCGCTATTATTGTGTGACTCTGTTGGCATCATACTCAGCGTTTAATTGTTTATGTAATTCTCTTAGCATATCCTTGGCCTTTGATAACTGTGATTTACTTGTGCTTTCGGTTATGTCAAGCATTTTAGCTATCTCTTTATGAGCGTATCCTTCAATAACATACAAATTGAATACCACTTTCTTTCCTTCTGGTAACATATCAAGTAAGTCAAGAGTTTCTTTATGTGAGATTTTACTTATCACCTTCTCTTTGCTTTCGGCCAGATAAGTGTGCTCATCTATATCTATTGAGTGCTTTAGCGCATTTTTTCTTTGAAAATCTTTGAGGATCACATTGACGGTAACTCTGCGCGCCCATCCCTCAAATGATCCCTTGTTCTTAAAGCTTCGAATGTTAAGGTAAATCCGGATAAAGGCTTCCTGCAGATAGTCTTCTGCCTCATACCGGTCTTTTGTATAACGGATACAAGTCGATAATAGCTTAGGAGCCAAAACTTCATAAAGGGCTTTTTGTGCCTCCGGGTTATTTTTTTTACAGCCCCTTATTATTTGTTTGAGATCGGTCATTGTATTAAAACAGGTAGGCAATTTAATAATACAGAGGCTAAATAGAAACTTTGTTATTTAGTAGATAGAGTTTAATGGTAATAGGTTGCCAGACAATAAAAAAGCCGTTCAGGATCGCAACTGAACGGCTTAGAAAGAATATCCGGTAACCGGATTATTGAAAGGTTATTTTGCTACTTTCCAGTTATGAACGTTTACCTGATCGAAATTATAAATCAACCTCAACATATCAGCGGCTTCATCGAGATCAGCGATATAAGAATCAATGCCCGCATCGCCTGAAGCAATAATAGCTGAAAGGTCAGTGCCCATCAATGTAGCTATAGTATTGACATCGCTGTCATCGATCAACTGATAGTGTTCAGAACCCATTTGGAGGCCAATGGTAAAGGCTCTCATCTCTGCCCAGTGCTTATACAGGTCGTATTTGTTTGTAACGGTTCCGGTGCTTTTTCGAGTCTCAAGATCAGCTTTTGTATCGTTGATGTAATGAATAATAGTAGCTGCAATTACTTTTTCCCAGCTTTGAGCTGCGTTTTGGGCGTAGCCTCGGATTTCAGAGCTGTCTCGGCCATTAGCAATTGCCGTACGACCCGCAAGGAATGCTTCAAAGCAATGTGTGGTAAACATTGGATCAACGCCACCATCATTTACTACTTTATCTCTTTTGCCTGCATTTTTTGAGAATCCGAAGTTGTATTCGGAGCGAAGGTCAATATTACCATCAGAGTCGTCATCTTTATAAAAGTTCGATCCAGCCAGGTCATCATCAGTAAAGTTAAAGTAGTTTCGGGCAGCACCGTAATAACCAAATGCTTCATCCCAAGTATGTTCCATTACTGAATAAGCTGCTGTACCGTTTTTTGCAGTTGTGTTGTCATTATCAAGGATTTGATCAAGATAGTTGTCTGTACCCTGATTGTAAACTACCGCACTGAGAAGTAGCTTATTGATCATTTGGGCAAGGTCCAGGGAGTCGGCCGTCATGTAGATGTCTTTTCCGGTATAACCTTTCACATTGATATTATTGTCAATAGTGTCTACCCAGGCAAGGAATAGGGTTTCTGCATCTTCCGAAAAACCAAAGACGTTTTCTCCAGTGTATATTTTGCCGGACAGGTTTTTTCCTGTGGCAATGTTGTCATACACATCTTCAGTTAACGTAAATCCGGAAACAGTTGTAATCGTGCTTGTACCGTTATCTGCGTAGTTGTACAGGTTCAGTATGTCTGCCTTTAGTGTGGAACTTGGTGTAGATGCTGCGGCTTCATTGTCAATAAGAAGTTTGATGTCCTGTACGAGAAGATTCCTTACAGTTTGTCCGGTATAGCTTACGCTGCTTAAGCCCTCGCTAAACCGACTTTCAAATTCATATTTTGATGGTAAGTCGATGTTGGAATCAATAAATTCAGTAATCGTAACAGTATCTTCTTTCTTACAGGATGCGAAAGCAAAGAGGCTGCCAAGAATGAATAATTGTGCGTTCTTAAGGTTCATGATTGAGTTTGTTTTTATTAGAAATTGTGCCGGATCGTAAAATTTAATTGCCTCCTCGCACCAACCAGGATTCCGGAACTTGCCGTAGCACTGGGGCGTGAAGGGTGCGAATGTAAACGAGAGGCGATATATACCTCATCGGTTAAGTTTTTTGCCGCGATACCAAAGTACCAATGCTTGTTGAGCTGTAGGTTAGCTGAAAAGTTAATGATGTAGTAGGAGGGTACCGGGCCTGCATCGCCACGATTGCCCAAATAGTTAACAGTTCCGGAAACTGAATTGAAGGAAGCTGTTGCGACATCTTCATCGGTTAGGTTTTCTAAATCGGAATAAACCTGGCTGACATATCTTACATCAGCTCTGATATTTAGTTTTTTCTTTTTCTCACCAAGCAACAATGATCGTGATAATCCAACCGTTAAGCTGTGTTTGGGTGCATAAGGCAGTTCATTTCCGCTGATATCCACCGTATCAACGGGGTCAGTATTGTCACTATAACCCGATAGGTGTGAGGTGACAGAGCCTTTGTCGACCCTTGTTTTTAATCCGGTGTATGATAAGTTGATGTCTGGTAACCATTTGTTCCAGGTGGAGGACCGTAGTTTACCGGCTATTTCTACGCCCATAGTGCTTACTTCACCGACATCAACGAAAACGGAACTTCTGGCAGCAGTCACCATATCCTGTATGTCAAGATAGAAGCCGGTTAGCTCGTACGCGAGCCAGCTTTTATTGCCCCTTAATCCCAGTTCATAGTTCCAACTCGTTTCGGCTTTTAGGTCATCCGCTGTGATCAGGTCGGACTGTATGATATTGAATAAAGCACTGGTAGGAGGGGTAAATCCTCTATGGACACCACCGAAAAAGTTCATGCTATCTAACTGGTAATTGAAGCCCATACCCGGTAGAAGAACCATCGTAGTTTTATCTGTATAGTTTGCCCCATCAAGGAGGTTAATCACTTCCTGTTCAAAAGCTTCTGCACGTGCACCAAAACGAATGTTTAGTGTGCTGTCAATAAGGGTTATATTTTCCTGGATGTAGCCAGAAAATGAAGTAGTGTAGAATTTTAAGCTTTTAGCTCCGGTGAGTGCTACTCGTGTCTCATTTCCAGCCGTGTCTACTTCTATTTCATATAGAGCGCCTTCCCTGTCAGTGGGGCTATCACCGATTCGGAATTCATCATGAAATCCTTCCCAGTGGTATCTTACTCCTGCTTTGAGTAAAGCACCTTTATTGAAAATTGTATGGTCATACGCATAATTCTGATCTACTCCGGCTACATAAAACTCCCGAAGAATACCATAGTTGTCTTGGCCATTGCCAACTCTTACCAGGTCTGTATTAGAAGTAGGACTCTGAGCCAAAATATCTGTGCCGATTTCTGCACCTCCTAGCCAGGCGTTGTAGCTGGATGCTCTTATGAATACATCATTTTCTCTCCACCAATCCCTGTCAAAGTGATTGGCATATATCTTTGTTGTACTGATCAGTTTCTCATCCAGCTCATTGGTATAGATAACGTCTGCTCCGAACCTAGATATTCTGAAGATGTCGTTATTCTTAGGGTTAAATCGGGGAGTGTTTAAAAAACTCCATTCAGTCAGTCCGGTATAAGTTGCATTGGATACTTCGTTATTGTAGTTGAATTTGAAGTAAATGTTTTTCTGTTCATTGGGAGTCCACTGAGTTTTAAAAGTAGTATTGATCTGCTGGAATTCGTTATTCTGTCGATATCCATTACCGGTTTTAAACAATAGTTGAAGCTCGGGATTGATTTTGTCGTTTTTACCCCAGCCTCCAATCTCATTAAAGAAACTAACATATCCATTGTTACCTGTTGTGAGTTGCGTAAATCCTCCAAGATCACTTCTTGGTCTGCTTGTGATATAATTTACAACCCCACCCATGGTTTGCGGGCCATACTCAAGAGCCGCACTTCCTTTTAGTATTTCAACTTCATCAAGTCTTTCTACAGGTGGGTTGTAGTACATATTGGGGTAGATGTATATGCCCGGATTCAAAGGGATGCCATCCTCTAGTATGAGAACTCTTGAACTTCTACGGGGATTTAATCCTCTGATACCAATACTTAATCTGGAATTGCCGGCACCATCATCACCAACACTTTGTACACCCGGAGTATACTGAAAAAGTTCTTCGGTACCCATGGGCTGAATGAGCTCGATCTCTTCACTTTCTAGTTCAGTTACCGCACCCGGGTTTTTCTGATATTTTGATTTGGTGAGAATTTCAATCCCGTCAATTTCATTGGTTGTGGTTTTGACCTTGATTGGGTCTTTGAAAACCATGGTGTTGTTGAATACTATCTTCTTTTCAACCTCACCATAACCATAGGTGTCAATTTTGAGGGTCAGGTCACCGTGTGCATCGGTCTTAATACTGAAAAAGCCATTTTTATCCGTTCCGACAGCTTTAATTACCGAATCACCACTCATGAGGAGCACCCGTGCACCCGGTATAGGTTCGTTGTCCTGATCAACCACTTGCCCCTGAATGTAGTGTGGTTCCTCCTGTGCGTAGCTATTTTTATTTAGACTAAATATAAACAACAGTGTAAAAAATACTCCTTTTGCTAGTATTCGGCCCTTCATAGCAATCTAAAATGTTTGTGGATTATTGTTTTGTACCAGAACGATATCCTTGGTTGACTTATTCATATCCAGTTCGCAATAGCTACCGGTACAATCGTCAGTATCGTCTTTGGTGGGTGTTACGATGGCATCGTCCTCGCAAGAAAATAGCCCAATCACGCCAAACAATAGAATTGCTGCTGTGACGATAAATGGCGTTTTGCTTTTTAGGGTTAATTTCATGCGAATGAATTACTGTATCGGGCGACAAATTAAATGAACAGAAAATTAAGACGCAACATTTATTTAGATTAATTCTAAATAGTTAACAATTTCCTTAGTTTTGCTTAAAATACAGTGATTTGACAACCAATCAACGAACGTATCAATCGTACTACTACCCTTTATTGATGGCACTATTTTGCTTGATCACGAGGGTATTTACTCATATCGACTACATAGAAGATGTTGATAGTTTACGGTTTGCTTTAGGAGTTCAGAATTATGATGTTGCGTCTTTTCAACCTCACTTTCCAGCGTACCCGGTTTTTTGCTTTCTCGTAAAGTGTATCTATAGTGTGTCAGGTAATTTGGGCTTCTCATTTGCTGTTCTGGGTGGTGTAGCTATTTTCTTAATTGCATATTATCTGCCAAAATTAATTTTAGGGAGGGATAATATTTTTTTGAGCACTCTCGTAATTGTGAATCCTTTGTTTTGGATCATGTCTAATCGGTTTATGCCTGATTTATTGGGTCTTGGGATAGCAATCGCTTCTCTCTGCTATTTTCGGAAGTGGTATTTTGAGCGGGATCAGTACGCGGGAGTATATTCAATTGCACTTTTTGCTTTGCTGGCAGGAGTTCGCTTGTCCTATTTTCCATTATTATTGGTACCTACCATATTTATCTTATCTACTGCTCAAAAGCATATTTGGTCATTTCTGGGAACAGGGATTGTTTTTGTATTAATATGGTTAATTCCCCTGATTGTAGATACCGGATGGGATGAACTTATCTTTGCTGCGCAGAAACAAACCCAGGGTCACTTTCAGGACTTTGGAGGGACTGTGTATAATGAGCCGGATATCTTACTGCGTGCTAAAGCAATAGTTATTTACACTTGGGCTGACGGACTTGGAGGCTGGCTTCCTGGACGACATTGGTTAACCATGATTAACTCATTAATGATTTTGTCCGGACTTGTGGGCTTTGTTTTTAATTACCAGGGCAGAAAGTTCACTCGATTTGAATGGCTACTGATTGGTTGTTTCTTGCTCTACTTCATATGGGTACTCTTATTCCAAAATGTCCTTTACAAGTCCAGGCACATTATGCCATTGCTGATTCCTTTTCTTATTTTGGCTTATCAAGGATACTCAGTTGTTAAATTAAAAGCTCCTAGATATACTCTTCTAAGTTTATTGGTCTTGGCCAATCTGACCATCACAGTTCCCTTGGTATTGCAACACAGGCAACCGACAGCAATCGAGCAGGTAATCAGATATCTTAAGCCCTATAATAACTTTCGAATTGCTGGTCCTGAACTGCTGAAAAAAAGAGTGCTGCTAGCCTCATTTAATGGGGTTCATTATGATATTGATATTGCGAAGCCCGCAGGTGAAGAGGTGCTCTTTACTTTTACATCCCAGGAAATAGACGGATATACCTATGTTGGTGATACTACATTTTACCACAATCCCTTTGTAAATCGTATGTGGCCAGAGGTCTCTTTATATCGATATGAAAAAAAATAAAGAGGTACATATCATAGGAGGGGGACCTGCAGGCCTGGCCAGCGCTTATTTTTTAAGGGAGAGAGGCTGTTCGATAAAACTCTATGAAGGTAGCAATCACTTTGGTGGGAATGCGAGAACATTCGTTTCTGATGCTTTTAGATATGATTCTGGCGCACACAGGTTTCATGATAAAATTCCCGAAATCACCCATAAAGTGAAAGAGCTTCTTGGTAATTCACTGCAGCTTGTAAGCGCACCAAGCCAAATTTATTTTGATGGTAGTTTTATTGACTTTCCCTTACGTCCTGGTAACCTACTTAAACACCTTGGTATTCGTGATTTTACGAAGGCATCGATCAGTGTCGTTAATAGTAAGCTTCAGGGGCGTAACTCGGGTGAGTCATTTAAGGCAAGGGTCGAAAGGGTCTATGGAAAGGATATCTCCGGGAAGTTTCTCATTCCTTACAGTGAAAAATTGTGGGGAGCTCCTGCGGATCAACTCTCTCCGGATATTTCAGGCGGAAGGCTGAAAGGATTGAATCTTGGAGGATTTTTCTTTGATGCTATTTTCAAAAAGAAAAACCACCTTGACGGAAGCTTTTATTACCCCAAGGAGGGGATCGGACAATTAGCCCAAGCATTAGTTGATCAGATCGGTCCACAGTATTGTCAAACCCGAAGTATGATTACTGGAGTGCAGTGTTCGGAAAATGTAATCGAAAGCATAACGATAAACGATAAGGACACGGTTCCGGTTGATGAATTAATATCGACACTTCCTTTAACCCAATTGACTAGAATGTTAGGAGAGGTAGTTCCTGAAAACATTGTGAGCATTGCCACGAAGTTGAGGTTCAGAGATGTTTTATTGGTGGCTGTTTTTTTGGATACACCGAAGGTCACAAGTAATGCAACACTTTATTTTCCGGAGAAGGAGTATATTTTTACCCGTGTGGTAGAGCCTAAGAACAGAAGCAAAACTATGGCTCCAGCTCGGCAAACAATGCTGGTTGCCGAAGTTCCTTTGTCATCTCCTATTAATGAGGGTTCGATTGACTCTGTTTGTAGAACCGTATGTGATCAACTTACAGATATTGGATTGATCAATAAATCTGATATTCTAAGAACCGAGCATAAAATTCTTCACAAAGCCTATCCTATATTGACTCAGGGTTATGAAGCAGATGTGAATCAATTGGTTGAACTTTTCGAACCCTATGAGAATCTTCATCTTCTAGGAAGAAACGGATTGTTTGCCTATTCCCATATTCACAACATAATGTTTCAGGCAAAAGAATTGGCTAATATGATCTGTGAAAAAGGTCATTTTTGATATTTTTACGAACCATGAGTGAACAAGCAAAGCCCACTAATGCAATATTACCCCTAGCCCTCGCTTTGGCTCTTTCTGTTGGAGTGGCAATCGGGTATATCATTGGTGACAAAAGCTTTTCTAATAACGATGTAAGTAAGTCTACTCAGAAATTTGGTGAAATAATCAATCACATCAATGAAAGCTACGTTGACAGTATTGATGTGGTTCTTCTTAGTGAAAACCTGTTTCATAAAATCAAAGAAGAACTTGACCCTCACACCAGGTATATTCCACTGGAAAACCAAATTGTGGAAGAAGCGTCCTTACAAAAGGAATTTGCTGGTATTGGAATTGAATTTCGGATTGTAAAGGATACAATATTCGTCTTAAAGGTTCTGGAAGGTAGCCCTGCTGAAAAGGGAGGTATGATGAGCGGAGACAAAATTGTCAAAGTAGATGATCAACTAATTGTAGGGGCTGGTATAAACGAAGCAGTAATTTTTGATCGATTAAAAGGGGAAGTTGGAGAACCTGTTTCGGTGTCTGTTAAGAGAAGGGATGGCGCTGAGCTGATTTCACTTAACCTGATTCGGGAAAAAATTGAGCAGCGTTCATTGAATGTGAACTATATGATTGACAAATCGACCGGTTATTTGAAATTGAGCAAGTTCAATCGGGATGCTGGTACCCCCTTCGAAGAGGCTATTAAGGAATTGAAGTCTCAGGGAATGAAAAATCTGATCGTAGACCTGAGGGGTAACCCTGGAGGGTTGTTGTCTGAAGCGACAGATATTGCCGATCAATTTCTGAAGGATGGAGATACCATATTGTATACACATGGTCGCCCCAATTCCGACAGGACCTACTATAGAGCAGAAATTCAGGGAGCATTTGAAGAAGGTCCTTTGATTATATTGATAGATGAAAAAAGTGCCTCTGCATCTGAAATTGTTGCCGGAGCACTTCAGGATAATGACCGGGCATTACTTGTAGGACGTAGAACATATGCGAAAGGGTTAGTGCAAACTCCAATAAAGCTAAGTGATGGTTCAGGCCTTATTCTAACCACTTCCAGGTATTTTACTCCGAGTGGAAGGTGTATTCAAAAATCTTACGACAACCTGGATTTGTATTCTCTTGAACCCTATTCGAGAAGTCAAAGCGGTGAATTATATCATGCCGACAGTATAAAGAATATTGACTCGTTGAAGTTTAAAACTGTAAAAGGAAGGACCGTATATGGAGGCGGTGGAATTACCCCCGACATATTTGTTCCCGATGATACAAGTCACTATTCAGCTTATTTCAACAAGCTTTATAATTCTAATTTACTGATAGAGTATTCGATCATGGTTGCACAAGATCAAAGGGATGCATTGCGCAAAAAAGGGCTCGATCGGTTCGTTAAGTCTTATAAAGTTTCTAATCGTATGATAACCAATCTGGCAGCATATGCTGAAAAAAGAGGAGTTCCAACAGAAAGCACTGAACTATGGAACTCAGCACCACTGATTGCAGAGTTTATGAAGTCCTATATTGCCAAAGAATTATGGGATAACCTCGGATTCTATAAAGTTCGCCATTCAAGTGATTCCTGTGTTAAAAAAGCACTTGCTTCCATTCAACAGGCAGAGGAATTAACAAAATAATTCCATAAATAATATCATCAGGTTGTTACCTATCCGCTTTATTCGTATTCATAAGTAAGTATTTAAGGGTGTATGTGTACTACGATTCAGGTAATTTGACTTTTCATATGGTCCGCTTCAATATATATTTGTTAATAGAATCGCGCCTGAGCCTACCTTACTTACGACATTAATTCTTAACTCGAATGCAATATGAGGCTGTATAAAGTAATTTTTCTGCTTTCTATCATAATTCTGAACAACTCCTGCCGGAAGGTCGAGGTAGTACCACGTCACGAAGTGAATCTAAAAATTATTAGTAAAAACAGAGGAAGTGTAGTAGCAACAGATGATGGCGATGGTTCAACAGTGGACTTGTCCGTGGTGAGAGAAGGTACTACAGTAAGACTAACCGCGAGTACCCCCTATGCAGGCTACCAGTTCTCACATTGGGAAGGAGTGGATTCTGAAGATGGAGAAGTAGCAAAAATCACCGTAAATGGTGACAGGACGGTAAAAGCCTATTTTACTTCTCAAGAAGATAATCCAGTGGCTGCATATGGTCAGCTTTCGGTTGCTAATGGTAAGCTTGTGGACGAGTTGGGCGTTCCGGTTCAATTGAAAGGGATGAGTTTTTTCTGGAGCCAGTGGATCGGAAAATATTGGAACAGTAATGTAGTCAACCATCTTGCTGATGATTGGGAGTGTACAATTGTCAGGGCATCGATGGGAGTGGAGGCCAGCGGGGGATACCTCTCTAATCCGAGTGCAGAATTGGCCAAAGTGGAAGCAGTTGTCGATGCCGCTATAGCAAAAGGAATGTATGTTATCATCGACTGGCATTCTCATTATGCTTACAATTATACAGACGATGCGGTATCATTTTTTCAGTATATGGCCAATAAGTATGGTGATCAGCCAAATGTAATGTATGAATTGTATAACGAGCCGATAGGAGTTGGTTGGCCTACGATTAAGGCCTACCTACAGGAGGTCACTGATTCGATTCGCGCCATTGACCCCGACAATATTATTCTGGCAGGAACACCTAATTATTCACAGGGAATTGAAGTGGGGCATGATGATCCACTTACCGGTACCAACATCATGTATTGTCTGCACTTTTATGCATCTGAGATGGGACATAATTCACTAAAGGGCAAATTGAAGGAAGCCCTTGACAATAATGTTCCAATTTTCGTTTCGGAATGGGGAGTGAGCGAAGCAAATGGCAATGGGAACTTTAATGTTGATAATACTAATGATTGGCTTAGCATACTCGATAAACACGATATTAGTTGGTGTAACTGGTCTGTTGCAGATAAAGACGAAACATCTGCAGCGCTTACACATAACGCACCGACCAATGGCAACTGGACTTCAACTCATTTGACCGAATCTGGTACTTACGTGCGCGCTAAATGTGTGGAATACGGAGGGTTCAGTTCACCAAGATAGAAACCTACCGAACGCACATTATTTAATTAAAGTCATTTCTTCAACCAGGTGTGTAGCTCCGGCAAACTTATCAATGATTAGGAGTATGTACCGAATATCTACGTTGATACATCTCTGTAGATTTGGTTCAAAAACGTAATCACCACTCATAGCCTCCCAATTACCATCGAAGGCACAGCCAATCAGATGCCCTTCACCATTAATTACTGGGCTGCCGCTATTACCACCAGTTATATCATTGTTTGTAGTGAAGTTCACGGGCATGGTGGTGCCAGAGCCGTACTGACCATAGTCCTTATTTCTATAGATATCCTTAAGTTTTGGATGCACGGTAAATTCTTCCGGGTTATCCGGGTTTTCCTTTTCCATAACACCATTTAGAGTCGTGAGGTAATCATATTGAACAGCATCTCTGGGTTGATAGTCCAGTACCTGGCCGTAAGTCAATCTCATTGTGAAATTGGCATCTGGATATAATTTTAGATCTTTTTTCATTTCCATTATACCACCAATATAAATTCTCGTGGCTTGCTTTAGGTCCCCTTCAGCGATTGCGACATCTTTAAACAGAGATCGATACTTTCCGATAAGAGATATCATTGTTTGATATATCAAGTCTTTCTCTAGGGTCTTTTGAATTTTATCCGGAGAATCACTAAGCAAAGCTTCTATTCTTTCCCTGGTGACAAAAGGTGATTTTTTAAAGACCGTCTCTGCGAATTTATTCCAGTCACCTTTAAATTTTTTCTTGACCGTTTCAAAAGTGATGGGGTGCATGTCTTTCGGAACTCCCAGCTCATACAGTTCGAAAAGTGCTGCCAACTCCTTTTTGTCAACTTCCGCGGAATAATCCTTAAAGTGTTCTTCGATTTGTTTTTGGAGTATACCTGCTTTTTGTTCAGCAGGAATGTTTTCATTGCTTAGAATTTTATCAACCCGATAGGCGAATTCCATGACTTCAGGGCCAAATCCAGCCTCCTCAACCCACATGGATATTGCTTCAAATTTTGACATAATCTGATAGCTTTTTGCAATTCGATCCAGAACTCCGCCATACTTTTCCTTTCGGTCTGGGTCAGCTTCGACCCATTGCCGAAACTCACGTTCTTCCTGAATTTTTTTATTGATGATATCCAGTTTAATGAAGCTATTCAATTGTCCGATCCAGTTTTTGTAGTAGTTACTGATTCGGGCATACTTTGAAGCGTATTGAATATTGATGGTTTGATTCTTGCGCATCAGTTCCTTCATGATTGAGAGCCTCTTTTCTCGTATTTTAATACCAGCCGGGTGAAGGTTTTTTTGTATGTTTTGAATGCCGTGTGAGGTCATGTACCGATCGGTACCTCCGGGGAAGCCAAGAACCATACTGAAATCATTTTTTTTGACTCCCTTTAAGGAAATGGGAAGGTAATGCTTTGGTTTTAATGGAACGTTTTGTTCAGAGTATTTGGCTGGTTTCCCATCGGGTCCGGTATAGATTCTGAATAGGGTAAAGTCACCGGTATGTCGAGGCCACATCCAATTGTCCGTATCTCCTCCGTACTTTCCAATCGACTCTGGAGGAACTCCCACCAGTCTGATATCTTCAAAAGTTTCGAATAAGAATAGGAAGTATTTATTTCCACCAAAAAATGGTTTGAGCTCCGCATTGTAGTGTGTCCCTTCGGTAGCTTTTTCAATCAGGCTGTCCCTTGTTTCCAATAGAGCTTTGCGTGGATCTGTGCCTTCGGGAACTTTGTCTCTTGTAGCATCCATGATATCAGTAACATCTCTCATTGAAACCAGGAATGAGACAGTCAAATCCTCATTGGGTAACTCCTGATCACGGTTCATGGCCCAGTAGCCATCACGAAGTATATTTCTTTCAGGAGTGCTATGTGCCTGTGCGGCTCCGTAACCACAATGGTGATTCGTTAGCACAAGTCCTTCCTTGGAAATTACCGAGCCCGTGCAAAAGCCTCCGAAATTTACAATCGCATCCTTTAGACTTGAGGTTGTGTCACTATAAATTTCATCAATGCTCATCGACAAGCCCAGCTTTTTCATTTCATCAGCATTCAGGCTTTTTAGATAATTGAGCAGCCACATACCTTCATCGGCTTTGCTGCTGATTATGGACGAGAAAACAATAAGCAGTGATAGAATTGACTTCTTAAAATTCATAGTGATTAATTTTTTGGACTCGAAAGATAACAGTTATTCAATTTCTTCTCTAAAAAGCAGCTTCAAAATGTAAAAACAGGCCGTGACTTCCATGTCGTGTAAAGCTATATTCTGTACGGAAAACGATATCGTAATAGGTTACAAAATCAATACCAACTCCATATCCCAGTAAAAATGTGTTGGAGTAGGCTATGTTATTGAATGGTTGGGTCAAGTCGTTTACGTATCCATAGTCGGTATAGAATTTAAGGAAGCTTGAAAAAGGGATGTATTCAAAGTGGGTGAAAGGTAACTTGAATTTGAAGTCTTTGTGAAAGATTCTTTTCTTGATGCTGTTACGAGAATAAATGTAATGCTGTCCATCAATCGGGAATAGCTCATAACCTCTGACATAATCTTCGTTATAGCCCAATGACCTGAAATTAAAAAAAGGTTGGTCTTCAGGGCCGGAAATCTTTCCCTTTATCTTGCCGCCTATGTAAATATGATTGCCCAGTTCCTTGTAACCCGATATGCTACCGTAAAGCTGCCAGATATTAAGGTCATCTGTTATGCCAAGCCCTAGTTTTTTAGCTTGAAAAGTCAGTCGGTATCCATTGAGCGGATAGTATTGTATATCGCGTTTATCCTGATCAAAGGAGTAACTTAATTCGAAGTAATTGGCCTTAGTATTGCCATTAATAAAATAGTTAGGGTTAAGTTCGACTATTGTATCTCCAATCCGATTGTTTCTATAGAATAGATTTAATTTATGAGTGGTGTAAAATTGGGAGCGCTTGATCAAAGTGAGTCCGGTATAAAAACGCTTTCTTATATGATTTTCACCTTCTACAAATCCGAGTTTGTGTGCTATAGTTGCATACGCGACTTGTTTGTTTTGTGAATAGGAAATTGAAAACTTGAGTCCGGTTTTTAATTTTTTGTTGATATAAGGGATAGTGTAGAATAGCTCATATTTTGGTGTGAAACCTTGCTGTAATACAAGCTTAAGTTCTTCGTTTCTTCCTCTCATATTATGGTGATACAATTTTACTCCATATTCGAGCCGGTTGAGCTTTCGACCTCGTTGCTGCCACCACTCGTTGAAGTTGCGATCGGCAAGTTCTATAATTGGTATTGGAAAGATGTACCACCGCTCTTTTAAGTCGATGACAACATCCGAGTTTTCATACCGTACCTCGACCGTGATAAAAAGACCGGTATTAAATATTTTGTTTTTTGACTTCAGGAAAAGAAGGGAAGTGTCCGTGATCGCTAAGTTGTCCTTGGGTTGAAAATCCAGTTCGCGAAGTACAATATGTCTTTTGGTCTTGTCTAAACCATTTAAGATGATATCATTTATCTGAATAGAATCGCTTTGTACCTGAGAAAAGCCTGTACTCAATGTGCAAAGGAATAATATGATACTTAGCCAACGCATTTACGGGATTGATGCACAATCTAAGGAAATATGACTTAATAATTATTAAGACTACTAATCCTGGGGTGTGGTTTCCTTGCCCTTTTTAAAAGACCGGTACAATGCGTATATCCCGATAAGAATAAGGGGGATACTTAATATTTGTCCCATATTGATCAACGGACCTTGGTCAAATGAAGCCGCAAAACTGGATTGGTTTTCCTTCAAAAATTCATACAGGAACCTCAGTGTGAAAACGATTACACAAAACAGGCCAAATAGCCTCCCCTCAGGTACGTTGCCCTTGCTTTTCAGATAGATCAGACCGAGGATCATGAATGCAATTAAGCTGGTAAGAGATTCGTATAGCTGTGCCGGATGTCTCGGTAGGAGCCAAATATTAATGCTGGATTGATTGATGTCATTTGGTTGGATTGGTGCGAGATATCTGTCATGAATAAAGTCAGGTTTACTGTTGATCGCATGAACTCGCGAAGGGTAAGTGTCATGTAAAAAGCTGAGTTTATCAATCTCGCTCTTCGATTTTTTGAATTCTAAGTCTAAACGTGCGCCAATGTATTTTTGTCCATCTATTATAGTATCAGTATCACGAGAAGCGACAGAAATGCTTTCCAAACCATCAGCTTCATATACATATGGATACTTAGTGACATTCTGGGCGAATACGAATCCGAATGAAGAATTGGTGGGCTTTCCAATAATTTCAGAATTCATCAGATTTCCGAACCGAATAAAGCAACCTGCCAGCGCAATTACGATTACAATACGATCCAGTACCCATAAGTAATTGGTTCTGTATTTTTTGTGAAACCTCCAGGCCGCGAAAAGTATCAGGAAAGCAGCACCATGACTGGCAAGTCCGCCCTTCATGATCATGAATATTTCTAACGGATTTTCAATGAAATAATAATAAGGATCGTAAAACAAACAGTGTCCTAATCTTGCTCCGACAACGGTTGCAATTACCATATAAATGGTCAGTGGATCTACATGTTTGAGATCGCGTCCTTCCTTTTTATAAATACGGTAAATTAATTGTTGGCCAATCAGGAACCCCAAAGCAAATAAAAGCCCATACCAGCGGATATGAAGAGGCCCCACCGAAAAAATCTCAGGGTTGGCATTCCAGAAAATGTAACCTAGTGCACTCATTAGGGTGGCAAATATAGGGGTTTAAGAAGGATTTACATAACGCAGTAATATTCCTATTTCCTGTAAGTTTTTTTGCTCTTTTTTAAATGTTTGAATAGAATCATGAAGCATGAATTGGTTATCAATGTGTTAGATTGTATATTTGTTCTTGATTCAGACCAGGCTATGGTGTGTGATTTTTGGTCACAAACTGAATCATTACCAGAGATAAACCAAAGTTAGGCTTACAATTTCTAAAGATGCAATACAAGGGATTAAAATTCCTTGTCGCAGGTGTGTGTTTTTATTTGAACAACAACATGTGCGCCTATGGGCAATGTACAAGTTGTGACCAAGTACTGTCGGGCACTAATCTCAATACTACCACAAATAACGAGATTTGGTGTATAACGTCAACTCCTAGCGGCAATGTCAATATGAATATCAACCATGATAATATTCAGGTGCTGGTTTGTGTCGACAATGTTACCTTCAATGGGTTCAACATAAATGGAGGTATTGATAATTTTACAATTGAATCTTGGGGAGATAATACGAATTTGAATAGCGTCAGTGTTAGTGAAGATCTTTTCACCTTTATAGTACATGGCTCAGGAGCAGATGTAAATGGAGGTAATTTCAATAGTGAATCCAGGTTTGAAGTTACGGATGGTGGAGATTTGAGTTTGAATTTTGGCTTAAATCCAGGGTCTCCAATTAATATATTTGTAGATTCTAATTCCATTCTAACAACACAAAGCATTACTTCAAACAACGGTGGAGTCATAGATATACGTCCGGGTGCTATAATGAATGTCAACGGTACCTTAATGTTTAATAATCCTACCACAATAAAAAACCAAAACGAATTGAATATATCCAATGATATGGTTATGCAAGGTGGAGCCAATGCATTCCGGAATCTTTGTGGAGAATCTAGTGTAAATGTAGGAGGCGAGTTCAGAGTAGATGCGGGATCATTAATAAATTCAGGAACCATTAATACGAACAATTTTAGGTTCAATAATGGTGGTCCGCTTAATTTTGATGAAGGGGCGTCATTAAATGTAACTGGAAATGTTGAGGCTATTAATGTTACGAATGGGTTTAATTACTCGGGGTCAGCGGGTGAGTGTGCTACTTTTTCTGTCAATGCTATAAGTAACTGGAACAACTCTATGACCTTAGATAATGAGCTGTATTACTGTGGTCCTGCTTCAGGGTCTAAGCCTGGAAGTGCAACAGTTGGTTGTGGCTGTGCTAGTACGGTCACAAATTGCCTATCCGGTCCAATGCCTGTTAAATTATTGCACTTTTCGGCAGAGGATTTTCATGGAATTGTTGAGTTGAATTGGTCGACTATCGAAGAAGAAAACAATAGCCATTTTGAAATCTTGCGTTCTATGGATGGATATTCCTGGGAGTTGATTGGGGCCGTGAGTGGGCAAGGCAATAGTACTGAATTAAATAACTATGTTTATCCTGATGAGAATTCGATTCTTAGCTCAACTATTTACTATAGGTTAAGACAAGTTGATTTTGATGGTTCGTTTTACTATTCAGAAATTTTATCGGTAAAACGTGATGCAGGTTTTCATCTATATGCTTATCCTAACCCATCCTCTAACGGAGAAGTCCATTTGAAAATATCCCATAGCGAAGGTGCGGAAACTTTACTTCTTCTGCATGATGCCTTGGGTCGGGAGTTATACTCAAAAATAGTAGTTCACGAGGAAGGGGATGTAATTTTTGCTTTACACGAGGAGGTTGATCTTACTCCTGGCGTATACTTGATAGTGGCTTCAAGTAACGAGAAACTCCATCAGGAAAAATTAGTCGTAAGATAGCTGATCAAGTTCTTTCAGTTCGCGTTGAAAGCTCCCGCTGAGGATTGGAAATCTCATCCACGACTTAGGGTCTACATTGAAGCTGTCAAGATGGAAGGATGGTGCAGTTCGTTCCCGCTTCCATTGATTGTATGACCATAGGCGATAAAACTTTTTTATGTAGGTTTTGACCAGCTCTGGAGCGATATCCAGTTCTTTAATTAATGCGCGGTATGTTTCGGTCGGAGGAAGTTTATCTTTTATGGCAAAGTGTTCTATTTTCAATAGGATATCATAAGGCATGAGATCATCCTCATCACTCTGCGTCATATCCAAAGGTCTTAACTCCGCACTAGGAGCCAGATTGTTTACATGATGTAATGATAGATATCCCAATTCTTTTTCAGCCCATTTTAGCCAATCCCTGATAAATGCTTTATCTATGCCTGCAATCGGAGCAAGGCTACCACTTGTATCTCCATCCATTGTGGCGTAGCCTACATCCCCCTCACTTCTGTTTGAGGTGGTAAGTAATAAGGCACCGGAAAGGTTTGTGAGCAACCATATGATGGGAGATCTTGCCCTTGCCTGTATATTTTGTAATGCAATGTCATTATTTTTCCAGTCGAGTTCGCGTTTGAGAACTTTTTCGATTTTGTTGCGGTAGCTGTTAACCTCCTCATCTATCTTCCAGTTGTAGAATGTGGCTCCCAGCTCTTCAGCGAGTGCCTGGGCGGAATCAAAAGTAGATTGAGATGAATTGACAGTCCCTTGATAAGCACAAATGAGTATTTTGCTTCGCAATTCTTCTTCAGAATAATCGGGAAGCCCTGCTTTTCTGAGAAACGCCTCTCTACCCAGCTCCAGGGTTCCTCTTTTCACCATTTCTGAAACAAGTACAGCACAGGTAGAAGAGTCTGCACCACCACTCAGGGAAAGTACAAAAGCTTTGGTATTGCTTTTTCTCAGATAGTCAAATAAACCCAGACTTACCGCTTGAGCAAATTCATCATTGACGTCCGCGATTTTGGGCTGTGTATTTGATGTTGAGGTGACTATATTGAAGTTTTCAAAAGACAATCTTTGGTTACCAGCTACCCAGTTACCTTTATCAGCGATTAGGACCTCTCCATCAAAAATGAGTTTTCCGGATTCATTACCCAAAAGATTACAATAGACATAGGTGCAATCAAATTCCCTAGAGCTACTGATTACCAAATCCTGTCTTCTTTGAGACTTTCGAACTTCAAAGGGACTAGCACTAGGATTAAGTATAATATCAACCTTGTTTTCGTAATGAAGTATAGCAGGTCGATTGGGGCGCCAGGCATCTTCACATATCTCGAAAGCAATTTTTGTATCGTTAATTTTGAATATGTAGTCACCAAAAGGATATCGCTGGCCTTCTATTTCAATTACTTCTATTTCTGTTGAAGGCCATGGGTAAAACCAGCGGTGTTCATAATGTACGCCATCATTGGCTAAAAATTGTTTTGCCGTAAAACCAAGAATATTTCCGTCCTGGATAAGACAAGCACAATTATAAAGCCTGTCCTGGAATAAGACTGGAAGGCCAATATTGACAATGATGTCATCAGTAGCAGGCACGATTTCATTGATGAGAATTTCCATAGCCTTTTTTGGTAGCCAATCGGAAAGAAAGAAATCCTCGCAGCCATACCCGGTTAAACTGAGTTCCGGCATACACAATAGTTCTATTCCTTTTTCTTTTGCAGCAATAATAGCTTCTTTAATATTGCTGACGTTATTGCTCCAGTCAAAGGGGATTTGATTAAGTGTGGCTCCGGCTATTTTAGAAATCGCAATCATTTATCGACACGAATCTAGGCAGAAAAAAAATATAATGCTTGTTATTAAATGAGAGTTAGATGTCAAGACTTTCGTAGGTCTTTTCAGCTGCAGCCTGTTCCGCTTTCTTTTTACTTAGGCCTTTACCGGTTTGAAGAGGTTCATTTTCGATATACACCTGGGCGGTAAATTCCTTATGGTGATTGCTGCCTTTTTCTGATACAATTTCGAAACGAATATCCTTACCTTCTTTTTGAGCCCACTCAATCAATGCACTTTTGTAATTTTTGATTGTATTGAGAATTGTGTCAATGTCAATATGCGGACCGAAAAGCTTTTGAGTAATGAATTTTTGCGTGGTATAGTACCCTTTATCCAGGTATACCGCCCCAACAAAAGCTTCCAGGGCATTACCATAAACTGATTTGTGACTATTAGGTAAGTTTCGATTGATACTGTATTCTACAAGTTCGTCTAGACCAATCTTTCGTGCAATTTCATTCAGTGTTTCGCGGTTGACCATTCGCGATCGGGTTTCGGTGAGAAAGCCCTCGGTTTTGTATGGAAATTTTTTGAATAAATATTCGGCTACAACAGATCCGATAATTGCATCTCCAAGATACTCAAGGCGCTCATTGTTATCTATCTGTGACTTCGTTACAGAAGAGTGTTTCAAGGCCTGTTCGTAAAGGTTGATTTGCCTGGGGTTAAAGCCTGTTATATGCTTTACGGCAGTGTAAAGTTCTTTTTGTTTTTTGTTCTTGTGTTGACTTCTTTTTAGAAACGCAAACAAACTAAAACTTTTTGAAAATTACGGAAGCATTGTGACCTCCGAATCCAAAAGTATTGCTCAGGGCAATTTTTACTTCTCTTTCCTGTGCGGTGTTGAAAGTAAAATTCAGTTTTGGGTCGAATTGATCATCATCCGTAAAGTGGTTGATAGTAGGAGGAATAATTCCATTCTGTAGTGCAAAAATACATGCTAAACTTTCAATAGCCCCAGCAGCACCAAGCAAGTGCCCTGTCATTGATTTTGTGGAGCTTATGTTCAGATTATATGCATGTTCACCAAAAACATCCTGTATTGCCATTACCTCGCTAATATCTCCGAGAGGTGTAGAAGTACCGTGTACATTGATATAATCTACATCTTCCGGGTTTATTTCAGCGTCACTTAGGGCATTAAGCATTACATTCTTTGCACCAAGTCCTTCCGGGTGCGGTGCGGTCATATGGTGAGCATCAGCAGATACTCCTCCACCTATGACTTCGGCATATATTTTGGCTCCGCGCGCTTTTGCGTGCTCGTATTCTTCGAGTATCAAGCCTGCTCCACCTTCTCCCATAACAAAACCGTTACGGTCTTTATCAAAAGGTCGGGAAGCTGTTTCCGGAGAGTCATTTCTTTCAGATAATGCTTTCAGAGCGTTAAATCCACCAATACTTGCTTCAGTAACAGCAGCTTCGGATCCTCCTGAAACAATAGCATCAGCTTTTCCTAGTCTAATGTAGTTGAATGCATCAATTAATGCATTAGTAGAAGAAGCGCATGCGGAAACTGTTGAGAAGTTTGGTCCTCTGAAGTTGTATTTCATAGATATGTGGCCAGCACTAATATCTATGATCATTTTAGGAATAAAGAAAGGATTAAATCGAGGGACTTTTTCGTTAGCAACGAAACCTTCGATTTCTTGTTGGAAGGTATAGATACCACCAATACCGGATCCCCAGATAACTCCCACCCTATCAGGGTTGAAGTTATCAAGGATACCGGAATCTTCCACCGCTTCAGAAGCGGCAACCATGCCGTACTGAACAAATGGATCCATTTTTCTCGCATCTTTTCGGTCAATTCCTCTTTCCTCAGGAGAGAAGTCTTTGACTTCACATGCGAACTGTGTTTTAAAATGAGTAGGATCGAAATGAGTAATTCTAGCTGCACCACTAGTGCCACTCTTTAGCCCATTAAAATACTCCGATACACTATTACCAAGCGGGGTAACAGCTCCAAGACCGGTTACAACAACTCTTTTCAACTCCATACCGAATTCTGAATTAGGATATCCTACTATTAAAAACTTTGTTAAAGATTATTCTTTTACGTTCTGCTCAAGATAAGAGATGGCTTCTCCAACAGTACCGATATTCTCAGCCTGCTCATCTGGAATAGAAATGTTAAATTCCTTTTCGAATTCCATAATCAACTCCACTGTGTCAAGTGAGTCTGCGCCAAGGTCGTTTGTAAAGCTCGCTTCAGGTGCAACTTCTGATTCTTCAACACCTAACTTATCAATGATAATGCTCTTTACTTTCTCTGCAATTTCAGACATTTTTCTAATGGTTTAGTTAAAATTCGTGTGCAAAGAAATAGATAAAACCATTAATGTCAAACAATTTTTTTAAGTTAATTTCCACGGGTCAAAGTCACTCAAAATCCTCATTATTAGCAGGAAATAAATGTTTTTGCCCTACTTGCACCTTGCAGTGCGTATATTTTCAATTATGGTAGTATCTGCTATTTGATTCTTCTGACCAATAATATTTATTAAGTTTATTCTGATATGAAATCAACTCGATTATTAGTTGAGTACGAATATGAGTTTAGCCTCTTTGGTGTTATAACGCAGGTTAAGGAGCATAAATTAGCCTGGTCTATAAATAAATTCATGGGGCTCAAGCTGGTTAAGCAAGATGATATACAGTATGATTTTCAAAAAGGTGGTCGAATGTATATATCTAATTTTATCTACGAAACTGAGTACTCATACGTCAGATTGTTGAAAAATAAACCATACGAGTTTAGCAATATTCAGAAACCATACTTACTTTCGGAACTCAAAGATTACGACTATTTCATCCAATTAGAGGGTGAGATAGAAGATTTTGATGATGCTACCTTTCGAGAAGCACTTCAGTCGCTGAATGAGGTGCAGTATGTAACGAAAGTTGAAGTAAGCAACCTCAAATCCAAAGAAAACTTATTATTCTAGTTGATACCATGGTAACTGTACAAAAGAGAACTAAGATTATTGCTACGATCGGACCGGCCAGTAGGTCCAAAGAAATGATATGGAAATTACATCAGGCTGGCGCAAATATATTCAGACTGAATTTTTCCCATGGTGATCATGATGATCATATTAAAGTCATAAACTGGGTACGTGAGTTAAATGATGAGCACGGAACAAATATTTGTTTGCTGCAGGACTTACAAGGTCCTAAGATACGTACCAACCAAATGGAAAATGACGGTGTTGATATTCATCCGGGCAATCAAATTAAAATTGTGGCAGATGACTTTGTAGGCACCGCTGAAAAAATTAGTACTACTTATAAAACAATCGCCCAGGATGTACAACAGGGTGATACCATACTCATAGATGATGGTAACCTTGAATTAAAAGTATTAGGCACGGATAGTAAAGAAGTGACTGCAGAAGTAGTGTTCGGTGGAAAACTCAAATCCAGAAAAGGGATTAATCTACCCAATACAAAAATTTCAGAACCTTCTCTCACGGAAAAGGATATTAGGGATTTAGCTTTTGGTATTGAACAGGAAGTCGATTGGATTGCACTTTCATTTGTACGGTCAGCTGAGGATATTATAGATCTAAAAAGTAGAATAAAGGCTGCTGGAAAAGATATCAAGGTGATATCTAAAATTGAAAAGCCAGAGGCAATTGAAAACATGGATGCCATCATTGAAGCGACAGATGCTTTAATGGTAGCTAGAGGAGACCTTGGGGTAGAAGTGGAAATGGAAAAGGTGCCTTTGATTCAAAAGGAATTGGTTGAAAAGTGTAATGCTGCAGCCAAGCCGGTAATTATTGCTACTCAGATGATGGAGAGTATGATCACGAATCCTCGTCCAACCAGGGCTGAGACAAATGATGTGGCTAATGCAATTCTGGATGGAGCGGATGTGGTCATGTTAAGTGGTGAGTCAGCAGCCGGTGATTATCCTGTTGAAGCTGTTACAGCAATGACTCGGATCATTAAAAATGTTGAAGAGCACGGAGATATCTATCACAACTTTAGCTCGATTGATAAAAATTCCGATACAGTTATTAATGACAGTCTTGTTTATTCTGCCTGTCGATTAGCGGAAGCAACAGATGCCAAAGCTATAATTGGAATGACAGAATCGGGATACACCGCATTACAAATAGCGAAAAGAAGACCTAAGGCGGGAATTTATGTGTTTACCAGTAATAAGGCATTGGTAACGCGACTTAGCTTAGTGTGGGGAGTGACGGCTTTCCTTTATAATAAGCAGGAGACTACTGATGATACGATTCAGGATGTTAAGAATGAACTTCTTGCTAAAGGGCTTGTGCAAAAAGGAGATATAGTCATAAATACGGCAAGTATGCCTTTGTGGAAAAAGGGTCGTACCAATATGTTAAAGATTAGCACGATAGAATAATTTAGTCTTAAGATAATATGAAAGCTGCTTTGAAGGTCAGGTATTATTGACTTTTTGGAGCAGCTTTTTTAATACTCATACCATGAAAGTTGATATACCACTTCTAAAGAAAATTTGCGAAACCAGCGGTGCACCAGGCTTCGAAAAAAGAATTCGTGATTTAGTGCTAAAGGAAATAAGGCCCTTAGTTGATGAAATTGAAATCGATAATCTTGGCAATGTAGTAGCTGTCAAAAGGAGTGGTGTGAAAGATGCCAAAAAGACCATGGTTGCCGCTCATATGGATGAGATTGGCTTCATCGTAACACATATTGATGGGAATGGATTTTTAAAGTTCCATCCGTTAGGAGGTTTCGACCCTAAGACCCTCACAAGCCAAAGAGTCATTGTTCATGGCAAGAAAGATCTCGTTGGAGTGATGGGTAGTAAGCCGGTACATGTAATGAAGCCCGAAGAAAAAAATAAGCCAGCCAAGATGGATGATTATTTCATTGACTTAGGGATGTCCAAAGAGGAGGTTGAGAAATATGTCGAAATTGGTAACTCAGTGACCAGAGCTGGTGAGTTAATAGAAATCGGGGACTGTGTAAATTGTAAATCTCTTGATAACCGGGTGTCAGTCTATATTCTGATTGAAGTACTGAAGTCGGTCAAAAAATTAGACCATGATCTGTATGCTGTCTTTACGGTTCAGGAAGAAGTTGGTCTGAGGGGAGTACAAGTAGCAGCCGGTTATATTAATCCAGATTATGGTTTTGCCCTGGATACAACCATAGCTTATGACACTCCCGGAGCTCCAGCTCATGAAAATATCACCAGACTGGGAGAGGGTGTTGGCATTAAACTCATGGATTCATCAGCCATTGCCGATTATAGGATGATTGAATTTATGAAGAAGACGGCAGATAAGCACAAAATTAAATGGCAACCTGAAATTCTTACAGCCGGAGGAACAGATACTGCGGGTATTCAACGCTGGGGCCAAAAGGGAGCTATTGCCGGTGCAGTGTCAATTCCAACCAGACATATACACCAGGTTATTGAGACCATTCATAAGGAAGATTTGAAAGCAGCCATAAAACTTTTGGATAGCTGTTTGCAGGAAGTCAGTTCTTACAAGTGGGATTTTTAAAAATTAGGTGTTGGAACGAGTAATGTTTTGACATTAATGTCTTTTTTTGAGCAAATCCCAGCTCTTTTTGGTATTGCGGGAGGAGTTGAATTTTAACAATAAAACTAGTATTTTTGTACGCTATACTTACACCAAGTTGTAAATGTGGATAAATACTAGTTCCACCGCATTTACTTTTGACTCGGTTGAAGTATTTAGTTTAGGTACCAGTATTTTTAAACCTTAAGGTAAGCAATACTATCAGCAAAAATAGTCCGATACTTACTTCCAAGTATTTGAATCAACCTTGTTAAGGCATATAAGACATACTATCAGTGTTATTTTTCTGACCTTGGCTTTGGCTGTGAGCAGTCATGCCCAGATTCGAATATATGTTGATGCTTCGGCTGCCGGGGGAGGAGGAACGAGTTGGGCCGATGCTTATAACCGGCTGGATGTAGCACTGGCTGCAGCTAGTCCAGGCGATACGTTATGGGTTGCAGCTGGGATATATCGCCCGACTAACAGTACGGACCGAACAATATCTTTTAATTTTGGAGAGTTTGCTATATATGGAGGGTTTAATGGGACAGAAAGTCAATTATCTGAAAGAAATTGGGAGGCGAACCAGACGTTTCTTGATGGTGATATAGGAACCCCTGGGTTTCAGAGTGATAATACGTATGTCTTACTAGCGGCCAATTCAGGAGGGACGAATCCTAGATTGTTAGATGGGTTTATAGTTCAAAATGCCTTTAACAATGGTGGGCCAATTCCAAACGGAGGAGGGGCTTATATAGCTGCGCCAAATTGCGAAATTCGAAACTGTATTTTTTATAATAACCACAACATTTCAGGGACAGAAGGTGGCGGAGCCATATTTGTAGGACAAAGTGGTAGTGTAAGTCTGGATATTCATAACTCTCTTTTCCTGACTAATTCCAGTGGGAATTCACGGGGAGGTGCTATTTACCACAGAAGAAATCTACTTGGAATTTATAATTGTACTTTTGTTCAGAATAATGTTCAAGCAGGTTTTACCGGAGCGGCTGTCTATGAGCACGGGGGAGGAGCAACGAATCTCACAATTCAAAATTCAATTTTTTGGCATAATTGGGTAAACGTAACAACTAATTTTGATAATCTCGACTTACAGGGTTCACATTCTATCGAATATTCAATGTTTGCATCATCTGATTTTGCACCAGCAGCTGGTGCCGGTAATATTCTTGACGTTGATCCGGAGTTTTTAGATGCAACCGGGGCCGATGGCACGGAAGGTAACCTTGATGATGACTATTACCTAGTTTGCAATTCACCAGCAAAAGATCAGGGGACTAATGCATTTCCAGTATTAAGCTATGATTTTAAAAACAATCCAATATACGGAAATAGGGATATTGGTGCTTTTGAAATACAGGATCAAGCTCCCGGCACCATTATATACGTTGACCAGGGTTTAACTGGAGGTCAGGACAATGGGACAGATTGGTCGAATGCCTATAAAAGTTTGCAGGATGCCCTGTCTTATTCTTGTGGTACAGGTATAGATTTTTGGGTAGCAGCAGGGGAATATTTTCCTGATGCAGGATTTGACCGTACAGCATCATTCGTCTTGAAAGAGGGGACGAAACTTTTTGGAGGTTTTGCTAACGGGACTGCAACTTTTGCTGCCAGAGATTTAGCCTCAAATCCAACAATTTTAAGTGGTGACTTGGGACAGGATGCGGCCCCTAACAACAATAGCTATCATGTGATTACGGCAAGCGGGTTGAGTTCCACGACAAGACTTGATGGTTTTATTATCGAAAGAGGTAATGCGGATGGTACTGGCGCAAACGCAAATGGAGCCGGTTTGTATTCAATTAATTCTTCCCTTGAGCTGGTAAATGTAGATTTTCGTTTTAACGTGTCTAATTCAGACGGTGGTGCAATTTATGGGACTGCTACTTCAGGTAATCATATCATAGATATTGAAAATGGCTTGTTTCATACCAACTCTTCAGCAACAGCTGATGGAGGTGCTATTATGGGCTACACCAACGGTGGTGGCCACGACTTTAATATTACAAATGCTACATTTCATGACAACTCAGCTGCCAATAATGGAGGAGCATTTCATTGGAGGCAAAACGCAGGATCGCTTAGGATAGACATCAGAAATTCAATTATGTTTGGTAATAATGCGCCTGGAGCGGACCGGACCTGGATAGAATCGGCAGGAGTACCAACCTCAGCCCAAATTCGTAATTCACTTACAGATGAAGCGGCATGTATGGGAACGGCAGCATGTAACACCGTACTTTTTAGCAGCGATCCAAATTTCGTAAATGCAGCAGGATACGACTATCAATTAAACTCACCGTCACCAGCGATTGATTTTGGGTTGAACTCTGCTGTGACAGAAACATTGGATATCATTGGGCAAAATAGGATTCAAGGAGGTACTGTCGACTTAGGTCCTTTTGAAAGTACTTGTAGTGTTGATACAATATATGTGTACGCATCGGCATCCGGGGCAAATGATGGCTCTAGTTGGATCAATGCCTTTACGGATTTTCAAGATGCGCTTGATAAAGTATGCGACCCTAATACTCAAATTTGGGTTGCCGAAGGACTTTATACTCGAGGTTCACCCGCCAATGATCCTTTTGATGTAACCACTCCTTGTGAAATTTATGGTGGCTTTGCTGGAACTGAAACCTCAGTTAATGATCGGGATTATTCGGCCCATGTATCTAATTTGCGAGCCAATAATGACTTTTTTCCAGTCCTGAATATAATCGACCAGAGTGCACCTACCATAGTTGATGGCTTTACATTTACAGCAGGAAATCAGGCAGTTGGAGGTATTTATGCATCGAATAATGCGGTAGGGGTGTATAATTGTCGATTCAATACGGCTAAGCCAATTCATATACTTTGGGATCAAGGGTTATCAAATGACTCTATACAAGTTGTGAATTGTTTATTCCTTCCAAACCAATTCGAAAACGAAGTTATTTATCTGGAAGCGGCAGACGCTATTGACAACCGTTTTGACTTTATTAACAATACCATCTATGGTTATACTGCAGGTGGAGGTGATATATTTTATTTGGATGGAGGAGGCGAAATAGACTTGTACATTCGAAACAGTATCCTTTTCAATAACACAATGGGAGGTCAGGAATTCAATGACGGGGGAGCTACTATGAATCTTGATTTTGATAATTCTATACATGAGCAAGGCTGTCCATCAGGCTGCGGAGGAAATCTATATAATACAGATCCCAATCTGAATGCATCATATGTTCCTCAGGCCCCATCGGATGCCATTGATAATGGGGTCGATGGAATTAACCCATTTAGTTTAGACCTGGATATGCAGAACAGAACTCAGGGAGCTGGAATTGACATGGGAGCCTTTGAGTATACAGCTTGTGATCCTCTATTTGTTACCTTGAACTCGGATGATGCACCTGGTAGTGGTGGTCAATGTGGGGATTTACGTTTTGCAATGGAGTATGCAATTATAAACCCCGGAGCGGATACTATAACTTTTGATCCGGCTCTGGATGGGCTTTCAATCCCAATCGATGGAGATTTACCAACGATTACGGGAGTTAATGCAGATACGACATTTATAGATGGTAGTATGGGTTTCGGTGATACAGATCCTCATATAGCTGTTGTTGAAAACACTCCAGGTGTTAGATCATTTGAAATTTCTTCAGATAGATGTACGATACAGAATATATCAGTAGGGAGTTTTGATGCGGATGGGATTGCGATTTATGGTGATTTTAACGTCTTGAGAAATAATCATATTGGGATAGATATTGCAGGAACAACAGCAATGCCGAATAATGTTGGGGTATATGTAGGAGGCTCAGAAAATTTTATAGGCGAATCGGGTTTTGGAAATGTGATATCAGGAAATGCTAGTGAAGGGATTGATTTTAACGGTGGAGGAAGGAGTAACTATGTCTATGGGAATATTATTGGATTAAATTCAACCGCAACTGCCCCAGTGCCAAATAGTAAAGGAATTAATATATTTAATAACGTTAGAAATTATATAGGTGACGGTACGGTAGCCGGCCGAAATATTATTAGTGGAAATACAGGGAGAGGAATTGATATAGCTTCAGATAGTAATGAGGTATCAAATAATTTTATTGGCCTACTTGCAGATGGAAACACTCCAGGAGGAAATGGCTCGCAAGGTATTCTGATTTGGGGAGTAAACGCCAATATAGTGAGAGATTCATGGATCGGTGGAAACTCCTCACATGGAATTCGTTATGGTGGGGTGGCTGCTGGAGTTACGATCGTGGACAACACAATTGGAATCGGGAATGACGCAGTTACTGATGTAGGTAATTCTTCCACAGGAATTAGTATTGAGGCTGATAATGCCTACGTTTCTGGAAATTACATCGGCTATAATAGTGCGGGTGTTCAATTGAATGGAAATAATTACGAGTTTACCAACAATAGGGTTGGACTTTTAATTGATGGTGTCACTGCTGTGGGGAATGGCCCAACCTACAATTTATTGATGCGTGGTAATAATGGACGCATTGGTGGATATGGTGCGGGCGATGAGAATTATATTACCAGCGCTAGTAGTTCATTGCCTGCAATTGAGTCTGATTGGGGTAATAATAATAATGTTATCAATAACTACATAGGTGTTGATGTGGGAGGTAATCCAGTCCCTAGTGGAGTTGGGATAGAAATTGGATCTAGTATAGTAAACGACACGATCATAGGTAACGTTATTGCTTATTCCAACAATCACGGCATTTCATTTATCGGAGATGGGACGACTAACCTAAATGTGATCAATCAGAATAGTATTTATTCCAATGGAGGGTTAGGTATCAATTTTTCTGGGACAGAACAAAATGGGATTCTACCTCCTGTGATCTTAGGGGTGGCTTCTGATTCTACAGTTTCAGGAACGGCTACAGCAGGGGCATTAGTTGAGCTTTTTGCAGACTCAACTCATGAAGGACAATATTATATCACAGGAATAATTGCCGATGGTACAGGTAACTGGTCATATAAATTGACGGCTGCTGACCTCGCGGGCATTGGCTATCCGGGTGGAGGTTTGGATAGCTTGACCGCAACCCAAACGTTTCCGGATAACACATCTGAATTTTCTGCTCCGGCTGCATTAAGTTTTTGTGATCCATTGCTCGTGACATTGACAAGTGACAATATACCTGCAAGTGGAGAATGCGGGGATTTACGTTTTGCAATTGAGTATGCAAATAGTAACCCTGGTCCAGATACCATAACATTTGATCTGGGTATTATTGGGGCGACAATAAATTACACTACTCAATTACCAGCTTTAACGGATGATTCAACTGTAATCACAGGAGATATTGACAGTGATTTTAGACCTAGTATTACCTTGGATGGGGGTACGAATAACTTTCATGGAATAGAGATCCAATCGGAAGGAAATGTAATTGAATATATGAATATTCAAGGGTTTGGAAACAGTGGAAACATCGGGGGAATTCATATTACGGGCAGTTCAGCTACTAACAATTGGATTCGTGGCTGTTGGGTTGGAACCGACCAAAGTGGGAATGCAGCAGGTATCCCGAATCGTTATGGAATTATTGTCAATGGTCCAGCCACAAATAATATGATTGGAGGAACAGGGGGTAACGATGCAAATGTGTGTTCTGGCAATAGTCATTCAGGGATTTTGATCGTTAACTCCAGTGCCATTAATAATCACATAGTAGGTAATAAGGTAGGTCTAGATCGAAATGGAACCTTGTCTATTCCCAACTCAATCAATGGTGTAGTAGTGGCGGGTGTGACAAATGGCCCCAATTACATTGGAGATGGTACTATCCCGGGTAGGAATATTGTGTCGTCAAATGGTAGCAATGGAATTAGTATACAAACCTCGGATTCAGTAATTGTAATTGGAAATCTCATAGGGACTAACATAACCGGAAATGTAGGAATGGGTAATGGCAGTGATGGGATATCTGTTTCAGGTAATGGAAATACCATAGGTGGTCCATTAGCAGGGGACAGGAATGTTATTTCTGGAAATACAGGGCACGGCTTCAGGATTTTATCCGATCAAAATACTATTGAAAACAATGCGATCGGAACAGGAATAGATACCACTGTTGTTCTAAACAATGGGAATGACGGTGTATTTATAGCAAATGGGGCATTGAACAATATCGTTCGCAATGTAATTGCATATAACTCCGGTGATGGTATAGAGACTTCAGGAGCCTCGGCTGTTGGAAATACTTGGGCTAATAACTCAATTTATACAAATGGTGGCCGCGGTATCCATACTAATATTGGTACCGGTGCACAGAATAATATTAATCCTCCGAATATCACGGGTGTTGGTCCAGATAGTGTAGTTAATGGTACTGCTTCAGTTGGAGCTCTTATTTCCCTACATGCAGACACTAATAATCAAGGACAATATTTTATTGGAACAGCGGCAGCAGACGGTTTAGGTAACTGGACCTATGCTTTATCTGCAGCGGATTATGCAGTATTTATGGCCGCAGGCTTGGATAGTTTGACTGCATTTCAATATGATGGCTCTGATGCTTCTGAATTCTCAAATGCAGTTTCAATTCTTTCCTGCGATCCATTGTATGTAACCAGTACAGCAGATGACAGCACTTGTGGAACCCTTAGGTATGCCCTTGGCTATGCAAATAATGTTGCAGGGAGTGATACAATTACCTTCGATCCTGCATTGGATGGAGATACGATTTGGATTGATAACACCTTAACGTTTGAGACTGACCCGGGCACCTATATTAATGCAAGCGGGGTGGAGATTTGGGTGAGACCATCAGCCGTATATGGAAGTGTTCGGATGTTCCATGTTGATGCAGCAAGTGCAAGAATTCAACGGTTGAGAATCTCGGGTGAACGGCCCAGCGGTGTTTATGTTGATAATGGTATACAGTCGAGTCTAAATGCCTCTACCTTTGTTGTCGACAGTATTTTGGGGGTGAATTTTGATGTTTCACCTTTAGACCTAAGATCTCCCAACACCACTGTGCAGTACAGTGACTTTTCCGGTAATGGCCAAACGGGCATGACTATTCACCCTGAAGCAGCAGGTTCAATTGTAAGAGGTAATCGCATAGGTATAGATCCTTCCGCAACAGTAGCACTCGGAGGAAATAGCATAGCAGGAATTGCGGTTTTGGGTGATAATATTACGATAGGCGGAACAGGAGCTACCGACCGAAATATCATTTCGGGTAATGATTCAATTGGTTTATACATAGTAGGGAAAAACAACTCCGTCTTTAATAACTATATCGGAACCAATGGAGCTGGTACCGGTACCATTCCAAATCAGATTGGAATTCAAATAGATGACTCCTTCGGAGGAACGGGGGACACGAATGCTATTGGTAATGGAGGTGTTACAGGCAGGAATATTATTTCAGGTAATACGTTATATGGAATTTTGATTGGCTCCGGGGCAAGTGGTAATGAAGTTAGAGGAAATTACATAGGCACTAATAACTTAGGCAATCTGAGTGTTCCGAATGGACTTGATGGTATAAGAATCAACTCCGGGGCTACATTCAATAGCATTGGTGGTTCTGCTGGGGGTGATGGCAATATTATTTCGGGTAATACTGAGAACGGAATTTTCATTGAAGGTTTAGGAACTCAGGATAACACGATTATCAATAATAGTATTGGTGTTTCTGTCGCTAATTCAGCATTAGGCAATGGACATAATGGTGTAGTTGTCACAGGTACAGCCGGATTTAATAATATTGGTACTGCAAGTTTCGGAAATTTAATTTCTGCAAATACTCAGAATGGTGTCGCATTGGATGGTGATGGTAATAATGTGCAGAACAATATGATTGGATTGAATTCTGCAGGCACAGTAGGACTTCCAAACGGATTCAACGGAGTTTATGTTTTATCAGGAAATAATAATACAATAACTAATAATACGATTGCTGGTAATACTCAAAGTGGTGTTAGAATCGAGTCTAATAACACTACCGTAAACGTTAATTTCATCGGTCAGAATGTAATAGGCACACCATTTCCGAATTCCATGAGTGGAGTGGTGTTAGACAATGTTGCTAGTAATGTCATTGATTCCAACGTGATTGCTTATAATGTGGGTGAAGGCATTAGTTTAATCAATGGAGGATTTAACAATGGGTGGATTGGCAATTCGATTTATTCTAACACAGCAGAAGGTATTAATGTAGACCCAACTTTAAACTCCAACATTCTGCCTCCTTTGGTTACTGGAATTGGGTCTGACTCTGTCGTGAATGGTACAGCGGATCCATTTGCCCTAGTGTCCGTGTATGCCGATTCTACGCATGAAGGACAGTATTTACTTGATACAGTGACAGCAGACGCACTGGGAGACTGGAGTTATAAAATTACAGCTGCTGATTTAGCTACCATTGGATACCCTGGAGGTGGGGTGGATAGTATCACAGCGATTCAGGAGTTGGCAGGAAATAGTTCAGAATTCTCAAATCCTATCTTACTTGATTTCTGTGATCCACTATTAGTTACTGTACTAACAGATAATCAGTCCGGTGCTGGAGGTGAATGTGGTGACCTGCGTTTCGCTATGGAATATGCAAATACCAACCCAGGACCTGATACAATTCAGTTTGATACCCCATTATCTGGCTTGACGATTCAACCTTTAGCTGCCTTACCTATACTGACATCGGATTCAACAGTGATAGATGGAGATATAAATTCCGATTGTGTTCCTGATATTAGAATTGACGGAGGCCTTGCTGGTGGTGGGATTAGTGGAATTCGAATAAATGGAGCTGGTATGACAGTTATCAATGGATTGTCTTTAACCGGTTGGGCTGGAGGTACAAATATTGGTGCTCTTCAAATTAATTCAGGAACGGATACCAACTACGTGTTCGGTTCATTCTTTGGGGTGGAGCATGATGGGGTTACCCAGAATGCAAACTACTCTGGTATTTACGGTTCATCAGATTTGATTAGAATTGGTGGACCAGATGCGTGTGATAGAAATATCATATCAGGAAACTTGAATGCGGGGATATTAATAGGTGGTACAGGAAATGTGATTCAGAATAACTTTGTGGGGGTTGATTATGGTGGAAGTATCGCTGTAGGAAACGGCACAACAGGGATACAGGTAGAGCCTATATTTAATTCCATGATAAGAGACAATGTCGTATCCGGTAACACTAATAATGGTATTTATGCTGTCGGAGGTGGTGGGAATCAGATTGTTAATAATATCATAGGTTCTGATGAGTTTTTGAATTTGGCAATCCCTAACGGTGGACGTGGGCTTGCGTTCGAATCAACGACAGCCGGATCTTCCGCTGACTCGAATGTTATTGCTTTTAATGCTTTAAGCGGAATCTCAGTGGACGGTAGTAACGGAAATACCTGGACCGCCAACAGTATTTACAGCAACGGTTCACCTCAAATTGGATTCTTTGGAGGAGGCGATCAAGGAGGAATTACCCCTCCTACTATTGATGATATTGGTTCTGATTCAGTAATCACAGGTACATCAGACCCTAACGCAAGCATTGAAATTTTTGCTGATTCAGCAAACGGTGGAGCAGTGTTGGTTAATACAGTATTTGCAGATGGTAGTGGCAATTGGACTTATACCTTTACCGCTGGTGATTTGACAACAATAGGTTATCCTAGTGGGGGTGGAGGGTTAGATAGTATTACTGCAGTGCAAACCATAGGAGGAAACAGCTCTGAATTTTCAGCTCCTTATTACTTAACCTTATGTACGCCAACGGTAGTGACTCTTACCACAGATAATAATTCTGGTACCGGAGGTGAATGTGGTGACTTACGCTTTGCCATTGAATATTCAAACGCCAACCCAGGATATGATACGATTACTTTTAACATTCCAGGAGCAGGTCCTCATCGTATTTTGCCAGTGGCCAATCTCCCTGACATAATGGACCCTGTTGAAATTAATGGGAGGTCACAATCAGGATATGTAGATAACCTACAGGATTTTGGTGGTTATGATGGTACACAAGTGATAGAAATACATGGGTCCAACACGGTTGGAACTGGACTGAGCGTATATGCAGATAGTTGTAGCCTTCAAGGACTCGTAGTCAATGGATTTACAACTTATGGAATATATGCTGAGAATGTACGTAATACATATATGGAAGGGTGTTTTATTGGAACCGACACATTAGGAACCTCAGCAATACCGAACGGAACGGGAGTTTATTTGAGTAATTGTGACTATACAATAATTGGAGGCGGTAGTGCCAAGGACCGTACAGTTATTTCTGGAAATACTAATGAGGGAGTTTTTGATAATGGTAGTGACTCTACCGTTTTTATCAGATCAAATGTTGGAATAGATGCAACTGGTTTAACACCACTGGGTAACGGAACAAATGGAATTAATTTCTCAGGTGCAACAGCACCAGTTGTCGGAATTAGTGCCGCGGCCGGATTTATTAATTACATTGGGTCGAATGGATCAAGCGGGATAGTTTTTAATGGTACCACTGGCGGGCAAGTACAGAATACTTATATCGGACTTGGAGCGGATAGTGTCACCAACTTAGGAAATACAAGTAGTGGGCTTAACCTTGATAATGGAACTCAAGGACTTGCTATTGGAGGATTTGGGCCTTTGGAACCCGTAGTTCTAATGAATAATCTTGGTGGTATTTTAGCAAATCTAGCAACCACAAATACAAATACATGGTATGGGAATACTGTTACCAACCATACAGGTGGACCGATTGGTCTATTAAACTCTGCACAAAATTCTAATACACCCCCAACCATTTTAGGGATCACAGCTGACTCGACCGTGTCTGGAACAGGAAATGCAAATGAACTTATTCAGTTGTATGCCGATAACTCTAATCAGGGGGCTTATTTTATAGACACAATAAGAGCCGATGCAGGAGGTAATTGGTCTTATCAATTGACTTTGGCTGATATGACAACTATCAATGCCATGGGACTTGACAGTTTGACTGCTTTACAGGATTTGGGAGGAAGCAACACTTCAGAGTTTTCTGCTCCGATAGAAATCACTTTCTGTGATCCGTTGTTAGTGACTCTATTGACAGATGATCAATTCGGTACTGGTGGTGAATGTGGTGACTTACGTTTTGCTATGGAATATGCGAATACCAACCCGGGTCCCGATACAGTTAGGTTCGATAATGCAATATCAGGAGGAACTATCCAACCTCAGGCTACACTTCCCGGATTATCCTCAGATTCTACCGTGATTGTTGGAGATATCGATGCCAATTGTGTTCCTGATATTGAAATAGACGGTTCACTTGCTGGTGGAGGTGCGATGGGCATCAGAATTAATGGCGGTGCACACACGGTGGTCAGTGGTTTGGCAATAAATAACTTTAGTGCGGATGGGATTGCGATGACCGTTGGTTCAGACAGTTGTTATGTATGGGGCAATTATATCGGATTGGATATCGATGGATTTACTGCTCAGCCAAACCAGTATGGGATTCGCCCAACTTCCCAGTACAATCACATCGGTGGTCTGAATTCTTGCAACAGAAATTACATCTCAGGAAATACAACAGTCGGAATTGAGATCGGTAATGATATTCAGTACATCGAAAATAACTATATAGGTACAGATGTAACAGGTACAATTGCTGTTCCTAATCAGTATGGAATATTTGGCAATGACATAGATGACGTGATTATCTATGATAACCTGATCTCCGGTAATCAATTCGCACTGTATTTTGTCGATGGCTTTGATAACATCATAAGAAAGAACAGAATAGGAACTAATTTTGCTGCCAATGGACCTTTGCCTAATACCGCGATTGAGGCATTGCATCTGGAAGCATCAACTAACTTCTTGTTGGATTCCAATGCAATTGCTTATAACTCTGGTATCGCCATTGCTGTTGAAGGTGGGTCAATAAATAATACTTGGAATCTTAATTCAATTTATTCCAATGTTGGAGAAGGGATTAGTTTTAATAATCCTGGAGTTGATCAGGGGGGAGTACTAGCACCCACAATCGATGACATCGCGTTCGACTCAACAGTTTCTGGGACTGCGGACGCCAATGCCTGGGTATATTTGTTTGCCGATTCGACTAATCAGGGAAATAGTTGGATAGACTCTGTTCAGGCAGACGGTTTAGGAAACTGGAGTCATCAATTAACCGCAGCGCAGCTTACAGCAATCGGACATCCTACCGGTGGTTTGGATAGCCTGACAGCCATCCAGTATTCAGGCGGAAATAGCTCACCATTTTCCAATCCTATTCTAATTGACTTTTGCGATCCGCTTTATGTTGATCTCGCTACTGATGCTCAATCTGGTGCCGGTGGTGAATGTGGTGACCTACGTTTCGCTATGGAGTATGCAAATACCAATCCAGGGCCTGATACAATCACATTTGATCCATTACTGATGGATGTAGTTATCGTTCCACAGTTAAGCCTGCCGGTAATTACCGCTGATACAACCGTTATTTTAGGTGACATAGACTTTAATGGTGATCCCGATATTGGTATTGACGGAACTACGGCTGGGGGTACTGGTATACAGATTGATGCAAGCTATTGTGAGCTGAATGGAATGAAGGTTTTTAATTTTACAGCAAATGGTGTTGAACTAAATGGATCTGAAAACACTGTCTACGACTGCTTTGTTGGGCTTGCTAACAATAACATATTTGCAGGCAACGGTGTAGGGCTGGTAATTAATGCGGGTGCCAACAATAACTGGGTTCATGGAAGTGTAATATGTGACAACGGAGGTTTTGCCAACATCATGGTCAATGGTGATCACAATGACTTTACAGGAAATATAGTTGGACTCGATTCGTCAGGAACAATTCAACAAACCAATACCCCGGAAGGCTTCTTTGTACAGGGGACGAATGGAACTAATATCGGAGACGGAACTTATTCCGGACGGAATATAGTTGCTGGCAATATTAATGGTATTTATCTGGATAATGCCGACACAACTACAATTTTGGGCAACTTTGTTGGATTGGATATTACCGGTGTAGCGACAGTTCCTAATACGTCTAATGGTATCTCCGTTGTCAATTCAACAGAAGTTGTAATTGGAGACGGTACGGTGGCTGGTAGAAATATCATCAGTGGAAATACTGCCGATGGAGTTCTGATAACTGGTGTCAACAATCAGGATATTGGTTTGCTAGGAAACTACATTGGAACAGATTCAACAGGTACTGTTGACCTTGGTAATTCGATGAATGGGGTTAACATTAATAATGGTTCTGGACACTATATAGGTGATGGTGTGGCAGGTAATGGAAATTTGATATCTGGAAATACGCTAGACGGAGTTATCATTCAAAACGTCTCAGATGATAACTATGTGCTAGGAAACTTGATTGGAACAGATGCGACCGGAACATTTTCAATTCCAAATAACCGTGGAGTTCGGGTTAACGCTTCTACGAATACCTACATAGGTAACGGTACTGCGGGAGGCCAAAATGTTGTGTCTGGTAATACAACATTTGGAATTTCAGTTCAAGGTAATAACACTATTGTAGATGGTAACTACGTAGGAACTGATGTTTCAGGTACATTGCCTCTTAGTAATGGCGCTACAGGAATTACAGTTACATCTGATTTTTGTACCATAGAGAATAACATCGCTTCGGGGAATAACTATGGAATCATTATTTCTTTTGGAAATAGTGATACGATTAGAAATAACTATATCGGGACTGACCTGACAGGCACTTTGCCAATTCCAAATACCTTGGACGGATTTTATCTGGACAATGCCAACGACTGCGTCCTGGACTCCAATATCATCGCCTTCAATAATAATAATGGTATAGGTGAAGAGGTGGCTTTAGGAAATACCTGGTCAGGCAATAGCATATTTAGTAATGTAAATGGTGGTATTATATTCGATGATCTTGGTACTGATCAAAATGGTGTATTACCTCCGACTATTATATCTATTGCTCCTGATTCAACAGTGACTGGTACTTCAGATAATAACGCTATTGTTGAGCTTTTTGCCGATTCAGCCTATCAGGGACATCTTCCAATTGCATTTACTATTGCGGATGGTGCAGGTAACTGGAGTTATCAGTTGACATTTGCTGATGTTACTGCGATAAATGCAGTAGGCGGGTTGGATAGTTTAACCGCTATCCAAACTATATCAGCAAATAGCTCAGAATTCTCGACACCGATTGAGATTGACTTCTGTAATCCATTATTAGTAACCAGTACGGCAGACGATAGTACCTGCGGAACATTAAGAGGAGCAATTGTGTATGCGAATTCAAATCCTGGTCCGGATACTATCCAGATAGATCCGGCATTGGATGGTCAAACTATTACTTTGCTTAACTCAAATGGAGCATTGATCATCACTGATGATTCAACTGTTGTTGATGGGGATTTCGATGATGATTGCGTGCCAAATATAACAGTGGTTGGTGGTGCTCCTGCCTTGAATGATGGAATTCATATACAATCAAACTATAATGTCGTTACAGGACTCAACTTACATAGTTTCGACAATTTTTCTGCGATTCAAATTACTAATGGTAGCTATAATCAGATTACATGTAATTATATAGGTACAGATATTACAGGAAATGCAGCTGCTGGTTCTAGTTTGTATGGTGTTCGGGTTTCTGGTGGTGCCAGCTCATTTGGCAATATCATCGGAATGGTAGGTGCTGGGAACGTCTTGTCCGGTAACAATAGAGGAGTTGTTTCAGTCGGTGATGGGACCATCATCCAAGAAAACCATATCGGTATGGGAGTAGATGGAACTACAATTGTTTCAAATGCCGCGTTTGGTGTGGCGGTAACCCATATTACAGGAGGTCGAATTCAAAACAATTTAATTTCAGGAAATACCATTGGTCTTGCTATCGATGGCTCGGTTAATGATACGATAGTGGGTAATGTAATAGGGCTAGAAATTGATCAGGTAACGCCTGCATCAAATAGTTCAGATGGTATTCGTTTAGAGAACAATAGCACAGGTACTGTAATAGGTGATGGAAGCACGGCAGGTAGGAATATTATTTCAAGTAATTTGGGGTACGGAATTAATTTCGATACGTACTGTGATTATGTAAGTATTTATGGAAACATCATCGGGGCTGACTCGAGTGGTACCTTCAATAGAGGTAATCAATTTTATGGAATCAGGTTAGAGGATTGTTCGTTTGTTACGATAGGTGATAAGTTAGCGTCAGGAGAAAATATAATCGCATTTAATGGTCAGGATGGGATATTTGTGAGTACTTCAATCAATGATAATTTATTCGAACGCAATTCAATATTTTCAAATAATACTAGAGGAATTGATTTTGCTAACCTCGCTACTCAGAGAGGTATTCGTCCTCCTCGAAACATAAGTATAGGGCCTGATTCCGTTGTAACAGGTGAAGCAGCACCAAATGCGCCAGTATATTTATATGCGGATTCTGCTTTCCAAGGTCAATATTTTATTGATTCTACGGTTGCTGATGGTTCTGGTAATTGGTCATACCAGTTGACCAGCGCACAGCTTACAGCTATTAACGCCATAGGTGGATTGGATAGTTTAACTGCCTTACAGGATAGCGCGGCAAATACTTCCGAATTCTCAACTCCAGTTTTAATTGACTTCTGTGATCCTTTGTTGGTTACGTTAACCACCGATAATAATTCCGGGAGTGGGGGAGAATGTGGAGACCTACGTTTTGCAATGGAGTATGCAAACTCAAATCCAGGTGCTGATACTATAGTTTTTGATGCGGCTTTAAATGGAGCAATCTTACAGCCCACAGATACATTACCTATATTGACCAGTGATTCTACAGTTATTTCTGGATTTATTGATGGAGACTGTATCCCTGATATTACATTAGATGGTATTACTGGTGGCAACTATGCCATGATTAATATTGATGATGGTGATTTTAATGTTATTGAAGGGTTATCCATCACAGGTTCTGGTGGAGCTGTAATTGGCAATCCAATATTTATACATAACAATGCCGATTCTAATAGGGTATATGGGTGTTATGTCAACGTTGATGCGACAGGTCTGGTAAGTATACCTTATGGCAATGCCGGTATTCGAATATCAGAAGGATCAAGGTTTAACATTGTCGGTGGAACAGGTACTTGTGAATCCAATCTAATCGCAGGTAATGGATACGGTATTGGCTTGATCCTAAACGCAGATTCCAATGAAATATACAATAACCTCATCGGAACAGACTTTAACGGTACAAGTCAACTGGGGTCTCAAAGTGTGGGTGTTCTTGTAGATAATATAAGTGTAGGTAACCAAATTGGGGGAGCCAATGCGGGTGAAGGTAATTTAATATCCGGTAATACCCGAGGAATCTATTTGGTTGAACCAGGTACTACAGGTAATGTAGTTCACGGAAATTATATCGGTACCGATATTACGGGCACGCTCCCAATTCCAAATACCATCAATGGGGTTTATGCAGAAACGGATGCAGCTGGAAACATTATAGGAGGGTTTAATCCTGGAGAAGCAAATATTATTGCTTTCAATGGTGGTTCCGGAATATTTATGGATGCTTCTGGAACGGTGAACCAGAACTTATATCATATGAATTCGATTTTTGGGAACGGGTTTATGGGGATTGAGCATACTGGGGGTACACAGGATAACATAATACCACCTGTGATTACTGGATTGGCACTTGATTCTACAGTTAGCGGTACCTCATCGCCTAATGCCTTAATCCAGCTATATGCAGATTCATCTACACAAGGACAATATTTTATTGATACTGTACGTGCGGATGGAGCTGGGAATTGGTCTTATCAAATTTCAAACGCACAGGCGTCAATTTTTGACGGCACCTTTGGATTAGACAGTCTTACAGCATTACAAGATAGTTCAGGAAATACTTCCGAATTTTCAAGTCCAATCCCATGGGATTTTTGTGATCCACTTGTGGTGACCGAACTTGATGATGATTCAACATGTGGAGATCTTCGGTTTGCATTAGCCTATGCTAACCTGAACTTAGGGCCAGACACAATAAGATTCGATACTGTTGCCATGGGAGGAACAACTATTTCTCCATTAACTCCTTTGCCGGATATTTCAGATGATTCAACGGTTATCATTGGCGATGTCAATGGAGATTGTATGCCTGATGTAGAGCTCGATGGTAGTTTAGAATCCAGCTCAAGCCACGGAATAAGAATCCAAGCTAATTACACGGTGATAAATGGATTATCAATAACCAATTGGACCGGAGCTACAACAGCAGGTATATTTATATATGCATCTGTATCGGATTCAACTTTTATCCAGGGAAATCATATTGGTATTGGATTAGATGGTCTTTCAGGTGCACCCAATTTCGTTGGAATAATTTCTGCGGCCAGTCTCACTAAAATTGGCGGAGCAAACGTCTGCGATAGAAACATAATCGGTTCACATACTGATAATGGTATTTCACTGTCTGCAGTTTCTTCAGGCTCTTTAATTGAGAATAATTATATCGGTGTGGGCATTGATGGAAGTACTTCACTTCCTAATGGAGGAGCTGGATTACAAACGATGATTGCTTCGACAAATAACATCATTCGGGATAATCTGGTGATGGACAATGCCGGTACAGGGCTGCTCATTGGGTCGGGAATGTCGCATCAAATAATCGGGAACACAATTGGAGGTAACGGCAGTTTTGGAATTGAACTACTAACTGATAGTAATGTCGTTACAGGGAACTTAATTGGAACTGATGTCACAGGTTTAATTGCTAATCCAAATGGAGGAGGTGGAATCGATATTAATGGTTCGTACAATACTATTGGTGGTGCAAGTACTACGGCTCGCAACGTGATTTCTGGAAATACCGGAGTTGGTTTAAATATTAACACGGGGGGTAATAACAATGTGATCGGAAATTTTGTGGGAGTTGATGTCAGCGGAAATACTGCACTAGCAAATACTTCTCAGGGCATTTACATTCAAGGAGGCACAGGAAATAATGTTATTGGTTCACCTGTTGTGGACGGTGGAAATATAATTTCAGGAAATGGTGCTGATGCATTTATTATTGCTTCGGATAGCAACGAGGTTTATAATAACTCACTAGGAATTGGGTATGACGGGGTGACATTGATCACTGGAAGTATAGCACCGACAATAGGTATATACAACAATCATAATATCGTTGGAGGCTTCAATCCTCTTGAGGCCAATACCATAGTAAATGGTGCAAATGGTGTATTTATTATTGGGGATAGTAATACTATTCATGCCAACGTCATTAGTGGCAATTCAATTGGTATTCAGAATTTCGGGAATCAGGGTGTGCTTCCACCTACTGTCGATGCGATAGGACTTTCAGGTACGGATACGCTAGTCAGTGGGACTGCAGCACCATTTGCTATGGTTCAAATTTATGCTGATTCGGCTGACGAGGGTACTTTATTCCTGGATACGACTTTCGCTGACGCAGCGGGTAATTGGTCAAAAGTGATCAATAATTGGGGAGCGTGGTACCCAGGTTTAGGGTTGGATAGCCTTACAGCGCTTCAGGATAGTGCTGGAAATACTTCTGCATTCTCGCAACCGTTGTTTATTGATATCTGTAACCCATTGGTGGTGACTGATATTGGTCCGGATAGTAATGTATGTGGTACCTTGCCTTATGCGGTGTCCTATGCAAACTATACTAGCATTGGTCCTGATACAATAACATTTGATCCGGCCATAGCGAATAGTACTATTTATCTCGGGCAGACATTGAGCATTACTAATGACCCGGCAACCTTTATTGAAGGGGGTAACAATAACATCATAATTTCACCTGCTGATACAATGATTTCTGGTCAGTTGCTGGATATAGATACCACCGATGTGACAGTACGAAATTTAATATTTGACGGTACGCGACCTGATGCTTCATCTCACGCGAAAGGTGTATTTACTTCCATTTTTGCCAGTAACGCAACCTTGGATAGTATACAAACCAGAGGCTTTAATGAGAATGGTATGTTTGCTTTTAGTGATTACATAACTATAACTAATTCAGCTTCTTACAGTAATGGTTTTGGTGGATTAGTAATTGCGGGTGACAGTGGAGTAGTTGAGAACAGTTACTTTGGAACAGACTTTACGGGTAACACAGGTGGCCTTGGTAACGGAGCATGGGGGATTGCAATCTCTGGTAGCGGCAATGTAATTGGTGGTGCTGGCGGCACCGAACAGAATATTATTTCTGGTAATGATAGTTTGGGATTGTATATAGTAGGTGCTGGAAATGATGTGTTTGGTAATTACATAGGATTAGCTTCTGATGGCTCAGCTCTGGGCAATGCATTTGAAGGTGTCGCTATAACCTCTGATAATAATAGAATAGGAGATGGGTCAGCGACAGGGAGGAACATTATTTCAAGTAATGGAACAAGTGGTATAACACTTGATGGTACAGGTGCATTTCAGAATATTATCCTTAATAACTACATTGGAACCGATCCTGCTGGAACTACAGGGATGGGTAATACTGATGATGGGATCAGGCTACAAAATGGAGCGAATACAAACGATATTGGTAGCTATCTGGGCGTGGGTAATTTAATTTCCGGCAATGGAGGCAGGGGAATAAACGGAATCGATGCTTTATCTACAGATAACATCATTGTTGGTAACTATATCGGAACGGATGTTACAGGGAATGCACTACTAGGAGCACAAATTCAAGGGATTGTTCTTTTGGGTAATGGTAATACCGTTGGACTTCCTCAACCTGCGGGAGGTAATGTGATTGCCGGAGCGATAGCGGAAAACATATTCATGCCTTCTTCCAATAACACGATACAAAATAACAAATTAGGTATGGGTGCTGATAGCTCCACTGTATTAGGAAACAGTTCTGCTTCTTTATTAATCGTAGGAGACTCAAATACGATAGGAGGATTTGGAGTCAGAGAGGCAAATGTAATTGTTGGTGCCGGAGGCTTTGGTGTTTACGTGGCAACGGGAGTAGAAAATCAGTGGCATGCTAATATAATTACAAACAGCGCTACCATGGGTATTGACATTAATACATCAGAGCAGCGCAATATTGCTCCTCCTGTTATTGCGTCAATTGCTACGGACTCAACCGTAAGTGGTACTTCTGAACCCAATGCTTTAATTCAATTGTACGCTGACAGCACTCATGAGGGGGCTTATTTTATTGGAACCACCACAGCTGATGGAACCGGTAATTGGTCTTTGCAGGTAACTGATGCAGCAATTTGGAATGGTACACATGGTTTTGATAGTCTGACGGCCATTCAGGATAGTGCTAATAATAGCTCGGAATTTTCAGCTCCATACTTCTGGGATATATGTGATCCACTGGTTGTGACTGAACTTGATGATGACTCAACTTGTGGGGATATCAGGTTTGCAGTTGAGTATGCTAATACGGTTCTCGGGCCTGATACAATTACTTTTGCAGCATCCATTGCAAATGACACCATCAGAACCACAAGAACCTTGACGGTGACAGATGCCTCTACTTACATCCAGGGAGGTGGCCAGAATGTAACTATTGCCCCACTGTCAACCTTCACGGCAGCCCCAAATGCAATGTTCTTAGTAAATGGAGATTACTTTAGAATAGAAGGCTTGAACCTATATGGAATGGATGAAAGTGGAAACCCTACACCGTGCACGGAAGCTATCAGGAATAATAATTTGGCGCCCGTTTATGATACAATACATGTTGCATCCTTCCCGACCACAGGAATAATTAACTATGCGGATTCAGTAAGAGTTTTGAATTCCGTATTTAACGATATAGCAGGCTATCTAGTTAATATTCAATCGGACTATGCAATAGTTCAAGGTAACATGATCGGAACTGATGCGACTGGTCTTATAGACTTGACCACAAATGGTTTGGGGCTTGAAATCATAGGAGATTTTGCCACCGTAGGTGGAACTTTACCTTCTGAGAGAAATATCATTGCTGGTATTGGTGATTATGGTATGCACCTCTTTGGGGATAATAATACTTTACTCAATAATTACATTGGTGTGGCTGCTGATGGTTCCGCAATGGGTAATGTTGATGCAGTCTGGATAATGGGTAATAGTAATGTTTTTGGTGATGGTACAGTGGCTGGACAAAATGTCATTTCGGCATCTACAAGCGATGGAATATTAGTCCAGGGAGATACCAATAGATTCCTGGGTAATATCATAGGACTTGACCCAACCGCGACTTCGGGAATGGCTAGCACTGGATACGGTATTACCATTGATGGTGGTGAGTTAAATCAGCTGGATGGAAATGTTATCTCGGGCAACTCGAATGGTGGTGTCTATATAACTAATGCTTCTGATACAAGTATCGTCATTAACAACTTTATTGGTACCAATTCTACATTCTCTACAGGTTTGGGTAATGGTGGGGAAGGAATTTCTATAGATCAGGGGTCATACAATAACGTAATCGGCCGACCTGGAGAGGGTAATTATATTGTTGAAAATAATGGTGTCGGTATTGGTATTGTGGAAGCAGGTACAATAAATAATAGAATACAAGGTAATTACATTGGAACTAGTGATTCTGTAGGAACAGCCGTTGGTGATAATATTATCGGTATCTATATCGGAGCAGGAGCAACTAATAATATTATTGGGGGCTATGGAACAGGAGAAAGGAATTTCATTGCTAATAATACGGGATCAGCAATAACTACTGACTTCGGAACAACTATCGACAATACCTGGCATGCTAATCAGATATTTAACAATGGAAGCCCCGCAATCGATCAGTTGAGTGGATCACAAAATTCGGTGGGAGCACCAGTTATAACAGGGGTAGCGGCAGACTCAACAGTGTCTGGTACATCCCTGGCAAACGCCCCAATTCAACTTTATGCTGATTTCAATGATCAGGGAAGATATTTCATCGGACAAACTACGGCTGATGGAGCTGGAAACTGGTCTTTACAAGTGACAGACGCAGCGATATGGAATGGTACCCACGGAATGGATAGTCTTACTGCAATTCAGGATGATGGGTTGAACAGTTCACCATTCTCGCTTCCTTATTTCTGGAATATTTGTCCAGATAGTATTGATCTCAGCATCACCGTGGATACCTCAATTTGCGCGGGAGATTCTTTACTTGTGGAGGTTAATGGATACGCAGGGTCAGACTTCGAATGGTTTGAGCTTGGCTCTGGTTCGCTTGGGGCAGCAACATTAGATGACAGTACCTATTACATAAATTCAGCTGGTGACTTTTATGCACAGGTGACACTTTCTCCAGGATGTATATTTGAGTCTGATACGATTAATGTTATTGTCAACCCTTCTCCGGATACTACAATGACACTTAGCCCTAATGTGACAAGTGTATGCTCGGGCGACTCAATAACACTTACCATTCAAAATGCGGGTGCTGGAGCGACTTTCCAATGGCTTGATGCCGGAGCTCCAATTACCGGTGTTGATTCTTTCTATGTTGCAACGACTTCGGGGGATTATAGTGCAGCAATTGACCTCGCAGGCTGTCTTGATACGACCCGCACAGAAACAATTACTATTACTCCTTCAGATACTGCTGGAACAATTAGTTTCGACTTTGACACCATTTGTGAAGGAGGAACTGTGACCGGAACCTTGACAAGTGCTACCGCTGGTATTCAATGGCAGGATAGTAATACAGTGACTGGGTCCTGGAATGATATCACTGGTGAGACGGGACTAACTACATCGGCTCTAACACCAACGACTGCTCAATCTCCTGTATTCTATAGAGCAATTGTAGGCGGAGCAGGAGCATGCCCGGATACCTCCAATATTGATACTGTTGTCGTTGAATCGGGACCTACTTCAGACGCGGGTCTTGATCAAAATATTTGCAGAAACAACTTAAGTGTAAACCTTGCTGGTGGAGTCACCGGAACGACAACTTATGGATGGGAGACAGCAGGTGCGGGTGTGTTTGCTCCTGATACGGCCGACCTGAACGCTGTTTACACACCGGATGCATCGGACACGGTTGGAGGTTCGCTTGATATTATCCTCACGACTTATATCGGTACAAATTGTACCGTGAGAGATACCATGACTGTGACCTTTACTCCAGAACCTACAGTGGATGCAGGAAACGATACCACGGTATGTGGAGGCTCCGTTGATTTGTCTGCAACGATCACTGTAGCGAGCGGAGTTACCTGGATGACAACGAACGGAACAGGATCCTTTGTAAACGGAACAACTACCAACCCTACATACAATGCTTCAGCTGGAGATATTGCCGGAGGTGTTCCAATACAGATTATAGCTTCAACAACAGGTAACGGATCATGTGTTTCAGTTGATGATACGGTATTAGTGAGTTTCACAAATGCTGAGTCGGCAGGGACAGCGGCAAGTTCGCTCGCAAATGATACACTTTGTGATGGAAGTACGGCAACTATAGTGTTGACTGGTATGAGTGACCCATTAGCAATACAATGGATTGATTCGATTGCAGGGAGTGGAGTTTGGACCGTACTGGCTGGAGAAACGGATGATACCTTATTAGCTTCTCCTACTTTAGGTCCTACACATTATTATCGCGCAATTGTCGGTGCAGCGCCAGTGTGTGCTGATACTTCGAATATGATAATGGTTGCCATAGAGACTTGTACACTGGATGCTGATTTTACAGCAGATGTAACTACGATATGTGAAGGCGATACGGTGGTGTTCACCGATGCAACTATAGGAGCATCCGGAGCAGCGACATATAATTGGAATTTCGGAACGGGGGCAACCTCATTGACTGGTAACATCGGAATTGGTCCGCACACCGTAGTCTATAGTACTGCAGGAGCAATTGATGTCGATCTTACTGTTACTGATGGTGTTTCGGACGTAGAAACCAAGACCGGTTTTATTACAGTGAACGCTGCTCCAGTTGCCGGATTAACTTCCAATGGACAGGACCTTTGTAATAGTGTTGCCGTCAATCTTACTGCAACACCGCCTGCACTGAACTATACCTGGTACAGAAATACCACCCAAATGATTGTAGGAGCCTCTGGCGATACTTATGAGGCATTTTTATCAGGAGACTATCATGTATTAATTGATGATGGTACGTGTTCAAGTATTTCACCAACTGTAACAATTAGTATTCAGGCTGGTGCTACCCAACCTACTATTTCAGGCACAGGACCGTTAACAAGTTCTGTCGGCCCGAATTACCAGTGGTATGTTGATGTAAGTGGAGTCACGCTTGCCATTGTTGGAGCTACGAGTCAGGTTTACACACCATATTACGATGGAGATTATTACGTGGCGATTGAGTATGGTACTAATTGTATTATGTTCTCCAACCCTGTAAACGTCAACTCAACAGGCTTCCCAATTCTTAAGGCGGGTCTTGATGCTACAGATTCTACGATTGTTATACCTAATTACAATGGAATTGATCCTATGATCTCTGTTTATCCTAACCCTGCTGAAGATGAGTTTAGGGTTAATTATCGCTCCGGGTCAAATAGAGACATATCGTACTACATCTACAATCAACTCGGTGAAATTGTACAGTCCGGTGTGGCAGATAAAACCGGGGTAGTTGCAGATTTTGAAATTAATGCTTCTCACCTAGCAGGAGGAGTGTACTTTGTGAGAATAGTAGATGGACTTAACATAACCACAGGAAAGGTTGTCATTCAGAAATAGTGCGAAGTTTTATCAACATATCGCTAGTTTTTATTACCCTTGTTTTTATAGGGTCATGTAAGCCTGAGGTAGATTTAAATACATTTACCACTGACTTAAAGATCATTGTGCGTGATCAGGATGGGGCGCTTGCGACCGGAGTAAATGTTATTTTATTCGATAACGAAGCCCAATACCAGGCCAATGCCCCAACGAACAGTGCTGCAGGTTCAATTGCAACAGGAGTTACCGATGGTAATGGGGAAATTACCTTTGCTAATTTAAGTCATGAATCAAGTTATTGGATTCATATCTATTTTATTGATGGCATGGGCTTTCAGCAAAGTAACTTGTCCGGTCAATATGCCTTGTTGAATGCACTTACGGAGGGTTCTGTGACAACAGTAGAAATTGACCTTTCTCAGGACGGTGTAGGTGAAGTTGCTCTTTGGACCGATGGAAGCAATACCAACAACCTCGGAATTGAGTTCTTTATCGAAGATCAGTCACAGGGTACTTTAAATGCGACTAGAGGTTCTGATCCGACTCCATCGGATAATGCAAACTCGTTGGTATCGGGTTCATTTATCGCAGGGACGTACCCATGGTATGCCAAAGGTCAGAATGGGTGCGTTTGGCAGGGAGAGGTTACTATCGTGGAGGATACACTTATTCCAATTTATTTGTCGGAATGTAATTCTGGTTCTGTAACTTTCTGGTCACAGGCAGACTTAACAGCGGAAGGATCTATTAGTATCGTCATTGATCAGGATAACCCAATCGGAACATTAACTACAACAATAGGAGCTGCTCCTACGGCTTGTTTCGAGCCAGGAACTGTATCCACATCTTTGCCAGAGGGTACCCATTTGTATCATGCCGTATCCGCTAGTGGTAACTGCTTGTGGACAAATTCTTTTACTATAACAGAAGATGATTGCACAATTATTGAGTTGATGGATTGCGAGTAGTAGTGAAAGTACCTGGGAACATATTGCAGAGCCTTAAACAATTAGTACTTCTTCTTCTGATGGTATTGGCTATTGGTGTGGGTAACATACATGGCCAAACTGGTAACAAACACTTTGTAGATAAGAGATTCAAGGGAACATTTTCGGGAAAGAAGATTAATGTAGGCGGTAGTAGAAAAAAGAAATACAAATACCTTAAGAAGAATAAGAGGGTAAAAAAGCTTAGGAAGAATAAACAGAGGAAGAATCTTAATAAAAACCGGAAGAAGGTAAACAAGAAAATAAAGAAAAGGAACCTGAGAGCTTATAAAAGAAGAACCAGAAGTTCGAAAGCACTAAGGAATAGAAAATCTCTTTATTCAACAGGAGGTAAAAAGAAAAAGAATAGAGGACTTAATAAACGTAGAAAAGGTAGATACCCAAGGTCCAAAACAGACTTAGTACATAAAGTGACTTTCTTGGCTATGGCTGGAATTTCACTTACTCCGCCTGATGAACAAATAAATGAAGCTGGTCAATCGGAGAATCTCTTTGCGAATTACAGGCCTGCTCCAACGCCAGGTTTTGGGGTTGATTATAACTACAACTCAAACTTCAGTATTGGTGGAGAAGCCCACTTTATCCCATTGGGAAAAGAGTTACATAAAATCAGGTCCTATCAGTTAGGATTTACCATGAAATATAGGTTCGGATCCCAGTATAAGAAGGCAAGACCTTATGTTTATGCAGGGCTCGATTACTCGTTCAGTAATATAAACCGTGAGGGTTATGAGGAAGTATTTGAACCTGAACCGGATTATAGCGTACAAGACCCTAGTAACATACTGGTAACTGAAATTTTGTACCGGGAACCAGGAGTGGCACTAAAATTGATACCAATGATGGGATATAGAGTTGGAGTCGGAATGACCTATAAGTTTAAGGATAATATGGATTTGTTTGGTCAATTGGAGTATAATCACAGTTTTGCAAGGAATAAAGCCTCCATACTCGAGCATTTTCCAAGTAACAAAGCAGACTTTTCATTCATGTCTGTTACCTTTGGTATTAAATTTAACTTATTGAAGACTAAGTCGTTGTACTAAAATAATAGAGCTATGCATCGCAAATTATTACTCGTTTTATTCGCCTTACCATTTTTCGTAAATGCACAGGACATGACTTCTCTAAACAGAAAGAAGCATGACCCCCTTTGTGTGGCATATAGTCGTGATGGATCATTGATAGCCACTGGTGGAAATGATAATAAAGTCATTATTTGGGACGCCAAGAGCAAAGAAATTAAATATGAGATGAAGGGGCATAGATCATTTATTCTTGATCTGGCCTTTAGTCCGGACGGGGAAAGATTAGCATCTGCAGGTAGTGACGCTACCATAATTATCTGGAATGTAAATAGCGGAATTACCGACAAGGTATTCACCGGACATAACGAAGCGGTTACGAGCGTATGTTTCTCTCCTGACGGACAGTATTTGTATAGTGCTTGTGCAGATGGTGTTATTGGAGTGTGGGACATTTATAAGAACATGAAAGTGACTGAGCTTCGTGGACACACTAAAGCTGTTTCTGGAATTACCATAAACAAGTCAGGAAAAACATTGGCAAGTAGTTCATATGATGGGGCTATTAAGCTTTGGGACTTGACCAGAAATGCAGAGAAAGCGACACTGGATTTGAAAACTTGGGTGCGATCTGTAGCTTTTAGCCCAGATGGTGACTATTTGGCAGCTGGTGCTGACGATAAGTCGGTCAGAGTGATTAACCTTGAGACACATGAAATCATCTGGAACCTCAGAGGACATAAAAAGACTGTTTATGCTATCGAGTATTCAAAGGATGGACAGTATATGTTTTCAGCGGCCTGGGACGGTACAGTGAGAGTGTGGGATACCTTTACTGGTGAGTTAAAGCATTTCTTTGAGGTTGACTATTCAGATATTACTTCCATATCTGTTAATATCAACGGTGAGTCCATGGCGGTTGCAGGAAAATGGTTTGAAGCTAACGAGTTTGACCTAAAATTTTTAGGGATTGAGGCCAAGAAGCCGCACGTTGTAAAGCAGGTCTATCATGTATCGGACTCAAAAGTAGAACCTATTCACAACGATCCTAACTTTAACCAAACACCTCCGCAGATCAATATCGTTGCTCCGAACCTCGAGAAGATGGCGTCAAGAGGGGGTGAAGAGTTTATATTACATTTCGAAAAAGATATCGTATTGAAAGGCGATGCCAAGAACTCTAAGAACAAGATCTATGAAATCTATGTCAATGATGTTGAAGTGGGCGCGGATGAGTTCGGAAACTTCAACTATACCCTGAAGCTTGGTTACGGTAATAACCCTGTAACAGTAAAAACAGTAGACGTTTACGACAATATTCAGGAGAAGAAATTTGTCATCAAAAGGCAAAGAAGAGTAGTTGGACTAAATGATACCGTGCGTCCGTCCACAGACTACGCGCTTGTTATTTGTACTGACGAGTACGATGACAAAGTGGGATGGGGTAAGTTAAGTAACCCGGTACACGATGGGCAGGAAATCTCAAGAATACTAATGAACAAGTATGGCTACAAAGTGGAAACCTTATTTAACCCAACAAGAACGGAAATCTACAAGAAATTGAAAGAGTACTGTAGAAGACAGTTTAATAAGGATGATCAGTTATTCATTTTTATAGCGGGCCATGGTTCCTATGATGAAGCCTTCCGTGAAGGATATATCGTTCCAAAGGATGCTAAGCCCAATGATGAACTGAAGGAATCATTTATTCCTCACTCTAACCTGAGAACTATTATCGACCACATACCTTGTGAGCACGTGTTGTTGGCAATGGACGTTTGTTTCGGAGGGTCCTTTGATCCGTACCTGGGAGGACGGTCATCCGTTACGCCATTATCGAGTAGCAATGACCCGGACAAGCTGAAATTTAGTGATGACAAAAAGCTGGATTTCATCAGAGAAAAACTTACTCCGGATACAAGAAGGTATATAACCTCAGGAGGTTTGAAGTATGTTCCTGATGGTAGGCCAAATTCACACTCACCATTTGCAACGAAAGTGATAGAAGCACTTAATGGATCAGCAGGTGATGACAACATACTAACCTACAAAGAGCTTTGGAGAAAGGTTCAGGAAGTCTCTGATATCAGATTAGATAACGGTAGACCTGCACCAGATCCGTGGTCTGGCCCGTTCGGAACCAGAAACCAACCAGGCAGTGACTTCTTGTTTATCAAGAACTAATCTGTTTCAAAAACATAATCGTCTCATCAGAGACAGCCTTAGAAAGAGCCGGTAACCCTGGCTCTTTCCATGGGTGGCTACCACCAAATGTATGATCTCCACCAGGGATTATTTTTAATGTTGAATTCGGACAGTTGGTATCGATCAATTCACCTTCACTGACATCTACTGACTCGTCAGCATCACCGTGAACAACCAGAAGGGGCTTGTTTAAATCCTGAACTATTGAGGGGATATCAAATCGTTTCTTATTGGCATAGACATCCTGTGCGAGTTGATAGTAAAGCGGCATTTGCTGGTCTGTGCGCCCGTTATAAATATATTTTACTCCTTTTTCTGCCCATTCACCAAGTTCATCCTCACTATACCGATGAATAATATTGGCAACAGCCGCCCAAGTTACCAATCCCCTGACTCTTGGGTCTTCACAAGCTTTGATCAGGCAGGTACTCCCGCCTTTGCTATGTCCAATTAAGAATACCTGACTTGGGTCAATGTATTTACTGTACGTATGATCTCCACCTCCTGTGATATGGGAAATTAATGTATCCAGGTCATCCAACTCAATGGAAAAGTTGTTATTACCAAATGCTTCAAGGTCAACGAAATCTATGGGGTGATCTGGGGTCGTTCCGTTATGTGAGAAGTTCATTTTGAAGGTAGTGAAGCCGGCATCAGCAAACCCAGCTGCCAGAAGATTAAAATGTCCCCAGTCTTTAAAGCCTTTGAATCCATGGCAGAATATTATTACCGGATGAGGTCTTTCTTCTTTTGGCAGATGAACATCATAGGCAATTAACTTGTTATTGTGATTGGATGGTAGGGTGAGTTGGTCTAGTTTTTTTATCATGAACAGAGAGTTTAAACTTCACCCTAATTAACAAAAAACTAAGAAAAGAACCTTTTGCTTTATATATTGCACGCCCTGAAATGTCCAAAAAACTCAAGGAAATAAAGGCCCCGATTGAGCAGGAGATGCTTGAATTTGAAAAAAAATTCAGGGCATCCATGAAGAGTAACGTGCGTTTGCTGGACACCATTATGGGGTACATTGTGAAGAGAAAAGGAAAGCAAATGCGACCTATGTTTGTCTTTCTTTCTTCAAAGCTTGTTGGGCAGGTTAGCGAATCAACCTATCACGGAGCGTCATTAATAGAACTGCTGCATACAGCCACTTTGGTACATGACGATGTGGTAGACGATGCGAATTACCGAAGAGGTTTTTTTTCAATCAATGCCCTTTGGAAAAACAAAATAGCGGTTCTCGTAGGAGATTACCTACTCTCACAAGGCCTTTTGTTGTCTATAAATAACAATGAATTTCAACTGCTTAGGATTGTCTCCAATGCTGTTAAAGAGATGAGTGAGGGAGAGTTATTGCAAATTGAGAAAGCCAGAAAATTAGATATCGATGAGTCAATCTACTATGACATCATCCGTCAGAAAACGGCTAGCTTGATTGCTTCCTGTTGTGCGGTAGGAGTTGCTTCCACGGGAGCATCGGAGGAAGAAATAGAGAAAGCCAGGTTGCTTGGTGAAAATGTGGGTATGGCTTTTCAGATTAAAGATGATCTTTTTGATTACGGCACTGATGAAATTGGAAAACCCCTTGGGATTGACATCAAGGAAAGAAAAATGACTCTTCCGTTAATCTACTGCTTGAATAATACTAATGCTAAGACCAGGAAAAGAATCATTCGCACTGTAAAAAATAATAACAATGACCCCAAAAAGGTACGGGAGGTCATAGAGGAAGTCCGCAGGTCAGGTGGAATAGAATATACGGAATCCAAAATGAAAGAATTCAGAAGTAAAGCTATTGATATTCTGGATACATATAATGAATCACCGGCTCGGGAAAGCCTGAAAACCTTGATCGATTACACCATCGAAAGGGAGCATTAATGCTTTATTTTTCTTTAAACCTTACCTGAAAACAGTCTGTTTTTTTGTAACAAAAGCTTAATATTTTTTTCCATCTCAAGTGAAGCACGCAAGGTACCTTTGTGTTGTAAATAATGATTTTGTGCATTAAACCATTGCTCCATTCATAAGTCTAAAAACTAAATTTAGGATATGAGAAAGTTAAGCAGTACCGTTGTCAACTACATCTTGTGGAGGTATTTCCGAAGGAAAGCTCGCTTCAATTAGGATTAAGGCCTTTTGAATTAGGTAAAAAGTGCTTTACTTTGCAGCACTATCAAAAGGTAAGATAAAAATGTTTGAATTTTTCGCATCAAAAGAAAAGAAGATGATCAAGAGTCACTTGCGTCATCTGGTAAGACTTGCTAAGTCTGACGGATTGCTACACAAGGACGAGCTTGAGTATATTAAAAGCATTGGAGAAGGTAATGGACTCTCTCCATCAGAAATAAAAGATATTATCGAAAACCCAACATCTGTTAACATTGTAATTCCTACAACGGATGATGAGAGATTTGACCAAATGTTTGATTTGGTTCAAATGATGATGAAAGATGGTGTGGTTAATGATGAAGAAATGGAGTTCTGTGAAGAATTGGCCAACCGACTTGGTTTCCGTAAGGTAATCGTTGGTGTGTTGGTTGCCAAACTTCAAAGAGGATTCGAAGCTGGTTTATCTAAAGAAGAAATGAGAGAGGAAGCTAGACCTTTCCTTGATTTTCAGAACGTTTAAGCCGAATTTAAGATTAGATATTGAAGCCTGTGGGATTATTACCTGCGGGCTTTTATTTTTTGTGTTTACAGCAGGAGGACATTGGTTTGTTGTCTTCAATTTTAATGTCAGGGCTGAGGTAAGGAATTCCAAGGGCGAGCCCCCTAACAATTAATAGTAATCCCATAGTCAAGCTCAGGTATGGGATTAGTTTGTTGATTTTGATTCCCTTTAATCTATTGATGTATTCGGCTGAAAAGCTTAAGCTCGCCATCACAGGAATTGTGCCCAGGCCAAATATCATCATATATGTTCCCGAATGGATAATACTGTTTTGGGCCATAGCAGCTGCCAGGGCTACATAGACCAAACCACATGGTAGTAGTCCGTTGATCAATCCCAGAAACAATTTGGAACCTAAGGTTTGCTTTTTCAGAACATTTTGGAAGGGCCTTTTTATTAATGAAACCAGTTTGTAAGCCTTGCTCCCAGTTAAATGTCTTCGTGTTAAATAAGAGACAATTACCGCCAGCACAATGAATGACCCTAGGACAAGACTTAATAGGTGTTGAAGACCTGCCAATGAAGCTACGAAACCCAGGCTGCCGGCAATTAGTCCTAACACAAAATATGTTGTTGTTCTGCCAATATTGTAAGCGAGTATTTTGCCATTGTAGAGCCGGTCTCTTTTTCCTCCTGCAGTTGCGATAGCAATAGGTCCACACATGACGATGCAGTGAAAACTACCAACTAGTCCTAATATAAAAGCAGACCAGATCACTCGATAAATATTTTTTCTTTCCTGAAATATTTTGTGCCTTCCTTCGATTCGAAATAAACCTCTACTTGCCAAAGTCCGGGTTTCACACTCTTCAGGTTAATACCCTGTTTGTTATGACTACTTAGGCTTTGAGTGAAATCATCGTTTTTATTACTAGGCCGGTAAAACTTTAGTGTACCCGTTTTTAAACTTATGTCTTTTGGTATTTCAATAGTTAGGTTTTCGCTACTCGTGTCATGTGAGATTTTAAAATCAGCGCCAAGTCTATTCAGGTTACTTTCCATGTCAATAGTTTCCTGGTAAGCCAGCTCCTGCTGATAATAATCCGGTCTTACCAGGTGTATCTCTGACTTGACACTTCTTACTACAAAATTGATAATGAAAGCTACAAATAAGATAAATACAAGTATTATGCTATATGGCCAGATTTTATTTTTCATGATCTTTAGTTTACTGGTGGTCCGAGGAAGCGTACTTCTTCTGAGGTAATTAAATCACCTTTTCTGTATACACCTATTTCTACTTCTGTACGTGCGTTTTTAAGTTTCTTTCTAGGTATTTCAATTATTAAAGTGGCATCTACACTTCCTTGTTTTTCTACCTTAATGTCTTTACCTATAACCCGAATGGTTCCATAATCTTCGGGAATCGTTTTTAAAGTCACATCGAAGTCCTGATTGGTTTTATTGAGTAATTTGAGTTTATAGATATTAGTTACCTCTGCGTCTTTATTGACATTGTATAATGAACCGCTGGCCTTGGTGAGAATAATCTTAACGTCAGAACGAGAGACCAGCATGAAAGAGGTTGTTGCCATAAGCCCGATTAACACTATGGTGTATCCAATTATTCTTGGGGTTATACGAAGTTTCCGTCCCTGTGCGATACCATCTTCAGAATCATATCTGATCAAGCCACGAGGCTTTTTGATCTTATCCATAATGTCATTACAAGCATCAATGCATGCTGTGCAATTAACACACTCGAGTTGTGTGCCGTTTCTAATATCGATGCCCGTAGGGCACACGTGCACACACTGGTGGCAGTCGATGCAATCACCTGCTGTTCTTTTTTCTTTCTTTCTCAGTTTTTCCCTGGGCTCACCACGTTTATAATCATATGCCACGACAATACTGTTTTTGTCCAACATAACACCTTGTAGTCGCCCATATGGGCAGGCGATGGTGCAAACTTGTTCCCTAAACCAGGCAAAAATCCAGTAAAATAAACCACTGAATAAGAGCATGGCAGTAAATCCGGTAGTGTGCGCTGATATAGGTTCTTTTATAATTTTAAAAAGTTCGTCAATTCCAATTATATAGGCTAATAGACAATTTGCTACTAATACTGCTATTAAAAAGAAAACTCCGTGTTTTAGTCCTTTTTTAATAACTTTCTCTGTATTCCACTCTTGTTTATTCAGCTTTTTTTGTTTCATGTAGTCTCCTTCGATCAGGTATTCGATTTTCCTGAAGACCATTTCCATAAAGATGGTTTGAGGACATACCCATCCACAGAATATGCGACCATAAATGACAGTGAAAAGAATAATGGAGACTACTGAAGTGATAAAAATGAGAACTACCAAATAAAAGTCCTGTGGCCATATTGTGATACCAAAGAGGATAAACTTCCGCTCCACGATGTTTAATAGCAGGAGAGGCTCACCATTCACTTTGACGAATGGGAGACCAAACATTATTGTCAACTGAATAATAGAAGCGGCAACCCTCCAATTATGAAGGGCGCCTTTGGGCTTCTTTGGGAAAATCCATATTCGTTTTCCCTTCTCGTCAACCGTACTGAGAGAATCTCTAAAGTTTTCTTTGGTGTCTGCCGGGCTCATTCAGTCTTCTCTTCTTCCTGTTCTTCTCCCGTGTACAACTCACCTTCAGGATCTAATGCTCCTTCAGGATTGCTACCTTGCAAACTCAAAACGTAGCTTGCAATGGCATGAATTTCATCATTGCCAAAATCAGCTTTCCAGGCTTTCATTCCTCTACTACGACCATGCTTGATCGACTGAAAAATGTCATTGACACCCCCCTTATAGAGCCAATACTGGTCAGTAAGGTTTGGGCCGGTAAGGCCCTGGGCGTTTTCACCATGGCAAGCAGCACAGTTGGCAACAAAAGTTTGTTGTGCTTCTGCTAGTTGTGCCTCATCCGTCACTACTGTTTCATATACAGGATCGACTTCAGGATACATTTTTGCATGATAGGCCGCTGCTTTTTGGTATTCGGTTAACTGAGAGTCTCCTGTCCCCAATATATGATAATGAGCAATATAAATACCTGCGAATGCAATAGAGATGTAGAACATATACTTCCACCATGGAGGTAGGTCATTATCGAATTCTCGGATCCCATCATACTCATGTCCTTCCATGACTACGTCCCTATTGTGGCCTGCCCATCCTTTGATGTCACCATCAAATACACCGAAAAGATCGATAAGTTGAGGGACATCTTTTCCTTGTTTTATGTAATCCCTTCTGACATTTCGGAAGAACTCGATAAAGACGGCAACAAAGAGTATGAAAACAACCAAGCAGCCTATCCCCAATAATAATAGTACAATCTGTAAATGGAAATTAGATTTGTCAGTGCTTCCCGCTGCAGATGCACTATGCACTCCCAGGAATGCTACAAGTCCGAATATTATTCTCGTTAGTCTACGCATGATTTATTTCTTTTTTTCGACTTAACATTTCATCTTCACAATCCAGGGGTTTTTGTTTCATCTCCTCTATATAAGGTCTCTTCATTTTGGCAACGTATATGCCAAGTGCTAGGAAGAATACCACGAATACAAACAATGAAAATAGAGGATATACTTCAATGCCATCAATGTCTCTTAATACGTCTTTATACATAACCTTATTCGTTTGATGTTACTGACTCTTCTTTTTCAATGGCTTTGATGTCCATACCCAATCTTTGGAGGTAGGCAATCAGAGCTATAATCTCTGTGTCATGAGCTATTTCTATTTTCGTTTTAGCAGCTTTCGATAAGTCCGTTCCGATGTCATCTGCGATTCTCTTGGCTTGTAGCTCTAAATCCTCATTGGCTACTTTTTCATATCCTTCTTCGTATGGTACTCCAAGCGTTCTCATGGCATTGATCTTATCTGGAGTAGAGGAAATATCCAGTTTGCTGTCTATTATCCAGGGATAACTCGGCATGATTGACTCATCAGATGTTGATCTCGGATCAAGCATATGATTGTAATGCCATGAGTTTGATCGTTTGCCTCCCTCGCGGTGTAGGTCCGGCCCTGTTCTCTTAGAGCCCCAAAGGAATGGGTGATCGTAGACATACTCACCGGCTTTGCTATATTCGCCCTGGAAGCGAATTTCTTCATGTCTGAATGGTCGGACCATTTGGGAGTGGCATAAACTACAGCCCTCTCGTATATAAATATCCCGACCTTGTAATTCAAGAGGCGTATATGGCTGTACACTTGATATGGTAGGTACATTTGATTTAACAAGGAATGTAGGAATCATTTCTACCAAACCTCCGATACTAATAGCTATGGTTGCCAAGAGTAGCATTCGGATGGGTTTTTTCTCAATTACCCTGTGCCAATGTCCCTTGTGTTCCTTTTTTGTTTCCTTTTCCATTGCAGGTGCTTCGGCATCTTCATTGGCTACAAGGCTTCCCTTTCGAATGGTTTTTACCAGGTTCATCACCATAACAATAGCACCGGCCAGGTATAGGAGCCCACCGATACCTCTCATCAGGTACATCGGTTTAATGGCATCAACAGTTTCCTGGAAGGAATAGGCAAGTGTTCCGTCCGGGTTGAATTCTGTCCAGTTCAAGCCTTGAGCAAAACCAGCCCAGTACATCGGAATGGCGTACAATAGAATTCCGAGGGTACCTAACCAGAAGTGGGTGTTTGCCATTTTAGTTGAATATAACTTGGTATTAAAGATTTTCGGGATAATCCAGTAAAGGACTCCGAAAGTAAGAAAGCCATTCCAGCCAAGGCCTCCCACGTGTACGTGGGCAATTACCCAATCTGTAAAGTGTGCTATTGCATTTACATTTTTCAGAGACATCATTGGTCCTTCAAATGTTGACATACCATAGCAAGTCACTGCAACAACCATAAATTTTAAAACAGGATCAGTTCTTACTTTATCCCAGGCTCCTCTCAGGGTCAATAGCCCGTTGATCATTCCACCCCAAGAAGGAGCTAGTAGCATTATAGAGAATACCACACCCAACGATTGTGCCCAACCAGGCAATGAAGTATATAGTAAGTGGTGAGGTCCTGCCCATATATATATGAATATCAATGCCCAGAAGTGGATGATGGATAGTCGATACGAATACACGGGTCTCTCAGCCGCTTTTGGGATAAAGTAATACATCAGACCCAGATACGGTGTCGTCAGGAAGAATGCCACTGCATTGTGTCCGTACCACCATTGTACTAAGGCATCCTGCACCCCGGCATACCAGGAGTAACTTTTGGTCCATGAAATGGGCAGCTCAAATGAGTTTACGACATGTAGTACCGCTACGGTGATGAACGTAGCTATATAAAACCATATGGCCACATACATGTGTTTTTCTCTTCGCTTGATAATGGTACCAAACATATTGATGCCAAACACCACCCAAATCAATGTAATCGCGATATCAATGGGCCACTCAAGTTCAGCGTATTCTTTACCGGTTGTGATGCCGAGGGGTATAGTTAACGCAGCTGCTACAATGATTAATTGCCAACCCCAAAAGTGGACTTTGCTCAGGTTGTCATTAAACATTCGGGTTTTACACAAACGCTGTAGTGAGTAGTAAACCCCGGTAAAAATACCATTACCAACAAATGCGAAAATCACTGCGTTCGTATGCAGTGGTCTTAGTCTTCCGAAGGATGTAATCCCTCCGTGAATACCAATACTCTCCAACATTGTCGGATAGCGCATTAGAAATGCGACAACCACTCCAACAAGCATTCCGACAACTCCCCAGAGGATTGTGGCGTACGCGAAGTTTCTTACAATCTTGTTGTCGTACTGAAATCTCTCAATTGACATTTTTAGTATCTTTTCGTTTAGACTTATCACCAAATAGAATTCTCACTGAGGGCGTGTAGTCATCTTCATACTGGCCGGAACGGATAGCCCAAATGAATGCGATCAGAAAGATCACGGCTACCAACAAACTTGCTCCTATTAAAATGAATATGACGCTCATAGCATTTCTATCTGAAAACAAAAGTATACCTGCCTGAACTGAGAAAGATTGAGCTTAGTCAAGGGTAATTATGACAATCGTCAGGTTTTTGGAGGTGATGAGATTACACTTCTTTTGAAGGTTTTTTTGTAGGCAATTTGAGTGCCCAGTATTGCAACCAAAACCACTGAAAAGGAGCTGAGAGGCATAAGTATAGCGGCAATTACTGGTGATAGTAGGCCCTGAACAGCAAAGTACAATCCAATCAGATTATAAGAGATAGAAATGAAAAAGTTGAAATAAACTATTCTAACAGAGAGTCTTGAGAATTCCAGTATTTTGTCCAGTTGATTCAGGTTGTTGACATTCATGATTATGTCACTGGCTGGTGTAAAGCCACCAATCTCCTCGGTTACCGCTATTCCAACATTACTTTTGGCAAGCGCTCCGGCATCATTTAACCCATCGCCAATCATAAGTACTTTGTGACCCTGCTGCTGAAAGTTACTTATTGTTTGCAGTTTTGAATATGGTGTCTGTTGAAAATATAATAATGAATCATTCCCAAATACTTTTCGCATATTGATATACTCAAAGTCATTGTCCCCGGAAAGCAGGCCTAGTCTGAAAGAGCCTTTAAGGCGATCAATAAGTTTTTTGATTCCGTTGCGCATATCAAGCTTGATTGAAAAGAAACCCTTGATTTTTCCGTCCACTTTGATCCAGACTTCGGTGCCTCTGGAATTATGATCAGCACCCAGGCCCAAAAAGGCTCTTGTGCCCAACTGAACCAGTTCTCCCTTTATGACTCCCTGTATTCCTGTGCCATTGCCCTCGCTGTATTGTGACACAGGTAACAAACTTCCGTTAATCTTTTGAGCAATGGGCTGTGCCAGTGTGTGAGTACTTTCGTTTGCCAAAGATTTTATTCTATCCAGATCGTTTTGGGTTAGCTCTTCACCATCATAGGATATGGAACGTATGTTTCTGGAAGTAATAGTCCCTGTTTTATCAAAGATCAGGTAGTCGGTTCGGGTGAGTTCATCAATGATGTTAGTGTTCTTGATGTAGACATCTTTTCGGACAAGTAACCTCAATGCATTGCCCAAAGCAAAAGGTATGCTCAACGCGAGAGCACAGGGACAAGCTATGATTAGCACTGAAGTAAATGACTTTAGAGATAAAGCCAGATCTGTATTTAGCCAGAAGATTAGCGCTCCGGTCGCTACCGCAAGTATCCCGATGGTGAACCAAAAGCTTAGTTTGGTGATCAGGTGTTCCAAAAAGTATTTTTTCGGATTTTGGAATGATTCATCTGACCAAAGGCTCATTAAGTAGCTGTTTGAAACCTCCTTGACTAACTCCATTTCACAAGAAGTTCCTTCCAGTTTTCCTCCGGCATAAAGAATCTCTCCTGCAACTTTATTTACTGTTGCACTTTCCCCGGTTACGAAGCTAAAGTCTATTGCAGCATCCGGAGATAATAGGATACAGTCTGCCGGTATGATTTCTCCTTGTTTTAGTTTGATTCGGGTTCCGGCTTTCAACCGTTGGATAGGAACTTGTTGCTCATTGTTGCCCACTACTTCAGTATAGGAAAGGGGTAAGTAGGAGGTGAAGTCCCTTTCAAAGGAGAGGCTATTAAATACCTTTTGCTGGAATATTTTACCAAGTAAAAGGAAGAAAATCAGGCCGGAAAGTGAGTCCAGATATCCTGGGCCGGTTTGAGTAATTATTTCAATAAGACTTACAGCGAAAAGAGTAATCATGCCAAGTGCTATGGGAACGTCCATGTTCATGGTGAGGTTAAGGACCGCTCTGATTCCTGACTTGAGGTAGTCAATACCAGAATAAAATAAACTGGGAATAGACAAAACAAGGCTCATATACCCAAACAAAACTTTAAATGAAGAAGAAATGCTTCCTGAAGATGAAAAATACTCAGGAAAGGACAACATCATGATATTGCCAAATGTAAAACCGGCAATACCGATTTGATAAATAAGTCTTCTATTTGGCTTCGACTTTTTTTGATTGAGGTCGGCAAGGTTGAGGTCAGGTTCATATCCTATGGCTGCCAATGTGTTGACTATATCACTTATGTTAACTTCATTATGATTATATGTAATCCATACTTCTTTCTTGCCAAAATGCACGGTAGATCGAATGATACCTTCATTTAGTATGTTGAGTTTTTCTAGTAAGTAAATGCAGGAATGGCAATGAATCTGAGGTATTCTGAAGTGGATTCTGCTTTTTGAATCATCCTGGTACCTGATCAGTTTTTGAGCTATTTCCGGCTCATTTAGGTAATCATACTTTTTTTTGTTTCTGGACTTTAAAGAAGTTCCGGGTTTGTTTTCAATGCAATAGTATTCACCCAGCTCATTCTTTTGGAGCAACTGGTATACCGAAGCGCACCCATGGCAACAAAAATTATGGTTATCACTTTTGACAAGTGTTACGCAATCATCTCCGCAATGGTAGCATGTTTCAACCCGGGCCTTACTTTCCATACTGCTAAATAACCAGGTATTTAAGAGTTCAGAACTGACATAAGTCATAAACTATCCATATTGTTATCAGTTTGCGGTGAGTGAATTTGTCGCAGATTTGGAGTATGGATTTAAGATTGATAAAAAAGTATAACGTTCAGGCACCGAGATATACAAGTTATCCTACTGTGCCGCATTGGGAGAATCTTGCACCAAAGCAAACAGATTGGAAACAATTAGTTTCAGAATCCTTCAGATCGTATAACAAACGTTCAGGAATAGCATTATATATACATCTGCCATATTGCGAATCCCTTTGTCATTATTGTGCCTGTAATACAACGATTTCAAAGAATCATTTGGTTGAAAGACCATACATAGACGGAGTATTGAAAGAGTGGAACATGTACAGGTCTTTGATGAGTGAAAAACCGTTGATCAAGGAGATCCATTTAGGAGGAGGGACTCCAACCTATTTTTCTCCAGAAAACTTAAGTCTGTTAATAAAAGGATTACTTGAGGGAAGTGAAGTAGCAGAAGATCACGAATTCAGTTTTGAAGGGCATCCGAATAATACTACACCGGAACATTTACAAACGCTCTATGACCTGGGTTTTGACCGGGTAAGTTTTGGAATCCAGGATTTTGATATAGAGGTGCAGGCAGCGATCAATAGAATTCAACCTTTTGAAGTAGTAAAGGAAGTAACAGATACTGCGAGAAGGATTGGCTATCGATCAGTTAATTTTGATTTGATTTTTGGACTTCCAAAGCAGACAAAGGCGAGCATTGAGGAGACTTTTGAAAAGGTCAATCAACTTCGTCCTGATCGAATAGCATTCTATAGTTATGCGCATGTGCCGTGGAAAAAGGGATGGCAGCGGAAGTTTACGGAAGAAGATTTGCCTCAGGGAAAAGTCAAGAGAGCGCTGTATGAGCATGGTAAGGAGTTACTTGAGCAGTCCGGCTACTTTGAAATAGGGATGGACCATTTCACACTTCAATCTGATGAGTTGTACAAAGCAAAACAAAACGGAACACTTCATAGAAACTTCATGGGGTACAATACTAATAACTGCGAGGTTCTGATAGGGCTTGGAGTTTCAGCTATCAGTGACGTCAAAAGTGGTTATATGCAAAATGAAAAGAAGGTTGTTCCATATTTGAAAAGAATAGCTGAAGGAGAATTGCCAATTATAAAAGGGCACACACTTAGTATTTTTGACCTGGTCACGCGTAAGCATATACTTGAATTAATGTGTCAGGGTAAAACCAACTTTACATTTAGTGATCGCTTGTTGTATCAGGGTAACTCCGGTGATATAAAGCAACTGATAGTTGATGGATTGATCAGGATTAAGAATAATCAGATTCTGGTAACCGTAAGAGGATTGCCGTTTGTAAGAAACATATGTATGGCTTTGGACCCAAGAGTCCATTTATCAAACAAGTCAGCTGCTGAAAAACAACAGAAGTTTAGCCTTTCGGTGTGAGATAAATTTTCAGAAAGATAGAATCTTAGTTATATAAAATAGTCTTCCTGCGCTTTGGCGATTGATGGAAGTGTTTCTGAAAACTGAGTTGGAAATTTCTTATCAAGAGAAATAACTTTGCCTTGTTCAAATGCCATCATGGGTTCCATATTTTTAAATATACCTGTGTCATAAACAAATACCCGATCAAAAACGGAAATTGCAGTATCTAGATTTCTAAGTCCGTCTTTGAAGCGGCTTTCAATAGTTTTTTCACTTACGTGATGACCGGCCTCAATTTCAAATCTGTAGCGAACCCTTTCTTTACAAATGTTAACGGATGATACGAATAGAAAGTACAAGCTAGTCCCATACCCTGTCGATTTGAATTGGTTGGCTAATTCTAAACTAAAATTTGAATGAAAGTTAGTTTCATATGCAAAGTGAAGCTGGTGGTTCTTTGCGTTTTGGTATGATTCTTTGAACTTTCTGTTGGTAGCCTCTTGTACTCCTTCCATAACTGCAGGATCGTAACTAAACTGTGACCATTGAAGGTAAAATTCCTTGTCCCAGTCAAATGCAGATACACTAAAATGTTTTAATAAGTTATGACTGACAGTGGATTTCCCTGCTCCATTCGGCCCGGCAATGGTTATGAATTGAGGAATATTAGAAATCACCTCCTATTGAAGTCTTGGGCTTCTGGGTGTTTTTGGTTTTGCTGGTAGATTTAGAACCTGTTTTAAGACTTTTCAGTGTCTCTTTAATAGTTTTGCCAGCTCGATTATATTCTGACTTAGTGTCCATATACTAAATATAACGAAAAAAGACATTTATTTGGTTCAATCTTCGATATTTCACTTTTAGTTTTTGATTGTGACCAAAGGTTCTCTCTCCTCCTTTATCCTCGGCACCAACACATCTTCTTCAATCAAATGGTGAATGGTCAGATCCTGCTGAAAATTCTCTATCTGGGAAAGGAATACTCTGAACAAGCTTGGTTCGTTGTTATCAGATGAATGCCTGGATACTGCTTGAGAAGCTTCTTTCAGAGATTGTCCAAGATAGTCATTGTGCTCATGCTCGAACCTTAATAAACCATTCTCTATTTCATCAGAAGTTGCTTTTCCTTCGAATATCCGTTGTGCCAGGGGAAAGAGGTGTTTTTCTTCCTCTTCAATATGCTTTATCAGATTAGTCTTATAGTCTGAGTAGAAGTGGTTTAAGAGCAGAAAGGCAGGATTTTCTTCCGAATAGTGTTGCACCAAATTTTTGATAGTCAGTTCTATCTCAGGAAGCCTTTTTCTGAGGAAGAAAATGTGTGTTTTCTTCAGGTACTTCAGGATTGACTCCAGAGGGTATTGTTTGAAATCAGTTGCTTCAAAGCTGTCAGGGTGTCGGTATAGATTAAGTAGTTGGATAAAAAAATCGGTATCAATCCCTATTTCTTCGCACAAGTAGCTCAGTTCTTTCTTCGGGTTATCCAGCGAGATTCCATAACGAAAGACAACGAAAGCGAGTTTAGGCTCTTTGTCAAGTACATCAGCTAGGGTAGAGGTTGGTTTAATCATGGTTTTTGTCTTTGCTTCTAAGTACTGAAGCTTTTGGGATTCAAAAAATGACAAAAGTCACCTTCATGCGAAAACAATAGAATTAAGTGGTTTATCTCTTCTCCGTCAGCTGGCGGATTCATTCGGAATACCAAGTTGAGCTTAGTCCAAACGGGATTTGAAGGAGATGTAGGTTGACGCCCCACTTTTCAATGTGACTTCATAACAATTTGTATATCAGTATATTATATCCACCGTAATGACGATTGAAATGTGGAAAAAATGTGGTGTGGATAACTTTTGGGTGCGTTTTGGAGTATAAGTGGTAGAAAGTGGTAAAAAGTGGTAAATTATGATTATCTTTACTAAATAATAAGAACAAGATCTTGTTGTAATGTCTTATTTCTCAGGTGAATATGAAGGTAAAGTAGACGCCAAGGGGCGCATTGTGCTTCCCTCGAAGGTGAAGTCTAAGCTTCCTGAAGCTTCTGGGAATGAGATTGTTATAACGCGAGGATTTGAGCCTTGTCTGGTGGTGTATCCATCAATAGAATGGAAGAAGATTCATTCCAAAGTGGCTGGCTTAAACGAGTTTAACGCTGAGTACAGACGGTTTCAGCGTAATTTCTTCAGGGGTAACACCGAAGTTGAGTTTGATGCCAATGGACGTTTTTTAATCCCTAAAAGTATGTTGAAATACGCCTCAATTGAGAAAGAGGTGATTGTTGTAGGAATAGGTAACAGGATGGAAATATGGGATCCTGAAGCTTATGATAAGTATTTAATAAAAGACCAGGATGAATTCTCTGATTTAGCTGAGAAATTCCTGGCGGGAGACGAATGACAGAAGGGTATCATGTTCCGGTAATGCTTAAAGAGTGCATAGAAGGCCTCAATATTAAGCCGGATGGTATTTATGTTGATGTCACTTTTGGTGGCGGAGGTCATTCTTCCGAAATATTGAAGTATTTAAAAGAGGGCCACCTCTATAGTTTCGACCAGGATAAAGACGCTATGGAGAATGCCCGGAATATAGAAAGTAGTTCTTTCACATTTATAGAAGGCAATTTCGGGTACATGAAGAAGTACCTGAAAATGTACGGAGTCGACAAGGTAGACGGTATTCTGGCTGATCTTGGAGTCTCTTCGCATCAAATTGATGATCCGGGACGGGGTTTTACATTTCGTGAGCCCGGGCCACTTGATATGCGGATGGACAATGGGATCGAAAAGACCGCAGCTGATATTCTTAATGAATATGAGGAGCGTGAATTGATCAGGGTATTCAGGTATTACGGTGAAGTTGAGAACGCAAGCCGTTTGGCAAGCACGATAGTGGCTGAGCGAGTGAATACACCTTTTAAGACCAACAATGATCTGATTCAGATTCTGGAGAACATGATTCCGGGAAACAGGCGAAACAAATACTTCGCGAAAGTTTTTCAGGCATTAAGAATCGAAGTCAATCAGGAAATTGAAGTACTGGTGTCCTTCTTACAGCAAGCAGCTGAATTGCTAAATCCCGGAGGTAGACTGGTGGTGATGTCATATCATTCACTGGAAGATCGTCCGGTTAAAAACTTTATTAACAAAGGCAAGATCACTGGAGAGGCAGAGAAAGATTTTTACGGAAATGTGTTAAAGCCTCTTAATGCAGTTAACCGAAAGGTAATTGTAGCCAGTGACGAAGAAATTGAAATTAACCCAAGGGCACGTAGTGCCAAGCTAAGAATAGCTGAGAAGAGTGAATAATGTCTGGTAACAAACCGTTTCAGAAACCAAAAACCAAAGGAAACCGAAAGGGCCTTTTCTCCTTTCTCGATAAGGGGCTGAAACTCGACTCTCTCTTCCAATCAGGACCTCCCATCAAAATCATTCCATACTTACTGTACATAGCAGGTATAGGAATCCTATATATCGGAAATACACATTATTCGGAGAGGCTGGATAGGGACTATAAAGAAATGTCAAAGAAGCTCGAAGGCTTGAAAGCGCATTACAATACGGTAAAAGCTGACTACATGTATGAAAGTAAGCAAACCGAAGTAGCAAAAAAATTGAAAATCACAGGCTTGGCAATAACTGAAGAGCCACCTAAAAAGATTAAAGCAGACTAGTTGAACATTAGAAAATCCATATTGCTCCGCGTAAGACTGGCATTTTTGCTCATGTTCATTTTTGCTGTTACGATCAGCTGGAAGGTGATTAATATCCAGACTAGTGATAAATGGAAAGATGAAAGGCTGCACAACCGAATTAAACCACTGGAAGTAAAAGCAACGCGTGGAAATATTTATGCCAGTGACGGAAGTATACTAGCCACTTCAATTCCTGAATACGAGTTAAGGTTTGATGCGGTAGCCCCAAGTAAAAAATTGTACGATAACAATATACTGGCTCTTTGTGATAGCCTGGCCAAGGTATTTCCGGAAGAAGGGAAGGATGCCCGAGCTTTTAAGACTATGCTTGATAATGCCCGAAAAAGTAATAAAAGATACCTCCGATTGGTCAAGGGAAAGATAAAATACCATCAAATGAAACGCCTGGAGAACTGGCCCATTTTTGAACAAGGACAGCTAAGAGGTGGTGTCATTTTCGCAAAAACAGAACATAGATTAAAGCCGTTCGTCTTGCTTGCAAGTAAGACCGTGGGTTTCTATGAAAATGATACTTCAAGGAAAAACAGAGGTATCGAGAATAGCTTTAATGACTTTTTAAGAGGGACGGACGGACTACAATATCATGAGCGAGAGCAAGATGGTAGTTGGAGACCATTGAATGATGAAGAAACTAAAAAAACGGAAGCCGGTCTGGATGTCTACACTACTTTGGATATTAATCTTCAGGATGTGACTGAAGATGAGCTAATGTCAGCGATGCGCACGAATCAGGCAGCCAAGGGTTGTGCGATTTTGATGGAAGTCGAAACAGGTGAAATCAAAGCCATGGCTAACCTCAAGCGGGTTGTAAGTGGTGGGGACACTACCTACAAAGAATACTTTAATTATGCCGTTGCCGGGAGAACCAATCCGGGTTCAACAATAAAAATTGCTTCGGCCATGGCACTTCTGGAATATACTGACCTGGAACTGAATGATACTATTGATACAGGAAATGGTGTTCACGAGTTTTATGGCGTAAAACTTAGAGATTCACATTGGGGAGGCTATGGGAAAATCACTTTTGCTGAGGTGATTGAAAAATCCTCTAACATTGGTGTAGCCAAACTGGTGGATACGATTTTCAATAAGTCATTGGCGGATCAGGAAACATTCCTTAAGTTTTTTGAAGACTTCGGATTAGCCTCAGATTTGGATTTTCAAATTCAGGGAACAAGGGTTCCCAAAATCCCTAACCTGGAAGACCCTAATTGGAGTGCGATTACCATTCCGTGGATGAGTATCGGATACGAGGCCGAATGGACACCATTGCATATTCTGGCCTTTTACAATGGGATTGCCAACAACGGCAAGATGATCAAGCCAATTATTGTAAAGGATATTAGAAGAGCCAATAAAACAATTAAAAAATTCGAGCCTGAGGTAATTCAGGAAAGCCTTTGTTCAAAAGAGACCTTGGGGAAAGTAAAGACGATGCTGGAAGGTGTTGTCGAGCGTGGGACGGCCAAAAACATCAAGACTGACAAATATAAAATTGCTGGAAAAACAGGTACTTCCAGAAAGCTAAAAGACGGAAAATATGTAAAAGAATACTATACCAGTTTCGCTGGTTATTTTCCGGCAGATAATCCCAAGTACTCTTGTATTGTGGTTGTTGACAATCCCCAGGTCAACAAATACGGATCTGATGCTGCTGCTCCTGTCTTCAAAGCTATTGCAGATTATATCTACGCCAACGATCTCAATCTTCACGAAACATACGTTTGCAAAAACAACCTCGAGGAAAAAGTATTTCCGGTAATCAGGGCAGGATACTACGATGACTTACTCTACTTATGTGACCAGCTCAAGGTACCTCATGTAAAAAGCGGCAATGTCAATGGATTGGTCAGAACCAGGCTGGTTGAAGAAAACACAAAAGTCGGATGGAAGAATTTGATCACAGCCCCACAAGCTGAAGGTGGTGATCATGTAACTAGAAGCAGGGTGCTTCCTGATTTAACCGACTTAACAGTAAAGGATGTAGTGCCTTTGCTTGAAAATATGCAGTTGCGCATAAAATATGAAGGTCCGATCAGGGGTCGGGTGGCAAGTCAGGAACCTGCTCCCGGGTCACGGGTCAATGTTGGGCAACGAGTAAAATTATCATTTAACTGATGTCAATTGTATTAAATGACATATTACAAGATGTAGCTATTGTCTCCATAAAAGGAGATAAAGGAGTGGCTATCTCAGGCATAACCGCTGACTCCAGAAAAGTGGAAGACGGCTACGCCTTTGTCGCTGTAAAAGGAACTCAGGTTGACGGACATCAGTTTATTTCAAAAGCAATCGAGTGTAAGGCTGCCGCAATAATTTGCGAAGACTTACCTATGCAGTTAGAAGAGAGCGTAACCTATGTTCAGGTGAAAAGCTCAGCCGAATCACTAGGCAAGATGGCTTCCAGCTACCATGGAAAACCGTCAGAAAAACTCACTATGGTGGGAGTGACCGGCACGAATGGGAAGACATCTACCGTAACACTTCTCACTCAGCTTTTCACAGAATTGGGTTACAGGGTCGGAATGCTTTCTACGGTTGAAAATATAATCAACGGTAGAAGCATTCCAGCAACCCACACTACCCCTGATCCAGTGCAGCTCAACGAGCTTCTTGCGCAGATGGTAGAGGAAGGTTGTACTCACTGCTTCATGGAAGTGAGTTCGCATAGCATTCACCAGCAAAGAATTGCCGGATTAAAATTCAAGGTGGCATTGTTTACCAATATCACTCATGATCACCTGGATTACCACAAGACATTTGATGAGTACATAAAGGCTAAAAAAGCATTTTTTGATCAGTTATCAGCAGACGCGTACGCACTTGTGAATGTAGACGACAGACGGGGAACGATAATGGTACAAAATACCAGTTCTCAGGTGCGTACCTTTTCGTTGAAGCGGGTGGCTGATTACAAAGCGAAATTAATTTCGAATACCATTGAAGGACTCGAGATGGAGATCGATCACAAGCCATCATGGTTTAAGCTTGTCGGAGAATTTAATGCCTACAACCTACTTGGCGTATATGCCGTGGCGGATGTACTCGGTGAAGACTCTGATGAGGTACTCAGGATATTATCAGGATTGAATACGGCTCGAGGCCGGTTTGAGAAAGTTGTGTCGGAGCAGAAGGTGATGGGCATAATTGATTATGCCCATACGCCTGATGCACTGGAAAATGTGTTACGCACGATCACTTCCTTACGAAAAGGTAAAGAGCAAATAATTACCGTAGTCGGATGTGGGGGAGACAGGGATGCTGAAAAGCGACCCAAAATGGCTGAAATCGCCTGTAAGAAAAGTGATCGTGTGATACTCACTTCAGATAATCCGAGGAGTGAAGCACCTGAAAAAATATTAGCCGATATGCAAAAGGGTGTTACCCCTGAGTATAGCGGCAAGACGATTACAATAACCGATCGTAAAGAAGCGATCAAGACAGCTTGCTCACTTGCCAATCCACTGGATGTTATTCTCTTGGCTGGCAAAGGACATGAAACTTATCAGGAAATAGCGGGTGTAAAGCACCATTTCGATGATAAGGAAGTACTAATGGAAATGTTAAAACTAACAGGAAAGTAAGAACTAGATTAACCCATGTTTTACTACCTATTTGAATACTTAGAACAAAAATTTCACCTGACTGGTGCAGGTGTGTTTCAATATATCTCTTTCAGGTCTGGCATGGCGGTAATTACATCGTTACTTATCGCCATGCTCTTTGGTAAAAAATTCATCCGACTACTTCAGAAAAAGCAGGTTGGTGAAAGTGTCAGAGACCTGGGACTTGAAGGGCAGAAAGAGAAAGAAGGAACACCGACTATGGGTGGTGTCATCATAATTACCTGTATTCTGGTGCCGACATTGCTCTTTGCGCGGATTGACAATGTGTATGTCTTTTTAGCCGTAGTTTCCACGATATGGATGGGAGGTATTGGCTTTCTGGATGATTACATCAAAGTATTTAAGAAGAACAAAAAGGGATTAGCGGGTAAATTTAAGGTAGTAGGCCAGGTTGGTTTAGGTCTCATCGTTGGGCTGACACTATACTTCAATCAACATGTGACTCAAAGGACATATTACACCGAAGCTGAAGTGCCGGCTAATGCAGAAGTCAAGGTTTCGACCATTCACAGCGATAACGGAAAACCCCTGTACTATCAGGATGAGAAGTCAAATATGACAACCATACCGTTCTTTAAAAACAATGAATTGGACTATGGAAAACTTTTCGGTTTTCTGGGTAAGGATTATACCTGGATCGGCTATGTGCTGATATCGATATTCATTGTGACAGCAGTATCCAATGGAGCCAACATAACGGATGGGATTGATGGGCTGGCAGCGGGTACAACTGCCATCATTGCACTTACTCTAGCAGTGCTTGCATACGTTTCTGGTAATGCTGTCATATCAAAGTACCTCAATATTATGATGTTGCCCAATACGGGTGAGCTCGTGATATTCTGTAGTGCCTTCTTCGGTGCTTGTGTTGGGTTTTTATGGTATAACTCATTTCCGGCCAAAATATTTATGGGCGATACAGGTAGTCTGTGTATCGGTGGAGTAACGGCAGTGATTGCGCTATCACTCAGAAAAGAATTGTTGATTCCGCTTATATGCGGGATTTATTTAATAGAAAATATGTCCGTGATACTTCAGGTGGCATATTTCAAAAGAACAAAAAAGAAATACGGTGAGGGGAAGAGGCTGTTTTTAATGGCACCTCTGCACCATCATTATCAGAAGAAGGGAATGCATGAGGCAACGATTGTCATTCGGTTTCTGATCGTGGGAGTGATCCTTGCCATTTTAGCATTAGCAACCTTGAAACTAAGATAGAAATGTACAAGAAAGTTGTTGTTCTTGGTGCCGGTGAAAGTGGAGTAGGTGCAGCCTTGTTAGCACAAGCTAAGGGCTGTGAGGTATTTGTCTCTGATAAAGGGGAAATCAAAGGCAATTACAAATCCGAGCTCACACAAGCTGGAATTGCATTTGAGGAAAATAAGCACACTGAAGATATTATTTTCGACACAGATGTAGTCGTGAAAAGCCCTGGGATTCCGGACAATGTAGCCCTGATAAAAAATCTGGTGGCTAAAAACATACCCGTGATCTCTGAGATTGAGTTTGCTTCGAAGTATACCGATGCGAAATTTGTTGCCATAACGGGAAGTAATGGCAAGACAACCACTACGTTGTTGACTCATCACCTGATGAAAAGTGCAGGCCTTAAAGTCGGTTTGGCTGGAAATGTGGGGACGAGCCTGGCGCGTCAGGTTATTGATGATGAAAATGAATACTATGTACTGGAACTGAGTAGTTTTCAGCTAGACGGAATGTATGAATTTAAGGCGGATGTGGCCGTCCTTCTCAATATTACACCTGATCACCTTGATAGATATAACAATAATTTTCATGAGTATGTGGACAGCAAGTTCCGCATTACTCGAAACATGACAAATGACGATTATTTTATCTCATTTATCGATGATCCCGTGGTACATGAGGAGTTGGGCAAAAGAGAAATCGGTGCATTTAAATTGGCCGTTTCTCTCGAAGACAGAATGCTCAACGGAGCCTATGTAAGTGATAACTCATTATTGTTCAACATCAACAATCACATTACGAAGGTCTTCAAGGTGGATATGAACCTTTCCTCATTGAGTGGTAAGCACAACATGATCAATACCATGTGTGCTATACTAGCAGCTACCGCAAGTGGAGTGGAAGAAAAAGTAATTTTCAAGGCCTTAGGCACTTTCAGAAATGCACCTCATCGATTGGAGGAAGTGGCAATGATTAATCGTGTGACTTATGTCAATGACTCCAAGGCAACTAACGTTGATTCCGTGAAATACGCATTAGATAGCTACCAACGTCCGATTGTATGGATAGCTGGTGGAGTAGATAAAGGTAATGACTATACGGAAATTCAGGAGTTGGTCTATGAAAAAGTCACTGCTTTGATCTGCCTTGGAAAGGATAATGAAAAACTAAAAAAGGCATTTGGTGGAGAAGTACCGGTTTTGGTAGAAACCGATGATGTCAATGAGGCGGTTCGTTTGGCCAATGAACTGGCCAATCGTGAAGGAGTAGTACTGTTGTCACCTGCATGTGCAAGTTTCGACTTGTTTAATAACTATGAGGATCGTGGAGATCAATTTAAAAAAGCTGTGAAAGCAATGGAGAAGTCACAGCCAAGTGGTTTTCTAAACTTTATTACACTGTAAAGAATGACAAAAGCCCAGTCATGGATAAGAAGTAATTTGAAAGGTGATCCGGTCATCTGGACTATCACTATACTCCTTTGTTTCATTGGAGTAATCGTGGTGTATAGTGCTGCAAATACTTATTCGGGGGTAGATAGTACCAAGGTATTGTTTAAGCAATTTTTCTTCCTTGGGCTTGGTCTGTTTGCAGTATGGGTATTCCATAATTTGAATTATAAATACTACTCCAGGTTGTCCAGGATCGCACTTTTGTTGAGTGTAGTGCTGTTGATTCTGACTTTTATGTTTGGGGAAGAACGCAATCAGGCAGTTCGCTGGTTGAATATAGCTGGCTTTAGTTTTCAAACATCTGACTTTGCTAAACTGGCCTTGATTGCTAACCTCGCGAGTATGCTGGCAAAAAGGCAGGATAATATTCACGATGCGAGAGTGACGCTGTATCCGATTCTGTTCTGGACCGGATTGATTTGTGGGTTGATTGCGTTAGCAGACCTTTCATCAGCGCTGCAGTTATTTATGACCTGTCTGGTGATTTTCTTTATTGGACGAGTTCCAATGAAACAGCTAATGACCATTTTGGTTCTTGGTCTGACCATGGTCTTTATATTTCTGGCTATAGGTCAACGGTTGCCTACGGCAATTGCCAGATTACAGGAGTGGTGGGATATGGTTACAGGAAGTATAACCCCGGCACAGATGGAGCCGCAGGTGCGACAAGCCTATGTAGCCATCGCAAATGGAGGTGTACTTGGAAACGGTTTAGGTCATGGACCTATGGATGATACCGTCTTCCTTGGATTCTCCGATTATATATACTCGAAGATTAATAACGATTTGGGATCTGTATTCGGGATCCCTCTAATATTCCTCTATCTAGCACTACTATACAGGGGTATGAAAGTAGCCGCCAAAAGCGATAGGGCTTTTGGTGGATTACTTTCTGCTGGTCTGAGTTTTATGCTGGTAATTCAGGCTTTGACGCATATGGCGGTAAATGTGGGTTTGACCCCGGCTACCGGTATTCCATTGCCATTCCTGAGTTTAGGGGGTACGTCATTGCTCTTTACCTGTATTACCGTTGGGATCATTCTCAGCGTGAGTCGTTCAGGTGAAGATGAAGAAGATTTAAATACTGTAGAAGCCAACAATGTCCCAATCGAACCGGAAATATAGAGCGATAATAAGTGGAGGCGGTACCGGGGGGCATATCTACCCGGCCATTGCCATAGCTAATGCACTGAAGGATATTCATCCCGACATGGAGATTCTGTTCGTGGGTGCGTTGGGGCGTATGGAGATGGAAAAAGTGCCCAAGGCCGGATACGAGATTATAGGATTGCCAGTGTCAGGTATTCAAAGAAGTTTTAGTCTGTCGGCTATTTGGAAGAATCTACAGTTTCCCTTTAAGCTCATGAAGAGCATGTCGATGGCGAAAAAAATTGTGAAAGACTTTAAGCCCGATGTCGCAATCGGTGTAGGTGGCTATGCCAGCGGACCATTGCTTAGAGCGGCAACCGGACTGGGAGTTCCGGGATTGATTCAGGAACAAAACTCATTCGCAGGAAAGACCAATAAATGGCTTTCGAAGAGAGTGAAAAAAATATGTGTGGCTTATTCTGGAATGGAAAAATACTTCCCAGCTGATAAGATCATATTTACAGGTAATCCTGTAAGGAAAGATATTCTCCAAATAGACACCAAGCGAGAGGAAGCTCTTAAGCATTTTGGTTTGAGCGCTAAGAAAAAGACCATCTTGAGTGTTGGGGGAAGCTTGGGGGCTCGCACCCTGAATCATACGCTTAGTGATGGTTTATCCAGAATTGAAGACGCAGGAGTGCAACTTCTGTGGCAGACAGGTAAGTGGTACAAGGAAGAGGGGTTGGAAGCAGTGAAAGGGAAAGAGGATAAAGGAATTTATGCGCATGAGTTTATTTATGAAATGGACCTGGCCTATGCTGCGGCCGATGTTGTTATCTCAAGAGCAGGGGCACTGTCAATTTCTGAGCTATGCCTGGTGCATAAGCCGGCAATTTTAGTTCCTTCACCCAATGTTGCTGAAGATCATCAGACCATGAATGCTATGTCATTGGTACAGGAAAACGCAGCCATAATGGTCAAGGATGTAGAGGCAAAGGATAAGTTGGTTGATGAAGTGCTGGCCTTAATAAAAAACGAAGAAAAGCAGAAAGAGCTTTCAGCGAATATTGTAAAGATGGGTAAGCCATATGCGGCTAAGGAGATCGCTGAACATGCTTTGTCGATTATAAAAAGATGAAAAATGAAAATGGTTAAACTAAATCCGTACCTGTCATTTCGTTCTGAGCGTAGCGTTGAGAATAATCACTTGAAGGTGAATAACAGTATAAAATTTCCTTCTTGTGCAGCAAGAGAGCTGAATACAGCGGAAATGACAAACTGGGAACCCTATAGGTTTAACCTGACAATGATATAAATGAGAATTGAATCGAGACATATTAATCTATTTCTTCATTCTTCACCTGTTGTTCAGAATGACAGATTTGTTTCTTATGGTGTTATAAGAACTTACACTAATTGAAATTAAAAGATATAAATAGCGTCTATCTTATAGGTATCGGTGGTATCGGTATGAGTGCGTTGGCTCGATGGTTCAAAGCCAATGGCTACTACGTAGCCGGTTATGACAAAACCGAATCAGAGCTTACGCAGGCATTGGTGGCTGAAAATATATCGGTACACTATGATGATGATCCTGATTTGATACCTGCTCAGGTTACAAAAAGCAAAGTAGATACGCTGATCATCTATACTCCGGCTATTCCGGAGGATCATAAAGAGCTTAATTTTTTACAAGGAGCCGGCTTTACAGTTAAAAAGAGATCTGAAGTCCTGGGTATGATCACCGCAGACTTCAAAAGTATTGCCATAGCCGGTACTCATGGCAAGACAACTACCACATCCATGGTTGCACACATTTTGAAGCATTCCGGTTTCAAATGTTCGGCATTTGTGGGTGGCATTACCAAAAACTATAACTCAAACCTATTGCTAGATGAAACTACAAAGAAAGACACCGTTGTCGTCATGGAGGCAGACGAATACGACAGATCCTTCCTACGACTCAATCCGGATGTTTCGCTTATCACCACTATCGATGCAGACCATCTCGATATTTATAAAGACGAAAAAGACTTCGAAGACACCTTCAGAGAATTCGTCAAATGTATCAAAGAAGGTGGCAGTCTGATTTATAACACCAACATTGAAAGCGATTTCAAAAAAGTTCGATCGGGGTTGAATTACTATACCTATGGCCTGAATAAAGGTGAAAACTATGGGCACAACCTTAGGATTCAGAACGGAGAATACATCTTCGACTATGATGGTATGGACGAAGTGATTACGGGAATCAGATTGCAACTTCCCGGTCATCATAATGTTGAAAATGCCGTTGGCGCCATATCCACAGCACTATTGATGGGAGTTCCGGCTGATAAGGTGAAAGCAGCTATAGAAGACTATAAAGGAGTAAAAAGAAGGTTTGACTACATCGTTAAAGAGGATAAAATGGTGTACATCGATGACTATGCACACCACCCACAGGAGCTGGAAGCCTTTATTACCTCAGCTAAAGCAATGTTCCCCGGAAGGAAACTGAAGGTGATCTTCCAGCCACACTTGTTTTCACGAACAAGAGATTTTATGGAAGAATTTGCAAGGGTGCTATCCAAGGTTAATGCATTAGTGCTCCTGGATATTTATCCGGCAAGAGAGAAGCCAATTGAAGGAATTACTGCTGAAGCACTACTCAAGAAAATTGATATCAAGGATAAGGTTTTAATAGCTAAAGATCAGGTAGTTGACCATGTGATGAATAGTAGCTGGGACGTGCTGGCCACTTGTGGAGCAGGTGATATTGATCGATTGGTAAAACCGATAAAAAAAGCATTAGAAGAGAAAGTATATGCCTAAGAAACCCAAAATAAAGCTCAAGAAAGGAGTAAAGGTCATCCTCGGATTGGTTGTCCTGATGGGAATCATTGGCTTTACCGAGAAGAATCAGGGAGGCCGGATCATCGAAAAAATGGATATCCGAATCTATCCGAAATACAAGAGTCATTTTGTGCACAGGACGGATATAGAGAATATAGTTACCCACAATGGAAGACAAAAAGTGGTTGGTGAAAATGTGGATAACATCAGTGTAAAAGCGCTAGAAAACGCTATAAAAAGGGATAAATTTGTTGAAAGCGCGCAAGTTTACAGGGATCTTAAAGGGAATCTGATAGTAAAAGTGAGACAGCGGAAACCGATAGCCAGGGTTTTGCAACACGATACTTCCTTCTACCTGGGAAGTAAAGGAAATTGTCTCCCCCCTTCCAAAAGGTTTTCCGCTCGCGTACCCATGATCACCGGAGCAGTGGTCGATAATTATTTTGCTGGTAGCGAGGATGATCCCCAAAGATCAGCACTTTTTGAACTGATAAGAGCAATTGAAAAAGATGAATTTCTTAACAAGCTGATATCTCAACTGCATGTGAAGAAGGATGGTGACATTCAAATGCATATGCAAATGTCAAAACAGGTAGTGGAATTTGGAAAACCGACTGATCTTACTGAGAAGTTGGAGAGGATAAAAATATTCTATAGGAAGATCCTTTTGGATAAAGGATACAACTATTACAGTAAAGTAAATGTCGGATACAAGAATCAAATAGTCTGTGAATAATATGGAACAGGAAAAAATTGTAGTCGGTCTTGATATAGGAACCACGAAAATTGTAGTCATCGTTGGAAAGAAAAACGAATTCGGAAAGCTGGAAATCCTCGGGATGGGGAAAGCAGTTTCTGAAGGGGTTATCCGCGGTATGGTAACCAATATTGAGAAGACAGTAAATGCTATTAACAAAGCACTTCGTGAAGCAGAAGAACAATCCGGTATCAGTATCGGAGAGGTGAATGTCGGTATTGCCGGACAGCACATCAAAAGTTCGATGCATCATGGAAGTATCATCCGGGATTCAAAGGATGGTGAGGTAGGTGTTGAGGATGTAGAAAGGCTATCCAACGACATGTACAAAATTGTGACGCCTCCGGGCAATGAGATTATTCATGTAATGCCACAGGATTACAGTGTCGATTATGGTGATCCTATCAAAGATCCTGTTGGTATGGCAGGTGTGCGTCTGGAAGCTGATTTTCATGTGATTACTGCACATACCAGTGCTATTTCGAACATCAACAAATGTGTGAAACGGGCTGAAGGTAGCAACGGAAAAGAATTGATAATCACTAACTTGATTTTGGAGCCTATTGCTTCCAGTATGTCGGTATTAAGTGAAGAAGAAAAAGAAGCTGGAGTTGTATTGGTCGACATTGGTGGCGGTACTACGGATATTGCGGTATTCCACGATGGTATTATCAGGCACACAGCAGTTATTCCGTTTGGTGGTAACATCATTACCTCCGACATCAAAGAAGGTTGTACGGTCATGCATCATCAGGCGGAACAACTTAAAGTGAAGTTCGGAAGAGCTATCGCAGAAGAGGCAAGTCCTAATGAGATTGTATCAATTCCAGGATTGAGAAACAGGCCTCCAAAAGAGATTTCCGTAAAGAACCTGGCCTTTATCATCGAAGCAAGGATGCAGGAGATTATTGAGTTGGCTCACGCGGAGGTGATCTGCTCCGGATATGGAGACAAACTTGCCGGAGGTATGGTGATCACTGGTGGGGGCGCACAGCTGCAAGGCGTGAAGCAACTGTTTGAATATATGACCGGAATGGATGCGCGAATCGGTTATCCGAACGAGCACCTGGGCAAGAGCAAGATTGAAGCAGTGAAGTCACCTATGTACGCAACTGGTGTTGGATTGGTACTTGGTGGATTTAGGGCTATTGATGAACGAGATAATCGCTACTCAGAATTTAGAGATTCAGTAGCAGGAAATAAAGTATTGAAAAAAGATAATGGTAAGTCAGTATTCAAAAACCTATTGGATAAAACCAAGGGGCTTTTGATCGATGACTTTGACGATAAAAAAGATTACTAGTAGGAAATAATTGGCTCTTCAATGTCGGTAGCTCTCTCTTGTCATTTCGACCGGAGGGAGAAATCTTTAAAGACAAGGAGAGAGAATTAAAGCCTACGACCAGCTTTTGAGGCAGGAGTTGGTAATTAAGACTTGAAAATTTAAGAACTATGGATAGTTATAAATTTGACATACCCGCGCACCACAAGTCGATCATTAAGGTTGTTGGCGTAGGAGGAGGTGGTAGCAATGCGGTAACGCACATGTTTAACCAGGGTATCAAAGACGTGGAATTCGTCATTTGTAATACTGATGCTCAGGCCCTGAAGGGGAGTCAGGTGCCAACCAAACTTCAGATCGGTCCCACGTTGACCGAAGGACTGGGGGCAGGTGCCAATCCAGATGTTGGGATGAATGCAGCCCTGGAAAACAAAGAAGAAATTCGTGAGCTACTGAGTACCGATACCAAAATGGTGTTTATCACTGCCGGAATGGGTGGTGGTACAGGTACAGGAGCAGCACCGGTAATTGCGAGTGTAGCCCGGGAGCTCAATATACTAACGGTGGGTATTGTGACTGCACCTTTCTCGTTTGAAGGAAAGAAAAAAGCACAATTTGCCCAGGCAGGTATCGACCAGATGAGAGAACATTGTGATACCGTGCTGGTTATCTCAAACGATAAGCTTCGAGAAGTATTCGGGAACCTTTCGATTCGAGATGCCTTCTCAAGAGCTGATAACGTGTTGACCACAGCGGCTAAAAGTATAGCAGAAATCATTACCGTTACCAGTGAGGTCAATGTTGACTTCCAGGATGTGAAGGCTGTTATGAAAAACAGTGGTGCAGCAGTAATGGGATCGGCTGTAGCGGAAGGTGAAAACAGAGCCCGTAGGGCGGTGGAGGATGCGATTAGCTCTCCTTTACTGGATAATACCGATATCAAGGGTGCTAAAAATATTCTGTTGTCTATCACCTATGGTGATCAGGCGGAGTTGACTATGGATGAGTTGACCGAGATCACCGACTACATCGAAGATAAAGCAGGTTCGGGTGCCGATGTTATTTTCGGTCAAGGCATCGATACCGAGTTGGGTGGTGCTTGTCGGGTGACTTTGATAGCTACCGGATTTGATGAAAAGGAGTTTAGCCAGAAACCTGCTCAAAAAACCGTTTTTGATCTGGAGACTAACCAGCAGATTGAGAACAAAGCAGAGGAACAGCCCAAGTCTTTTACTCAAACCAACCGACCTACGAGAACGGGTTATTCATTTGAGAGGCCTCAGCAAAGGGAGGAGCCTAAACGTGAAGAGAATAGATTTGAACAACCGGATTTATTCTCTCAACAGAGCGAAGAATCTTCGATGAACAAGGCTTCAGAAGCTGAGAATACCGACTACAATGAGCCTTCAACTAGCGAGGGAAAGGTGATTTTCAAGATTGATGGTGATTATGAAATCACTGATGTTACTGACGAATCAGCCCACTCGCAGCCAATGATTACACCTGAAAGACATAGTTCGGAGCAGAGAACAGGCATTACCTACAACCGTGATGGTAGTGAGGACCTAGAAGCGAAGAAAAGAGCATTGGATAAGCAGAGTAAAGAGCGTGTTCAGCGACTCAAAGGGATCAATGATACCAACATGGACCCTGATGAGTTTAAGGAAAGGCTGGAGATTCCTGCTTATAAAAGAAAGAACGTAACACTGAAGGACGTGCCACACTCTTCGGAGAATGAAGTGTCACGGTACAACCTGAATGACGATAATGAAATCTTGGGGAATAATAAGTTTCTTCATGATAATGTGGATTAATTCACTGGAACTGTCATTGCGATCCCGCTTTGCGGGAGAAGCAATCTGCAATCTTGACGACCTCTGAATATGCAGATCGCCACGGTCGTTCCTCCCTCGCGATGACGACTTCTAAATAAAACAATCAATCAACGACTCGAATAGGGTCAAAAACCAGGATTATTGATTAGCCCCGACAGAGATGTTGGGGTTTTATTTTTCGAATTCCTGATAGCAACTGTAGCATAAAGGCTTTACCAGGGTAGACACTTCAAACTCCCCGCAGCTGTGACAAAAGTTCTCGATATACTCAGGGTTCTCATATTGTGCCCATATTGAAAAACAATCTTTGCAATAAGGCCTCTCAGAATTATAAGGTATTCTTTCCTCGCATCTTATACAGTAGCCTCTTTTTGGTTTTTTGATAGTGCCTTTGCTGTATTCTATATTCTTGTTTTGGTAATTAGTTCTTTTTGTTTTGGTTAGTTGAATGAATTCCGAAGATTGTATTATAGAACGGGTTTCATTAACTGCCTTTTGAAACAGTTCTTGATCTACTTTTCTTGTAATATAAACCCCCATTTCTCTGTTATTTTTCTCGGAAAATTCATACATATTCATGGAGGTAATGACCATTTCTGATTCATTGAAATAGCATTTAGCATGAAGATTTTCAAAGTACAGAAGCTCTAAATTGTTCAGGTCGGCTAGAGAGTTCCGTTCATTTGGTTTGAGTTCATCCTTGCCATATATGATCTTAATTTGAACCTTATTGTTTGAGGCATCTTTCAAGCGTTCAAAAAGTGTTTTAGAAAGTTGGAGATATGGTGAAACCAGAATGAGTTTTTTGTTTGCATCCATTATCACTTTTTCAATTTTATGTGATATTCCGGTTGTAGTTAAAAATTCTGCCACGATACTAATCTTAATTATGATGATCTTTGAGTGGTTTAATTTATAATAATCTAATTCCGTTTACCACACTCTTTATGTAAAGTTATTTACCGTTATAGATTTTTTGGATGTCTCGTTTCATTGCATTCCACTCGACATGACAAGGAAGGGAGTGCCAGCTACGGAATTTTGTACAAAAGTTAAACTGGTAGGACTACTTTCTTGGCATCTCGACTGCGGTCACTGTAGCCTTTGGCGAAGGTGACCAAATGGAGAGATATATTCCTACTTAATAACGATTAGGAACAGTTTCCCTTGGAGGCCATTCCATTAAGTCTTCATTTAAGAACCTCCATTCTGGATTGGTGCTTTCAATCAAAGCATCTTTTTTCGCTCTGTTCCATTTTTTGAGTTGGTTTTCTCGATTCATGGCATCATATACATACTTATAATCTTCAAAATAGACCAAATAGTGGCAGTTATACCTACCTGCAAATGTCTTAGGGTTGTTTCGGTTTAAATAGTGTTCCAATAGCCGGTTGGTAAGGTCATTGGTCATACCAATGTAAAGTGTTGATCGTGTGTAATTAGTGATAATATATACTGAAAAGTTATAGCCCATAGTTGTTTCTTGTTTAAAAAAAGTGGAGTAAATATAATGAGTGTTTTAGATATCTCCTTTCGTTATGTTGCACTGATATCTTACTGATAAGGAACTCGATATTCTAAAATAGTGTGTTGAATAGATGTCTCGTTTCATTGCATTGCACTTGACATGCCAAGGAGGGGGGTGCTGCTGTTGAAAGTCGTGCAAAAGTTTAGTTGAAATGACTGCATTTTTAGTTCTCCTTTTGGTGTTGTGCAATCTGTTTAGTTGTTCCCAAGCTCATCAGTAATTATTTCTTGATCAGGTGTTCAAAAGAGGTTTTTGTTAAGTATAATACGTGATTACGCAGGTTTTCAATTAAAGTTTCTAATGATTTCATCAGATAAATCACTTTTGCATTTTAGTGCTCCAAACGCTAGTGATGAAACCATAATCAGGAGATTCAAAGTTGTTATTATCCAAAATTCATTCTTAAAAAAATCTTTATCTAACCATTTCTGCATCAATAAAGTAAGCAAAGCTTGTGTAATTAGTATAACAAAGATAAGTATGCCGAATTCTAGAACAGACTGTTCTATTAAATTATTAAGTACTAATAAAGACTCCTCTGAAGTTTTTCGCAATGGTGGCCGTACCCAAACACCGTAATATACTAAGCAATAGTACGCCCCCAGTCCAGAGATTAACAGATTTATGACATATCGTAGTAGAATTCGAGGATGCATTTCAATCTAATTGTTGGTTTTACCCAAACCGCTAAATTGATAAAGCATAGCTATTGAAATTCCATAGAAAGCAATCCAGTGTCCTGAGAAGCCTCGGGTCTGATTCGCCTTTGCCAGGTGATATTCACTTTCAGTAATATGTCTAATAAACTTACCGTGATCGGTAAGCGCGTATTGTCCATCCATGATTTTTGGGTAGCCATCGCTAGTACTCATAAATAAGGCAAAGTTGATAATGGCATAAATGAAGCCGGCCAGGGCAACCATAACCAGCCATGATGGAGATCCACGAAATAGAGTTCTGAAAACTTTTAACCCATCCAACGGGTTTATACTTTGAGATTTTTTTAATTCTCTCATTTCCTCACTTCTACTCATTTTAATGACTGGTGGAGCAAACACGATAAAAATCCCGAAATGTAATACCCAAATAAACGGAACTTGTGCTTCTATATTTATTCCCAACAATGCCGTTAAATGGATAGCTAGTCCCAAGAACCAACCTACAGCAGCAATGTAAAACAGTATTCGCATAATGTTAAGATACGACTTTATATAAATTCGTCACCACAAGAGAAACGAACCTATGTCATATAAGGATTAGTTAGTAAATGGTGTTGGGTGGTATTATCAGAGCTATTCCACCATTCTTAAGTTAAGCGAATCCACAGGAATACTTATGCCCGCACGTCCGCTTTCGTGTAGGGTATTATTCTCAGTATCAAACATAAGGTATACCTCTGCGTTGATGGCATTCTCTATGTATGATTCTACATCTGAGAAATCGACATCTTCGTCTGCGAAGCTGAACACTCCTACGGGCACCAGATTTTCATTATCAAACATCTCATCACCAAGCTCGTCTTCTAAAAATTCTTTTGCTTCCTCCGAAAGGCTGGTCCAATCAAAAAATACTCCTTTCCAGTCTTGTTCTTCGTATGAAATCAAACAGGGTTTATTTAGGTTTTTGTTATCAATAAAGTTCATCGCTACAGGTTATATCTAAGGTAAATTCAAAAATAAAAAACAATGATAATATTTTTGGTATTCAAATGATACCGGGTAAAGGATTTAATATAGCCGACAGCAGTAAAAAATGTATGTAGGAGTTTGATGGATTTTCGGTGAGGGCAGGAAGAACAAAAAACACCCGGATAGAAACTACCCGGGTGCCATTACTAACCTGGAACTACTTACTGAGCTTTCGCCAGTTTTTGTCCGCTTTATCAACCAGTTCATCGTGTTTTCCATCCAGCCAGAGTTGTTGAGCATCTACCTCCAAGTCATAGAGGAACAAATAATACTTGCCGTCTTTCACAATAAATTTATTTGGATCTACTCTGAATTTGGCACCAACGGCAATGCCAAAGGCGCAGTAACCCCCATACTCAGGTAGGTACTTCGTTGGATTGGCTTCAAACTTTTGCTGCTGTTCCTTGCTTGTGAAATAGTAAGACAAACCATTATGAGTTGACTTAAATTGCTTCAGACCTTTTTGAGCAAGCCCGAGGTCCAGATAAGATACCGGACTGTAGCCCTGAAGAGCAATTTTGCTATCGTCAATATTATGACTTGCCTTTAAATCCTGACTATAACCTACTGCTGAGGTTATTAGAATTGCTGTGATAAGAGAAAGTGTTTTCATGATTGTTTAGTTATAAGTTTAATTGTTAATTGATTTTGTTGTTGGTTCCGGCTTGTGTAAGCTGACAACTGTGAGTACAGCTGCTCCGTTGATCCAATAGTAGTATGCGTCTATTCCTTCAAAGGATAGAAGGAATGGGGCGGAAACAAATACTACGCCCACCAGAGCGTCCACGATCAAATGACCCGCATAGGGGATGACTCTGATAACACCCAACTGATGATCGGTCAGCAGCGTAAGTGCGAAGGCTGCTATTCCAGTGCCTACTGATAGTTGTAGAGCAAGAGGATTTGAGGTGCCAAGACCGAGTAGGAACGGGAACCCCATAAGTGCAACAGCTACCGGGTAGTCCAGATAGGCATGGATTTTTTTCGTTACGAATCTCATTGTTATTGCGTTTAAGCTTTGAAATATTGTTCTTCCTTGATCTGTCCGTTTTCCCAAACGCTACGGATGATCTCATGCCAGAGGATTTTACTCCCATCTTTCATGTCGAAGTCGAACGTAAATTCAGCGAATGTCACGTTGTCATTGATTGAAGTATGATGAAGCGTGATTCCGTTTACATTTGCTATGGCACCGGCAAAGCCTACCATCTTATTGACCATTTCTGACTTGTTATGAGTTACAGTACCATCAAAGTCAGTTGTCTTAGCATCCGGAGCAAAATACTTCTCCGTAGCATCTACAATTAGTCCCTGCTTGATCATCTCATTTTTTGAGGTGAGGATTTCGTTCAGTGATTGTTCCATCTTTACTTGTTTTGATTCTATGCCAATATTGACACTTCAAAGGTCTAGAGATGGAAGGGGGATAAAAATGAACCAGATCAAGAAAAAAGGTTGAACCAGATCAAGTTTTTTTGGGAACCCGCTTGTTTCTGATTCTTGATAAAAACTCAGTTGACATATCCAGATAGGAAGCTAAGGCATATTGAGGCACACGCTGGACGAAGTTGGGATAGTTGAGCAGGAAGTTTTCGTAGCGAGCTTCTGCAGAATGAGTGAGGTTAAATAAAATTCTACGATGCTCGAAGGCCAATCCCTTTTCAGCAATGATCCGAAAAAATGTTTCAAACTTATGATTCTTTTGTTTCAACTCCTGTTCTTTGGAGTATTCAATTTGAAGAACCGTGCTGTCCTCGAGGGCTACTATGAAAAGTGTTGCCGGGTGTTGATAGATATAACTGTTGAGGTCTGAAGCCCACCAGTTTTCAATTGCAAATTGTAAGGTATGTTCTTGCCCTTCATTTGATACTGCGTAGGTCCTGAAGGCCCCTTTGATTACGAATGATCGGTGTTTGTTAACGAAATTAGGCTGTACTAGAAATTGTCTCTTTTTAATCTTCACTTCTTCAAAGCAAGAGGAAAAAGTTTTGGCTTCTTCGTCCATTAGAGGAACAAAATTGTTTACGTAATCTATTAGCTGATCGTGTGGCATTACAGAAAGTCTTTGTTCGAATTAAAGGTATAATGTTGGGGGTAAATAGTTTGTTGTGCCGAAGACAAAAAGTTCAAAACACTATTTCTTTATTAAGAGTGTTTAAATATCAAAGTCCATAAAGAAAGCCCGTTTCGTTTGAGGGTCATACCAGAAGTGTTTGAAATAAGTCTCATTATCATTAGACCAACAGAATTGTGGTAGTGTTTTGATTTCTTGTAAGTCCCACCAACTCATCTTAAATCCGTTGTTTAATATGGTGATATTAAAACAATCGGATTGCATGTCATTGGAATCAATAATTGCTTGTGCTGTTTCTGGATTACATTCAAATGCCAGATAATAGGATGCGTCAATGCCTATTTCATCACCATAAGTATAGAGGTTAGTTACATCTGGAGTTATATCAACATGAATAAGATTCTCATAATGAAATATGTTGTTTTTGGTATCGGGTGTTTGGTAGTCAAAAGGTGGATGGCCACCCGAAGTGTTAGGCGAATCTGTGGGGTCGCATGCTGTTGATGCCAGAATTAGAAAAACCAAAAGTATACGCATATGGAAGATTTTAAATTCAAATTCATAAATGTTATTAATACCCAATTCTCCCTCTTATTTTCTTTACCTGCTTCCGCTTCCCTTTGTGATTTACTTCCTCAACAATGATGAGACTTTCATGTCCATCAGAACCGACCAGCCACCAACTATGAAATTTAAGTTCGGCAACTCTGCCTTCAATAAAGGAGATAAGGAGAATCGTGTTGCCAATGGCCGGGGGCTGCTTCATATCTGTGATCAAGTTGTCCATGGTTATCGTGATCTGTCCGGTGAGTTGTTGGGATAGGTGTGTTGGCATGACAGCTGCTATATCGCCAAGGTCATGTAGCTTTTGGTTATTGGTTAGTATTGAATCCAGATTTTCTGAGTGGGTAAATTGAATTTTATTCGCGCTGAGATATAGTGAGTCTTCGTGATTTAGCTCCAGGGTGTCGGGGAAGTACAAGGTAGTTTGTGCTTTTGAAGTGAAGTTTATCAAAGCAAAGAATATGATTAGGCGCATAATTGGAATTGAATTTTAAGTCTTACTATCTAAACTTTTAACAGGTCAAGACTACTTTTTAAGCCGTGCACATCATCAACCTGAATTGCGATGCTATTCACCTTTCTTTTTATTCCATATAGCCCCCTGATAGTTGCTTCTTCCTTTAGGTGGAGGATCATGTTGTGTCCTTCCATTTCTCCTATAGGCGATAGGCTACGTTCATCTGCTTCCTTATTAAGCTCGCGACCCGATAATTCGATGTGATCAATATTAGATCTTACAATGCTTACTTCACTCAGAAGCCCATACCGCAAATTGATTGTTTGGTTGGTAATGGAAATAGGGCGCTGAGCAAATGATTTTGAAAATCCCAAGATCTGTATAGCGGTGTATGAACTTAGAATAGTCAGTGTCCAAGCTGCCACCGGACTCCAGTCTATCAGTAGGATGTGAAGTACAAAAGTTTCAATGGCGATGACGAAAATAAATGCTCCCATGAGTGCGGGTGTTCCGCTGTTTTTGTGATAGCTGAATTCATTTTCCGCCAAACGTTTTCTTTTCCAATGGATAAACCCATAGTAGATCACAGCTACCTCAGTGGCAAAAGGTAGTACAAGTTTTTTAGGTAGAATCTCCTGACAAGTAGCTTTCAAAGTGGTAAAAAAGTCCGGACTTTGACTTTTGAGACTTTTGAATTTCTTTCTGGCCTTTCTCACTTTGATGATGATGTAGGTGAGTACAGACACTTCTACCACCGGTAACATCCATGTTTTGAAAAGTTCCAGGTACGACTGACTGGCTTTGGGTAGGAAATAGGAGCCAATGAATAACCCGATAACCATCATCGGGACAACGGTTGTTTTGGGAATGGCCGTCTTGCGAATCGTAAAGAAATAAACCAGAGGTACTGTAATTAACAAGTCGATTGTGACTGCTAAAGAAAGTGTGTTATCTCCGGTGAATAGCGATGATTGTATCAATAATATTAAAGCTCCGAAAAGGACTAGTGGGAACCCGAAAATGAGGAGATTACGATTTGTTTTTAGCGCGGTGTTCATAAGAATAAAGATACGAAACTACAGCCTGAAAGCCCATAGAAGTTCTAAACCGAAGAAGTATATTGTCGCAGGAGTTATTGAGTAAATATTTCTACAAGGAATTAAAAAACTCTACACTTTAAGGTTATTTCAGAACCCGAAAGTTTTCTTGTAAGCGCTTTTTTGACGTTTAAATGGCAGGTTTAAAGAAATCTGGCTACGTTTTGGTTCTTGCCAGACTGAAATTGTACAAGCGGCAATGTTTTTGGATAACTATTATCAAAAATCTCAAAAACAAAAGGATCAATATTATGAAAAAGTTACGGATGTTATTAATGAGTTTTTTAATCCTGGGATGGTCCGCTTATTCACAATGCGATTTTGCTGTGGGTTTTCGTGCCGGAGGAACTTCAGGTCTTACGGTTAAGTCAATAAACTCGTCTGGTCGAGCACTGGAAGGGGTTGTGGGATTCTGGAACGATGGCTTGTCTTTGACAGGTATTTATGAGCGTTACAAACCAGTAAGTAGCGTAAATGGATTAGGACTATATTATGGAGCAGGGGGACACCTGACATTCTATGAGCAAAATTTTCGCGGACATCGATGGTATGATGGCAATAACAATAATGATAATATTAGTGATGGAGCTGTTGGGTTAGGAATAGACGGTATGCTTGGACTTGAATACAAGTTCTACAGTATTCCAATCGCGCTCAGTATTGACATGAAACCGTTCGTTGAATTTACCTCATCAGACCATATTTGGTTTTCTATCGATCCGGGGTTGGGTATAAAGGCAATATTTTAATACTTAGATTATCCAATCAACTTCTCCTCTTCATTGTATGGATCAAGAAAGATCAATAAGGCAGCAACAGTAAAAATTGCCTCCCATAATTCCCATTTTTTACCATCAGGGATAATACCAGCAATAACCAACGCTGCTAATAATATAGCTGCATAAGCTAATTTGGGGATTTGAACACCGAAGAGGTTTACTTTGCGCTGAATAAAACTTACTTTGCGATAGAGGAATGGTGAAATGAAAAAGTAAATAAACGCTACGCTATAGATGCCTATTGAGAAAATCCACTTGTTGATTTTTACTCCTCCGATTTCGAGATTATGAAGGTTTGTTTCTCCCTGCAGGTTATGACTTTTGAAAAACTCACCGGACTCTGTAGAAAATATCCTTTGTCCCCAGGAAATTTCTTCACCGGCAAAGAAAAAACAGGCCAAAGCCAGAAGGATGTTGTAAACAACCCACCACTTGTTTTTCCGTTTCGCCTTTTTGAATAAACGTATGATCAGCAGCACGGAAATGACGAACATAGTAATGGCGGTGATGTTTTCTATGATTCCATCTTCAACCACAAGTCGGTCATAAATTTCTTTATCAAGGAAGTAAGTGAGACCTGAGCATGCAATGAGTGAAATAAGAACGATAAGTACTTTGCGAAACATTGTTTGGTTTTTTGCAGAGCGTAAAGATAGTTTTCCAAATGGATTAACTCCGAATTCTATCTCTTAAAAATCACTACCCTAAATCATTGGATAGGGTAGTGAAATTACTTTTAGCAATAAGTCGTGAACAATATCCACGCAATGTACGGTTAGTTATCTACAACTGAGTTTTGACAAAATGAGCCATGGCCCTCGAAAGAAACTCACCAAATTCCGGTTGAGGCTTTCCATCGATCCTCGTAAATCGTTCATCATCAATATAGAGTTGACCTAAACCTTTGTACTGTGCTTTTTGTGGATCCTCTGCGCCATCTGTGCCCCAGAATTTTCGGACATTCTTATAATGTCTTGCGATCTGAAATTGCACATCTGCCGAATCGGGCTCCATATGTGAAAGATTAAAAAGGTCCCGAAAAACACTTTTCTGTTCATCCTTCAGTTGTTGGAGCTCTTCTGTTGTCAGTTTCTTGAGGGAATTTTCACTCGTAGCGATAGCTTCTTTACCATAAAGCTCAATGGCCTGGTTGCGAACCCGTTCAGCTTCCTCTTTTGGAAACCCTTCGTATAATTCTTCATTCGTGATCATTTTTTTGTCTTTTAAGTTTGAAATAGTTTTGTCAATCGTTTGAAGCATTACAGCAATTCTTTTCCGTTTGGAAGTGAGTGCTACTTTGTGGTCTTCCAATGCTTTGATCAAATCAAAGTCCGGACGACTCATGATAACCTGGATTTCTTTTAGAGGAAGTTCCAGTTCTTTGTAAAAAAGGATTTGCTGGAGTTTTAATAATTCATTTTCCCCATAAAATCTATAACCGGATTCACTTCTAAGTGCAGGTTTTAGTAAGCCTATGTCATCATAGTGGTGTAAGGTGCGCACACTTACTCCTGCTAATTTTGACAAATCATTTGCTGAATACTTTTTCATTGACATAATCTATTGATAAGACAAAGAAAGGGTATCACGTTACGTTAGAGTCAAGTCTTTTTTTTACTTTTTGTTTGACTCAATGTCAATATTACAATTTGTTTCTAATTGGTAAACTTTGAATGTTACTTCCTGGGCTTAATAATCCCATTGTCAATCAATACCTGAAAAGATTCTTCCATAGTCTCCTTCATCGGACGGAATTTAATACCCAGCTCTCTTTTGATTTTTGAATTGTCGGCTTTCCATTCAATGTTAAGATTGTTTCTAAGCATTTTACGGGTGATCATTTTGTTCATCAAAGGGCCAACTAACATCAATAACCACTTTGGTAAGGCTTTCCTAGGGATTGGGTACTTATCACCGTATTTGGGAAGCAAAAGTTTCGCTAGCTCAAGAAAGTTTGTGTTGTATCCGCTGGTGATATGCCTGCCTTGTGCTTCAGGAGTAAAGCCAGCAACATAATGTGCATCGGCAACCTCACGTACATCAACGAATCCAATACCAATTTTAGGCACACCGGATTTGAAGGTGCCATCCCCCATTTGTTTCAGAATGCTATAACTTTCAGAAGTGATGACTTTTGCATTGAGTGCTGGTCCCAATACCATTGCGGGATTTATCGTGACCATGTCCCAGCGGTCCTGGGCTTTGTTAATTTCCCACGCTCGTTTTTCTGCGAGGAACTTGGAGTGTGAATAGGGTTGGTGTTTCAATGATGATGTAGAGTTCCAGACCTCCTCTGTAAGTATACCGTTAGGGGCACTTTGGCAATCGATGGCATCTGTATAGATTGCCGCACAACTACTGGTAAGTACGACTCTTTTTACGGAAGACGTCTTGTTTGCCTGTTCGAGAACATTCTCTGTTCCTTTCACAGCAGGATCAATCAGTTCTTTCTGAGGGTCTTTATAATTTGAAGTGAAAGGGGATGCAGTATGAAATACCAGTTCGCACCCTTCCATGGCTTCTGCATATGAACCCTGGTCCAATAAATCGGACTTAAAATATTTTATCTCACCGCTCGACTTGGCAGCAATATCATTAAGGTGAGCGATTTTGTCTTCACGTTGCGGGTCTCTTACAGCAGCGTGCACGGTGATACCATCTTCCAATAGTCTTTTGACTAACCAACCGGCTATGTATCCGGTGGCTCCTGTTACTAGTACGGGTTTTGTTTTATCTATTTGCGTCATGATAATTTCGTTTTTTGTGATAATGTAAAGTTGGGAGTTTAAAATTCGGTTATTGATCACTGATCACTGAGTACTAAACACTTTTTCCGGTTCTTTGGATTTGATAGCCCATTTCACACCTTCCATCTGTCAACTAGAAAGGCATCTACAAAAGGTTCCTAGGTCCGTATTATCCTTTTTTGAAATAGAACAGAGTGCCGCGATCTATTTATGATTCCAGCGTTTTGTGACTATGCATCTTTTGGCTCAGATAAGTATTATAGCTAATTCTGACTTCTGTACTCAAGAGGTGACATCCCAGTCTTTGCCTTGAATAACCGGCTGAAGTAATGTGGGTAATTGAACCCTAAGTTATATGCCACTTCATTCACTGTTTGGTCGGTACTTAGTAAGATGTTTTTGGCTTGCTCTACCAGATGATAATTGATATAATCCTTACCACTTTTACCGGTTTCTTTTTTCAGCATATCGCTTAAGTAGCCTGAAGAAAGATTTACTTTATCTGCCAGATAGTGAATACTTGGCGGACCATACTCTACCGCCTGATTGGTGCTCAGGTACTTCTTCAATTCTTTTTCGACCACCCCAACGAAGTCCTGATGTTGATTGGTTCTTGTATTGAACTGGCGCTCATAATAACGGCTGCAATAGCTTAGCAATAGGTCAAGAGCTGTAGTTATAACCTGCTGGCTATGATTATCTATGCGTTGATCATATTCTTTTTTGATTTTGAAGGCGCAGTCTGTGATTTCTTCTTCCTCCTCTTCTGACAGATGTAGGGCTTCAAAACTTTCGTAGGAGAAAAAGGTGAATGAATCGATTTTTTCTCCCAGTGGTGATTTCCGAATAAGGTCGGGATGGAATGATAGAATCCATCCTCGGTCATTCGCAGAATCAGGTTCTTCAATTACGGACATTACTTGTCCGGGAGCGGTAAAGACCATTACCCCACTATCAAAATCGAAATGATTGCGCCCGTATTGAACACCGCAACTTGTGTCCTTTAGCCAGATGGTGTAGAAGCCATTTGATATTCTGGTGCCTATCGGAAATTTTGACTTATCTATTTGTTTGACATCCAAAAGGCTTACCAATGGATGCTTTGGTTTTGGCAATCCAAAAATTTCGTGCGCCTGGCTGATTGATTTTATTTCAAATATTTGATCAGACATGACTTTGGCTTTGATTCATGACAAAGGTGGGCAATATTCGGTTTTTTGTTGCACACAAATTAAGGGAATTACAACACAAATTACTGGGGGTTGAAGTCATAAAAAAACCACCGCAGGTTTCCCCACGGTGGTCTTATAACAAATTGTTGACCCTGCCTTTAATCAACAATTATTTTTTCAGTGTGCAGAGTTGTTCCGAGCTTAACTTGCAGGACATATAATCCGCTGGATAAACCGGAGCAATCTATTTTTGTAAATGAAGCGGCAGATGTTTTTGAAAGTATTTCACTTCCGTCAATTTGATAAAGGCTAATGTCCGCAGTAGAGCCGGACTCATTAGATATAGTAAGTATGTTTTCAACAGGATTTGGAAATGCTGTAATGCCAATATCTTCAGAGTTTGTTAAGGCAGCAACCGGATTACAATCCGTTCCTGAGAAAGTAATTCCTGAATTATTACCGTTGTCCGTTGAACCCGTTCCCGCTGTAAGTGTGGAACCGGTTATTTCCATGTCTTGGATACTTAAGTATTCAGCACATACAGATGATGGAATATTTAGAGTTGCCTGATTTGGGGGGGAAGATGATGTTAATGAAATACCGGCAACTGAAGTGCTATTCAAGTTTAGTAAGGAAGTAATTTGCTGTGTTGTTCCGCTGGTAAACTCTACGGCATTACCACCTTCAACTGTTAAGGACCCAAATGTATTATCTCCCTCTACATAAAAGCCACTACTTAAATCTGAAAAGATAACGGCATCGTAAGTTTGGCCATCTCCTTTGAAATAGGTGGCGGTATTGTCAAGAGTAAGTATTGTATAACCCATGCTTACGGTCGCAGAAAATATGCCGGGGTTTCCTTCTACTCTCCATTCATTGCAGTTTATACTGGAGTAGAACATTGAAATGGTGGGTGAACCATTATAGTAATTGACAAAAAACGACCCAGATAAATCGATATCGTTTCCATTCGAATTAAATACACCGTTACTGATTGAAAAGGAGCTCGCATTCAGGTTGTCCATCAAATTTACTGTGCCAGCAGAAAAATCTATTGTAATGATATCAAATGTATGTCCCGCAGTTGTGAAGGAGCTTGTTCCGGAACTTTGAAAATAAATGATGCCATTATGGGCTACTGACATATTTGGTGACATTGTGATAGATCCGTTGCAATTGGTTGAGTGAACCCAGTCAAAAAAGGGTGAGTTAGTGACATTGGACCAATCCATGTTCTGGAAGTTCAGCAATCCGTCACTGACAATTCCTTGACCTGTTGAGGTAAAAGAATTAGCGTCAAAGTAGACATCGTCTGAGGTTGTGGGAGCTTGAGTGTGAAAGGTGCTACCTCCCGATGTAGTTGCCCAATGCGTGGCGTAATCGGACCAACTTCCTGAGCCACCGACCCAGAAGTAATCAGCTGCAAAAGCAGCAGAGTTTAACAAAAACAAAATGAGCCCGAAAATAACCGTTGTTGTTCTGGTAGTTTTTTTCATATCTGATAGTCTTTGGTTAACAATTAAGGAGGTCAAGTGATCATCAAAAGAGGCTGACTTCCGGGCAGGGTCAGAAAAAGTGATACCATCTTCAGATTTTTCTCTTTAAAATCCTTTTTAAAAATGTTGTACACTTCAGTACCGAACAGATATGTGAAATGGTAACCAGGCAGCTATGCTTGCAAACTTCAAAACTAACAAAAGTCATGTTTTATCCTGATGAATGGTCTGTGACTATAAGAGCATATAGGGCAACTTTGACATAAATCAAAACATCTTAATTATGAGAAATGTAGGAAGTGAAGATAAAGGTTTCAGATCCGTACTTGGTTTAATTCTTACCATTGTGGTCTTTATGAATGGGTTTGTTGGGTTTTGGACCGTAATAGCATTTTTTGTGGCACTTATCATGTTGATTACAAGTTGGGCAAATTGGTGCCCTCTTTATGCCATACTAGGAATGAGGACTTGTCCGCGCAAGGAACCAAAAGAAACAAAGGGAAAAGTTGAAAAGACTGCAGAGCAACCATCAAGCCAAGACAGAAAAGTTTCCCTGGCATAGATTTAAATAAGGATAATTGGTATAGAAGGTTGGTTATATTACAACCTTCTATTTTTTATTATACAACACTTCGAGTAATTTTTTGTTTGCCTCCCGTTCATTAGCCAAACCCCGTGGATATATACCAAAAGCATCTTCATTCCAGGCATGATAGGTATAGCTGATATTATACTTAGTGAGAATTTCCAGAACATCACTAACCCAGTTAACACCACCTCTTCGCTTGTCGAAGCAGTCTTTATATAACCCAAATTCACCAACATAAATAGGGACACTACACTTTTCCTGAAAGGCCAGGTATTTTTTTATTTGATTCTCGAGGTATTCTTTAGTGCGGCCTATGTCTTTAATTTCACTTGCTGTGGTTTCAAAATCGAACCGGAACATACAGATGGCTTCAGGTGGTATTGCCTCACCTTTTGCCCAACCGCTCACCGTATACATATAACCGTATTTTGGTATAAATCTCAAGGAATTATTATAGCAGTTTGCATCGCTGGACGTGTTTTCTATATATACTGCACTTTTGTTCTCGACACCATAGTTGAAAACTGTTCCAAAGTTGCCTTTACCGTTTTTTGACCAAAAATTCCAACCTTTGAGTTTTGCGATTTCTGTGCTCATAATATCGCGCACATATTTTCCACTAGGGTCATATTCTTTGATAGTTACAGAACCAAATAGCACTTTACCGGAGTTATTATTGGCTACCAGAACCGGCTTTGCTACCTTAATAAATTCATCAGTGATTTTGTAGGGTTTTCCCTCATAGTATTTCCATAGCACATTGTTTCCCCAATCAATTTTCTGGTTGTCGAAGTTGGCACTGTACCACTTCAAGTCAGACGGAAATTCGTTGATGTCCTTATCAGGGTACTTGCCTCCTTCACCCAATCCGGTCCAGGGAGTATTCTGATGCGTATACTCGATTGGGTCATAAAAGTGGAAGGTATATATGATGTTGTCATCATCCAACTTAAAGAAGTTTTGATTTTCATCGGTTGACACCCAACTTTTCGCAATTGAATTTACTCTTTCAATGATTATAGCATGGTTTTTATCTACTGTCCTTATCGAACTGACAGTTCTTTGTGCTAGTGATTTCCACTGACCAATAGAGTCAGTTACACCAGGTTCGTTGAGCAAATCATACCCTGCAATAGTAGGTTCATCGGCATACCGGGAGGCGATAGCTTTCCAAAGTTTAACGAATCTCGACTGAAGGTTTTTATTCTCCCAAAGTTTTACTCCATCACCTAAACTTTGAAAGCCACCTTGAGGTATGTGCATATTGAGAATAAGGTGAATGTTGTTTCGCTTAGCCCATTTGATGTTTTGGTCTAGCCACTTCCAGCCGTCTTCTTTGTAGTTATAAGGATTGTCATCGTCTTCGAAGGTGCGGTAGTTGAGGTAAAATCTTACAGTATTTAACCCCATTTCCTTGAGTTTTTCATAATCAAGTTCACTGTGATGGTTGGTAGGTATTTCGGTATCAGACCAGACCTCGTTACCAAAGCATACTCCTCTCAGCTGAATGGTATTATTACCTTTCGTGAGGTGTTTTCCACTTACTTTGACAAAATCATCCTGGGCAAATGACAGTTGACTGAATAAGACTAGTACAAAAAGGATATTTTTCATTACGACCATTACACACTTTGTCTTTTACCAGCAATAGTATTGCCAATTCCCTGGCCAATGGTGATAAAAGTTTTGTAATTAAGGGGAAACTCCAGAAAGACGTGCAGCATACTTAGCATGAATAACCACTTGAAGCCCATACTATAATCCAGGTAATACAAAGTTACGGAGGCTATCCACAGAGCTGCTATAATACCGAGTCTTAGTTTTGATTGCTTGTGCCAGCCGATAATAGTGGTTTTAGAAAACCAGTTTAAATAATGGTATGTATAAGCAAAGGCAATAAACCGCATAATCGTTATACCGAGGTCAGTATAGAAGATATGGAAGATCCTTCTATCACTGGTTTGTACATCTGCCAGGTCAAACACCTTATACATGGCAATATTAACGCTGGAGAATGGGCCGCTCACGTATTTGTCATATGCGATCGGGTGAATTTGATAATCAAATCCAGGGTCATAAAAGAAGTATATTAGGCTGCAGATCAAAAAGACGACAAATGAAACATATCCTGTATTACCCTTTTCTTTTAGGGAGCCGTACAGCATAAAGGCGCCCGTAAAAACGTAAACATGTATTACTGTTGGTAACAAAATTACCAGAATCCACCACCAGTTAGAGTGGTAATTACTTGGCCCATTGAAAAGCATTATTCCTGTAATAACTAATGCGAGGCAGCCAAAAATTTTTAGTTGAATGTTTTTTATCAAAAGAAGTAAAGGAGCGCTGAAAAAAGCAATAAATATCATCCCGTTGCCCCAAGGCGCATAGTTAAAAAGGAAAGCTCCGACCGTAAGAGTTATGCAAAGTGCGAGTAGAAATACAAAATCATATTTTGCAGTGGTGAAGTACTGGCGCTCGTGTAACCAGGAAATTTCAGTAAGATAATGCAATGGTCCCAAAACAGCATATGATATCAGGAATAACTCGAAGGGTATCATGTAAGCTGCTACGCAGGAAATAAGGATAAGCCCAATGTTTAGATAGTTGATTTTGGCAATGTTGGCAGCCATGGTAGTTTATTTATTAAACCATTAAATTAATGAAGTTCATCAAAATTAATTGATTCAAGTTAGGGTATTTTCTGTGGTCCTTGTTTTAAGTACATGAATATCGATCTACATATTGCAACATTTAAGGCAGCTCTTTTGATTACAGCTTTGTCTGTTTCTTATCTGCTATCGTTCTAAGAGGCGGACTGAACCAAAGGAAATTATTTTTCTTAAGTTTACCTCATGTATTTGCTGAGGTTTGTTTCCGATCAATTTCTATGGGTTATTCTACTGATAAGTGGCCTTTCTGTTGTATTTCCTGAGATGTTTTTATGGGTGAGCCCTCACATTATTTGGATGTTGGGAGTTATCATGTTTGGAATGGGGGCAACTACCGATGCCAGGGATTTTTCTACAGTAGTAGAAAATAAGTGGCTTGTATTGCTGGGGGTGACGGCTCAGTTTACTATCATGCCTTTACTTGCTTTAGGAATAAGCGCTGCTTTTGGCTTGGAAAACCAATATGCTTATGAAATAATAGTAATCGGTTGTTGCCCGGGAGGTACAGCCAGTAATGTGATTGTATATCTCGCCAGAGGAAATGTGCCACTATCAATTAGTATGACTTTAGTCTCCACCTTGTTGGCTCCCTTAGTTACACCAGCAATTATTTATTGGTTATTATCTGCTGAAGTACAGTTATCATTTTGGCAATTGATGAAGACGCCATTGATCGTTGTGCTAATTCCAGTCATAAGTGGAATCATATTGAGGCTGTGGCTCAAAACTTATATTGAAAAAGTGAAGCCGGTATTTCCGGCAGTATCGGTAATTGGTATTAGTTTGATTGTTGCTGGATTGTTAGCCGCTAATCATGATTCTTTAGCAATGACTCCGCTAATAGTAGCAGGGGCGGTAGTGTTGCACAATTTACTCGGACTTGTAATAGGATATGCCTTGGCTATATTGATTGGTGCTAATTCTGTCAATGCCAAAACTATAGCTATAGAAGTTGGTATGCAAAACTCAGGATTAGGCGCGGTTATCGCAAAATCAGCTTCTTTTCAGGCTTTGACTGGGGTTCCATCAGCTATTTTTAGTGTGTGGCACAATGTGTCAGGTAGTATTTTGGCAAGGGTCAGACTTCGAAAATAATTGGGCTAAAGACTTTTCTTTCACTACTATTTAGCGAGGTCATTCCTGATTTTTTGCGACCATATTTTGGCACCTTCAAAGTTCATGTGGCTACCATCAGAAAAAAGGTCGTGCGGTAATCTTTCAAAATGGTAGAAGCAGGTTTTATTCAATTTAGGTGCAACGAAATTTTCGAATTCCTTGAAATACTTTTGGTCAATTTCTTTGACATTTTCTGAGTGGGGACTTGTGGAGTAAACTAGGTAAGATTTTCCAAACCGATTAACGATTTTGTTAAAGCAGATTTCGTTGGGAGCATTCACTTCGAATTTCCAATTGCTATTAAACTCGTCCTGTGATACAGATGCTTTTTTTCCATCTTTTTTGTTTGAACACCAAATTCCATATTTGGAGAAGGAGTCATATTTTTTTTGATGTTCATTGGATCGGTTTATGATATTTTTCTTGAAGTCAATAACCTTCTTAGAGAATATATATTCCCTGATATAGTCATGATCATCAAAAAGTTTTATGCCACTGGGTAAGCTTGGAGACAACTCAAGGGTATCTACTTTGATAATTTCTTCCAGTATTCCCAGGTGAGAGACACTATTGAAGTTAAAAGGGCAACATGAAATTATAATGGTATCAATAAGCTCAGGTTTGATCTTACTTAGATAGTAATATACAGTCACAAAATCCGAACCATGGATTGACAGGTTATACCAGTTATCATTAAAGGGAATTATACCATCAGCCGCTCTTGAGTCGCCAATAATAATATTACAGCGCTGTTTACTGTTATTTATCTTATCAATACTACTGTTAACCTCCTTTTTTTGGCAGTCTTGTAAATAATCCCACTGAATATCAACTGTCAATTGGTATATGCATAAAATTATAACATAAGGAAGGATGAAGTAAAACGATATGTAGCTTAGAAATTTTTTCATTCTTTAAAACTGGAAGTAAATGAATGAGGCTGCTTCTTTAAAATTATACAATGTCAGTATGAAAAGAATAAAATGGATGACACCTGCGAGCTGCTGGTTTCCAATCTTAAAATTCATTTTCATGTAATCCATGATGATAAATATTATACAAATCATGGTTTGAAACTTATAGTCCAATGGCAAAGAGGGTTCGCTGAACATTCTGTTGAAGTAGTTCAATGAATCTGTAATTGTTTCCGCTCGGAAAAATACCCAGGTCAGACAGACTAAAAGAAAAGTAATCATGATCTGGGGCACATGAATGACTCTGAAGGATTTTTCAACTTGGTATTTCCTATTTGTACCAAAAACGAAAGAAGGAACAAATAGTAACGCATGAGCTAGTCCCCAAACGATGAAAGTGGCATTTGCTCCATGCCAAAAACCACTCACCAGGAAGATTATGAAAATGTTTCTTAATGCGACAATTTTTGTAGTCTGTGATCCACCCAGTGGGATGTAGATATAGTCTCTGAACCAGGTTGAGAGCGAAATGTGCCATCTCCTCCAGAATTCTCCTATGTTTCGGGCGAAATAAGGAAATTTGAAATTCGTCATTAAGTTGATGCCGAACAATTTCGCAGTACCGATTGCTACATCAGAGTATCCACTGAAGTCACAATAAATTTGAATGGCAAAAAAGAAACAACCGAGAAATAAAGTTCCTCCGGGTAGGGCCTCAAAGTTGTCGAAGATATTATCAACCACCGGGGCCAGAGAGTCTGCAATCACAATTTTTTTGAACAAGCCCCAAATAATTTGGTTGAATCCGGAGATAGCGGCACTATTATCAAAAGACTTTTCCTTTGAGAACTGTGGAATCAAATTGCTCGCTCGCTCGATTGGTCCTGCCACTAACTGAGGGAAGAAACTTACGTAAACGAAAAAATTAATGGGATCACGGGTGGGGACGAGTTTTTTATTGTAGATATCAATAGTATAGCTCATTGTCTGGAAAGTGTAGAAACTAATACCAACAGGCAATACAATGTCAAGTGGGGATGCATCAAAGGATGATCCAAAAAGCTGAAAAGCGTTCTGAAAGCTCTCTATGAAAAAGTTGTAGTACTTGAAAAAACCAAGTAAGCCTATGTTGACAAAAATACTGGCATACAATAGAAACCTTCTCTTTTTTTGAGATTCGGTGTTTTCCAGTTTCAGACCAATGGTGTAGTCAACAATAGAACTAAAGAACATTAGAAATAAAAACCTCCAATCCCACCAGCCATAAAAAAAGTAGCTAGAACATAGTAGAATAAGGTTTTGGAGCTTTAAGTTTCCCTTCGCTACTATCCAGTAGAAGAAAAATACAATTGGCAGAAAAAAAGAAAATTCAACTGAATTAAAGAGCATACCCTGGACTCATTTACTATGATCTGAAAAATCTCCGAAGTATAGCTAATTCATTTCTATAAAAAAAAGAGAGGTTTGATTTCTGTTGTGCACGGAAATCCCAACCCCCTAAATGGGGATTGCTTAAACTTCTAAAGATTAGCTATCAAGAATTAACATACTTTGTTTTTAGTATTCTGTAATGATATTGTATGACAAAGAAAGATATAGAAGCGTGTATTGTGAAAATTTTGACTATGATTCAAGGCGATAATAGAGTTGTGCGCATCGCTTACATCTTTAATGCAGTTTTTCAGCCTCCATCTCTTTACGTACACCCTGCACGATTTTGATCCCGGGAACCAGAATGATCAAATAATAAATCTCAATCAATACCCTCATGCAGGGGACAAAAAAGGGAATGCTCGGTTGTGAATAGGCTATGTTGTAATAATCATACATCGTCTTGCAGGTGAAGATCAGATCAAAAATGATTATACCAATCAGGATAAGCAGAGGAGTCCGTTTGGCTTGTGAGGTTTGATAAGCTAATGCAAGTATGACCAGCCCTACAATAGCAATCGTTATTGTTTCGGGTTTGGAATCTAGAAATACAGCTACAAGCCCCAGGATGAGCTGAAGAATGGCGATAATATAAATGAATTCCGAAAGCCTTTTAAGTCTGGTCTTAAAAACGGTGGCAGATTTTTTGAGTGGTTTATCATTCAGCGTAACATACCACTTGCCACGATAGTACTGAATTCGTAATTTTTCTTCAGGGCTTATTGTGTAAAAACGCGGGCCATCCAGGTCAGGACTTTGGTTATCCCAGGATATGGGTGAGCCATTCAATGTTGCTTCGATATTCTTTTTGTCTTCTGTTATACCAAGGTGTAACTCGTAGTTTTTGCCATTACTTTCGAAGCTGAAATCCATTTGATTGTTAGCAAATTGTGATTTTGTCAAAGGTAAAAAGAATGCCCTAAACTTTATGAAAATGTGCCTTCAATTTCGATATTTGCCAGATTGATAAAAAACACACTATCGGGTAAATGAAGGTTTTAAAATTCGGGGGAACATCAGTAGGGAACGCAGAAAACATTGAAAAAGTAATCCAGATACTATTGGATTACAAAGCAAATGGTGAGCGATTGGTTGTTGTATTTTCTGCCATGTCGCAAATGACAAACAGGTTGATTGCTATGAGTGTAAAGGCTGCCGCTGGTGATGAAAGCTATCAAATTGACCTAAAGGACTTTGAGCAAGCGCATGTAGATGCTGTTCGTAAATTGGTAAATGTCAAAGGACAGAGCACAGTGTTTGCTAACATTAAAAGAAAGATTAACGAACTGGAAGATTTACTTCAGGGAGTGTTTCTGGTCCGGGAATTGTCGTTAAAAACGCTTGACCATATACAAAGTCATGGGGAAAGACTTAATGCTTACATTATCTCCGAAGCGGCAACACAAAGGGGGCTGCCAGCTCAATATTTGGATGCAAGAAAAGTAATTTTAACAGATAGCAACTTTGGTTCTGCTAGGATTAACTTCGAGGTAACCAATAAAAATATTAAAGAAGCATTTGAAAAAACTGATGATACTTTGTGTGTCACAGGTTTTGTCAGTGCCAACGAATCAGGAGAAACCACTACCCTGGGTAGGGGAGGGTCAGATTATACCGCCTCAGTTTTTGCTGCTGCACTAGATGCAGAGGTTGTAGAAATATGGACCGATGTAGATGGAGTCATGACTGCGGATCCCCGAAGAGTTAAAGGTGCACTTACGCTTCCGGCCATATCGTACAATGAGGCTATGGAATTGTCGCACTTTGGAGCCAAAGTAATTTATCCTCCTACGCTACAGCCTGTATTCACGAAGAAGATTCCTATAAGAATCAAAAACACATTCAACCCGAGTTTTGAGGGTACCTACATCAGTTCAAAGAGTGGAGATCCACATAAACACAGAGTAAAAGGTATTTCTTCTATAAATGATATTACCTTACTCAATGTTCAGGGCAGCGGAATGGTGGGTGTGCCTGGTGTTTCAGCACGACTATTCGGAGCCTTGGCCAATGCACGGGTCAATATTATTTTGATTACTCAGGCCTCATCAGAGCACTCCATCTGTTTGGCGATCGATCCATCCGAAACCAAAAGAGCGAGAAAAGCAATAGAAGATGAGTTTCACTATGAAATAGAAGCTAAGAAAATTGATAAGGTAAAAGTTCAGGAGAATCTTTCAGTTGTAGCACTGATAGGTGAAAACATGAAAAGTACTCCGGGCATTTCGGCTAAACTATTTAATGCCCTGGGTAAAAATGGTATCAATGTAGTCGCTATCGCTCAGGGATCATCGGAGCTAAACATTTCAGCGGTCATTTCCAATAGCGACATATCTAAGGCTCTGAACGCTCTTCACGATGAGTTATTCCTTTCTGGTGCCAAGACACTTAATATCTTTATGGTAGGTCCGGGATTGATTGGAGCTACTTTGCTACAACAAATTAATGAACAGGGGCAATATCTATTGGACCACCGGGGGATTCGAATCAACGTGGTTGGTTTGGCTAATAGCAAGAAAATGGTCTTCAATGAAGATGGGATCAATCTTAATGACTGGAAGTCTGACCTGGACTCTGGCGAATCCGCAGACCTTGATGGCTTTGTTAAGAAAATTAAAGAATTGAATTTGCCCAATAGTGTTTTTGTTGACAACACGGCAAATAAAGATATTGTCAGAGTGTATGAAGGACTGCTCGACTCCAGTGTGAATATCGTTACTCCTAATAAAGTAGCTAATTCGGGGCCGCTGGCACATTACAAAGCACTGAAAGAGGCAGCTTTCAGAAGAAGTGTACAATTTTTATATGAGACAAATGTAGGGGCAGGCCTTCCGGTTATTAATACTCTCCAAGACCTGATTAGTAGCGGGGACGAAATCATCTCAATAGAAGGTGTTCTCTCTGGTTCCCTTTCGTTCATATTTAACACCTATGATGGTTCAACGACCTTTAAAGAAATTGTTCAACAGGCAAAAGAAAGTGGTTTTACCGAGCCAGATCCCCGGGACGACCTGAATGGTATGGATGTGGCCAGGAAAATACTAATACTCTCAAGAGAGTCAGGCCTGGAGTTGGAGCCAGAAGATGTGAAAGTCGAAAATATACTTCCAGACAGTTGTATCAATGCAGGGTCGGTAGAGGAGTTTCTGGAAGAACTGGAGAAAGCAGATGCTTCTTTTAAAGAAATGTCAGATAAAGCCTTAGCTAATAATGAGAAGCTTCGGTTTATCGCTACGCTGAGAGATGGAAAAGTGACGGTCGGACTCAAATCTGTAGGTGCAGATCATCCTTTCTACTCAATGGCAGGAAGTGACAATATGATATCTTACACTACAAAGCGCTACAAATCCAATCCTTTAGTTATCAAAGGTCCGGGAGCTGGTGCGGAAGTAACTGCGGCAGGGGTTTTTGCGGACATCATCAGAATCAGTAACGAATAATGGGAAAGCGTATTAAAGTATTTGCTCCTGCCACGGTAGCCAATGTAGCCTGCGGTTTTGATGTGCTCGGTTTCGCGGTTGAGAATCCTGGTGATGAAGTGACGATTACCCTGAAAGATGAACCAGGCGTAGTGATCAAATCAATAGAAGGTGATGAAGGTAAACTGCCTCTTGATACCGAAAAAAACACTGTAAGTCTGGTTATTAATGAGTACCTCAAGGCATTGGACTCTAATCAGGGGGTAGAAATAGAGCTCAAGAAGAAGATGCCACTAAAGAGTGGGTTGGGTTCTAGTGCTGCCAGTAGTGTTGTGGGAGTATGGGCCCTTAACCAACTGATGGGACAACCCATGTCTGATAAGGATTTGCTTCCTTTCGCAATGAAAGGAGAGGAGTTGGCTTGTGGTTCTGCTCATGCAGATAATGTAGCGCCAGCATTGTTAGGTGGGTTTGTGTTGGTGCGGAGTTATTCACCCCTTGATGTGATTCAGTTACCTACTCCAGAAAAATTATGGTGCACAATTGTCCATCCTCAAATTGAGGTTAAAACAAAGGATGCTAGAAACATTCTAAAGCAGAACATTAAACTTAAAGATGCGGTAACTCAGTGGGGAAATGTAGCAGGACTCGTTGCGGGCTTAATTCAGTCTGATTACGCTTTAATTGGTCGCTCATTGGAGGACGTAGTTGTCGAGCCGATTCGGTCATTGTTGATTCCGGGGTTTGATAAGGCCAAGCAGGCAGCATTGGAGAATGGCGCATTAGGGTGTAGTATTTCAGGTTCTGGACCATCAATTTTTGCTCTTTGTGATGATGAAAAAATAGCACAGAAAATAGGTAAGGCCTTTGCTGAAGTTTATGACGAGCTAAATATTGAGAATGAGATTTATGTTTCAAAAGTTAGTCAAGTAGGTCCCAGAGTGGTGGATTAAAATTATTAGAAGTGGAATTATATAGTACCAACAGGCAGGTTGATAATGTGAATTTTAGAGAAGCGGTTTTCAAAGGACTGCCTTCAGATAATGGCTTATATATGCCAACAGAGATTCCTGAAATGGGACAAGGCTTTTTTGATAATATTCAAAATTTGTCACTTCAGGAGATTGCGTTTGAAGTCTCCAATAAACTGATAGGAGATGAAATTCCAGAGACCGATCTAAGAGATATTATTGATGAGGCGGTGAACTTTGATGCTCCACTGGTTAAGGTATATGATGACCAATTTGTATTAGAGTTGTTTCACGGACCTTCTTTAGCTTTTAAGGATTTTGGAGCTCGCTTTATGTCAAGAGTAATGTCATACTTTTTACAGAGAGAGGAGAAAGAAATTAACATTCTCGTGGCTACTTCGGGAGATACCGGTAGTGCCGTTGCTCAGGGATTTCTGGGGGCACCAGGTATTAAAGTAACTATACTCTACCCAAGCGGAAAAGTAAGTCTAAATCAGGAAAAACAATTAACAACTCTAGGGCAGAATATAACAGCCCTGGAAATTGATGGAGTTTTTGATGACTGTCAGCGATTGGTAAAGACAGCTTTTCTAGATAAAGAACTCGGAGACAAAATGAACCTGAGTTCTGCAAACTCGATTAACATTGCGCGTTTGATACCTCAATCTTTTTATTATTTCAATGCCTATGCCCGACTTAAGGAAGTTGGAAAACCAATAGTATTTTCTGTACCGAGCGGTAACTTTGGTAACCTGTGTGGTGGGCTTATAGCAAGAAATATGGGAATGCCAGTATCTAAATTTATTGCCTCCACTAATGTGAATGATGTAGTTCCCGAGTATCTTAAAACAGCTAAATTTAATCCAAGGCCTTCTATTGCGACACTTTCTAATGCGATGGATGTAGGAAACCCAAGTAACTTTCCTCGTGTTTTGGCTTTGCATAACGAAAGTTATGAAGAGGCGAATGCGAAAATTGAAGGCTATGCCTACAATGATGAACAGACCAAAAAGACCATTGGGAAAGTATTCAATGAAACAGGATATATCATGTGTCCGCATACTGCAGTAGCCTGGATGGGATTGCAAGATTATATGAAACAACAGTCTGAGGAACTAACCGGAGTCTTTCTTTCCACCGCACATCCATCAAAGTTCCCTGAAACCGTGGAAAAAGAAATAGGACAGGGCGTTGAGATGCCTCAAAGGCTGAAGGATATTGTCAACAAAGAAAAATCCTCGACAAAGTTGTCCTCCGAGTTCAGTGAGTTCAAAGAATTTCTTATTGCAAACAATTAATCTATGCTGAAAAAACTGGGATGGCTGTTTGTGTTGCTAACTGGAGGATTGGCCGTTTATATTCTCCTTTTTAGGTCCGATGGTTCATTTCCAGTAGATAAGCAAAGTGAGTATCTCTACTGCGGAGCTGAGCAAGTAAAGGATGATTTTTTCAGAAACGGAAAACTGAGTTTTGCCAACGGTAATACTCAGAGCAAAGAAAAGGCCTATCGAGGTGAGTTTTCAAGCAAACTTGATCAGCATCATCTGTATGGAATGGGAATTGAACTGGCAGGATTGAAGTCTGGAGATGTGATAGAAGCTTCATGTTGGGTGTATGGTGCTAATGGTAAGCCTGTGCTTAATGCTGGGGGGCAAGGTGGCTATGAGTTTTATATGAATGACTCATGGACCTTTGATAATATTCAAGGCACAAGTCAATCAAATAAAAACGATGACTGGTATCAGGTTCGTTTGAAATTTTTAATCACTGGGGATATTGAAGATGTTACAGTCCGTATTTATACAGCCAAACCGGACAGTATCGATGTAGTATATGTCGATGATTTGACAATCAGAAAATATGATGTTGACAGTCTGTATACATACGATAAAATTGATACAACTCTAGCGCACCTTCACTTTGAGATAGATTCAGTCGATTTCCAGGATATAAAGGAGAGTAGAAAAGCAGCATTTAAGACGGGTATAATTATCAATGATGGAAATTGGGCCGCTGCAAAAATGACTTTTGATTCCGCCAGGGCAGAGGTGAAAATGAGGCTAAAAGGGGATTTGCCGGACCATCTTGAAAAGTCAAAATGGTCTATGCGAATTAAGTCTAAAGGGAATGAACTATTCAACCGATGGGAAGTTTTCTCAATTCAGGCGCCACATACCAAACACTTCTTAGAAGAATGGGTTGTACATAAAATGATGGAGCAGGAAGATGTGCTGACACCTAGATATGATTTCGCCAATGTGTCAATCAATGGAAACTCTTTTGGGGTTTATGCTGTGGAAGAGCATTTCACAAAACAACTTATTGAATATAAGGGTAGAAGAGAAGGGCCTCTGGTAAGATTCAATGAGGATGAGCTTTGGGAAGCACGTTTACAGAACGATGGAAAGGATTATCCGAATATTCCTCTCATGATGGCTTCCGTAATAACAGCCTTCAACGATAAAAAAATAAAAAAAGACCCGAACATGGCGGGGTATTTTCAGATTGCAAAAAACTTGATGCATCAATACCGGCATGGCCTGCGGAAGCCAGCAGATATATTTAACCTGGATAAAATGGCCAGATATTATGTGCTTTCAGATATGGTGCGGGCCACCCATGGTCGCGTATGGCACAATCAGAGGTTTTATTATGATCCGGTAATAGGGAAGCTTGAGCCAATTTTCTTTGATGGCTATATGAGTATTGGTGAGAAAGATGCGAATCAGCCCTCTATCCTTGAAGCGTCCGAGCGTAGAAAGTATTTGTATAACTTGCTGAGTGATACTGAATTTAAATCATTGGTTTCAAAGTATGTCAAACGATATACCTCTGTCGAATGGTTAGATGCTTTCTATGATAAAAATCAGCAACAGCTGGAAAAGCTGGAAAAAATTCTTCAGCGAGAGTATCCGAATTATCAGTACAGCAAGAATTTCGTGTACAGTAAGGCGAATGAATTAAGGTCGCAGTTAGATGATTCTTATACGAAAATACAAGATAATACCCTTGCTAAGATTTCTAATCTGGATAAAGAGCCTAACGAAATACTTGAAAGCATTTCTGTGATAGCTTATGCCGTCAGTAAAGATTCATCAGGTACCCAGCTTGTAGTTCAGAATTTTCATAATCAAGAGGTTGAGGTTGTTGGTACAGGGGATGAAAAGATACTTCAAAAATTAAGAGAAAAAATTCGGCTAGAGGCATATAAGGGCGCAGGTCTACCGGATTCGAAAGAAGTGAAATTTATAAAATCGGGTGAGAGATTATTCTTCGAGGTTGAGGGAGAAAAGTATAGTACGAAAATTTTTGAAACCACCCCACCTGTAGACTATTCACCAGTTCAGGATATGAATAACTATGAAATAACAAATGAATCCGTAGAAGGTGTTATAGTTGATGATAGTGCTGTGATTTTTAATAAAGGAAGCTTTGAAATTGATAAACATTTGGTTATTCCCTCTCATAAAAAGCTTGTTATAAGGCCGGGTGCTTCAATTGACATAACGTCCGGGGCGGCATTCATTTCCTATGGTCCTGTCGAAATTTTGGGGACGCAGGGCTTACCGGTTAGTATCAGGAGTAGTGATAGGTCAGCTAGAGGTTTTACAGTTTTGCAGCCTCAGGGAGAATGTACTTTTCAAAATGTGACTTTCGCAAATCTAAAGCCACTGGAGTACAAGGGGTGGATATTGACCGGTTGTGTTTCGGTGTATGAAGCCGATATTACTTTGAATGGAGTCAACATTATTGATACCGATGGTGAAGATGCACTCAATTTGATTCGGTGTAATTTCTCAATGATGAATTGTGCTATCAAGGGCACGAAGTCTGATGCTTTTGATGGTGACTTCTGTACTGGAGAGGTGAAAAATTCAGAATTTCATCACCTTGGCAACGATGCGTTAGACTTCTCTGGTAGTAAAATAGCTATTTCAGGTGTGAGAGTGTATTCTGCTGGTGACAAAGCGATCAGTTCCGGTGAGCAATCAATGCTTGATATTGAAAATGTGAAGGTATTTAAATCAAAATTAGGGATTGCTTCCAAAGATTTGAGTATAGTAAAGGTAAGGGATATTAGTTTGACGGATGTGAAAATTGGTTTCCTGGCCTACCAGAAGAAAGAGGAGTATGGCCCGGCTCGGATATCGGTGAGTGGGGCCAAGCTGAACAAAGTAGATAAAAAATTTACTGTTGCTCAGAAGTCTGTTCTTGTAATGGATGGCAAAGTTATTGAGGGTAAAGATTATATCCCGAGTGATTTGTTTTAACTGAATAGAAACTGATGAAACTAAAATTTTTATTGACAATCCTTTTTGCGGTAACCATTTTCTCCGCAAATGCTCAACAAGAAGGTCTGATGAAACGTGATGCACACTTTATCGTTGACCTTGAGTATAAGATTAAAGAGCTATCAAAACAGGCTGCCACAGGTGGGCCAGAAGTCAGGAAGAAGATTGACGAGTTGGAAGACCGGCTTGTAACACTTACAAAAGATACAGATGAAAGATACCAGCATAATGGAGCTGAGTGGAGAAGGGAGCTTGAGGCTACAAGGCTTGAGTATAAGAAAGATTATGGGTATTAAATTATTGTGTATATAGTTGAGAACTGTAATGTTATGGAGCCCGTTTTTTGAAACGGGCTTTTTCGTTTTACAAACGAATGATAGTGTTGCTATCAAAACAAGGAAGCGCAACCCTGATCCGAGGAAGAGTAATTGGATGAATAGTTATGTGCCGAATGGCTGTTTTCGCGGGAAGCCCTACTCGAAAACCACATCATCCAACCAGATGAACTATGGACTTCCACTCGACTGTTTTTGTTACACTCGTCCGACTTTTGGGGAAACGAGGACGAGTAAGCAAGCGGCAACTTTTTTTACTTTTAAGTATCTTGCTTTTATGCGGGTCAAAGTTCAAGAGTTCAAGAAAAATATTTTATTAGAGGGCTTTTTGCCTATACTTCTCTCTAGTGCAATTTTTGTATTAGCAATTTTTTCTCTTACTCAAGAGCTGATAAAAGAATATGAAAAACCAGGTTCTGTAGATCATTCTCAATACTTTCAGAGCCAATATTTCTACGGGCCAGTAATTACAATGTTAGCATCCTTATCTTTGTTGATCTTGTTTATTGTTACGTTCAAGTGCGCTCCTCAACGATATGCAAGAAAACTTTCTCATGTTAAAAAAAGACTGGAAAGTATCATTGGTCAATCTTGTGTATTGGAGCCTCAGGTTTATGAGTTTAGTTGCAATGGTTTCAGTATTGAGATTGAGCATCATCTCAGATTAGCATTTTCCACAAGGGCCTATTGGAATTACCTTATTGTCCTTATAAAGAAGGAAGGTTATTCTACCGCTAGTTTTCAATTCAGAGTACTATTTGATGTGTTGAATAGTCGTAGATTTAAGAAAAAATTAAACAAAGCCCTACTCGAAAACCACATCATCCAACCAGATGAACTGTGGACTTCCACTCCCACCGGAATAAATAACAAGTCCCGAACGAATACAACTTAGATCAGAGCCACTTATATCAATTGTGTATTGCTTCCACTCTGTGGTGAGCTTTATGTCTTTTAGTTGTTTTTGCTCTGTATCATAATATTTTTTGTCCTTTCCGATCAAACCAAAGCCTATGGAGGCCTTTACATTATTGGAACTTGCCTTGGCCCAGAAACTAAACTTTGTGGCTCCGCTCAAATTATAGCCTCCAAGTCTCTCTCCCCAGTCATCGGGCGGGTCAACAAAACCGATCCCAAACCAGCCATCATTATCGCCATAGCTGATTGCTAAGGAATAGTCACCGGAGTGCTTGGTTCTTGTACTTTTTGGATTCACTCCCAGCATTTTGGTATTACCCATATACGCAGTAGGTATATAAGGGAGGTCACTATCACCATCCTTGTATACGTAAAATGGTAGTTTAGCTTTAGCGACCAGGTTTTTGCGTGGCTCCCGACCATTGTCAATAGTAATGGATGTATGTGCGATACCCATATTGTTGTATGAGTCCTTTACATAGGCATAAACTTTTATGCCACCATCCTCATCAGGTATCTGTATTTCAAAACCATCTTCAAGATTACCTCTGTAATTGAGAGCAATGATCTGGTCCTTTTTCTTACGGCTACCTATTCTTTGATTGTAGTGGAAACTGACTTTCAATTCATCATTTTCCATATCACTGGCTTCTAATGTCACTGGAATCCAGGCCCCGGTCTTAACTTTTTCATCTGGTAATGAAAATGTGCTGATTGAAGGGACATTGTTGATGGGTTTTTTGCCTGTGTATGCCTCTCTTGTTGCCCAATACTGGGGGCGGTAACTTCCCTGGTGTTTTAGTAGTAACCATGGCCCTCCGAAGTTGTGGCCGTTGCTATAATGAAAAACATATACTCCCAGACATGAAGGTTTGTTTGCTATCCAATCATGGTAACCTTTAGCTATAGCATCATACTTTTGTTGATCATTGGGTTCCATCCGGACCCCGTTCTTATCATCTTTAACATCCCACTCACCCGTCACTCCGAACTCTGTTACTACATAAGGTTTGTCAATCCCGGCTTTTTCAAGTTCTCCTTGTAATGCGTTTACACCACCACCATAGGAATTGATCCCGTAGATATCCACCGATGGCACCATTTCTTTCCACCATTTCAGCCCAAATGTCCAGGCTTCTACAGAAGTAATAGGGTGATTGGTGTCCTTTTTCTTTATGTCGCTGCATATTCTTTCCAAAAACTTAGAATACTCTACCTTTTCTTTATCTGTGGCGATGTTGAGGTAAACTTCGTTTCCAACACCCCAGGTGAGTACGGCCGGGTGGTTTTTGTATAAATCAACAGTCTTCATGGCACCATTATACATATCTTCCATGCCTTTTTTGTCTGTGAGATAATCAAAGCTGTCATCAGCTTCCATCCCAGGTCGTCCGTGACGTAGCCAGATACCCACCATTACGTTGATGTCATATGCGTGACAACTATCGAGCAGCATATTAGTCATGTCATTCGTTCCCCACAACCGGATAGAGTTAACTCCGAGAAATTTTAGCTCCTTAAGTTGTGCACCAAGTGTTTCTGGGGTCCAGTCACCACCAAAGGTCACACCCTTAACATCAAAGGGCTCGCCATCAACTAGAATTTCCCACTTACCGTTATTTTTCTGAATGGTTGTTTTGGCACTGAGGGTAACAGTTGAAAATGCCAAAATGCCAAGTAGTACGAATTGTATTGTTGATTTAATTTTCATGTCTAAAGTATAGCAAATCAGATGCCCCATTTTAATAGCAATGGTGTAAATTTTTTGTGAATAGTGTTTTAATAGTGTTTCGGACTCATGATTGAGTTTCACTTAGAAAACAATGTAATCTACGGTACAGTAGTTAATACGAGCGATTAATCTGAAGGATATGTTATTTGTTAACTAAAACGAAAATGGGTTACGTTGTCATGTAAGCGAATGAAACTACTTGTCATATTCTTGAGATACGTTGAGTAAGATGAATTGAAAACTATCAACTTCTTCAATATAGCATCATGGGAGTTGAGTTTTGTTCCTAATTGTAATGAGTTGAGAAACAAGATGTCACTTCGAAGATAGTTGTATTCTTAGTTCTTCAGTTCCTACAATTAAACCATTGGCTATGAAGGATTGCGCCTCTTCAAGCTTAACGATTGTATACGTCTTTTGATAAAAGGTGATTTCATCAATAGATTTGATTTGCAAATAGGGAAATCCGAATGACATTACATTGCTTGTGGTGTCTAGTTGATAGACTTCATTGTAGTTGTATGCTTCAGTGGTTTTGTCAGGAGAAAGGGAAAGCCAGTGCTCCTGATTCGACAAAAATGGGTGATCCTTCGTGCATTTAATTGATGCTCCATTACTGAATTTTATTACCATCAATTGTGTGTGATTTGCAGAAGCTAGCTGCACAATCTTTGAGGGTTCATACTTATCGGTTTCAGGTATGTACGACAAGACTTCATCTCCAATTTGTAGGTATTCTATCTTTTTTTCTGAAGAATCGGCCATTGTGATCAATGTTCCAGCGCTAAGGCAATGGACATCCAACCCGTCAAAGTAAATCTCAGAAATTACAACATCATCGTATTTATCTCCCTTATAGACTCCTGTAATTTCAAATTTAATCGTCCATCCAGTGGTGTCAAGTAATGCCCCGGATTCACTTCTGGCATTACCAATTGGCGGTACAACAAAAACCTGGTCTGCTCGTGCATCCTCTAGATTTAGGATTGAATGCACAGTGTCATTTACGTACATTTTTAATGTTTTTACGCGTGAGTTTTTACTCCAGGCGGACTCACTTTTTACATAACCGTTGGCTATGGTAATGGTGTTGATTCTTGGACTATGTCCTTTAAAGTGGTAAAGTAAATACTCGCCAATACCATATCCTTTGACGCCTTCTACCCAAGCGCTTTCATAATCCAGATCATGTGCATTTTCTGGTTTGTAGCTGATTTTACTGTTGGCTGGAAGAAAAGAAGAAGCCGTAATCTTGTAAGGATCTCCTCCACAATACCAGCTGCATCCTGCATCTATGACTTCCCAATAGCTTTGTTCAACTTCCCTGCATGTATAGACATATTCTTGTTCAGCCTTAGTTAGCTCTTCACTATTGGATTGTTTTTTCCAAATCCTCTCACATTCCGTTTGGTGTTTTTGGAACTCTTTTTCGCCCTCTTTGCTGAAATCCAGTGGGTATAACACAGGGTAAAGTACGGGTATTTCCTGGGCCTTAGTTTTATAGCTGTAGGAGAGGAGTAATAAAGGAATGATTAATCTACAAATCACAACCGACTCTTTATATAAGCAATCAAATCTTCAACCTGGGAAGGGCTGAGTCTTTCCTTAGTATAGAGAGGCATATAAGGTTTGTAACCGGCTATTGGATGAGTTCCTTCACGTACGATGTGGTAAATGTTCCAGTCGTTTTCCTTCTTGAGGTTTTTGTTGAACATACGCATGGTCACTTTTGCAGGGTCAAGCTTCAATTCAGTAACCCCATTATGGTGATGGCAATGCATACAGCTGCTCTTATATATGAATTTCCCTTTGTCCGGGTCTCCGTCTTCACCGTACAGTCTTCCTTCTTTATCATGGGGGTCAAGGAAGGTAGCATGCGATACGGTTACATATTTGTTCTTCAACATTTTTATCAGATCATCCTGCTTGCTACCAAGTTCGGCACTGTTCAGCTTTGACATTTCTTCGTCAGTAAGATTCAGATCACCTAAAGTATTTTGGATAGACCACAAATAAGCCATTACAGCATCCATTTCCCAGTCTTCAAAGGCTCTTCCCTGAGAACAGACAGTAGCGCATAGCTGTACTGCATTTTCCAATGTATCTCTTGAACTCTCAACTAACTTCCCGTATTTTTTTAAGTAGTCATCATTGTACCAGGAGGTACGGTTAACTATGCCGTATAATGTGGTCCCCTGCAAATATGGGATTTTGTTTTCCATCGCATACTTCAAACGATCATCTGAGGAGTTTACGCCATTATTCGGATTTTCCTTTACGATGTTATGGCAATCGGTGCACACAAAGTGTATTGATTGTCTTTTTGTTTTTTTGCCATCAGGGCCTTTGGTCACTCCTTTGGTCACTAATTCCCGACCTTGTTTGATTTGTTCTTTGGTCGGTTCTCCACTTAAAGAGTGAATTGGTTTCTTGTCTCCTAACTTGATTAGGACATCGCCAAGCGGGGTGTCTTTATCCCAACCGTTGGTTTTTAAGGTGAAGTTGGTATACACTAAAACTAGTCCGGTTAGAATAATGGCTGGTATGATGAATTTTTTCATGGAGTAAACTAATTATTTACCAAAAAGGGAAGATAGGAAAAATCATTCATTTTTCTGGATGAATATGCGTTAGTTGCTCTAAATGTCTTATGGAAGATAAAAATCAAATACTACCTCTTTCATACACTTAAAATGCCCTTTTGGACATTGGTCATATCCTATTTTTGAGCAAGGACGGCAATTCAGCTTCTTATTTTCAAAGATCGTAAACTTTGTTTTGTAAGGATACATCCCGAATTCGGGCACCGTATTTCCCCAGATTGAGAATATCTCTTTTTTGAAAGCTGCTGCGATGTGCATCATACCAGTGTCATGAGTGAATACCCACCTTGAATTCTTGACAATTGAAGCCGATTGATTAAGGTTGAACTTTCCTGCTCCATTAAAAATAATCGCCTTTTTGTTGAGCTTAGTTTCAAGCGACTCTTCATAGGGAGCTGATTTTTCAGTTTTTCTAAAAAAGTTCTCAATGCTTTCAGCAGCTTCTACGTCTTCTTTGCCTCCAAGTAGCACTATAGGTTTGTTAATACGATCACAGAGCTCAATCATCCGCTCAATCGGTAATTTTTTAGTGGCATGTTGTCCTCCAATCGCAAAGGCTACGTACTCACCCTGGTGCGATTCAGGTAGCCAATCTGCTTCAACTTCATCCTTATCAGGTACAAAGTAATCAAGTCCTTTATCATCGTTTGTCACTCCTAGCGCTGCGACCGTATCCATATATCGGTCGACTATATGTACATTGGGTAGTTTGTTTATCTTGAACTTAACAAACAGCCATTTCTCAAAGTTAAGTTTACGGAAGCTGTATGATTTACGGTGAAGTTTGAATTTGATGAATCGTGTCCTGATGTTGTTGTGTAAATCTATGATATAATCAAATTTCTCTTTTTTCAGCTTTTTGATGTTCTTCGAAAGCTTGTCATCCAATAGGTGGACTTTGTCGATATAGGGATTCTCTTCAAGAATACCCTTAAAGCCAGGTTTTGTGAAATAGTGGATTTCTGCGTCTAGTTGTTGTTTCAAGCACCGAATTACAGGGGTTGTCAGGACGATATCACCAATGGAGGAAAATCGCAGGATAAGTATTTTAGGTTTTTCTTTCACAGGTTATTTCTTCTTCGAGTTGAAATGGGCTTCAATCTTTTCCAAGGGTTGTGCATTAAAAGTCATGTCTTTGGTAAGCCCTCCCTTTCTTCCGGTAAGTACACCAAAGTGGGTGTCTAAGAGCCCTGATTTTACGTGAGCATCCGGGTTGATTGACAGCATGACTCCCTTTTCCATACAATAGGGTATCCATCTCCAGTCGATATCAAGTCTTCGTGGGTTCGCGTTAATTTCGATGATGACATTGTTAGCAGCACAGGCATCTATGATCATTTTATGGTCTACCGGATAACCTTCTCTACGCAAGAGCAGTCGCCCTGTCATATGCCCCAAAATGGTAGTATAGGGGTTCTCAATTGCTTTGATCAGTCGCATCATGGATTTTTCTTTATCCATTTTAAGGTTGGAGTGAATGGATGCAACTACAAAGTCAAATGACTTGAGTACTTCATCGGAGTAATCAAGAGCACCATCGTTTAATATGTCTGACTCAATTCCTTTGAAAATCTTAAAAGGAGCTAACCTACTGTTCAATTCATCAATTTCACGATGTTGCTGTTCGACTCGGTCTTCATCCAGCCCATTTGCGTAGAAGGCCGTCACGGAGTGATCGGAGATTCCGAAGTAATTCCAGCCTAATTCCTTGCAGGCCTCTGCCATCTCTTCGATGCTATTTCTTCCATCACTCCAGGTAGAGTGGTTGTGTAGACTGCCTGTAATATCCTTATCAGTAATTAACTCCTTTGGCTCAAACTTTTCATCAAATTCGAGTAACCCTTCCCTCAGTTCGGGTATGATCTCCTTGATTCCTATATTTTTTACGAATTCCTTTTCATTCCTGGCATTAATTGATTTGGCCTTTTGAAGCAAAGTGCCATTTTCATCAATCGGATACTTTAAGTGGCCGGACCCCGATGAGTTCAGATAGAAAGTAGTTCCAAATTTCTCCGGACTCTCAATCAGTATTTCAATCTTTAGGTCAAAATCTCCTGCAGTACCACGCCAGGCAAAGGGGCCAGAGGATTCTTTTTCATATCTGACGAGGTCGATTTTTTCCATACCCTTGAAAATCGTGTCTGAATCATCTGTTGCAGCGATAAACTGAAGTTTGTCAACGATTTCGGATTTCCTCCTGAACTGACCGGAGATTTCTATTTGAGAGGCGATGTTTGATTCCTTCAGTACTTTCTCCAGTTCGAGTCCAAATTCTTCAATTTCAGCATATAGATACTTTCCTTCCTGTGCTTTGGAGAATAGTAGGGATTGCTTGACAGTTTCCTGGGTTTTAGCCCCGAAGCCTTTGAGGCCTGAGATTTTGTCATCAAGGCAGGCCTGAAGCAGGTCTTTTTTGTTTGTGATGTTAAGGTCTTTCCATATCGTCCTGATTTTTTTCGGACCGATACCTTTGATGTCGAGCATTTCAATCACTCCTTTAGGGGTCTTTTCCAAAAGCTCTTTAAGCTCTTCAAATGTGCCCTGAGAAATTAGTTCTATAATTTTTGAAGCTAAACTCTTATTAATTCCGTCCAGTTTTTCCAGCTCTTCCTGAGTGAGGTTAGCCAATGTTTGCGGAGTTTTGTCCAGATTGAATACTGCCGAATTGTAAGCCCGTACCTTAAATTCATTTGCTTCATGAAGTTCAAGTAATGACGCTGTCAGTTTTAAAAAACTTAGAATTTCTTTATTTTCCAATTCACGTTTCTTTTGATTTAGAGTCCTGAATGTAATAAATGATTTTCATAAATGTATCAGAGAAGAGCTAGTGTTAGATGGGTTTTTATTATCATGATAACTGTACTTGTAGCAGGTTGTGCAGGTTTGAAGAAGAAAAGGGAACTACTATGTAGAACCTGGGTGCATGCGCATGAACAAGATGATGGAAAAGTCAAAACCTATGTGCCCTCGACTACGGAACTTCCTCCTTCCAGGCCAAGAAGGAAGCTTGTTTTTAATTCGGACGGGTCGATGCAAATGATCACTGGTGGACGATCAGATCGAGGGGAAAGTACATCAGGGAAGTGGTCATGGTTGAATAAAGGAGCTGAAATAGAGGTAAGCCTCTCTATTAAAAATAAAGAAAAACTTTATGTATATAAGGTTATTGAATTAGATGACAAGTATTTGAAACTGGAGAAAAGGTGAGGAAACTACTGACGATTTTGTTGATCCCTATAATGGCCTCCTGTAGTGACGGAAGAAAGGAAGTAGACTTGTCCTTGTTAAGGAAAAGTTGGGTTTTTGAAGACGTGTCGAAAGACATTTCAATTGTGAGCGGAGAAGAGCAAATAGTGTTAGTGCCACTGAGTGGGAATAAGAAAGATAATCTTCAAGGTATGCAGTTTATGGATACGGGTAAGTTGGTGATGTTTAAAATCGTCAAAGGTAAAAAACAGGATTTGGATTTTATTCACGGGTTATGGGCCTTGGATAAGTCCGGAAGATTGGTCCTGAATCTGGATGGTACCAAGCCCGTATTTACAATTTTGGAACTAAATGATCAGAAACTAAGAATAAAACGAGATGAATTACTGGTTGATTAAATCTGAACCGAATAAATATTCCTGGGATGACTTTGTTGAACTCAAAAGAGATCATTGGGATGGTGTGCGAAATTACGCGGCACGACTTAATCTGATGGCTATGAAGGAAGGAGACTTGTGTCTGTTTTACCATAGTAATATTGGAAAAGAGATTGTGGGTGTTGCGAAGGTTGTGCGTGAGCATTACCCGGATCCTACCACAGAGGATGATAGATGGGTTGTGGTTGATGTTGTTCCTGAGAAAAAATTAAAGAAGCCCGTTACACTTGCTGAAGTGAAGTCTGAACCCGAGCTCAGCGAAATGGAGCTTGTCAGGCTAAGCCGACTTTCTGTGTCTAAAGTTAGTCCTGAAGAGTACAGGAAGGTAATGGAAATGGCTGGAGAGTAATGTCACTACAAGTTGGAGACAAGGCTCCTGACTTTACGCTTCCATCTACCTCAGGAGAGGATTTTCATTTGGAGGAAGCACTTCAGAAAGGGCCACTGATAATTTACTTCTATCCGAAGGACTTTACCGCGGGCTGTACAAAAGAAGCTTGTGGCTTTAGAGATGAGTATAGCCATTTCGAGAAGAAGGGAGTTAATATTGTTGGGATAAGCAAGGGCAGTGTGGAAAAGCACACGCGATTCAAACAGAAACATAGCCTTCCCTTTGATTTGCTCTATGATCATGGGGGGGAAGTGTCGCGAACATACGGGGCCTATATTCCGTTAATAGGACTGGTGAAAAGAGTTACGTACTTTGTAGGGCAGGACGGTCGTATCAAGTTCGTAACCAATAACTTATTTGATTTTAAAATTCATGTTACTGAAATGTTGAAGAAGCTGGAATGAGGTTATGTGTGATCATAATGATGTTAATTTCGCTGCCTGGATACGGCCAGTACCTTAGGGATTCTGCACAAATTGAACTGGAACCAACCCGGCATCATCAACTAATACCAGTGGAACATCAAGGAGTTCTCATTTTTTCCAATAGAATAACTCAGCGGAGAGTGAAGGAGCAAACCTGGACTTTCAGCCTGTATGATGAGCTGTTTAATCCAAAATGGAACAAGAACATAACAGTTGATGGAAAGTATGATTACGAGGCCTATTACTATGGGCAAGGTAATTTGTACCTGATTTTTAACCGGTACAAAAAGAAGCGGTTGAAGGTACTGAAAATTGACGTCTCCACCGGGGAACTCAAAACCAAAGATGTTGAAACCTTTGCCAGGTTTGATATTGTGGACTTTAAAGCCATCAATGATAAGCTCTTTATTGATGCCAGATTAATCAACAGCCCTACTTTAATACATGCGGACTTAGAAACAGGTAAAGTGCGTGCATTAAGCACGGCATTCAGGGGGTATCCAAAAGTAACACGAGTCGATGTTTTTCCAGAGTTGAAAAAGGTCAATGTGGTGAGTGTCAACAAAACCAGAGATCACAGGGACTTGTTAGTAAAGGTATACTCAGATATGGGAAAGGAAGAGGAGTCTTACCGAGTGCGTCCGGATGAGGGAAAGCGCTTAATAAATGGTAAAATATCAGAAATTAATAATGATCTGGTTTTTGTGATCGGAACCTATCTTGATGAAGGTGAAGTAGGTGAGCGCGGATTTTTTGTGTCAGGTTTTAAAGGCAAAAAGCAACTTTTTAATAAATACTATGCCTTTTCAGGGTTGGAAACATTTGATAAATATATGTCTGGAGGGGATTCGGCCGTTGGAGAAGCGGTTTCATTGCCATACCTTATCAATCCACATACTTTGGTAAAACGAGGTGAGGAGTATCTGATGGTTGCAGAGGCTTACTACCCAACCTATAGGCGAGAGTCACACACTTTTTTTGATGCCGCAGGGCTTCCAATAACTACTTATTACAAAGTATTTGACGGGTGGCAATATACGCACGGACTTTTAAGTGCGATTAGCACGGAAGGAGATTTGATGTGGTCGAATACATTTGATATCGATAAGGTACGAATTGACGATATGCGGGATATGATTACTTTGACTTCAATCAAAGATCACCAGGCACTGGTATATATTAATGATGGAAAGACTGTGTTTCAGGTAATTCCAAATCAGAACGAAATTGTTGTTTCTGAAGAGGTTCCAGATACTGGTGTGAGTCTCGCACATACAAACATCGAGCATTGGTATAGCAACTATTATATATCCTGGACAATAGAAAATGTAAAGGATAAGGGAAATAAAAAGATAGTTCGATGCAATAAAATCGACTTTGAATAAGAATATTTAATTATCTGTATAACTTTGTATCTCAGTATGCAAAAGAAGCTCATACTGGATGACCAACTACTGAACATAACCATTGACAGGTTATGTCAGGAACTAATTGAATCCCACAATAATTTTCAGGAATCGGTTTTAATAGGCCTACAGCCAAGAGGAACACTATTGGCCAAGCGCTTGAAGGAGCAACTAACCAAGCATGGAGTTGAGTCTCCAAAGTTGGGTGCCTTGGATATCACATTTCATAGGGATGATTTCAGGAGACGGGATGAGCCGGTTAAAGCAAACAATACTAATATTCCATTTCTAATTGAGGACAAAAATGTCATTATCGTTGATGATGTTCTCTTTACAGGTAGGTCAGTCAGAGCTGCATTGGATGCTCTCACTGCTTACGGAAGACCGAGAAGTGTAGAATTACTCGTTCTTATTGATAGAAAATATACCAGAGAACTTCCAATTGAACCGAACTATATTGGAAAATCGATAAATAGTCAGTTGTCCCAGAAGGTAATAGTGGAATGGAAGGGCGATGACGGAACAAATGACAATGTCTGGTTGATAACACATAATGAGTCATAGTGATGGGACAGTTAAGTACTAAGCACTTACTGGGAATTAAGGATCTGACGAAAGAGGATATCCAACTGATATTTGAAACAGCTGAACAGTTTAAGGAAGTAATCAATCGCCCGATTAAAAAAGTACCTTCACTACGTGATATCACGATTGCCAATGTCTTTTTTGAGAACTCTACCAGAACCAGAATATCATTCGAATTAGCAGAAAAAAGACTTTCAGCTGATGTTGTGAATTTCTCTTCGGGATCAAGTTCCGTGAAAAAAGGAGAAACACTGCTAGATACTGTTAATAATATTCTTGCAATGAAAGTCGATATGGTTGTGATGCGACATAGTAGTGTCGGTGCACCACATTTTCTTTCCAGACATATCGATGCAAATATCATTAACGCAGGGGATGGTACTCATGAACATCCGACTCAGGCCTTGTTGGACACTTTTTCCATAAAGGAAAGGTTGGGTGAAGTAGGAGGAAAAAAAGTTTGCATATTCGGGGATATTTTACACTCCAGAGTAGCCTTGTCAAATATTTTTGCCTTACAGAAACTTGGGGCAGAAGTGGCAGTATGTGGCCCTGTAACCTTGATTCCCAAATATATTGACCAGATAGGAGTCAAAGTATTTCATCATGTAAAGAAAGCATTGGAATGGTGTGATGTTGCGAACGTTTTGAGAATTCAATTAGAACGGCAACACGATGAAGTACAGTTTTTCCCATCACTGCGAGAGTATTCCATGTATTATGGTATCAATAAAGAACTCCTGGAGTCACTGAATAAAGAAATAGTTGTAATGCACCCCGGACCTATCAATCGAGGTGTGGAGATTACCAGTGATGTGGCTGACTCAGGGCATTCAATAATTCTCGATCAGGTTGAGAATGGAGTCGCGGTACGTATGGCGGTACTTTACCTGCTTGCGTCAGTGGGTGAAAATTAGTTGTGATTTATGGTATTAACGCAGTGAAAAAATCATGCTTAAAAGGCAAATTTTTGCTACGTAAACCGCTCTTCTAATCGCTTTGCATTAATTTAACATTAAGTTATTATTATATTTGTGCGATCAATCATTTGATATGCCGAATCTTAAAACCTTACTTATTTTCTTTTTTGGCTTTACTTTGATCTCCTGTGAAAAAGAAGAAGGAGAAGGGGGAAAAGCCCGGATTACCGGTTCTGTATATGTGTATGATGTATCAGCCTTAACTGGTGACACTCTTGCCGAATACGATGGTATGGAGGAGCGTGTTTATATCGTCTATGGAGACAATAGTATCTTTGATGATGAGGTACGAACTCATTATGACGGGACTTACCAGTTCAAATATCTTACAAAAGGAGATTACACCGTATTCGTATATACCGATTGCGATACTTGTCCATCGGAGCAGGCAGTGATCCTACGAGAAGTCAAAATAGACGAGAAAAAACAAGAGGTTGTTGTGCCGCAGTTCAATATCATCAACCTCAAATAACTTATTGGACCTAACATCTAAAATACAGACAGTTGTAGAGGGATTTGATCCTATCGGCCTGGAAGGGATGAATCAGGTAATGCTTCAGAACCGAAAGGACACCAAACATGTGTTTGCCTTGAGCACTCTGCCGGAGGTTCTAAAAAAACTTCAGGAAGATTACTATGTAATGGATATTGAGGGTAACAGAATCATGCAATACAAGACATTGTATTATGATACACCTGATTTCGACCTTTATACTTCTCACCACAACGGTAAACTAAACCGCTATAAGTTCAGGAGCAGAACCTACGTTGAAACGGATAATTCTTTTTTTGAGATCAAATTCAAAAATAACCGGGGTAGAACGATTAAAAAAAGAGTAGGGCGTGATGAGATTGAAATTGACCTCGATGAAGAGAGTATTGATTTTATAAACGAAATTGCTGAAACCGATATAGACGAATCCAGCCTCGAGGCAAAATTATGGGTCTATTACAAGCGAATTACTCTGACGGATAGGAATTTAACAGAAAGAGTGACGGTAGACATAAACCTTGGTTTCGAGGGTAACGGAGAGCAGAAGGACCTTCACAGTATAGCAATTATTGAGTTAAAACAAGATAAATTTTCAACCAACTCTGTAATTTCGGAATTACTGAGAGAAATGAAAATTTCGGAATTTGGGTTTAGCAAATATTGTATTGGTATAGCCTCAGTGTATGATGAGGTTAAAAAGAACAGATTCAAACCGAAATTTCGACAACTAAAAAAGATTACTTCAGAGCAACGATGAGCACACTAAATATTTTATTGAAAAACACAGGATGGGAAATGTTTACAGAGGATTGGTTCGACAAGGACTCCTTTGTCGAACTGATGGTGAAGTTTGGAATCAACTTCATTTTTGCCTTTGTCATAATCAGATTGATCTATTATCCGATAAATAAGAATAGAGAGTACTTGTTTACATTCTTTGTTTTCAACCTGATTATTTTCTTCGTCACCTTCCTGTTGAGCAGTGTTAAGTTGAAAATTGGCTTCGCATTTGGTTTGTTTGCAGTGTTTAGTATTCTCAGATACCGAACGGAACAAATACCGATTAAGGAAATGACCTTTCTCTTTGTCAGTATTACAGTAGCTGTTATTAATGCGCTTTCTGAAAAGATCACAGGCTCTGAGTTACTTTTTGCCAATGTTGCGATTGCAGGTATGACTTTCGTTTTGGAAAGAATCTGGCTGAAGTCACATTATGCCTATAAGCTCATAACTTATGAAAAAATTGATCTAATCAAGCCCCAGAGAAAAACTGAACTATTGGCAGATCTGGAAGAAAGAACAGGGTTAAAGATTCAAAATATTGAAGTGACACGGATCGATTACCTGAGAGATACTGCTCAGATCAAGGTGTACTATTACGAAGAAGGTAAGTGATTTTAGTGCTATGAGGCGCTTTATCCTTCTGCTTATTTTATCCTGCATAGGCTCTGGCGTATATGCACAGACCAACGATGTAGAGCTATGGACTGGCCTGGAAGTTGAGGATAAATTGGTAAAAAAGGTGAAATGGAGCCTTGAATCTCAATATCGGCTGGATGAAAATTTGTCATCCTTCAAGAGATTTCTTCTTTCTCCCGGAATACGTTTTAAGCTAGGAAAAGACTGGAAAACAGGACTTGACTACAGGCACTCATGGAATGAGAGAACCCAGGGAAACCGAATTACAGCAAGTTTGTACTATGATAATAAGGTTTTTAGAAGAACAAGATTCGAATCCAGACTGCGCTGGCAAAGGGACTACGAAACCAATGAAATTCCATACAGTCGGCTGCGTCTGAGAGCCGGTTTTGAATACAACCTCAAGAACAATTTCCTTAAAAAGCTTACCCCTGGGATATATTCTGAGGTTTTTTACCTGATGCATTATAAACCAAACTATCTGAACAGAGTAAGGATAGGCTGGGACTTCTCATATGACCTCAAAGGTAAGCGCGAACTGAAATTTTCTATTCTGAGACAAATAGCCTTGAACGAAGCCCCACTTGAAAACTCTACTATATTTAGTGTGGCCTATGAGGTTGGTTTATAGGACTTAGCTTAGTTTTTGTTGTATTTTTTATGTAAATTTAACCTCTTGTTTACATTCAGTTAATTTTTGAAGACCGCCAGACCAATATTCTTTTTTTTGATTTTTCTATCGTGGAGTACTATTACTCGGGGACAGATAGTTATTAATGAAGTCAGTTCGTTCAACGACTCAGGTAATGGATTGATTGATGAGGATGGAGATGCTGAGGACTGGATTGAGTTATATAATGCAGGTGCAACAAGTGTTGATTTGTCGAACTATAAGTTGATTGATGGAAGTAGTGATACATTTACCCTTCCGTCTGTTGTGATCCCTTCCGGAGATTATTTGCTCATATTTGCTTCAGGAAAAAATCGAACCGTGGTTGTTAATCACTGGGAGACCGCGATTAATGATACGGCCATCTGGAGATACGAGGTCCCAAGCGCTGAACCACCTTCGAATTGGAATGATTTATCATTCGATGATAGCGGGATAGCTCAGGCAATTGGAGGTTTTGGATATGGTGATGGTGATGATAATACAATTCTCAGTAATCCCATTTCTTCGGTCTACATTAGGAAGGAATTTGTAATCCCGGACATAAATGATATTTCCTCTGCAATATTAGATATTGATATTGACGATGGTTTTGTCGCATACCTAAACGGGGTCGAAATAGCTCGATCAAACAATATAACCGGGCAACCACCAACTTATGATACTTATACAACTATTGATCATGAAGCACAGATGTACTCCGGTGGTGATCCTTCAAGGTATTTGATTCACGATTCGATTATTGAAAACACACTAGTGACGGGGACCAATGTCCTGGCCATTCAAGCCCATAATGCAAACGCGTTTTCATCGGATATGACTGTCCGCCCATTTCTTTCGTTTGGGATCTCATCAGGGAGCAGTTACTTCTATAATACGCCATCGTGGTTTTCTGGAGCGACAAGTATTCTGCATACTAATTTCAAATTAGATAAGGATGGTGAACAGCTTTCGTTACTAGATGAGAGCAATACCATAATTGATCAGGTCAATACAGGAGCAATGCAACTGGATCACTCTGCCGGGCGCCAACCTGACGGAAATACGAATTGGGTAATCTTTGATGTCAGCACGCCCGGGGCTACAAACAATGCCTCTACTGGGTATTTTGGCTACTGTCCTGATGTGCTCACATTTGATCTGCCAGCTGGCTTTTATAATTCTTCGCAAACGGTAAGTATTACCGGTAGTTCGGAAATCAGATACACAATTGATGGGTCACTACCAACTTCGAGTTCCACATTATACACTGGCCCTATTGCAATCGACACCACTACACCTGTCCGTGCCGCATGTTTTTCTTCTGGCTTCTTGCCGGGAGAGGTTGTGACAAACACCTATTTCATAAACCAAGACAAGGATTTGCCAGTAATTTCATTAACCACCAACCCGGAGAATTTTTGGGATTACAACGAAGGGATTTATGTTGATGGTCCTGGCTGGACAGCACCGATGCCCCATACCGGAGCCAACTATTGGATGGATTGGGAAAAGCCTGTTCATATCGAATTTTTTGATAATACAGGAACCGAACAGTTTGAACAAGATGCGGGTACCCAAATCTTTGGTGGTTGGTCACGGACTCAGGATCAAAAAAGTTTGAGAATAAAGGCCAAAAGTATGTATGGTAAAAATCGGATTGATTATAAATTCTTTGAGGATAAGAAGAACTCCAGTTTTAAACAGATTGTGCTGAGAAACTCCGGGAATGACTTTTTGAATTCCAATCTGAGGGACGGAACTAATCAATCCAACATTGTAGGAGCCACTGATTTTGAGTACCAAAGTTTTCAGCCAGCAATCTTATTCATAAATGGCCAGTATTGGGGTATTCAGAATATTCGAGAAAAAATCAATGATCATTTTATTGAAGATAACTCAGGTTTTCCTTCGGATGAGATTGATTTGATAGATACCTGGGGACAAACTATAGCAGGTGATGCCAGTGATTTCTGGATTCTGCATTGGGGGGTTACCAACTCCGACCTATCCGATCAATCCAACTATGACAACTACAGTCAGTATTTCGATATGGAGTCTATGGCAGATTATTTCGCGTGTAACCTGTTTTTGTCCAATTGGGACTGGCCACAAAATAACCTAAAGCTTTGGCGTCATCGCACCGGGGAATACAAATTACGGTATATTATGTATGATACCGATATCACTCATGGTGTTTGGGGTTTATTGCCAATGGATTCCAACATGATCAGTCGACTGATGGATGGTAGTACAGATCCACATTCTCAGATGATGACATCTTTTTTGGCGAATCCTGATTATCGCAACTATTTCATTAATCGTTCAGCAGATTTGATGAATACGATTTACCTGCCTACTTATTTTAATAATACTCTGGATCAGGTAAAGAACGAAATGGATAATGAATTACCAATTCATTATGCCCGATGGGGAGGGAATATGTTTACCCATGATTACTATATCCAGGAGTTACGCGATTATATCAACCAACGTCCTGCATTACATCGTGATCATATTGAGGAAAGGTTCTCCCTTAATAAACAAGTGGATATAACTTTGGAGGTAAACCCGCCCGGAGCAGGATATATAAAAATTAATACCATTTACCCGGAAAGCTTACCCTGGACTGGGGTGTATTTTGATGGTGTGCCTGTAACAATAACAGCAGTAGCCAATCCGGGGTATTCCTTTGACCGGTGGGAAGCACCACTGATTTCAGGTTCTGACCCGAACAAGTCTATTACCCTGAATGTTGATCAGGATGCAACCTTTACGGCCTTTTTTACTGGCAGTTCGGTTCCTCTGGAGTTAACAATCAATGAAATTAACTACAACTCTTCTATTATATTTGACACCGATGACTGGTTGGAGTTATATAATTATGGTTCGGTGGACCTGGATATTTCAGGCTGGTCCATATCTGACTCAAGAGATTACAATAGTTATGTGATGCCGGAGGGCACCGTGATCGCTTCTGGTGAATACCTTGTAGTGTGTAATGATACAACAAAGTTTAAGCAAGTGAACCCCACTGTTTCCAACTATATCGGGAACCTTGGATTCAGCTTTAGCAACGCTGGAGAGTTGATAGAGCTATATGATGCCAAGGGTGATCTTGTTGAGCAGCTATTATTTGATGATGAAGCTCCATGGGATGTTCTTGCAGATGGGCAGGGTTATACTTTGGAAAAAATAACACCATCGGATGATGGTAGTTTGTCCACTTCCTGGGAAGCAAGGTGTGTCAAAGGTAGCCCAGGTTCCATGAACGGTCTGGATTGTATTGTGTCACTTGAAGAAGAGCAACCCCATAACAATGATATTTATGTCTTCCCGAACCCAACACAGGGTATGATTAATATACTCATCAACAGTGAAGGGTATGAGTCATCGTTGTTGGAGATTCTTGATGCGCGTGGTGTACCAGTAGTGAGGAAGCGATTACAGGGAATCGAAGCAGGCTATTTAGAGCAGGTTTCTTTATTCTCTTTGCCCAAAGGTATATATTCTGTCAGTTTAAAAGGAGAGGGTAAAATGAGCGTACAAAAGATTGTTGTGCTGTAGCGAAAAACAAAGGCCAGCACTCCAGGGAGGATTACTGGCCTTATAGAAGAATCAGCTATTTAGATTTTAAATATTCCTGCCTAATTTTCTTCTTGGTTTTCGACTTGCTTGCTCTACCATGGATTTTGACTCTCTGAATCTTTTTTTCCAATGTTGAAAAAATAGTATTGAATTACTATCGGGGTTTATGATGTCAAACATATAAGGTTCCGTTTTTAGTTTTCTTATTATATTTTACGAGTGCACCTCATGATGTTTACTCACTATTTTTAGTAAATTTTTTCTAGGAGGATTGCTTATCGAAATGTTGGATATAGCCTTTTAAGAGGTGATTTTAGGGAAATCGAAACCGATTTGTTCTATGCGCTGAATTATTTATTCGGCATTTTTTTTACGGGGCGTCACCAAAATAGAAGTTAGTGTTCCAAATAGAATAGGAGAACTTAGAATGAGATAATACGGTATCCCATATCATGTTCGGTAACATAGACTCTCACCGTGTGTGACTCACCACCGGTCTTGTAAAAAACAATTTCCACTTTTGTCCATTGCTTTTCGGAATCTTCATTGGGAGGTGTTACCCTGTCAATATAACCAAACTCTCCTATTCGATCTTCATAAGATTTGATCTGTTGCTCCGATGTGTTCCTCGCGTAGTATTGCAATGCTTCGCGATGGGTTGACTCGGGATGAATACATTGGGATAAGAGTTCTACGTTACGAGACTGAACAGCACTATAGAATGTATTTACAACTCCTTCAGGGCTGGAGAAATCAGGTGACTGAGCCAGCGTCAAAGTTCCTGTAAAGAACAGAATTGCAGTTAAGAATCTCTTCATGTTGAACAAGTGAGCCAAAATTGTACCAGAAAGGTAATTAAAGAAACGAAAAATTAGCAAGTAAAATTTGGATCATAGTGAGTTATGGTATTTATGGCGCACTATGATCCAATAAATAGCTCGCTTAGTCTTGTTTATAAGGCAAGAACTCAAAGGGTAGGTCTTCCACTATATCCGAGTATTCATCACCGGCCTCTTCCATATCTTCATCGTTTTCATTGTAGTGCCAATTGACGACAACTTCATGACCGTTCGTTTTGATTTCTTCTAGTTTCATAAGCATATCAAGAAGTATTTTTGATGATGCTGTATTGAAGTACTTGAGTTTCATTTCAAGGAGTGTCTTGGTAGCTGGTGATGCACTATACTCGTTCAACCAGGCCATGATAGGATCATAAAAAACACTCACATTCTCTGGTAAGGATTTACCCTCAAGCTCCAGAATTCCAGTGTCCGGGTTTAATGTAACCTTTGGGGTTTCATCAGTTGCAGATACTTTGTATAGTTCCATTTTATTCTCGGTTTATTTTAGTGATTAGAATTAAGAAAGAAGTCTCGTTCTCCATACTTTGGAGAGAGTATTCAATTGTATTACCGGTTTTCTTCACAATATCGATGAGCCCAAGCCCAGCTCCACCTTTGTCCGAAAGACGGGATTCTTTAATTTTTTGTTTATAAAGTTGCTTGATTTCATCCTTATCAAGTGTATTCAGGTTGTCAAGGACTTCTTTGATGACATCGGCCTTTTCGTTTAGTATTCTGTTTCCTGTGATAACAAAATATTCATTGTCGGTATTCCCGATGATAAAGAGTCCATTTCCACTGTAAGCTCTCTCAGCTTCTTTACTGTTATACGAATGCTTCGCGATATTCTGCAAGCATTCAATCATCACATGAAAGACTCTGTTTTTGACCGTGTCAGACTCGTTGGATTCCATATTAGAAACAGCCATTTCTGAAAAGGCCTTTGTCAGATGTTGGTTGATTTCTCCTTCGTATACAAGGGTTAAATTTTTAGACACCATTGAATCATACAGCGTCAATACGGTATCTTTATAACTCTCTAGTTCTGTCATTCCTCATATTTTAACATCAGCATCGAGATACTATCAAATTTGTTATTTCCAATACAGCCCCAATGGAACCGCAATATGTTTAGGTTTGAGTAGTGCATCTTGATAATGTCCTCAGACAAGCTCCTAAACAGGTGCTGTGTTTTACTTTTATTTAATGTTGTAAGTTATGGACGGCTTACCGGTGATCCATTGGAATTAGATATACGGAATTTCAGGCGCTAAGATTCAATTATTTATATTCAAATTCTGTTCCTGGATTTTACTTATAGGTATCTATTCTCAACCCGAGACATGTAATTTGCTCATTCTGATTGGGTTAATCGTTTCTGCGTTAGTATGAAAGTTGTTGAATATAGACTGATATCATATTGAAACTACCGCTGAAGTATAAATCAGCAAAAAAATGAGGTTGATGCGATCTGTATTGCGTTGTATTTAAGCTGCTTACGAGTTGCTTTGTAATTTCTTAATATTAAATTATATTTGAGTTAACCTTACTCAAAGATTCCACATCATTGAGATTTAACCTAGAAGACTACCCGGCACTTTAATTTTAGTGTCGCTGATACAATTGCGTATTCTCTAAAGACAGATGGATGCGACAATACAGCATTGGTGGGTCTTACCGAAGATGAAACGTATGAAAAGAATCTATCTAATTCTGCTGTTGTGCAGTGTGTACCTGACTAAGGTATATGCACAGGTCGTTATCAATGAAATCAGTTCCGAAACCTTTACTTCTCTTTATGATAACGATGGAGATAATGAAGATTGGATCGAACTCTACAATGCCGGAGGTTCTTCAGTGAACCTGAATGGTTACCAAATTACAGACACTACTTTGGCGGTAAACAGCTGGGTGCTTCCAAATATCACAATTGGGGCAGGAGAGTACCTGACCATTTTCGCATCTGGCAAGGATAGGGTTGATTATATAGATCACTGGGAAAGCATTGTTAAAGAGGATGATACCTGGCAATATATGATTCCAACTTCAGAACCAGCTTCCGACTGGACAGACATAGGCTTCAATGATGGATCATGGAATTCTGGCCCAGGCGGGATCGGGATGGGTGATGGAGATGATAATACTGTGGTCCCAGGTGGTACGGAGTCCGTGTATATGCGTAGGACTTTCAATGTGGTTGATAGTGCTGAAATTCAAGAAATAATATTTCACATGGACTACGATGATGGTTTTGTTGCCTATTTAAACGGGGTTGAAATTGCAAGAGAGAATATTTCCGGAAACCCACCTGCATTTGATGATTTTGCGGATGGAAATGATGAGGCGGTACTGTATTCCGGGGGGAATCCAGCTGAATATACAATTGACAAAAATGTATGGAAGCCACTGATTGTTAATGGCAACAACGTATTAGCAATTCAAGTACACAATGTTTCATCAGCCTCAACTGATTTATCTGCCCGACCCTGGCTTCAAGTTGGCGTATCAACGGCAATCGTGAACTATAGTACTATTCCGGCATGGTTTACTCCTCCTACCGGAACATATTACCTGCATACTAATTTTAAAATCAGTAACAATGGAGAAACTATTTCATTATATGATGCATCATCATCACTGGTTGATCAGGTAGGGCTACCAGAATTACATGACGACATTACTTACGGGCGTTTGCCGAATGGTACCGGAGGATTTGCTTTTCTTGACCCTGCTACACCAACAGCATCCAATGCGACTTCTACAAGCTATATGGGAATTTGGGAAGATACTTTGACTTTCTCCCTCCCCGCGGGATTTTATACTTCTGCACAAACTACAGGTTGTACTTGTGGTAGTGGTCTATCTACAGTAAAATATACGACAGACGGTAGTAAGCCTACTGCTACCTCTACAAATTACTCAGGTAGTATTGGTATTCCTGATACCCGGGTAATTCGGGCTGGTTGCTTTAGGTCAGGTTACATTACCAAAAAATCCAAAATAGAGACTAACTCCTATTTTATTGTTGACAACCATGACCTCCCTGTTATCTCAATCAGTACGCATCCGGATAACTTTTTCGACTATGATATAGGAATATATGAGCTTGGTCCTAATGGAGAAGCATCATTTCCTCATTTTGATGCAAACTTTTGGCAGGATTGGGAAAGAGAAATCCACATTGAGTATTTCAACGATTCTGATGTACAGGGCTTCGAGCAGGATTGTGGAGTGAAAATATTTGGTGGGTGGTCAAGAGGTTTTCCAATGAAAAGCCTTCGTTTGATTCCCCGAGATCAATATGGTAAAGACCACTTTGACTTCGTCTTCAAAGACAAACCCAATATTCAGGAACACGATCAGATGGTATTAAGAAACTCAGGTAATGACTTTAATTATACCCAGTTCAGAGATGGATTAAACCACAGAATGCAGATGGGGAATGATAATATGGATGCCATGGCGTATGAACCTGCTGTACTCTATATTAATGGAGAGTACTGGGGCATACATAACATGAGGGAAAGAGTAAACCCGGAATACGTTGAAGCAAACCATGGAGTAGATCATAAAGATGTTAATTTCTTAGAATTTGATGGTGATGTGAAGCAAGGGTCAGGAGACGGATTTACAGCTCTGTTGGATTTCGTTGAAAACAATGATATGACCAATAGTGCCAACTACGATCAGGTAAAAGATATGTTGGACATTGAAAATTTCGTTGACTACTTCGCAGTTGAGACCTACCACCAAAACGGAGATTGGCCGCATAACAACATTCGGTACTGGAGTTCACCCGAGACAGGAAATAAATGGAGGTACATATATTTTGACACCGATTTTGGGTTAAATATGTGGGGTGGCTATCCGGCTTCAGATGATGAATTGGATCGGGTGGTCAATGCTACTGATAATGTTCACAGCCCTATGCTCAAAAAGTTATTGACCAACGATGACTTTAAATGCTACTTTGCGGAAAGGTATGCTGACCTTATTAATACAACTTTTGATCCGGATAATTATAAAGACAGTGCCGATGCCATTGCAGCCGTAATTTCCTCTGAGATTTCTAATCATCATGACCGCTGGACTGACTGGCCGGGTGCGGCACAATGGCCAGGTAATGTGGATCACATAAAAGATTATATGGATGATCGACCCGCTTATGCCAGAGATGACATTGAAGGCCAGCTTTCCGGAGTTTCTGGTCAATATACTATAACTGTTGATGTAAGTCCGGCCGGAGCTGGCGTTGTTAAGATTAGTACGGTTATCCCTGACACCTATCCTTGGTCAGGAGTTTATTTTGGTGGTTGTCCGGTGGAGGTTACAGCGTACCCTAACGAAGGATACGAGTTTAGCAATTGGTCAGCAAGTGGTGTGTCGTTATCAACAGGAAGTGTTAGTAATGATATAACTTTTACTCAAAATGCCTCTCTTACGGCTAATTTCAATAGCACATCGAATATTGGTCAGATAACTTTCAATGAAATTAATTACAACTCAAGTGATGCATATGACGCAGGTGATTGGGTTGAACTTTACAATCACGGTAATGGTACAGTTGATTTATCTGGTTGGGTGTTTAAAGACGGAAATGATTTTAATGAATTTATAATTCCTTCCGGAACAGTACTGAACCCCGATGAGTATTTAGTCATATTCCGCAATGATTCTATGTTCACTGCAAACCATCCATCTGTAGCAAACAAGGTAGGTCCTTTTAACTTCAAATTAAGTAATGGTGGAGAACGGCTCCGGTTGTACAACAGTATTGGAGTTTTAAAATCCGATGTTACCTATGATGATGTGGCACCATGGCCAACCGGTGCTGATGGAATGGGGTTTACGCTCGAATTAGATGACCCGGCAGGCAATCTCAATGACCCGGCAAATTGGTTTGTCGGTTGTGTGGGAGGTTCTCCTGGAGGTCCCTATGTTCAATGTCCTTGTTCTCCGGTTGATTTGGGAGCTGATGATTATTTATGCATTTCGGGTGGAAGTATCACATTGAATTCTGGATTAACCGGTCCTCATACGAATCGATCTTTTCAATGGTATAGAGAAGGTTCACCTGTAGGAACATCAAGCACCTTAAATGTAATACTAAGCGGAACATATAGTTTACAAGTTGATTCGCTTGGTTGCGTACAAACAGACGAGGTAGAGATTTACGATAATTTCACTGTAAACCTTGGTCCTGATGCCGAACTTTGTTCACCAGCTACTTATACATTCGCAACTGGGCTCACCAACCCTGCTTTGAACTTTACATGGTATGAAGATGCGGTACTAATGGGAGGGGAGACCTCACCTCAATTAACGGTGACAACCCCGGCTACTTATTCTGTTACGGTCTCAGGAGGTTCTTGTCCAAATTCAACCGATGAGGCTATAGTAACTTCGGCAGCAGCGGTTCCAACTCACGATACTATATGCGAGCCAGGTGGTGTTTTCAATCTCTCGGTTACAGGGCCCTCGAACTATGACTGGTATGATGCACCGACCGGAGGTAGTTTGATCCATAGTGGGGATAACTATACTACGCCTAATCACACTGCAACCACAACCTATTATGTTGAAGATGCTGATTTCTTCAATGGCACCGTAGGTCCGGCAACGACTACAGAGCCGGGAGGAGATGTTTGGACAAACGATGATTTTGATAATGCGGGGTATAAATTGAAATTCAATGTCCTTCAGGATCTTGTCCTGGATGCTGTTTGGGTTGATGCCGATGGACCTCAGGACGTGACAATTACTGTCTCTTCAGGTCCCGATGCCGGAAGTCTGACACCTTTGCATACTAGAACTGTGTCAATCACCTCTGGTGGATGGCAACGAATACCATTAGGATTTGAGCTAACTCCGGCATCTGGTCTGTGGATTGATGCTGAGGGAAGTACAGGTGAGTTAGCAATGAGTGGAAACACCGGTACTGCCTGGGGACCATCCAATCCTTATGAAGCTCCTGGCTTTATTGAGATATATCGAACCGAACCGGATTGGGCGGATAACCAAGGCTGGTTCTTTTATTTGTACAATTGGGAATTTTCTTCGGGTCCCGGTCCTTGTGATCGTGTTCCTGTTGTTGCCTTTGTAGAAAATTGTTCAACCGTGGCTGCAGATTTTACCGCTGATAACACAGCCATTTGTGAGGGTAGTACGGTTACTTTTACAGATAATAGTACTGATGCCACCTCTTGGAATTGGGACTTTGGTGCAGGTTCATTTCCATCAACAGCAACCGGGGCAGGACCTCATACCGTGACCTATTTCACTGCAGGAACTAAGAACGTGCAATTGACAGTTTCTGATGGAGTCGACAATGATGTGATGTTAAAGCCATCATATATTACCGTAGATGCTGCCCCAACAACGGCAAGTGCTGGAATTGACCAAACGATATGTGCCTCCTCAATAGTATTGCCTGGAAATACACCTTCGGTAGGAAGTGGTGAATGGACTTTAGAAGGCGGTTCGGGGAACTTTGTAAATGCAAATAATGCAAATACAACGGTTAATACATTAGGTGTTGGTGCGAATACGTTTAGATGGACAATTTCAAACGGGGTATGTACCCCTTCGACAGATGAAATAACTATAACAAGAGAAGAGGCTCCTTCGGCTGCATTTGCTGGTGCCGATGAAACGGTTTGTGGGTCCGGTACAACGTTGAATGCGAGCGCAGCTACAAGTGGTACAGGGACTTGGTCAGTAGTTACCGGGAATGGTACGTTTGGAAACTCCAACGATCCGGCTACTACGGTCTCCGGTATGACGGCCGGGTCTAATATCTACAGATGGACGGTATCAACAGGAGGTGTATGCCCCGATGAAACCGATGAAGTTGAGATAACAAGTACGACTTCAGTGACCACAGCGAGCGCAGGAGCGAACCAGTCGGTCTGTGAATCTGATTTAGTGAATTTAGCTGCTAATGCTCCTGGGGCTGGAGAGACCGGCACATGGACAATTGTTTCCGGAGCAGGGATTTTATCAGTCGATGATCCAAGCTCCGAGTCATCTGCTGTTACAATTTCCGGGGCGGGAACAGCTGTTTTGGAATGGGAAATTAGTAACGGAGTTTGTACACCATCAACTGATCAGGTCACAATCAATATCGATGCGAGTCCAAGTGTGGCTTTTGCTGGTAACGATCAGGCAATTTGTGCAGATAATACCACGCTATCGGCCACTTCACCAAGTGTTGGAACATTGACATGGACTTTAGTCTCAGGTGGAGGAACATTCACTAATTCGAATGATCCGTCTACTACGATTACAGGGTTGAACCAGGGTGATAATGTTCTTAGAGTCAATATATCAAATGGCGCATGCCCGGATGAAACCGATGATGTTACGATCACCCGTGATGCAAATCCATCAACGGCAGTCGCAGGAGGAGATGAAACTGTTTGCTCATCAGGTACCAATTTATCGGCTACCACACCAACAACCGGATCAGGTTCTTGGATCGTGATCTCTGGGGGCGCAACCATAGTTTCCCCAACCGATCCGGGTAGCAGTGTGACAAATCTAGGTATAGGTGACAATGTCTTCAGATGGGAGGTTACTAATGGAAGCTGTCCGAGTTCAACGGATGAAGTAACGATAACAAGAGATGAGAATCCATCCGTAGCCAATGCTGGCGGAGATCAATCCGTTTGTTCCACCTCAGGTTCATTGAGCGGTAGTATTCCGACTGTTGGAACGGTTAACTGGAATGTGATCTCCGGTTCTGCGGCTGTCACCAACCCGAGTGACCCTTCTTCATCGGTAACAGGACTGTCGTTAGGGGACAATGTTTTCGAAATAGTAATTTCAAATGGTGTCTGTTCAACTTCTACAGATCAAGTGACGATTACCAGAGATGCTAACCCAACCACAGCCACAGCAGGAGCAGATCAAAGTATCTGTTCAGACAACACTATTCTAACAGGAAATAATCCTGCCATTGGTTCTGGAGTTTGGACACAAGTGAGCGGGACATCGGTAACAATCAGTGATAATACGAACCCTAATAGTGCAGTTACAGCGATTCCTGTAGGGGTTGTTACTTTAAGGTGGACAGTTACCAATGGTACTTGTGCTGCTTCAAGTGATGATATTACCATTACACGAACGGCTGCGGCTCCGGCTTCAGTAAGTTTAACGCCAGCGGGTGCACAAATTTGTGAAGGAGAAAATCAGGTTTACACGGCCTTACCGGTAAACGGGGGAACGACTCCAACTTATGAGTGGTTTGTCAATTCTGTGAGTCAAGGTGCAGCCTCAACAACCAATACGTTTAACCTGGTTAGCCCGTCAGACGGAACTCAAATATATGTTGTAATGAACTCATCGCTTGGATGTGCCTCAGGAAGCCCGGCTACATCAACTACTGAAACAATTACAGTTGATCAGGCACCATCCATAGCTAATGCCGGTAACGATCAAACAATTTGTGGGTCCAGTACTAATTTGACAGCTACATCACCTTCAGTGGGAACGGGAATCTGGTCAGTCATATCTGGGCCGGTAACAATCAGTGACCCCAATGATCCTGTCAGTGCAGCGTCCGGGATTAACCCGGGGACTGTAACACTTCGGTGGACAGTATCGAATGGAAGCTGTCCGGATGAAACCGATGATGTGAATATTACGAGTTCAACAAGTCAGGTAGTTTCAAGCTCAATTACCGCGAGCAAGAATCCAATTTGTGCAGGTGAGACTATCACATTTACTTCTACAAACTCAAATGAGGGTACTTCACCAGATTATCAATGGCTGGTTGATGGTAGTGATGTGGGTAATAATTCAGATAGTTATGTAACGAATGCCCTTACAGATGGGCAAACTGTTCAGTTAGTTTTGACCAGTTCTTCGGCTTGTGTTACAGCAAATCCGGCCAACTCCAATGTTATTACAATTGGCGTTGACGATCCTGATAATATAACTGCGATCTCAGGAAACTCAACAATTCCATGTAACACAAGTGGAGAAGTATATTCAGTGCCAGCTACAAGCGGTTCAATTTATAATTGGAATGTACCTTCATTTATGACGATAAATACAGGGCAAGGCAGTGACCAGATCATAACCTCATCCTCATCTCAAACCGGAGCAGGGAATATTACGGTACAGCAAACTACCGCTAGTGGATGTGTAGGGTCAACAGTAAGCTTGACCGTGACTTCAGACTGTGTTAATGGATTGGGGGACCAAATTGAGGTGGATATCAGGATTTATCCTAACCCATTTAGTGATGAAGCTGTTTTATTAGCTGAAAGCTCGGTTTCAGGCACCTATGAGTACACAGTATATGATATGCGAGGTGTGGTAATGGAACGTGGTTCAGGTGAAACCGGAGTTGGACAAAAGATAGGTCGTGATTTAATGTCAGGGGTATATCAAATCGTACTTATTTCTAAGGAAACGGTCTTTGTGGAAAAATTTATCAAAGAAAAGTAAGGACGACATAGTACTATAATTTCTTTGTTTATTATAAAATACCTATATTAGAAGTTCTTAAAGCAAAAGTAACCTTACCAAAAAACACTTCTGCTTTAACCTTACCAAATATTAAGATACTTATGAAACTAACAAAAACGCTCATTGGGGCGCTGGCGATTGGTGTGATATTCTGTACATCACTAATCACAAAAGTATACGGCCAGGCCTATCCATTCCCTCAAAACATTACATATGCTTACGGTAAAATGCCCAACGGTGCCAGCTCCGCTGATGCATTGGCAGCATATAATTCATGGAAGAATGATTATGTAGTTGATGCACCTTGTGGTGGTAAACTCGTGTTATTTGATAATCCGGCACATTCGGTTTCGGAAGGAATCGGGTATGGTATGTTGTTGGCTGCTTATGCTGGCGATAAAACAACATTTGACGGCCTTTGGCAATTCTACCAGGCCAACCTGAACGGTAATGGTGTGATGCATTGGAAAGTGCAGGTAAGCAACTGTAACGTGGTATCTGCGAATGGTGCTACGGATGCGGAATTAGATGTTGCTATGGCACTTTATGTTGCTGATTGGCAATGGTCTGGTTATATGAGCGACTGCCAGACAATGGTACAAAGAATTAGGCAACATGAGGTTGATCAGCAAGCATCAGGTCACGGTAGATACACGCTAAAACCTGGAGATCAATTCGGAGGTCATCATACTTCAGCCTTGTATAACGATTTAACAAACCCATCGTATTTTTCACCTGCCTATTACAGAGTCTTTGCCAACTATGTTGAACCCGGTCAAGCTGCGTTTTGGAACAAACTAGCTGATGATGGATATGAATTGATCAATTTAGCTATGAACAGTTCAACTGGTCTTGTTCCTGATTGGTGTAAAGGAAGTGACGGTAGTTTCGCAACCGACCCAATTGTCAATAACTATTATCAGGATGGTCAGACATTCTTTTTCGATGCCATCAGAACTCCTTTCCGGTCAGCAGTAGATTACATTTGGTGGGGTAATGCTGATGCAAAAGCGTATTGTGAGTTGGTAACAGACTGGGTAATCTCAGCAAACGGTTCACCCGGGACTAACAACATGGGATCAGGGTACTATCTGGATGGTACTCAGTTCAATTCAGATCATAGTAATACATTTGTTGGATGTTTCGCAGTTACTGGTATGGCAACAGATCGATTTGCTTCCCAGTACCAGACTTATCTGGATAATGCTTATACAGATGATAAAAACACGAATGCACCTGCCGGGCAGTACTTTAATGCTACTTTGAAGGCAATTACATTGTTCATCATGTCAGGTAACTTTTATCTTCCTCCTCCTGATGTATGTTCTGAGCCTGATTTAGGTGCGAATGTTTCCCTTTGTAGTGGAACAAAAATATTAGATACGGGTCTTCCTGCAGATGGAAGCCGGACATTCGAGTGGAGAAGAAATGGCGTGGTGGTTCAGGCTGCTTCAACATCAGCGAACACTTATACGGCTACCCAAGAAGGTGTTTATCAGGTACAAACCGATGAAGGAGGATGTATCAGAAGAAGCACTGTGGAGGTTTATCCGGCAGCTCCTACTGCGGATTTTAGTTACCAAGTACAAGGAGTACAAGGAATTTATGAGTCAAATTCATCTTCCGGTGTGACAAGTTGGACCTGGGACTTTGGAGATGCCACAGGTGGTACAGGAGATTCCGTTGCTCACAACTATTCAGTTGGTGCTGGGTGTAGCATATTTGATGTTGAACTTACGGTTGAAGATGAGTGTAACAATACCGATGTGATTACGAAATCAGTCCCGGTATGCGTGGGTGCTGATGGAGGATGGAATACCAATAGCTTTGCCCATGCCGATGGTGATGAATATCCGGTAACAGGTACAGATATTGTTGTTACAGAAAGTTGTTCTGAACTTGAAATTGACGTACCTGCAGGTAGTGGTGCTGGACAGTATGACCAGGCAGGGTTTGTGTTCAATGACGGAGGTGTAGAAACAACTCAAAAAATGGAGAACTATCCGTTTGTTACCCTCCGAATTAAATCTTCAGATGCCATTACCCTACGGGTTGATTTAGGAGACAATACTACTAACTGTAATGGTGGGAATCCTTGTGCAACATCATTGAATCCGGTAACAGTTAATTTACCGGGAGACAACACTTATCATACTTATACATTAGATTATACTGGTAGATTTGAAAACTGGGAAAATAATCCTGTCGATGCCGACAATATTCGTCAGATTGCTTTTCTGCCTAGATATGATGATGATACCTGGACAGGAACATTAACTCTTGATTGGATCATTGTTGGTTGGGATAACATAGATAAACCTGGTGTAACAGGCGGTACAGAATCGTTCTGTGAAGGTGGTGATGTTACCCTCGATCCGGTTGATTGTCATGCGGAATCATATAGCTGGAGTACAGGTGAAACCACTTCTACGATTACCGTAGATCAGCCCGGTACCTATTGTGTGACGGCCACAAACTTTGGCGGAGATAGCACGGCTTGTGTTACTGTATCGGAAACACCTGCGGTGACTGCTGGATTCTCTTCATCGATCTCGGACCTTGACGTAGATTTTAGCAATGGATCGATAGGAGCACTGACTTATTCATGGGATTTCGGTGATGGTACCGGAGTTTCATCTCTTCCTGACCCTTCATATACGTATGCGGCTGCTGGCGACTATACTGTTTGTTTGACCGCAACAAATGCGATATGTTCATCCGTGGATACGGATTGTCAGGTGATAACAGTAACAGAACCTTGTGTTACTCCTGGTGATGCGGGTGCATTTACTTCCGGACCAACTGCAGTTTGTACTGATGACGGTTGCGTAACGTATGCCATTGCAGCTGTGACAGGTGCGACTGATTACAACTGGACTGTTCCAACGGGTGCGGTAATCTGCAGTGGAGATGGAACCAATAGTGTAACAATTGATTTTGCAGCAGCTAGTACTGGAGAAGATGTAGTAGTGGAACCAGCTACGAATTGTGCTACAGGTGCTTCAAGCTCTGTTACAGTAGCAGTAAACACAGCTCCTACTCTCACAAGTGCCACTAATAATGGACCAGTGTGTGAAGGTGACGCTTTAACGTTAACCGCCACTTTAGGGTCAGGAGGAACGCCTACTTATTCATGGACTGGCCCGGATTCATATACGGGATCAGGTATAAACCCTACAGTTAGTGCATCGGCAACAACATCAATGGCAGGAGTTTACTCAGTGACAGCAACTGAAAACGGATGTACGAGTGCTGCGGTTAATACCACGGTTGTGGTGAATGCTACACCTTCTACAAGTTCAATTTCGGGACTTGCGACTGTATGTGAGAATGAAACCGGAGTAACCTATTCAGTTACCAATACTCTTGGATCTTCGTATGCATGGAATATTACGGGAAGCGGAACCCAGGCTTCAGGGGGTACAACTAATTCTATTACAGTAGATTTTACTATCGGTTCTGCGGATATTGAAGTGACAGAAACTAATTCTGATGGATGTGTTGGTACAATGGTGTCAACCACAGTCAATACTCAAACATGTATTGGTTTAACTGCCAACTTCAGTTCATCGGCCACGGAAGTTTGTGAGGGCGGTACAATTACCTTTACTGATGCTTCGACCGGTACAAGTGGAGCGACTACATATGCATGGGATTTCGGTGCCGGAGCATCACCTGCTTCAGCAACTACTGCCGGACCTCATACAGTGACTTATTCTACTGCAGGTCCTGTAACGGTGACCTTAGATCTTGCAGATGGAGGGGACAATAGTAGTGCTAATGATAATATTACAGTGAATGCTTTGCCATCTACATCGGCAATCACAGGTTCAACATCAGTTTGTGACAATGCGACAGGTGAAGCATACTCAGTTACTAATACAACAGGATCATCATATGCGTGGACTGTAACAGGTAGTGGAACACAGGCCTCCGGTGGAACAACGAATGCTATAACGGTTGACTTCACAACAGGCCCAGCAACCATTGGTGTAACTGAAACAGACGCAAATGGGTGTGTTGGTGCTCCTGTTTCTACCAATGTGACAGCAGCCTCATGTATTAATCTTGTAGCAGATTTTACTTCATCATCAACTACAGTTTGTGAAGGTGAGACAGTAACTTTTACTGATGCCTCAACAGGAACAAGTGGAGCAACGGTATACGCATGGGATTTTGGAGCTGGAGCTACTCCGGCATCAGCATCGACACCTGGTCCACATACAGTAACCTTCTCCAACGCAGGTTCTATTAATGTAACTTTAGATATCTCTGAAGGGGCTGAAAGCGACAATTCCGCTGAAGTTATCACGGTTAATGCTGCAGCTAATACCAGTGCAATCACAGGATTGACTTCAGTTTGTGACAATACAACTGGAGAGACGTATTCAGTAACTAATACTGCAGGTTCATCTTACTCTTGGAATGTGACTGGTTCTGCAAGTTTGGTTTCTGGTGATGGAACTAATTCTATTACTGTTGATTACACGACCGGAATCGCAAATATTGAAGTTACAGAAACAACGGCAGGTGGATGTGTAGGCACTCCGGTAAACTTAGGAACCAACGCTTCTTCTTGTACTTCGTTAACAGCTAATTTCAGTGCAGCTCCAGCAGCTGTCTGTGAAGGAGGATCAATAACATTTACTGATGCTTCAACCGGGACAAACGGTTCAAGTACCTATGCCTGGGACTTTGGTACAGGTGCTACACCAGCTTCTGCAACAGGGGCCGGCCCTCACGTTGTAACCTATTCAACGGCTGGTAATCCAAACGTTACCTTGAATGTATCAAATGCTGCTATTGCTCAGAATGGAGCGTACACCACTTATGCAAAAGACGATTATGCTTCAGCTACTGAGTACAATGTAGGAGGTAAGGGAGTGTTCTGGTGGGTAGGAGCTACCGCTGGCGGTGAGTATGCGCTGACTCGTGATGATGCAAATAGCAGATTACAGATTGATGCTACCGGAGCTTCTCCTACTTACGAAGGATTCGGTCTGTCATTTGGTGACTCAAACGGTGATGGAACGGGTACTCCTTTCAGTATAGACTTATCAAATACGGCTGCAGGTACCGCTAATATTCATATGGATATTACAAACACACATGCAGCTGAAGAAGCAATTTTCTCATTCTCGTTACAGGATATCAACGGAAATTCGGTAGAAATCCTTTACGAGCCCTGGGGAGATATTACTTGGGCTAATCAGTGGAAGAAGGCGGAAGTAACAGTGCCGGCAAGTTCTACACAAACCGTTGATTTAGATATGACAGGAGCATTTATTGCAACTGCTTGGGGTTGTGCTGATGCCAGAAACTGTCCTACCGTTGATAGTACCACATTTGATTGGACTCAGGTTACAGGAATGGGAGTTATTATTAATGGTGGAGCCGGAGTCGATATTGCTAACAACCCATTCACCGGAACTATCTATTTCGAGGATTTTCAACTTGGACAAGCAACCAGTGAATCGGATGATTATACCTCAAGTGTAACAGTAGAGGCGGGACCAACTACTGGAGCAATCACAGGAAGTGAGTTTGTATGTAAGAACGAAACTGGAGTTTCATACTCAGTAACGAATACTGCAGGATCAACATATAGCTGGAATGTAAATGGAGCAACCATCGCAAGTGGAGCTGGAACAAGTTCAATTACGGTTGATTATACCACCTCACACGCTACAATTGAAGTAACTGAAACCAGTAGCGCAGGATGTGTAGGAACTACTTCTAGTCTTGGAATTACTGCACAGGATTGCGGAGGTTCTGGACCTACTGCAAGTTTCACTACAGATGTTACTACCGTGTGCGAAGGAGATGATGTTGTGTTTACCGATGCATCTACAGGTTCAGGACTGACATATGCCTGGGACTTTGGTGCGGGAGCGACCCCATCAACAGCAACCACGGCAGGTCCGCATACAGTGACTTATGCTACCGCAGGATCATCAACGGCTTCTCTAACGGTGACTACACCTGGAGGAACACAAAATGGAGCTTTTGCAAACTATGCTAAGGATGACTTTGCGAGCGCAACACCTTATGACGATGGTGCCGGTTTCGGTGTATACTGGTGGCCTGATGCTCCGACTGCGATATACGGTCTGACCAGAGATGATGCAAACAGTAGACTACAAATAGATGCTACAGCTGCGGATCCGGCATATGAAACGTTCGGATTGGGTTTTGGAGATTCCAATGGTGATGGAACAGGAACTCCATATACTGTCGACTTATCGGGTAATGCAGTTGGAACAGCTAACCTACACCTGGTAATTACAAACAACCATGCTGCAGATGAAGCTATAGTAACATTCTCATTGCAGGATATTAATGGAAATAGTGCTGAAATTCTTTATGAGCCTTGGGCTGATATCAATTGGGGTAATCAGTGGAAAAAAGCAATTGCTACTATCCCTGCCAGTTCTACACAAACTGTTGATATTGATATGACAGGAGCCTTTATGGCAACGGCATGGGGATGTGGTGATGCATTGAATTGCCCAACTGTTGATAGTACTACTTTTGACTGGACTCAGGTTACCGGTATAGGGGTTCATATCAATGGTGGAGCAGGAACTGATATTCCTAATGATCCGTTTACAGGGTCATTATACTTCGAGGATTTCATGTTAGGTCAGGCACCTTCAAGTGCTAGTGGTACAGATAATACTACTACGCTTATAACGGTGAACGATTGTAATACACTGACAGCAGGATTTACTATGGATCAGACATCAATATGCGAGAATGCCAGTGTTACATTTACTAATGCGACAACTGGTGCTAGCGGAACAGAGACATATGCTTGGGACTTTGGTGCCGGGGCTACTCCTGCGACCGCTACAGGTGCAGGGCCACATACAGTTACATATTCTACAGCAGGAGCACCAACAATTACTTTGACGGTAACTGATGGAGCTGATTCAGATGTAGCTACAGACAATGTTACCGTTACTACTTGTGGTGGAACTCACGATGCTGATTTTACGGCCGATGTTACTACTGTATGTGAAGGTGAGAGTGTAACTTTTACTGACGCAACAACAGGAGCAAGTGGCAGTCAAACGTATTCCTGGGATTTTGGAACAGGAGCGACACCACCGACTGCAACAGGAGCCGGACCACATACTGTTACCTATTCTACGGCTGGTTCAATCAATGTTTCTTTAACAGTTAATGATGGAACAGATGACATAGAAACTAAGACCGGTTACATCACCGTAAATGCTGCAGGAAGTTTGACTGCTTCGGTTTCTATTGCTGGACCATCTGCAATTTGTGGAACTTCAGGTACCTACAGTGCAACTCCAACTAATGGGGGGGCAACTCCAAGCTATCAGTGGTATAAAAATTCCGTAGCCGTAGGCACTGACAATGCCATTTACTCAGATGCTGCATTGACTGTTGGTGATGCGATTCACGTTGAAATGACTACAAGTGATGCTTGTGCAAGTCCGACTGTTTCGACTTCCAATACAATCACAGTTACTTCAACTGGAGGATTAGCAACTCCTGTGATAACAGGAAATAACTATCCGGATTGTAATAGTACGGAGACTTATATGGTGACTCCATCAAGCGGAACATCTACATTTATTTGGGACTATGCTCCTACTGAAGATGCGGGTGGCGGAAGTAATGATGATTTTGTGACATTCAGTTTCGGAGCAAGTTCGACTGGTTTCTTACTACGAGTAATTGAACAGGATGGTGCTTGTACCAGTAGCTGGGGAACTATGGTTATTCAGGATTGCGGTACTACACCAACTTCGATTGATGGACTTACTGACGCTTCCATCACTGTTTATCCGAATCCATTCGATGATGAAACGAATATTGTTATCGATGAAAATTTGGCAGGAGAAGCAACGGTTCAGATACTTGATGTCAGCGGGCAGACGGTATACTCCGGAATTCACCAAACTGGTGATGTGATTAGTGTAGGTGATGACTTACCTGCAGGAGTATATATAGGTAAAGTCATAATGGACGACCAATTGGCGACCTTTAAGCTTGTGAAACAATAAGCTGTACTTTAAATCGAATTGAGAGGGAATCAGAAATGGTTCCCTTTTTTTATTTCAATTTGTTCAAATTGTGAAATCGCAGTCTATTCACTACATTGCAACGTATTTATGATGCTGTGTGTGTGAAATAGCATTTTGATTTGGAAAAGAACTTTTTTTTCACACTCGGCTAGTTTACTTTTTTCAACCCATAAACGAATAATAGACAGTGAGGAAAAGTCCTTCCGAATTTACCGATGAACAGGTAATCAATTACCTACATGAGGGTAGGGAGGATGAAGCTCTTCAATTTCTATATACTGCAATTTTGCCTAAAGTCAGGCAACTAGTGTACGGGTATCAGTTGGAAGTTGCGGTTGCAGACGATTTGTTTCAGGAGGCTGCCTTGGTTTTCTATCAATACGTAAAACAGGGTCGCTTTAATTCTGAATACAAAATCAGCACATTTATTATAACCGTAGCAAAAAGAAAGCTAATTGACTTATTAAGGAAAGATTCCAGGAATGGAGATATTGAAAGCATCAAAGAAAAGGATTTTTATGAGGAGAACTTTGAGGGAAGGTTCATTAATGAGGATATGCAAAACAAAGTTGAGGAGGTACTTTCTGTACTAGGAGGTAAGTGTAAAGAGCTGTTGCTTAACTATGAATTTCATGGCTACTCTATGAAAGAGATTTGTAAGATGATGGGGTTTAAGAATGAGGAAACAGCTAAGGCGAGTAAGTACAAGTGCAAAAAGAAGTTGATTGAGTTATTTAATAAGAAACCGGAATTAGTAGAATATTTTAAAAATTGATTGAGGAAAGCCAGACATATCAACGTATCGAAGACTATTTAGCAGATCGGTTGAATACTGCAGAGAAAATTCAGTTCGAAAATGATTTGAGTACCAATGCCGATTTGCAAAAGCTTTTTGATAAACATCAGGCCGCAGCAAGCTATCTGGAAGCCCAGGCTTTATCTGATTTCAAGGTCAAGTTGAACAAAGGTATGCCAGGAAAGAGTAGAGGGATATCCTCTAAACTGGTATTTGCTACATTAGGAATTTTCCTTGCTCTTGGTACTGGTTTTTGGTTATACAATAGCTACTGGAAAGAAACGGGAAGTAAAAAGGATGCTTCATCTTTAGTAACGAGACAAGGTTCTGCGGATGACAAAGAAGAGGTGATCACTGATAGAGTTGAGAATAATGGGATGGTGGCTAAAGATAGACCAAATACTAGCAAGGAAGGTGAGAAGGTAGTTGCTAATAATCCAGGTGAGATTAGAGAGTCCAATTCAGATAGAGTAGAAGAGGTAGATGTCCGGGACGTTATTGATAAAAGAACTGGAGGAGGAACAAATAAAGGAATTGGTACAGGAAATGATGTGGAGAATAGCTCAAATAATCCGGCACTGGAAGAAGAAACAGAGGCTCTGGCCCAAAAAGAAATGGTCACTGAAGTCGAGGAAATTGATTGTTCCAAGTTTGATCCGAGGGCAGATTTAAAAGAAAGAGCCTCATTCAATTCGTTGGGGGAAGGGAAAATAGAAATTACCAATAAGAATAAGAGTACATCTTATTTCATATACATTGATGAAAATACCAGACAACGTGATGTAGCTGTATTTGAACACCTTGATCAAGGTGCTTATCAAGTCAAGATTGAAAACGATCAAGGGTGTATATATACCAAAAAATATACGCTGCGCGCTCAAAAAGTAGACTAATTTTGAGTCTGAATATCAGCTGATTATATATTTTTTTAATTTTAATCTACCTATAAGTTTACTTAGCCATTGCTTCGTTCGTATAATAAATAACTCTTTAAGGAAAGGGTTTATTTACCACGTTTATTGATTTAAAAGGAAGTTTTTCAATCCGCTATGGATATTCATTGCGAAAGAAAGATCCTGTAACACATCACATTGGTTATCCAATGACGATTGCGTGTAAAGCACAACCCTTCTTATTCTAGTAGGTTAACTTTTTAAGATTCCTCCTTAAAGTGAGTAAGGTTACTGGTGGCCCCAATTTCTTTTGGGGCCTTTTTTATGTTCAGATAATTATTTCAGGTTAAACCCAAACGTGAAATGGGGTTGCCATTTATTGCAATCGTCACATCCTGGTATTTCTTTAAAGCCTTTCCCAATGTCTATTCCAAAAACCTGAGATTGGTTGAGTTCTATCCTAACGCCAGCACCTGCCGAACTGTATAAATCGAGAATGTTGGTGTTCTTAACAGAACCCCAGGTGTTCCCTGCTTCAAAGAAGCCAAGCGTGTATAAAGACCACTTAGGACTAGAAATAAGTGGATACCTGATTTCTGCTACTAGTTTCTCGAAGAATACTCCTCCTCCAGAGGTGGTTGTAATACTGTTGTTGTCATAACCTCGTAATCGAATAAAGTCCTGCCCTAAAACAGAGTTAAAACCTGATAGCCCATCTCCTCCAAGCACAAAACGTTCAAAGGGGCCAACACCTAAGCTAGAGTTGTAGGCTGCCAGTAAACCTGTATACACTCCGGTTGCGAGTACTACCTTTTTACTTTTCCGCAAACGGAACAGGGTAGAAAATTTTTCATAGTCGAAATTAAATTTTATATACTCCATCCATTTATAGCGGGTTGGAATTGGCCTGTTTTCTATGTCGGGATCAATTAGTGAATACATTGGAGTAAAATGCGAGCCTAGTTTCAAGCTATGTCCCTCGGTTAAATAAAATGGTGAACCCGTACTTTTTAGATTTTGATGTTGAAGACCTAATCCAAACATAATTTTGTTGGAACTACAACTTACACATAAGACACTATCACTATTTCGGATATTATAACGGGTGTAGTTAGTATATAAATTTAACGCAAACCCATTAGGTAGAGGCCGGGTATAATTGATCGTAGCCAAACTTGTTTTATAGAAACCATTATCAAATGCTTTAGGGAAGTATTTAGAATAATATCCTGTAAGAGCTAGGGAGTTAGGGCTTTTTCCTATCCAGGGCTCTCTGAATGAAAACGAATATGACTTGAAGTCTTGTATATTACTCTGGGCTTTAAGGGAAAGAAACTGACCTTGACCGACAGGTAGTGGGTCCCAACGTTTAAATTTGTGAAGATGTCGAAGAGAAAAATTATTTAAGTCCAGACCAATGGTGCCAACAAGTCCAATACTTCCTCCCCATCCACCAGAGGCGTAAATGCGGTCATTAATCGTAGTTTCCTTAACAGAATACTCTAAGGTTACTGTACTATCTTCATTTAGAATTGGGTTTACCGATACACTTTCATTGTCTATATAAGGAAGGCTTGATAGTCTGTGCTGCGTAATGAATAGCTTTTTTCTTGAAAACAAATCGCCAGGTTTATGGCTTGCATATCGTTGCAAAGTGAGATCAATGGTTTTTTTGTTCCCTTTAAAGGTGATTTCTTTCACCGTGGCAATTGGACCTTCAAAAAAATCAATTATGATGTCGATGGTGTCATTATACAAAGCATCAATTCTATGTTTGGCTCTAAAGAACATATGACCCTGGTTCATATAAAGTCCGCCCAAATCGGTTCCTGATGGATTTAAATTGATAGCCTGTATAATTTTTGATTCACTAAATGGATCTCCTGATTTTATAGAGAGGTTCTTTCGTAGAACTGTGACCGGGAATTTTGAATTTCCTGTGAAGTCAATTTTTCCAATGTAGTATTTTGGTCCGGAGATGATTTCGTATTTCAGCTGAACTCTAAAATCTTCTTCCTGAGTTGTAATCTCACAATTAACTTCAGCATCATAGTATCCTGCTTCCTGATAATGCTTAAGTAGGTTTTGTTTGTCTTCTTCCAGTAAGTTCGGAGTGAATAAGTTACCCGGCCTCAAAATATCTATTGGGTAATCTTTTGGGGCAACTAGTTTATTATTGAGATAGAGGTTTGTAGCTCGGACCCTCGTTGGCCGCCTGTTGTCATAATGGATTATTAACTCAATTCGATTGGTTGAAGAATCAACCTGAGTCTGGAAATGTTGTTTGATAAAATAGTACCCCCTTGAGTGCATATAATCCTGTAAAAGATCGAGTATAATCGTTTTCTCATGAACCGTAAACTTTTTGAGGTGGAAGGGTTTACATAACTCAAGAAGGTCCTTAGACTCTACTTCACTGACATTAAATAGACGTACATCACCTAATATAGGGTGTTCAACAATGTGAAAGATAATGTCTATCTCATTGTTGCCCACTCGGTTTATTTCGGCTGTAGCATCATTGATAAGTCCTGTCTTCCAGAGTTTTTTGAGGGCCTCAGATAATGCAGTGCCAGGTAGTTCCAGGATTTCTTTTTCCTGAATACCTAATATTAGTTTTAGGTGTTCCTTACTTGTGTATTTGCATCCTTCGAATTTTATCGCTCTAATTCTGAAATTCTGGGTAGAGTCGTTGTCAGACTGTGAAAAGACCAGGGAAGGAATGTATAGCAGTATGAATAGGAATTTATACAAGAATTGGCTTTGTGGACTAACGTAGAAAACCTTCAGGTTATTATTTGCCCTCAGGTAGCGGAGTAGATAATAAGGCCTCAAAGGTTGGGATAGATTCCTTTATATGAGACAAAACGGATTTGAACTCATTAGAAAGATCAGCTCCATTCCAAACGAGTTCAAATGCCTTTTGTTTACCATTTAGCAACCGGAAATAGGTGGTTGATGCCCCATCGCAATCCGGACAGGTCTCCAATTTCCCAAAGTTCTCGATGGATTTAATTTCTGTAGCTATAGACTCGAATTGTTCAGTTGTAGAGGTTAGCAAGGTATCGACCAATACAGTACCATAGCTTTCAATTAGTAGTTTTACCTTGTTGGATCTGAGAACAATTTGGTAGCTTCTGTGGTATTCGGGAGCAACCGAGGAACCTGTATAATCCAATACAATAGCATCGAATTCTTCCGGTATGTTGGGCCCGCAGGAGTTCAGAGTAAGCAGGCTTAATATGAGTAGTGATTTCAGTATTAGTTTCATAAAAAAAATCCCGCACGAAGCGGGAAATCTTTATTTATACATAACGTCTTTAATGGCCTGCAGTGCCCGTCCGGGTTGAGGAACTATTTCTTCAATAAGCGTAGGAGCGTATGGCAACGGAACATCGAGGCTATTTACTCTATGAACAGGAGCATCAAGGTAGTCAAAAGCGTATTTCTGAACATGATAAGCAAGTTCAGAAGATATTGAGCCAATGGGCCATGCTTCTTCAACAAATACCAATCTATTCGTTTTCTTCACTGAGTTTACAACAGTATCGTAATCTATAGGTCTGATTGATCTAAGGTCAATCACTTCGACATCAATCCCTTCTTTTGCTGCTTCAGCTGCTGCTTGATTTGCAACTTTCATCATTTTCCCAAATGAAACCAAGGTCACATCTTTCCCTTCCTTTACAACATCAGCAACACCAATTGGAATTAGGTATTCGTTCTCAGGCACTTCACCTTTATCACCATACATTAGTTCTGATTCCATGAAAATAACAGGATCATTGTCTCGTATGGATGTTTTTAAAAGGCCTTTAGCGTCTTTCGGATTAGAAGGAACAACTACTTTTAATCCAGAACAGTTGGCATACCAACTATCAAAGTTATTAGAGTGCTGAGAGCTTAACATACCGGCATTTCCAGTTGCTCCTCTGAATACAATCGGGCAGTTATATTGACCACCTGACATAGACATCATTTTTGCGGCTCCATTGACAATTTGATCAATCGCTACCAGAGAGAAGTTGAAAGTCATAAATTCAACGATTGGTCTGAGCCCATTCATACTAGCTCCTATACCGATTCCACTGAAACCAAGCTCTGCAATTGGTGTGTCAATCACTCTGTCGGCACCAAACTCATCCAGCATTCCAAGGCTTACTTTGTAGGCACCATTATATTCAGCCACTTCCTCACCCATAAGAATGACATTTTTGTCACTTCTCATCTCTTCTGACATCGCTTCCCGAAGGGCTTCTCTGAATTGTATTTCTCGCATATCTCCTTAATATTTTGGACCGGTAAAAATAGGAATAACAGCTCAATTAGCAAAGAATATAAATAAGTTAAATAGTAGCTGTTGATGGAGTCCCGAAACAAAAAAAGGTCTCTAACTTTTGTTAGAGACCTTCAAATGGGATGTTATTATATTATTATTTGATAGCGTTGTTAAACGTATCCTTATCTCTGTAGTTTAAGAACTCAAGGTCATTAGCTGCCTTTGCTTTTAACTTAGAGTCAATTTTACATGCTTTCTGCAGGCTCGTTGCCATTGCGTCTTCTTGCTGAAGTCTTGCACTAGCGATAGCATTACAGTAGTGGGCAAGTGCGTCTTTAGCGTCAGAGTTAATTGCATTAGCAAACTCAGCTTTTGCGTTGTTATAGTCTTTAGAAAGCAAGTGAGCAAGTCCCTTGTTAAACTGAGCACCAGGAACAACATCACCAGCAGTTCCCAGACTTTGTTTAGCATCATCATACTTAGCAAATTTGATTTCCATGCTTCCTTTACCTGCATGAATACCCTTGTTGAGTTCGGCATTAGATGTTCCAAGGCTCTTCGCTTTGATGAATCCAAGTAGAGCTTCTTCTCTGTTGTTCTTAAGCATATGGACTACTGCGAGGTTGTTGGTTGCTTCCGCAGATTCTTGCTTAGTATTGGCAAGTTCACATTCGGTTTTTGCTTTGTCCAGAAGAGTTTGTCTTTTGTTACCATCAGCTTCTTTTGAAGCAAGGGCCAGGTAAACTGCACCCAGGTTATTGTGTGATTGCCAGCTATCAGACTTTTTGATTGCCTGAGTGTATATAGCTTGCTTTTCATCAAGTACTGGAGTCAAAGTAGCGGCATACATAAGTTCTTCCTGATTCAATGTATCGATGCTGGCTTTACCTTCTACGATTAATTTTGCCAGTATAGAAATCTCAGCGTCAGATTTCTTAGGCTTAACAGTCATGATTTTTGTTTTTGAAACCCTTAGAGGAGGGTAAATATCTCTTTCAAGAGTTTTGTATGAAGAAAGCTTCTGTAGAGCCTTTTCTTTATCGAAGAATGTTCCTGATGTGCTGCTAATAGTATTTCTGATCTCAGTTTTCTGATCATCAGTTAGCTTGTCGGTTGCATCAAGAGCTTCATTGAAAGGTCCCCAGTCCTGGAAGATAGTTTCAGTTTTAAATTGAATGCTATCAGCCATTTCTTTGTAATCATATTTCTTCATTTGTTTGAAGTAGAAATCTTTAATGACCTTAGCTCTGTCTTCACTAAGCTTAGAGTTGATGCTTTCAAGACCTTCTGGCGAGTGTGAACCGATTATGGTTACAGTTTTGGTTGCGTTTTTCGCTGCGATATAAGCATCAAGTTCTTTCCCTCTTTCACTTCGAATCTCAGAAGATTTTAGGTTTGAACGTCCTTTGTCGAAGAAGAACTCAACATAAGTAGGGATCAACTCTTCTTTGTTGTTATAACCGTGATCGGCATATGCAACGTAATATGCATCTTTAACTAACCTTGAAGTAGTGATACATCCCTTAGCAATTGGAAACGGGTCAGTAACCTTTTCCTTTGTCTTTTGCTCATTCATTGCCTTTCCAATACAAACAACCTCGCCCTTCTCCATGGCGTCTTTGTAAGTGAAAGTAAATTTTTGAGTGAGCTTAGGCTCTTCAATTTTATTGTTTGGAAAATCAGATGCTTTAAATTCGATGGTACCTAAAGATTCTGATTCACCGCCATAATTGTAAGAAGTCTCTACGGCATAGATCTTTTTCTTTTTCAACATTTTTAGCGGCAGAGTAACTGATACTTCAAAATTGACTGTATCAGCATGTACTTCGACCGGACTAGGGGTGACGGTAAGATTTTGGTCCTCAGCCATTTTAATCATTTTGCTAAGGCTACATCCGGTAAGAAATACGATACCCGATAATAGAACGAGTAAGGTGTGTTTTTTCAAGAAATTCATAATCCCATTTGTGTTTAGTACGGAAACAATATTAGAGGCACTAATTTATGCTATAAATTCGTGAATGCAATGTATGGCATTATTTTTTTTGGATTCATGAAAACATTCTAATTGTATATTCGTTAAATTTGTTAGGCGTTGTAAAACTCAGTTTATGAATCGTTTACAGTTGTTTTTTGGCCAGCAGATTTTTGGAGTATCTTCTTCAATAAGTGAAAAGCTAGGTGTATCAACTAGAAGTGTAAGGACCTTTTTTATTTACTCTTCTTTTTTAGCTCTCGGATCGCCTGTATTGTTTTACTTGTTTTATGCGTTTACAATGAATATTGGTCGACACATTAGAGGAAGAAGATCCGTGTGGGATTTCTAAACGAGAGTCCTACTTAAACCTTATTTTGCTAAATCTTTTTACTTTTTCAATAAAAAATAGCCACACGATTGACCGATGTAGGATTTGTGGGTGATCGTGACTTTTTGCAAATCTTTGACTCAATTTTCTTGCTGGTTTCCATTTCTTAAAACCACCATAGAAGTGACAGTGTGCCCTGATGACCGCTAGTGTATGTTTGGGTTTACCAGAGAGCAGGAAAGCGATCCCAGCGACTCCGTCTAGCATCAATCTCCAAATTATTGTCCGCCATAACCGGAACCTTGGTAGGTTTTTATAAAGCAGGACAAGGCCATTTCTGAAATTCAGATAAGTTTTTTTTGGGTTTGACCTCTTCAATGTTCCGCCCCCAACATGGTAAATGTGGCTCTTCGAAGAATACATAATTTTGTAACCGGCATTTTTTATTCGCCAGCATAGATCAATTTCTTCCATATGAGCAAAGAAGTTGTTATCGAGCCCTCCCATTTTATGGTATATGGATGATTTAATAAACAAACAAGCTCCTGTTGCCCAAAAAATCTCGCAATCATTGTCGTATTGGCCCTCGTCTTTTTCTATCTGATCAAAAACTCTTCCACGGCAAAATGGGTACCCCCATTTATCTATGAATCCTCCTGCAGCTCCAGCATGTTCAAAATGACTTGGTTCAGTGTGAGATAATATTTTTGGCTGACAAGCGACTACTTCAGGGTTATCTTGAAGGAGCTGAATTGGGGCTGATAGCCAGTTTTCGGTTACTTCAATATCTGAATTGAGTAGTACATAATATTCTGATTCAACTTGTGCTAATGCATCATTGTAGCCCTTGGCAAAGCCACCATTTTCTTTATTAATAATGACCTCAACTTCAGGGAAGTCATTTTTAAGAATTTCCAGTGAATTATCAGTAGATGCATTATCGGCCACTATAATTCGGGCCTCTTGACTGAATTTAATTACAGAAGGTAAAAATTCTTTTAAAAAATTCTGTCCGTTATAATTCAGTATAACAACTGCAATTGAACTCATTATTACATCATATTACCGAAATCAAATCCGGGAATATTTGGTATGACCCCCTGGGTTTGCTTGCGCATTTCTTCTTTGATCTTGATTTCTATATCTTCCAGAGCTCGGTTTATAGCCGCTACGCTTAAGTCTTCCAGCATTTCCTGATCTTCAGGTTTCAAAAGGTCTTTGTCAATTTCAAGGTTAACCACCTGACGTTTTCCGTTGACAGTTGCTTTAACCATTCCTCCTCCGGACTCAGCACTTGTTGTTATTTTTCCGAGGTTATCCTGTACCTCTTTCATTTTTGCCTGGATCTCCTGCATTTTTCCAAGCATTTGGTTCATGTCGAACATAGACAATAATTTTTGCGAAGTTACTAATTAATGCATAAGGTAAAAGGTCCCTCTGTAAGTTGTTTGGTTTCCTTCATAATCTGTAACATCTGCGATGTAGACATAGGTTCCTTCCGGTGCTATTTCTCCCTGGGGTGTGCGACCATTCCAACCTTCATTGTAGTTCTCAGTATAATAGAGCACTTCCCCCCAGCTATTCAATACCGTAAATTCGATCTTCGCGATAAAAGCCCCGACCCCCTTGAAAATGTCGTTGGTTCCATCACCGTTAGGCGTGAAGGCGTTGGGGAAAAATATACTAATCGATTGGTTATTCTGAACAGTGTTTGATTGAGAAGTCAGTCCGAGTGGGGAATTTGCAATGGCTAGAATTCTATAGGTGATTGTGCCGGAGGCTGTATCTATATTGTTATCGATGTAGGAAGTTGATGTTCCGTTTGATATAGAACTAAGTACGTTACCGTTTTGATCGAGCCATTCAATAATATATTCCTGTACACTTGTTGAGAAACCAGTATATGCAGTCCAGGTTAAAGTATTTTGTGTAGCTGATTCTGTCATACTGAGGTGAATGGGACAGGTTTCTGGAATTGATAACTGATTTGAATAGTTTCCACAGGAGTCGTAATAACTGATGCGATAGCATTGTGGTTCTGTTGTGATAAACGAATTGTCGATATAATTAGTGTCAGGAAGGTATTGATTCAGAATTAGGTTGAATGGACTAGCGTTTGATGATCTTGATATTTCATATGTTAACACGCTTGAAGTTGGTGCTTCCCAGAATAAACGAATCGCACCATTCTCAAAAGTTGAGTTAAACTCAGTCAACTCTGGTGGTGTGTCTGTAGAAATGGCTGTAACACATTGGGTGTTTGAAATTGACACGAGATTTGCTCCAGACTGATCGAGCAAGTTAGTGGTGGATTCAACACGATAACAATACTGTTGGGAGCAGGTGACACTGGTGTCTATGAATGTTGTGTCACTGGAAATTGTTGCCAGTAAAGTATTATCACGATACACCCGGTATTCTAGTAAGCCAGGTCCCTTGTAACTATTCCATATCAGCTCATTTTGTTCGTTGTTTGCGGTCACCGAGAGATTTGTGCTGCATAGGCTATCACCAGCTACGCTGTTTCCACAGACATCAAAGTTGGTTATCGTATAGCACATTTCATCTGAGCTTGAATTGACTGGGAAGAAGTTAATAGTGGAGTCCGGATTGAAAAATGCAAAAGTATCTATAGTGCTATATGCAGCGGGGTAGCTACTACTGCTCAGGAGGTAGTTTAAATAAGTATAACCTGATACCCCCAACAAAAGACTATCATTACTACTACCGTTCTGGGTAGTCAGGCTATGAATGTCGGGCTTTTGCAAGCTGTTGTATAAGGTTAAATTCAAAGATGCACTATTTGAACAAGGGGCCCCATCATATATGCCAGTCACCGTTATTGTTTTTGGTAAGCTATCGATGTAATTCTTTAGTGTTGTGGTGGAAGGAAGTACAGTGTCATTTGGCGACCCATCACCATAATCAAGAATAAAGCGGTCATAGTTGGAGTCTGTTATAGAAATTGAGGCTATTGAGCCCGCACAAGCATATGCTTCAAATTGAGGAACTGGGGTGCCAACCGCCCGAATGTAATCTGTCCTTATGAGTGTATCCAGGTTACCACCACCGTTGTCTATGTACTGGGTCACTGTATAGATTCCAGGTGAATTATAGGTGTGTACAGTATCAAAGCTCAGAGCACTTCCATCACCATAATCATATGCATCTGGTTTTGACGGGTCAGCACAGCTGGTTAGGGTAACTGTAAATGGCACGCATCCAACCGTATCATCGGCATCAAAACAAGGGGGTTGAGTATGGCCAGATTTTACGGAAAGAAGCAAGACCAGCAATAGGGCAATATGTTTTGCGAATTTTTTGGTCAAGCCTTAAATAAATTTAACGATTAAATCAGCCCTTTATTCTATCTATGATAGTTTCTATCGACTCTGATACTTGCTCTCCTGTTGACATTATTTTCAAAGTCAGGTTGCCGGTTTCGATTTCATTTGACCCAATTAGCAGCACGTAAGGAATATTTTTCCTGTCAGCATAGTTCATCTGCTTCTTGAGTTTGGCTGATTCGGGATATATTTCACTATTAATTCCGTTTGCCCTCAGTTTGGTAAGTAGTGGGAGAGAATAATTTTGTGAGTGCTCGTCAAAATTTGCGATTAATAGTTGGGTGCTAATAAGGTTGTCGGCTGGAAACAGATTTAATTCCGACATAACATCATAAATACGATCCACACCAAACGAAAACCCCACTCCTGAAACATCTGGCAAGCCAAATAGTCCGGTCAGATTATCATATCTTCCTCCGCCACTTACGCTCCCGATCTGGACATTATTTACCTTCACCTCAAAAATAGCACCTGTATAGTAGGAAAGCCCTCGTGCTAAGGTAACATCCAATGAAATATTTTGTTCTTCCAGTTTGGCAGAACCTGAATAATGAGCGAGTAGATTAAAAGTTTCCTGTAGCTCTTGAATTCCTTTTCTGCCAATTTCAGTGTTGCCAATTACATCATCGAGAGAAGAAAGCATTTCCTCGGTGGTACCCGATAGGTTTAATATATCTCGCAAGGTGTTCAATGCGGAACTGGTAAAGCCTTTGGTGCTTAGCTCTTCGAGAACTTTTTCCTCACCAATTTTATCCAATTTGTCGATTGCCACAAAAAGATCCGATTCACGATCTCCGGCATCAATTAATTCACCGATTGCTGAAAGAATTTTCCGGTTGTTGATTTTAATCGTGTAATCCTTAATGCCTAACTGTTGGAATACCTCATTAATCATAAGGATGATTTCAGCCTCACAAATTAAAGAATCGGTCCCCACTACATCTGCATCACATTGGTAAAACTCTCTATAGCGACCCTTTTGAGGTCTGTCAGCTCTCCAGACGGGTTGAATTTGATATCGCTTGAAAGGGAATGTAACATCGTTTCGGTTCATTACAACATAGCGCGCAAAAGGCACTGTCAGGTCGTAACGAAGGGCTTTTTCAGATATTTTGAAGCTCAAATGTTTGGAGCCACTTGTGATATCTTCAGGAGTGGTTTTTGAAAGATAATCGCCGGAGTTCAGAATTTTAAAAATTAGTTGATCACCCTCCTCTCCATACTTTCCTGTAAGAACCGATAGGTTTTCCATTGAGGGAGTTTCCAAAGGCAGGAATCCATATTTTTCAAATACAGAGCGCACCGTGTTGAAAATAAAGTTTCTACGGACCATTTTGTCCGGACCGAAGTCCCTTGTACCTTTAGGTATTCCCGGTTTTTGAGCTCCCATTGATCAAATTTTAGAATTTGACGAAATTACTAAACATTGTATTAGTAAAAAATATCTCCAGTAGGAGGTTTTGTAGTTTTATTCTTTTAACTTTGCAGTCCGTTTTGAAATTAGTGAGATATGGCAAGTACTAAATTAGTCAGAAAAGCTAGAGTTAACAGAGGCAAGCAAAAGGTTAGAAAAGACCGTATGCAAAGATTGCAGGCTAAGCCTGTAGTGAAAAAAGTGGATATCGAGGAGCTGAAAAAGGAGTTTGAAGCAAATCCTAAACCGATACCTACAGCCGATAAGAAGAAAGCAGCACCTGCGGCCAAGAAAACCGAGGCTAAGAAGGTAACGACTAAGAAGGCAGCTCCTAAGAAAGAGGAAGCAAAAGCAGAAAAACCTGCAGCTAAAAAAGAAACTTCAGCAAAGAAAGCAGAGCCGAAGAAGGAAGTGAAGACAGAGAAAAAAGCAGAGCCTAAAGCTGAAAAAAAGGAAGAAGCCAAAGCAGAAAAGAAAGAATCAGCTACTGCTGAGAAATAAATCTTTTAGTAAGGTTGTAAAGGTCTTATTGCAAGAAAAAATCAAACCCTGTATTACCTAATGCAGGGTTTTTCTATGCCCTTTTTCCAAGCTCTATAACCTTCAGTTCACTTAGGTTGCCTTCCTTGATGTCAAACTTGAGTAGTGTCCGCACATGATGAAAACCATGTTTTCCAGCTGCCCCGGGGTTCATATAAAGTAAATCCCTTTTTTCATCTTTCATGACCCTTAAGATATGTGAGTGTCCGCATATAATAAGATCAGGTTTGATTTGCTCGATGAGTGAAGTTATACCTTTTGCGTATCTTTTAGGATAGCCCACAATGTGCCTCATCCATATTTTTTTACCCTCAATCTCAAAGATCAGATCCTCAGGGTGTACAATTCGAATGTCATGCCCATCTATATTACCATAAACTCCTCTCAGGGGTTTGAATTGACTCAATTGGTCGCTTACCTCAATGCTTCCGAAGTCACCGGCATGCCATACTTCATCGCAATCATCAAAGTATTTATATACCTTCTCATCTAAAAAACTGTGTGTATCTGATATAAGCCCAATTCTTGGCATGGAATGTGCGAAATTTTGAAGCAATATAGGAATTTGATCATATAGGGATAAGTATTTATCTTTAACAAAACCAGAATTATGAAATTTAATATACCGCTTAGCCTTTTTTTACTACTATCAGTTACTATTTGTTGGTCGCAATCGACTATTCATCCGGATTCAACCTTGGTTAAGATACAGTGTGTAGATCAGGACAAGTTGCCTGAGGATAGTGCTTTGGTTGAACTGTTTGCTCCTGACGGTAAGTTAGTGGCCGCTGTTTATTCCAATATTGATGGTGTTGGAAAATGTATGGTAAAAAGAGGAGTCAACTATGGTTTGAAAACGAGTAAGTACGGTAAAACTAAGGAGCAAGCACCATTGGATTGCCAAAATGCAAAAATGTCGCTGCGACTAAAAATTAATTTTTACGAGAAAAAATATGCTCAAAAGTGGGAGCTCGCTGTTTATTTCAAAACCGATGAACATACTCTGGACTTTACAGACCTTTCTGCGTTGAATGCCTTATACGATAAAATGGTTGCCAATCAGACTATGCATGTGGAGATTGCGGCTCACACTGATAATGTTGGTAATGACCGTTATAATATGCGGCTGTCACAACGAAGAGCAAACTCAGTAAGAAGTTATTTAATTGGCAAAGGAATTCCTGAAGATAGAATTGTATCGAAGGGATATGGAGAAACAGACCCTGTTGCTACAAATGATACTGAAGAAGGAAGGGCTAAGAATAGGCGTACTGAGGTGAGAGTACTAGCTATATAGGTTAATTATTTATTCCAGGTGTCAGGCGATACTCTCCAGGACTTTAAGTTCTCCAAATCTCCTGCTTGTATGTATCCTCGGTGTAGGGCTTCTTCAATCATTACTTCGTAGTTACTTAAGCACAGTAACTCTACGTTGGCTGCTTTAAAATTGTCTTCTGCAATCTGAAACCCATAAGTAAAGATTGCACACATACCAAGTACTTCAACTCCTGCTGCTCTTAAATCCTCTACGGCCTTTAGTGAGCTGCCCCCGGTTGATACCAGATCCTCAATAACCACCACCTTTTGTCCTGGAGTTGTCTTTCCCTCTATGGTGTTGGTCATTCCATGTGACTTGGCCTTAGATCTTACGTAGAGTAAGGGAAGATTCAGTTTCTGGGCGATTAAGGATGCTTGTGGAATGCCTGCTGTAGCTACTCCTGCAATTGCTTCAGCACCTGGAAAATGGTCTTGAATTAGTTGGCAGAGTTCGTTTGTAATGTCATTTCTGAAGTTAGGAAATGATAAGGATAAACGATTATCACAGTAAATCGGAGAATTCCAACCAGAGGCCCACTGAAAAGGATTTTCCGGGCTCAGTTTGATGGCTTCAATGTCCAATAGTCCAGCTGCAATTTTTTTTGCAACCTCTGTGTTTGTTATCACGTTCTCCATAAGAACAAATTTATTGAAATCTAATAAACGCTTAGTATTATTGATGTAATTTTTAAATAGGATTTTGCTATAATTGTGTCCGTAGCTTAGAAATAGAATGGAGCTAGAACTAAATAAAATTAAAGTAGTTATTGCAAAGGTTGCCAAGCTTGGTGATAAGTCGGAGTATGACCTTTGCTTAGATGGGGATCATATTCTGATTTCTAAGGAATTACAGGGGAATGTCTTGTTGGAACATGCCCGACCTAAACAAGTTTCATATTTTCTGGACCTTGTTGAGCGCAAGAAAATTAAAGGCTTGAAGAGCATCACCTTTGCAGTCGAGGATAAATATCGTTTATCGGAGTTCCTGAAAGATCAATTCAAAATTGTAAAAGCAGCAGGAGGGGTAGTCACTAAAGGCGATCAGGTATTGTGGATTTACAGGTTGAAAAAATGGGATTTGCCAAAGGGTAAAATTGAAAAGGGAGAACGCAAAAAGAGTGCTGCAATTCGTGAAATTAAAGAAGAATGTAACGTTGATGTCAAGTGTATTAGGAAACTTTGCAATACATGGCATACTTATACTCTTCATAAGAAAAGGGTTCTGAAGAAAACGTATTGGTATCATATGGAATGTCTCAATGATGCCCAGATGGCTCCGGAGAAGAAGGAGAGAATTGATCTCGTTGAGTGGAAATCTAAGAAACAAACCCTTGAATGTTCAAAGGATACCTACCACACCATTAAATCGGTTATTGAAAAGTTCTATAGGTCGTAGGGGATAAAGGCAGAGACATCTCCATCATATTTATGTATCTCTCTTGTTATTGTTGAGCTAATATGTGCAAGTGCAGGATCGGTAATTAGGAATACTGTTTCCAGCTCAGTATTGATGTGACAATTGGCTTGAGCTATGGTATTCTCATATTCAAAATCTGTAGTATTTCGTAATCCTCTTACAATGAATTTGGCACCGATGCTTTTGGCGTAGTTAGCAGTAAGACCACTGAAAGTTGTTACTTCTACCCCCTCATAATCAGCAAATGTCTCATTGATTTTTGCGATCATCAAATCGATTGAAAAGTGTCTAGTTTTATTGGAGTTTTCCCCGATGGCAATAATTACTTTATCAAAGAGAGTAGAAGCCCTCCTTACTATATCTTCATGCCCCTTTGTGAATGGGTCAAATGAGCCAGGGAATATGGCAATGCGATCAGCCATTTATTCACACAGGTGTAAGTTGAACAGTGAGAAATATTTTTGTTCTTCTATTTCGTCAAAAACATAGCCGAATTTGAGGTTTTGTGGCCTTTCACCGATTTCTAAATGTTTGATGTAGGTAAAAAGTTTCTGATATGCCTCCGAGTCATAATCGACATGTCCCCACATTGTGGTGGGTGTGGTTTCGGGGTTTAATTTGAGTTCGTTAAAAACAAACATCACATAGTACGTCAGGTCTTCTGCAGTGCTGTATTCGAATACATTGGAGTAGTCCAGGTTTCTGTCTTGAAAAACCAGTATTTGTATATGGTTCCGTTCTACGTCAATGTAAATTGATTTCTGATTCTCGTGATTGTGAACACTCAATACTCCTTCAATGAAGGGCGAAGACTCATGAACGATCTCAATCTTACGGTTTGGGTACTGCGACTGAAACCATTCAACGATTTTGCCCTCTACACTGAAGATATTAACTGCCTCAATGCTTTTTTGGTCTTTGTATAAGAATATTTCCTTACTCTTGTCCAGAGAGCAGTTAAGTCTCAAATAATGTTCAATGTTATTGTTGTCAAACAGAGAGCGTGGTATCAGTGAGAATTTATTGTTCTTGATCCCCACAGTAATGGAGTGCCAGAAACCCACCTTGAGCAAGTGGTGATCATCATATAAAAGCTCTAGCTGTTGCAGGAGTTGTTGGGTGTTAAACACTGTGTTAATATCGAAGCTTTCGACCAGGAGACATTTGTTTTCTTTAATGTCAATTACACAGAATTCGAAATCTTGATCAGAAACCTGGATAAAAAGTCCGTAATCTGATATTTTATCGATATCAAACTTCTGATCTTTAATTTTGTTAGTCAGGTGAAATGAAGGTTTCATAGTGTGTTATATTTCACTTTTCCCAATTACCCTTGGTAGTGGGTTTTGATAATGAACCAATTTTCAAATCAACTCGTCCTTCTTCCAGTTCCAGTTTAGGTGTCGTGCTATTGGTATCAACAATAACGAAGACATCATAATCGGGTAGTTTTTCTGCTTTTATATCAAAAGACAGTTCACTGCCAGGAACCTTAGAAAGGTCGTCTATCTCTAATTTAGGGTATTTCCCTCTGGATATCAAGGAATCGTAAACCGAAACGATATCAAGGGTGTCTATATAAATCACAGATGAGTCGGCACCATAATCCAGAGTGATGATTTTTTCCTTGCGTTCGGTAATATAGAATTTGCCATTGTCAATGAAGTTTTTCAACTCTTCCCAATTGGAGGCATACTTCCCTTCTTCTGCGTGATAAACAATCTGAAGATCTTTCAGGAAATAGAGCTTTTCCTTTATTCTCTCCATCAATTCAAGGTCTTGACTGAGTTTTGAGTTTTCTTTGAGAATTGACGAGGTGAGGCTATATCCTATAAAGAGGGCTGCACCAACAAAGATTACAGCTATGATGTGTTTCGGCTTAAAAATCTGATCTCCCTTCATTGAGAGACAAAGTTAAACCAAAAATGTATGTGACATCGCTTAAAAACCGAAAAAGATATCTATTGAGTAGATTTCGTGCGGTAGTATCCGTAGTCGTAGGTCACAACCTCTTTGCTTTTTAACTGGGCCTCATTGGCTTTTTTTATTACGACAATGTCATAGTCTATGTATCCTTTACTGCCCTTGAGCCCACTAGCGGGTATATCCTTGAGTGTCCAAATAATTTTGCCCTGTCCTTTTTTTACTTTGTACTTATAGGTATGGCTTGATTCAACAGGTTTCAAAGTATTGATATCCAGGAAAGCAGGAACGGATTGTTCGATTGTGATTTTATCAGCCATTTTCCTTTCAAGGTTGGCAAATTCAATTGAAAGGGTAAGCGTATCGTTTTTCTCCAGAATACCTTTTTTGTCTTTAGGAATGACCTTGGATGGGCTAAGGGAATTCGGTCGCATAGCATCTATAATAGTAGCGCGAGGTTGTCTGGTGTTTTCACTGACATCCGATCCGGTATTGTCGTCTACTACCTGCTCGATATCTTTATCAGAATTTACATCTACTTCCTTCTGGTTGGTTGCCGGATTTAATTCTGGAGTCTTTTGTGGTTTGTCCTGCTTGTATTCTGATTTAACGTCTACTTCTTCTGAAGGTGTAACGACTTCGTTACTTTCAAGGGATGGTGTAGTAGTTATTTCTCCATTCTTAATACTTTTAATTACTGGGGCTACCTCCCTGTGCTCAGTGACCGTTTCCGGAGTGCTACCTGGCCATAGGATGTATGTTAATGAGGCAGTTAGAAAAACGCCTGCAGTTATACCAGCGGCAAGGACTTTTCTGCGTTTCTTGCTGCCAGATAATTTGTTATCTATGTTGTCCCAGACATTTTTCCCCGGTACGCTACCGAAGTCTGTCAGCCGCTCACGCATTATTTGATCAATATTTTTATATGACTCTTGAGTCATCGGAGACTATTTTAAGTTCTATTAACATGTTTTGTAGAATCTTTCTCGCTCGTGAAAGTTGGGACTTTGATGTTCCTTCTGAAATTTTTAATTGTTCAGCAATTTCCTTGTGTGTATAACCTTCTATGGCATAGAGGTTAAATACGATCTTATAAATATCTGGTAGGCGGTTAACTACTTCCAGCAGTTCATTGGCAGAAAGCTTATCAGTTACTTTCTCATAATCAAACAACTGGTCGTCATAGTCTTCCACATTACCGGTGTCTTTATGTGATTTGTTTTTGTGGTAATGTGTGATGGCTGTGTTGACGGCAATACGGCTTAACCAGCCTTCGAAAGAACCTGTACCTTTGAATTTTTTGATTTGCTTGAAAATTTTGATAAAAACTTCCTGCAGCAAGTCTTCCGCTTCGGTTTTGTTCCTGGTATATCTAAGGCAAATGCCCATGAGCTTTACTGAATACTTTGTGTAAAGCTTTTTTTGTGCATGCCGGTTCTTACGGATACAACCCTTTATAAGTTCGTCTTCAGATTGCATTACTTGGTTTCGCTGGTCAACAATTGTTAATGTTTAATATAACATTTAATTCAATTGTAATCAATGAAACCTTTCAGCAGGACTGAGACCCAATACGTTCAAAGAACTTCTTATTATATAAGACTCCATTGATTCGTAATTGGTTGCAACAGGTTGATTTAAAGTTATTAACAATGTTGCTAAAGAAAATTAAGGTTGTCCACAGTGATTAAATCAGCTATACCGTACAGTATGGGATGTTTTTCTTCGGGAATTATACTATTCAACTGTACTGGGGTTAGGAAACTAACTTCTTCTATAGTTTGTATTTTGGAGTCTGGGTCAGAGCCTGTTTTTATTTCAGTATTACCTGTTTTTACTTCATAAAAAATCTCTAGTGCATGAAGAGGAGGATCAACATGCTGATGAATTCCCAGGAATTGGACCACTTGTACTTCGATATTAACTTCTTCCCGAAACTCTCTTTTTACTGCATCTTCTAATTTTTCCCCAAATTCTACAGCTCCCCCGGGAGGACACCAAAAAGTTCCGGTGCTGCCCAAACCTTTGTGTTTGGCTAATAAAATTTTATTGTCTGTAATTAAGATGCCGCAGGCTCTAATTCTGATTTTTTCCCCGAATTCTTGTGCTATTTTTGTTTTCAGATTCAAGTTAGTGTTGCATGAGTACAAACGAAAATAGTCTTTTTACTTCATTAGTGGAAGCCTTTCCTCATCCTCCTAATATGGATCAGGAAGAAGCTTTGAGAGGGCTTTCTATATTTTTGATGAGCAAAAGTTCTAAACCAACTTTTGTCTTAGATGGATATGCGGGAACAGGTAAAACTACTTTACTCAGCACACTGACATCAGTCCTGCCGAAGCTTAAATTAAGGTTTGTACTGCTAGCCCCAACGGGTAGGGCGGCAAAGGTCATGTCACTATATTCCGGGGAGAAGGCAAGTACCATTCACAAGAAAATATATAAACAGGAAAATGATATCTCCTCGGGGGTATTAAGTTTTGTCCGTCAACCGAACTTTCATAAGCGGACAGTTTTTATTGTTGATGAGGCATCAATGATTTCAAATGGGGAGGGATATAATCAAAAAAGTTTGCTCAATGATCTTCTAGAATATGTTTTTGAAAAAGGAGAGAACCGATTGATGATCATTGGTGATCAGGCTCAATTGCCACCCGTCCATGAGCAAGAGAGTCCCGCATTGAACAAGTTGTTGCTAAGAGATAAATTTTCTCTAGATGTGTCCGGTTATTCGTTAACAACAGTCGTCAGACAAAAAAAAGAATCAGGAATATTACATAATGCAACAATTCTCAGGAACACAATAGGAAAGGATGTTATGCCTAAGTTCACAACCGCAAAATTTTCCGATATATTTAGAATGACCCATGAAAGGTTTGAGGAAGGGTTACAGTATGCATATTCTAAGTATGGAGAAGAAGGTTCGATTGTTATTTGCCGCTCAAATAAGAATGCAAATATGTATAATCAGTTTATTCGGAGGACTTTGCTTTTCAGGGATCATGAGATTGAAGTTGGTGACAAGGTAATGGCGGTAAAGAATAATTACTTCTGGGTCGAACCTGATTCTGAGATGGGATTTATTGCCAATGGGGAGTTTGCAGAAGTACGAAGAGCTGGAGGAATCGAAGAAATGTATGGATTTAAGTTCTGCGATCTCGAGATGAAATTTACGGACTTTCCACAACAACCTGCGGTTCAAGTTAAAGTGATACTGGACACTCTTTACACCAATGGGCCATCATTAGGAGTCGATGAATTTCGAAACCTTTATCACCAGGTCAGTGAGGACTATGCTCACATAACAAAAAAACAGGAGCGGCTTAGGGCTATTCATAACGATAAATACCTTAATGCTTTACAGATAAAATTTGCTTATGCAATTACCGGCCACAAGTCTCAGGGAGGGCAATGGAATGCTGTTTTTCTTGATCATGGTTACCAGAACCCGGATATTGACCATGATGACCAGGTTCGCTGGTTATATACTGCAGTTACCCGTGCGATGGATGAGTTATTTTTAGTAAATTTCGTAAATAGCTATTTTTAATCTACGGCCGATAAAATGGTCCGAAATTTGTGAAAGATCAGTCATGAAAACGATGAAACCACTTTTTGCTGTATTGTTTTTTGCCATAGTTGGTACACTTTATGGCGGGGCTCCAAAATCGGGTGCCGCTTTTACTTTTGAAAAGAAGTATCATGACTTCGGTACCATCAAGGCTGGAGAAAAGGTAAGCACTACTTTTGTGTTTACAAATTCAGGTACAGCCCCCTTGATTATTAGTGACATAATCACTCCCTGTGGTTGTACAGTTCCAGAGTGGCCGAAAGAACCAATTTTGCCAGGAGAAAAGAAAGAAATTAAAGTCGAGTTCAATTCTGCTGGTAAGGACGGGATTTTGAGGAAGGCTCTGAGAATAATTTCAAATGCCTCCGGAGACAATGTTTTGCAGATAAAAGTAAATGTCGTAAGAGGTTAAAGCTTTAGGAAATAATAAAGCATTATTCCCCAACCAATCATAAATGCCACTCCACCGATGGGCGTTACCATTCCCCATTTTGTTACTCCTGTGATACTCAGAATATATAAAGACCCTGAAAAAAGTAATATACCTGCGCCAAAAAAGTACCCGGCACTTGCTGGAACCTTCGGGCTTAACAAGGCCACGATAAATATAGCAACGGTGTGAAACATCTGGTACTTTACTCCTGTTTCAAAATTCGCAGTATGTCCTGTTTCTTGTAGCGTATTCTTTAAGGCATGGGCACCAAAGGCTCCGATAGCTACGGTAAGTAGTCCACTAATGCTTCCAAGGGTTAATAATAGTTTATGCATACTAGGTGTAGTTTCTGGCTCCAAAAATGGAGCTTCCAATTCTGATCATCGTACTTCCACATTCCAGAGCAATTTTGTAATCACTACTCATGCCTATTGAAAGTTCTGTAATATTTATGTTTTGCTTTTTGATGCTTTCCAGTTTTGAAAACAAGGAGCGCAGAGAGCTGAACTCACTTCTAATCTGATCTTCATTGTCAGTATTGGTAGCCATGCCCATTAAGCCTGTTACATTGATGTGTGTTAGTTCACTGAACTCCTCGGAGTTTATAAGCTCTTCGATCTCGTCTATAGAGAAGCCAAATTTTGTGCTTTCCGCTGCGATATGAACCTGAAGCAGGCAATTGATAACCCTACTGTTTTTAGAACCCTGCTTATTAATTTCCGTCAACAGCCTTAGGCTATCTACAGAATGTATTAAATGCACGAAAGGGGCGATGTATTTGACTTTATTTCGTTGCAAGTGTCCGATCATGTGCCATTCGATATCCTGAGGCAGTTGTTCATGTTTTTCGGTTAATTCCTGCACCTTGTTTTCACCAAAAGCGCGTTGGCCAGCGTTGTAAGCCTCCAGGATGTCTTTATTTGGTTTGGTTTTACTTACGGCAACCAACAAACAATTGTAAGGCTTTAGTTGCTCCTGATATTTTTTGAGATTATCAGCTATACTTGACATAGTTCAAAGCTACTCAGCCTTCGACAATTAATCACGCTTTTTCAGGTAATAATGACTATTTTTGGGTGTGCGTAACTTAATATTTGTTGCAATAATTTTATCCACTATTTCGTCATGTGGCTCGGAGCAGCGCCCTGATGACATCTATTCGATGGAAAAGATGAAAAATGTGTTAACTGAGATACATTTGGTAGACAGAGCCTTGAATGCAGCTCGAGTACGGATGGATACGGCTACCGTCTTATATCATAAGCACTACTTGCCAAAAATTTGTAAGAAACACGATGTCACACCTGAAGGTATCGAACGATCACTGGAGTACTACATCAAGAGGGTCGATGAAGGCCAGGAATTTCAGGAAATCTACGACATGGTTACCGATAGTCTCAATAAATTAGAGATCATTCGGAAGTAAAGCTAGCGGTCCTTATTTATTGTTGAGTCCAAAGCCGGAGGACTATCCTTTTCAGTGCCAGGCGCTTCATCGGTCTTTTCTTCATGTGCAAAGAACAGAGCCAGAAGGACAATGAAAATTAGCATGATAAGGCTTAGGAACTTTTTATCTTGGTATAGCGGTTTTGTGGCGTGCTTAACGCTATGTAATTTTTGATATTGCCCCATCAGGCTATCAAAATTTTTGTGCTTTTCGATGTCTGCATCGGAAATACCTGGCTTGTCAATATTTACCTTGTATTTACCCATTATTAATATCCCCCTGTTCATGTATTAGTTTTCTAAGTTTTTCGACCACTCTGTATGCCCTTACTTTAGCATTGTTTTCGGTTATATTGAGTATTTCGGAAATCTCTTTAAAAGACATCTTCTCGAAAAACCTCATTTCCATAAGTTGAACTTCATGTTCTTTAAGATGGTTCAAACAAGAAATCAATACTTTGATATTAGCAGTATTGTCAACAGGTTCATCCATTTCTTCCATGAGTCGTTCTACTCCCGGAGTTTCAATGTTGATTGCTCTTGTTTTTTTTGTCCTTCTAAAAAACTGATTTACTTCGTTTGTGGCAATTCTATACAACCAGGCCGAAAAAGGCACCCCTCTGAATTGGTATTTCGGTAAATTGGCTATTGCTTTAAGAAATACCTGGGATGTTATATCAGCCGTAGCTTCTTCTTCGTCTACCCGTTTGTATACATAAAGGAATATGGCTTTATAATATGCCTCATAAATAGGAGAGAACCTTCTAGGGTCTTTTTTTGCAGCTTCAATTATTTGAAGCTCCTCCTTGATTTGTTCCTTTGTTTTGTGTGTTGTAGACAAAGTGGTTTTTTTAGCTATAACGGCTTATTAATGAAAAGATACACACAAAGTTGATAATTTAATAACTTTGTCCCTTCAGATGAGAAACCAATCAAAATTTCGACCTGCTTACCATCATTTTTTTCTGCTTAATGCTTCTTTAGTCATACTCACTGTTCTTCTAGCAGGTACCTACTACGATAGCTCGGACGATGCGATCATCAACCTATTAATTCAGGGTAAGGCAGGAGGTTATAGCATCACTAATTACCCGAGGTTTTACTACTTTATTTCTGATGCTCTGAAGTGCCTTTATGACTTCTTTCCCTCGATACCCTGGCAAGGTGTTCTGCTTACAGGTTTTTTGATATTGGCTTATACCGAAGCATCTGTTCTTTTATTTAGGACGTGGAAGGTCTTGTTTCGGGATATGGTATTGTTCCTTTTGCTCTTCTATTCAACTATAGGAATTGAGCATGTTATGTTTTTTAATATGAACCGCTTTGCTATCATTCTGTCCGGAATTGGGTTCTTTGCTCTATTTTATGGTGTGATATGGAAGGATAAAGGTTTTTTCTTACGAGGGTTGGTTATAGTACTACTAGGTATGTTTATTCGCCCCAACGGAGGACTCATGGCGATTGTTATTTTTCTTCCCGGCTCTATATTGCTATGGTATATTTATAGCCCTGTTCAGTCGAGAGCTACTTTGCTGAAAGCAAGTTCAGTTGTTGTGGCGGTCTTTTGTGCCGTTTATACCCTTTTAAATTTTAGTGAATCAGTTGATGATCAGAGTTATAAGTATCGCAACTATCTCAAGTCTAATATTGTGGATTTTGGGATTTATGAGGAACCCGAGACCAGCAGTGATTCGCTACTAAAGTTTGAGGCAATTCATGAAGGTTATATTGCCGATACGATTATCACTAATTCATTCTTGGAGTCGGTGACTTCTGATCAAAGGGTTTCCATTTCTGGTTTTCGAAAGGGAAAGGCAGGAGATGCATTTATTACGTTGGTGGTGAAACTTTTTTGGGATTATGCGGCAATTACCTTTTGTTTAGGGCTGTTATTCCTGGGGAGTTGGAGGCAATTGAGCCGTAAGGGCAGGATAATGTCACTGGCATACAACTTACTGATTATTCTTCTACTCTGGTTGGTAGGGTACACCTTGAAAATTCCGGATAAAATTCTTGGGCCATCTTTGTACTTGTTGACGGTTACAAACCTGGTAGTGCTCGGGCCTTTTGTAAAGTATTCAAACCCTAAGGTGAGAGGGGTCGTGTGGATTGGGCTCTATTTATTTTTGATCGCATATTCAGTTAAGTTGATTCATAGAACTTCCTCAGCTTCAGAAATCCAGTTTAGAAAACGATTGGTAATGCAAGAGTGGGAGAAAGAGTTAAAAGGCAAAAAAATTATTACCGCTAAATACAACAATGTACTTTTATATTCAAACCCTTTCTGGTCTTATGATTACGAGTATATGAACAATTTTATAAACACCAGCGGGTGGATTACAATACTACCAGAGTATAAGAGTCTGTTTGAAAATGCTACGGGGAGCCCCAGCTGGGTTGGTGTATTTCAATACGCGAAGTCACATTCAGATGAGTGTGTTTTTGTTTACTTCAATGCTGAAACAGCTCATTTTCTTGAAAACTATTTGAACCGTTTTCATAATATGGATGTAAACTTCCTTCCAATTGAATTCACAACCAATTCAAAGATAAAGCAATACCATTACGAAATAAGATGAATTACCCAGAGGATATAGAATCCAGATTAGGCTTTGATCAAATAAAAGCTCAACTCAAGACTTTGTGTAAAGGGCAGGCTGGTCAGGGAATTATTGATCAAATCAGATTTTCCACTGATTCAAAGTCAATTCAGTCAAACATGAGTCTGGTGTCGGAGCTTACTTCAATGATGACGCGGGAAGTTGAACTCCCATTAGGTGAGTATGACGATATACATTCTTTTATCAAGAATTTGAATGTCGATGGCTTTTATCTGAGTACTGAAGATTTGGTGAAGCTCCGAAAATTTTTAAATGTAGCTGAGACTTCGATCAATTTCATTTTTTCAAACAAGGATGATTTCCCAACCCTACAGAATGAGTTTTCTGATATAGTGGTAAATATTTCCTTACTGAGCCGGATTGACAGTACAATTGATGAATCAGGGAATGTAAAGAGTACAGCTTCTCCAGAGCTTTCTGAAATTCGAAAAGACCTTCACAAGGTGGAAGACAGACTGCGTAAAACGGCCGATAAATTTATTCAGTGGGCTCAGAAGCAAAAGTATACGGATGAAGAAGTGCAGCCAACTATTAGAAATGGTAGAATGGTTGTACCAATATATGCTGAATATAAGAGGAAAATTGATGGATTAATCCATGATGAATCAGGCACGGGTCAGACCATCTTTTTTGAGCCAGCCGAGATGACTGGAATAAATAATGATGTGAAGGAACTTCTACATCGCGAAAAACGTGAAATTATCAAGATTCTCGTTGATTTATCCCGGTTGATTCACAGCGAAAGAGAGACTCTTACCGAAGCTTTTTTCTTCGTTGCCCAATTGGATGCTTTACATGCAAAGGCACTTTTTTGTAACTCTATTGGAGCTGAACAGCCCATGCTAATAGATTCTCCCTGTTTCGAGTGGAGAGAAGCCCGCCATCCTTTACTTACTTTTTTGTTTAATCAAAAGGGGGGTAAAGTGATTCCGTTTGATTATGAACTCAATGAGGATAAGAAATTTCTGATAATTTCCGGTCCTAATGCCGGTGGAAAATCTGTGTGCCTGACAGCCATTGGCTTGATCCAATACATGATTCAATGTGGGATTCCCGTTCCAATGAATAGAAAATCACGGGTAGGAATATTTCAAAAAATCTACCTGGACATTGGCGATCAACAATCAGTTGACAATGACCTGAGTACCTATAGTGCTCATTTAAGTAATATGAATTACTTCCTTAACAACTCCCAGCCAGATACTTTAATTCTAATGGACGAATATGGTACGGGTACTGATCCTAACATTGGAGGAGCCCTGGCAGAGGTGATGTTAGATGAGTTACTCAAAAAAGGAGCTCATGGGGTTGTTACGACCCACTACAGTGCCATAAAGAAAATGGCAGAAAGTCATCCCGATGTAGAGAATGGTGCTATGCTTTTTGATGGTGATTCCTTAAGTCCGACTTTTCAACTGGACATAGGAAGGGCGGGTAGCTCTTATACCTTTGAAGTGGCTCGTAAGATGGGAATCCAGGAAAGGTTGATCTCAGTGGCAAAAGAGAAAGTCGGAGAGTTTGCAGATTTCGACAAGATACTTATGGAATTGGAGACCGAAAACAGAAAGCTCAAAGAGAAAATGAAAGACCTGGAAAGTCAGGATAGTAGCATGAAGAAATCATATTCTGAACTAAAAGAGCTGTCTGGTCACTTGAAAGGGCGAAAGGAAGAAATAATTGAACAGGCAAAACGAGAGGCAGCACAAATTATAAAAAATGCCAACAGGGATGTTGAAGCTGCCATTCGAGAGATCAAAGAGAGTAAGGCAGACAAAACAAGAACCAAGGAAGCCAGAGATAAGCTCGGCCGAAAAATAGAGACACTTACAGAAAGTAAGGTGAGTGAAAAACCAGAGCATTTTGAGGTTGGGGACTTTGTGAGGATTAAAAATTCGGAGACCACCGGTGAAGTAATTGAGGTTTCAGATAAATCATTGACCATAAAGTCGGGTGATTTTATTAGTCGTGTAAAACCAAATTTGGTAATTAAGTCTAAAAAGAAAGAAGGTGATACTCTCAGAAGAAAGGGTTATTTATCTGCTTTTGATAAAACCGAATTTCGAAATTCCATTGACCTGAGAGGAATGAAGGTGGGAGATGCCCTGACAGAAGTTGACAAGTTACTCGATAAAGCATTGCTTTATGGAGAGAGCCGAGTTACAATTCTTCATGGAAAAGGAAGTGGTGCCTTAAGGAATTCCATACGTGATTACTTGCAAAAGTATGATTTCGTAAAGTCCTATGAAGATGAAAAGCCAGAAAATGGTGGTGATGGGATTACGATTGTGAATCTTTAATTACCATATCCCGGCATCACACCTCTGTTGGAATTTTTAAGGAAGTGCAATATAAGGTCTCTTTCATCGCTTGGGGCCATATCCAGCTCAATTCGGTCAATTGCAGCACTGTTGTGATAACCCCTGAGGTACAGGATTCGATAAATCTCCTGTATTTCATTGATTTTGTTGTTGTCGAACCCTCTTCGCCTTAGTCCAATGCTGTTGATTCCTACATAACGAGATGGTTCACGACCAGCTTTTGTGAACGGAGGAACATCCTTTCTGACAAGCGACCCTCCTTGTATCATTGTATGTTGGCCAATATGTACAAATTGGTGGATGGCAGTAATACCCCCAATGACAGCGTAATCATCAATTACAACGTGTCCGGCCATTTGAACGGAATTTGCAAGAATGCAGCCATTTCCAATAACGCAATCGTGTGCCACGTGAGTGTAGGCCATGATTAGACAATTAGAACCAACTGAAGTTTTCCATCTGTCTTTGGTTCCTCGGTTGATTGTACAGCACTCCCGAATCACAGTGTTGTCACCAATTTCAACTAAAGTATCTTCACCTTCAAATTTTAAATCCTGAGGGACGCCTCCAATGACGGACCCAGGGTAAATCTTGCAATTTTTTCCAATTCTAGAGCCTTCAAATATTGTTACGTTTGGCCCAATCCACGTTCCTTCTCCGATTTCAACGTTTTTGTGGATAGTAGAAAAAGGTTCCACAACGACAGTTTGAGGTACTTTGGCTTCAGGATGTATGTACGCGAGAGGTTGATTCATTTAGTTCTTTTTTACAATACTGGCAAGGATGTCTGTTTCGCAAACAAGGGTGTTTCCAACATAGGCTTCACCTCGCATATGCGCGATCCCTCTTTTGATTGGTGAGTATAACGTACATTTGAGAACTAAGGTATCTCCGGGGAGTACCATTTTACGGAACTTACACTTGTCAATTCCCAGAAAATAAGTCCAGTATTCACTTGGGTTATCAACCGTATTCAGTACGAATATACCTCCGGTTTGAGCTAGTGCCTCAATGATTAGTACACCAGGCATTACCGGGTTGCCTTCAAAGTGTCCGGTGAAGAACTCCTCATTGATTGTAACATTCTTTACCCCAACCACCGATTGGTCATCAAGTTGAATGATTTTATCTACAAGTCGGAAAGGATAACGGTGTGGTAGCGCTTTGTAAACTTCGTTAACGTTCAGCACTGGCTCAGCGTTAACATCGTATTTAGGAGCACCGTTTTTCTTACTTTGGACCATGGCTTTCTTAATTTTTTTAGCGAAGGCTATATTTGCAGCGTGTCCGGGACGAGCGGCTAGTATATGAGCTTTCAAAGGCTTGCCAACTAAGGCAAGGTCTCCAACAACATCGAGCAGTTTATGTCTTGCGGGTTCATTTTTATAACGAAGGTCCACGTTGTTGAGAATTCCTTCTTCCTTTACGGCTACAGAAGGTCGATTGAGTAGTTTTGCCAACCCCTTCAGTGTTTCATCATCAACTACCTTATCAACTACTACTATAGCATTGCTCAGGTCACCACCCTTGATGAGATCTGCTTTGTGTAAAGCCTCTAATTCATGTAAAAAACAAAAAGTTCTACATGATGCGATGTCTTTTGAGAAATTAGCAATATCGTTTAAAGAAGCATGCTGACTACCTAGCACAGGTGAATTATAATCAACCATCACAGTCACGCGATAGTCATCAAAAGGAAGTGCGGCTAATTCGACATTTCTATCACTTTCAGTATGTTGTATACTTTCCGGGATTTCGTAAAAGTCCCTTAAAGCACTTTGTTCTTCTAAACCAACTGTTTCCAAAGCATCGATGAATGGTTTGGAACTACCGTCCATAATAGGAGCTTCTGCTCCATCAATCTCAATTAGTATATTATCAATCTGAAGACCTACAAGAGCAGCCAATGTGTGTTCAATTGTTCCGACCTTTGCATCTCCAACAGCGATAGTGGTACCTCTGGAGAGATCAACCACGTTATCGACATCAGCATCCACAATAGGCTGGCCGTCAAGGTCAACTCGTTTGAATTTAATGCCGTGATTTATATCCGCTGGCTGAAATGTCATATTCACCATTTGTCCGGTATGTAATCCTACTCCAGATACGGTGACCTTTTCTTTTATCGTATGTTGTTTATCGTACATGCTTTATTCAGTGGTCGGCAAATTTACTACTTTTTCTTCAAGTTGCTCTATACGCCTACGGAAATCAGGTAGATTACGAAATACGGCATATGATCGGAGGTAGTCTTTATAGTCGAATGCAGGGCTACCAATAATGCTTTTCCCTTCTTCTTTTGGAGGACTCATGATCCCACATTGTGATCCGACTGTTGTACGGTTGGGTATGCTGAGGTGACCGCTTATTCCGGCTTGACCTCCCATTATACAGTTTTTTCCAATTTTCGCAGAACCTGAAATGCCAACCTGAGCGGCTATTACAGTGTGTTCCCCGATTTCTACATTGTGAGCAACCTGAACAAGGTTATCAATTTTTACACCTTCCCGGATGATGGTGGATCCCATAGTAGCGCAATCCACTGTGGAATTGGCTCCAATACTTACGTGGTCCTCAATTATCACATTGCCTATTTGAGGGATTGCTTTGTAGCTTCCGTCTTCCTGTGGTGCAAACCCAAAACCATCACTGCCAATAACGGCCCCAGGGTGAAGCGTGCAGTAACTACCAATTTGTGATCCCGCAACGATTTTAGCCCCGGCAAGGACGATTGTATTATCACCGATGACACAGTTGTCCCCAATATAGGCGTGTGGATGTATCTTTACGTTGTTTCCGATTTTACAATGATTTCCAATGTAGGAAAAGGCACCAAGGTAGTGGCCCGAACCTATTGATGTTTTCTTGCCAATATGGACAGGCTTTTCTTTACCAGTCTTCATCAGAGCCATTACCCTTTGGTATTCTTCCAACAAAGCTGTGAATGCGTTGTAGGGATCATCCACCCGAATCAGCGTAGCGGAAACAGATTCCTTCAGCTCAAGTTTGTGAGAAATAATTACTGCCGAAGCTTGAGTGGTGTAGAGGTGATTTTCGTACTTGGGGTTAGCCAGAAAAGCAATGGTACCGGGTTTCCCTTCTTCAATTTTTGCGAGACCGCTAATTTTTTGACTTCCGTCTCCCTCGATTTTTCCGTTGAGCAATCCGGCAATATCTTTCAGTGTGAATTCCATCCCTTAACTTTTCCGATTGAGGTCACAAAGTTACACCTTTAGGCCAGCATAGGTAGTACTTTTTTACAATTTTACTAATGGCTCTTATATTAGGTAAATCACTGGCCTCGGCCACATCAAGTATTTGACCTTTTTTTGTTAATATGTTGATATTCTTTCCTTTAGATATGTAAGCTGCGTTGCTCATGCTTCCAGTGAGTACAAAATAAGAGGCTTCTTTTTCAGTGAGCTGCTGTTCATCCATTAAGGTTTTTTTCAGTGTTGAAAGGCTCTCTTTCTGCCATGGTTTTTCTGATAATTTGACCTTGAATAATTTTCTATTCAGCAGTCGTTTGCTAAAATTGGAAAGCACTCTGTCACTATGATTTTGCCAAATTTTTATCGCTCCCCAAATATCATAATCATCAAGGGAGGCAAAATTGATTTGGTGCTCTACTTGGTTTTTGAAAGCAACAAGATCAACATTATTTTTCAGGAAAGAGAGTAGGGCCGGACTAGCAAAAATATCCTCTCCTTTTTGAGCTAGCTTTTTCGCTCTTGTAAAAATTTGAATCAAGATTTGTTCCGCGCTGATGGCTGTCTTGTGTAAGTACACCTGCCAATACATGAGTCTACGGGCATTCAAGAAGTTTTCGATGCTATAAATTCCTTTTTCCTCAACCACTAGTTTTTGGTCAATGATATCCAGCATTTTTATAATTCGGTTAGCACCGATAGTACCTTCTGAAACCCCGGTGAAATAACAGTCTCTCTGAAGGTAATCCAGTCGATCAATGTCCAGTTGACTTGATACTAACTGACTAAGAAAAGTTTTCGGGTAATCATTATTAAATATTTTTAAGGCTAAATCCAGTTTACCACTGAAGTCATGATTCAACCGCTGCATGAATATTGAAGATATCTCTTCATGAGGTACTTTGGAAAGTATGCTGTGTTCCAAAGCGTGAGAAAATGGACCATGACCGATGTCGTGTAAAAGTATAGCGATTAGTGCTCCTTGATATTCTTCATCGGTTATTTCATGACCTTTGCTCCTTAAATTTTGCAATGCAATGCTCATCAAGTGCATGGCTCCAAGAGCATGGTGAAATCTTGTGTGGTGAGCACCCGGATACACAAAGTCGGTCATACCGAGTTGTTTTATTCTCCTAAGCCGCTGAAAATAAGGGTGCTCAATGATGTCAAAAATTAACCCGTCATAAATTGTGATAAATCCATACACCGGGTCATTTAATATTTTCTTTTTACTCATAAAATAGTAGAGGCTTCTATTCGTTCAGAATTTGTATATTCCATCACAAATTCTGATACTGAATACCATGCAAAGATATAAGATTTTATGGGCCGATGACGAGATTGATTTACTAAAGCCACACATACTGTTTCTTAATGAAAAAGGCTATGATGTCGTTCCGGTGAATAATGGTACTGAAGCAGTACAAATGGTATCAGAAGATAGGTTTGATATTGTCTTTTTAGATGAAAATATGCCTGGATTAAGTGGTCTGGAAGCTTTGGGTGAAATAAAAACTAAAAGTCCTGCACTACCGGTAGTAATGATTACTAAAAGCGAAGAGGAACATATCATGGAGGAGGCAATTGGGTCAAAAATTTCAGATTACCTGATTAAACCTCTTAATCCCAATCAAATATTGCTGTCAGTAAAGAAAATTTTGGATAACAAAAGATTGATCAGCGAAAAAACCAATCAAAGTTATCAGCAGGATTTTACAAACATCAGCATGACCTACAATGATATTATAGATCATGAGCAATGGTCCGATGTATATAAGAAGTTAATATACTGGGAACTGGAGATAAACAATACCGAATATAAAAGCATGAAGGAAGTGGTCGATATGCAGAAGCGAGAGGCTAACAACAACTTCACTAAGTTTATTCGGGATAACTATGAGCATTGGGTAAATGAGGAGGAAGATGCCCCGTTGCTTTCTCCGGATATAATGAAAAAGAAGGTTTTTCCGGAATGTGGAGAAAAACCAGTATTCTTTTTGCTGATTGATAACCTTCGATTCGATCAGTGGAAGGTATTGGAACCAATCATTTCTGAATATTTTAATGTTGAACAGGAAAGCACATACTATAGTATTCTCCCTACAACAACAGCCTATGCCAGAAATTCAATTTTTTCAGGTATGTATCCTTCCGAAATGGCCGAAAAACTTCCCGACTTATGGAAGCATGATGATGATGAGGGAGGGAAGAACAAAAAGGAAAAAGAGTTTCTGGCTCATCAAATCAAGTCATTGGGAACAGATATTAAGTTCTCGTACAATAAAATTTTGAATCTGGAGAAGGGTAGAGATCTTGTAGAGAGTATTAATAATTTACTTAACAATGATCTCAATGTGGTAGTCTACAACTTTGTTGATATGCTGTCACATGCCAGAACGGATATGGAGGTCATAAAAGAGCTGGCATCAGATGAAGCCGCATATCGGTCTTTGACGAAGTCTTGGTTCGAGCATTCGCCTTTGCATATTTTCCTTCAAAGGCTCTCACAACATGATGTTAAACTTATTATCACGACTGATCATGGTACGGTGAGAGTTAATAAGCCTGTTAAAATTGTCGGTGATCGGAATACCAACACAAATTTGAGGTACAAGCAAGGTAAGAGTTTGGGTTACAATCAAAAAGAAGTTTTTGAAGCACCAAAACCACAACGTTTTAAATTGCCAATGAGGAACGTGTCAACTGCTTTTGTCTTTTGCACCGAGGACGACTTCTTCGCTTATCCTAATAATTATAACTACTACGTGAGTTTTTATACGGATACTTTTCAACATGGGGGTGTATCTCTGGAAGAAATGATCATACCATTTGTAACACTCAGCCCTCGTAATTAGGCTATTATTATAGAAAATTCGTATTTTTATTCTTATCCCTAATGGAAGAAGGTGAAAGTACAATTGAAATCACTCAATGAGATTGACTCAGTGGCCGAGCAGCTACTAGCTTATGGTGGGGACACACCCATTTGGATATTCAACGGTGATATGGGTGCGGGAAAGACAACACTGATAAAAAGTATATGCGAACGACTTGGAGTTCAAGATGTTGTGAATAGCCCGACCTTTTCTATCGTCAACGAATATATTGACGCTGAAGATAACAAGATATACCATTTTGACCTTTACAGAATCGAAGATGAGGAAGAAATTCTGGATATAGGAATCGAAGAATATTTAGCTTCGGGATTCCGGTGCTTTATAGAGTGGCCTGCTATAGCGGCCAATCACCTGCCTATGGAATACATGACTATATCTTTGAATGTAAACCCTGACACAATTCGGGAAATTGAATTAGAAAAACATGGCAAAGAAGAAGGAGTCCGGTTTTAGTTCGCTTGCCAAAGAGCATGCGCTGTACCCTAAAGAGTCTCCCCTCAAAGTAAAGGAGGCTAATAGTTCAATTCAAATTGGACTACCCGTTGAGAAGGAGCTTCAAGAAACACGAATTGCTCTGTCTCCGGATTCGGTGGCGATTCTTGTAAATAATGGACTGGAAATTATAGTGGAATCTGAGGCCGGTAATGCTTCTAATTTTTCGGATAGGGAATATAGCGAAGCGGGTGCTCAAATTGTCTATTCTACGGAAGAGGCTTTTAAAGCCAATATTGTATTAAAGGTAGAGCCACCGAGTATTCAGGAAATAGGTTACATGAAACCCGGGGCCAGATTGATATCAGCAATCCAAATGGCTAATCTAAAACCAGATTATCTTCATGAGCTGAATAAGAAAAAAATTGCTGCTGCTGCTTTTGAATTCATAGAAGATAAAGGAGGAGAAAAACCAATTGTTCGTTCGATGAGTGAAATTGCAGGAAACTGTATTGTGTCGATCGCAACAGAATACCTGAGTAATACTAAAGGTGGAAAAGGTGAAATTCTCGGTGCTGTTGCCGGGGTTCCGCCAAGTAAGGTGGTTATACTGGGGGCTGGTACGATAGCTGAATACGTAACCAGAGCTGTGCGAGGTATGGGAGCCGAAGTCCGGATATTTGATAATCACCACCATAAACTCAGAAGGATTAGGGCTGAATTAGGTGAACATGTTTACACGTCAATCATTGACCCGAGGTCATTGGCACAAGAGCTCCAAAGTGCTGATCTAGCAGTTGGAGCGCTACGTTCTGCAGATGGAAGCAGCGTTTGTGTTGTAACAGAAGAAATGGTACAACAGATGAAGCCGGATTCAATAATCATTGATGCAAGTATCACCCATGGTGGGTGTTTTGAAACTTCGATGGTCACTACCTTAAAGTCTCCGGTATTTAAGAAACATGATGTAATTCACTATTGCGTGCCTAATATTCCTTCAAGGGTCGGCCGGACAGCATCAATTGCCTTAAGTCACATTTTGACACCCATTTTGTTGAATATGTCAGAATTAGGAGGCTTTGACGAAATGATTTACGAAAAGGCATGGTTCAGGACAGGAGTGTATACTTTTAACGGAGCCCTCACACGCCAAAGCATTGCTAATAAGTTTTCGTTGCCCTACAAGGAGTTGGATTTATTAATCGCAGCCCGATTTTAATTCATATCTATAGAAAAAGTCATTCGTTCTACATGATTTATAACTGCAATTGGTAATTTTGCAGCTCGTAAAATTCAATATGAATGGAACTATCATCTAAGTATAATCCGGCAGAGGTCGAAGGTAAGTGGTATCAGTATTGGCTTGATAATGAATTTTTCAAGTCTACCCCTGATGAAAGAGAGCCTTATACCATAGTAATTCCTCCCCCAAATGTGACAGGAGTCCTGCATATGGGACATATGCTAAATAATACTATTCAGGATGTACTTGTACGAAGAGCCAGAATGCTTGGTAAAAATGCATGTTGGGTTCCAGGCACCGATCACGCATCAATTGCTACTGAAGCCAAGGTGGTGAACAAATTGAAGGAAGAAGGGATTAATAAGGAAGATCTCACCAGAGAGGAGTTTTTAAAGCACGCATGGGAGTGGACGGATAAGCATGGAGGAATAATACTTGAGCAGCTAAAAAAGCTAGGTGCTTCCTGTGATTGGGATAGAACCCGATTTACGATGGAGGATGATTTAAGTGAGGCCGTAATCGATGTTTTTATTGATTTATACAAAAAAGGTAAGGTATATCGAGGCGTTAGAATGATCAATTGGGATCCGGCTGCCGAGACAGCACTTTCTGACGAAGAAGTAATTCATAAAGAAGTCAATTCCAAACTCTACCATATCCAGTACAAGGTTGAAGGATCAGATGATAAATTGGTAATCGCCACAACCAGACCAGAAACTTTATTAGGTGATACTGCTATTTGTATAAATCCGAATGATGCAAGATATACTCATCTGAAAGGTAAAAACGCAATTGTGCCATTGGTAGATCGAGTTGTTCCAATAATCGAGGATGAGTATGTAGACCTTGAATTTGGGACAGGGTGTTTGAAAGTAACTCCTGCGCACGACATCAATGACTACGAGCTGGGCCTTAAGCACAACCTTGAAAGTATTGATATACTAAATGATGATGGTACCCTTTCTGAGAATGCTCAGAAGTACATCGGTGAAGATCGTTTTGTCGCGAGGAAAAAGATAGTGGCTGAGTTGAAAGAACTGGGTCAACTAATCAAAATTGAAGAGATTCAGAATAAGGTTGGTTACAGTGAAAGAACTGATGCCGTGATTGAACCAAAGTTATCATTACAGTGGTTCCTGAAAATGGAGGAACTGGCCAAGCCGGCCCTTGATAATGTGATGAATGATAATGTGCAGTTTCATCCTTCCAAGTTTAAGAATTCATATAAACACTGGATGGAAAACGTAAAGGATTGGTGTATATCAAGGCAGTTATGGTGGGGCCACCAGATTCCTGCCTGGTATTACAGCACCTCTCCAAACGATTTTGTGGTAGCCAAGGAGCCAGAAGAGGCATTAAAGTTAGCGCAAGAAAAATCAGGCAATAACGGACTTACGTTAGAAGACCTTACTCAGGACCCTGATACCTTGGATACCTGGTTTTCGTCATGGCTGTGGCCTATTTCCGTTTTTAATGGTATTAATGATCCTGATAATGAGGATATTAATTACTATTACCCGACTAATGACCTGGTTACCGCACCTGAAATTATGTTTTTTTGGGTAGCGCGAATGATTATAGCGGGTTATGAATATAGAGGAGATTTACCATTTAAAAACGTTTACTATACCGGAATTGTAAGAGATGATAAGGGACGTAAAATGTCAAAATCCCTGGGTAACTCACCAGATCCTATAGAGTTAATGAAAACCTATGGGGCAGATGGTGTAAGAGTGGGTATGTTACTTTCTTCTCCAGCTGGTAATGATCTTTTGTTTGATGAGAAATTATGCGAGCAGGGAAGAAATTTTGCCAATAAGGTATGGAATGCATTCCGGCTTGTCAAAGGTTGGGAAATATCTGATGAGACTGCACCGAATAGTGATACTCAGGCAATTGAATGGTTGGAGTCAAGGTTTAATAACGCTCTTGACCAATTGGAAGATCAATATGGCAAGTTTAGGATATCTGATGCGCTGATGACTACCTATAAGCTGGTTTGGGATGATTTCTGTTCCTGGTACCTGGAAATGGTAAAACCGGAGTATGGTAAACCAATTGTCAGAAGTACCTATGAGGCTACAATTTCTTTCTTCGAGAAAGTGATCAAGGTACTTCATCCATTTATGCCTTTTATTTCTGAAGAAATTTGGAGTCAGATTAAGGATCGTGATGATAAGGATTCGGTAGTTGTTGCTCTTTGGCCTGAAAAAGGTATTGTAAACAATGCCATCTTAGCTGATTTAAGTAAGGGGCAGGAATTGATTACCGCAATCAGAAATATCAGAGCTCAAAAGCAGGTTCCACCCAAGGATAAAGTCTCTATCAAAGTAAAAACAACAAAGGAGGATTACTACAGCACATATGAAGAGCTAATCTCAAAAATGGCTGGAGTAGAAGAAATTGCATTTAACTATAATGACGCAACACACGCAGTTAATATAGTTGTAGCATCAGATGAGCTGTTTGTTGAACTGGCTGAGGAGCTTGTTACAGATAGTAAGGAGGATTTACAAAAGGAACTGGAGTATACTAAGGGATTTTTGGCTGCGGTCCAGAAAAAACTCAGTAATGATCGTTTTGTCAATAATGCCCCTCCACAAGTTGTAGAGAAGGAAGTTCAGAAAAAAAATGATGCTGAAGCTAAAATAAAAGCGTTAGAGGAAAGTTTGGCAAAGTGATTGCGGATTTTATAATCTCTACCGATTTGTGTATTTTAACTTCCGTTAACAGGTAAATTATGAAGAATATTCGATTTTTAGTGTCTGCTTTTTCATTGATCTTGGGGATCATGTTGGTGTCCACCAACTATGTTTCTGCCCAAAACCCGAAACAGACCAAGAAGCAAAAAAAGCGTTATAAAAAATTCAAGAAACCGAATGATCCGTACGAATACAAGAAACGTCCAAGAAGGGATCATGATAAAGATGGCGTGCCTGATCTCTATGATCACTGTCAGCATACTCCTCCGCGTTCGGAGAGGGATTATGAGGTAAACTCAGTGGGCTGTCCTCCTGATACAGATGGAGATGGTATTTATGATCCAGATGATGCTTGTGTAGAGGAACCTGGTCCGGAAGCGAATAAAGGTTGTCCATGGACTGATATGGATGGAGATGGTATACCGGATAAAGATGATGTGTGTCCGGAAACACCAGGGATATTAGTATTTAATGGATGCCCAGACAAAGACAATGATGGTGTTCAGGACAGGTTTGATAAATGTCCTGAAGACTCCGGAATGGTATCGATGCAAGGTTGTCCGAGGCCAACGGAAGATACTGATGGAGACGGCATTGTCAATGATGATGATGTGTGTCCGTTGGTACCTGGGGTCGTAGAGAATCACGGTTGTCCGGAAATTAAGCCAGAGGAGAAAGAGGCTCTGAAACGGGCTTTTGAGAATCTATTGTTCCAAACCAATAGTGATGTTATTCAGGAATCGTCCTATTCGTCACTAAATGATTTGGCTAGCGTACTGATTAACAACCCTGGTATGAAACTACACCTGGAAGGACATACGGATAACCAGGGTAACGATGATGATAACTTGATTTTATCTAAAAAGAGAGCAGCATCAGTGCGAAAGTATCTCGTTAATAAAGGAATTTCTGGATGGAGGATTACCTCCGAAGGATTTGGTGAGTCACGACCGGTAGATACAAACGATACTGCTGCCGGAAGAAAGAACAACAGGAGGGTTGAAATGACCTTGAAGTACTAGTGTGATTCGATAAATATTGACAATAAAAAAAGGGACTCTGTGGTCCCTTTTTTTGTGAGTAAGTTTCATTTGTTTAAGAAAGCGCATCAATCATATCCTGGGTAATCCCGGTAGTTGAAAATCCTCCATCATGCATTAAGTTTTGCATGGTGACTTTCTTAGTCAAATCAGAAAATAAAGTTATTGTATAGTCTGCGCATTCATCAGCAGAAGCGTTACCAAGTGGTGACATTTTCTCTGCGAAATCCATAAAAGCATTAAAACCACTAATCCCTTTACCTGCAGTCGTAATAGTCGGTGACTGTGATATAGTGTTCACGCGTACTTTGTTTTTCTTCGCAAATCGATAGCCATAGCTTCTTGCAATGGATTCAAGTGTGGCTTTCGCCTGAGCCATATCCCCGTAGTCAGGAAATACCCTCTGAGCTGCGATATAGGAAAGACCTACGATAGAACCTTCATCATTCATGGCATCCAATTTATCAGCCACTGACATTACTTTGTGAAATGAAAGAGCTGAGATATCCAGGGTTTTAAGAAAGAAGTCATAGCTCAAGTCGTGGTAGGGCTTGTTTTTTCTTACGTTGGGGCTCATGCCAATAGAGTGAAGAACGAAATCAATTTTACCACCCAACTTTTCCATTGATTCAGTAAATAGCTTTTCGAGGTCTTCGATAGAAGTAGCATCAGCAGGTATTACTTCAGTATTACACTCTTCAGCCAATTGATTGATGGCTCCCATTCGTAATGCAATCGGTGCATTTGTCAATGTAAATTCAGCACCTTCTTCATGAGCTCTTTTTGCAACTTTCCAGGCGATTGATGTTTCATCAAGCGCACCGAATATGATTCCTTTTTTACCTTTAAGTAGATTATACGCCATGTTTAGTCAAATTTTCCGCTAATATAGAGAGTTCATATTGAAAAGGTAAGGGAAGACAGACTTATTGTGCCTGAAGTAGTTCTTTTGCGCTTTGGATGGCACTATCGCTTGGCTGATCACCACCGATCATTTGGGCAATTTCCGAAACTCTTTCTTCACGCGAGAGTTTACGCATTTTACTGATGGTCCGTAGCTCATTATCTTCTTTAAACACGAAAAACTGTTCATTGCCTTTGGCGGCTACCTGTGGTAAATGTGTGATGGCGATTACCTGGTGATTGGTTGACATTAGTTGCATCATCTTACCCATCTTGATGGCAATTTCACCTGATATTCCGGTGTCTATCTCATCGAATATAATGGATGGTAATGCGGTGTGTTGAGCCAGAAGGTATTTGATGACGAACATGAGCCTTGAAAATTCACCACCGGAGGCTACTTTCTTCAATGGTTGAGGGAGTATACCCTTATTGGCGCTAAATAGAATTTCAATGTGATCGATTCCATTAGCGATTGGCTCAATTTGCGTTCTTTCAATAGAAATGACTGCCTGTGGCATTCCGAGTTCCTGCAAGAGTTGGGCAATGCGGTCCTGTATTTCAGGAATAACGGATAATCTTTTGTCTGAAATGGTTCCTGCAATTTTTAAAACCGTTTCTTCAGATGCTTTTAGTCTTTTCTCGAGCAGTTCAATCTCATGATCAAGGTCGAGTACTTCATTGACCTTTAGTTTGAGCTCATCACGAATCTCAATAAGTTGTTCTACGGAATCGACTTTATGCTTCAGTTGTAATTTATAGATCAGGTCAAGTCTTTCCTGTAAGAACTGAAGCCTTGAAGGATCAAGCTCTACGTTTTGTGCCTCGAGTTCTACTTCTCTTTCAATATCCTTGAGCTCGATAAGAGAGCTGTTTACCCTTTCAGCTAACTGTTCGTACTTATCTGAAATCTTCGTAAGTCCTATAAGTGCAGCGTTTATTTCACTTAACTGGCTAAGGGTACCAAACTGAAGGTCGTTGAATAGCTCGTTTACTCTTGATAGTTTTTCCTGAATTTCTTCACTGTTTTCCAGCACTTTGAGTTCTTCGTTGATCTCGTTGTCATCCGGTGCTTTGAGTTCGGCTTCCACGAGTTCATTGAGCAGGAAGGTATTATAATCCAGTTCGCTTTTGTACTTATTGGCATTATCAGTCAGGTCTTTATGTCGGGCTGCTACAGATTTATACTCATTAAAAGCATTATTATACTCATTGAGTAAGTCCTTAGTCCCGGCAAAAGCATCCAGTAGTTGCACCTGAAAATCTGACTTATGCAACAGCAAATTCTCGTGTTGTGAATGAATATCAACCAAATGAACCCCAATACTTTTGAGTAAATCAAGTGTAACGGGTGTGTCATTGATGAAAGCTCTGGACTTACCACTCGTATTAATTTCTCTTCTGATGATGGTTGATTGTTCGTAGTCAAGGTCATTTTCCTGAAAAACCCTTTCCAATCGATAGGCGCTAATTTCAAATTCACCTTCAACCACACATTTTTCCTGTTGATTAAGGAGCACTTTGGTGTCTGCACGATTGCCCAATAATAAAGATATGGCCCCAAGCATAATGGACTTTCCGGCTCCTGTTTCCCCAGTGATGGTATTGAGGTGTCTGGAGGGAATGAGTTCCAGTTCCTCAATAAGGGCATAGTTCTTTATCGTAAGTTGTTTAAGCATCTACCGGTTCATCAATGATGATTTCCTGAATGTCTTTCAGATTGATTTTGTGCTTTTTGTTTCGCTTATCTCTGAAGATAATAATTTCGGAGCTCACTTTTTTGATCTGCCCGAAAAGAACTGAATCATTGTTGAAAACTATATTTAAGTCTTTTCCTAAGAGATTGTTGAGTCCTGCTGAAATTTCTTTTGCTGCTATGATCTTTAGCTTTTTGCTCATGGGATAAAGTTAGGCATTTTTGGTGTTAAAGTTCTGTGTTTGAAGTTGGCAATTCAGGTATTAATGTTTGACGTGTTGGCGTTCAAAGATAAAGTAAGTAATATCAATTTCTTTGCGAACTTCGCGCCTCTTCTTTCTGCCGTGGCAGCTTTGCGGTTAAAAAAGAACACGTTACTTTATTCAACCCGCCTCCCGAAAAAGTGAACGGCTCCAAATAAAATACCCACACCTAACATATAATTCACCAGAACAGGCATGCCGGTCAATGTCGCAACCATACTCAAAAGCAAACTTACACCGGCAACCGTCAGTGCATAAGGAATCTGTGTGCGTACATGGGATACGTGGTCGCAGCCCGAGGCCATAGAGCTTAATATAGTAGTGTCAGATATTGGAGAGCAGTGGTCGCCAAAGACTGACCCGGCCAGTACCAGTGAGCCTATATGATATACCAGTTCTGGATTAGTTGTAGCAATTTCAGCACTGTCACAAATGTTCCAGACAATGGGATAGAGTATCGCCATGGTACTCCAGCTTGATCCGGTGGCAAATGATGTAAGTCCGGCTAATAGAAATATCAACACTGGCAACCAGATTGGATTCACCCCATGTCCGATCAGTCCGCCCAGGAATTGGTCGGTGCCCAGGTCCCTCAGTACATCAGAAAATACCCAGGCAAGCACCAAAACAATAAGCGTCTCAAGTAGTTCACTAAATCCACTCAATACATTCTTAACTATATCCTTCAGTTTCATCATCAAGGGGAAAAGTGATAGGACTATAGCGATTAACAAGGCAGAAAATGACCCCCATATCAGTGCCACATAAGGATCACAGTTTTTTAAGAGGTGAAGGAGCTTGTCAGAAGTTCCATTTACATTTTCCAAGCCTATCCGACCAGTAAAATAAATACCCGCCAGCGTGACAAAAATCAAAGTCAGAATAGGGATCAATGCACTGGTTCCATTTTTAGCTGAGTTTTTAGAAACCCCTTCTTTACTCGGTTGGCTTTTTCTTGCGTTTAGTTCTACCGCATACATAGGTCCATAGTCCTTTTTTAGGAATATAATGAAGAGGATAAAGACCAAAGTCAGAATGGGATAGAAAGCATAACTCAGTGAATTAGTAAAGAATATTGGACCGGTAACGTCCATTTTCAGTAGTTCAGCTCCCTCACTAAAGTACTTCATTTGGGTGCCGACCCAGGTTGTCATAAAAGCAATAGAAGCTACCGGAGCTGCCGTGCTGTCCACAATATAGGCCAATTTTTCTCTGGAGATGTGATATTTATCGGTGACGCTACGCATTGTGTTACCAACTACAAGGGAATTGGCATAGTCATCAAAAAAGATAAATACACCCATCAGCCAAACACTGAATTGTGCGCTTACTGCTGATGTCGCTAAAGCGCTAATCCATTTAACTACCCCGTTCAGACTGCCATTTTTTCGTAAAAGGAAGACCATCCCACCAATCAACAAGGAAAATAATATGACTGACATATTGCTTCGATCGGTGAGTGTATTTAGTGCGTAAGTATCTGCTATAGAAAACAGGGCTTCAAAGCTCACTCCGTGATGGAGAAAAATGCCAAGGGTGATCCCAGCAAATAGTGCAATTATGACCTGACGAAATATAAATGCAATTGCAATCGTTAGAATTGGGGGAGACAGGAAGAAAAGATAGTCACCAAAAGAGTATGTAATATCGTTTAAAATCAATCGATTTAATATTCAAAAGTTTAAACATGAAATAAATATATTATCTTCACAAACCCAACAGGGAGCCGCAATCAGATAGAATGGCAGAACAGAATAAAAAAAATTTTAAGTTCTATAAGAACATAGGCGTGGAAAATCTACGGGAGCTTTCCATGATCGGTGGCTTTGATGTGTGCAAGGATATGGACCTTTCCTGGCCGCATATCAAAGGGGCGAATCGCATTCTCGAATTGGGGGCTGGTACCGGTAGATGTATCCAATACTTGCTTGATAAGGAGTTTAAAGGAGAAATTGTCGCAATAGAGCAGAGTGAAGATTTTTTTCAGTATCTGCGGAAAAATTATGGCTCTAAGTCTACCTTAATTCAAGGAGATTTTATGGAGCATCAGTTTGAGGGTAAATTTGACGCTGTACTTTGGATGTGGTCAGGGATTCTGGATTTCTCAGAAGAAGAGCAGGAAGCGGCCCTCCGGAAGATATTTGATATGCTTGAGGACAAAGGTGTGTTGGCTATCGATACCCCAAGAATAGGTTTTAAAACCTTTGCTCAACACCAGATTGATGAACAACATTTACATCTGGAAACTACTTTTGGCGACTTGCATTGTTATATTCCTTCAAAAAGTGATCTGGAGAATATGAGTAACAAGGTTGGGTTTAAGTCTATCGAGTCCAACGATTACGATACTTCTACCGACAAGGAAAGAACAATCTATTTCATTTTTAAGGGTTGATATTAGGCCCGGTTCTTGAGGGTAATCGACCTGTGGAGATATTATTTCAAATTCATTATTTTTAGAGTTAATATGAAACGACTACCAGCCTTTACCAGAATTACATTTTTCTTATTTGCACTTATAGGTACCGCAGGGACTGCACGAGCTCAATCCGATATGGGTTTTTTGGTCAATGAGAACTTTGAAGATATTAGTAGCGATTGGTTTACCGGTGTGAGTTCGGACTATGAGCTGAAAATTAGCAATGGTAAATACTACATATCTGCAAAAAAGAGTCCGGTGTGGCCACATGTAGAGGCCTATCCTTTCGAGAAAGAACATTATAAACTTTCGGCCGACATAGAGCTAATCAAGGAGAAAAAAGGTTCGGGAGCTGGATTGATTTGGGGAGGCGACAGCGGAGAGAATTTCTATGTGTTTATGGTGCATGAAGGAGCTTACACAATTATGCATCATACTGACCATTCGATTGATTTTTTGGTTGAATGGACAATGAATGAAAACGTGAAGATGTCACCTGCTGTGAATAAGTTGGAGATCGAACAGGAGAACGGTTCGATGAAATTGCGACTCAATGGGCAAGAGGTGTACTCAGGGAAACCTGTGAAATTTTATGGGTCCTACGTTGGTATTTTTGTAGAGCCGGGAACAGAAGTTGCTGCTGACAATATTGTATTGAGCACTCCAGAGATTAAAATTAATCTTGCCCCTGGTACAGAGACCACCAAGCGCAATATGGGAGAAGGGATCAATACAAGTGATGATGAGACTTTGGGGTTGATCAGCCCTGATGGTAATTATTTGTATTATTTCAGAAGGTATCATCATCCGGAAAAAGGAAGTGAAAAGGAAGGTGAAGCCTGGATGGTATCGAAAAAATCTAGTTGGACTGATGCTCTGCCATTAGATAAGCCAATCAATTGCAGTAAGACGAATTTTGTGGCCACCGTACTTCCTGATAATAATACTTTAATGACCGCTCATCATTATAATAGTGCCGGAGAAATTGATGGAACAGGTTTTTCTGTAAGCACCAAAGAAAAGAACGGTTGGGGAATCCCAAAGAACCTTGAAATTTCAGATTTTAGTAATGATAGAGATTATCTCGAAGGGTGTATGTCCGCAGACCAGAAAGTATTGATTATGGCATTAAAACGAGCGGATACAAAAGGAGAAAGTGATTTATACGTTTCTTTCCACTTTGCCGGACAAAAGTGGTCTGCCCCGATTAATATGGGTAACATTAATAGTGGGGGGAGCGAGATATACCCATTTTTGGCGCCTGATGAACGAACAATTTATTTTTCAAGTAACGGATGGCCTGGCTTTGGAGGGCAGGATATTTTTATCTCGCATCGGCTGGATGATACCTGGAAAAACTGGAGTGAGCCACAAAACCTAGGCTCAACAATTAATACGGCACATTCGGATTGTGGTATTAGTGTTTCTGCTAAAGGGGACAAAGCATACATCTCAAGTATTTCTAATAAAAACGGAAGCTTTGATTTGTTTGAGGTGAACTTGACTCAATCCATGCGTCCTGATCCTGTACTACTGATAAAAGGGAAGACCCTTGAAAAAGAGACCAATAAGCCCCTTGGTACAAGTATCACCATTCACGACTTATCGAACGATAAAGAAGTAGGTATTGCTCACTCCGATCCTAATACCGGTGAGTATGAAATTGTGCTGCAGCAGGGAAAAGAGTACAGTTTTTATGCAGAAAAGAAACAGTACTATGCGATTCGCGAGCATATGGACTTAAAAGATATCAATGAGTACAAGGAAATCACTTTAGATCTTTACCTCGTACCAATGCAGATCGGTAAAAACATTAAGCTCAATAATGTATTTTTCGAACATGCCAAGGCAACATTGAAGAATGAATCTGAAGCAGAGCTGAAAAGTTTAATCAAGTTGCTGAACGATAATGAAAAGATAAAAATCAGGCTGGAAGGTCATACGGACAACCAGGGTCCTGAGGATTTGAACATGAAGCTATCGCAGGATAGAGCTGATGCAATTAAAGCTTACTTAATTGAAAACGGTATCGATGCCAGTCGATTGGAGGCAGTTGGTTATGGTGAAACAAAGCCAGTTGCTGATAACAGGAAACCTCACCTTAGAAGACTGAACAGGAGGGTGGAGTTTGTGTTACTTGGGATTTAATTACTAACAAGTGATGAATAACTCCTATTGGTACATTTTTTTTGTCCTTGTATTAATGGCCTGTTCCCAAGAGAAAGAACAATCGAAAGAGTCAAGTATAACCTCTACTCCAGATAATAACATCGTTATAGACACCTCTGATCAATGTGACGCAAGAGAAAAAGGGCAGTTGGAAAGTCAGTTTGTACTAGATAGATATGGAGATAGATTGGACTGGTCAGAGCTTGAAGTTCATCTGTCTATGAAGGAGAGATTTCGAATAATTGAAAGTGTAAGTGAGTTTTTTGATTTTTTGGATGAAACCGAACGTTTCGAGCAAATTAGAGGCTCTCTTCATTACATACATATCAATGGTGATAGTCTTGTTGATGTAATATATCATGGTCATAGCAGTGGCGAAATGTCCTGGATCGTAGCTTTTTGCCAAAGAGCAGATGGAACGTTTGAGAAGTGGTTTCATACATATCAAGATCCGATCTCAATGACGGTGGAAAGAAATTTATTAAAAAAGTTAGTGATTATAGATTGGGCCTGTTGTGCAGATATTGAAAATACTTTGTTTGAATTTGATGTGGCGGACTCACTTACGATGATTGGGGCCTATTATTTCAACGACTTGACCGATATGAATGGTAAGGTGATAGAGCCAATTAAGTTTAAAGTTCCCGTAGCTGAATATAATCTTAGGTGTACGCCAGCAAAAGATGATTCATCTGAAATCAGTATGATGGATGAAGTGAAGGGGAATGTTTATGGAGTATTGGGTGGAGGGCAAACCGGAACGGCTTTTAAATCAAGTACAGATAGTACAGGTCGTGTATGGTGGTTGATTGAGACAGAACCGTTAGATAGTTTAGTAAAGCAGTATATGGGCGTTGGGAACTCTTTCAAGACTTCTTACATTGGGTGGGTAAGCAGTAGATTTTTAGAAAGGATTTGAAAAAGATTTATTTCATATCTGGCCTCGGTGCGGATGAGAAAGCCTTTAACAAAATTGGAGACTTCGTTGGTTACACGAAGGTTTTTATTCCCTGGATTTCCAACAAAAAGGAAGAACCACTTTCCGATTATTGCGATAGACTCTTTGAGAAGTATCAAGTACAGTCCAATGATGTATTGGTTGGGTTATCCTTTGGAGGAATTATTGCTCAGGAGATTTCTCGAAAATGTTTCTGTGACAAAATAGTTTTGATATCCAGCCTGAGAAGTAAAAGAGATTTAAAGACCCTTTACCGGGTCATGTTGAATCTACATCTGCACAAGCTCATACCAAATTGGAAAATGACTTTTCTTTCCGGATTGATAAGGGAGAGGTTTAATGTAAGAACTAAACAAGGTCGTGAAGTTATCCGGTCTATGGTAAGGTCTACTGATCCTCGTTTGGTGAGATGGTCATTGGAAAAAATCAGAACATACAAAGAGAGTGATGGTGAATCCACCATTTATAATATCATCGGTACTTCAGACAATCTGATGAAGGTCTGGAAGAACAAAAATACTTTTGTCATAAAAGGAGGAGGACACTTTATGGTGTATGAAAATGCCGAAGAAATCAATGGTATTCTCAGAAGGGTTTTAGTTGGAACAAATTAAAGATTTAACGGGTTCTGACTAAAGTATATGATCGTTAAACACCAACATTTCGATTTATTAAACAAAGTAGTGCTTGAGCGTGTGGTCTTTAAGCCTCCTATTAAACTTAATGCGGCTATGCATCATGAGGCTTGCTATCTTTTCGCAGTTAAGGGTAAGTCAAAACTCTTTTCAGTCACTGAAAGTGTTAACCTTGATACAGGCCAGGGAGTATTGATGAAGTGTGGTAACTATTTGAATTCGTGGCATGAATCGGAACTGGAAGATGAGGAATATGAAGCTATAGGTATCCACTTATATCCCGAGATCATCAACCATGTTTATAAGAATGACATTCCGGAGTTTTTAAAGAACGCTCAAAATCTTAATCAAAAATCTATAACGCAGATAAAAACCGATCAGCTAGTTGAAAAGTTTATTGAAAATCTGCAGTTCTATTTTGAAAATCCAGAGCTGGTGGATGAGGAAATTACGATCTTGAAAGTTAAAGAGCTCATTCTTATTCTTGATAAAACAGACACAACAGGGGATGTTAGAAATGTATTGAGAGATTTGTTCAATCCAGTTGAATATGAGTTTAAAGAAGTGATCAATAGACATGTTTATGACAATATAACGATTGACGAGTTGGCCACTCTGTGTAACTTAAGTGTATCGTCCTTTAAGCGAAAGTTTAGTGAACTGTACAATGAATCTCCTGCAAAGTATTTAAAGTTGAAGAAGCTTCAGAAGGCCTCTGACCTATTGAAAACTACAAATAAGCGTGTAACTGATATCTGCTTCGACTCTGGTTTCAATGATATCACCCATTTTTCCAAATCCTTTACTGCCTATTATGGTGTGAGCCCTACCGAGTTCCGGGACCTGTCTTGAACTATATAGACTATTCATTGAACTTTATGCACAATTAGAACTGCTCCGGTCTGAAGACATTTGTATAAACCATAAAACAAATGTCAATTATGAAAATTATATCTAAAACTTTAGTCATTACATTACTGGGAGCTTTTTTAACTAACCTGCTATACGCTCAAAAGAAAGTTCAAAAGTTTACTGTATCCAGAGAAATTAATCTGCCGGCCGATGAGGTCTGGAAGGTGGTTGGTGTTGATTACGGAGCAATTGCTAATTCACATCCTAAAGTTATTAAGTCCGAATATATTAATGGAACATTAGAAGCAGGAGAGGGTGCAGAGCGGATTTGTTACTTCAATGATAAAGGTTCTCAATATCTAAAAGAGAAGATGGTCAATTATGATCCCGAAAACCGGACCTTCGTTAATACAGTGTTTCAGGCGGGTAAGTTTCCAATGAATCCGGACTATACAAAGGCGGTGTATAAAGTAGAGGATTTGGGTAATGATAAATCCAGGATCACTTTTGATATGCAATACAGAACCAAACCCGGAATCATGGGAGGCATGGTAAAAGGAAAGTTTAAAAAATTAATCACAGACTATATGATTTCCGTGGAGCACCATGCTAGAACAGGTGAGAAGGTCACGAAAGAGAATTTTAAGGAGATAAAAAGACTTTATAAGCAGGAAGATAAAGCTGATGCGGTGGTGAAAAGGTGATCACAGTTAATTGTAATCTGGTCGTAGTTCCTGGCTGCGACCAATTTTTTTGTTTTATTTTAAAGTAAATGTTGTGGTGAGCCCAATGCTAAAATTTCTAGGTAGCTTATGAACCCCCAAAATTGCCCTGGAGTGTTTCCCTTTTTCTTCCAGTATGTTGACAAATAAGTCCGATGCCCCGTTTACTACCTTTGGTGATTCATCCCAATTTTCTCCAGATTGATAGTAGGCATCAAAATGGTTCAGCCCAAGGATGTTTTCGAATCCTATCTTGTCCTTTACCTGTGCCAGAACATTGAGTGCGCAAAGCTCTGCGGCTTTATATCCATCAATTGTAGACACTTCATTACCAAGCCTTCCCAAATACATATATTCATTCCCTGAAATGGGAAACTGTATCGCGATATACGCAATATTCCCACGGATATTGACGGAAGAATAGTTTCCTCCCGGGTTGGTCACCACAGGTAATTCATAGCCAAGTTTCTTTAAATTCTCTTCAGGACTCATTTTTAAACTGGAAAATTAGTTTCCATAAGGCGACTTACAAAAAGAAGTAACAGCCATGAATATAATGAATGTTTCCTATTAATTGACACCTTAAAATTTAAGCTTGAAGCAATTAAGTATTATGAAACTCCTGCAACCCCATCAATAGTAAAGTTGTGGGAATATAGATGTAGAGACTTGTGATTACGTATTCACCTGGGGCGTGCGATCCTAGAATATCAATGACACTCAGGCTGAGATTAAAAATAAGGTGAAATAAAATTATTGGGATTAATGACCCATTGGAGTGTTCGTATAGAATGCTCATCAAAATACTTAAGCATATCACATTAACGGCAAAGGCCCAGAATGGAATTTTTGATTGCGGAGACTCGATCAACCACAAGGGAGCATGCCAAAAAGCCCATATCAGGCCAACCAAAGCCGCACTTTTGAGCCAACCATAGTTTTCTTTTAGGTGAGGATATAAGAATCCTCGCCATCCCAGTTCTTCCCCTAAAGGCCCCATTAACAAGTTAATCAGTAGCAGAGGAAGAATATAGCTGGCCTTAAAATTTGTCCATTCTATCGTTACTCCTTTTATGGAAGCGCTAGCTAAAAGTATTGCGCCTATCAAAAGGGGAATTAAAATGATTATGCTCCAGGAGGTAAGCTTTGGTGTACTAAAAGCTAATTGAATGTTCTTGACGATACTTTTTTCACAAGCCCATATCATGATTGCAGCAATATTAGGGCTCCAAATGGCAACGAGCCATACTGGTAATCCGATTCTGGATTCCGGACTTTGAGCACCTGGTATGGTCAGCATTAATGAGAATGATACCAGAGAGATGATCAAAGTCAATATGATGAAGCTAGCCACGGGATATTGACAGGTTATTTGTTGTATTCTCCACATTTTGAATGTTATTAGTTCATTGCAAAACTATGGTCGGTACGCTTTAGATAATTGTAAAAATACGACCTTACTGAACCGTGTATAAATGATAAAGTGTGTCTTTGTAATGCAATAGCTTTTGTGGAGAGAGTTTGGCTATAGTTTTTACTTCATTGATGAGGTGGGGTTGGTCATGATAGTTGAATTCTACAACTAAATCCATCCAATCGACAGAGTCAGGGTTTTCTAGGATATAGCTTAAATAGTGATTGACGCGAATTACTTTGCAATAATTTTTTGGTGTCAAGCCAAGCCTGATTTTGAATTGACGTTGTAATTGTCGTGGTGAAACATTGAGTTGCTCGGATAGGTCTGAGATTTTTATTTTCCCCCTACTTTTATTGATTAGTTGAACGGCCCTGTGAAAAGTTTCATTATGACGACTCTGGTTCAAATTGTCAACGAGGAACGATTCAATACTTGAGCACTTTTGTTCAAAACTAACATCTTGCAATTCTGAGTATAGGTTTTGTAGTTTGGCAAAGAGCTTTTCAGGTAAGGGTTGATCTACATTTTGAATGGGTTGCCCCACTAGTTTATACAGCCCATCACCAATGAAGGAAATACCAAATAAATCTATCTTCCCCGTTTGATTAATAACTAAGCTTGAGCTTATCATAGGAACTATGAAGAATAGGGTGTTAATTTCTTTGTTGGGTAAGTTGATCTTGTTTCCATAGTTAAAAATCAGAAGACTTTGACCTTTGGGGACGTATCGTGAGTTTATACTGTTTGATGAAGGGATTGAGCCGTTCATGTTCCAATAGCAAAGGACATGATCCTTTAACTGTTGATGTTTGACAATTTTTTCAAAATACTTCATGATTGATCATGCCTTTGATATTGAGTGTACTGAAACCGGTTAGGTTTTGTTGTTTGACCAATTATCGGTATCTAAAGTTTGTTGCTTTCGATTTAGAAATCCTGGCTTGGTCGTGACTTATTTAAAAGTTGTAGATCAGTCCACTCACGAACCTACCGGCATTACCAATTTGCTCATCGTGTAAATTCTCAGCTACGGGTGCTTGTAATAACAGCTGAAGTGTAAGATCACGATAGGTGAAGTCACAGCCTACATTTCCAAATAAGCTCACACCTCCGGTACCTTCTTCTCTGAAGTCATAGCGGTAGTCGTAACCGTAGTCTTCAACATATGCTCCCAATCTGGGGGCAATGCGAAAATCAATACCCGTGATCAGGTAGAAGGTAGAAAAGCTCATGTTCAACCGATTGCCGAATGAGTAATGAAGCTCTCTTCCATCTTCTCCTTCGTATCTTACTCCGCTATTCATCCTGTAGTTGAAACTCCCTGAAAAGCCAAGAGTATTCGCATAAAGTCCTACGTAGTTCATTCGTAGAATGCCATCCCACGATCCGGTACCTGGTTGTAGAGTAGGGTGGTAGATATCCAACTCAGATTCTGTTTTGTATTTTCCTGTTGGTAGTTTGAGTCCTAAACCAAGCTTGAAGTTATGCTGCCAGGTCTCTGTTTCTTTTTGAAAAACCCGTTCCACCGACACAATGACATCAGACATTCCCGAAACGGAGAAAGTCGTGTCTGTGGCGGGTGCCATCTCCTTAAATACTTTTTCATAACGGACTGCTGCCGTTTGATAAGGAATGACAAGCAACAAGTTGTACTTCTCTTTTATGGCGTAGTTCATTCTGAACTCATAGGAGTGATAAATCTCATAGTCCTTAGAATTTTTTTCATATGAAAGCGATCCGCTGTTTTGGTGAGTCGTTTTGGCAGAGGTGCCGACATAAAATTTTTTAGTGTGCCCCAGGTGTTTGTATCCATTGAATACGCGATACCGGTAAAACAATCCAACGTACGACCTATTTTTTATGGTTGAGTACTCGTACATACTGCAACCATCGCAGGCTGTTGTTTGATATGTCATTAATCCCAAAAGGGATAAGAGTAATATTTTTCTCATTCTATCGGGTCGGAATAAGAAGGATTGTTAACGAAAGACGAATCAGTCAAAGTTTGCAAAAAAGCAACCAGCTGCATTTTTTCATCATAGGTAAATCCCATGCCATTACCTCCAAATGGTACCAGGGTAGAATCCAATGTTTCCGAAGCCTTGACATGCTCCGAGTAGAACTCTACTACTTCTTCAATACTGGAGAAGCGACCATCGTGCATATATGGTGCAGTAAAGACCAAATTACGCAGGCTTGGGGTTTTGTACTTACCAAGGTCGGCACTGTCCAGAGTGATGCGATACCTTCCCAGCCTTGGGTCTTCTACGCTTGTGTAGAACCAACTGTCATCAATGCCATTGTTGTGATACTTTACATCTGTGAATAAAGCCCCACTATGGCATATTGAGCATTTTGACTCGTATAACTTCAAGCCTTTCGCCTCTTCCTGAGTCAGTTTGGTTTTCCCATCTACATACTGATCGTATTTACTGTTGGCTGAAATAAGTGATCGCTCAAATTGTGCAATAGCATAGGCCAATTTCCTAAGTGTAATCTTTTTACTTCCAAACGCTTTTTTGAACAACTTCGGATATAGTTTATCGCCCTGTAGTTCTTTGATGAGTGCTTCAGGGTTTTTACCCATTTCATCAGAGTGGGTGAGTGGCCCAAGCACCTGGATTTCGAGACTGGTGCTTCCTCCTTCCCAGAAAAATCCATCATACCACGATAAATTAAATAACGCGGGTGTATTTCTCATTAGGGGTTTTTGGGAGATACCTATATCACTTAATGCGGTTTCATCGGCAAATGCCCTGTTTTGTTTATGACAGGATGCGCAGGAAACCTTATTGTTGGCAGAAAGGCGTTTGTCATAAAAGAGTCGTCTTCCTAATTCAATTCCTTCTTTGGTTATAGTATTATCTTTAAAGGAAGGCATCTTGCCCAACTGTTGGGGAATGTCAAATGGATATACCACTTCTGTTTCCTGTTCAGCTGAACAAGATGCTAATATCAGAGTCAGTATAGCTGCCCTGAGTAACTTCATTTACATAGGATCGTTCACATGGTGCATCATAAACATTCCTGACTCATAGTTATCAGCAATGTTCCCGGCACCAGCACTGCCTTGGTCCGCAGTGGCTTCAAGGTCAATGGTGTTTGGCCCTGTGAAGATCTGATTAGTCATAGCCATGAAGTGTACCATGGTGGTCTTATCATCTTCAATCACTATAGGGTCACCTGTAAACGTAAGCGTTTTATAGTTGGAGTTGCTGCCAATGTGGAACGAAAATGTACCGTCTACTTTGCTTGACGTAGCATTTCCAAGGAAACTACCTTCAGTTCTCATGAATTTATAACCGCTACCTAATGACCAGTCCCAAATCATTTTTTCTGCATCAGTGCTAAAGGGGTCAAGGTCACCATGCGTACAGGCTTCTACGGTATTACAATTCTGGTCAACTCCGATAGCAAATTGAATGCTAGTGTAGGTTCCAGGGGTTACACCTTGGATATCGAGCATTGACCGATAAGATGTATTGGAGCTGTTTTGTGTTTTTAGCCAGTACACGTTTTCAAGAGAAGTAGTATCACTGTTACTATCAATAAGCTTTACATTGCTGATGAAGTACTTTATGTGATCAAATGAAATTGTGTCACCCTCAGCTGTTTTGTAGCCAAAAGTGTCTAATTCGAGGTCATACATGGATCCATCAAGTCCCATGGCACGGTTATCGACCATAAGTCTTAAAGTACTTGTGCTGTTGTCGTCATCATCATCGATGTCGTCTTCTTTTTTGCAAGCAACAACAACGGACATAATAATTAATGAACCTATAAAGGTTCTGAATAAATTCTTTTTCATGATAATAGGGTTTGTAATGCGCTTTTTTTACGCTTAAATACTTAATAATACTATAACCTCCAGACGGAATGAACTACGCTGGTCGATTATAAAACAAAAGTGAATAACAAAACCCTAGCAAGGTGGTTTGTGAATTTCAGGATAGAAATTCATTATGTTGGGTGTGATGAGACTTTGGTACTCTAATTCATAGCCAGAGGGCTCTTGCTGATTGATGGCGACCCAATGATTAGCCAGAAACTCAAGCTCTAGTCTTAAAGAAGGGACTGTACTATTATCCTCTGTGGCACTATTAGTAGCTTCTTTCAGTTGTTTACTCAGATGACATTGGCCATTACAGCCCATCTTTGGTTTGTCTTTATTGACACAAAAATTTTGGCTGATGTAGTCTTTATTCAGCTCATAGTTGACCTGTATAATCATCAGAGACATTGAGTTCAGTAGAACCAGTAGTCCGAAGAAAAACGATATATGCCTTAATAGCCTAGTCATTGGGGTCTGAAAACTCCGGATTCGTTATGAATGTTGAATCCGTAAGCATATGCAAAAATAGTATAATTTTTTCCTTTTCGTCTTCAGTCAGGGCAAGAGAATCCGCGCCTACCTCGTTAGAAGCGTTTTGTATCAGTGGGTCCAGTGTGGCGCTAGGGACAATATGTTCGTTGTAGTGGTCCAGAACTTCTTCCAGCGTGGCAAATCTTCCATCATGCATGTATGGTGCGGTCAATGCTATGTTTCTTAGGGCGGGTACCTTAAATTTTCCGCGATCACTGCTGAGTCCTGTGACATTTTCTCTTCCGAGATCAGCAAAAGTTGAGTCCATGCCATTATTTCGGAATCCCCCTTGAAAAGTAAGAGCCCCTCCATGGCAATCGCCACAGTTGCCACCACGAAGATTAATTGTTGGTTCCGGGTGTGTAAAGAATAGGTTGATACCTTCAATCTCATCTGCGGTGGCGGTATATTCTCCGTTTAAATATTGGTCATATCGTGAATTGTTACTGATGAGAGTTCTTTCAAATTGTGCTATTGCTTTAGCAATTCTGTCGGCTGTAACAGTTTTTGAGCCGAATGCATTATTAAAAAGTTCAAGATACTCCAGAGAGCCTTGAATTCTTGCAATTGCATCTGTCAGATTTAAGTTCATTTCAACCGGATCCTGAATAGGCGCCAGGGCCTGTCCTTCTAAGGTTGCAGCACGGCCGTCCCAAAACATTTCGTCCTGCCACATCAAGTTACAAATGGACATTGAGCCGCGATTAGTTAATCCGTTGATGCCTTCTGAGAATGCAAGTCCATCTGTAAAGGCGTACTGTTGCTGATGGCAGCTGGCACAAGAAACGGTACTGTCTGCACTCAACATTTTTTCATAAAATAGTTTTCGTCCTAGAATAACTCCATCAACTGTGGTTGGATTGTCGGAAGGTTCATTAATATCATTTCCATAGTAAACCGGATAGTTGAAGTCGTACGGCTCTGAAATCGGGGTTGGGTCATCGCTTTTGCAACCAATGACGAATGCTAATGTGAATATGGTAAAAAGTATTCGCACAAATATAAAATGCGGTAAGTAAGAAAAACCCTACTGTCCAATAATTTACCGAAAAGTAGGGTTGTATTGTAACCTGGTAAAAGCGCTCATGAAAAAATCATGAAGCGCTTTAATGTTATCAAAATTAAGCAGTGGCAGCAACGCCATCTAGCAGTCCATTCACCTTACGAACGGCTTCTGCACTTTCTTTAAAGTTTGCTTTTTCTGCATCATCTAGTTCAATCTCAACAAGTTTTTCAATTCCGTTTTTGCCAAGAATCGCAGGAACTCCAAGACAGATGTCTGATTCTCCATACTCTCCATCCAACAAACATGAGCATGGGAACATCTTCTGGGCATCACAAGCTATTGCCTGTACCATGGCAGAAACAGCTGCTCCAGGTGCATACCACGCAGAAGTACCAAGCAGACCAGTAAGCGTAGCACCGCCTACTTTAGTTTCTTCTTTTACATAGTTTAATTTATCATCTGACAAGAATTCAGTCACAGGGACGCTGTTTCTTGTTGCTAATCTTGTTAGCGGAATCATACCAGTATCACTGTGCGCACCAATTACCATACCTGCTACGTCAGACTGTGGACAGTCCAAAGCTTCGGCTAACCTATATTTGAAACGTGCTGAATCCAAAGCACCGCCCATACCGATTATTTTGTTCTTAGGAAGCCCAGTTGCTTTATGAGCAAGGTAGGTCATGGTATCCATTGGGTTGGAAACCACTATTATAATAACTTCTGGAGAATGTTTGATTAGGTTTTCAGCTACAGACTTCACAATGCTCGCATTGGTAGCGATTAATTCTTCACGAGTCATACCTGGTTTACGAGGAATGCCTGAGGTTATAACAGCTACATCACTACCAGCTGTCTTTGAATAATCATTGGTTGCTCCTGTGATTTTTGTATCGAAGCTGTTCAATGAAGCGGTTTGCATTAAGTCCATTGCTTTTCCTTCTGCAAAACCCTCTTTTATGTCAACTAACACTACTTCCGCAGCGAAATCTTTGATCGCAATATATTCTGCGCAACTCGCTCCTACGGCTCCTGCACCTACGACTGTTACTTTCATGTTTTATAAATTTTAAAGAATGATAGATATTACTGAAAAACGGGTCACTAAGATATTAAAAATTGGGAAATTTCACACCTTTAAACCGCGCTACTTAAAGAGGTTTTATTTCAATTTTTAAGGCCTGGTTACTGTTAGTGGTAAGTTTGTGATCCTCACTGATTCGGTGGCCTGCCAACCACACAATTTTGTCCCCTGAAAGTATCACACAAGTGCGTTCTTTATCAAACAGAGAAACCTTATTGTCGATCAGAAAGTCACTCACTTTTTTCTCTCCTTTCATTCCTAAAGGACGAAATGAATCACCCTTGTTCCAGGCTCTTACGATTAATGGGAATCGTATCTTATCAGCATCAAGTAAAGCAACTTGCGGAGATTTGTCTATTTTATTTAAATCTGCCTTTTCTTTTTTTACATCAAATCGAAGATTGAATAAGTGAAATTCTCCCTCTTTTGTTATTTGGATTTGGTTATCAAAACTAAGCTTTTGGTCATGGGGGCGAATAATCAGATTGTTTCGGTCTATCAGTAATTCATGGGAGTTACTTCGAAATAGCTTACCTGAAGAATGGTCTCCTTTGATTATGTCAAGCGATTGTGAATAGAGAAACCCATAATCGGATAGTATGAAATCAAGTAACACTTCAGGAGAGGCAAACGAACGTAGTTCTTTGAGTTGTACATAAACCTCATCCTCCGTTGTTTTGCTGATTTTCGCTCTTTCTTCAGCAAGTGATTCTTTCAGGTAATTCTCAATGGACCTAATTCTATTGGCTGAGTCTGAAAAAGCTTTTCTGAATGAGGGATTAAGTTCCTCTAGTACTGGTAATATTTTATGGCGTACAAGGTTTCGTTTGTATTTGGTTTCTTTATTCGAGGCATCCTCTCTCCAACCGTAATTATTATCTCTTAAGTATTGCTCTATTTCGTTGGCATTCGTAAAAAGCAGCGGTCGGTAAACGTTTTTTCTAATTGGGAAAATACCGTGGAGCCCCGCCAGTCCTGTTCCTCTGGCCAAGTTTAGTATCATGGTCTCTACAATATCATCCATATGATGGGCCGTGGCAATACCAGCATAGCCATGACTATCGAGCAATTCATGAAAGTAGTCGTATCGTAATTGACGCGCAGCCATTTGAGTGGAAATCTTATGCTCCGAAGCGAATTGGAGCGTATCAAATGACTTGCTGTGGTATTCAGCTTCAAGCTCGAACGCAAGCTTTTTTACAAAGTCAGCATCATCATTGGAGTCAGTCCCCCGGAGTTGAAAATTGCAGTGGGCGATTGCAAAATCAAGGTTGGCCTGCTTGAAAAGATGAGCCATGCATACAGAATCTTTCCCCCCACTGATGGCCAGAAGCATCTTGCCCCGATATGGCACGATCTTTTCTGTTTCTATATATAATTGGAATTCTTGAAGCATTCCGCACTGGAAATATACAAGGTTAAATATAATGACGTTTATTGTCTATCTGGCAATTTGATTAGTTTTGTGCCCAATGAAAACCCTTAGGGTCATATTATTTTTTGTAATAGCAATGCTTGGGCACGAGCTCCAGGCACAGGAATACGAAAAAGACACTTCCAAAGTAACACTCGTGTGGGCTGATCTGCTGGAGAGTGGCTTGGTAGACAATAAACCAGTGATGTGGGTACGAGGTAATGCCCGTTTTGAGCACAAGGGAATCAAGTTAAGGTGTGACTCAGCCTTTCAATTTGACAATACAAATATAATTCATGCCTTTGGCCATATCAGGATACGACAAGGGGATACACTTACTCTGACAGGTGATCGCTTGATCTACAATGGAGATAGTAGTCATGCCAACATTAATGGTAAGGTTCGTTTGAAAGAGAAGAAGATGACACTAACCAGCGATGAACTTGATTATTACATCAAAGAGGGACGGATAGAGTATAATGATGGAGGTCGGATTCGGGATGAAGAAAATACGCTTACAAGTATGATTGGGGTCTACCAGGTGGAAGAAAGGACGTATACTTTTAAAGACAGTGTGATATTGATCCGAGATAGTTCCAAGGTATTGACAGATACGTTAGAGTATTTGGTAGATAGTAATGTGGCCGTTTTGCGTGGCCCGACAGTGATAACGAGCGAGGATAAAAGAATTGATGCGAGCTTCGGGAAGTTTTATACAGAGACTGAACAATCATTTTTGAGTAACAAAGCCAGAGTAGAAACCCAGGACTATATTTTGGAAGGGGATAGTTTATTTTACGATAGTAAACTTGATCAGGGATATGCTCAAGGAAATATTTATTCCTTTTCAAAAGAAGATTCGGTAGTGATTACAGGACATCGAGCCAATCGGTGGGGGGATATATATACAACGAAGGTGAGGCAGAATGCCAACTTACTCAAGATACAGGATGGAGATACCGTTTTTATAAAGGGGGACACGTTGATCTCAGTCAATGACTCGGTTCGCAATGAAAACTTGATAACTGCATACGGTAAGGTGAAAGTTTTTAAGACGGAGTTTCAGGGGATTTGTGATTCATTGATTTACAGTACCAGTGACTCTACTATCACTTTTTATGATGATCCAGTAGTTTGGACAGATAATAATCAGATAATTGGAGATACTTTGCATATCCTGCTGAGTAGTGGTGAGATTGACAAAGCCCTGGTACGGTCCGGTGCTTTTATTATTTCGGAGGATACCATTGGAAATTATAATCAGGTTAAAGGCCGCAATATGACCGCTTATTTTGTGAAGAGTGAAATTGATCATGTTGATGTGGATGGAAATGGCCAGAGTATTTACTTTGCGCTCGATGATGATAATAAGCTAATGGGGATGAATTTTGTGGAATGTAGCAATATGATAATCAAGTTCATCGAGTCCAGACTCCATGATATATCTTTTTTGACCAGTCCAACCGCTACCTTTGTCCCTCCCCATGAAATATTAAGCTCTGCAACTGGAGATCAGCTCCCCGATTTCATGTGGAGAATTTCTGAAAGGCCACTGAAAAATTGGTTTTACCCCTTTTCAAAGGAATAATCTCGCGAATCATACGTTGATACCACGATTAATAAATAGTTTGATATCAAAATCCAAAAAACTAACTTTGCGCACTTATGAAAAAAAGGGCTCTATTCTTTTTATTGGGAGTATTGGTTATTTGTCTGGAAGGATGCGGTCCATCCATTCGAAAAACCTGCGGAAAAGTCAATAAGACTATTAAGAAAGGCTCTTTTGAGCAAAAGTATAGCACGGCTCTCTGTTATTATCAAAACGAAAGATACTATCAGGCCAGCTTATTGTTTGATGACATAAGCTCCCAGATTGTGGGTACCGATAGTGCTGAAAATGTTGAATTCTATCAGTCGTATTGTTACTACAACCTTGAGAACTACTTTTACGCAGCACATTATTTCAGGAAGTTCTTCAAAAAATATCCAAGAAGTAAATATGCTGAGGAAGCGAACTATATGCATGTGATGTCATTGTACAAGAGTTCAGCTCCTTATTATCTGGATCAGCAGAGTACTTATGATGCGATTAGGGCTTGCCAATCATTTATTAACAAATATCCAAGGAGTGCCTACCTGGAAAAGAGTAATGATATTATCGATGAACTTCAGGCCAAACTGGAGAAAAAAGCGTTCGAAAATGCCAAACTTTACCTCAAGACCCACAGATATAAAGCTGCCGTAGTAGCATTTGAAAATTTTCCCGATAAATATCCGGACTCAGATTACAATGAAGAACTTGCTTTCTTAAAAATAGAAGCGCAATATAATTTAGCAGAAAATAGCCAAGAAATTATAAGAGAAGACGGAAAAACCATAACTTTGAAGTTGGATCGATTTAGAGAGGCCCAGGAATTTTACCTGAGCTTCGTTGATCGGTTTCCGAAAAGTGCCTATTTGAAGGATGCGAAGGGTTTATACGAGCAGACACTGGCACAAATCAAAAAATTAGAACCAAACAATAAATTATAAGAAATGGCAATTCAAGCTTCAATCATAACAAGAGATTGCGATCACGTAGCTAATAAGACGGGAAATCTTTACAAGTCTCTTATGGTTATAGCCAAGCGAGCAAGACAAATTTCTGTAAAAACCAGAGAGGAACTCAACGCTAAGCTAACTGAATTTGCTTCTACAGTAGATAACCTGGAGGAGATATTCGAGAATAGAGAACAAATTGAAATTTCGAAGTTCTATGAAAGAATGCCTAAACCATCAACCGTTGCTATCAATGAGTTTATGAATGATGAGGTATACTATAGAGATAGAAGCGAGAGCTCGGAAGAAGAAATAAAAATGCAGAAATAATTGTGCTGAAGGGTAAGAAAGTACTTCTCGGAGTTTGCGGAAGTATCGCAGCATATAAGTCGGCCCTTCTTGTACGATTACTTGTAAAAGCAGAAGCTGAAGTGAAAGTCATTATGACTCCTTCAGCTTCTGACTTTATTACCCCCCTTACTTTATCAACCCTTTCTAAAAATCCGGTCTTAACATCTTTTACCAAAAGTCATGGCACAGGATGGAATAATCATGTAGAACTCGGATTATGGGCAGATGCTTTGGTTATCGCCCCAGCTAGTGCAAATACTATTTCCAAGATGGCTCAAGGTGGATGCGATAATCTACTCACAGGAACTTACTTGAGTGCGCGGTGTCCGGTATTCGTGGCACCTGCAATGGACCTGGATATGTATCAGCACCCTGCAACCCAATCAAACCTTGAGGCTTTAAGGTCTTTCGGTAATAAAATCATTGAGGCCGAGCATGGAGAATTGGCAAGTGGACTGGAAGGTCAGGGAAGAATGGCTGAACCTGAAAACATCATAAAGATTCTGGAGTCGTATGAATTGGGCAAATAAAAAGGTCCTGATAACGGCTGGTCCAACTCAGGAACCGATTGACCCGGTACGATATATAACCAATCACTCCACCGGAAAAATGGGATATGCGCTGGCAGAACAATTGGCTGAAATGAAAGCTAATGTTTATCTCGTATCAGGCCCAACGGCACTACCCGCTCCGGAAAATGTTTCTCTAATAGGTGTGATCACAACCGAAGATATGTACAAGGCTTGTGAAGCTTTATTTGACACTTGTGATATAGCGATATTTGCTGCAGCGGTTGCAGATTATAAGCCGGTAAATGTTGCCACGCAAAAAATTAAAAAGGACGGTGAAAGAATGAGCATTGAATTAGAGAAAACCATTGATATTGCTTCTACGCTTGGTGACAGGAAAAAGGAAGATCAATTAACGGTTGGATTTGCTCTGGAAACAGATAATGAGGAGTTCAATGCCAGGGAAAAACTTGAAAAGAAGAAATTTGATGTGATTGTATTGAATTCGCTACGCGATGAAGGTGCGGGTTTTGGTTATGATACCAACAAGGTAACCCTTATATCACACAATAAAACAGAGACATTTGAGTTAAAAAGCAAGTGGGAAGTAGCGAAGGATATAATTTGTTATATTGAACAATTCTATGCTGAAGCAGATAATTAATACGGTTTTTCTTTCTTTTCTTTCTTGTATTGCGCTGGCCCAGGAGCTTAATGTTACTGTAAACATCAATACCGATGCACTCCAGGTAACGGCTAATAGGGATAAAAAGATTTATGAGAATATGCAGGTTGCATTTTCAGAGTTTCTTAACACCCGTACCTGGACAAAAGATCACTTTGAAAGTCATGAAAGAATTGAGGTTCAACTCATGATAAGCATCACCGCTCAGCCGACATTAAACGTATTTTCGGCAAATGCTCAGATTGTTGCTTCACGCCCCGTTTATGGTGCTGCCTATCAGTCTATTCTAATCAATTATATCGACAAGAATTTCGATTTCGTCTACCGGGAAAATCAGCCAATGGAGTATAATGATAACGCTTACACTAATAATATAACTTCGTTGCTGGCTTATTATGCTTATATAGTGATTGGGTTGGATTACGACTCTTTTAGTGAGAAGGGAGGAACAAGGTACTTCGAAAAGGCCCTTAACGTAGTGAATAATTCGCAACAAGCCGGAAATTTGGGATGGAGAGCAAGCGAAAATACGGTGAATCGGTTTTGGCTTGCAGATAACCTGAATTCGCAACAGCTCTTGAAATTCAGGGAAGGTTTTTATAAATATCACCGATTAGGTATGGATCAGATAATCACTACACCTAAAGACTGCCAAAAAGTAATTTTTGAATTCTTTAAGGACGTAAAGAGGATCAGGCAGACCGTGCCGGTGAGCATACTTCTGGATAATTTTTTTGACTCCAAGAAAAGTGAGATTGCTAATATTTTTTCGGAAGGAGATATGGATTTCCGACAACAGGTTTTTAATATCCTTACAGACCTTGACCCAACAAACAGGCAAAAGTATCTTAAGATAATCGGTAAGGACGGGTAGCTTCTGAGTATTAAGATGAAAGATTTAAGTAGTAAGAATACAACCGGGAGATTCTTTTTTTGTGCAATATTCTTTTTAGCCTCGGGGTGTGGTGTTCAGTCAGAACAAGACAAATCAGTTCAGACTTTGGTAAGTGAAAATTCAAAGCTCAAGACTGAAAATGAATTACTCAAAAATAAAGTTGAGGCAATTGATATAAAACTAAAAGCGTGTCGCAATACTGTCACTGAAAATAAGGGCATTTCCGACCTGAAGATAGAGTTACTGCAAGATCGTATTATTGCTTACGATAAGGATCTGAAGGCCTACGAAGATCTGATTAAAAACAGTTCAAGTGGTGAAGTCAAGCGGAGCACGAGGGCCTGTAAAGAGGAGGTATATAAACAAATAATCCTGAAAAAGGATAGTCTGATTTTTGATTTAATTGAACAAGTTTCGGATTTGCAATTACAATTAAAGTTGGTTGAAAATGCTAATTAGATTCAATTATTTAAACCCTCTAATGTAATATGTTTGGTGGATTCCTCTACCTTGTATGTTTCAAATATCGTATGCAAAATTCATTTCCTTAGAAGGAAACATAATGCTCTTCAAAATCTAAAACGGATACTAAATGCAACGGAAATTGCTGTTCATGAAAATATGTGATGCTACGCATTTATATCAATATCTTTCAAAGTGTTGATTAATTCCTGTTTAGTAGAACTTCTACACAACACTTTCATCTCACATTTCAAATCGAAATTCTGTTCCATGATTTTGAGATCATAGTCCTTCACTAATTTCATGACAGTATTCATTTGCTCATAAGTGAACTTTAGTGTCAATAATGTTTCAGGGTATTTCTTAATGATTTTTGAATTAGCCAGTGCTTCAGCTGCAGCAGTTTTATACGCACTAATTAACCCGCTGACACCGAGTTTAGCACCACCAAAGTAGCGAACAACAATTACTATGACGTTTGTGAGGTTCTGGGATTTGATCTGCCCGTAGATAGGAGGCCCTGCCGAGTTTGATGGTTCACCTGCGTCACTATATCTGAAAATATTTGCATCTGGACCGAGAACAAAGGCATAGCAAACGTGACGAGCATCGTAGAATTTTTTTCGGTAATCTTTTAGTATAGATTCGGCTTCTGCTTCGCTCAATACAGGGTGGACAAAGCTCAAAAACTTACTTCCTTTTTCCTTGAATAGTCCTTCAGCGGGTTTGGATATGGTAAGGTAGATGTCCTTCAAGAATCTAGTTTTCCTTAAGGTATGTTTTTGCTTCTGACTTTAGAAATTCATATTCCGAGTTACTTTTTACCTTCCTATAAAGTTTTTGGGCGGTGTCTTCCAATTCCTGATCTATTGCCACTCTCGCTAATGTCGTGTAGCCGTGGTATACGTACTGAGCCGCATATTTATTACCAGCTTCAATTGAGGCTATGCCTTTCAATGTGTATTTTTTTGCATCATCATAGTTACCAATAAGCTCATAGTACATTCCTGACAGTACCCAACCTATATCAATATATCTCTGGTAACCACAATTAATTATCTGATCGATATATTGTTTTGCGGATTCAGTTTGACCCGCAAACAGCAAAGACTCAGTATATCGAATTTTGTAATAAGTATTATTGGGAAAGAGTCGAATAAGTTTGCCAAAGTAACGAATGGCTTGACCCTGATTGTTTTCATACTTACCGTAGATATGCCCGAGGAAGTACATTGATTCGTATTTTGTGAATTTACCTTGTCTACTGGAAATCTGGATTTGTTTTAGACCAAGGGTTTTATCTCCCCCCGGAAAGAACGCGGTTGCCGGAATTACTATAGGATGTGTCTTTGGGTATTCAACAACAAAGTAGTTGTAGAGTCCGCTACTGAAATAAAACTCCGGATAGGTTTCCTGCAGCTCAAAGCCGGCTTTCATGTGTTTCCATGCTTTTTTGGCTGTATTGGCTGCTTTCAGGAATGAGCCATTATCCGAGTAGTAAAGACACATGAATCCGTAAGCTGCTAAAGAAAAGAAAGCGCCTTCAGGATCATCTTTGTCCTGATCAAGAAATACATCTGCATATTCCAGAGCCTGCTCGAGTTTTTGGAGGTATTTGGCTTCATCTGCTTCTAAGTTAGTGGATTGGAATAAGCTGAAAGCAATGATCTGACTTTCAAGAAGTGGATATACAGGATGGTCCAAATAATCCTTTTCAAAGTATTTTAACCTTTGTCTTGCTGTTGCAAACTCATTGTTATACACTTTCTCAAGTACCCATGATACCTTCTCCTGAGCTTCATCGTCCTTCGTGATATGTTTTAGGGCGAAGGATGGAGACAACCTAAGTATAAGGAGTAGTACAAATAATGACTTTAAAATATTTCTTCCCATGCAATACATGTTATTCCTAACACAGCAACAATGATACCGATATAATTGATTCGTGAAAGTTGTTCTTTAAAAATTATAAGCCCTGCTAATGCAGACACTATGATAACGCTCATATTGACAATCGGGTATACAAATGAACCATCGCTATTATGGTCCTGAAGTGTATTCACCAGAAAGTAAATCGAAAAGTAATTCGGAATCCCGAGATACAATCCGCCTATTATATTTTTCCATTGAAAGGTAATATTATTTCTCAGGGCTTGGTAGGTGATGATGAGTATTCCTATTACAGCCGCTACGGCAAATAAAATGATAGGAAATGCTTTTTCAAGATTAGGAGTCGATGCGTTAATTTGAGCAATGTTCAATGTAGTGTCGACTGCTCCGGTGCAGAAGAAAACAGCTAGTATCAAAAGAAACCTGTTTCGGGTACTTAAATTAGAGACAGTACCTTTGACTCGTTTCTTCTTCGTGGTTAGATAAATGGCTGTTAACACAAGCACGAGCCCAAGCCAGTTGATTAAAGAAAATGCAGCGGGAGTTTTATTGATAATAAATATGCTAACGGCAACTGGTATGACTAAGGAAATTTTACTTGCGACAGTTGCTACAGCAATACTAATTTTTTGCGCTGCCAGAGCCATAATGTAAAAAGTAGAAATGAATAATATACCCAGGATGATAGCATAGCGAAGCCATGACCAGTCCAAAACGACTTCCTCAAAAATTTGAAAACCTCCTGAAAAAATTATTCCTGTAAAGACACATGCGATGTAATTTATGACAATGGCCTGTAGCGTGTCCATTTTAAATTTTTCAAAGGACTTGAATGCTACAAATAAATAGGCTGTGAGTAATATGGTGATGGTTATATTCAAAAAACAGTAAGTTAACTATCCTTAAGACAAGCTAGACAACACGCATAGCTCGTTTTAAAGATACGGGGTGCAAGTTAGTACAAATGTTTGATCGTTAAGCTCGCAAAGTCCAGCATATTTTGTCTTTAATTGGGCTTGTCAAAAAGTTTTTTAATTTTTGATTGATGAGCGATCAACCCACACTGGATTTTCAGGTTATACAATCACAGGATTGGGCTAGTACTCATTCTCAATCACGGTTCCTTTATTTTAAGGAAGAACACCTTGCTCTGCAAGCACAGGACTATTTGGTTTTTGTGGGAACCGTGAAAGGAGGGGTAGAAATAACAATGCCCGTATTTGTAGAGTCGGGGGAAGCCATGAGTCCATTGAAAGGTCATTTTGGAGGAGTTGAAATTATCGGAAAACCGACAGCACAACCTCTTTCTGAATTTCTTCAACGATCTCTGAATGAGTTGAGATTACTTGGAATCAAAAATTTCAGAATAAAGCTTTATGCAGGATGCTATACGGAATACTATGGTTTGCTTGATCAGTCTTTGATCCAGAATGGATTTAGGAGAGATGTAGTAGATAGAAACTTCCATATACCAGTGAACAAGAAACCATTTTTTGACCGACTCCACTTATCAGAACAGCGGAAACTAAACAAATGCAAGCAGTCTTTATTCACAGTTGAAGAAAATAAAGACTTTTTAGGTGAGGTTTATGGTTTAATTAAAACATTGCGGGAAGCAAAAGGCTATCCTCTGTTAATGGAACTTAGTGATATTCAGGTATTATTTGATCGCTTTCCTGAGAATCACCATGTATTCGTTGTATTGGATGGTGATGAACTTATTGCTGCCAGTATTTGCATCCGGAATCACCCAGGTGTGCTATACTCTTTTATGCCCGGTCATGAACGTGTCTATAATTCTTATAGCCCACTTGTTCTCCTGTACGATTACGTATATAAGTATTGCCAGGAAAGGCAAATTAAGGTTTTGGATCTTGGTATAGCAACTGACAATGGAGTGGATAATACCGGACTGATCAGGTTCAAAAAGAACCTTGGTGCTCTCGAAACAGAAAAAGTTATTTACTCAATACCTCTGAGTAAATAGAATCAAATACTTCCGAAATATTCTTATGTCCATACTTTCTTTCGAACGATTGAGTGACGAGATCACGGTCAAACGAAATTTCTTCATCTAACAATTTGATGATGGCGGCCTCCAGGCTTTGTTGATCTCCCGGGTTAATTATCATACCGTTTTCAGCATGGATTACTTCCTTTGCAATACCAACATCCGTTGAAATAACCGGAGTACCGGAGCAAAGTGATTCTATTATTACGCAAGCAAAAGTTTCGGTATTGCTGAACAGGATGAAGACATCTGACTCTCCATACAAACGTGCAAGTGCTTGTCCGGTGACCTTGCCATGAAAAACAACAACTTTCTGTAAATGTTCATTGGCTTCAATATAATTTTTAAGCTTTCTTTCTGCTGCACCATATCCGACCAAATGGAACTCAAAATCGGACCTGAGTTGTGAAATCTGATTTATTACTTCCAGTAATCCACTTACATTTTTGTCTCGGTCGTTGAACTCAGAAACATGAATTAGTTTTTTCTTTTTCCCTGGTTTGTAGTACTTATTTTCAAAAGAAGTCTCGTTAATCGTATTTGGAACTACTGTGTATTTATTCTCAACTCCCAGATTCTGAATGGCATTCAGAAGTTTCTTTGACACAGCCGTAACGGCACTGGCATTTTTTATTACTTTTTTCGTAAATAATCTTCGTGTGCCAGTGAAGAATTCTTTTTTGCTTTCAAGGTAAATGCTCCAATGCTCAGAAATGATATATGGAACACCAAATTTTTTCAGGATTCTGTTGGCGAAAATACCAGTGCGTAGCAAGACGTGTACGTGATTAATATCTGGGTTTCCATATTCATTACAGGCCCGTTTGTAAATTTGAGACATCAATTTGAAGTAGAGACGTAGTTTAAGTAGTTTATCAAGAGGGGAGAAGCCAGTTATTTTTTTCTTGTAGTAAGCCCGATAAGTAGGGACACCATTGTGGACTTCGAAATCGATATCCGTTGTTTTTGTTTTGAGTTTAGGGTCTACGCTACAGTATAAAACTATGCAGTCATTTTTTTGAGAGATGGCCTCTACATGATTTTTAACAAACACACCTCCTAAATCATCATTGCGATCCGGGTACCAACGGGCTATATGGAATATTTTTTTGCGTACCAACACTGCAATTTAGTTTGCTTATTCAGGTGTAGCAAAATAACTTATGGTTTAATTACTGTGTTATGGACCCACTGGTCACCATTATATGCCTATGTTATAATCACGAGCGATTCTTATTGGAGGCTCTGGATTCTGTGCTGTCTCAAACTTACCGTAAGGTTCAAATAATTATTGTTGATGACGCCAGTTCTGATAGGAGTTGCGAGCTGCTACAGCAGTGGCACAAAGAAAATATAGCAACTGAGTTAATACTCAACGCAAGTAATATTGGGAATTGCAGGTCATTTAATCTGGCACTGAAAAAAGCCCGGGGGAAATATGTGATTGACTTTGCGACTGATGATGTAATGCTCCCGAATAGAGTGGAGGAGCAGGTTAAATTCTTTGAGACGCTTAATCAATCATATGGGGTTGTTTACTCTGATTGTGAATGTATTGATGAAGATTCATATTTGATTGAGAGTGGCGCTAAGAAGGAATTTCCCAGTGGGGATATATACAAAGAGCTGGTTGAAAGCTATTTTATTTCACCGCCAACAATGATGATTAAGAAAGAGGTACTCGAATACCTTGGGGGTTATGACGAGAATCTCGCTTATGAAGATTTTGATTTTTGGGTGCGTTCTTCACGGAGGTACAAGTACGGATACCAGGGTATTGTGACCACTAAAGTGCGTAAGACCAGCGGGTCCCTTTCTCAAAAGTTTTATGGTGAAGAGAGTGGGAAAATGTTGGAATCTACTTTAAAAGTTTGTGAAAAAGCATTTCTCCTGAACAAATCAAAAGAGGAGCGAAAGGCCTTAGGGAAAAGAATATCATATGAATTGAGACAATCTATGTTCACATCAAACTTTGATTTGGCCAATTCTTTTTTCGAATTACAGGTGCTAAATAGGACAGTTTCTCTCAAGGACAGGTTGGTGAAATTTTTTGCTTCAATGGGATGGAATATGAACTTCTTAAACAGGACGGCCAAAGCAAAAGGTTAACCTTTTTTGAAGTCATCACCCTCAAGTATGCTGAGATAACTATAGTACCTGGAGGGTTCAATGAGTTCTTCCTCAAAGGCTTTTTTTACCGCGCAGCCCGGTTCCCTGATATGTTGGCAGTCATTGAATTTGCATTGACCAATGTATCTTCTCATCTCCGGAAAGTAATGTGAAAGTACTTTTGGGTCAATTTCGTAAAGTCCGAGTTCACTGATGCCTGGTGAATCAATAATCCAGCTATTGTCGAGTACCTCAATCATTTCAGCAAAAGTGGTAGTATGGGTGCCTTTGTCGTAGTACGCAGAAATGGGCTTGACCTTTCTTTCGACCTGAGGATTTAATGTATTAAGCAATGACGATTTACCAACCCCTGAATGGCCCGAGAGTAATGTTATTTTCTCATTGAAAATATTCTTAATAACATCAATGCCTGAATGTTCTTCAAGCGAAGTTTTAAAACAGCTATATCCCACTCCTTCGTAGATAGCGATTAACTCATTTAGCTGTTGTGTTTCCTCATCGGAATATATGTCGGTTTTATTGAACAAGAGCACTGTTGGGATTCTGAAAGATTCAGTAGCAACCAGATACCGATCAATGAAACCCAATGAAGTCTCAGGCTGTTTTAGGGTGATCATCAGCACACATTGATCTACGTTTGAAGCCATTAGTTGACCATGTGCGTACTTGTGTATAGATTGGCGGATGATGTAATTTTTTCTTGGAAGTATTTCAGTGATAATTACGGTCTGTTCTTCATTGTTTTCAGGCTCATACTTGATTTTATCCCCGACAGCTATTGGGTTGGTAACTTTAAGATTCTTAGTTCGAAATTTTCCTTTTAATCTGCCCTTGACTACACTCTTGTCCTCAGTCAAAATATCATACCATGAACCTGTAGACCGTATAACCATTCCGTCCTTCATGATTTGAGATAATTTTGTTTGATGTGATCCAGTATGCGGTCAGTGGCACCGACATTATTTTCAATATACTTTCGGGTAGTCTCGGAGGCTGTTTTCCTCATTTCTTCGGATTCTAGAAGATTATAAAGAATAGCTTGAAATTTTTCGGATGAGTCTACAGAAAAAGCACCTTTTAGTTCAACTAAATCAATTGCTTCTTGAAACTTTTGATATCGCGGGCCAAACATAATAGGACAACCAAAAGTAGCGGCTTCCAGTGTATTATGAAGACCATGGCCAAAGGCACCACCGATATAGGCAATATCAGCATATTTATACAAACTACTTAGCATGCCAATATTGTCTACAATTAGAATATCATGTTCGGAGTCATTCTTTAATAATGCTGAATATCTTATAGAGGGTCTTTTTATGCTATTCTCAATGTACCGGAGGCTTTGCTCATGAATTTCATGTGGAGCAATAATAACTTTAATTTTCCCATTGTACTGGTTTATGGCATTCTTATAAATGTCGACATCCTGATTCCAGGAGCTTCCAAAAATAACCAAAGGGATGTTGGATTTAAATTGGGTGATTTCCGGTAAATCCTTTGTTGGGTTTGCAATTTGACTTACTCGGTCAAAGCGAGTGTCTCCGGTGACCATCACATTGTCAATACCAATACTATTCAGTAGCAGTTTTGATGTTTCGTTTTGAACGTAGAAGTGATTGACCTTGGATAATAGTTTCTTCCAGAATGAGTTTTTTCTCTTGAAAAAGACCTGGTTTTGTCTAAAAATTGAAGATGCTGAAAAAACAGGGATCTGTCTATTGCTGCATTCATTTATATAATGATACCAAAACTCATATTTTATTAAAATTGCCAATTCCGGTTTGACAATGGATAATAATTTCTTTGCGTTCTTTCTGGAATCATAGGGCAGATAGTAAATGAAATCTGCTCCTGTGTAGTTTTTTCTCACTTCGTATCCCGATGGAGAAAAGAACGTTAGGAAGACTTTGAATTCAGGGTAATCACGTTTCCACTTTTCTATAATGGGTCTGCCTTGCTCGAATTCACCTAGAGAGGCACAATGTATCCAAATAACTTTTGATTTGTGTTTTTTAAAGTCTTCTACAAGCCGGTTCCATATATTCTTTCTGCCTTGCACCCAAAGGCGGGCTTTCTTGTGAAATGGAGAAGCCAACCGGATGCTCAAGGCGTATAACCAAACCGAAATGTTGTAAAAGATCACAGGACAAAAATAAAAAACCCTGAAGTATATATACTCCAGGGTTCAATTGAATATTTATCTTTTCTAGTGTTTTGCCAGGTAATCTGCAACACTTTCAGGAGTTTCTACCATAGTATCATCACCTTTGTTCCAGTTAGCAGGACAAACTTCTCCATATTGCTCATGGTGTTGTAAGGCATCAACCATACGAATAGCTTCATCAATGTTTCGACCGAGAGGCAGATCATTTATGACACTGTGTCTCACAACGCCTTCTTTGTCGATAAGGAAAGTTCCTCGATAAGCAGCGCCTACACCATTGAATTCCATCAAGCCCTCTTCCGTATAGTCGTACTCACCTGCGAGTACACCATAGTTAGTAGCAATGGTTTTTGAAACGTCAGCAACTAATGGATAAGTAACACCTTGAATACCTCCATCTTTCTTAGGGGTATTGACCCATGCCCGGTGAGTATGATGTGAATCGATAGAGCAACCAACTACTACAGCATCACGCTCTTCAAACTGTGCTAGCTTTTGCTGGAACTCCAGGATTTCAGTCGGACAAACGAATGTGAAATCAAATGGGTAAAAGAAGAATACAACGTATTTCTCACCGATGTATTGGTTTAAAGAGAAGTTTTCGACAACCTCTCCATTTACAACAGCTGTTGCACTAAATTCTGGTGCTTTTTTTCCAACTAAAGTCATTTTTGATCAGTTTTTATAGTTTATTAATTAATTGAAATTTTATTATTAGGGTTTATTTTTTCACCGTTGATTTGGACCTTAATGTCCTTAATTTTCAGGTTGGTGATCTTTTTGCTCTTAAAATAGTTTTGAATCACTTCCGCGAGTTCAGGATCATCAAAGTCCATGATTTCATGCGTATTTGTGAGGTAGATGTGATTGTGCTCAGAAGTATTTCCGTCATACCTCATATAGCCGTCATTGGTCATAACCTTGTTGGCCAAACCGGACTCACTTAATATTTCAAGTGTGTTGTATACGGTGGCAAGCGAAATACTCGGAAAAGCGACCTTAATGGAATTATACACTTCGTCAGCCGTGGGATGGGTTGAAGTGTTCATCAGAGTCTGATATATGATGATTCTCTGGTGAGTTGATTTCAACCCCCTTGAATTCAAAAGCTTTTTAATATCTGCCTCAGAGTACTTTTTCAAAATTCTTAAATAAGAATAATTATTAATTGCGAATGTAGTGAGAGCAAATCAAACCATCAAGCGGGAAGGTAATAATGTGAAATAAAAGTGGGCATAAAAAAAGTCCTGCCAGGAAGCAGGACTTTTTATTAATAGAAAATATGTTAAACAGGATTATGAATAAATTGTGTTATGTACTCATATATACTGATGCTACCAGATAGGTAACCGGATTTTTTGAAAAAACTTAAATTTTTTTAAAGAAGGCCTTTTTTAGCCCTTGTAGGTAGGTTCTGCATCCAAAAAAATATTTTCGGATTCATTATTTTTCTGATTGTTGTTGTCAAGATCAGATTTATGTTCGTAGTGAAGCAGGTTTAGGTTTTGCTCGGTTGTTGTATGATGCTTATGAGATTTTAAGCTGGCTCCGATGCCTAATACTACGAATAGTACGCTGAACTTAGCGTAAAATGGTATGTCCCAAAGTTTGATCCGCACTGCTCTGTTTGCTTATTTGCCGGGTATCTTTTATGTTGTCGTCTGGTAAAAATAGATCAATAACCGATTACAAAGGTACAAATTCTTGATGTAATAAAACAAATCTACCTGGTAATCTTTACTGATATACGATTAATTATGATTAAGGTTTTATTTGTGTGTTTAGGCAATATATGTCGCTCCCCGATGGCTGAAGGTGTTTTCCTAAAGTTAATAGAGGATGAAGGATTGTCGAGTAAGTTTTTTGTTGATTCTGCAGGAACTTCAGGGTATCACATAGGTGAATTGGCAGACCCTAGAATGCGACAAACAGCTATGTCTCATGGGATTAACTTATTGTCCCGATCACGAAAGTTAATCAAACAAGACTTATATGAGTTCGACTACGTAGTCGCCATGGATGAAAGTAATTACTGGGATATTAAAAGTTTGGAAACGGAAGAAGCAAAAGCTGAAATCATTCTGATGAGAAATTATGATGATATAGGTACTGGTAAGGGAGTGCCTGATCCGTATTATGGCGGAGATCAAGGGTTCTATGATGTTTATGATATCCTGGTCAGGTCTAATACCAATTTTTTACATGACTTAAGAAAGAAATATAATCTATGAATAGTGAGGAGGTGCATAGAATACTCCAATCGAGTTTTGGAAGGAGTTTTGAAATTACTCGATTATCCCCTGTCAGTGGTGGATGCATAAGTAATGCATTTCGCGTAGAGGCGGGGAATGATGTTTTTTTTCTTAAGACTAATGACCCCACAAAGCTTGATATGTTTGAAAAAGAGGCCAAGGGGTTGGTCTTATTAGGTGCTAACACCAGCTTGCGGGTTCCAAATGTAATATCTACCGGTCGTTCAGATGGGAGTGCATATATTTTGATGGAGTGGATAGCATCTGGGGCTCGGAAAAAAGATTTCTTCTACTCTTTTGGTGAATCACTGGCCGAAATGCATAATTGTACCTCTGGAAAATACGGACTTGATCACGATAATTATATTGGGGCACTACCGCAGTACAATGATCAGAAGAGTGATTGGTTAGATTTTTTTATCAGCCAGCGCCTTCAGAAACAGATTGAAATGTCGGACTTGGAGGAGGGAGTGATCAATAAATTTGAAAGGCTCTACGACAAGTTACCAGCTCTCTTGGTTGATTATGGAGACTCATTACTACACGGTGATTTGTGGAGTGGAAATTTTATGGTTTCGGAATCGGGTCATGCGGCCTTAATTGATCCTGCCATTTATTATGGTAACCGGGAAGCTGAACTAGCGTTCACGCAAATGTTTGGTGGTTTTGATTCGGAGTTCTACAAGGCTTATTTTTCTTCATCCAACCTGGAACCCGGTTTCGCAGATCGAGCCGAACTATACAATTTATATCCTCTGCTGGTACATTATAACCTATTTGGAGGCGGCTATCTGAACTCTATTCGGATGACTCTTGATCGTTTTTTGTAGCATACTTTTTTCTCCAGTTTAGCTTTTCCAACTGTCGATTTACAATAGCCTTACTCAGTCTGGTTTCCAGAGGAATGTCGCTCCTCTCATGAAGTATATTTTTAAAGGTGGTTTCATTGAGGTCAATCCGGTAAAGAATATTGATCAGTTTATTAAAATCATTATTGAGCAACTCTCTTACAACGGGTGTAATTGCTTCAATGAGGCGTTCTGCATCACTGTCCGATGTCGGGTACTCTATCGGTCCCAGTTGTTTTTCCAGATTATTCTTGATTATAAGCGTATCCATAAAAAAAAGCAGGATTAACCTGCTTTTTGAGTTGTTTTTTTAGCCTGTGTTGGCTTTTTAGTAGTTTCTTTCTTCTCTGGTTCCTTTTTCTTTGATTCCGGTTTGTCAGATGCTTTATCAGAAGGCTTCTTTTTGGATTCCTTTTCTTTTAAAAGTTCCGGATGAAACTGAAGAAGAATTTTGTACCAAGAAACAAGTTTTTTAATATCAGAAATGTAAACCCTTTCATCATCATAATCAGGAACGATCTCTTCAATAAAGTCCCGAAGCTCTTGTTCACTTGATTTGGAAGAGAGCTCAAGGTTTTCTCCGTAGTTTTTGAAGATGGTCTTGAACACTTCTTCCAGAAGGATACTATTTTCACCAGTAGTCGTATAGATGGATATTTCTTTCAGTATCGAAACCCTACTATTCGCATTAGCGATAGTTTTTTTCCGATTTTCGTCAATTGATTCCAGGATGACACCTGTTCGTGTCGGTTTTACAACTTTATACAGCCCGCTTTTACCGGAGACGGCTGCTACATCTTTTAAATCCATCTATTTTGTTTACTTTAAATTACCTGAGTGAGAATTTTACTGCTACCTTATAATCTCTATCGTAGCCAGTAGGTTTAAATTTAAGTGTTTTTACTACTCTTAATGCTTCAGCACCACAACCAGCACCTATATTTTTAACGATCTTGTGTTGGCTGGTAGTGCCATCCGCTGCAATTCGAACATGAATAACACAAGTTCCTTGCTTTCGCATTTTTCTGGCCATAGCAGGATAGACCATTCTACTTTTTATATCTGCATTTAACTGTGATAAGCCTCCTTCATAATGCTGCGCAACAGGTTCATTTGGGTCATGGTCTGACTGCGCAAAAGTTGATGGGGAGATTAACATGAAAAAGAAAGCCACTAGAGCCGTACTAAGTATCCTTGTTCTCATAATATTAGATTTTGGAGTGAAACAAAATTACTAGAATTGAAATTTTATGCAAATTGTACCAAAAATGATGCCAGCTATTGTGTTAGTAAATCTTCGATCGTGTTCAATATTTCCTCTTTACCAGTTTTCTTTACTGACGAAGAAATTAAGGTGAAAGGCATCATGTCCCAGTCCTTACTTAACTCTTTTTTGTACGTTTCCAGTGATTTTTTAGTTTGGTTTTTCGAAAGCTTATCTGCCTTTGTGAATACCAGAACAAAAGGGAGTTCCTTATTTCCCAGCCAATTAATGAATTGAACATCTATATCTTGGGGAGGAATTCGGATGTCAATAAGAACAAATGTGCATACCAGGCTGGTTCTCTGACAGATATAGTCTTCTATCATTTTACCCCATGATTTTTTTAAAGACTTGCTCACTTTAGCCCATCCGTAACCCGGTAAGTCGACCAAATACCATTTTTTATTTATTAGAAAATGATTGATTAATTGTGTCTTTCCCGGAGTGGACGAAGTTTTGGCAAGGTTTTTTCTTCCGGTAAGCATATTGATGAGAGAAGATTTTCCAACATTTGAGCGTCCTATGAATGCAAATTCAGGCAAATCTGCTTTTGGGCAGGATTTTTGATTTGGACTACTAACAATAAATTTTGCCTCATCAATTTTCATGTTTTCAAAGATACATATTGAGGTTAGATTACAGAGGATTTAAAAATTATTATATTTATGCGCCTTTCAACTTATAGAAGATTGAGTAGTATGAGATTTGTTAAGATAATTACACTGTTAGTGGTGTTTACCACCACCGTTGGGTATAGCCAAACCAAAATTGATGAACTAAAGGAGAAAGCTTATGATTACTTTAGTTACGCGGACTATGACGATGCATTGCCCTTACTTTTGAAGGTCGATAGCCTAAAACCCGGTGACCCAAAAGTAAACTACGAAATAGGCATTTGTTATATACACTCCATGCATCAGGAGCGTGCACTTCCTTATTTTAAGCATGCAAAGGAATATGGATACAAGGATGAAGGAGAACCTGACCTTTACTTGAGCATTGTGCAAAAATATGTTTCGGAGGATCTGGATTTCAATTTAGCCAGAGCTTATCATTTGCACCATGAGTTTGATAAGGCAATAGAGCTATACCGTGAGTATGAAAAAAGAGTAGATAAGAGCTCTAAACAAGGTAAACAAGACTTTGAAATTTTGGAACGCTTCATTGCGCGATGTGAAGATGGTAAGGAGTTAATTAAGGATACTCATAATGTTAAAATAGAAAATATGGGGCCTGTGATTAACTCTGAATTTCCTGAGTATGTCCCTGTGGTATCCGCTGATGAATCCGTCCTTATTTTTACTTCAAGGAGGGATAACACAACTGGTGGGAAAAAGGATCCTGTCGATGAGGAAAGATACATGGAAGATATTTTGATCTCCTACAAGAGTGATGATGGGGTTTGGAGCGAACCAAAAAGTATCGGAGGCAATATCAATACGGAAGAGCATGATGCTTCAGTGGGACTATCACCGGATGGACAAAAATTATTTATATATAAGAATGACCATCATAAAAAAGGGAACCTGTGGGTTAGTAGGTTAGATGGCGAACATTGGACCACACCTGAAAAAATGCAGGAAGGTATTAATGGAAAGCACAGCTGGGAGGGAAGTGCAAGTATAACGGCAGACGAGAAAATAATGTTTTTTGCCAGCGACCGAGACGGAGGCAAGGGAGGTAAAGACATTTATATGGTCAAGAAGCTTCCTAATAATAAGTGGGCTGATCCGATATTGCTTGGTGACGAAATAAATACTGAATTTGATGAGGATGCTCCGTTCATTCATGCTGATGGAGTTACGTTATATTTCAGTTCCAAAGGACATAAAAACATGGGGGGCTATGATATTTTCAAAAGTACCTATGACCCTGAATCAGGCAAATGGACAAAAGCTGAGAATGTTGGTTACCCAATCAATTCAGCGGATGATGATATTTTCTTTGTGTTCTCTCCGGATGGCAAAAGGGCCTATTTTTCTTCTCATCATGAAGATAGCTATGGTGATCAGGATCTGTATGTGATGCACTTACCGGAGGTGAAAGAAACTTCCCTAATAGTACTGAAAGGAGTTGTTAGGGATTTGGAAGCTGAATCACCGGTAGCAGCTAATATCACGGTGACCGATAATGAGACCGGAGAGGTAGTCGGAGTCTATAACTCGAATAGTTTTACTGGTAAATACCTCATTGTGATACCGGCAGGAAAAAACTACGGAGTTTCAGTTGAAGCTGAGGGTTACTTACCGTTCAGCGAAAATATCCATCTCGAAGAAAAGGGTAAGTTTTATGAAGAGAAGAAAGATATTGATATGAAGCCCATTGTACCGGGTAGCGTATTGGTTTTAAAGAATGTGTTTTTTGACTACGATTCTTCTTCATTAAGAAAAGAGTCCTTTATAGAACTTGATAAGTATGCCACCATATTACAACATCAGCCAACACTGTATGTTGAAATAGCGGGGCACACAGATTCCATTGGTTCGGCAAGTTACAATCAAAAGCTTTCACAAAGCAGGGCAGAAGCCGTAGTTGAATACTTTGTTACACAGAAGGGATTGGAAAGAAAGCGTTTTCTGGCTACGGGTTATGGTAAAAAGCACCCTGTTGCCCCAAATACAAACCCGGATGGTACTGATAACCCAAAAGGACGTCAATTGAACCGAAGAACAGAATTAATCATTCATGAGACCTTGGTAGAGGGACAAAACTGGAAACGTCATTATAGGTAGGAAGAGTCTCTCAATGAGGACATTGAATCGGGAATTTGGTAACAATAATCCACGAAGTACGTAAAAAAAAGCAGTCAAGAAATAGTAATAGTGCGTTATTTTCGCATTATTAGGCTGAAATTTACAAAAGGTGAAGAGCATACTATGTAGGTTTTTGTTGGTTGCAGCATTAATCGGAGGAGGCAGTGTATTATCATTTTCCCAAACTGATGAGGTACTTGCCGAACTGGCCGATGAGATGTTTGAGTTCGGGGACCATGACGGTGCCTTGGGGCTATACAAACAGGCCATTAAGGAAAATCCGAATAATGTTAAGGCTCAGTTTATGGCCGGGCGATGTCATTTAATTTCGGTTGATGGCAAGGCTAAAGCCTATCCCTATTTTTTGAAGGCCAAAGAGCTTGATCCTGAGATTTCTCCAAAAATTCATTACTATCTAGCTGAAGGATATAGATACGCTTACGACTTCGATAATGCGATTAAGAATTTTGAATTATACAAAAAGGATTTAAAAAGAGGCCCTCATGATGATCAAATGGGCAAAGAACTTGAACGAGTAGACGTGAAAATATTTCATTGTCAAAACGCCAAGGAAATAACCGCAACAGAAGTAAATGTAGAGATTGTAAATCTGGGTAGGCAGATAAATTCTGAATCAAACGACTATGCACCGGTTCTTTCGGCTAACGAGGAAGTTCTGATTTTTACATCCAGACGCCCTGGGTCTACCGGTAAATCGAAAGATGTTGATAACTTACCCTTTGAGGACCTATATATTTCTCGGAAGCAAGGAGACAAATGGGGGGCGCCTGAGAATATTGGGGAGAGCATTAATACTGATCAACATGATGCTACAATTGGCCTATCAGCAAATGGCGAGTCATTGTTTATCTACAAGGGAACAGGTAATGGTGATATATACGAGAGTGACTATGAAGACGGGGAGTGGACCAGACCAAAGCCAGTAAAAGAAGTGAATGATAAGAACTATAAAGAGACATCCATTTGTGTAACCCATCCAGGCTATATTTATTTCTCATCGGACAGGCCAGGAGGAAAGGGTAGGACCGACCTGTATGTGATTGAGAAAGATGAGAAGGGAAAGTATGGGGACCCAAAAAATCTTGGCTCCGTAATTAATACCAAGTATGATGAGGAAAGTCCGTATTTCGATGTCAATACCAACACGCTATATTTTAGCTCAAAAGGGCATAAATCTATTGGAGGCTATGATATTTTTAAGAGTGTGTATGACGAGGAGACCGGTGAATGGAGTGAACCAGAGAACCTGGGGTTTCCAATAAACACTCCTGATGATGATATATTTTTTACGATTTCTGGTGACTCAAAAAGAGGCTACTATAGTTCGCATAGGAAGGATGGATTTGGAGGAAACGATTTATATGTGATCTATTTCAATGAGGAACCAGAAGAGATACCAGAGGATACGGCTACGGAAATTGCAGAGATTCCTGAAGATACAGCCCAAGAAATTGAGTTGCAGAAAGTAGCCCTCTATATAAATGTGAAGGCTTACGACAGTCAGGAAGCACTTGATGCTCAAGTTGAAATTATTGACAAAACAACGGGCGAGCAAATAACGAAAACTACAGCTTTCGGAGGTGAATTGTCCTTGGAATTCAACAATGAAGAGCCAAGAAATTATGAGGTTTTTTGTCAGAAAGATGGTTATGTATATAAAAGCCTCACGGTATTGGTACCTGGTATGACCGGTGAGGAGCAAAAAATTTATAAGACATTGGCGCTAAGGAAGGAAGAAGTGGGGCGCATAAACCCATTAAGAAACATCTATTTTGATTTTGATAGACACACGCTTAAATCTGAATCATATGCAGAATTGAACAAGCTTCTTGAGATGATGCAGTCCAATCAGAACCTTAGAGTAGAAATAGCCGGACACACTGATTTTGTGGGGCCTGATGGCTATAATGACGTACTATCTCGTCAGAGGGCGAAAGCAGTTGTAGACTATCTGAAGAGCAAAGGGATTAGCCCTTCACGGGTATCCTACAAAGGTTATGGTGAAACTAAGCCCCTAGCCGCAAACGATGATTTTCCTGAGTTAAACAGGAGGACAGAATTCATAATTATTGAAAAGTAACCCGCCCATTTAAGCCAATAATTGCACAATTGGCAATGTTTGTACGAAAATTGCTAATTTTGTGTACAAATTACTTTCAAGCAGATGAGACTTTTCCACTTTTTTATATACGCTTTGCTTTTACAAACAGTTGTCGCATACAGTTCGGATGTTGACGTAGCCTTAAAGAAAGCGAACAAAGAATATGATAATGATCACTATCATAATGCAATCCCACTATTTGAGGATGTACTAAAGTTAGATGCAAATAATGCTGAAGCGTATTATAAGGCCGGTATCTGTTATTTAGAAACAGCTTCATTACCTAAAGCTTTGGAGTATATAGAAAAAGCTTATCAGATTGATCCTGAGGTTGATAAGTATTACAAGTATTGGCATGGAAAAGCGTTACATCGTAACTATAAATTCGAGGAGGCAATCGAGGAGTATGAGTATTTTCTTGGGGAGTTTAATCGAAGAGGTGACTCCAGGAGAATAGAGATTGAAACGCTGATCAGTCAGGCTAAAGTGGGTAAAGAGCTTTATGACCGTCCCCAGTATTTCCTCATTCAAAATGCTGGTAGTGTGGTGAATAGCGAGTTTCATGACCATAGTCCAATCGTGGCAAATAATGGCAATATGTTGATATTTACCTCACAAAGAGAATATTCAAACCACCATGCACAGGATCCGGACGGACATTATTATGAGGCGATTTTTATTTCTGAAAAGAAAAATGGAGAATGGCAGGAACCCTATTCCATCAGTCAGAACCTTGAGAGTGCGGGACATGATGCCTGTATTCAGTTATTTGATAATGACACAAAGATGTTGATCTATAAGCAAAGCCATTACGGAGACATTTACGTTTCAGAACTCAAAGATGGCAAGTGGGGGGTGCCTGTAAGAGCTGAGGATATCAACTCCAACGATTATGAGGCGGATGCTACCATTACCAGTGATGGTCAGCGTATTTATTTTTCAACTGATAAGTACACCAAGGATAAAAATCTTGATCTTTTTTATAGTGATAGAACTCCCGATGGTGGATGGACAAAACCGGAGGCCTTGCCTGGAAGCATTAATTCGGCAGCCGATGAAAACGCACCTTATATATCCGAAGATGGAAAAACCTTATACTTCTGTTCAAACGGAGAAAAAAGTATGGGTGGATATGATATATTCAGAAGTGAGTTAGGTGCTGATGGCACATGGGGGGCACCAGAAAATCTTGGATACCCGATTAATTCAATAGACGATGATGTGTATTATCATCCGGTTCCGGGGACCAGGATGGCGTATTTTTCATCGTATCGTATCGGAGGTTTAGGTGAACTTGATATTTACAATTCAGTCCCGGTTCCTATAGTTAAACTTAACGGTAAGATTATTTCCTCAGTTGATAATAAGCCTGTATTGAATGACAGCATAGAAGTCTTTTTCAGGTCGAAGGACGGAGCAGAATTTGAGTTTGCTTCCAATTCGCAGCTGAACGAAGGGAAGTTTGACAATAATTTGTTGAGTCATACGGATTATGAGGCAATCATAGTAAAAGGGTCCGATACTTTGTTCTCAGAAGATTTGAATATCGCTTTGGCCGATGAAGATGGTACCGAGATTGAAAAGACTTTTGTTATAGACTACATTGACGGGCCAAAAGACTCGGTTTTACTGGCTGCTAATACTCTCGATACTATTACAGGTTCGTCATTTGATAATATTTATTTCGAATACAATTCCACCGAGCTTCAGGTGAGTTCAAAAAAAGAACTCGACAAGGTATTGAGGCTCTTAAAGGTTAAAGAAGAAATCAGAATTGAACTAGCTGGCCATACCGATAATGTTGGCTCACAAAAATTCAATTTGAGGTTGTCCAAGAAGAGAGCTAAAAAAGCGTATGATTATTTGGTCTCTAATGGGGCGAACAAAGGACAGCTTTCATTTGTTGGATATGGTAAGTTGAAACCTATTGTACCCAATGATTCTGACGAGAACAGGGCAAAGAACCGTAGAACCGAAATAAAAATTATTCAAAAGTAAATGGCTGAGCTGAAAACAGTAGTTCCTTATAAAGGAGAGGAGGCTGATAAGAAATCACAAGTTGCCAAGATGTTTGACAACATTTCTGGTAAGTACGATTTTCTTAATCATTTCCTCAGTTTGGGGATTGATATTTATTGGAGAAAAAGAGCTATTAAACTGATTAAGAAACAGCAGCCAGAGAATATTCTTGATGTGGCGACAGGAACGGGAGACCTGGCTATTGGTGCTCTTAAAGCAGGCCCAAAAGAGATTGTGGGAGTAGATATTTCGAAAGGTATGCTTGAGGTTGGTCAAAAAAAGATTGTAAAGAAGGGTCTGGGTGACAAAATCAAACTGATGTATGGTGATTCGGAGAATCTTCCATTTGAGGATAATTCGTTCGATTCGGTCATGGCAGCGTTTGGTGTCAGGAATTTTGGCAATTTAAGTAAAGGGCTTTCGGAAATGTACAGGGTGACCAAGCCGGGAGGGAAGGTCTATATTTTAGAATTCTCAACTCCAACTCTTTTTCCTTTCAAGCAATTATATCACCTTTACTTTCGTTATATATTACCGACCGTAGGGAAAAAGATATCAAAGGATAATTCGGCCTATACATATCTTCCTGAATCAGTTCAGGCCTTCCCGGATGGTGACAGGTTTAAAACATTGTTGGAATCTTTAGGTTACAAATCATCAGAATGCACACCACTCACTTTAGGAGTTTGCTCTCTCTATACTGCCGAAAAGTAGCTTTTTTGAGCGTATTGTTTCTTATTTCATTGAAGGGTTTTTCACAGCTGACAACGGTTGAAAATATGCCCGCATATGATGATAAACAAATACACTATGGGTTTCAGCTGGCCCTCAACCATACAGGTTTTAAACTGAAACATTCTGATCAAAGTGTGAGTGATACTACCTATAATAAGGTTTATCCAAGCTATACAACTGGTTTTTCTTTGGGTTTTATCTTTAACTATAGGCTCAACGATTTCATGGATGCCCGTTTACTCCCGACTGTTGCTTTCTATGATCGTACGGTAACCTATGAGTATAACGATGTCAGCGAACCCGCAATTCCTCACGTTTTTGAAAGTACATTTGTGGAATTTCCAATTCTATTAAAATATAAATCCGTCAGACGAAGAAATACCAGGTTCTATATGCTGGGAGGAATTAAACCCGCAATAGAGGTTGGGGCGAAAAAGAAAGATAAAAAGGACGATCAGCTTAGAACCCGACCCTTTGACTTGACTTTGGAGTATGGTTTAGGTATTGATATGTACCAACCGCTGTTTAAGTTTTCTCCCGAAGTCCGGTTTTCATTAGGATTGGCTAATTTGTTGGTGGATGATCCTAATCCTTTTTCAGAGTACCTGGACAGAGTTAGTACCTTTACAGTGACGGTCGCAGCTCTTTTTGAATAATTTGATTAGTTATAGCCTTTTTTAGGTTTTTTGGGATAGAAAAGTAAAAAGTGCTGCCTTGATTTGTGTCGCTTTTTACCCATAATTTGCCTTGATGGGCTTCAATTATTTTGTTACACAAGGCTAGCCCGATTCCATTTCCTTCGACCTTATGATAGGGGTGTAGTCTTTGAAATATCATCAGAATTTTTTGACTGTATTTTTCTTCAAACCCGATTCCGTTGTCCTGAACTGAAAATTGCCAGCATTCATCTTTGAAATCACAACTTATCTCAATACATGGCTTGATATTTAGTCTTCTGAACTTTATTGAGTTGGAAATCAGGTTCTTGAATAGAAGGTGTAGCTGTTTGGGGTAGGCTTCGATTGCCGGTAATTCATCATAGTTAACCTGTGCGTCTGACTCTATAATCAGGTCGGATAGTTCTTCGCAAATTTGTTCCATTATTTCTGTGCAATTAACACATGATATTACGTCATGCTGTCCCAGGCGGGCATATTGCAGAAGATCAATGATTTTTTGATTAAGCCTCCGGGAAGACTCTTGTATATAATTCAGACTGCTGTCTATCTGATCATCCAAACTATCAGATTTTTTAATTCGTAACTGATCTGCAAAGCTATTTAGAACTCGTACGGGCTCTTTGAGATCATGGGTAACGAGAAATACAAAGTGCTCTAGTTCTTTATTTTTGTTTTCCAGTTCTGCCGTTCGAAGTAGTAGTTCTTCCTGAAGTTTTTTGAGGTCTGTTATATCAACATGGCAGCCTACCATCCTGACTGGCAGTCCATTTTGGTCCCATTCAATGACTTTACCTTTCGATAATACCCATACGATATTGCCGTTTTTGTGATAATATCGTATTTCATTATTAAACGGATGTTGCCCTTTACTTGCAACGTGTTGCTCATAATTGAGTAGGACTTTCGGTAAATCTTCCGGGTGGATTTTTCTTTGCCACGACAAGGGATGATTTGGTAATTCATCCTCCGAGTACCCTAACACTTTTTTAAATGATGGGCTCAGAAATTCACGATTTTCCTGTATTCTCCAATCCCAGTATCCTGCAAGATTGCTCTCGAGTATAGAGCTGAAAATCGTTTCTTTCTCGATTAATTTTTGTTCAGTTTTGGCCAAAATTTCCCTCATGGCCTCAAGTTCCTGATTGAGGTCTGTAATCATTCTACTATGGTTTGTGACCGGGCGGCCGGTTGAAAATTATTAAGACCATTAAGGTCTTTCTTTTGTAAAAATTAGCTCACACGAAGTCCCGAAAATAATTTTGTATTTACAATAAGCTGATCCCCTATTTTTTCTGAGATTTTAAGTAATCTTCTGATTGCTTTTGCGTCTCTCAATATCCAGGCAAGTAATAATGCCTAAACTCCCGTAGACCAGAAATGCCATTTTTTCACTGTCTAAAAAGCTGTTGAACATACTGTGGATATAAAAAGTGATTAGTCCACCCAAAGCCCCCCAAATCAACAAATACTCTACACTGTTAGGAGGGTAGTAGTGAAAGTTGACAATGCCAAGGTGGACACTATACAATATGATAAAAAGCAGCGCTAGTAGGCCTAAAAAACCAGTTTCTGATAATGCACCCAGGTATTCGGAATGAGCATTGCCTTTAGTACCATCAAAAGTACTTATCCTTGTGATGTATTCCTGGGACTGAAACTGACCGTACTGTGAAGGATATGATCCTGGTCCGAATCCTACAATCGGATGTTTTTTAAACATTTTCAGGGCACAATCCCAACGGTTTATTCGCTCCAGATTAGATACATTGGAGTTGAGGTCTGTTATGGATTCAACGTGTCCGGCCACAGATACTTCAACTTCATGAATTTTTCGTTCACTTTTCATTTGATGAAAGAGGCTTTGAGCTTTAAAGGTGATTACTGCCAATGCTACCAAGCTTAGCGCAACAAAATGTATTGAATTCAGTTTAAGCCTGAGAGCAATGTAGAAACCAAGGCATACAGCCAGGCTTAACCAGGCAGCTCTTGAGTAGGAAAAAAATACAGCAATTATAAATAATAGAGTTAATGCTGACTTTGTGAGTTTTGACCATTCGTATTTATCCTTATTTGTGGTTGTCCATAGTAGCATGAATGGTAGTACAAAAGCGATACAAGCCCCATACATTGTATGATCAGGAAAAAACGGTTGGCTTACATCATAGCTGCGTTGTACTGAGAAACCGAAGGGCATATGATTGACCAACGTAAATAGGACAGGAATGAGCAACCCAAGAACGTAGAGCATCAACAGCCGTTTTTTATTGATCAGGCTAACCCTATTTCCCGACATGAGTAAGTAATAAACAGGTACGAATACGGTTTTGATAACCATTCTTTTTGTGGAAATCAATGGAGTAGAACTGAAAAGTGTGGATATAAAGGTCACTAGAAGGTCACAAAGAATTAGGAGTGTTAGAGGGTGTGTGACAAAGTTGTAATTCGTTGGTCTTTTGGCTATGAACAAGAAAAATGCTCCTAAAAATATCAAGAGAGTACCGTATTCACCCGGTATTCCTAGTTTGATTCCGGAGTCGCCAATATAATACGATATCGAAAGTGGTATTGTAAAGGCAATCAGCAGCAAGCCTTTTTGAATGTTTTGAAGAATTAGTGTAGAGAATATGATCAGAATGCAGATTCCGGCAATTATTAACTGCATCTTTATACTACCAAAAAGTACCGTAGTCACCAGTAGTATGATAAAAATTGCAGTGAGCGCAATAATTAGTCTTCTCTCGTTAACCATGTTTTAACTGGTCTCTAAGAAGGCTCCACTGGTGCCCCAGGAAAATGATAGTGAGGGAAGCGACAATACCAAGAATTAACCCGACAAGTAGGTTGAAGCGTAAAGAAGGAAGAACTTTCTGATCATCAACTGTAGCTTTTGAAACCAGGTAGACATCAGCTATCGATTTCATTTGTTTTTGAATATTTAGGTGCTCCTTGCGTAAAGAGATCAGTTCCTCCTCTGCAATTAAAAACTCATCGATTAAAAAAATTGCTTTTGGGTTGGAGGAAGATTGGATGATTTTCTCTATTCCTTCATCTCCAGGGGTATATGTCCCTTCTTTGTGACGTTCTTTGAGACGGGTGATAACCAACTCATCGAGTGGATTGTTATTATCGTTATCAATTGGATATGAATAAATTAGTTTCAGTAGGGAATCAACTGTTCTTTCCTGAACCAGTATCAGATTTTTGTTTAAATCAAGGGCTTTATTCATGTTGCTCTGGAAGATGTCTTTACGGATTTTATTGATGTTTGATACTGTGTAGTTAGCAATTTTTGCAGAAAGTTCAGGGTCGGTAGAGTTTACCTCAATCCTTACAGAGAGGTGCTGTGTTCTTTTGTAGGAGATCATTTTGCTTAAATTTTTGTCCAGCTTTCGTCTCCAACCTACTTTTGTAGTGTCAAGCTCAAAATGCTTTAATAGGTTGAATTTTTTTACGAGGCTGTCCTGATTCCTTTGCGACATGAATAATTGTATCAAACGGTCGGCCTGTATCACATAACCAAATTTTGGATCATTTACCGCAGAATTATAGGTGTTCTTATCCGTAGGATATACAATTGCTGTTGATTGATAAAGTTTGGGGGTTAGAAAGGTGATAAGAGCCGAAGCAGTTACCGATAGTATTGTCAGCACGATAAATAAAACCTTTCTTCTCAATACGATAATTAGAGGATGATTCTGGGTGTAACTATTTTTCATGTAGTACTACTAAAGTAGGTTTGGTCATTGTAAATAAACTGCATTCAGGGCTAATCCTAAAATTCCAGTGAGAAAAAATGCATTTAATATTCTCTTAATATATACCTCAGTTTTTCTTCCGAAATTTAACATTCCTGTAATATAGGAGATTGGTTAGTTAACATATATTTAATAATAGGGATCATGGCAAAGAAAAAAGACGAAAAGAAAAAGAAGAAAGTGAAGGCGAAGAAAGTGAGTTCAAAGAAGGAGACTCCTAAAAAGAATAACAAAAAGTCCTCTAAGAAAGAGGCGAAGAAAAAATCATCTAAAAAAGATGACAAAAAGTCTGCTAAGAAAAAAACTGGAAAAAAGAAGTCATCCAAAAAAGTAGCACCGAAGAAAACTAATAAGCCGGAGCAGACAACCAGAACCTCAGTGAATCCTGATAAATCAACTGAAAATAAGGTTAGTACTGACTATAATGCAAGGGAAGCCGGAATAGTGGTTAGAAGTCTACAGTCAAAGGAGGAAGTTCAACAATTTGTGAAGGGAGATGCCAGAGTAACGGTGAAAAGGGTTGCGACCAGCCGTATCAATGCCTTGATTAAGTAATATGATTGAGTTTACCATTTGTGTATAATAGCACCCGGGGTTTACTTCAACGCCCCGGGTCTTATTTGTACGATTGGTCAGTCGAGAACGGTCACTCTAATTGAAGACGATCCTTCAATTTGAATTACATAGAACCCTACACTAACGGGGCGACCATTATTATCAGTCCCGTCCCAGTTTGCTGGTATCTGAAGTTCTTTTATAGGTTGCCCGCTGGAGTTATAAATGGTTGCTAGTCCCTCCTGAGAAATGAATAATTCATCTTCCACCCCATCTCCATTCGGGCTAAACGAAATGTCCTTACAACATGGCATTACATTAATATGGTAAGGATGTGTTTCCAATACCAGGTCTGTCATGGTTGGTCCGATAGAGGTTATGCGAATAAAATAGTCACCGGCATCTTCCTGTTGAAGGTTGTCAATTGTGAATAACCCTCCCGTATTGCTTTGTAACACTGAGGTATCATGAATCAATTCGTAAGTCAATCCGCTAATGGAGATGTCTACATCCGTAGCTATTTCTAAAGGGTTGTTTTCAATGACGTTATAAGTGACCTCTGTTCCTACTTTCTCCTGACTTCCATAGGAGAATACATTTTCAAAATCCGGGTGTGCAGTTAAAGGTGCTATATCCTCAAAAGTCAGTTCATTATCATAGATGAAAGCCTTTTCCAGCTTTGGAAGACCGGAAAAATCAGGTATAGTCTCGAAGTTATTCCCGTAGGCATAAATGGTTATCAATGAGTCAAAGCTTGCTACGGAAGGAAATACAGTTAAATTGTTTTCTTCGATATAGAGTTTTTCCAGTTTGGTCATGCTACTCAAGTCGGGTAATGAAGTAAGTTCGTTAAATCCAATATGGAAAATTCGGACTGAGTCCAAAGCAGATAGGTCTGTTGGCAATGAGGATAGCTGATTTTCCCAGGCATAAAGTGTTCTTAGGTTAATGAAAGCGCCAAGATTATCAATTGATGTTAGATCATTTTGAGCCGTATGCAATGAAAGGATATTGGTTTCGATTAATGCAGGCAGTTGTGTTAGATTATTATTGTCGATATAGAGGGTATTAAGGTTACTCATATGATCGAGGTCTGGCAATTGGGAGATATGGTTGCTGAACACACTTATTTTATTTAGAGAACTTATCGATGATAACTGCGGAATACTATCCAGATCATTATTGGATAAGTCAATTTCAAGTACGCTTTGAAAATGCTCCAATCCTTGCGTGTTGACAATACTATAATTTTGACAAACCAGCAATCCAGCGTAGCTATTAGCATTGGGGATATTCAGACTATCACCATCCATTGTCGTTAAAAAAGGATAGTGGTCATTCAAACACTGTCGAAAACCAGCGTCTTGTATATATACCGTTTGTGCTTTAGACTGAAAAGCAAATAGCACTAAGATGATATGTGCGAGGCACCTTTTCATTTACCGGGTAATAGTAATTTGACCTTTGGTTGTGGCTCCTGATTCGGTTTTGATTACAAATATATACAATCCTGTTGCAGCTGTTTCTCCATTGATTGATTTTCCATTCCATTGAGCTACAGTACCAAGTTCATATTTCTTATTGAAAATAATATTTCCGCTGCTGTTCTTGATATACAATTCAAAGCTTTCACCCATGTCAGGAATATTCCAAACTTCATAGTCGGGATTAAAAACGTATTCGGTTTTTAAGCACACTTTTTCCGGGACATTAATGGACCGTATTTTTGATTGGCAACCATTTTCGTCTTTGGCAATCACCTCATATTGCTTTGCAAACAGAAATTTAAAGTCAGGTGATTTTTGGTAGTCTCTGCCACCATTAGAACTGAATAAGCAGCTTTTGGTACCACCCGTTGCTTTCAAAGAAAAAGACCCATTATTATCTCTCTTACACGCAGGGGTAATATTGATGACATCTATGATAATGGTTGTATTATCACAAGGGTTTATGTTTGAATCAGGGTTTCTCTTTCCCTTTGTTTCCTCCTCTGATTCCACTGTATTTTCATCAGAAACCATAGTGTTACTCGAATCTGCAATTGTTTCTATCGGCTCCTGATCATTTCCCAGTGGTTTGTTGTCCTCAACGGTAGATGGTAAACTCTTTGTCGGTTCGAATTGTTCAGTTGGTTTTGTTGAAACCTCTAAATCATCAAATATGAAGGAATCTACGGAAACCTCTTTATTGTATATGGTGTCACTAATTTTTTCCGGTTTGTTTAGGGGCTGCTCCTTTTTATTTTCGGGATTGCTAGTCACATAAATCACGGTCAGGAGCAAAGCAATTCCCAAGCTAGTCATACCAATGTTTCTTGTTCGATTCCTGGTCTTTCTTCTTCTGTTGAGATCACTGGCGATTTTAGCTTTCAGACTACCCAGCTCCTGATCAACTATCACTTGTTGTGCAAAATCAAACTCTTCTACTTCGGTGGCAAATTCCGAATCATCAGTCATAAGTTTGTTAAACTGAATCTTTTCAGAATCTGAGAGGTTTCCGGACAGGAATTTGTCGATTAGTTCATATTTTGAGAAATCTGTCATTTTACTTTACACCCAGCGTAGCCATATAAACTTTGTTCTCCCGGGCTAATTTTCCTAGTTTCTTTTTACACCTGTAGTGAATTGACTTTGCAACATCTTCAGACTTGAAGTCCATTTCTGCAGCAATTTCTTTCATGCTTTTCTTTTCATATATCGCCAGACTCAGAATCTTTTTACATTGCTCCCCAATATCATTCAGCAGTTGGTTAATGGTCTTAAGCTTTTCCTCTACAATAATTTGATCCAGAATAGTGTTTTGTTCCTGATCATCAAATGATTGAGAGTCTGTCAATGTTATTCTGTTACTTCTTTTAAGTTTGTTGTACCACAAATTTTTGCTCACGGTAAATAAAAATCCTCCAACACCCGATCCTTCTTCCGAATACCTTTTTAGCTTTATTTGTCTGAAAAGTGTCAGTACCGCGTCCTGAAATACGTCTTCAGCGTCTTCTGTAGTTCCACTGTTCTTTTTTACATAGGCCGTGATTACGGGTAGGACATGGCGATATAATTCATTTAATGCCTGATCATCTTTTCCGGTTTCAATGGCCTTAATTACTGTCTGACTATCGATTTCAGTTCGCTTTTTCATAGGAAACAATTCCAATACCAAAAAGTAAACAACATTTTTCTAATAAATTAAAATTTCTTCTGAATCTATGATGATGGCTGTAAGATCACATATCTCCCTCAAACTTTAGACTCTTTGTTTTAAACTTTGAATCTTACAGATTTAAACGTAGACCGATTGTCAAAAATATTTTTTAATATGGAGATGTGATAATCCGCTATTACACCTTACTGTTATTGAGCTTATTTACCCATTCACTTAAAGCACAGGAAGTCGTGAAGAGCCCTGATTTACTTATGATGGGGGTGAATAGTATGGCATATTATACACCCTCGTACTTTGAAAAGGGAAATGACTTTAAGCTGAATATTGGTAACGAGGGTGGTCTCGGGGATTTTAGTCCAGTGAGAAATTTTTATGGCTACTTCGGTTCTGTGAATGTGGCCCAGGACGGTCATTCGAGTAAAGCATCGCTATATTTCAGCTCAGAGAGGCAAGGACCTTTTATCCAATATAACTCGTTCAGAGTTGACTATGCCCGAAGGTTGGTACTTAATGATGGTCAGGAGCTAGCCTTTGGAATCTCCGGGGGTATGATGAATCTGCATATTAAATCATCGGCTTCGACCGGGGGGAGTAGTAACTGGTTACCTGACTTGTATGCTTCGTTAACCTACTATAGGAATTCCTGGATGGCATCAATAAGCGGAGGGCAGCTTTTGAATAAAACCATGACAGGTTTTTTCCCTCCTATTTATTTTAGAAGACATTACCATTTCGTTTTGAATAAGTCCTTTCAATGGAACGGAAGTATGTCTACATCTGCTTTTTACAGATGCCTGCTGAATAGTCAATTTGACAATGAGATGGAATGGCAGGTTCGTCAGTACTTTAGCAAAAATTATTTTGTTGGAGCATACTACAGGAGAGTAATCGGGACTGGCATTATTGCTGGTGTTGAAGATGTATTGTTAAACGAACACAAGTTTTCATTTGCTCTTGGTTACCAGTTTAGTGCACTTCACAGAACTTTAGCCAATACCCAAAAAATTCATGTTTTTCTAAGTTATAGTTTGCCCAAATAACTTTTTTCATTTTCCTGTTTACTTTTCTGTTTTGAAGTTGTTAAGTGCAAAACCTTATTACCAAAGATTCTTGTTACCCTGATTCCAACCTTACAAAATTTGGGTGACAAGGTGAATTACAAACAAATAAACCTTACCAAATGAAAAAGTTATACTCGTTTCAGTTGATTCTGCTTATAGCTCTAATAAACCTGAATCAATTGTTTGCTCAAACAGCCATTCTTGATCTCAATACAGAATATCAGGAAATAAAAGGATTTGGAGGGATCAACCATCCAATATGGTATTCAGATCTCAATTCACAGGAACGAGATCTTTGTTTTGGGAATGGAGATGGTCAAATTGGACTTACAGTACTAAGAACTTATGTTTCCGATAATCCGAATCAATGGTCACAGGGTATACAAACTGCCCAACGAGCGGTTCAACTGGGTGCCATTGTTTTTGCATCACCCTGGAATCCTCCGGCAAGCATGACCTATACCGATGGTACCGGACAAAAAAGGATCAATACAGCTTCTTTTGGGGCTTATGCCCAACATCTCAACGATTATGTAACATATATGAGCAATAATGGGGTGGATTTTTATGCAATCTCAACTCAAAATGAGCCTGATTACGCACATGACTGGACCGAATGGACACCTCAGGAATCGGTAGATTTTATCAAAGGTTACGCAGATCAAATCAACTGTCGCTTGATGACCCCAGAGTCTTTCCAATATAGAAAGGATGTATATGACCCAATACTGAACGATGCCGATGCACTTTCAAAAGTGGATATATTCGGAACTCATTTATATGGAACTCAGCTTTCTCAATTTCCTTATCCACTATTCGAACAAAACGGAAACGGCAAAGAGCTATGGATGACTGAAGTCTATACCGATAGCCAAAATGATGCAAACCTCTGGGGATTAGCTATGGATATGGCCGAACATATGCACAATGCTATGGCTATAGGTCAATTTCAAACGTATGTATGGTGGCCACTAAGAAGGTATTATGCCCTTATTCATGATGGCGAAGGAGGACACGGTAACGCAAATGTTGCTGCGGCCGGAACCGTTACAAAGCGAGGATGGGTTATGGCTCAGTTCTCAAAATTCATTCGACCAGGTGCAAAAAGAGTTAGTATTAATGCTCAGCCGACAGGTAATGTTTTTTTGACTGCCTATAAAAACACTGATGGCAAATTGGCTATCGTGGCCGTCAATAGGAACGGAGGTGCTCAAAATATTCAGGTGACGATTCAAGGTGGAAACATTTTTCAATTTGATAAATACACAACATCCGATTCAAAAAATGTAAGCGATGATGGTACTATCAATGTATCAGGAAGTACAGTTACTTTGTCGCTGGATGGAAATAGTATTACCACATTTGTTGGAGAAGATGCTACTGCGGCCGGATTCCCAACTGTTTCTATAACATCGCCAACTACTGGAGCTTCATTTAACTCTACGGGCAATATTACAATCCAAGCAAATGCTTCAGATCCTGACGGTACGATTTCAAATGTTCAGTTTTATGCCAATGGAAATTTAATCGGAAGTGATAATACAGCCCCTTATGCATATAACTGGACCGGAGTTGATGTTGGCAATTATGTTATAACGGCTGCAGCTACAGACAATGATGGTAACAGTACGACTTCATCAGGAGTAAATGTTACGGTATTAGGAAATATTGTAGTGCGAGCAACCGGAACAGATGGTACGGAGATTTTGGAGTTAGAAATTGATGGAAATGTTGTTGAAACCTGGACAATGGGGACTAGCTATCAGACCTTCACGTACAATGGTCCTTCAACAGGGCTATTCAGATTGAACTTTACCAATGATGCAACTGGTCTGGATGTACAGGTTGATTACCTCGAAGTAGATGGGGTGGTGTATCAGGCTGAAGATCAGGCTGTCAATACCGCTTATTATGCAAATGGTTCATGTGGGGGTGGTAGTCATAGTGAATTGATGCATTGTAACGGATATATTGAGTTTGATCTACAGGATTGTGATTTGGATAGTGACAATGACGGTACCAATGATTGCTTGGATGAGTGTCCAAATGACCCTAATAAGATTGCCTCTGGAAGTTGTGGTTGTGGTGTTGCCGAAGGTGATTGTGGTAACCATATCATCTGGGCGTACCCCGGAGGAGATCAAGGACTCGCAGCTTGTAAGGCGAAATTTGTCGGTAATATTATGCCAAGCAGTTGGAATGGACCTGTGATTCGATCAGACTGGGGCAACTATTGGAATCAGGTTTCTCCCGAGAATGCAGGGAAATGGGGGGTGGCAGAACCAAACCGTGATCAATATAACTGGGGTGATCTCGATCAAATGTACAACTATTGTGAAGCGAATGGACTTCCATTTAAGCAACATGTATTTGTTTGGGGATCACAACAACCAGATTGGATAGCCGGTTTGTCTCAGCAGGAGCAACGTGAAGAGGTGGAAGAGTGGTATTCATTATTTGCACAGAGGTACCCAAATACAGCAATAATTGACGTAGTAAACGAATCCTTACCGGGCCATGCGCCTGATGTGGATTTCAGGGATGCGTTAGGTGGGTTCAATAATGGGGCTAGTAATCCGTACTTATCACAGCACCCTGAATACGGTCCTTATGGAACAGGGTGGGATTATATTATCTACTCGTTTGCGAAAGCGAGGGAGTACTTTCCCGATGCGATACTTCTTTTGAATGATTACAATATCATAAACAGCACTTCGAATATTAATGGACATCTGGAAATAGTTAATATTCTCAAAGACAGAGGATTGATAGATGCGGTAGGTATTCAATGTCATGCCTTTAGCGTTGATAACATGACCGGATCACAGATTACAAACGGACTTGATTTGTTGGCAACGGCTGGTTTGCCAATCCATGTTACAGAGTTAGATATCAGAGGAGATAATGGAAATGAGCAACAGCAAAGGGATCGCTATGCTACTATTTTTCCAGCCTTTTATGAGCACCCTGCAGTTGCCTGCGTTACAATTTGGGGATATGTGGAAGGTCTGAACTGGTTCGATTATACAGGGTTATTAAACTCGGATGGATCGGAAAGGATGGCAATGACCTGGCTAAAATCCTACATGGAAGCACAGCCAGATGTTTGCAATGCAGGAATTCCACCTACAGTAAGTTTAACTGCTCCGGCTAATGGGTCGACTTATGAAGCTCCGCTAAACATTACTATTTCTGCAACTGCTTCTGATGCTGATGGTAGTGTTACCGCGGTAGAGTTTTTTGTGGATGGAAATTCTGTGGGAACTGATAATTCGTCACCCTATAGTATTTCCTGGAACGCAACCAATGCAGGTACTTATGTGATCACTGCCGTTGCTACAGATAATGATGGTCTGATGACCACATCGGCATCGCGTTCGATTACAGTTACGATACCACAGGGGCCTTATGATGGTAACATTCATCAGATTCCGGGGACGATCCAAGCAGAAGATTATGATGTGGGTGGACAAGGAGTGGCTTATAATGATTCAGATGCCATTAATGAAGGGGGTGCGACCTACCGAAGCGGGGACGGAGTTGATATTGAGAGTACAACCGATGTGGGAGGAGGATATAATGTAGGCTATATTATAAACGGGGAATGGCTGGAGTATACGGTTAACGTGAACACTGCCGGAGATTATGATATTGATGTGCGTGTTGCCCGTGATGGGGATAATGGTCAGCTTCATATAGAAATGGATGGTGTTGACATTACAGGAACTATTGATGTCCCGAATACCGGTGGCTGGCAGGTATGGCAAACAGTTACAATTAACAATGTTTCCCTGACATCTGGACAAAAGATTATGCGTGTAGTGTTTGATTCGGATTATATGAACCTGAATTATGTGGCATTTACTCCGGTTGTTGTTGATTGTAATAGAGATCCAGGTGGATCAGCTTACCTGGACAACTGCGGCATATGTGTGGCTGGTAATACAGGCAATGTGGCGTGTACGCAAGATTGTAACGGAGACTGGGGAGGTAGTGCATATCTGGATAACTGCGGAACCTGTGTAGAGGGCAACACTGGAAATACTGCTTGTAGTCAGGATTGTAATGGTGATTGGGGTGGTACTGCCGATTACGACAACTGTGGTACATGTGTGGCTGGTAATACAGGCAATGTGGCATGTACACAAGATTGTAACGGAGACTGGGGAGGCAGTGCATATCTGGATAATTGTGGAACCTGTGTAGAGGGCAATACTGGAAATACTGCTTGTACGCAAGACTGTCATGGTGATTGGGGAGGCAGTGCATACCTGGATAACTGCGGAACCTGTGTAGAAGGTAATACCGGAAATACTGCTTGTAGTCAGGATTGTAATGGTGATTGGGGAGGTACAGCCTATTACGACAACTGTGGTACATGTGTGGCTGGTAATACGGGCAATGTAGCGTGTACGCAAGACTGTAACGGAGAATGGGGAGGCAGTGCATACTTGGATAACTGTGGAACCTGTGTAGAAGGCAACACTGGAAATACTGCTTGTAGTCAGGATTGTAATGGTGATTGGGGAGGTACAGCCTATTACGACAACTGTGGTACATGTGTGGCTGGTAATACGGGCAATGTAGCGTGTACGCAAGACTGTAACGGAGACTGGGGAGGCAGTGCATACCTGGATAACTGCGGAACCTGTGTAGAAGGCAACACCGGAAATACTGCTTGTAGTCAGGATTGTAATGGTGACTGGGGAGGTGCGGCATCAATTGATCAGTGTGGTGTTTGCTCCGGGGGAAACACTGGTATAACGACAAATTCAACCTGTCTAGACTGCAATGGTGATATCAATGGAACAGCCTTTATAGATGGGTGTAATCAATGTGTGGGTGGCAATACCGGAGAGGTAGCTTGTGACCAGGATTGTAACGGTGACTTTGGGGGTACCGCTTCGATTGATCAATGTGGTGTATGTTCAGGAGGGAATACTGGAGTTACACCCAATGAGTCGTGTATGGATTGCAATGGTGATATCAATGGGGATGCGAACATAGATGTGTGTGGAAATTGCTCAGGTGGTAATACAGGCCTAACTCCTACCACGGATATAGATGAATGTGTTACTTCGGTCGCCAATGCTCAAGTGACTGAAGTTACCATTCATCCGAACCCAACGGAGGGTAGAATCAACCTTAACAGGGAATTTGATTGGAAACTTTTTAATGTATCAGGTCAAATTCTTCTAATTGGAACCGGAAGTCAAATTGATATGATGGAACTACCTGCCGGTATTTACTTTCTTTATCTAAATCAACAGGTTATAAGGGTTGAAAAACTATAGTTTATATTAGGTTCAGTAACCTTACACACGATGACAGGGGCAGATTATTATGCCCCTGTTTTTCATGATTTTCTGTTTACTAATCTATTTGTGATCCGTCTTCATTATAGTCAGAGCATAAGCCTATCCTTGGTATGCTCACCTTACTAACCAAAGAAAAAGACAAATGAAAAGACTGAATTACTTGGGAAGCAAAACAATTCTTTTGCTGTTCATTTTCACTTTAGGTCAATATTTAACATTCTCACAAAAGCATATGGAGCGACTGGATCGAGGTCTGATCGCTATTAATCGGCCAGGTGAGGGTGTCTATTTAGGCTGGCGACTATTCGGCACCGATCCTTCATCAATCTCCTTCCATATAAACAGAAACGGGCAACAAATAACTTCAAATCCGGTCACCAATTCCACCAATTATATGGACTCTGATGGTTCGGTAGAAGATATTTATACGATACTACCATTCATTGATGGAGTTCAGCAGCAAATATCCAAGGAAGCTTCTGTTTGGAGCAATGCCTATCTGGATTTACCTCTCAATCGTCCTCCCGCAGGATCTTTTCACGGATCAAGCTATACTTATGAGCCTAATGACTGCAGTACCGCTGACTTAGATGGCGATGGTGAATACGAAATTATTGTAAAATGGTATCCATCCAATGCAAAAGACAATTCCCAATCGGGTTATACCGGTCCTACGCTGTTGGACGCCTATAAACTTGATGGTACGCAGCTTTGGAGAATTAATCTTGGACAAAATATCAGATCGGGGGCCCATTATACCCAATTCATTGTTTATGACTTTGAGGGTGATGGAATGGCTGAATTGGCTTGTAAAACGGCACCGGGGACTATAGACGGAGAAGGGAATTATGTCTTATTAAATAACGATGATCCAAATGCAGATTATACGAATAGCGGAGGTTATGTATTGGCTGGGCCTGAGTACTTGACAGTTTTTGATGGGCTGACCGGGGCTGAGAGGTCCACAGTGCCATATGTACCTGCACGTGGTAATGTGAGTAGTTGGGGAGATAATTATGGAAATCGAGTGGATCGATTCTTAGCAGGAGTCGGATATCTGGATGGGGTGCACCCTAGCTTAATCATGTGTCGTGGATACTATACTAGAACAGTCTGCGCAGCATGGGATTTTGTCAACGGTAATTTAGTGGAAAGATGGGTGTTTGATACTAATAATGGCTACGGCCACTATGCTGGTAAAGGCAACCATCAGGTAAGTATAGCGGATGTCGATAATGATGGCAAGGATGAATTGATATATGGAGCTATTGTAATTGATGATGATGGGTCAGGTCATCATGCCTCTACCTGGGGACATGGTGATGCATTACATGTATCTGATTTTGATTTAGATAATCCTGGACAGGAAATATTTATGCCGGTCGAGTATGCAAGTAGCAACCCCTCTGACCAAAGGCCATCTGTAGTTATGAGGGATGCGAATACGGGTCAGGTACTTTGGCAAAAGTTTGCTAATGGAGATTTCGGAAGAGGGGTATGCGCCAATATAGACCCAAATCATCCAGGAGCGGAATCCTGGGCTTCAGGAGGTCATGGTTTATATGACAGTAAGGGCAATCAAATTGGGAATATACCATCTGGGATAAATTTTACTATATGGTGGGATGATGATTTGACCAGAGAGTTACTCGATGGAACCAAACTTGATAAATGGAATCCTGCTGCCAATAATGGCAACGGGGGGAACAACAGAATCTTCACAATATATCACCAAGATGTAAGCGAAATAAATGGTTCAAAGGCTAATCCTAATCTGCAGGCTGATTTATTCGGTGATTGGAGAGAAGAACTTGTGTATAGAAGGAACAGCAACGATGCCCTGAGAATATTTACCAGCACCTACCTGACCAATCATAGGCTCTACACCCTAATGCATGACCCTCAGTATCGCTGTGCAGTGGCCTGGCAGAATGTTGGTTATAACCAACCACCACACCCAAGTTTTTATATAGGTGAAGATATGGGTAATCCACCAAGTCCGAATATTGTGTTATTGCCGGATGATGGTAGTCCTGTTACCGACTGTTATGGAGTCATAAATGGAACTGCTTATCAGGATCAATGTAATACGTGTGTGGGTGGTAGCACCAATCGATATCCTTGTGTTCAGATTGATAATGGTTATTATAAACTACATCCAGCTCATTCTAATATGTGCGTTAATGGTTCCGTAGTTGTGACTCAGGAAACCTGTAACGATCACTTTAGCCAAGTTTGGTATATCGAAAATGTTACTGGCGGTTTCACACTGTATAATTTAGAGAATGAAGTCTATCTCAATGCCGGTACCGGGTTACAGGGAGATCAACTTTCTCTGGGAGAAACTCCCACAGTTTTTAGACTTGAGGGTGTTGATGGTTGGGTGCATTTGGTTGATATAAATAATTTGGATTTGGTAGCTGATGTTTCTGGTAACTCCAGTGCCCCTGGTGAATCTATTCTTTGGTGGACCAGAAATGGGCAGGAAAATCAACGATTTACATTGGAATCTGTTGAAATCGTAATGGATTGTAATGGTACGATTGATGGAACGGCCTACATCGACAATTGCGGACGATGTGTTGGTGGTAATACAGCTAATCAGCCATGTACTAAATTGGAAGCTGAAAGTGCTTGTGACTATGATGGTGTGATTGAAAGTGAGCATATCGGTTTTAGTGGAATCGGTTATGTCAATGGTATAAATCAGTCTAATTCTTCAGTGATCTGGACAATCAATGCATCTATTGCAGGGCCTTATGAGTTGTCTTTTCAGTATGCCAATGGAGCTTCTGATTCCCGTTCGGCAAGCATTTTGATCAACGAATCAACTCAAGATATACTTGATTTCAATCCTGGAACACAATGGGGCGATTGGATTTCTGAATCCGTTATTGTGAATTTAGACCAAGGGTTAAATGTTTTTGAATTAGTTTCTTCTACACCAGATGGCTTGCCGAACCTTGATTACTGGTACTGGGAAAGTCAAAATCTTACCAGCGGAACCTGTACGAGTGATTGCAATGGTGATCTGGGGGGAGCGGCCAGTATAGATCAGTGTGGAGTATGTTCAGGAGGTGCTACAGGAGTTGATCCCAATTCTACTTGTACAGATTGTAACGGACAAATCAACGGTAGTGCCAGTATAGATCAGTGTGGAGTATGTTCAGGAGGTGCTACAGGAGTTGATCCCAATTCTACTTGCACGGATTGTAACGGACAAATTAATGGTAGTGCCAGTATAGATCAGTGTGGAGTATGTTCAGGAGGTACGACAGGAGTTGATCCCAATTCTACTTGTACAGATTGTAACGGACAAATCAACGGTAGTGCCAGTATAGATCAATGTGGAGTATGCTCAGGAGGTACTACAGGAGTTGACCCTAATTCTACTTGTACAGATTGTAACGGACAAATTAACGGTAGTGCCAGTATAGATCAGTGTGGAGTATGTTCAGGAGGTAATACTGGAATCCCAGTTGACGATTGCTTGACAACAATTAATCAAATATCGAATGATGTATCCATATTTATTCATCCCAATCCCACGGAAGGGTTGTTGTATTTAAGTAAAAAGACTCATTGGGTGCTATATACGGTAAGTGGTTGTAATTTGAAAGAGGGGAATGGAGAGCAAGTCAATTTAACAGAGTTTCCTTCAGGTTTATATTTATTGAAGTTTGAGGGGATGGTTTTTAGAGTAGAAAAGCTTTGATTATAGTAGCACTCAGAGTCCTCCTATTTTTATATGGGCTCTGAGTTTTTCTATGTTCCAAAACAAATAGCCTATCGAATAATTGAGACTCTATAAATCTTAGTATCGTTCACTAAAACGACATAATAACCTGCCGGGAGTAGCTCACCACTTTCGTTTCTTCCATCCCAGTAAACGGGAGAATTTAATTCGCGTACTACTTTTCCACCAAGGTCATAAATTTTTACATCTCCTTCATCCTGGATAAAAAATTCATCAAATTGACCGTCACCATCAGGGGAAAAGACGTTAGTGCCCATGCATGTTTTTACATTGATTTGAGCTGAAAGTGTATCAGCTTTAAAGAAACCTACATCGTCAATCGCAAAATCGTTTTCGTTTTTTTCGTACGTAACATCATACATCGACAAACGTATATTCGTGTCCAGCGTAGCGGAATAGAGAAAGGTCAACAATGTCCAACCTGTGTCATAGGGTAATTTTTGTTGAAGCATCGGCACACTATCAATCATAATGAATATTTCCGGCACATTTAAAGTGTTATTGGGTTCATTTGGATCAATGAAGTCGTGATGCACATTGTTAAACCATGCCTCAAATCGATAAGTATTGCCCCCGATTACCGGAATTACTGTTTCATAAAAGAAAATAGTATCAGTTTGATTTCCATCAATAACCATCATATACCCGTTGTCACCTGAGTGGTCTGATTGGGAAATGAAGGCAGGTGAAAAGTTGGCCGGATTCGGTCCTATATTATACTGTCCCTGGGACAAGTAATTGGTATCAATCAAGGTGAACTCACTTGTGAAACCTGTAGTACTATCATTAAAATCGCCATTTGTTACCAAATTAGTGTCTAGTCGTAAGGCATAAGCTGTAAACGTGGCGTCTTCTAATGGATAGATCGTGGTCTCCATATTATTACTATCCACAATGGATGAATTATTTTCACCTGACTGCCAGAAAAGAAAAGGACCATCGGTATTTGCTCGTATTATTTGTCGACCATCCTCGCAAGTGCTGGTTTGAACAATATCCAAGGTACACCCTTTTGTACACTGGGCACTTATGTGGCGACTAAGCAGGGTTAGAGCTGTGAGAAATAAAAATTGTTTCATCAACGTACTATTGTAATTTGACCTTTTTTGATTGTACCATCGCTTAACTTAATAACAAATGCGTATAACCCAGCATCCAAAAAGCTACCCTGGTTATTGATCCCATTCCAATTGGTTTGGGAAATATCAGATTCCGTATATATCAGTTGTCCTGCTCGATTATAAATAAAAAGGGCACCTGATTTGTCTTCGGGAATTTGAAGCTCCCATGACTCTCCAATGCCGCTATTAATTGCAAGTTCTTCATCAAGACACCATTTTGACTCAATGGTAATGGTAATATTACTTTTACACTTGTTAAAATCGGTTACCACCAAAGTATACTGACCAGGAGCCAAATTATCCATTGGTGTCTCCTGTTCATCTTCCTGAAATAGTAATGTCTGATAAGGAGCCTGACCACCCGAGATTTTATTCTGATTTAATACAATAGTCCCTGTGTTATCATCAATACAGGAATTTGTTATCGATGGTGAAGCTTTAATTGATACCTCTTCGCATGGATCAAATACAATTTCGTCTGAAATTTGATTTGTTTCCAAAAGCTTAGTCGAGGTGCTATCACTTTTATCCAAGGTGTTTGTTGTTTCTTGTACGGTTGAAAGTGTACTGTCCACTGTACTTGTAGGAATCTCGTTCTTCTTTTTGAAGTCAGTATGTTTTTTTGATTGAGGTTGATCAATGAACTTATGTTCAGCTTTTGCCGTCTCTGATGGACTAGCTGAAGTAGTATCAATCCGCTTGGCTTCATTCGTTATTTGAACCTGGGACCTCGTAGAGTTTTTCTGCACAGGTTCATTTTTGGGATCATAGATACTGAAGGCCAAGACTATTACAGCTAGGGAAAACCCTAAAATCCACCATTTCAAATTGGATCGGTACTGAATAGTAGGAAGTTCCTCTGACATTTGATCACGCAAACTCTGAATCATATTGCCTTCCACTAACAGATGAACTCGTTGATGGGACTCAAAAACTTCTTGAAATTCAGGGTCATGTACAAGCAAGCGTTCAACCTCCTTCTGTTCTTCAGTAGAGGCGCTGCCTTGCAGGTAGGATTCAATTAGGTCATATGTTTCCTGGTTCAAAGGCATTATTTAAATAATTGCATCAACGTATGATCTGATTTGATAAGTTTTGCCAAATGTTGTTTGCACCGATAGTGGGTGCTTTTTGTTACATTAGCGTTTTTAAGCCCCATTTTTTTGGCTATTTCATCCATTTTTAATTTTTCGACCAAAGAATAGTTTAGAATTTTCTGACAATTATCACCAAGCTTCCTGAAAATAGATTGCATATGGCTCGTTTTTTCCTGATCGATTAGAAGTTCTAGCGGAGCTTTTTCATTGGCGTCAATTTCAAGTTGTTTGTCAGATAAGCTAGTGTTTTGGCTTTCTTTCCTTCTTTTTTGATCAATCCATCGGTTTTTGACAATAGTGAAAATGAAGCCTTCCAGGCTTTGTTTCAGTTCAAAGCCAGGTGCTCGAGCCTGAGTAAATAGAACGATTACAGCTTCCTGAAACAAGTCATTGGCATCTTCAATCTGGCCGTTATTACTCAATATATACTGTCGTACTTTTTTCAATGGTGATCTGTACAATTCTTTTAAAACCAGGCTATTACGTCCTTGTTGGATACTTTGGATGATATCTAAATCTTTCTTGTCAGGCATTGTCAACTACCATCTAAGATAGCTATTTAATTGAAGACGGAGTAAGTCAAAAAAAGTAAACAGGGATGTGGAATTATTATTATTTTTTCAAATCTTAACAATTCTTGCCTACGGCATATTTATGAAATTAATCAACCGGGTACTGGTATTAAGCATAATATTGGTCTGTGTACGCCTACCACTAAAGGCCCAGGTGACTCAAAATTTTCCGATCGACATTACCCAGTTTTTCAATAATTACTATTTAGTCAATCCGGCAGGGCTGTACGATCAGGATAAATTAACACTGGCAATGGGTAACAGATCACTAACAGGTTTGTTTCAAGGTGTGAGCCATAATTATTTCGATGTAGACCTTTGTCTTGATAAAAAGAATTTTGATAGGATTGGTTTGGTAATGTTCAGTAAGAAGGAAGGTGGTTTCATATTTCGAAACAGAGCTTACCTGAGATATAATCGCACAATTCAAACCGAAAAAGGTAATTATTTGTCGCTCGGAGCAGCGGCAGGTGTTGTATTACATCAATTTAGAGCGACCAAAGCTAGTGCAGGAGGATCGGATATTGCGCCTGATTTTAATTTGGGTCTTTGGTATCAAGTAAGGAATATGAAAATTGGTGCTTCGGTCCAACAGGTACTTGAACCAAGTCTCCAGCCAATTGCTGATGTATATAAGGCCTATCGCTATTACAATTTAATGGCAAACTGGAATGCAGAATTATCCAGTGATGTTCAACTGGAGCTTCATGCCTTGGGTAGTTACCAATTGAAGCAGCCCATTAATACTTATGCCACAGTATTAGTAAATTATCGTCAGAATTTAGATGCTGGACTCTTGTATAAACAAACTAAAGGTGTCTCGTTTCTAGCCGGGTTAAATGATCGAAAAGTTGGCGCTTTCCTGCTAGATTTTAATATTTCATATCTTGTATTAAACACCTACAAAATAGTTAGCACAAACGATGCTGCATTAGAAATATCATTACAGGCGAGGATCAATTAATTGATTCCAGTGTTTACTTTTTTTGACTGACCCCGTCTTTAGGTTCTACAACCAAACCTTACCAATTATTATGATTAAGAAATTAACAGGATTAGCGCTGTTCACCCTGATGCTGGTGTGTGCCGCGATGAGTCAAGATTTATGTCAGCCCGTGGGATGGGCCACTCAAAACGGAGGCGTAACGGGTGGAGGGAATGCAACTCCGGTAATAGTCAACTCGTACAGCGCACTTGATGCTGCAATTGATGATGAGAGTGTCAAAGTAATTCATGTCTCTGGCACAATAAATATTCCGAGCGGTGGTAGAATCGTTTTTCAGGATCAGTCGGATAAATCTATTTTCGGGCTTCCCGGGGCCAAGCTTGTGTCCAACGACCTTACATCTGGTGGATCCGGAATTATGCAAATGAAAAGGTGTGATAATATTATTATCCGAAACATTATATTCGAGGGACCCGGAGCATATGATGTGGACGGTAATGACAACCTCACAATCGAGGACAGTCGTAACATCTGGATTGACCACTGTGAATTTCATGATGGCACCGATGGGAATTTTGACATTAAGTCAGAGGCTGATCTTATTTCAGTTACCTGGTGTACATTTAGCTATGAAAAGCCACCTATACCGGATGGGCCAGGAGGCTCAGACGATCATCGTTATTCTAACCTATTTGGTTCTTCCGATGGAGCGACTGGTGACCGAGGAAAGTTAAGAATCACCATGCAGTACTGTTGGTGGGGTGAAGGAGTGCGTGAAAGAATGCCAAGGGTACGATACGGAAAAGTGCACATGGTCAATAATCTTTTTAACAGTGATGTGTCAAACCATTGCATCAGAGCGGGATATGAGGCGGATATCCGAGTGGAAGGAAATTATTTTGATGATCAGAATGAACCAATAGATTTATTTAAGGGAGACTATACCGCAGTCGTTGCGTTTAACAATGTTGGTCAATCTGACCTAAATAATGGAAGTGGATTTACACCACCATATTCTATCAACGTGGCCAATCCCAATGATATTGTTACACCGATAATGAACTGTGCAGGGGCTACACTCGATGGGCCGAATGGCTGCTCTACATGTCAAAGTGGTAATTTTAACAATCCACCAAGCATAAGCATTACTTCACCAAGTAACGGACAAACTTTTTCCTCTCCGTCTACGATTACAATCAATGCTAATGCTAGTGATTCCGATGGTGAGATCACCCAAGTGGAGTTTTTCAGTGATGGAAACTCATTAGGAATTGACTATTCCAGTCCTTACTCATTGAACTGGAACAATGTAACCGATGGAACATATTCTTTGACGGCTGTTGCTACTGATAATGATGGAGCAACTTCAACTTCCTCCGGAGTAGAGATAATCGTTGGTGATGGGGGTAGCACAGGCCTTCCGGCAGAGTTGGTGAAGCACGGTTCGGGATCTTCTTCTCAAACTATTAACCTGGGACAAGCAATTGACGGTTATTACTATGATTGGTTCAACGCTAATACAGTAGTCGTGACAGGAATGCCCGATGGTATTAATATTGACATTGATAATAATGCTCAATCGGTCACATTTAGTGGTACGCCAACTGAGGCAGGAGTATTTAACTATACAATTACAACAGTTGGTGGTGATCCCGAGGCAACTAAATCAGCGACACTTACGGTTAATGGTCCTAGCAATCAGGCACCTCAAGTTAATATATCGGCTCCTTCGAACAACTCTACATTTAATGAAGGTGGTGACATAACAATCACTGTATCAGCTTCAGATAATGACGGTAATGTGGTGAGTGTAGAATTCTACGAAGGAAGTAACCTATTAGGTACTGACAATAGTTTTCCCTACTCATTTGACTGGAACAATGTTCAATCCGGCAGTTATTCTATAACTGCTGTAGCGATTGATAACGATGGGGCGTCAAGCACCTCAACAGCTATATCGATCAGTGTGAATGACCCCGCTGCTCCAGATTGTAATGGTGACATCGGAGGATCGGCCTACATCGATGCCTGTGGATCTTGTGTTGGTGGTAATACGGGTCAGGCAGCCTGTACTCCAAACTGTAGTCAGGTTGGAGTACAATTTGGGATGGTAGGTTATGCTACTTTAGGGGGTGGTACTACAGGGGGTGCCGGTGGAGATGAAGTTACGGTCAATACGGGTAACGACCTGCAGGATGCAATCAATGAAGCGACTGGTCCTAGAATAATTTATGTAGATGGTACTATAACGCCCGCAAACTCTTCAGGCTTATCGAAAATAGATATTAAAGACGTATCTGATATTTCAATAATAGGATTGACAGGAGCTGATTTTGATGGTATAGGTTTAAAAGTATGGAGGGCCCATAACATTATAATTCAGAACATTACAGTGCACCATGTGCTTATCGGTGACAAAGATGGCCTAAACATCGAAGGCCCGTCAAGTAGAATTTGGGTAGACCATTGTGAGTTCTACAATGAATTTCAAGGGGTGGGTAAAGATTACTACGATGCTCTGCTTGACCTAAAGCGGGATGTGGATCATGTTACTATTTCATGGTGCTATTTTCATGATAGCTGGAAGTGTAGCTTAGCTGGTAGTTCAGAGTCTGACACCTACAACCGTACCGTAACATATCATCATAATTTTTATGAGAACATTAATTCAAGGCTACCGCTATTTCGATCAGGTTACGGGCATATGTTTAATAACTATTACAAAGACATTGCATCTACTACAATTAATTCAAGAATCAATGCTTGTGTGAAAATTGAAAATAATTACTTCTTGAATGCACAAAATCCCTACGTTTCTGCTTATTCTGATGTCGTTGGTTATGGTGATATTGTTGGAAACGAATTGGTTAATAGTCCATTTGTTTACTCATCAGATGTGCAGGAGTTGACCGCTTGTTCTGCTTCAATTCCTTACAATTATGAGAACTATTTAAACTGTGCCAGTGATGTGCCCAGTATTGTACAACAATACTCAGGAGTAGATAAAACACTGACAAATCAACTTCCCTCTGTAAGCATCACAGCACCTTCTGATCAATCAAGTTTTGATTCAGGTACTCAAATTACCGTATCGGCAAATGCAAGTGATCCTGATGGAAGTATTGCACAAGTCGAATTTTTTGAGGGCAATAATTCAATAGGTGTTGATAATTCCAGCTCCTATAGTATAAGCTGGTTGCCATCAAGCCCAGGTACATATACAATTACCGCGGTTGCCACTGATAACGAAGGAGGGACATCAACCTCTTCAGCCATCACAATAATTGTGAATGAGGAAAATCAGGATTGTAATGGTGATGCACATGGATCTGCAAGTATCGATGACTGTGGGGTGTGCTCAGGAGGAAACACAGGGATTTTACCCAATTCTACTTGTTCAGATTGTAATGGAGATGTAAATGGAACTGCTTCAGTTGATGATTGTAGTGTTTGTTCAGGGGGTAATACTGGAATTACACCTAACTCAACCTGCACCGATTGCAACGGAGATGTGAACGGAACCGCCAGTCTGGATGCCTGTGGAAGGTGTACCGGAGGAAACACCGGTGCGCTCGCCTGTTCAGGGGCAATTCAAGGTGAGGATGCTTGTGATTATTTGGGACAGGTAGAGTCGGATAATACGGGATATTTTGGTGATGGTTATTTGAATACAGACAATGTTATTGACGCACACGCATTATACTCTCTGGATGTCAATCAAAGCGGATTTCATGAATTACTATTCCGGTTTGCTAATGGAGGTAGCTCCAATAGAACCGCTGATCTTTATATCAATAATTCATTCGTGCAATCCGTTGATTTTGTGCCAACAGGATCATGGGAAAGCTGGGATAACGCAATTATGAATTTAAATTTCGACAATGGTTTAAATACTATTGAGTTGAGAGCGACAACGAATGAGGGGCTACCAAATGTTGATCAAATAGGGCACCATGGTCAGATAGCATTAGGCGCTTGTGAGCAAGACTGCAATGGTGAATGGGGAGGTACGGCCTATTATGACAACTGCGGTACATGTGTGGCTGGTAATACAGGCAATGTAGCATGTACGCAAGATTGTAATGGAGACTGGGGAGGCAGTGCATATCTGGATAACTGTGGTACATGTGTGGCAGGAAATACTGGAAATACTGCATGCGAGCAGGACTGTAACGGAGACTGGGGAGGCAGTGCATATCTGGATAACTGCGGAACTTGTGTAGAAGGCAACACTGGAAATGCGGCTTGTAGTCAGGATTGTAATGGTGATTGGGGAGGTACGGCCTATTACGACAACTGTGGTACATGTGTGGCAGGAAATACAGGAAATACTGCATGCGAGCAGGACTGTAATGGGGACTTTGGAGGTACAGCTTCGATAGACCAATGTGGAGTGTGCTCAGGAGGAAACACTGGTATAACCCCAAATTCAACCTGTCTAGACTGCAATGGTGATATCAATGGAACAGCCTTTATAGATGGGTGTAATCAATGTGTGGGTGGCAATACCGGAGAGGTTGCTTGTGACCAGGATTGTAACGGTGACTTTGGGGGTACCGCTTCGATTGATCAATGTGGTGTATGTTCAGGAGGGAATACTGGGGTTACACCCAATGAGTCGTGTACGGATTGCAATGGTGATATCAATGGGGATGCGAACATAGATGTGTGTGGAAATTGCTCAGGTGGTAATACAGGCGTAACTCCTACCACGGATATAGATGAATGTGTTACTTCGGTCGCCAATGCTCAAGTGACTGAAGTTACCATTCATCCGAACCCAACGGAGGGAGAAGTATTCTTGAATTTCAAGGCAGAATGGTCATTATACACTATGACTGGTATTCAAATAAAAAGTGGTTTCGGAGCCATTATTGACTTCTCTCCGCTTCCATCAGGTGTATATTTGATTCGTGCTGAAGGACAAGTTCTAAGAATTACTAGACTATAACAAATAATTTAATCTCTTGAAAGGGCGCATTTGGCGCCCTTTTTTATTGTGTATTTTAAATAAATACGTTTTTTCCGCTAGTTCTTTTGTCAACAGAGTTCAGTAATTTTAAGTAACCGTCTCATCCAGTGCCTAAGTGTGATTGGCAAACTCAACAAAATGAGAGTGAATCAATTCTATATATTACTACTGTTACTCTTTTTACAGGTAAGTGGTTTTAGTCAAAACTACTATCGTAAGGACCTTAACGACTGGCATTGGCAACATGATGATAGGTACAGAGAGCTGGATAGCCTCCACAAGAAAAAAAATCCCGGAGCGAACCAGAGTACCGGAGCGACACCAACGCTGTACAACTTCAATTGCCAGGATTTGTGGCTTAGTGGTGCCAATATAGCCTGGAATAAATTTGGTAGGGATGTGGGGAATAGCGAGATGGACATCACCTATTTCGAAAATATGTTTGATGATGTGAAAGCAGCAGGCGGGAATTCTATGAGGTGGTGGCTACATACAAACATTAGTTTTACTCCTATTATTGATGGTACCGGATATGTGTCTGGATTAGGAACTGATGTGATTTCGGATATCCTACTGGTCCTGGATGCTGCCGAGGAACGAGATATAGCGATCGACATCTGTTTGTTTTCATTTGATATGCTGCAAAATCAATGGGAAATGGATGCCAATGCAAATAAAAACCTACTTACCAGTGCCACTAATATTCAAAGCTATATAGACAATGCTTTGACTCCCATGGTCAATGCGATAAAGGATCACCCGGCTTTGTTGTGTTGGGAAATCTTCAATGAACCTGAGGGGATGACAAATGAATTCGGTTGGACACCAACCAGAGTTGATATGTACGATGTTCAACGTTTCGTGAATATGGTGACAGGTGCTATTCATCGACTCGATTCTGAAAATCCCGTTACGAACGGTTCCTGGTCTTTTCGGGCACTGACCGACATACTCACAGGAACGGATGAGATGAATTATTATCGTGATGATCGATTGATTGCTGCTGGGGGTGATAGTGATGGTACTTTGGATTTTTATCAGGTACATTACTATAGTTGGGCTGGAACAGCTTTATCGCCCTTTCATAATGACAAAAGCTATTGGAATTTGGATAAAGAATTGATGGTTGCGGAGTTTCATGTAGAAGATACCTATGGAGTTTTGGCTAATGACCTATTCGATGAATTATATCATCGGGGCTACTTTGGTGGTTGGGGATGGCAATACAACGAATCGACCTTATGGGCTGATATAAATCCGGCTCTGCAAGCCATGTATGCCGATCATTCCTCTGATTTGACTCTTGATTTCACCAATGGATGCGGTAGTGTACCTCCTACAGTCAGCTTGACTTCACCATCTCATTCTTCAACTTTTGAGGCTCCGGTGGATATTACGGTTTCTGCTGATGCGTCTGATTCTGATGGTACAATCACTCAGGTAGAGTTTTTTGCAAACGGTATGTCAATTGGTACAGACGCTAGTTCGCCATATTCCATTAGCTGGAATGTAAGTGATACAGGAACATACGTAATTAAAGCTGTAGCTACCGATAATCATGACTTAAACACTACTTCAGATTCAATTACTATAAGTGTCACTTATCCGTTGGACTGCAACGGGGATGCAAATGGAACAGCCAGTATAGACGCTTGCGGGGTCTGTTCAGGAGGCAATACGGGTAACACTCCTAATGAAAGCTGTACCGATTGCAATGGTGATGTAAATGGTACGGCTTCGGTAGACGCTTGTGGCATCTGTTCGGGAGGCAATACGGGTAATACTCCTAATGAAAGTTGTACAGATTGCAATGGTGATGTAAATGGAACTGCTTCTGAAGATGTATGTGGTGTATGTTCAGGAGGAAACACCGGTATTACACCAATTACCGATGCAAATGATTGTGTAACCTCGGTGGATCAGGGGCAATCTTCCGGGGTTGCTATTTACCCTAATCCAACTGAGGAGAATGTCTATCTCAGCATATCAGTTGACTGGTCTCTTTATACAATGACCGGGCAAAAAATCATGAGCGGCTCCGGAAACACTATTGAAATGAAGAACATACCTAGTGGCCTGTATCTCATTAAAGCTGAGGGACAAGTTTATAAGATTACGAAACTATAGCTTACCAGTAACCGCGATAGAACTTGAGGATGTGCTTGTCTGTATCCTCATTTTCATTTTACATGGGTCATAAAAAGCAAAATTATTTATTTACTTTCCTGTTTACTTTTCTCTCTTCCGGTTGTTTAGTCACAAACCTTATAACCGAAGTATATAATTCAACCAGAATAATCATTGGAATCTGAAATCTACAAAACTTATTGAGTGAAAATGTTTGTCGCCTTTTCTTCCGGGAGGATAGAAAGACGGGTAGATTATGCCGTCAGATCAATGCCTTAGTGATTCTGAAATACTTTGGTAAGGTGTTTTGTAACACATGTTTACTTTAAATACTTACCAAGATGAAACTAAAATTTACCTTACCTGCGATCTGTATGATCGTGTTAATGGTATCTGGTGCAGTCGCTCAGGTGCCACTTGTCTTTGATATCGAGAACCGGGGTTCTGGTTGCTCAGTAAGTCCGGGAGGATTATCAAACAACCCTGGTTTTCCTAACCCTTTCGAGTTTACCGGAGGAGGGACGGTGTCAAGCTTCGATGATTGGACTTGTCGAAGAAATGAAATCAAAGCTGATATTCAGCAATATGAGATAGGTGTAAAGCCTGCCCCTCCCTCCAATATTACCGCTAGTTATTCAGGAGGAACTCTGACTGTCACCGTTAACGAAAATGGGCAAACAGTAACGTTGACTTCTAACTTTAGCATTCCTTCGGGCAATGGACCTCACCCTATAATCATTGGAATGAACAGTGGTACAGGTTCTTTGTCTTCGTCCTTATTTAGCGGGATTGTACAGGTGCCGTTCATCCATAATCAAGTGACTACCTATAATGGAAAAAGTTCAAATGATCCGTTTTATAGGATGTATCCAGGTTTGACTGCAAACGGTCAATATAGTGCCTGGTCCTGGGGGGTGAGTAGGTTAATTGATGGATTGGAAATTGTTGCTGATCAACTTAATCTTGATATGAGTAGAATTGGTGTTTCCGGTTGCTCATATGCTGGAAAAATGGCACTGTTTGCTGGTGCTTTTGATGAGCGTATTGCACTAACTATTGCACAGGAGTCCGGTGGAGGAGGTATCAATTCATGGAGAACTTCTCAAGACTTTACCAACAGAACCGGAATTAATGTCGAGAAAATAAACAATACTAATGGCAGCTGGTTTATGCAAAGTATGCTGGGTCAAAATCCTTATAACCTGCCACATGATCATCATGAATTAATTGCGATGATAGCACCGCGAGCTTTTGTAACGCTGGGCAACCCTACGTTTGGAGATTGGTTGGGAGACGAATCCGGATTCAAATCTTGTATGGCTGCTCTTGAAGTATGGAAAGCGATGGGAGTGGAGGACAGATTTGGGTTTGATTTTACCGGTGGGCATAACCATTGTCAAGCGGCTACAAGTCAGAATAACTCCGTAACAGCTTTTGTAAACAAGTTTCTTCGTAATAATACCAATGTAAATACAACTATCAGAATCCAGCCAACACGGACAGATTTTGATTACAACTGGCAATCTTATGTCAATTGGAGTACGCCTGTCATTTCAATTGAAGACCCAACTCCTCAAAGTCCATTTAATGGCACACCACATTCGATTCCGGGAACCATTCAAGCAGAAGAGTTTGATTTGGGCAGTAGTGGATTAGCATATTTTGATGATACCCCTGGTACAGAATCGGGTGTTAATTTCAGAGCTGAGACGAATGTAGATTTTGAAGAATCTACCGATGTCGGTGGTGGCTATAATATTGGCTGGTTTACGGCTGATGAATGGCTGGAGTATACATTGGATGTTGCCAATACAGGTACATATGATATTGACCTAAGAGTAGCTTGTAATGGTGACGGAAGGATCGCAAATATCGAAATGAATGACAATGTAGTTGCCGGAGATATAACTATTCCAAATACAGGAGGTTGGCAAACCTGGACAACTGTTACTGTTGAGGATGTGTCACTCAATGCAGGCGAACAGGTGATGAGAATTTCATTGGGTGATGTAGATTATATCAACCTAAACTATGTTTCTTTTACTGCTACAAGTATTGTAGAGAATACCGATATCTGGTTAGAAGCGGAATGTGGTGCAGTTGGCTCATTATGGAATACTACTGCAGATGCTACTGCTTCAAATGGTGATTATGTGACTGTTCAGGCCGGCAACAATAGTACGGCAAGTGCGCCATCTGATGCATCGGGCCATATTACATTCAATGTAGATTTAAGCGATGCTGATGATTATACCCTATGGGCCAGAGTAATTGCCCCTACACCAACGGATGATTCTTACTGGATACAAGTAGATGGTGGAACCTGGATGATGTGGAACAACATTGCGCCTGGTTCAACTTCATGGACCTGGGATGATATCGATACATATTCTCTTGGTTCTGGAAGCCATATGATTACTATAGCCTATCGTGAAGATGGTGCGCAGTTAGATAAACTTTATATAACAAATTCCGGTACTACGCCAGCAGGAGTAGGGGGAGCATCTTCAGGTTGTTCGGTTAATGAACCACCGGTTGCTAATGCAGGTTCTGACCAAACTGTTATTGATGATGACGGCAATGGAGGAGAAACAACAACCTTGGATGGTACTGCAAGTAGTGATCCTGACGGTACAATCGCCTCCTATGTTTGGATGGAAGGTGGTAATCAAATAGCAACCGGAGCTAATCCATCTTTAAGTCTTGCGCTAGGAGTTCATACAATTACTCTGACGGTTACTGATAACGATGGAGCTACAGCTACAGACAATGTTGTTATTACCGTTGAGGAGGCTCCCAATCAGGTGCCGGTTGCCAATGCTGGTACTGATCAAACAGTAATTGATGATGACGGCAATGGAGGGGAAACCACAACTTTGGATGGTACCGGAAGTAGTGATCCAGATGGAACTATCGCATCTTATATATGGACAGAAGGTGGTAATCAAATAGCTACAGGAGCTAATCCATCCTTAAGTCTTGTGCTAGGAGTTCATACAATTACTTTGACCGTGACTGATGATGATGGTGCAACGGATACCGATAATGTAACAATTACTGTTGAAGAAGCGCCTAATCAGGCACCGCTAGCTAATGCAGGTTCAGACCAAACGGTGACCGATACTGATAACAGCGGGAGCGAGACAGTGGTGTTGAATGGATCAGCAAGCAATGACCCTGACGGAACTATTTCTTCTTATGTGTGGATAGAGAGTGGTAATCAAATCGCCACCGGAGTTAATCCTTCAGTAAGCTTTTCAGTAGGTACGCATGACGTCACACTTACTGTTACAGATGATGACGGGGCTACCGATATTGACAATGTAATTATTATGGTAAATCCAGGCCCTACAGGCAGTACCGGAGTTTGGCTGGAAGGAGAATGTGGAACTGTGGGTTCGTTATGGAACACTAATACTGATGCAGCAGCCTCTAATGGAGATTACGTTACTATCCAATCAGGTAATAACAGTACTGCCAATGCTCCGACAGGATCAGCGAGCCAAATTAGCTTTAGTTTTGATGTAGCAGAGAGTGGTGATTACAGTCTATGGGCAAGAGTTATTATGCCAAGCCCAACAGATGACTCATATTGGGTTCAAATAGATGGAGGGGCATGGTACCTATGGAACAACGTAGGTCCTTTTACAAACTGGACCTGGGAAGAGGTACAATCATATACTCTTAGTGCAGGAACTCATACCCTCGCTATTGCTTACCGTGAAGATGGAGCTCAGTTGGATAAATTATACATTACTAACCAAGGAGATACTCCTACAGGTCTGGGTGGATCAGCTGACAATTGTAACGAACCGCCAGTGGCTAACGCAGGTTGCTGACCAAACAGTTATAGATGATGATGGGAATGGTGGGGAAACTACGGCATTAGATGGTACCGGAAGTAGTGATCCTGATGGAACTATTGCTTCTTACGTTTGGACTGAAGATGGTAATCAAATAGCAACGGGTGCTAATCCTTCATTGAGCTTATCAGTTGGAACTCACAACATTTTATTAACCGTTACCGATAATGATGGTGCAACTGATTCTGATGATGTAGTAATTACCGTTGAAGAAGGAGTTGTTGCGAGTACCGAAGTTTGGTTAGAAGCAGAATGCGGAACTGTCGGGTCGCTATGGAATACTGGTTTAGATGGAAGTGCTTCTAATGGGGCATATATCACTATTCAATCCGGAAATAACAGTACGGACAATGCGCCAATCAATTCGGCAGGTCATGTTTCCTTTAATGTCAATCTAAGTGAAAGTGGCGACTATACGCTTTGGGCAAGAGTTATTGCTCCTTCGCCTTCAGATGATTCTTATTGGGTACAAATAGATGGGGGTGCCTGGGTAATGTGGAATGGCATAGCCCCCGGTTCAACCACATGGACCTGGGATGAAGTCTCCGTTTCAAACCTAAACGCAGGAAGCCATACAATAACTATAGCCTATCGGGAAGACGGTACTTCTTTGGATAAATTATATCTATCGAATACCGGAACTACTCCAACTGGAAGCGGAACGATTGCCAGTAACAACTGTACGATTGATAATGAACCTGTTGATCCTAATCCAACATGGCGAGTGAGTGCCAGGATTTTTGAAGATGGTCCTTCGGGAGCTTTTGATGATGTAGCTGTAAAAGATCCGACAATTGTATTTTCGGATGGGCTTTATCACCTTTTCTACACAGGTCGTGACGCCAACAACTGGAGAATGGGGTATGTGTCTTCACCTGACATTAATAACTTCCATGGTAGCACCCGCCACTTCCTGAGTTCATTGAACGGTGGTGGTTATTTCGCTGCACCTCAGGTATTTTATTCAGAAGCAAAAGGACAATGGTATCTGATTTACCAAAGTGGCCAGGGAGCTACATTCTCTACAAATTCTGATGTAGGCAACCCAAACGGATGGACTGCAGGTCAACCAATGGGCTTCAATGATGGAATTGACTTCTGGTGTATTTCTGACGGGGTGAATGTCTATTGCTTCTATTCAGCTCAGGATGGCTCAAGAAGCATAAAGAGAAGAAGTACGAGTGTGGCCAACTTCCCTACAGGATGGTCAGCACCTAGCACAATCGCTGATAATACCTTTGAAGCGGTGCACGTCTATAAGAACCTTGCAGATGGTGAATTCTACCTGATTACAGAAGATATAGCACGTCATCAGGAGCTGTGGACCGCCAGTAGTCTTGGAGGAACCTGGACGAAGATCGAAGAGCAATGGGCTCATAGAGATGACTTAATCGATGAGGCTGATCACTGGACCGATCAGGTTTCACACGTGGAAGTTGTACGTGCAGGCGTTAACGAGTTTCTGGAAGTTAACAACCTTAATGATTGTGAAATGTTGATCCAGGGAGTAGTAGATGGAGATTATGGTAGTTATGGTAATATCCCTTACGATCTTGGAATTCTTAGAAACGGAGACGGACCAACGAATAACAACAACATAGAAGTTCGTGCATTAGGAACGGACGGCACTGAAACTTTGGAATTGGAAATTGACGGGTCGGTTGTAGCTACATGGACTATGTCCACATCCTATCAGGTCTATTCCTATAGTGGCCCTTCGTCTGGAGTATTCAGGTTGAATTTCACAAATGACGCAGCTGGTCTGGATGTACAGGTTGACTATTTAGAAGTAGACGGAACTACTTATCAGGCCGAAGATCAGGCTGTAAATACTGCCTTGTACGCCAATGGAGCATGCGGAGGTGGATCCAATAGCGAACTCATGCACTGCAACGGCTATATACAGTTTGGTGTTGGTGGCGTCTGTCCTGATACCGATGGAGATGGTACCAATGACTGTTCAGATCAGTGTCCTACTGACCCGAACAAAACGACTCCGGGTGATTGCGGTTGTGGAGTGGCTGAAGGGAACTGTGGAGGGCTACAGTTTGCGATACCGGGAGGTAATCAAGGACTAGCTGCATGTAAAGCTAAGTTTGTAGGAAATATAGTTCCGGGATCTATCAGATCGGACTTTGGGAATTATTGGAACCAGGTGACACCTGAGAACGGTGGAAAATGGGGATCCGTAGAGCCTTCGAGGGACTTCTATAATTGGGGGAACCTTGATCTGATCTACAACTACGCGCAGCAAAATAATATCCCTTTCAAGCAACATGTGTTTATCTGGGGGTCTCAGCAACCTAATTGGCTAGCCGGATTATCAGCTGCAGATCAAAGAGCGGAAGTGGAGGAGTGGTATTCGTTATTTGCTCAACGTTACCCGAATACCGCTATTATTGATGTAGTAAATGAGTCGTTACCTGGACACGCACCTGATGTAGCTGTAAAGAACGCGCTGGGTGGAGCCAACAACGGTGCCTCTATACCTTATCTACAACAACATCCTGAATACGGTCCTTATGGTACAGGTTGGGATTATATCATTTACGCTTTTGCCAAGGCAAGAGACTATTTCCCGAACGCAATTTTAGTATTGAATGATTATAACATCATCAACAATACCTCTGCAATTAATCAACATCTTCAAATAGTGAATATTCTTAAAGACAGAGGTTTAATTGACGGGGTAGGTATTCAGGCACATGCCTTTAGTGTAGATAATATGAGTGCCGCTCAAGTTACTAGTAACCTCAATTTATTAGATAATGCCGGGTTACCAATACATGTAACTGAGCTGGACATTAGAGGAAGTAATGGTAACGAAGCTCAGCAAAGAGATAGGTATGCTCAGATATTCCCAGCCTTCTATGAACACCCGGCTGTAGCTGGAGTTACTCTGTGGGGATATGTTGAGGGACAAACCTGGATGGAGTTTTCCGGGATACTTAATTCGAATGGTACAGAAAGGTTGGCAATGCAATGGTTGAGGTCCTACCTACAGTCACAACCAAACGTTTGTCCGGGAAATAAGGTTGCATTTGATGCGGATCATACGGATGACGCAGGAATTGCATATCCGAATCCGTTTACTGATGAGCTGCATATCGTCTCTGATCAGGAGTTAACGTATGAAGTTTACGATTTGATGGGGCATAAGCTTCTTGACGGTCAATGCGATGGTTCCTGCACTATTACCAATGATCTCACACCCGGAGTATACTTACTTGAACTTTCTTCGGAAACGGATAAATCTACTATTAGAATTGTGAAAGACTAATCTTTGGTGATCCTATCACTTTTTTGGTAAAAACCCGGGGGTGGCATTTGCAGCCCCCGGGTTTGTTTTTAGAAAAAAATAATAACTCTTCGTTACTTTTTAATTCTTCGTTTGTCATCAGGTTAGAATGTGACATTTGTGTCACTCTCCGACTCCAAATCGGGAAAACTAACCAAAGATGAAGTATCGATTAAAATCAATTAAGGACATTGTTCGTGGTGCGCATTGTAACACGGCAAAGGGGAAATTTATGTCCTTACCAAGGCAGTCAACTTCGTCTGTAACCTTACCTAAATTCCAAAGACATGCGACAAACAAGACTTACAATTCACTTAATAACGTTTCTGATATGCATTTATGCAAATGTTGGGGTATCTCAGGTATTTGATTCAAAATCTACCCTTTACACCGGACAATCATATAGCAATTACTACACAGAAAGTGTTTTTAGCGCCATAGATAGTCATGACGGAGACATTTACTTTGTTATGATTGATGAAAACCGTAGACCATTTATAGGGAAAATCTCTGATGGCGTGACGGATGTTCAGCCGTTGACAAATGAATATCAGGATTACGTTACTCGTGATGATGGTCATCATGAGCTGTCAATAGGAATAGATAAAGACGGATACATTCACGTAGCAGGTGATATGCATAATCATCCTCAAATGGATGTGAATCATTTGGTGGGAGACGCAGCTGTGTTGCAAACCTCCGATATTCTGTACTGGAAGTCTGATGTGCCCGGTGATATTTCAAGCTTCTCATTTATGGGGTTTAGTGCCAATAGGATTCCGGGTAAAGCATTCAGCTATGGACACTTTTTTACAGACCGTAACGGAGAGCTATTCTATTCTGCACGAACACTAGCTCGAAGCTATTACTATCAGAAGCCACAGGATGGAGGAGTGGGTAGAGGTTTGGGGCTCTATGCTTATAATACTTCAACCCAAAGTTGGACAGCCCGTGGGGAGCTGGCCGACATGTATGGTTTTTCTGATGCGAACCATAAAGTCATAGTCTATGACCCAAGTGGACATGGTGGAAATACTAGTTATCAACAATATAAAGGTGATTTTTACTTCGACAAGAACAATCGAATGCACATGGCTTTAGGTATGAATACTGATGGTCATAGTGATGTAAACAATGTGATATATGCTTATTCAGATGACGGAGGTGTTACCTTTCATAAAGCCGATGGGACCAGCATTCAGCTTCCTATGACAGCAGAAGCCAATGGAACTTATCAGGCAGATCGGTTAGTACATAATACCACTGGTGGTATAGATATGGATCAGGCTTCTGTAGCGGCAGCTTGGAATGATTACCCTGTTGTTCATTATAAACGAGGTAGTGGGAAGTATATGTATTGGAATGGAACCTCCTGGAGTAGCGAACAAAATGCACCTACAAGCCCAAGAGATGAAATCTTATTCAATGAGCATACTGAACAGTTATTATTTATCGATATACACAGTGGTCAGATTTATGCTAAAAATAGTATAACAGGAGGTGATGAAACGTATGATGCCGGACCGAGATTTCAATATTATGATATTAAAACTTTCCGAAGCCAGAATACTTTAAATGGGATATCCTGGGAATCGAGCGGTGGTTCAGGTACGTATCAGGTGATTCAGTTAAATGGCCCTGATGTAGACCCTGTTGATTGCAATGGAGAAGCGGGAGGAACTGCCAGTGTCGATGATTGCGGAGTATGTTCCGGTGGAAGTACTGGGATAGTACCAAATAGCACTTGTGTGCAGGATTGCAACGGAGAATGGGGAGGGTCGGCAGCTTTGGATGATTGTAATGTTTGTGCAGGAGGCAATACTGGCGTTGTGCCCTGTGATCAAGATCCATACGGAGGAAGTGCTCATGTCATACCAGGGATTATTGAATTAGAAGAGTATGATGAAGGAGCCAATGGTGCCGCATATTCAGATGACACACCTGGAAATACGGGCTTAGAGTTTCGTACTGATGATGTTGATATTGAGATTTCCTCTAGCGGTGGATACAACATAGGCTGGACAGCTGCCGGAGAATGGCTCGAGTACACTGTTGATGTTCAGACTACCACTGACTATGATTGGACAATCAGTATCGCTACTGATCAGTCTGGTTCCCTTCATTTAGAGATGGATGGAAGTACTATCTCTGATATAATCAATGTTTCGACAAGCACTGGTGGGTGGCAAACCTGGAGTGTTTTTTCTAATTCCAATCCAATTGCTTTAACAACCGGTGAGCATGTTATAAGGCTTTACATCGATCAGGGTCCATTGAATATAGATAAGATGGAGTTTTCAATTAGTGGTACTCCGGATTGTAATGGAGACATTGACGGAACAGCCTCGATTGACGATTGCGGAGTATGTTCCGGAGGCTCAACAGGTATAACCCCAAATAGTACTTGTGTTCAGGATTGCAATGGAAATTGGGACGGTACTGCAAGTATAGATGATTGCGGAGTATGTTCCGGAGGCTCAACAGGTATAACCCCAAACAGTACTTGTGTTCAGGATTGCAATGGAGACTGGGATGGTACCGCGAGTATTGATAATTGCGGAGTATGTTCCGGAGGCTCAACAGGTATAACCCCAAATAGTACTTGTGTTCAGGATTGCAATGGAAATTGGGACGGTACTGCGAGTATAGATGATTGCGGAGTATGTTCCGGAGGCTCAACAGGTGTAACCCCAAATAGTACTTGTGTTCAGGATTGTAATGGAGATTGGGACGGTACTGCGAGTATAGATGATTGCGGAGTATGTTCCGGAGGCTCAACTGGTGTAACCCCAAACAGTACTTGTGTTCAGGATTGCAATGGAAATTGGGACGGTACTGCGAGTATAGATGATTGTGGTGTCTGTTCCGGAGGCTCAACAGGTGTAACCCCAAATAGTACTTGTGTTCAGGATTGCAATGGAGATTGGGACGGTACTGCAAGTATAGACGATTGTGGAGTTTGTTCGGGTGGAAATACGGGTGTAGAAGTAGATGATTGCTTGACTTCGGTTTCAACAAACGTTGATGATGAAATTAAAGTTTATCCAGTTCCGGTAATTAATGAACTGTACCTCAATTATCCGGGAGAGGAAAAGCAATGGATACTTAGTAATTCTTTAGGGATTAATATCAGCTATGGTACTGAGAAGAAAATAGATATGCGGAGTTTGCCTTCTGGAGTGTACTATTTAAGGATAGGATCACAGATGTTGGAAATTGTAAAGGACTAACATATCATGGGTCTTCCAGGTTCGAGAAATTCCTCCGGCTTTGCCTGAGGAATTTTTTAATGTTGGTATCCACTAAGGTATTCAAAACCCTACCTACAAAGAGAGTTCTTCTCTTTTAACCCTAATGATTAATTTGGGTTTAATCTTTGGTTCGGTCTCTGGGATTTCCGGAGACCGTTTTTATTTCCAGCTCACATCATTTCACTAATGTTACCTGAAGAACTTTAGAGCCGTTGATAGAAATGATATAATACCCTAAGGGTAGCGGATTGCCATTTGAGTCATTACCGTACCATGAAGCCGGGACTGCCAGTTCATTAACCAATGAACCTCCCTCATCAAAAATCTGTGCGATCCCGCTATCTTCTATATAGATGTGATCACTTTGACCATCACCATCAGGACTAAAGGCAATGGGCTTATTATAGTCAAATGGCTCTACTTCCAGATACCTTTGAGCCACATTGATAGTCATAGAATCAATGCTAGTGTTTTTTACTTCACAATGGTAATAACCACTGTTATCTTTATCTAAAACAGAAAATTCAATAAAATTATTGAGTGTACTATCGATTAAAATCCCATCCTTGTACCACAGGTAATAATTATTAAGTTCGTTTTGATCAAAATCCAATGTCCATAAAAAGCTTTCCCCTTCGTCTTTTGTGATTGTATCTTGAGTTCCTTGAGTCTTTTGTAAATGATATGAACCGGCATTTTCAGGGAAACTATCCAGGGCAAATAGCGGCAGAATATCTTCAAATGTGAGTAGGTTGTTTTCAATTCTATAAGTGGTAGGTGTTCCACTTCCCAATGCGGGTAATTCTTCCAGCAAATTATGTCTGACATCAAGAACCTCTAGTTTCGTTTTGTTTTCCATTCCGCTGATCTGAGTAAGTCCGTTGCGATATAAATGAATGTGTGTAAGCGAATCTAAAACCTCTAGTCCCGATACGGTTTCAAGATTGTTGTCACCTATGAATAACATTTTTATGTTGGGAATGCTGTCTAAGGCATCAATACTATTTATCTGGTTTTCATTCAGCATTAATACTTGCATTTCAGGATAGCTACGGTCAAAGTTGATGGATTGAATTTGGTTACCTAACAGGTTTACAGAAAAAGTTGTGTCAGATAATTTAGGGAATTCTGAAACCTGGCACTCTTGAGCGTCCAGAAGCCTTAGTTTTGTCAGTTGACTTAAATCTGGGAACACACCGATGTTTGAGTTGTGGAATATCAGATGAAGGACGGAGTCCAGTTGGAGCAATGGACTTAAATCCGAAGCATATAAACTGTCCAATGATAATCTCCAGATTCTAGGAAATTCATTCAAAATGCTTATATCCTGAATGTGGTACCCGTGACACTCTAATTGACCTGAATAATTGTTCGCTGCAGTTTGATCAAGTGTTGAGTCAAAATTCAAATAGGTATTGTAGTGGTCAAGAAAGCACTGTTTCATCCCCGGATCATTAATCACTACTGACTGTCCCTTAGATGAGTTAATAACTAACATGGATAATATGATGGCTATTGATATTCTCACTCTCGAACCAAAGTTATATAATTCTTATCAATCAATTGACCGCCCTCCATTATGGTATACAGATAAGTGTCTGTAGGTTGATCCATTCCGTTCATATCTTTTCCAGTCCAGGTAAGTTTAGTATCAGTTACGGAATAAATCAATGTACCTGCAGGGTCGTAAATAGTTAATGTTCTTGATTTATCATCAAGTGGGTGCTTCCAGTTGTTGCGATCCGGATTGAATGCTTTTGGTGCCTCAAAGCATTTCTCTGCTGTTAAGGTCACTTTCAGAATATCTGAAGGGCACCCATTTCCATCTGTACTTGTGAAGGTATATTCGCCAGCTTCAAGGAAATCAAATCTGCTGTATTCAGTACTTTCTTCTTCATTTATGGTATATGAATATGGTTCTGTACCACCCGTTGCGATTAGTGTTACTGATCCATCATCTTTACCTAAGCATGGTTTTTTTGTTTTATAAGAAAGGAGTACTCTGGTTTGAGAACAAGGGTTGTCAGTTGTTTTATTGTTTGATGATTCAGTGCTGTTAATTGCTTTTTCAGTATTCTCCTGCTCTGCTGCTGTCTCCAGAGTTTCTTCTGACAATTCCGTTTCCTTGTTTTCAACTATTATGTTATTCCCCTTCGCTTCTGGTTCTATTGGCTCATTTACAATTTGAGGTTTCTTATTACTTACAGTACTGTTGATTTCTGTAGTATCTATTGGCTTGATTTTAGTAATTTTTTCCTCTGTTAACTTTTCAGTCTGCACCTGATTGTCAGTCTTTTTCGGAGGAGAAAGATTTACTTCTGTATTTTGTTCTTGTTCACGATTAAACAAAAGGATACATCCACCAATTACTAAAAGAGTAGTAGCAGCAAAAAGGAACTTCTGTTTCCATGCCTTTTGGCTCTTGATACCCGCAATTTCATGACTAACTTCATTTCTTAAATCTTCGATCGAAGCCTGTACGATAGATGTATGCAGACTTTGCTCAAAGTTGAGTTCTTTCTGAAGGTTTGAGTCTTCAGTCAATTGTTGCTCAAAGGATATTTTTTCCTGCTCTGTCATTTCGCCAAGCAGAAATCGATCGATTAGTTGATATGTTGTTTCTTTGTCAGTCACCTTTGAGTATTTCCACTAGTTGTGGTTTTTTACTGATTTTGTCTCTTAGTTTTTGTTTGCATCGATAATAAGTTGCTTTCACCACCTTTTCATTGTTGAACCCCATAATTTGGGAGATTTCTTTGTTTTTTTTGCCTTCAAATATGGTCAGCTTCAAAAGTTCAGCACATTTTTTTCCCAGTGATTCGATAAGCCCATGCATCGTACTGGTTCGTTCTGAATCAATGAGTTTGTGAATTTCAGTCTCATAGTCAGCCGCTTCATATTCATTGATCGAATTATTGTTTCTTTTCTTTACTTCCGTGAACCATTGATTTCGCGCAATTCCAAAAAGGTAGTTTCTAATCGTATATTCTTCTTTGAAACGACCTGTTTTAATGGCAGTTATCAATCCAATAACACCTTCCTGAAATGCGTCTTCCGCATCTTGTCTGGAACCTCCATTGGCTCGAATAAAATCCGTTATTGAAGGTAATGCGAGCTTGTATAGCTCCCTGATAACTTTTTTGTTATCATTATTTTTGATCGCTTGAATTACGCTCCTGTCATTCATCCGTATACTGTACTTATGCCAGAGAAGAAAAAGGTAAACACAAATTTCTAAATCTTATTTTCACCGCAAATAATGATTATAATTGTTGCTTGAACCAATTGAGACTACATCTTGCCTGTATGGCCCTGTTTTGTGGCACCTACATTGCATACGGACAGCAGACCAATTCGTTTGCAGTACAGTCTTTGTTGCAAAGTGATAATACTTCATTTACTAATTCTGCCTTATGGAAGGATCGAAAGGAACTCCAGCTTGGAAACCTCTCAAGAACAGGGCCTTTTAAGAACATTCGCAGTTTTTATCTCGGTAGTTTTAACGACCTTGACGGTAAGCATGGTTTGGGATTGAGTATCGTAAGATTTGAACGAGGAGAACTGATCAGTGAGACCACTGTGAACGGGGCTTACAGATATAAATTGCCAATCAATGAGGACCTCAAGTTGTCTTTAGGTGCTCATGTCGGTTTCCACCAATTAAATCTTGAATCGACTAACAACACGGATGGTGGCAGTGATCTAAAGTTGGACATAGACCTCTCGACAGCACTATTTGGAAAAAATTGGAGAATTGGTGCATCAGTCCTCAACGTTACTTCACCAGAATTAGTACTCATTAATCAATCGATTGAATTTGGGCTTACCTTTGGGGTTTTTGGGGAGTATACCTTTGACTTAACTCCCGATTGGAAAATAATTTCTAATTATCAATCTTCACATTCACAAACGGAACAATTCTTTACATTAGGAGGAAAGGCTTGCTATAAGGATATGTACATTGCAGGTTTGGTTGTAACGAATCAAACCACAGGCTTTGTTTTAGGAATGCAGCGACTTAATGTGTCCAAATACAAACTGGATTTTCAGGCTGGATATCAACGTCCGGTGCTGGTTAATTCCTCGTCATCATTTAACCAGTTTCAGTTGCAGTTGTCACTTTATAAATAACCTTTCTTAACCACAAAGGTCAGTCTTTAGTTGACTCGCTAAGTTTTAGCATAGTTGGCAGAGCCTTATCTTTTTGTAAAATCATTCCTTTGCCGTTATTGCCAACGGAGGTGTACGATAGTAGCCGCAGTGTGGCAATCCGTCAGCTTGGGTGCCTAAGTTTTTTGCTCTGATCGGGTGGCATTCAAAAAGTAGTAAATAAAAAATTAAATTTTTTGTTTACCAACGCTCCATTCTCAAGAAGTACTAACGAAACCAAAGACATTGAAGGTTGAAGTATAGCCCAATTACCTCACCTTTATTTGTTAACCAAATGAGGCTTCAACATGAGAAGAAACCAATGGTACAAAATAATGAACAGATCATTTCTGGGTAAGATAGCCTTAGTAGTGGTGCTTTCGATCTGGTCTGTAATACTGAGCGGTACTGCCCACGCTCAATGTCTTCAATCGGGTGGTATCGGTGATTTTGAGATGGCAACACTGTCGGATGACTGGTGGAATGCCACTCAAGGCAACGGGACATTTAGTCTTGATGCTACTGATTCCTATACCGGAGCTCAATCTTTACGTGCCGATGTAAGTGTGGCAGGATCGTGGCAGGTGCGCGCACTTAATGAAAGCTGTAAGTTGAGCCTGGTTGGCGGTATCACCGATACCATCCGCTTCTATGCAAAAGGTGACGTAGGTGATAACATAGATGTTGCTTTAATGGACAACTGGACACCGATGGTTAATCAGGTCATTACCATTACTTCAACTAGTTGGCAACAATATGAAGTTACCTTGACGCCTACGGCTACTACCTCAGAAGGACAACTCAAGTTTACCTTTCAAGATGTTGGTACTTACCATTTAGACAATGTCGAAGTTGTGGAGCCAACGGTGCCGGCAAGCGCAACGGCATGGTACGTAAGCGGAGGAAATGGTATTGATGCTATTACAGGGACCAATGGTCGTTCTCCACTGGAACCTTTGAATACGTTAGAATATGCTGTGAAAACGGCTTGGCAACCCGGGGATACCATCTACGTGATGGATGGAATTTATCAGAATGCTGGGTATGGAGATTACGTTAATTCTGGTGGAGCCTCTGGAGAAAACAATGGGGCCTTTCTCACGGTATATGATACGGATATTAATACATCAGCAAACGCCTGGCTCGTAATAACGAACTATCCGGGACATAGCCCTAAAATTCAATTTGATGGATCTGGGGGAATTATAATGCATCGAGTTAGTTATGTTGATATTTCCGGGTTGGAAATTGAAGGGCCTAACCAGCAAATAACCAAAGCGCAAGCCGAAGCCAATCGACTTATACAGGATAATTATTTCAGCGGACGGGGAATCGCAATATGGGGAGGTACAGGCTATCCCCATCATATTAATATTCACCATATGAAGGTTCACGATTGTCCAAATTCAGGAATAAGGGTTAATGATGGAGACTATGTAAATCTCTCATACAACGAAGTTTATAATAATACCTGGTGGAGTTCGAATGCCGAAAGTGCCATTGTAATTGCACAATCGAAGGATTTTGATACGAAGGATACCATCAAAATGGTAATGTCTTATAATAAGGTACATGATAATCGAAACTATATTCCGTACTATAACGCCTCTTATCCTCCCGCAGGGAACTGCTACGGGAACGCGTGTCAAGACTATATCATAGATGGCTCTGGAGTATATATTACAAGGAATAATCCGGACTCTCCATCACAAACAAGTACAGATTACGTTCATGGTTGGTTTTACTTTGCTAATAATATTACTTACAACAACGGTATAAATGGGCTTGTCGTCCATAAAAGCGATAGGACAATTGTTACCAACAACCTGGCTTTTATGAATGGTACTGTAAGTAAGGACCCCGTTGCATCGGGTGGCGAAGGTAGGCAAGATGCAGGTGGAATTACAATTAATGCCAGTACTGATGTCAGGGTATATAATAATATAAGCTGGGTTCGATATTCTGATGACTACAGTTATCAAAATTTTGGTACCAGTTCATGGACCGCCAGCAATAATATTGGAGTGGAGGGACTTAGTGCATTTGGTGCAGGAGAATATACTGATCTGGATCCGGCTATAGCAGCCCAAATGTTTTCAGATACTACCAATAAAGATTTTCATCTGGTGGCTGGTGCCACTGCAATTGATGCGGGAATAGCCCATACCAATTTGCCAGAGACCGATTTCGATGGAAACCCTCATGTCGGAACACCAGATATAGGCCCCTATGAGTTTAGTACCTCAACTACTGGTGAAGTTTCCCTACTTGATCCAAACATCTGTTGGGAAGGTGTAATAGAATCTGAATTAACGGGCTCAGATGAATTGCGAACCTTTAGATTTCCCAAAAATTATGCTACGACAGATGTGTCCGGCTACTACACTGCTTTGAGGGCGGCATCTTCAGCGGGAGTTGTTATGAAAATAAAAACTAGCAGCCCCACTGTTGATGTTAGTTTTGCTGAAGACCTAACCTGGGCAGGTGATGTGTTCTGGCACCGAATTGCGGTTTACAAGGATGGGGTTTACCAGTTCAATACAAACAATTTTGATATTAATCTGACCAATCCCGGAGGTGCTTCGGTTGAATGGAAGTTTATACTTCCGGTGTACACTCAAATGAACCTAAAAAGCATTCAGCTTGAACCTGGTAATTCTCTTGAACCCATTGATGATTGTGATACGAAACCGGTTTACTTGGCGATTGGTAATTCTATTACCATGGGAGTGGGTGTAACTGAAAATGATTCCAGACATACTTATTCAAGGCTTATTGCCGATTCAGAAGGTTATGAATTATATAATTGGGGGATTGGTGGTTCAAAAGTATATGAGGGAATTCTCGATAACTTAAGTTCAGGGATTCAACCTGATCTTATTACCATCCTTTGGGGTTACAACGATGTACATTACTCCGGGAATGACAATTATTTAACCAATAACACATTTCCCCAGTATGAGGCAATACTGGACACTCTTTGTAGAAGATTTCCTTCTGCCAAGGTGATGGCTATATTGCCAACATATACCACTAATCCAACAAATACTGCAGCTCGCACAATCCCAATCCTAAGCGATGGAGAACTAGCCATCATTCAAAGTTTGCAATCTAAGTATTCTAACCTCTGTTATATCAATGGTTGGGATTACACAGATGTTTCAGGTCTGAATGATGCGGTTCATTTGAATGACAACGGCAATGCTTCACTAGCAGCTGGAGTTATTGCGAACCTGAATTCATGCAGTACAAGCGTTCCGTCAACCGGTCCCCTGGCTGAGTGTAAGGGTAAGTTCCTTGGTAATATCATGAGAAGTGCCTGGCAGGGTGGTGACATCGTAAGACCTGATTTCGGTAATTACTGGAACCAGGTTACTCCTTCCAATGCTGGCAAGTGGAGCGCTGTTGAGTGGAACCAGGATAACTTTAATTGGGCTGATTTGGATTCCATGTACAATTATTGTGAGGCGAATAATATCCCATTTAAACAACACGTTTTTGTGTGGGGCACTCAACAACCAAATTGGATTGGAGGATTATCCACGGCCAATCAGGAAATACAATGGAATGAATATGTTTCAGCCTTTGCGGCTAGATATCCTAACACAGCGATTATTGATGTTGTAAATGAATCTATTGATGGTCATGCTCCGCCATTGGAGTTTATAGATGCCCTAGGTGGATTCAATGACGGTGCAAGCAACGCTTACCTCGCGGCAAACGCTGCGCAGTATGGTCCTTACGGTACCGGGTGGGATTACATTATATATGCTTTCGCAAAAACTCGCGAAGCGTTTCCTAATGCTACTCTTGTTCTAAACGATTATCATATCATTAATGATTTGAACGGAAATATTGATAAGCACCTTGAAATTGTAAATATCCTGAACGATAGAGGGCTTATTGATGCGGTTGGAATGCAGTGCCATAACTTTAGTATAGGTAATATGTCTGCAGCTCAGTTGCAAAACAATCTGGACTTATTGGCTGCTCCGGGGTTGCCATTGCATATTACCGAACTGGATTTAGGGGATGCCGATGATCAGGCGCAATTAGATAAATATGAGGAACTGTTTCCTGTCCTTTGGGAGCACCCATCTGTTGAAGGAATAACCCTTTGGGGATATGCTGAGGGTGAAATGTGGGAGCCAGGAGGAAATCCGGCTTATACGGAGCTTGTGATGACAGATGGAACAGAAAGACCGGCATTGACCTGGTTAAGACAATATATGGCCTCGCAACCTGATGTTTGTACACCGGGTTGTACGGAAGCTGATCTTGGTGCGGATGTATCATTATGTGGCGTGAGTTCAGTTGATTTAAATTCTAATCTGGGTGTAACCAATAGAACTTTCACCTGGATGAGAGACGGGGTTGTGATATCAGGAGCCACCTCATCAACTTATACTGCAACACAATCCGGAACATATATCGTTTCTGCAGATTCATCGGGTTGCGTAACAACAGACACTATTGAAGTATCAGACGAATTACCAACCGTAGACCTTGGGCCAGATGTGGAGTTGTGCTCGCCTTCTGAAATTACACTTGATGCTGGGGTTTCTGGAGGAGGAATATCTTATGCTTGGGAAAAAGACGGGCAAGTAATTTCTGGTGCAACGCAACAAACCTTTCAGGCCATTGAAGCCGGAAATTATACAGTAACGCTATCTGCAAGTGGGTGTGCCAATGTTACTGATCTAATTACAATAACATCTTCACTACTAGATGTTGCTCATGATACTATTTGTTCTGCTGGTTTAGCAGATCTGAGTGTATCGGGCACTAGTACATACGATTGGTATGATCAACTAAATGGTGGTACGCAGGTCGCAACTGGGAATACGTACTCTCCAAATGTGAGCTCTACTACAACATATTATGTAGAGGATGCAGCAGGTGTATCGGCACTCGTTGGTATGTCGGCTCCTGATTTTACAAATAACAGAACCTGGTACAATAGTAACTTTACCTTCAGGCCACGATTTGTAGTATCTGTGGACCTTACAATAGATTCTATAAGTGTGTGGCCACAAACAGCGAACAACGTTACTGTACAGGTACGGGCAAGTGATAATACTACTGTGTTGGCCAGTCAGAATTTCACAAATATCACAGCTGGGGTGGAGAATAGATTGCCCGTAGATTTTAATCTTAGTGCGGGTACATATTATCTCGATTTTACCGGTACCGGAGGTAATCTGGCTTACTCCAACGAAAACGACCCATTAGTTGGATATCCTTATACAGTGAATGGAGTTATATCTATTGAGGGTGCAGAACCTTCTTGGTTTCAGAATACACCTAGGTATGCATATGCCTATAACTGGAGAGTGTCAGCAGGCAATAGTTGTGACCGTACTTTGGTTCGTGCAGTCATTGATCCTACTCATAGTTCTTGTGGAGGCACCCTAGATTGTAACGGTGATCCGGGCGGAACAGCCTACCTAGACAACTGCGGAACATGCGTAGAAGGAAACACTGGAAATACAGCCTGTACTCAGGATTGTAATGGAGACTGGGGTGGAACAGCGTACCTAGACAACTGCGGAACATGTGTGGAAGGAAATACTGGAAATACAGCTTGTACTCAGGATTGTAACGGTGATTGGGGTGGAACAGCGTACCTTGATAACTGTGGAACATGTGTGGAAGGAAATACAGGAAACGTGGCCTGTACTCAGGATTGTAACGGAGATTGGGGTGGAACAGCGTACCTTGACAACTGCGGAACATGTGTAGAAGGCAATACAGGAAATATGGCCTGTACTCAAGATTGTAACGGAGACTGGGGTGGAACAGCCTACCTAGATAACTGCGGAACATGTGTAGAAGGTAATACAGGAAATACAGCCTGTACTCAGGATTGTAACGGTGATTGGGGTGGAACAGCGTACCTTGATAACTGTGGAACATGTGTGGAAGGAAATACAGGAAACGTGGCCTGTACTCAGGATTGTAACGGAGATTGGGGTGGAACAGCATATATAGATGGTTGTTCAAACTGTGTTGCCGGAAACACTGGTCAACTACCATGTGATGATGATTGTGCAGGTGTGCCAGGAGGAAGTGCTTATGTCGATAATTGCGGTGTTTGTGTTGCTGGAACCACAGGCAATATAGCTTGTACTCAAGATTGTAATGGCGATTGGGGAGGAGCTGCGGTGATTGATAATTGTGGTACGTGTGCTGGTGGTAACTCAGGAAATACAGCCTGTACTCAAGACTGCAATGGAGACTGGGGAGGAACAGCAAGTATTGACAATTGTAGCGTATGTTCCGGTGGAAATACCGGGATTGTCGTAGATGATTGTTTGACCCCTATTACTGATGGTATAGAAAGTGATATTAAAGTCTATCCGGTTCCGGTTTTGGAAGTACTTCATGTGGAATATACCGGTGCTGATAAATCATGGTATATCTACAACGCTCTCGGAGTTATTGTAAAGGAAGGGACTACAAGGAAGATCGAAGCAGGGGATTTAGCTTCAGGGTTGTATTTCCTTAAAATTGATACTCATGTATTTGAAATTATTAAAGAGTAAAAGCCTTCGGGCTATTAACTGAATTGAGACTAATAATTTTTGATACTTAAATAACTTAACATGAAAACAAACAACATTACCAAATTAAAACAACTCTTACTAGCGGGGGCCTTTTGTGCCCTGTTCTCTAACAATAAGGCCTATTCAGCAGATTATTATTGGGTAGGGGGCTCAGGAGACTGGTCTGAGTATTCAACTCACTGGGCAACGACCAGTGGAGGAAGTACTTTTCATACAGATGTACCTACTACTTCAGATGATGTGTATTTTGATGCTAACTCCGGTGGTTTCGGAGATTTGATTACAGCCAATAGCTTGGTGATTTATTGCAGAAACATGGATTGGACGGGAAGTTTGAGTGGCATTACTTTCAGTGTCAACAGTACTCTTTCCTGCTACGGGTCTATTACTCTCGTAAGTGGTATGACCTTGTATCACACAGATGAATCTATTTATTTCAGAGGAACTGACAACTCAACCCTTACAAGTGCTGGTCATCATTTTGACGATGTCTTTGTGGACACGGATGGTTCCCTGACGTTACTAGATGATTTTGAGTCTAACAGTATCGAAATAATGGATGGGAGCTTTAATTCTAATGATCAACAGATAACAACTGATGAATCATTTCTTTTAAACTACTTAAACGATGACATAACAGTAGACTTAGGTAGCTCAACGGTGTACACGTATGACTGGAGTATCCAAGGGATTCCCGCCAATACTGCGACAGTATCCTTTGAGGATGCTACAATCTATTTGACAAATGATGCATATCGTTTCGAAGGTGATGATAGAACCTACGGAAAAGTAGTTTTGTTTGATCTTGCTGGTGGTTTCGATTTTACGGGTAATAACACTATCAATGAATTGGAAATTAATGGAGGTAATGCCGTAGAATTTGAATCTGGCTCTACACAGTCAATTAATACATTAACATTAAACAGTTCATCAGGGTTTTCGATTGTACTTGGAGCGAGTTCAACCGCGTCTCAAGCAACACTGGACCTTGGTCAAGCGGTATGTGCCGAGTATTTGGAAATTAGTTATTTGGCTGTTACAGGTGCAACAGCAACAGCAGGTACTGGTTCTGTGAACAATGGAAACAATTCCGGGTGGACATTTTCGGGTGCAGATTGTGGTGTGGTTTCTTCTCTTGATCAAGAGCAATTGTTTGAAGTAATTACTTACCCAATGCCTGTATCCGATGTATTAAACATTGAATATGAGAGTTCGGGGAAAGAATGGGTTCTATACAACTCCCTAGGTAGTGTACTTGACTCTGGAACTGGCAAGCAGATTAATGTTGAGAGCCTGCCATCTGGAATCTATTTATTGAATATTGAAAATCAAGTAGTTGAGATTGTAAAGGAGTGAGTTGTCACTTTGTTTATCTTGGTAAGGTCCCCGGAATATATGTTCCGGGGATTCTTGGTTTATGGCCCAAAGTAATTCTACAAATTGAATTGAGCGTATTGTTTGCCGTTATGATAGAGTGTGTATTCACCCTTTTCGTTCCCTACGGGAAAAACTAATCTTATCGTTTCTTTGTCCGGGTCATCATAGAGCACACCATTATTCATACTTTCAGAAAATTCATTTTCGTATCCATCTCTAAGGAATGCGGCACATTCTGCTTGTGCCCGGGAAGGGAATGCTATTACAAACTGACTCGGATGAAACGTATAATTCTTTCCTCTCTCTTTTTTTCCATCGGGTGATACAGGACTCATAACCTGGATAGTTAACACAAGAAATTTTCCGGATACGGGTTTGTAGGTAAATTCTACTTCCTGTTTATTGCCGTCATTATCTTTAATATTGTCTTTTGCTACATAGGCATCTATAAGCTCAGTTTTAGATACACTTATAGAACGAGGTTCGTGGGCTTTTGGCCATTCCTTTCTGATGTTACTTACTTCTACTTTGTGGTCACCTAGATTTAAAATGCCCTTGCTCATAGACTTATCTACTATAAAAACATAACCAAATGTCTTGCTCCACTTGGTTCTTAAATCATAAGTCTTTTTTAGTTCCACCTGGCCTGTACGATCTTTTTCACCTGAGGGAAAAATTTTCTTTTCACCGGCCATAAGGAAAATATTATCGGCATCGATTTCCAAATCTGTTCCTTCTGCAATACTTCCCTCGATAAGAATAAACTTCTTGTTGTCAGGTAACTTTTTCGTAACTGAGATCCCATCATTATACCTGGTTTTGAGATCTGTTATTTCCAATGTTTCGTAGGCAGCGGTGAAGTTAAACGGGGTTTGTGCCTGGGTTGATAGAATATTGAGAAAGAATAAAGTTGATATTAGTAGTTTCATGAACTTGGGTTAATCGTTGGTTAAAACTACTTATACGCTTGATTTATATGATACGTTTCGAATTGACTAAGCCCATAGATTCTAAAGGTAGACTTTATGGACCTATAATCGGATTAAAGGCCAGCTAAAAATGATCAGGAAAATGCTCTTTCACCATTTCTGTTAAAGATTCAACGGTGAGTGGTTTATTGCTAAAGCCGTTAATTGTAGGGATTGATTCCGCTGTTTCCTTGTCCTTAGGGTTTAGAGAAGTTGTGAGCATGATAAATACAATATCACCCTTCATCTTGCTTTCAAGCTTATTGTACTCTTCCAAGAACTCCCAACCATTCATGTCGGGCATATTGATATCCAAAAAAATAAGAGCCGGTTGCGGGTGTTCGCCATCTACTTTTGATTCCAGGTAATTCAGTGCTTCCGGGCCACTTTCAACTGACACTACCGTTTCTGCACACCCCGCTTCTTCAATAACCATTTGATGAAAAACATTGGTGGGTTCATCATCGTCTATAAGTAAAATGCAATTAAGCTTTCTCTTCATTACCTCTCCGCTTTGGGAGTGTAAAATAAAAAGAAGAGCCTTCATTTTCCACAGATTCTACCCATATTTTTCCTCCATGTAGCTCAACGATTTTTTGGCAATGGGCCAAACCAATTCCGGTGCCCTCGTAATCCTTTTTTGAATGGAGCCTCCTGAATATCATAAAGATTCTTTCAAGATTTTTTTCTGAAATTCCAATCCCATTATCCTTTACTTCGATCTTCCAGTAGTCTTTATTTTCTTCTGTGCAACTGATATTAACCAGAGGATTTTTATCGGAATGCCTGAACTTAATAGCATTGCTTAATAGGTTTTGAAAAAGTAACCTGATGTTAAAAGTGGAACCCCACACTTCAGGTAATTCGCCAATGACGAGTTTAGCTCCGGATTCTTTTATACTACCTTGTAAATCAGTTTCAACTTCGCTTACAATTTGGTTGAGGTCTAATAATTCATAGGTAATATCTTCCCCTAGTCTGGAGTAATCGAGAAGCCCCTTTATGTACTCACTCATTCTGGTGGACGCATCCGAGATATACCCAAAGAACTGAATCGCCTTGGGGTCTTCTTCCAGCAAGTGCCCAAATTTTGTTTTTATTAAAGTCGAAAAATTATTGATTGTTCGAAGTGGCTCCTGTAGGTCATGTGAGGTGATATAAGCAAATTGTTGGAGCTCGTGATTTTTTCTGTGTAGTTCCAAAGTTTGGTCCTCGAGTTCTTCCTGTGTGTCCTTTAGTTTAGTGATATTGACATGAGAACCAACCATTCTTACAGGTTCGCCATTGTTGTCCCATTCGATTACCCGACCATTGCAATATACCCAAACAATTGATCCATCCTTATGGTAGTACCTTACTTCATTCTCATATGGAAATTCACCTTTACTCTCTATGTGCTTGTTGTAAATCTCAAATACGCCTGGTAAGTCATCAGGGTGGATGTGCTCCTGCCACCAGGATGGATTGTTGGGCACCTCTTCGTCTGTGTAACCAAACATTGCCTTGAAGGTAGGACTCATGTATTCATAGTCATCCTGAATATACCAATCCCAATATCCAGCCATTGAGCTTTCTAGGATATTATTAAATATTTTTTCTTTGTCATGTAGACGTTCTTCAGCTATAGCCAGCTGTTTGCGAAGAATGTCCACTTCTTCCTGGAGTGAATTAGCCATGTCCTTCCTTTTGTCAGTCTACTGCTAATATAGAAATATTTAATCTCAAACGAACAAAGAAAACCTAAGACTCTGATGAAGTTTGTTTTTGATCTAAGACTCTGTTAAATAATGTATTAGTAGGAATGTGCTGTGTGGCCTGTAGCTACTATTTTAATCCAATAAGAAGGTTTGTTGAGTGCTGGGATGTGATACCTTTTTTAAAACCGGGTTGAAAGAAGGAACAGATATAGAAATGCCAACAAACCCACAATACGAATAAATGAGCTTAGAAGAGTAATTCTAATGTAGTTGGCTGGAAATTTGTGTCTGCTGAGTTTCTTAAATGACACGTAACCTGACACAAGCATCATGAGAAAGATGATGCCAAAATAAATATAGCTGGCTCCCTTTGTTTCTACTAGCCTGTAGTGTGTTACCACAAGAAATATGATAATGATTAACACCGCCAAGACTAAAGTTATTACTCCTTGTTTAGAAAAAAGATCGACCAACTCTGCCTTTTTCTCTCCATCAAGTTTTTGCAGACCGAGGTGTGATAGTATTCTGGCAAGTACAAGGCATGCCAAGAGTACCACCGACCCTATCATAAAGTGTTCGTTCATTTTGAGGCTTTGAGGCTCATTTCAATTTCCGCAATGATATCATCTATATGTTCGAGACCTACCGCCACTCTGATCAATCCCGGAGTGATGCCCACTTCCAACCGATCTTCTTCTGTCATTTTGGAATGAGTCGTAGAAGACGGGTGAGTAATTATGGTCCTTGTATCTCCAAGGTTTACACCGTGAGATAGATGCTGGTTTGAATTCAGGAACTTGGCCCCTTGTTCAAGACCTCCCTTTACTTCAAAGGATACAATTCCACCTCCTGCTTTCATTTGTTTTTTTGCCAATTCATGCTGAGGGTGACTTGGCAGACCTGGGTATAACACCTTTTCGACTTCAGGGTGTGTTTCCAGGTATTGAGCTAATTTTAATGCGTTTTCACAATGACGATCCATACGTATATGTAAAGTTTCCAAACTTTTGGAAAGGGTCCAGGCGTTATAAGGTGACATCGCTGGTCCCGTATGCCTGCAGAAATACCTTACTTCTTGTATGAGTTCTTTGCTTCCCAGTACTATACCTCCCATTGATCGACCTTGCCCGTCAATAAACTTTGTAGCTGAATGAGTAATCAGGTCTGCGCCATATTTGGCGGGTTGTTGTAAGTATGGGGTTGCAAAACAATTGTCTACATTAAAAAGAACACCTTTGCTCTTACATAATTTACCTGCCCACTCAAGATCAACCAGGTCTAATGCCGGATTAGAAGGGGTTTCCAGAACCAACATTTTAGTGTTTGACTTGAATTTTGACTCCCACTCTTCGGGTTTGCGAATGTCAACCAAATCTGATTCAATGCCCCATTTTCCCAGGATATTGTTGGTGATCTGAATGGTGGACCCGAATACTGATTTACAGACAATAACATGGTCTCCCGCCTCGAGCAGTGCAGCCATGCTGGTGAATACAGCAGCCATACCGGTAGAGGTTGCAAATCCGTCCTCTGTTCCTTCCAGCAAACACATCTTTTCGATGAACTCAGAAGTGTTTGGGTTGGAATATCGACTGTAAATGTTGCCCTCAACTTCTTCCTCAAATAATGCTCGGGCGTGCTCAGCACTGTCAAACATATAACTTGAGGTCATAAACAAAGGAGTGGAATGCTCTTTGTATTGAGTGCGCTCCATTTGAGTTCTTATTGCCTTTGTTTCAAAGTTTTTAGAGTCTTTCATGAGTCCTCCTTTCTTATGGGTTGATCACTACACTGTGTGTAATATTGGCAGTCTTTTCAAGAATCTTTGTTACTGAACAATATTTTTCCATAGACAGGCTCACCGCCCTCTCGGCTTTATCCGGATCAATGTCACCATGTAAAATAAACTCAACGTGTATATCAGTGAACAGAGCTGGAACATTGTCAGTGTCTCTCTCTGCTGTAATATTCACTTTGTAGTCATCTACCGTAATTTTTTGTTTTCTTAATATGGTCAGTACATCCATACTGCTACAGCCGCCAAGCCCCATGAGCAATAGTTGCATTGGGCGTACGCCTAAGTTCTGACCACCAATGTTCGGTGATCCGTCTATGTCTACTACGATCCCGTCTTCATTTACAGCTTCTAAATGAACAAACGGATTTACTCTTGTTAATTCAACTTTCATAGAGGGCGAATTTAGTTATTATTTCTTTTTATGTCCTAGCATGCAAGTGGAATTGTATGTGATTTTGGTGTTTGACAAAATATTATTCTGTAAGAACCTCAAAAACCTACTTATTGCCAAAATATTATTTTTACAAAACCGACTTTCGCAGAATTTTTTGGGTATATTTGCAACTTGATTTGAACGATTTTAGTTCACTTATCGTTAGTAGACAAAGCATTTTTAAATAAAACCCCAGGATCATGAGCCAAATTGATCTCTCAAAAGTAAAAGACGAACGAGCAAAAGAAGATATTCAGGAGCTCGATGGTAAAATTCAGGAATTCGCCAAAGGTGGTGTGGATGAAGAAAAGTTTAGGGCTTTTCGTCTGGCCAGAGGTGTGTACGGACAACGGCAAGAAGGAGTACAGATGATTCGTATAAAACTACCTTATGGTAGAGTGACGCCTGAACAACTCAAAAGAATTGCCGATGTTGCGGATAAGTATGCCACGGAAAAGATGCATGCGACTACCCGTCAGGACATCCAGATTCACTACGTTAAGCTTGCTGACTCACCGAAAGTATGGGCAGAACTTGAAGAGAAAGGGGTTACTCTTAAAGAAGCCTGTGGTAATACAGTAAGAAATGTAACGGCCGCTCCAATAGCAGGTATTGATCCTGAAGAAGCATTTGACGTAACTCCATATGCGCATACCTTCTTTAAGTATTTTCTAAGGAATCCTATTTGCCAGGAGATGGGAAGAAAGTTCAAGGTTGCTTTCTCTTCCAATGAGTCTGACAATGGATTTGGGTTTATGCACGACCTTGGGTTTATTCCAAGAATACAGAATGGTGAAAAGGGCTTTAAAGTATTAGTTGCTGGTGGACTAGGTGCACAGCCGTTTTTGGCTCAGACGGCCTATGAGTTTTTACCAGCGAATCAGATGATTCCATTCTCTGAAGCAGTAATAAGGGTGTTTGATCGATACGGTGAACGTTCCTCACGTGGAAAGGCCCGAATGAAGTTCCTCATGAAGAAACTTGGCTTCGAAGAGTTTATGAGATTAGTCGAAGAAGAAAAAACTGCGGTAATCAATAAGGTTTATGAAGTAGATGAGTCAATCTCAGAAACAGTCAGTATTCCGGAAAGAAATGATTTTCCTCAAGAGGAGCCAAAAGATGCTGAATTGTTTGAAAAGTGGAGAAGAGCTAATGTATTCGAACAAAAGCAAAAAGGATATTATTCAGTGAGTGTGAAATTATTGCTGGGTAACATTTTCAATGAAACCGCCAGACGATTCGCTGACGTGGTTAGTGAAGGCTATGCATCAGATGATATCAGAGTGACCGTAAATCAGGGATTTGTACTACGATATACTCCAGAAGCGGCTCTGGTACCATTCTTTAACAGACTGTATGATCTTGACCTTGTAGAGCCTGGTTTTGATAGTACTGCAGACATCATTGCTTGTCCGGGTACCGATACCTGTAACCTGGGTATAGCAAGTAGTACCGGTATTGCTAGAGAATTAGAGAGAGTGATGCAGGCTGAGTATCAGGACTTGATCTTTAACAATGACATCAAAATTAAGATCAGTGGTTGTATGAATGCTTGCGGGCAGCACAACATTGCTAATATTGGTTTTCAAGGAATGTCTATCAAAAAGGGACCAATGGTGATGCCTGCTATGCAGATTCTACTTGGTGGTGGATTTGATAAGGAAGGTGTTCCAACGATCGCAGACAAGGTCGTAAAGGTACCTTCAAAAAGAATTCCTGATGCGTTCAGAGCCTTATTGGAAGATTATGATGCCAATAGCAACGAAGGTGAATACTTCAATAACTATTATAGAAGACAGGTTGAAGCTGATAAAATGTATTTCTTCCAGCTGCTGAAGCCGTTTACAGTAGTTGAAGATGTGCCGGATGATTTCTTTGTTGACTGGGGATCAGATGAGAAGTATGTAAAAGCAGTTGGTGTAGGTGAGTGTGCTGGTGTTATTCTTGATCTTGTTGGTACATTGATTATGGAAGCCGAAGAGAAATTTGCCTGGGCAGTGAAGGCACAAGAAAGAGGTTCGTGGCAAGATTCTATTTACCATAGCTACAATACGTTTGTAGTTGGTGCGAAAGCCTTATTGATAGGTGAAGGTGTGCAGTGCAACACGCAGATTGGTATTATCAGAGACTTTGATGAGAAGTTTATCAAAGAAGGTTTGATTGACTTGGGAATTGATTCTTTTGAAGATCACGCGACCAAGTTGAACAAAGTTGAACCTTCGCCAGAATTTGCAGAGCAATTCTTCAATGAGGCGCAGGCATTTCTTGTTGCTGTAAAAGAAGCAAGAACAGCTCAGGTAGAGAGAACTAAAGAGACTGCATAAGTGTCCGGTAAACTCACATTGGTAGGAGCAGGCCCCGGTGATCCGGAGTTGATTACGCTTAAGGGCGTGAAGGCGATAGCAGATGCCCAGGTAGTTCTGTATGACGCCCTCGTACACACGGATATACTCAAGTTTGTTTATCACAAAGCAGAAAAGATTTTTGTCGGGAAACGATCTGGCGTTTGTCAGTTCAAGCAGGAGGATATCAATTCACTGATTGTAGAGAATGCCTTGGCTGGTAAGAAGGTTGTGCGTATCAAAGGGGGGGATCCATTTGTTTTTGGTCGCGGACATGAAGAGCTGATGCATGCCAAGTCATTTGGGATTCCGGTTGAGATTGTACCTGGTGTTTCCAGTGCCTACTCCGTTCCTGAACTGCAGGAAATCCCATTGACCCGTAGGGGCATCAACGAAAGCTTTTGGGTAGTTACCGGAACAACCCGTGATCATATGCTCAGTAACGATGTGCGTATTGCGGCCCAATCTACCGCTACAGTAGTCATTTTAATGGGTATGAAGAAACTTCCTGAGATCGTTTCTATTTTTAATTCGGAGGGCAAGGGGGACTTACCTGTGGCCATTATTCAGGAAGGATCGACAGAGAAAGAGAAAAAGGCCATCGCTACAGTTAATACCATTCAACAAATAGTGCATGAGCAAGGCCTCGGTTCACCAGCAGTTATCGTCCTGGGAGAAGTAGTGAAGCTACATCCCGAGTGGACAGAAGAGCTGGTGGGGGAGTTTGTGAGCAGAACTTAGTTTTAATTTTTTCCCAAGGAATCAAAGAACAGCCATTTCAAATATCGATTCCGATTTTACCATTTACGCATCGAAGAGATAAATTATTGATGGGCTATGGAAAAGCTATGGTATTTACATGTTTAGTTTGTGCTTGGTTTGTTTTTACCCATAGGTTTGGAATATATTCTCTTTGTACTCTTTTGATAGTGATGGGCATTGCACTATTATTCGATTTACGTAGAAACATTATTTTTTTGAGGGGTATTATAGTCGAAGCTGATAACATTTGTATTGAATATATGCACTATAATGATTTGAAAAGCATCAAAGTGATTCCAGGTGATGTCGATGTTAAAATCAAAACAATACCTACCCGGAGCAAAGCAAATTATCGGATCGTACTTAAGGCCGGTGACCTAAAGATACGGGCGGATGATACTTTTCATTGGAATATTGAAGATATGAGAATTATCTATGAAAGAATTAAAGTGGCTCAAGGACATAATTTTTCAGAAAAGGAGAAGTTAATGTTGGCAAGATTTGATGTGATCATTGAAAGAAGGAAGCACAAATTATTAAGGAATAGGTCATAACATAGTCCGCGTTTGTAACGCGGATTCATGAAACGAGCGTTTTGAACGCAATACCCCAACTTATCCTCGTTTCCAGAAGTGGATGGACAGGTTCAACAGCTACTATCCGGCTCCGCGAACTCTGCGCCTCTCTTACCCGCCAAAGGCGGCTTTGTGGTGGTCTTGTCCGGATATAGGTTTACAAATTGTGTGAACTTAGGTCAAACCGAGTTAAATATCTGGGTGCCGCAGAAGGTTTTGCAGAGGTACAAGCTTAGTGAGGCCAGTTACGGTTTGAAAATAGATTTCTCAATCCGTTACACTCCTCTCGAAATACCAAGGATGGTCCTCAACTAGTCCGTGTTTGTAACGCGGATTCGTGAAACGAGCGTTTACAACACTGTATCCATCCGTTGATAAGATCGCAATTCCCTTATACGCTTTGGTTACCTATCCACGATCATGTAGAAACGAATATAAAGTAAATAACCTTTGTCCTTCACGCTTTTCTAAAAGCTTTTATAGTTAAAAATTATAATTGACAGAGGGTTTAGGACACACTCTAAGTGTTATTTTTTTAAATCATTCATTAAAATACTTGTGTAGCCAAATAACTTCATATATATTTGTGTAGTCAAATAGCTACATATAGTATGAAATTGCGTAGAGACCCTTTTCAGGCCATAGCAGATCCCACAAGAAGAGCAATACTTGTGCTTTTAACGTCACAAACGATGACAGCCGGAGCTATTGCGCAAAATTTTGAGGCGGCAAGACCAACCATATCGAAGCACCTTCAAGTACTTAATGAATGTGATCTCATCGAATCAAATCAGCAAGGGAGAGAAATTTACTATGAGTTAAAAATCGATAAAATAAAGGAGATCGATAACTGGCTTGAGCAATTCAGAAAAATGTGGGAAGATCGTTTCGACAATCTGGATAATTTACTAACGAAACTTAAAAATAAAGATAAATGAACATCAATCTACAATTCGACTTCATTGTTGACAAAGAAAAGAATAGACTCATTGTGAAACGGGAATTTGCAGCCAACCGCCAACTGGTTTGGGACTGCTACACAAAGAGTGAACTTCTTGATCAATGGTTTGCTCCTAAACCACTGACAGCCAAAACCAAATCAATGGATTTTTCTGAAGGTGGTCACTGGCACTATGCAATGGTGATGCCCGATGGTACTGAGCATTGGGGGTGGACTGACTATACAAAAATACAGCCCATAGACTTTTATGATACATTAGATGGGTTTGCTGATAGTGAAGGAAATATTCACCCTGATCTACCTAGAGCTCCCTGGCACGTTGAATTTTCAGACAAAGGAGAAAATACGCTAGTTGAAACAACTGTAACTTATAACTCTCTTGAAGATTTGGAAACAGTAATTAATATGGGAATGAAAGAAGGCTTGACTTCAACACTGGAAAGACTCGATGAACTTTTAGCAGGATTAACTAAGTAAACATGGCGGTACAGAAGATAACAATTGAAGTCAACGTTGCTACAGACAGATCAAAAGCCTGGGAATACTACACCCATCCTGAACATATTACGAAGTGGAATTTTGCCTCTGATGATTGGTGTTGTCCGGCTGCAGAAAATGACTTAAAAGTAGGAGGGAAGTACAAGGCTAGAATGGAAGCCAAGGATGGAAGTTTTGGCTTTGATTTTGAAGCTATCTATGATGAGGTCAGCATCCCTGAGAAATTCGTTTATACAATGCCGGATGGAAGAGTTGTCGTTACTCAATTCATGGAGGTCGATGGAAATACTGAAATTACAACAACATTTGATGCTGAAGATCAAAATCCGGTCGAAATGCAACGAGACGGATGGCAGGCCATTCTCAATAACTTTAAGAACTATGTCGAGCAAAATTGATGATTGAAACACTAATTGAGTTTTTTGAGAATATTACTCCCCTTACTTCTGAGGAAAAGTCTACTATTCGTGGTGAATTAGAAATTAGGGAAGTACCAAGAAATACAGTGCTTCTCAATTCTGGTAAGGTTTCTACAGAATTTTACTTCATCCTGAAGGGGTGTGCAAGACTTTACTACCTGGCAGGTATTGAGGAGAAAACGGCCTTTTTCTATACCGAGAATATGTTTGTAAGTTCTTATGAAAGCTTTACAAGACAAATTCCTGCCAAGCACAGCATTCAGGTGATTGAAGACTCGACTTTGGTAGTTTTCAATATAGAGAGTGCCCAGAAACTACTTGAAGCTTCCCCTAAATTCGAAATGCTTGCCCGGATTATGATGGAGGAAGAAATGTCCGTTTATCAGGATGTCATTTCATCTTTCGTCACTCAGAACGCAGAACAGCGATATGAAAGTATGCTGAAAGAGCAGCCCGAGCTGTTACAACGAATACCTCAACATCAGATTGCAACATTCCTCGGGGTAACTCCGGAAACCCTGAGCCGAATCAGAAAAAGAATTGCTGACCGATGATTACTTGACGATCGTCAATGGACTTTTTTGTTTTTAGGGACTTAATTTATTCCTAAAAAAGACATGAAAAGGACTTTCGCTATTTTAGCCGTTATTGGCACTATTTTACCCAATTTCTTCGTGGTAAGGGAATCTATTGAAACAGGAAATTACATGTTGTACACGTCTCCGGTTGATACGTTTAAAGCAATGTTTGCCACAAATATTTCGTCTGCTTTTGTGACGGACCTATTATTTATTGTGGTTCTTTTCCTTTGGTGGTCGTATATAGAAGCCAGGAAACTAAAAATGAAGAATGTGTGGGCGTATTGGATATATACTTTTGTGCTAGGTCTGGCCGGTGGACTGCCACTGTTTTTATACTTCAGAGAAAAAAGATCAACCACTGGCTCATAGTGTGGACCTCAGTTCGAATTAGTGGTTGATCTGCTGGTAGTGTATTATCAATGTTTTCTTTAGTAGGATAAGGCGGGGAGTCTGAGAAACTCCCCGAGATACCTTAACCAGTTATTGAGCGAAAAACAAGATGAGTCTTTAAAAATCCTTATAACTTGTACTGAATGGTAGACTCTCTAACGTTTGTACTGTAATACCGTACACCCATGTAAGAAAGTAACCCTGTATTTATATTTTTTCTCAAAAAAATTAAAAATCCCTCTTCAATGCTAATTAACAATGGAAATATACCCTGTAATATTTTCATTATCGGAGGTGTTCAATATGAAATAGTACTCCCCGTTTGGAAGTTCTGTACCATTATTATCTACTCCCTGCCACTCGTATTCAATTCCGTCTTCAACATTCAGTTGGTATACGATTCCTCCCCCAGTCATGCTCACTATTTTCAACTGTCCGTTCACACCTTCAGGCACTGTCCAGAACTGTCCCGCTGACCTCACTATGGTACCCCCAAAGTCTTTACATTCTTTGGCGTCAATGGTTATACTTTGAGTAGCTTGAATACATCCTGCATCATCTTTTATTAACACTTTATAAGTGCCGGCTCCCAGATTCTTTCTGACGTAGCTTGAGTTGAAAAGTTTACGATAATTTTTTTCATCATTTAGTGCTATGGAATATGGTGCTTCACCTCCCTGTACTTCGTTGATCATGAGCATACCATTTTCATCATCTTCGCAGGAAGCTTTCGTATTGCTGGTCATAGTAAATGCTTTGCCTTCACATAGATCAGGAAAGTCCATTGGTTTTGTGCTCCCTGGTGAGCGAGTTATTTCGAGTTTATTATTATCAGGAGCTTCTTCCTTGGTTTCTTCAACAACTTCCAGTTCAATTGGATCAGATGCTGTTATCGCATTTTTTTGAGTTTGGTCAGTACAGGTTTTCTTATTTATGACTATGTTCTCTGTCTTTTGACATCCTTCGTGGTCGGTAACGGTTACCGAATAACTTCCAGCTTGAAGATTGTTCAATGAGCTTCCGCGGTAATTTTTGCCTTCAACTTGTATACTGTAAGGTTCTTTGCCACCAATAATATTTTCCACATAAATTTTCCCGGATGGCAACTCATCACAGGATGCTGCGCTACTCATTGCAATTGTTATCGTGTTATCGCTGCATGACTCAGGAGCCTGTGTTGGTGAATCGACTTCCTTCTGGTCAGTTGAAGTAGTCTCTGATATAGTAACTTCGCTGTTTTCAGGTGTCAAATTGTTAGAATCATCAATTTGTTCAGCTGAATTAAAGTAAATAAGCAAAGTGACCAGAAGCAATACTGTGATTCCACCAATCACACCGTATTTCCTGATTTTCCCCAAATTATTTTTTGGTAAAGGCTCTTTCATCACGGTCGATAGCTTGGCCTTTACTGATGCAAGTCTGGCTTCCTGAACCAATTCCTGCGATATCTTAAAATCATCAAATGATGCCTGAAGGTCCGGGTTAGTAGAAAGGTCGTTCTGGAACTGAACCATTTCTTCCTTGCTCATCTCATTGAGATGATATTTCATGAAGCGGTCGTATTGTAGTATTTCCTTATTCACCTTTTAATATACTCTTCAGGTATTCGTTGTCTTTAAATTTTTTGATCAGCTTCTGACGGCATTTATAGTGCTGCGTCTTGGCTGAGTCTACGGATTGATATCCGAGTTCTTCACTTATCTCCTTCATCGACATTCCGTGATAGATAACTCTTATGAGTATTTCCTTACACGAGTCTCCGACAGAGGCGAGGATTTCGTTCACAATTTGAGCTCTTTCCTGATTAATGACATAATGTTCATCTCCGGTGCTTCCGTATTCATTGGTTTCATCTGTGAAATCGATCTTTTTATCTCTTCGGAATTTGTCGATCCACAAGTTTTTACTTACGCCAATGATGAAAGGCTCAATTTGATACTTTTCAGCATCAAAACTGCGATTTACCACTTTTGAAAAGAACGTTACTACGGCATCTTGGAACAGGTCTTCAGCGTCTGCCTCAGAACCTTTTCGTGATAGGATAAAACGCCTTACCCGGGGGTAGCAACTTGTATAAAGTTGTGAAAGGACATGATCCTCTCTACCCTTCAGAATACTGTCAATTATTTCGCTATCACTTATTTTCAACCGAGTACAATTAATTACCGTGCAATAACTCAATAAAGTAACCCGATTTTAAAAATTTTTCCAAAAACTAAGACTTGGATATAAAAAAGATTATTTTCACCCTTCCGGGTATGGCATTTTTATGCAAACGTTTACTAATTGCCGCTTTGTTGGGGTGCGCCTTACATCCTCTGAGTTATAGTCAAGCGGTTATTCAGAACAAGAGGTTTTCCTATTACCTAGGGAATTACTCGGCTCTGAACCCATCACATATTGGTATTGAGGCATCCAAGCAATTCAATGGGCAATACTTAAGCTATACGGGTATTCGAAGTATCATAAAAACCTTTTATGTGAGTGGATATTATACGATCCCTGAGAGTAAATTCTCGATTGGATTGAGTGTTTATTCTGAGCATCAAGGTCGATTTTTGCAAGACAATAATTTCGCAACTACGTTTGCTTTCCGACTTTTTGAAAACGAAGAACACAGCCTACAGGCCGGGGGTAATTTCGGAGCGGTTAATTACTTAGTCAAGGACAATGACTTTGGTTTTGGTGGAGGTGACTGGGGTGTTGACGGAGGTATGGGACTTTGGTATCAGAGAGGGAGGTTGGATATCGGACTGGCATATGTTCATCTATTCAATACAAAACTGGCTCCTGTTAATGAACAATTCATACTTGATCGTTCATTAAACCTCCAAATTGGATATGACTACGATATCAGTGTCGAACTGAAATGTTTGCCGATGCTGATCGTTCAACAGGAAAATAATTCAGGAACAAGACTCCAGGCCAGCAACCAGGTGTTGTATCGAGATAAATTTATTGGCTTGATTACCTATCACTCGGAAGGTATGATAGCAATTGGGGGAGGCTTTGAAAATATAAATGTGATAGGCTCGGGTAAACTGGGGCTTGTAATGAATTTTAATATCAATCTTAATAATAAGTTGGTAATAAATTCCAACCAATACGAAATCGGATTGAGATATTACTGGAATAATTGAAGATGACAGGTTACAAAATATACAAGTTATTCGGTTTATTAATACAAGTGAAATTTATAAAACACATATTAAGACTTTTAGTACTGGTTAGTATACCCGCAATGGGACAAACATCACCGGACTGGATTGTGCAACCTACAGCAGAAGTGGGTTATGTTAAGGTCCCTGACAGCATAAGCCTACCCGGGACTCTGGCTGGGGATATTTATTTCGGAGCTTTTTATACCCACACGGGCACTTTGAAATGCGGAGGGTTTAGCCAATATGAGCCTGGTATAGATCTAGTATTTCCTATATATAAGAATGAAGCAGGTACTGATGGATTTATTGAAGGTGAGCAAGTACATATTATGATCTTTGCGGAGTCATTAGGTTGTCAACATTTTTATAATGTGGCGTATGCTGGTGGCGATAATACCTTTTGGGTAGGAGATACCTTAGAAATTTCAAACCTTACAGCCAGTGCTGAAGTGAATATTTCCTATTCAAAATCTAACCTTTGTCAAAGTGAAGGTATCCTAAATCCAGACATTACAATACCTTATTTTCCATCTGGAGACATTGAAAAATTTTTTAGTGCAGCAAGTGCAAACCTAATCATTAGTGCGTCAAAAGGAGAAATATACCCTGCACAAAGCCAACCTGGGACCTATGAAATATTCGTTGAGTCCCCCTATTGTTTGACCAATGATTTTTTCACCATTACCATAGAAGAGTTTCCTATGGATGAAACTGTTACTAAAGACGCGAAATTATGTAATGGGCTTCAGTATCAGGTTCCTCAATATTTAAATAGTGGGGATTTAGTCCTTTCTCCACTGGGGCCAAGTACTACCTTTACCATTGATACTGCCGGAGTGTATTACTTCGAAATGGAGTATTTACCAAATGGATGCCATGGGTCGACCGCATATAATATCTCTGAGGGTGGAATAGATGCATCAGAGGTCACCCTTGATATAGTGCATAAGAATTGCCTACACGATGGTAAGCTATCAATTAACTACCCTGCAACAGCTGCGGATGTGGTTATAAGTTATATTTACATGAATGGCGACACTACACAAGAGATGACTTTCGATAATTTAGCAGAAGGGCCACAAGACCTCTTTATAGCTGATTCTGATGGTTGTTTGTTAGATTTGACAGCTCAGGCAGTTATTGAATACAATGAAGCTGACTGTAACAAGAAAGACATCGTTTTTTATCCTGATCATCCTCAATTCACCAATGGTAAAATAATTTTTGAAGAAGCTGGTGTTGTTACTATCGTTTCGAAAGCCGGTCAGGTAATCAAGCAACTTTCCGGTCCTGTTGAGTGGGATGGTACGGATGCCAGTGGTAATGAACTCCCTTCCGGATTATACTTTATTATTTATGAAAATGGTGAGGTGCAAAATCTAACCGTAGTAAGATAGTCCGGTCTTTTTTAGTCTTCTAGAATTGTGAATTCAACCCTTCGGTTTTGAGCTCTTCCTTTTGCGGTTTTGTTTGTTTCAATTGGCGTACTCTCTCCATAACCCTTGAAGATAACCCTACTCTCGTCAACACCAAGTGATACAATGTAATCACGAACAGACTTCGCTCTGTCCTCCGAAAGCTTTTGGTTCAATGCATTGCTTCCCCATGAATCAGTGTGACCTCCAATCTCAATTTTCATCTGTGTATATTCTTTCAGTAGGTCAGCAACCTTCTGAAGATCATGGTACGACTCTGGCTTTAAAACAAATGAATTGTGCTCAAAGAAAACATTATTGATACGGATATGTTCGCCAATAGCAAGAGGTGCCAGATACAAATCTTTAATGATTTTTATGGTAGATTTTTCATCCTTTAGATCAATCAGCTCATACACAGGGAAAAAGCCTTTTGCACTGGCGTTAAGAGTGTATTCTTTGCCCAAAGGTAGTTCCAGATAATAGTTTCCTGTTTCTTCCGTAATTCTACTGCTAATATCTTTTTCATCGTTTACATCCACTGAGAATGGGACATCCAATGGCTGGTCCGTCTTCTTATTCATTACCTTTCCTGTGACCACAGCGAACTTTACGAACTTTTCTGCGGGTAGATCAAGCTCCACCTCTTTATAGGTTTCAACTAGAGTCAGATCTAGTCTCATTTTTTGGGCCTCATAGTGATCTGCAAGTACCTGGAAGGTATAACTCTCGCCCCATGGTATTCTTATTTCATAGCTACCTGGGTAGTCGGAGCTAAGCGTGTCAATTACTTCATTGTTTATTACCAATCTCGGGTTTGCAGAAGCTGGGATTACTTCTCCGGTCTTTTTGTCAACGTACTTTCCTGCAACATAAACATATGGAACCGGAGCCAGGGGAAGATCTTCTTCCATACTGGTAAACTCCTTAATATCCGACACATCTACTTCTAAAGGCTCTGAGTTATAGTTGTCTGAGGAAGCCGTAATTTCATATTTCTCACCAAGAGGTAGCACTAAGGTATATTCAGATGTCTCAGGGTTAATTATAACTGAGTCTGCCTCTTCACCATTTACCATTACTTTTGCCTCACCAGCAAAAGGAGCATCTTTATATGTGTTTTTGATAATTCCCTTTATCTCTACAAATGGATTGTCCTCAAATAATTTAACCACATAGATATCAGATTTATTCTTTGGGTCACGGTTTGAGGCAAAAACTGCCCAGCTACCTTCATTAAAGGTACTGTAGTACGATTCCCACATAGAGCTATTGATGGTGTCCGAAACTTTTACGGGATTTGACCAGTTGCGGTAGGTGCCATCAAGCTTGTTGGCCTTGTATATATCATATTGATTTTTGTTGTCTTTTCCCTTCTTGTATCCAGAGAAATAAAGCGTCTCACCGTCTTCAGATAAATAAGGGGCCGTAATGGATTTAAATTCTTTATTAATATTCTTACTCACTTTTTTGGGAGCTTTCCATTTGCCCTTATCGTTTTTAGTGCTCACATATAACTTCAAGTCTTCTTTCTTCCATTTTTTGGTAAATGAGAGGAGAAGTACGTCTTCATTATTACTGAAAAAGGTATTACTTGAAAGCCCTTTATTTATTCGGTGATATTTTGGAATCTTTAATGGAATTGGTGGGGCAAAGGTTGAGTCAATCACACTAACTACTGATAGACCTCTTTTTTTCCAAATATGATTTTTACCAGTGTATTGGCCACTAACTAGCATACTTCTACCATTGTTAGTGATTGCAAGTATTGCATTGTTTCTTGCTTTGTTGAAAAGAACGTCCAATCGTTTCGGTTCGGACCAAGTACCATCCGGTTGTTTATCAGAAAACCAGATATCTTGTGAGCCATCCACACCATAGTAATTTTCTGGGTGGTTCAGGCGAACGAAATAAACCCGGTCACCTTCTGGAGTAATGACAGGGTTAAGCTCCTGGTATTCGGTGTTGATGTTCTCACTAATGCTGTGTGGCTCAAAATGACTTTGGGCCAGGAGCAAAGAAGGTAATAAGAATAATATGTACAATACCGCTACTCTCATGACTTACTTAGGCGTGGTTTGTAAATCTGGCTCACGAACTTTGCCGATAAGAACGTTGAATCCGAACCTTAAATTGCTGCTCTTTAGATTGTAAGGCACAGTTGTCCCCTCGACTTTGGCCCAAATGAGTGGCCCTAGTATGTTGTCACTCACCATATAAAATTGAATGGGCCCTGGCTTTACACTAAATCCAAAGCCTAGGTTGTTCCAACTATTCCTGAATCCAGAATAGGTTAATGTAAAGTCAAAGGCTCTACCTACATTCTGTGTCACGCCAAAGAATAAACCTGGCTGCACTCCATGAAAGAATTCAGTAAATAGAGTTCCGGAAAGTCTTGTATGTGGAAGTACCTGATAGTTGGCGGTGAGGTAAGTCTGGGCAATAAGTGGAGCAGAATATTTTTCCTGAGACTCCTGAACAGCAAATAACTTTTCGAGTGAATCCGGTAAATTTTCCAGGAAATATTTCATAGTATCTACGGTGGAGTAATCCTTTAATTCTAGTCCGGCAAATTCAAACGTTCCATCAATTTCATAGTTTCTAGGATTGGTTTTCCAGTTGATAAAACCAAGGTCCTTTACATTAGCTTCGAGATTTACCTTTTTGCTAAACTGATAAGAAACACCGGCATCAAGTCCGATTCCAAAGTTTTTGAAATTAAGTAAATAGTCTTTTGCTAGTTGTTCTTTGTTGTCATCTATATAACCGTCCTGCTCAAATGCTGTTTGATAACCTGAAGTGTTAATTCTGATTTTAGACTGTAACATAAGATCATATGTTTCGTCACTTGTAGTGAAAGTACTTTTAGATTTTCGTGTAGAGATATTGGCGATGCCAAATAAGAATCGTAACCTACCTCCATAATACCACTTCGAGTGTGGATCATGATAAGCATAACCAAGTCCAATATCCCGGTAGTAGTTTCCGTGAATTCTAAGTTTGTCCCAATCACCTTCTTTTCCAATGAAAGCACCGTTGCCTTGAGTCGCTAAGACCATTATGTCTCGCGGATAAGCAAAACGGAAGTCCAGAATATCTCTAATACTTAAAGAAATGTTGTAGTTATGTACTTTGAATCTAAAGCCAAGAATGTCATATGATAATCCGGTGGTGATATAATTGACCTTTTTGAGATCACTCACCACTTGGTCAAGATCAAGGACATTACCATCAAACGCAGACTTTACGGTAAAACCGGTATTAGCTGCTCCTGCATAAATCGATGAAATGCCAGGAAGTGATAAGCTGATCCCATGCTCTGGTACACCAACAGGATTCACATAACTCGATTGAAAAATGTTTGTCATGTGATACAGGGTAAATTCCTGCTGTGCTCTTACATTAGAACCAATGACGAGCAATACGATACAGGCTATATGTCGGAAAAGCCTTCTCACAAGTCATCCAGGTCAATCGTGCCATTGACCAGTGCTCCCATTTGTATGTTGATATAATAACTGTCGTAAATTTTTACAGATGTAGCTCCACCATTGGTTGTACTTATTGTACCCACAATTATCATAGTGGTGGCGGGCATAATCGTTTTATATCGCTCTTTGTCTATTGTTGTTTCTAAGAAGGTTTTTGTTGAGGTGGTAACCTTGCCGTCCCCATCGATTGAAGCAGAACTCGCGAAGTTGTCATTGTTGTGGAATAATGTGTCTAACAACACATCGTTGGAATCGAGGAAGTAACATTGAATACGCGCATCCATTGGGAATCCATTCTCTGTTTCAATTTTAAATTTCACAAAATTTAATTCCTCATATCCATCTTCGGTAGTATCCGGCAGTTCCATATCAGTTACTGTATCTGCCAGGACAAATCCACTTACTCGTCCATCCATTGGTATTTCTGCTTCACCAAAAACGACCAGTCTACTGGTGTCTGTCACAAAATTCTCTACTGGTCCGGCTGCGTTAGCAGTCCCCGTTACCTGAAAATACATTTTGTTCGGAGCAGGGTTGAACGCATCATCAATGTTGGAGTTAGTATTGTCTATTACGAACTCTGAGATAATAGTTTGGCCTGCTTCTGCCAAATTTGGGTAATCAATGGCAACAGGGCTATCGTCATAAGTTCCTGTTATTGTGAGCGGAGTACCATCATTTAATTCGGTTGTTAATGTGTCGATATCAGCTTCAATAGGAATTCCGAATGAGTTATGGAACTCAAATCGAGCTTTAGGATCGGTAAAAAAGAAGGAGGCAAAGTTCGCAGAGTTGTCAAAAATATCAATATCGACAGTATCAAGGTTGAAAGGTATATTGAACTGCCCCATATAACCTCGTAGGTAGGAATACTGCAAGCCTGTAAAATCAGCCGATAAAGAAATGTTTTCAATGCCCAATACAGGATTTGGAACATTCTCAGTTATTGTCATCTCAATGGTGTATGGTAATGTGTTAAAGGAGCCACCGCCATTTGTTAGATCGATGTCATAGTCTGACATATCGTGGCTGCCACTCGCATTGACTGGCACGAACCCAGTGTAACTGAGGTCATAGGTCTGACTAAATGGACTTCCACCATTAATGGCTGTTGGTAATGTTAGTGTAATACTAATGTCGTGCTGATAATTGTGACTGATGTTAACGTCAAGTGTTCCTGCTTTTAGAATCGCTTGATAAATTTCTTCACTATTAGAAAAAGGGAATGTGATCGAATCATTTATTGTCACTGTTTGGGTGCCAAAACCCGTTGTTGCAGGACCGCTAATATTTTCGCTGGCCGATTGATCAGGAATAGATATATAAGATGTAGCATCAGCTGAAACCAATTCTTCAAAATATATGAATCTTAAGAATCCGTCCCCATCGACTGTCACATCCAAATCACTGCCCTGGATCGCCACCATGTCATATAGTCCCATGTTAGTATTCAGAAGTGGAATTCCCAGACTAGGATTGATGGGAAGTATATCTATATCATTTATTTCCTCCTTGACACACCCGAATGATGTGAGGAGAATGAATAAATAACTTATTCTATATGATTTTGGTAAGAACCTCAAGTATGCTGTTTGTATCTTTCTAAACTACGTGGAATAGTTTTGAAAGTTCTATTTTAATGAAAGCAATTGTAATTTCATAGAACACTTCAAACTCTTTTCCTTTTATAGTATAACCCATTTGTGCAATTTTACCCTACCATGTCAGACGGTAATTTATTATTTCCTGTTTTTTTACGGCTTGATAAGCTAAATGTACTCATTGTTGGTGCGGGCAATGTGGGCTGGGAAAAGGTGGGTATTATGTTCCGCCATGCGGATAATGGCAATGTTACAGTCGTGGCACCTGAAGTACGGGAGGAGATTGAGGAACTAGGCAGACGATACAGAAACCTGATAATTATTAAGAAAAAGTTTGAAATATCTGACTTAGAGGGGAAAGATGTCGTTATCGCTGCTACGGCTGATAATGAGTTGAATAAGTTCGTTCACCAGGAGGCAAAGAGAAAAGGACTTCTTGTGAACGTAGCGGATACTCCGGATTTATGTGACTTTTATTTAAGTTCTGTAGTAAAGAAGGGAGACCTCAAAGTTGCAATCTCATCCAATGGGAAGTCCCCAACACTTACGAAGCGTGTGCGCGAATTGTTGGAGGATGTTTTGCCCGAAGAAATTGATGCAGTGCTGGAGAACCTTAACCAAATCAGGGACAGCCTCAAGGGTGATCTGGAAGAAAAGATTAAAAAATTAAATGAAATTACTTCAATCATAAAAAACGAAAACAAGTAGTTATGAAAACAATATCAGTAGACGAACTGCAGGAAAAACTCAACAATGGAGATGATTTTCAATTTGTAGATGTACGTGAGCAATCAGAATATGATCAGGCTAACCTTGGTGCTGAGCTGGTTCCTATGAGTACTATTCAACAAAATATTGATAAGATCAATAAAGACAAAGAAGTTGTGATCATGTGTAGAAGCGGCAACCGCAGCGGAAAAGTAGTTATGTTTTTAGAGCAGCAAGGGTTTGATAATCTTTACAATCTTGAAGGTGGTATTTTGGCCTGGAAAGAGGAAATAGATAACTCTCTTGACGTAGACTAAACCTCATTAAACTGGATAGATTAGCTGAAAATTTTATTTTTGTGGCCATGAAAAGTTTGCGCTATATATTAGTGTTGTTTCTGTTCCTGGGAACTACTCTCTCGTTTGCTCAAAAGGATTCTGTAGAAAACAGGCCTAAACCAAATCTTACCACACCTCAACAAGCAGTAAGGACGCTTTTTGATCATTTACAGGATAATAAGTATTATCCTGATATAGCAGCTCAAGCAATTTATCCTATTGAAGGAATAACAAAAGAGCAAAGAAAAAAACTTGCTATCAAGCTGAAACAAGTATATGACGGATCCGGAATTTTTTTGCAAACGGAGCTCATGCCCAATGGCGTTAACTATTACGATAGTATTTCAGAACAACATGTATTTGTTCTGGATGAAAGATTGGAAAGTATTTGTGTCAGGAAATATGGAAACAAGTGGATGTTCTCCGAAAGGTCCGTTCTAAGTATTGACTCGGAGCACAAAGAAGTTTATAAATATGGCACCCATCTTCTTCTCAATTGGTTGTCAGATTTTGGGCGTGATAAATTTATGGGGTTATACTATTGGCAACTTGTAGGGATATTCATTATCGCATTTACCGGTTTTTTACTTCATAAATTACTCTCCTGGATTTTTAAGAATTTCATAATTGGCCTTATAATGAAATTTGGTCATGCACGGCTAGCAGGTAAGCTGATTAATCCAGTTGCTCGACCTTTAAGCTTACTTATTGTTTCATGGTTTGTGTCCATATTCATCCCTGTTTTACTACTAAACCACCCCAAAGGCGAAGCATACGTAATCGGAGCCATAAAAATATTGATTCCGTTCTTCGCAATGATGGTGATATATAAGCTAGTTGATGTACTGATAGCATACCTGAGGAAACTGGCAGAAAGAACAGAAAGTACTTTGGATGATCAACTTGTTCCCCTTTTGAGTAAAGCACTTAAAGTGTTCGTTGTGGCTGTCGGAGTTCTTTTTATTCTAGATAATTTCAATTTTAACATTACAGCACTTATAACCGGATTAGGAATTGGTGGTTTTGCCTTAGCACTAGCGGCACAAGATATGCTTAAAAACTTTTTCGGTTCCATTATGATCTTTATGGATCGTCCTTTTCAGGTAGGGGACTGGGTTGTTGGAAGTGGGATTGATGGAGATATTGAAGAGGTTGGTTTCAGGGCAACTCGTATTCGTACCTTTCACAATTCGGTAACCTATGTGCCGAATGGTATCCTCGCAGATATGACCATTGATAATATGGGTATGCGAAAGTACAGAAGGTATAAAACCTATCTGGCAGTGACCTATGACACACCTCCTGATGTTCTGGATGCATATGTAGAAGGTTTGAGGGAAATTGTTAGAAAGCATCCAAACACAAGAAAAGACTACTTTAATATTTACGTTAATACTTTTAACAGTTCCAGTATTGATATTTTATTCTATGTCTTCTTTGAGGTGCCAACCTGGCCTGAGGAATTGAAAGCAAGGCACGAGATGAATCTGCTGGCAATCAAATTGGCCGATGAATTAGGCGTACGCTTTGCATTCCCTACACAGACTATTCACGTGGAAGATATGCCGGGACAAACCCCAAAAACTCCTGTATACAAAGAATCTCGTGATGAAATGGATAAGAAAGTTGCAGGGTTTATTCAGACGGAACTTGGAAGCAGCGGTGATAAAAAATAAGAAGTAAGACATCAGACTTAAGATGTAAGAAATACAATACACCCCCTGAAATCTTATGTCTTACTTCTTAATACTCGATACTTAATACTTCAAAATCCTCTTAATGAATACTTCTTTATCCGTTTGAAGTCTGACCAGATACCCTCCTGAACTCAATCCGGCATCCGTAGAATTAAAGTCGTAATTGTAATCTCCTGCTGCCTGCTTCCTATGGTCAATCAGCGTAGCGACAATCTTTCCACTCATATCAACTACTTGTAAGGTGACATCTCTGGAGTGCTCCAGGTTGTACTCAATACGTACTGAATTGTCATGAGGGTTAGGGATGGTTTTAAGTATGTTTTTGCTTTCTACAGCTTCTTCTACATCAGCTACTACCCCGGTGACAAGGCTCATGTTTTTGGATTCATCTTTCACGAGCGAAAAGTAGTCCTGAATGTTACCCTCATTATCAATGAATTTGGCATGAAGTGTGTCATCATCGATATCTATGGCCATAGACCCAATAAAATCACTTGATGAGTATTTAAAGAATGTTGTGGTTAACAAATTATGTGCATCATCAGCCCAGGCTGGATCAGAAGTTGTGAGTCCCGAACAACCAAGCACTGCATAGACGGTACCTTTATTTGGCAAGGAAGCATCCGTAGGGTTTTTGTAATATTCTTCGCCCTCATCCAGTTTGCCACTATTTCTCGCATCTCCATTATGGGTGACAAAGTGTGGTTCATCAAGCAGGGTATTTGAAAAACCATAATGACCATTTACAAGGAAAGAGCGTTCATAGTTATGGCTGTGTCCTGTTAGTACCAGGTCCACACCATCATTTTCCAGTAGCGGTACGATTTGCTCTCTCATATCAATGAGTCGCCCGCCACTTTCATCGGGTGAGGTATCATCGGAGTCATGCGATCCTTTGGAGTAAGGAGGATGATGCCAATAGGCTATTTTCCATTTCTTGTCGGTGTTTGCGATATCATTTTTCAACCAATTGGCCATCGCACCGGTTGAGTCTCTTTCCGTGCTGTATGAATCGAGAGAGATGAAGTGGGTATTGCCGTAATCAAATGAATAATAAGCCTCGGTTCCCGAAGGAGTACCTCCAGCTTCACCATTCATTGGTAATGAAAATATATCAAAATATGGAGCCTCATTGATAGGGTCATCATAATTTCTCAGGTCGTGGTTTCCAGGGGCAGGGTATAGGTTTGTCTGTTTCAGAATTTCCTCAAACATCTTTTCAAACATTGCTGCCTGATATTCTTCTTCGGTTCCCTCTTCATAAGCATTATCTCCTAGTAGCAACCATATATCAGTGCGTTCACCATTTTTGTATTGATAGTATGCATCACGCATTTCTCTTTGGGTTCCATTGTCACGACCAGCATCACCGGTAACCCAGATGCTGAACGGCTCATCGGATCCTGGAGTTGGATGAGTCTTGAAGTAATAAGAATCATCTCCTCCAGCCAGTGTGTCATCAGCAAGTGTTCCAAGTGAATAAAAATACTTAGTGCCGGGGGAGAGGCCTGTTATCAATATTTCATGATCTTCCTGAGAGATGCTATCAGTCACCAAAGTGGTTTGGTTATTCAAGGAGGTTCCAAACCTGACTAAACCATTCGTCTCTTCCAATGTTCTCCATCTCACAATGATACTCGTGTCGGTAGAAGATTGTAGGTAGGGGCCTCTTATGACACCGGTTTCATGAGGTGTCGCACTGAGGTATAACTCAAAGCTCATGTCCTCGTTGGTATTATCGGCCTGATGAACTTCAACGGCTACTGTGTTTTTACCTATGAAGAGACTTGATATTGGAAGAATATATCTTTCAAAACTATTTTCAGTCAGGCTATCGGTTATATCAGTGCTTGCGAGGGTGCTACTATCAACTGCCCCGACTGGCATATTTTTTCGGACAATTTCGTTGCCATTGAGATAAGCAATAGCACCATCATCTGCTTTTAAATTGAGGATCAGGTTGGAATAAGCAGTAGTATCAGTAATGTTAAAGTCTTTTCTGAAATATTGAGTGATGTATCTGTTTGAAGAGTCTGTTCCGAATCCAAGAGTTGTTTGTTCATCACCATCACCATACCCAGCTTCGGTTGTTATTTGGGGCCAGGTATCAACGAATGTTGTATCATTCCAGTTTGAAGCGGGCGTGTTTTCATTCCAGTGACTCCAGGCTTCTTCCTTCCTGATAATTTTTGGGTCCTGGGCTCCTAACAATACGATGTCATCAATAAACATAACTCCGCTCCATGCGCTGGACTGAGTCGCACCAGGCATGGTGAAAAATTCGGCTTTAACAATGTTTGTCGGGTCCAGAGTATCAATTTCAGGGTTACCTTCACTATTCCAGCCCTGATAGAGTTTATTGTTGTAGTCTAGTATGTATTCATGGAATTGTCCATCTCGAATAGGTAAAAAATTAAAGCCATACCGGTTACCAATTAAGCCATTGTTGTCGGATAGATCGAGCCTCAAAACTACCTGATCAGCCGTGTCGGGAATCATGATTTTAACTGAAATGGTAGTGAAGTTGGACATATCAATTTTGGTGAAGTTCTTTCCGAATACTCGCCAGCCATAGACGCCAGTAACGTCTACACGCAGGGATGAGTCCTGGTATGATATATCGTATTTAGATGAGCCTTCAAACCAGCCATCTATATCTCCATCATTAAAATCATCAATAACAATTTGGGGAAAGGCAATAGTTGTGCATAGCAGCAACTGCATTGCAAGTAAAGTTTTTCGCATGTTTCTGGTCTCTTTGTGTAAGGAGATGTAAAGGTAACAGAAATTATATGTTAAGGGAAGGTTAAGCCTAAATAAAGTAGCTGAGACGCATTTGAAGTACACCGGCAGTGCCTATTGCCGCATCAAAAGTTTTCTGAGCAACAGGAAAATATCCTTGAAATTCGAAACTTGTTTTCGTTTTGTAGGTAGCAATTAATGATAGGTTAGAATATAGAATCTTTCCCGCTGTGTTTTCTTGTTCCAGACTGTTAAAAAAATCAGCTTGGTAGTTTTCATATGCCATACCTGAACGAATTTGTAGAGATAAGGAGTTGAGTCGACATAAATAACCAAAATCGAATACCCCTAGTAGCCGATTGCCGTAGCGGAAATTACTCTCTTTGTTAGTGGATATTTTATAGCTCAGTAAACCCTTTACCAAAAACTTTTCTTTCCAAAGGATGTCATAGCTTGCTCTGAAATTCAGATCCAAGGACCCCGTACCGGTTTGTTCCAAAATTACCGGAGATTGGTCAACTCCGTTCTCGGTATACCTGAATTTGCCTGTTGGAAGTTTTGCCGTGAAACCTTTGATAAAACGATATTTCAAATCTCTTTTGGTCTGTAACCTTCCCCATTGCACTCCTATATTTACGTCACCAATTCCTGAATACTCAAAAGTGGTGTCGGATAAAGGTTTAGTTAAATCTGTGGCTTGATTATAATATACCGTGAGCTTTTGATAGGGAATAGTAATACTAAGAGCAGTATTTTTGGTGATGAAATAGTTCCCAGACAGCATCCACGTCTGTGATAATTCATAATCCTTTTCCGATGGATCGATCACCAGAAAACCGGCAGGATGGTGTGTGGTTTTAAGATTGTTATATCCGGATTTTGTAAGAAAAAGGTGATGTCGATGTCCGAGGCTTTGATAGCCATTGAAACTACGTTGCCGATAACCTAATGAGACGTTACTGGTAGAGTCGTTTGTTGTGGTGACGAAAGATAGGCAGTCATCACAGCAGAGCGAGTACTGAGTTACTATTGAGAAGCAGATCAATAAGGCAGTTTTCACAGAACGACTATTTTTTTCTGAACAACTTGTCCGGAATCTAACTGAATAAACACTAAATAAAGCCCGGGAGTTATTTCCTGCAAATTTGCGTAGACCCATTCGCTTCCCTGTCGGAATTCAGGATAAAATTCTAAACCTTGCAAATTTACCACCTTCAGTGACTTAATATCATTGATTGTGGCCTCCTTTAATTTTAGTTCTTTCTGTACGTTGTCATAGAAGATAGAAACCTGACTGCTTAAAGGTTCTGGTTTCGATGTAATGGTTTGTGCCTGGTCTTCATAAACAACAACAGTAGTATCATAATCTTGAGTTGTTGAATTAATTAAAAGGTCTGTGTACTGAATTCTGAGCAAAGGATGAGAAATAGTATCAACATACCATTCAAATGTAGTTTTTATAACATCATCGATCCGGTAAGCATCTATTGAGCATACTATGCAAACCGAGTCATGATAGGTTTCTGTTCTTTTAATACGCATTGCATTATTGTAACTCATTCCAGGTAGCATTAAAGTGCCATACCCATCATATTCAACAGAAACCGAGCCATTCCGAAAAGCAGGTTCACCAGAGTGCACAAAATCAGCATGAGATTTTTGACCATAGAATGTGTCGGTGTAGCTCTCTTGAAACGAAAAGGGAAATTTTAATATTTTCTCGACCTCTGTATAAGTCCACATCGCTTCTGAGACCCGGTTTGTGGTACCATGAATGACTAGAGAGTCGGAATTCTTTTCATAAAATGTGTTTGTGAGTTCAGAAGAGTCAGTTTCATACAAATTAGAAAATGGGTAGTTACTTGAGAATTGTTTTCCATTTGGAGACTCGTAAGTCACAATGTATTGTTCAGGCAATGTGGACAGGGTAGTAAAATCCCAAACTATTCCAGAACCGGCCGAACCTTCACTGATCCCTGTTGTGTCCTGATTATGAAAGTGAATGGCGGTAGGTAATTCCGGAAAATTAGAAGATGTCAATACTGGTTGAGTAATCGCAATCCGGGAGAGAAAAAAAAGAAGTATTGTTAGTGTTTTTTTTGCCATTCAATGGTTGATGCTATTCTGTGTCTATAGGTTTATTCTTTATATCGAACCTAAAGTAAACGGGCTCGACTTGATAACCTTTTTTACGCAACAGATTTATGACGCCATATTCACCACTTAGGTGCGCAGCTCCAAACGTGTTGAAGGCTGGTTTTTTTTGAATAATGTCATGAATTCTGTTGGCCATATTTTTGTTGCGCCTGTATAGAAGTTTTTCACTAAAATCATCACCACTGGCTTTGTTTATCAAGCTGTCCATGGCGTTAATGTCCTGGTTGCAGTAAATTGCTATCATATTATTTGCTCCGAATACATTGTCTGAGGATGTGTCTGTACACGTTTGCAATAGCATCTCCGCTTGTTCATTTATATCAATTCCACTCAGTGCATCGAGTTGCTCTTCCATTGTTTCCAGACCTTTAACTTCTTTTCCTTTCATTTTTCCGACTCTCTGAAAATGATCATCAAGCACATACTGATAGTCACTACTAAATTCACCTTCACCTTCGCTCATCATCATGGCCGTAAGAATTGGCTGCATACTATCTGCCAGAGATGCCATAAAGCCCAGTTTTTCTGTCAGACAGGAATTTACCAGATTATAGTCGGTGCTATCTTCGTATAAATCTTTAAGTTTTGTGCCTCTGGGTAGAAAAAGTTGATTGATGTTGGTGAAAAGGGACATCATCATTTTACCCATATCCATATCCAGTTCTCCGGTGACTACATCGCATTTCTTCAGTTTTTTATAAACAATTTTATCAAATTGAAATACTCTTTTGTCACGTACATGAAATGTTCCATATAAGTAGGAAGGTTTTTTAATACCATTGCCGGTGATTTCCCAGAGCAAGGAATTTTGTGAAAACCCGGATAGGTTAAGGAATGATAGGAGTACAATTATGAGTAGGGTAATTCTCTTCATGAGGCTAAATCAAAATGGTCTTTAATATTTGAAACGGTTTTTTCAATGAGTTTATTTCTGGCTTCAATACTTGCCCATGCAATATGAGGAGTCAGTATGAGTTTGTTCTTGTCCTTTACTTTAAGTAAAACACTTTCTTTCGGCAAAGGTTCATCGGAGAATACATCCAGGCAGGCGCCAGCTATAATACTATTATCTATTGCTGAAGCAAGAGCATCTTCTTTGACTATCCCACCTCTGCCAACATTTATCAAGATAGCGCTTTTTTTCATGGCCGCCAGTTGCTTTTCCCCAATAAGATTCATCGTATTGTCATTAAGTGGGGCGTGAATTGATACAAAATCAGATTGTGAGAGGAGGGTTTCCAGTGAGGTTCTTTCATAATCTTCATTGTTGTTTTGTCCGCTGGTCGAGTAGTAAACAACTTTCATTCCAAAGGAACTAGCGATTTTCGCGACTTGCTTCCCGATATTTCCCAGTCCAATAATACCTATGGTTTTATTATTCAACTCAAAAAAATCAGATTCTATATGAGTGAACTGTGGCTTCTTTGAATATTCACCGGATTTAACAAAGTTGTCATACCAACTAATTTTACTGACTAACTCGAGTATCATAGAGAAAGTGTGTTGAGCTACCGAATGGGTAGAATAGTCAGCCACATTGGCAACATGAATATTTTGTCTTCTTGTATATTCGAAGTCAATATTATTCATTCCTGTTGCAAGTACACCAATAAATTTTACTTGATTATTATTTCCCATTGTGGATTCATTAATGGGGACTTTATTGGTCAATATTACATCTGCAGTTTTTACTCTTTCTTGAACCTGATTTTCTTTAGTTTCTTCATATACAGTCAGTTCCCCAAGAGATTTTACGGGATTCAGAATGTTTTGACTTCGGCCCAGGGTATTGGCGTCTAGTACTACTATCTCTAACTTTTTACTCATATTGATCAGAATATTTGGCAGATTATTTCGTTAAATGTATGTCAATTCTCACCGGATACCGTTTGATTTCAAAAAATTCGTATCTTTGAACAAAGATACACGTAAGTTTTTTAAGTATACTGACGTACATTCTATGAGGAAAAGGCATCTACTTTTAGCACTTTTATCCAGTTTTCTGCTATTAACAACCAGCCAAAAGTTATCTGCTCAAAGTGCGAGTTCTGATATTGCCCTTGGTGACAAGTTTTTCAAGGTAGAGGACTATTATCTGGCTACAGAACACTATCAGGAGGCTCTCAATAAGGATCCAGGTAACGCGTATGCGACCTACCAACTGGCTGAATGTTACAGACTTTATTTTGAGTATGACCGGGCTGAGAAGATGTACAAAAAGTCAGTTGATCTCGGTGATGAAAAATATCCCCTGGCACAGTTCTATTATGCCCTAATGCAAAAAATCAATGGTCGCTATGGTCCTGCTGGAGAAAGCTTTGAGTATTTTATCGCTACTTACGAGCCCAAGAGCGATGACGATAAATTCTTTGATCTAGCCTTATTGCACTACAATGGCTGTATTCTTGCTTCGGAAGAGATTGCTCGCCCACAACGGGATTTTGTGTTTCATCATTTGGAGGGTCCTGTAAATACCGGTTATTCGGAGTTTGCAGCAGCTATCGCAGACAATGATTCCTCTATTGTAATTACCTCCGCCAGAATGAATAAAAAGAAGGACCCTACCTATGAAAAACTGGGTGGTGGATATACTGACAATTATTGGTATCAGAAAACAGAAAATGGTTGGGAAGAAGTTGATACGAAAAAGAACGGGTTTGATCAGGTAAATGGGGATCTCAATGATGGAGCTGGAGTTTTTAATAGCGATATGTCCAAATATTACTATACCAAGTGTGATGAAGTAAATGAAGATCAAACAGAGTATGAATGCGCCATATATGTTTCTAAAAAAAATGGTGACAAATGGCAGCAGCCCGAAAAACTAAATAAAAATATTAATGCTACAGGCTATTGGAATGCACAACCCTCTCTATCAGGTACGGGAGATACCATGTATTTTGTCAGTAAAAGACCCGGAGGTCAGGGAATGCATGATATCTGGTTTAGTGTAGACAAGGATGGAAATGATAACTGGGGCAAAGCCAAAAATATGGGGACACCAATTAATACACCGTTTATTGATATGTCTCCCAACTACTATTCACAGGATGGAATACTGTTCTTTGCTTCCAATGGCCACGAGGGTTTCGGTGGGTTGGATATTTTTATGGCGAAAGGAGAAAATCTGGATATTATCAGAAATATTGGTTTGCCTTTCAACTCCAATCGTGATGATTTTTACTTTGCTCTCGGTGAGGAGAAAGGTTATCTCTCATCCAATCGGTCAGGTGGGCTTGGCAATGATGATATTTTTGTGTTCAACATTGAAAGCCGAAAAACTCTAATTGAAACTATTTCACCAATTGAGGATGACTCAGTAAATAGTATAACCATCAGTGGCCGTATTTTGGATGAAAATGGTGAGCCGGCACCGGATGTTGTTGTTATGTTGCTGGATGATGAAGGCAACATTCTGAAATATACCAAAACGGATGATGATGGGGTTTTTGTCTTTGCCAACCTTGATCCTAGTAAGGAGTACAGTGTTGTTCTTCAGGAAGAGGACCCGAGATTGACGATGGAAAAGTACGGTGTTGAAGACCTCGAATTGACTGCTTCCTCTGAATCCCCTGATACTAAAGATGAAATTATTGATAGAGAAAAACCATTTTCAGGAGGACGTCAACTATTTGATAACATCTATTTCGATTTCGACAAGGATAAAATTCGAAGAGAGGCAAGAAAGATTTTAAATGACTTGGCTTCGTATTACAAGAAAAACCCCAATATAAGTATTGAAGTCAAAGCCCATACCGATAGCCGTGGAAGTAATAGCTATAATAACTCACTGTCGAAGAGACGAGCTGATGCAGCAATGAGCTACCTCATGAATAAAGGGGTTCCCGAAAGTGCATTTGTAATTTACGCTCAGGGAGAAGGAGCGCCAATTGCTTCCAATGCTAACCCTACGGGTAGGCAGCTCAACAGGCGTGTGGAATTCCAGCTTTCAGGTGAGCGGGTAGATTATAACACTCAAAAGATGGCTTATGTGGTTCAGCCCAATAATACCATCCATGATATTGCCAAGATGTTCAATATGTCTGTGGAAGATGTTAAAGAATTTAATGACTTACAGGATGGAAACTTACAGGCACATCAGGCTATTTTCGTTAGAAGGGGGCCTGAAGATGATAAGATATCACCGGTTACTTTGGCGCATGCAGGAAGGCCTTCTCTTTCAGGATTTTCAGGTAGTGAATCAGGCGCGAATTACATGACTCGACCAGTCCATAATCCATTTAAACCAAATGAGGTAGGTACACCATCTGATGCGGCCTACAATCAGGGGGTTGTATATGGTAAGGATGATGGAAGTGGTTACTACACCGTGCTTCCCAGAAATACCTTGTTTTCTATTGGCAAAATTTTTGGAATCAGTGTTGATGACTTGAAAACCATCAATGGATTGCGCTCCAATAACCTTAGGATCGGACAAAGGTTGAAAGTAAAAGCAGATGCAATCAGAGAAACAACACCATTTGATAATCGTGGAGTATTTGCAGATCATGGCATTACAATCTCGCATCAGAAGGGTGAAATCATCGAACTTGGAGGGGAAACAAGATATGTTGTGAAGGAAGGCGATACTTTCTACACGGTCTGCAATGACTTTAATATGGAGTTTGAGCAATTGAGAAAACTCAACAAGCTTCCGAATTACATACTTCGTCCAGGGATGGTACTTAGAGTAGTGCCCGATGCCGGAAAGGAAAGCCTGGATATGGAGGAGATAAAGAAAGAAGCAGCAAAAACACTCAATGAGAGGTAGTTTTTAGAGAAAGTTGATTTTTAGAAAAAAACTTTCATCCTTAGGAAACTAAAAATTGCTGAATGCGTACCCTTAATAGAGGATTTTACCGGCTGACAGTCACCTTTGTTTGATTGTTAGTATTTAATATATAGAATGTTAGCTCTTTTGTGGGCCAAAAATTATGACTATCTTTCAGGATACAGTGAGTTTTTTGGTCATTCTGTATAAAAACCAGTATTTGTAGATAACTACGTAATAATGAGGAAAATATTACGCCTAACCATCTTACTTTTTTTATGTATTTTTACCCTCTCATTTAACTATGGGCAGGATTTGTTGTACAACAACGGAGCATCAATTTGGCTTGATGGAGGAACACTTTCAGTTTCTGGTGGAGATTTAAACAACCCGGAGAACGGAGGAGCAGGGTATATTGTGATTACAGGTGGAGGCAGATTGGAAGTCTCAGGTTCTGTGGTCAATGAAGATACAATTGGAGTTTTATCTGGGGTTTTGTCAATAGGGGATGCCTACAGTGTAAATGCGAATAACACGGCTTTCTTATATAATGATGACAGTATCAATATTTCCGGAGACTTCGGCAACTTAGCAGGAACTTACTGGTCGGATACTACTGGCACAAGTGTATTAACTTTTAATGGGGTAGGTGCAACCACTCTTGGTTCCGGGTTCAATTCGCAATACAATCAAATTGACTTTGAAGGTGGAGGTGCTAAAAATCTTGTAGGAAGGTGGAATGTGTTCGATGTAGATTTTGGTAATGGCGTAGTGCACCAGAATTCAAGCTCAGATACTTTCTATTTGCTTCCCAATGGATCGGTTCTTAATCAGGGACCCAATGCGTATTATAATGGTGAGTTTTGGAACGAAGGTACCGGTTTGTTAGACTTTCCAATCGGGAATGGTCCGGACTGGAGACCAATGAGAATTTTGAATAATCCCGTGAATGCTGTAATGGGGATGAGAGTTTCAGGACTTGATCCTGCGGGATTTGCTCCGGTTGCAGGAGCAGATGTAACTAATATCAGCAATAGACGCTACTGGAAGGCTACCGATTTGTCAGGAACTTATGCGGGTTCTCCCGTTATGTTTTTATTTGATGCCGCAGATACTATAGGTACTGGAGCAGCAACATTATCAGAGCTTGTTGTTGTGCAGTCGGATAGCACTAAGCCGTGGAATTCTATTGGGAATGCCGGTACTACCAATGAGGGAGGTGGGCAACACACAATAACAAGTACGTTATTCGCTGGAGAGGATTTTATTACCATAGGCGGAGGTTGTTCCAATGTGAAAATTGATGTTAGAGTGTTGTTAGAAGGCGGATACACTGGTGGTCCAAATATGACGAGTGATATTAACTTCTTCGGTCATGCCGATGGAGCGCATAGTAACAATGGAGGTGGAAGTGGCTTTACTTCCAACAAGGGAATGTACCCTGGCTACTTTATGCCTTCTGCAGCTAATGATGCTATCGATGTTATTGCCATCATATTAAGAGAAACCACGATGCCTTATAACAGAGTTGATACAGCACTTGTCTGGTTGATGGATGATGGGTCGATAAGAGATTTTTGGTCCGGGTCTCAAGGCTACGCAAACTTTTGTGACGCGGTACCAGGTAATTCATATTATGTCGAAGTGCAGCACAGGACGCATCTGGCTGTTATGAATAATACGCCAATCGTTGCCAGCACCGCTGTGCCGGGTTCATTTGTTGATTTTCGTTCTGATGTAAATGTATGGGGAGGAGGAGGATTAATCCAATATGGCGCTGACTTCTATGTAATAACCGGAAATGCAAACGGAGATTGGTCTGTGAACGGATTGGATAGATATCAGATTTTGGTAGATCAGGGTAATCTGATTACAGGTTATACAAATACAAACGTAGACTTTAATGATGGTGTAGATGTAGCGGATGAACAACGAGGGCAGAATAATTCATTGCTATTGAAATACAGTACATCACCATGAAATAACTCAGAAGAATGATAAAGAAACTATCATATATAATAATTTCTTGTGCCTTTGTGAACGTTTCGCTGGCGCAAAACTTCGATGTGGAGTTTACACAGAAAGTTGAGGGAGACTATCTTTTGGTAGGTGTAACTATGCAAAAGACTTCCGGAGAAGACTTCAAGCTTGGAGGCGCTAATCTTCCTTTTTTACTTAATTCTACTGCAGTTGATCAATCTCAGGTCGCAATAGTTGACTCATTGTCTGGTAAATTTAGTTCAAAGGAATCCGCAGATTCGTATTCCGGCCCATATTTAGGCGCAACGGAGCCTTTTGTGCATCCTTATTTTACTATTAAGTACTCCGGAGGGGGAGATGGAAGAGAGCTTACCTCACAGAAAGAGAATATACTAACATTGTCTTTTCCAATAACAGATCCTTGTGGAAGTACGGAACTCGAATGGGTGAACAGGGGTACGATTACCGATTATGATAATAAAAGAATCAAGAAAAACGCTGAAATGATCAATGCTCCGATATTCAAGCTAACTCCTGAACTGAGTCAGCCTCAGGTATATTTGGAAGATGGTATTTTGAAGGCTGAAGGAGAAGGGACATTTCAATGGTTATTGAACGGAACTAAAATTGATGGAGCTACAGATAGCTATATTATCCCAGAAGCGGATGGACAGTATTCAGTAGAGACCAGCAACGGCTGTGAAGCCAAGGTATCAAATTCTTACGATCATAAGGATGTTAAGCCACAATTGAGCGTAAGTGCGGCTCCAAATCCCTATGTTTCTCAAACAAATATTACATATACTCTTCCCGAACAAAGTGATGTAACCTTGGAAGTTTTTGACATGGTCGGGAACAAAATTTCTACTCTTTTTACTGGTAACCAGTCTGAGGGTCAGTATAATATCCCTTTCAGTGCCAGTCAGAACGGATATACAGCCGGGGTGTATTTCGTTAAGTTAAGGGTAGGAGAAGAAATTAAGACCCAGCGTATCGTTGAATTAAACAATAATTAATTCTTAAAAAATTGCCAAGAAACAGTTACCTTTGGAACGTTGGGCGGATAAACTGTTACCATTTAGTTTGACAACACTACGTTATATACCAGCATTTTTAAACCGTGTTGCAATGAGGAAAGGTTTACTGGCTCTAATTTTTTCACTATTAGCCGTAGTATCATCCAGGTCGCAGAACTTGGATTTTCAACTGAATCCATATGTTGCAAACGACACCCTGTTCATAGAATATTATGTGACAGACAACGGTCTTGTGTCTCCTCCAGGTGAAGGCTTTGGTCCTTCTGAATTACCAATATATTTTGATGACACCACATTAATTGAGTCGGGGAATTTCGCATTTACTGCCCGTGGTGTATGGGATGCAGCCCTTACGCCAGGTAGCTATGATCCGATGACCGCAGGTTTTTCCAACGATTCGGTATTTAATCTTTTAATCAATCCGATATTGCCTGGCCCTGATCCGCAAAGCATCATTTCTGGTGGTCCTCAACAACCAATAGCTACAATAGCATTCCCTATTCAGAACTGTGGAGATATTAACGTGAATTGGGTACCAACAGGTTTGGCTAATAGCGGAGCACGCCTTTTATGGGACGGAACAGACATAAGTAATGCTGGAACAAACTATCTGGCCAATGCATCACCTAATCCGGTTTCGCTTTCAATAGGTTCACTCCTCGTGACAACATTAAATGATGAAGGGTGTGGGTCACTCAGGGAAGCAATCAATTATGCCAACACCAACCCAGGTCCGGATACGATTACTTTTGATCCGGGTTTGTTAGGTGGGATTATTTTTGTCGGTAATACATCTGGTTTACCGCTGCCTGACCTGACCGATGATAGTACATTTATTGATGCTCAAATTGATCCGAACAACTGTGTGCCGGACATCACTATTGATGGTTCGGATGTCAACCTCACAACCACATCACCGGGGTCGGCAGGTTTGATATTGAGTTCTTCATCTGGTTCTACTATTCAGGAACTTGTGATACAGAATTTTGAGGATGACGGTATTAGGCTTCAATTCGCTGCTACTTATAATAATATACTCTCCTGCCATATTGGGGTTGATCAATCGGGGACGGTAGCCAACGGTAATACAGGGACTGGGGTTTTTATTACACAAGACTCGAGATTTAATGTTATTAGTGAAAGTCCTACTGCACTCAACTGCATTCCCAAAACTATTATATCTAACAACAGCTTTGACGGTGTGTTTATAGATATACTTTGTGATTCTAACTATATCAGTTCTTCGAATATTGGTACAGGCATAGCAGGTACGGAATCATTCGGTAATGGGGAGAATGGAATAGAAATATTATCAAGTGGCAACCAAATTGGTGATGCTGCGGGAACATATAATATTATATCTGCAAATACTGAACACGGGATTGATATTGATGGAGGAGCAGGTAACATTATCCAGAATAACAGGATTGGAGTCAATGAATTAGTAATTGCAGCCAATGGTAACGGGGGGGATGGAATTGCCATATCCAATGGAGGTACGTTGAATATTATAGGAGGAGATCAAACTTTAACTGAGGGGAACTATATCGGTGGGAATACCTTGGATGGGATTTCCATAGAGGGTGCTAGCTTTAACAGTGTTGCTGGAAATATTATCGGAGTCAATATTACAGGTACGGGTGATATCCCTAATGGAAATGGCGTGTATTTGAGTGGTTCCAGCGGAAACTTCATTGGAACCGGGCAAGCAAATGAGGGGAATGTCATATCGGGAAATAACTTGAACGGGGTTTTGATCGAAGGTTTGTCAACCAACACTGCTGTGCTTGGGAACATTATCGGCCTTAATCAATCGGCCAACGGAGATCGTGGAAATACATTAGCAGGGGTGAGGGTAGAGAACGCCACGACAACCTATATTGGAGGAGCATCAACCGATAGTTTAAATGTCATTTCAGGTAATGGTGGTAGCGGAATCGAAATAGAGAACTCTGACACTACTTTAATTGCAGGAAACAGGATAGGAACTGATCTTTTCGCAATAGCAACTTTTGGAAATGACGTTGATGGTATTTCAATTAGCGGAGGATCCTTCCTCACAATTGTTGGTACAGCCAGCTCAGGAGCTTCATTCAACTATATTGGTGGTAATGCACAAGCTGGTGTCAGTGTAGTTAATTCTGATACTACCTTTATCAGAGGAAATATAATTGGTGTAGATGCAACGGGTACAGGAGCTTTGCCAAATGGTAATGAAGGTGTGTTCGTATCTTCTTCTAGTTTGGTGGTTGTTGGGGACACAGGCACATTTGAGACCAATATCATATCCGGTAACCTCCAACAGGGGATCACCTTTAACAATGTAACCAACAGTTATATTGCCGGAAATATTATCGGGAAAGATGGTACTGCCAGTTCTGCAATTCCGAATGGCGCAGAGGGGATTTATATAAATGGAACTTCTACGAATGATACTATTGTCTTCAATCAAATTGCGTATAATAATGGTGACGGAATCCTTTTTGATGGAGCTACTACACAAGATAATATAGTATGGTATAACTCCATTCATAGTAATGCCGCATTAGGTATAGAACACCTCAATGGCAGTCAAAATAATATTCCACTACCTGTGATAACTAGTTTAAGTGTCGTTGGTACAGATACTATTTTATCAGGTACTTCCGCACCAGGAGCTTTGATACAAATCTATTGTGACTCACTTCACGAGGGAGAGGTGATTTATGATACAACGTTGGCAGATGTGGGAGGAAACTGGTCAAAAGTAATCAACGGCTACGGTGCTAATATGAACAATGGCCTGGATAGTATTACGGTACTCATGGATGAGGCCGGAAATACTTCCAAATTCTCTGCGCCAATATACAAAGTAGTCTCATGTACAGCACCTGTTGTTAGTTTGGGTAATGATACTAGTTTTTGTACGGGTGATAGTGTGCAGTTAAGTGTTTATGATTATGGTATAGGATCAACTTATACGTGGTATGCGATCAGCGGTGGACCAGTGGTCGTTAAGACTTCCACGAGTAATACTGATACCACTTATTATGCTACGATGCCAGAGACTTATGTGGTAGAAGTAGATAGCGCAGGTACCGGATGTGTTGGGTCTGATACCATTGTGGTCAACGAGGTCGCTGCTCCTGTTGTTGATCTTGGTAATGACACTACTGTCTGTGGTAATACATATACGCTGGAAGCGGGACCTAATATTGGTTCTACTTATACCTGGACGGATTCCACTGGGGCTACTTTGTCAACAGGTGTCGATGATTCAACTTATGTTGCCAATACAGATCATAAGTATTTTGTGACAGCTGATAACGGAGCTTGCACAGTGACTGATTCGGTTACAGTATCGTTCAATACGGGTTTAGCTACTCCGTTTAATGCGGTTTACTCGTCTTCAACCGGTACGTCCGTGACTTTCGTTTTTGATAGTGTTCCGGATGTTTTGAACTACACCGTATATGTAGATACTTGCGGTGGAGGAGGTGGTTGTACACCTTATACCGGCTCTCCGTTTACGGTAGCTTCGGCTTCGAGTCCCGAGTCATTTACCGTGTCACCAATGAATTTGTTGGATAGTGCAGTCTTTTGGGTACGAGCGAATGGGCCTTGTGATTCTATTTGGTCAGATACCGCCACTGGAGTAGCTGATACATGTAATGCAAATTTCACAGGCTTGGATTCTAGTTTATGCTCATCCAGCTTATTACAAAGACTTTATCCCGATTTTGCGGGCGGTACATTTACTGCATCTCCTGTTCCGACAGCAGTACAATATGCAGGAGCACCATTAGATTTCTGGTATTTTGATCCATCAGAGGCAGGTCCGGGATATCATACTGTGTATTACACTGCCTGTAGCGGAGCATCTATAGATTCATTTACTACTTATATACAACCCGCTCCATGTATATCTACGGTACTGAAAGACTCAACAAGTTCAGCAATCGTTCGACCACAGGGTTTATTCACAACTTGCGAAGGCTTGTTATATGTTACTAGTAGTGATAATCAAACGATTGTTGTAGTTGATACATTTGGTTTTGCCAGTGTATTTATTGGCGATAGTAGTTTGGCTGGTGCCAATGTGGATGGACCAAGAGCCACTGCCAGAGTTCATGACCCGATAGGGCTAGCGGTAGCGCCCAACGGAGATATCTATTTTGTGGATGGAGGAAGTCATACCGTAAGAATGTACGATGCAGGAACAGATGCTGTCACAACTATCGCTGGTGTGCCTAACTCTGCCGGTTCAACAGACAATAACATTGGTTCGGTTGTGCAGTTTAATCAACCATTTGGTTTAGCACTGTCTCCTGCTCTTGATAGATTATGGGTAACCGAAAAGGGAACCAGCAGAATTCGTGAAATTGAACTGACCTCTGGGACCTATTTTACCCAAACGGTAGCAGGAGGTGGTGGAACCGCAGTATTTAATGGAGATGTGGTTACTGGAACTTCAGCAATATTTTCTGACCCGGGACATATCGTGGCGGATAATAATTATGTGTATTTCACTGAGGAGGGTTTAGATGTAGTGTACAGATATGACCTGGCAACATTGGACGTGGAAATTATGGCTGGACGTTTCAACAATGCTGGTAGTACCGATGGAGATACGTCAATCGCTCAGTTTAGTGGCCCGTTAGGTATAAGCGTGACGTGCTCAGGTAATTTATATGTAGCGGATGCGGTTAATAACGCCATTCGGTTAGTTGATGGGGACACCATACCGGGAAATTTATATGTGAGTTCCATTGTAGAATGCGCTAACCCAGGTTGTTTCCCGCCTGTAGCTGGTGACCTTCAAAATCCTACGGCTCTCTCCGTATTTGTTCGTGGTTACGTAGATGTCGCGGATACAGATAATGACGATATAAAGAGATTCCAAATAGAGGACTTTGAATCCAGACCTTGGCAGGATGTAGACACCTTCTATTGTATGGGAGATCCAATTGATACTCTTAATTCTGCGACCTGTGGAATCAACTATTCAGGTAATGGTATAACTGTTGCCGGCTCTTTGGTCACCTTCGACCCAAATGCGGCAGGACCTGGTACCCACACATTAACTTATAACTTTAGTCAGGGATTTTGTTCAGAGACAATAACTTTTGATGTGACAGTTTATCCTGCTGCATCTGTCAGTCTTGGTCCAGATACAGTCATTTGTCAGGAAGGCTTAGGAATTGATTCATTGATCGTGGATTCCAACTTTGCCAGCATTCAATGGACAGTAAATGCGGCAGCAGCTCTGGCAGATACAAATTACTGGCGAATTACAGATGTAGCGGGAGAATATATTGTTGATGTAATTGATACAAATGGGTGTGTTGCCGCAGATACAACTAACCTTACAATTGCTCCACTTGCTGAGGTAACAATTACAAGTGACATGACCGATAGCATTTGTTATGGAGATACAGCGGTCTTATCAGCAACAAATACCGGTGCAGGGCCGGGATTCCTGACCTATGCCTGGAATACAGGAGATACAACTTCAACCGTTCAGGGGTACTTCAGTGGAGACTTTACGGTAGATGTTGTAGACTCTAATGGGTGTATAGCAGATACCTCGTACAGGAGTATTGTTAGAAATGCACCTGCTGTATGTATTGGAGTAAACTCTTCACTTACGGGACCTTCAGGAGCTAGATATGGTGAATGGTCGGTAAGCACAATCGCTGGAGATACCAATATTGCTCCGGGCCAAGCAAATGGTCAGGCCTATGCAGCGAGTTTTACCAGTCCTTGGGATGTTTATTTTGATAATGGGTTCCTATACGTCACTGAAAGTGTAGTAGGAGGTCAAGTGAGAAGAATTGACCTGAGCGATACTACGGTAACTACCTATATTGGAGGGGGAGCATCCGGAACCGCTGATAGTATTGGCCGTTTAAATGCCAGTATGGATAACCTTACTGGAATTCATATTCATAATGGTGATTTCTATTTTATACAGGATAATGGACTTCATTATTTGGATGTAGCCAAAGACTCGGTTTATCATATAACAGGAGGGGGCACAACCTTTATGAATGGACACATAAGCGTAGCGGAATTCAATGCGCCTCAAGACATCACGATGGATGGTTTTGGTAATGTTTTTGTTGCTGATTACGGAAACCACTTAATAAGAGGAGTATATATCGATGATACGGTAAGAACATTAGCAGGTATTCCTTCATTTGGAGGCAACGTAACAGCAGGATCACCTGGAATATCAAGAGCTAATAATCCATGGGGTGTTGGACTTGATCCAGCCGGACAGCTTTATGTGGGGCATGAATCTTCGCATGCAATTTCTCATATCGACTTAGATACCGTTCAGGCGATAGATGTTCCTGATAATGGAGGAGGATTGCTTCCTTACTTTACGAATACAGCTCAGGGTTCTGGTGTGATGGCCGGTACCTGGAATGTCGTGTCTGATAAAACAGGTAAAATCTTTACTACTGAAGGAGTCAACCATTTGGTCTCTGTATTAAGCCCATTTGATTCTTTAAAAAGTATTACCGGTGACTATGGATTTGCAGTAGTAGGATCTCCAGGTTACGCTGATGGATTGGGTGGTACGGCAAGATTTAATACGCCATCTGGTATTACACTAGACCCTGAAACAGGAGATCTTTACGTTGCTGATCGAAACAACCACCTCATTAGGAAACTAACACAAAACAAAACAATATCTATCTGTTCCTATGACACCGTTGATGTAGACGGTTCTTGTCCGAATGCTGTAAGTTATAACTGGTCAGGTCCTGTAGTCCTGGCTGATCCAACAAACCCAGTTCAGTCCTTTACTGACCCAGGTACTTATATTCTTACTGTTCAGGATGCAGCCGGTTGTTCAAACAGTGACAGCATAATTATTTCTCTCAATGCAGACCCTGCGTTTGCCTATATGATACAGGATACAACCATGTGTCAGGCCGATAGTATTGATCTGATTGCGCAATCTACAGTGGCAACCGACACAGTTTTCTGGACCGATCCGATGGGGGTAGTAGTTTCTTTTGGGCTAGGGGCTGATACTATTACGATTGACTCTTCGGGAATTGGCACCTATACTGCGACTTTATCAAATGGTTGTACACTTGATTCTACAGTCACTGTTTCTGTAAACGATTTGATGGCGGATGCCGTTGACTACTTCACAGGAGCCGATACTTCCAGGGTTTGCTTTGGGGATACAGCTGTATTAAGTGCGAGAGGAACATCGGGGGGAACTACTCCATACTCCTACCTATGGACCGGTACAGGAGGTTCTGTTGTTGGTGCAACCAATTTAGACACGGTTGTTGGCGTAATTGGTGGAGTTACTCCAGGGAGCCTTGAAAGATATTATGTTACGGTAACAGATTCTATCGGCTGTTCTCAGACTGATAGTACTTTGGTCTACTGGGCAGACTCCCTAAATATAAATGTTGGCAATGATACAGCGATTTGTGCAAACTCACTTATTACGGTTACGGCAACGGTTAACCTTGGGATTGCACCGTATTCTCCAGTTAGTTGGGTGGATACATCAGGGGTGGAAGTTTTTGCGGATGGAAATAGTATTACCGGAAATCCTCCTGATACAACGGCTTACGTAGCGACAGTTACAGACGCAATCGGTTGTACAGCAACTGATTCGATTACCATATATCCTGTAGATGTAATCGTAGATGCTGGGGTCGATGATACGATTTGCCCTGGTGGAACAAGCACGTTGACTGCAACAGTTACTTCAGGAATAGGGCCTTACAGCTATGCCTGGACACCAGCAGCAAGTTTAGACGATAGTACATTACAAAGTCCTACGGCTGGGCCGGCAGCAACAACTCAATACATAGTCTCTGTTTATGATAGTACTCTGGCTTGTTCCAGCACAGATACGGTAAATGTTATCGTTAATGATCTTCAGGCGATTGCTGGAGTGGTTGATGGTATCAATAATCCCAATGATACATTATATGTTTGTGTTGGTGATTCTGCTACACTTGATGCTTCATTAACGAGTGGCGGTGTTACACCATATGCATCATATAACTGGACGGCATCAGGTAGCTTTACAGGCACAATTGTCAATGCGGGTCTCGTCACAACACAAGCCCATTCAGGTACTCCGGGTTCTTATGATTTGTTCTATGTTGAAGTTACTGATGGAACATTGCCTGCGGCTTCTGCTTGTACAGACATCGACTCAGTTGTAGTATTCTGGAATAATGTATTGACTGTTAATGCGGGGACGGATAGCACAATTTGTTTAGGAAATTCGATTGATCTGACGGGAGTATCGGCAGGCGGAACGTTACCATATGCTGATGAGTCCTGGATAGATACATCCGGAACGGAAGTATTTGCAGGTAACACGAATCCAATAACAGTAACACCACCAGACACCACGGCCTATGTAATGACGGTTACTGATGCTTTGGGATGTACTGCATTTGATTCAGTTACTGTATATCCTGTTGATCTGACAGTAGATGCAGGTATCGATGATACTATTTGTCCAGGAGGAAACACCATGCTGACGGCTACCGTTACGGTAGGAGTTGGCCCATATACTTATGCCTGGACTCCGGCAGCAAGTCTGGATGACAGCACCCTTCAAAGCCCGACAGCATCACCAACAACGACCACACAGTATGTAGTTCAGGTTACTGATGCAGGATTGGGTTGTGCGGAAACAGATACGGTGAATGTAGTAGTGAATGACCTTCAGGCCATAGCCGGAGTAGTTGATGGAATTAATGATCCGAATGATACATTATACGTTTGTGTAGGAGATTCAGCGACATTGGATGCTTCACTCAGCAATGGAGGAGTGGCGCCATATGCATCGTATAACTGGACAGCTTCAGGAGGTTTTGCCGGAGCGATAGTTGATCCTACCTTAGTGACAACCCAAGCTCATTCAGGTACACCAGGAACTTATGATCTTTTCTATGTAGAAGTTACTGATGGTACAGTTCCAGCAGGTTGTACAGACACTGACTCAGTTGTAGTATTCTGGAATAATGTATTGACTGTCAATGCGGGAACGGATAGCACAATTTGTTTAGGAAACTCGATTGATCTGACGGGAGTATCGGCAGGCGGAACGTTACCATATGCTGATGAGTCCTGGATAGATACATCCGGAACGGAAGTGTTTATAGGTAACACGAACCCAATAACAGTAACACCACCAGACACCACGGCCTATGTAATGACGGTTACTGATGCACTAGGATGTACTGCATTTGATTCAGTTACTGTATATCCTGTTGATCTGACAGTAGATGCAGGTATCGATGATACTATTTGTCCAGGAGGAAACACCATGCTGACGGCTACCGTTACGGTAGGAGTTGGTCCATATACCTACGCCTGGACTCCAGCTGCAAGTCTGGATGACAGCACATTACAAAGTCCGACCGCTTCACCGACTTCAACAACACAATATGTGGTTGAAGTAACCGATGCCGGTTTGGGATGTACAGATAGTGATACAGTCAACGTAGTTGTTAATGATCTACAAGCGATAGCCGGAGTAGTTGATGGTATTAATGATCCGAATGATACATTATATGTTTGTGTGGGTGATACGGCTACACTTGATGCAAGTTTAACCAATAGCGGAGAACCGGCATATACTTATCTTTGGTCTCCGGCAGGTTCTTTTACAGGGACCCTTCCTTCAAATACTAATCAGACCGAAATAGCATTCGGAGGTACACCAGGAACATATGACTTGTTCTATGTGGATGTTGCAGATCAGAGATGTGTGGATACGGATTCGTTAGTTGTCTTCTGGAATAATGTTTTAACATTAACTGCGACAGCAGATACATCAATATGTTTAGGAAACTCTGTTGATTTGACAGCTGTTGCGGGAGGAGGTACAGCACCTTATTCAACCCTAACATGGGTAGATACTTCAGGAGTAGAAGTTTTTGTGGCAGCAGACACTATTACAGCTAATCCATTAGATACTACAGCATATGTAGCAACGGTAACTGATGCACTAGGATGTACTGCATTTGATTCAGTTACAGTATATCCTGTTGACCTGACAGTAGATGCAGGAATAGATGATACTATTTGTCCAGGAGGAAACACCATGCTGACGGCTACCGTTACGGTAGGAGTTGGCCCATATACTTATGCCTGGACTCCGGCAGCAAGTCTGGATGACAGCACCCTTCAAAGCCCGACAGCATCACCAACAACGACCACACAGTATGTAGTTCAGGTTACTGATGCAGGATTGGGTTGCGCGGAAACAGATACGGTGAATGTAGTAGTGAATGACCTTCAGGCAATAGCGGGAGTAGTTGATGGAATTAATGATCCGAATGATACATTATACGTTTGCGTTGGAGATTCAGCGACATTGGATGCTTCACTCAGCAATGGAGGAGTAGCGCCATATGCATCGTACAACTGGACAGCTTCAGGAGGTTTTGCCGGAGCGATAGTTGATCCTACCTTAGTGACAACCCAAGCTCATTCCGGTACACCAGGAACTTATGATCTTTTCTATGTAGAAGTTACCGATGGTACAGTTCCGGCAGGTTGTACAGACATTGACTCGGTTGTAGTATTCTGGAATAATGTATTGACTGTTAATGCGGGAACGGATAGCACAATTTGTTTAGGAAATTCGATTGATCTGACGGGAGTATCGGCAGGAGGAACGTTACCATATGCTGATGAATCCTGGATAGATACATCCGGAACGGAAGTATTTGTAGGTAACACGAATCCAATAACAGTAACACCACCAGACACCACGGCCTATGTAATGACAGTTACTGATGCACTAGGATGTACTGCATTTGATTCAGTTACAGTATATCCTGTTGACCTGACAGTAGATGCAGGAATAGATGATACTATTTGTCCAGGAGGAAACACCATGCTGACGGCTACCGTTACGGTAGGAGTTGGTCCATATACTTATGCATGGACTCCGGCTGCAAGCTTGGATGACAGTACCCTTCAAAGTCCGACAGCAACACCTACAGCGACTACACAATATGTAGTTCAGGTTACTGATGCAGGATTGGGTTGCGCAGACACAGATACGGTGAATGTAGTAGTGAATGACCTTCAGGCAATAGCGGGAGTAGTTGATGGATTGTCACCAGCTGATACAATTACCGTGTGCTTTGGCGATACCGCTACGCTTGATGCTAGTTTAACTAATGGTGGTGAGCCTGGATATAATTTCTTCTGGTATGATGGAGGTACATTTACAGGTACCCAACCTTCGAATATAAACCAGACCGAAATTGCTTTTGGTGGTACACCTGGCACATACGACTTGTTTTATGTGGATGTTGCCGATCTGAGATGTGTTGATACAGATTCCTTAGTTGTGTACTGGAATACTGAAATTATTACTGATGGAACACCAGATACTGCATATACATGCTCAGGTGGAAGTGATAGCATTTTTGCCAGTGCTGTTGGAGGCGATGGTTCTTACGGGTTTGTCTGGAATACTGTGTCAGGTACAGCTGCCGTTGCGAACCCTACGGGTACTTCGACCATAGTGACTGCTTCAGATACCTCCCTTGTTGAGCTTGTTGCAACTGACGGCTTGGGCTGTTCAGACGCAGACACAATTACTGTAATGTCAGTGGACTTTGTGGTTGATGCTTTTGCCCAGTTTGATACGATTTGCCCGAATTTGGATGATACATTAGGGGTGAACATTGTTTCAGGTGGTGTTGGACCGTATACATATGCCTGGAATCCTTCGGCTGATTTGAATGATACCACCCTTGCGCAACCGGTTGCAAATATCTCTGCAACTACCACATTTGATGTTACAGTTACCGACAATACAACAGGATGTACAAATTCTGATAATATTACGGTCACCGTACTCACATTGATAGCAGAAGCAGGAACAATCTTAGATCCTATTGATGACACATTAACAGCTTGTTTTGATGATACGCTTAGCGTTAGTGGTACCTTATCTTCAGGAGGGACACCTTTCAATTCAGGTTTACCTTATACATTTGCCTGGACGGTTCCGGTAGGAATCAATGTTGATGGCGGACTTGCGGATAGTGTTGTTCGAGTTTCTGGTGGAGCCATAGGTACAACTTCAGAAATTGACTTGATGATTACAGATTCACTCGGCTGTACAGCTACGGATAGCGTATATGTGTACTGGAACGATCAGATAACCATTAATGTGGCGCCAGCGATATTACATGTTTGTAATTCGGATACGGGTTCCATTACCGCAACTGCTGCCGGAGGTACTGCTCCATTGAGCTATCTTTGGACAACACAATCCGGAACGGCAACTTTCGTTGATCCTACAGCAAACCCTGTTGAGGTTATGTTGAACGATACTTCTGTTGTGGTTGGTACAGCAACAGATGCTCGAGGTTGTTCGGAATCAGGCTTTGCCATAGTACGAAACGTAAATTTCAGCAGTTCTATAACTGCTTCAACTAATAGTGCTTGTGAAAATCAGTTTGATACGCTTACTGCTGTTCCGGCAGGAGGTTCGGGTACATTTACCTATAGCTGGAGCAATGGATCTACAGCAGATACGGCAATAATCTCCGAGCCTACGGTAGGTACCTATACATATTCCGTAGATATTAATGATGTGGTGACGAGCTGTACCCTGACAGATTCTATAACTATTGATATATATAATATGTCAGTATTTGCTGGGAATGACACAATTCTGTGTAATGCAAATAATCCATTCCAGTTACAAGGTCAAATTACCGGTGGAGTTGGTGGATTCCAACATATCTGGAGCACACCAAATGACACTGCAAACTATGCATATAACGATACAACGATAATCAATCCAACATTTGCGATACCTGCCACAAGGGACAATGTGCCGTGGTATCACTTGTTGTACACAGCGGTAGATGCCAACGGTTGTGTAAGAACAGATACAATGCGTGCGGCACTAGCGACTCAGTTCGTATTATTTGATGCTGCCGGTGCGAATGATCCTCAAAATATTTGTGAGGGAGATTCGATTCGACTGGGTTCAGTGCCTGGTACGACCTTCCAAAATGTGGTAGGCGGTATTCCGGTTATCAGTTATTTATGGTCAAGTACACCTGGAGGAACTAACGTAGATGGAGCCACAGCATCACACCCATATTTTGTTCCGACAACAGCAGGTTCTTACGTGTTCAATTTAAGTGCGACCGACTCATTGGGCTGTTCTGCAACAGGAGTGTTCGATTTGACCGTAAATGTTAGTGCAGCGCCATCTGTTGAGCTGGGTTCAGATACCTTCTATTGTACCGGAAGTAGTGTTGATATTGCCAATACTTTGGCCAACGGTGCAGGAACCAGCTATGAATGGAGGCAAGGAGGTTTGACAGGAGCAGTTGTTGGGACACCTGACTCTTTCTATACAGCTAATGCTGCAGATATTTATTATCTGATAGCCACCAATGGAATTGGGTGTCGAAGTTATGACTCTATAAACGTAAATGAAGAGCTTCTTCCTTCAGTCACAATGACATTGCCTGCTAGCAATCCTTGTAATAATTCTAATTTCAATTTAACTGGTACTATAGTATCAGGATCGGTAAATCCGGTTATATCATGGACCACAAGTAATGGAACTGGTGTCATCAATGAGCCTGATTCGCTAAGTACATTCTACATACCGAATCCTGGTTCTGATCCGAATCCGATAGATTTCACATTGACCTACACTACCTTCTGTGGAACAGATACTCAAAACGGGTCCGTTACTACAATAACCGGAGCTACTGCTGTGATATCTGCATCGCCATTGAATGTGTTCCCTGGTGATCAGGTGACCTTAGTCGACTCTACTGCGGGGACAGTAGTTAATCACTACTGGGCTTTCGGTACGGGAACTACACCTGACTCAGCGTTTACGGCAGGCCCACATTTTGTTGATTACAATACTCCTGGTTTAATTACAGCTACAATGATCATAGAAGATAATAATGGTTGCTTTGATACGGCAACCGTTGTGATTGACGTTGTCAGCACGAAAATTATATACATTCCTAATGTTATGGCTCCAATGGCCAACAACGTAGAAAATCAGGTTGCTAAAGTTTATGGAGTAAACATTTCGAATAACAACTTTGAGTTTACAGTATACAACCGATGGGGAGAATTGATTTATCAAACTACTGATTTCAATCTTGCGAATACAGTAGGTTGGGATGGAATTCACCAAACAACGGGTCAGCCACAGGATGCCGGTGTGTATACCTATAGCGTGAAAGGAGAGTTTTATGATGGGGAAACCTTTGAAAAGACGGGAACAATTACCATTATAAGATAATTGTAGATGAAGATTAGGACTAAAATATTGACCATACTATGTTTCCTAATGACAGGTATTACCACTGTTTTTGGGCAAGATGCGCAGTTTTCTCAGTACTATTCCTCAGAATTGTACTTGAATCCTGCAATGGCTGGTACTGAGCCTGACATGGTGTTTAGTTCAAACTACAGAACTCAATGGAGGAGTATTGTAATTCCTTACACAACAAGTCAAATATCATTGATTAAACCATTTTACAACAATGATGTCAAAATGAAGCATTGGGGTGGTGCCGGACTTTCGTTTTATAACGACAGGGCAGGAGATGGTAATTTCAAAACTTTGGGTGTGAGCGCTACATTTGCTTACAACGTACAACTCTCGGACAATAACGGAGGCTCGAATCTGGCTTTTGGGGTCCAGGGTGGAATTATCCAAAAGAATGTTGATTATACCAACCTGGAATGGGGAAGTCAGTTCAATCCTTATGTCGGTTTTGATGTAACGGTTGATCCAGGTGAAGCTGCGCTAGGTTCAGGTCGTTTGTACCCTGATGTCAGTGCCGGTATGGTTTTTTATTACAATGGAGCACAGGACTTTAATGCCAAGAAAACAGCGGGGTATTTTGGGGTTTCTGCTTATCACATGAACACACCAAACGAATCCTTTATTCCATCTGTAGTTGCTCAGCTGCCGATGTTATATAAGTTTCACGGAGGGATTCTTTTTCCCATCAGTACAAAAATTAAGTTATCACCCAATGTGCTAGGTATGTATCAGAATGATGTGTATCACATCAACGGAGGACTTTATATGCTATGGCATGCCTTCGATTCTTCAAGTCCAATATTACAGAGTTCCGATTTAATTTTTGGAACCTGGTATCGGTACAGAGATTCGTTTATCTTTTCAACAGGCCTTAATCATAAAAATTACACCATAGGTTTTGCCTACGACTTCAATAGTTCTAACCTGCGTCACTACACCAATGGGCGAGGGGCATACGAGATATCAATCACCATAAGAAAAGGCAAAGAACGAGTCTTCAAGAGAATTGCCACCCCTCGTATCTAAATCAATTTTTTTTTTTTACTTAGTACTGCTTCTTACCCGGCTTATCAGGTGAGTTAGTTGTATAGCACAGGCAATGCCGTCAAGCTAAGTATCATAGAATCTCGGTGTCATATCGTCCCCAAAGAGATATATCAACACATACATATGGATATCTTGCGTATGGTCGGTTTTATAAATTAGGCAAGGGGATTGGCTCTGAGGCAGAGAAACTTGCCAACCCGAATCACTGAACGATTCGATAGTTTAGAATTAGTAGTGAATGTGATGGTCAGGACAAGGAAGCCTTTTCAGACGCTGGCTACTTTTGTTCTTGAAGGCCTGATGTAAAAGCAGAGCAACGTTGATTTCATGTGAACCACCTGTCCGTGCACCTGGTTGAGATAGGGAGGACACTACGAAGTCATGAGAATATCTGATATCGAAGGTTTGTTTGAGCTCCCAACCCACCATGAAAACCATGGATTCATTATTCTGTATCCCATCAAATTTCTTGATAGGAATTCCTCGATACCACACTCCTGTTAGAAGGTGATCGTAGATTATATATACCCCGAGGTCAATTTGATCAAATTTACCTTGAGATTTATAATGGAACGTAGGCATTACGAAATAGGAAGTAGGGTGATCACGAAATAGTAAGTCATTGTCTTGTTTGAATCGTAACTGGTAACCACCAGTCAGTGAAAACCGCATAGGAAGAGGGACATCTCCACCAACAAATGATTGATTAGGTGTATTCAAATGATGGACAGTTGCTCCAAACCACATTTGATCCGAATAAAGTAGAGCTCCGGTGCCGAAATCAACGTAAGTCCGGTTTTGGCGCCCGGATAAGGGACTTGAGCCGTTAAAACCAGGGTCTGCAGAGTTTATCCCATCGAATTGTGAAGGGAAGGTAAGTACTGAATAATTTAAGCTCCTTTGCACAAATTCTGTTTGTAGCCCCATCCTAACTGCCCACATATCATTTATGTGTAGTTCATATGCATATTGAAGCGCCCCTTGTAATGATCTTATATTACGAGCTCCCTGGACATCTCGCATGAAGTAGCCACCTACGCCACTTTTGTATTGAGAGAAGTAAGTGTCAAAGGAAGCAAGAGATGTATGAAAGCGACCATCAATAGCCATCCATTGCAGGCGCTCATGCAAAATTGCCCGATCAAGGTGAGCACCACCAGCAAATGCAGGACTCTGATATAGAGAAGTTGCGTAGAACTGTGAAAATTGCACATCTTGTTGTCCGTGGACTGTTGTGTAACTAAAAAATGTAAGTACACTAAGTACTGCTGTTATGTTGCGAAAAATCTTCATTTAAATCGATTAATTCCCGGTCACGGTAGTATTTGCTCACTAGCTGCCTAACCACCAAATATAAGTATTTTTTCTGAATTGCACTGGCATTCGACAACTCATATGAAGGTGATGTTATTATAATAACTGGGTGAAATTGAATTTTCGGCACGAAGTATGAATAATATTTCTTAAATTTAAAGTTTATTATACTATGATTACAGCTATGATATCTGGGCTAAAAAAGATGTTGAACAGATTATTTTTCATATTAGTGCTATTGAGTCCTTTCTCTTCCAAAGGACAGGATGACCAGTTGAAGCACGAAATCGATGAGTTGCGAAGACAGGCTTACGAATACTGGGATACATATAAATTTAATTATGCCCTCGATTTGTACTTGAAACTGGATAGTCTCGACCCGAATAATCCATCCTATCTGTATCCAATAGCAGGGTGTTATGTTCAGGCGGAAAGTGATAAGGCTATCCCCTATATTGAGAAAGCCCTTGAAATGAGGGATAAGTTTCCTAAGCGATTAATAAAGTATGCAGCCACGGCATACCATCTGGCACATAAATTTGATTTGGCAATCCAGTATTACGAGGAATACAAAAAGACTTATCAGAATAAAAAGGGCAAGGTCAAAAAGAAGTATCAAAAGTATATCGATGAACTTGATCTTGAAATTCAGATGTGCAGAAATGGGCTTGAACTTTCCAAGAACCCTTTGAAGGTTACAATTAAATCAATAGGAGACAACATCAATACAGAATACCCGGAATACGGGCCAGTCGTTTCTGCCGATGAGACAATACTCATTTTTACTTCCGAGAGACCTAATACCACTGGTGGTCATATAGATAAGGTCGATAAGTCCTACAGTGAAGATATTTACATTTCCTATAAGAAAGATGATGGCTCATGGACCGATCCTGAGCATATGGGTGATAGTGTGAATACTGATGGGGAGGATGCCAGTGTAGCACTATCTCCTGATGGTCAAAAATTACTGATATACCGACTGTTCAAACACGATATCATGCACCACAGTTCCGGTGATCTTTTTGTTTGTGAAAAAATGGGAGATCATTGGCATTCACCGGTGAGGCTTCCTGATGTGATCAGCTCTGCTAAATATTGGGAGCCAAGCGGATCTTTTTCAGCCGATGGGAAAACACTGTTTTTTACAAGTGACCGAAGGGAAGGTAGTGAAGGAGGAACAGATATATGGTGCTCTCAAATGGATGAAAATGGTGTTTGGGGAGAACCAAAGAACCTTGGATCACGTATAAATACTAAGTTTGATGAAGATTCTCCTTATATTCATCCTGATGGAAAAACACTGTATTTTTGTTCGAATGGACATAATACGATTGGGGGATACGATATTTTCGTTTCTAGATATGACGATGAGAATAAGGAGTGGGGTAAGCCAGAGAATATTGGATACCCGATAAATACGGCTCATGATGACATCCATTTTGCGGTTTCTGTAGATGGAAAAGGGGTTTATTTCAGTTCTATCAGGCCTGAAGGAAAGGGAGATAAGGATATATACTATGCGGAAATTGAGCAACCTCTATCATCAAGAGTTATAATCAAACATGGGAGTATTATCGGATCAGACAATCAGCCAATAAGGGCGGATATTAAGCTGTTTGATAAAAACACTATGAATGAAATAGGAACTTTTAATTCAAATAGTTCAACCGGAAAATATACACTAATACTTACCGAGGGCAGAAACTACCATCTTAAGGTGACTGCTCCAAATCATCTTCCTTACGAGTCTGTTGTGAATACAACAGATCTAATGAGTGACGGTACTCTTCAAAAGAATATCGTACTTAAAGCCGCACAGTAAATTTGTTGTAATAGTTCGAAAGAGCCATGAGAGGAATGATTTATGCATTTCTGGTGCTGCTATATGCTGTATCAGGAGTGAAACATACTGTACTTGCGCAAGATTGTGATGCATCAACACCAACTTATACCGTTGATCTCACAGGAAACCCTGATAGTCTTTGGCAAAGCCCGTCTGGTAAAAGATCAGGTGGCTGCTGTGGTGCCAATACAGGTCCGCCTGATAATGAGAGGTGCGTTGAATTTATAATCACTCTTGATTCTGAAACTCAGGCTATCTCCTTTGATATTGCAACGGGTGCTGAGCCTTCTGGTTCATTAGGCTGGAGGTTGAGTGATCCTGGCGATCCAAATAATTGTGGTGTTGAAAACGCTGCAGGAGATCCTGTTTGTGTTTCTGGAGTAGGTCCTCACAGAATTACTTTTTGTAAACCTGGGAATAACCCGAATTCATATTTCATTCAGGCAATTAAAGAACCTGAAGTTTCAGATCCACAAGTAACAAGTGATGCTTGCAATGGTGTATTAACCGCAAACGGGTTCGACCCTTCAACTATTACCTGGTCTTCTGTAGGTGATCCTGCCCTTAGCTATCTTTCTTGTTTTGATGGAGGAGGTCTGGATGGATGCGATAGTGTACAGGTGACTTTTGATCCTTCTGCTCCGGCAATAGTTGATTATGACGTTACTGGGGTTCCGGATGGTAGTTGTGACGGTACACCAGTGACATTGTCGACCCAAGTGGAGTTTATTAATGATAAAGTCGCTGACATTCAACCTGACGATGCCGTCATCTGTTTCGGTGGTACGCTGGCAGAAATTTGGGTGGAGGCATCAGGAGGAAAACCTCCCTATGATTATTTATGGGATACGGGTGAAACGACAGATACCATAGACGCGGATTATGGTTGGCATTACGTAACTGTTTCGGATCAATCGAGCTGTCCTACAGCTTCAGATTCAGTGTTTGTTGACACTATGGCCTCGCCTATCACAGTAGACGCAGGACCTGATTTAGAAAGCTGTGCTAATAATGTGGATGCTACAATGGCTGGGTCGTTTACAGAAGCCGGAGGGATCATTTGGACTACTTCCGGTTCAGGAACCTTTGATAATGATACGATTACAAACGCCATTTATACGCCCTCAGCTGCAGATACTTTGGCCGGAACAGTCGATTTAATATTAACCACAACCGATAACAGGGGGTGTCCTGAAGAGGTTGATTCTCTTGTGCTTACAATAAATCCGACGCCAATAGTTGATGCAGGAGCCAATGATGATGTTTGTGCCAATGACCCTGAAATTACTTTAGCAGGTTCCGTAACAAATGCCGGAGGAGGTCGATGGTCTGGCGGTACGGGTAGTTTTTTTCCAAATGATAGTACTTTGAATGCCATTTATACACCGTCCAGTGCGGAGATAACCGCGGGGACAGTTACCCTAACTCTTACCTCTATTCAAAATGGTGAATGTTTGGCGGTGACTGATGATGTTACCTTTACCATAACGCCAGCACCCACAGTAGATGCTGGTGGTCCATATACGGTCTGTGCAAATAATAATGATGTTTCTTTATCCGGAACTTTTACGGTGGCAACCGGAATTCAATGGTCCGGTAGTGGAGTATTTTCTTCAACGACCGATCCAAACGCCACTTATACACCAACAGCTGCCGAAAATACTTCTGGTTCAGCTGAATTAATTTTAACAACTACAGGTAATGGCAAATGTATTGCTGAAGATGATACGGTTATTGTGACTATTACTGCAGCTCCTACAGCTGATGCGAATGATGACCAGACAGTTTGTGATAATAATCCAGATGTAACCTTGGCTGGTGCAGTTACTGTCGCTACTGGAGGACAATGGACCTCTTCGGGAGATGGTACATTTGATGACGATACCGATCTGACCGCAACATATTCTCCAGGGACCAATGATATAAGTACAGGAACTGTAACACTGACTTTAACTACTACGGGTAGCGGAAGTTGTATTGAGGTTACAGATGATATGACTGTTACTATTACACCGGGTCCCACCGCCTCGGCCGGAGCGGATCAATTTAAATGTGCTAATAACGCTAATGTTTCATTGACAGGTAACGTGACAGTAGCTACTGGAGGAATTTGGTCTTCATCCGGAACCGGAACATTTGCCGATGACACAGATTTGACCACAGTATATACTCCTTCAGCGTCTGATATTTCTGGCGGAGTGATTTTTATATTCTTGTGTACGACAGGAAATGGGAGTTGTATACAAGAGTGTGATACAATGATTACCCTATTTTCTGCGGCTCCTACAGTAGATGCCGGTGGTCCATATACCGTTTGTGGTAATAATGCCAATGTTAGTTTAACCGGAACCATTTCTGCAGGTAGCCCTTCATGGTCAGGAAATGGCAGCTTTTCCCCTGCTAATAATGTTAACTCTACTTATACCCCAACAGCAGCCGAAATATCTGCGGGTACGGCTACTGTAGTTTTAACTGCTTCGGGTGCAGTTCCAAATTGTGCAGCAGTCACTGATGAAGCAACAATTACTATTACTGCGATACCGACCGCAGAAGCCGGGCCAAATCAAATCGTTTGTGCCAACAATGCTGATGTGACGTTGTCTGGTTCAGTAACGGTAGCCACTGGAGGTCAATGGACTACTTCAGGAGATGGTACCTTTTCAAGTGATACAGATCTCAATGCTACCTACACACCAGGGACCAATGATATTTCAACAGGTAATGTCACTTTGACTCTAACTACTACTGGTAATGGAGATTGTAACCCTGTTACAGATAATATGTCCATTACAATAACCCCTGCTCCAACAGTTGATGCCGGAGTTGATCAAGTTGTTTGTGGTAATAATGCTGCAACAACATTATCAGGTTCAGTTACCGTGGCTTCTGGATTACAGTGGTCCGGAGGGGCGGGTTCTTTCAATCCATCTAATACAAGTGGTGGGGCCATTTACACTCCTTCAGCAGCTGAAATTACGGCAGGTACGGTGACACTAATAGCAACCACCACAGGTAATGGAGACTGTAATGCTGAAACGGATGATATGACCATTACAATAACCCCTGCCCCAACAGTTGATGCTGGTATTGACCAATCCCTATGTGCCAACAATGCTAGTGCTTCTTTAGCAGGCACTGTAACAATAGCTACCGGAGGAACATGGAGTGGAGGTTCTGGTTCTTTTGCCGATGCCAATTCGCTCAATACCACTTATACACCTACGGCCGGTGAAATTTCGGGGGGTTCGGTTACCCTTACACTTACTACTACGGGGAATGGCGATTGTAACGCAGAAACGGATGATATAGTATTGAATTTTACCCCTGCCCCGACAGCTGAAGCTGGTCCGAATGTTACTGTTTGTGCGAATAATCCAGATGCTTCCTTGAATGGTTCTGTCACTATTGCTACGGGTGGCGTCTGGAGCGGAGGATCAGGGGTTTTTAACCCGGATGCCTTGACATTAAATACTGTTTACACACCAACATCAGGTGAAATATCGACAGGAAACGTGACACTAACATTAACCACAACAGGTAATGGTAATTGTATTGCGGTAACTGATAATATGACAATAACGATTACAACTGCACCTACGGTGGACGCGGGGCCGGATCAATCTGTGTGTGCTAATAATTCTGCAACAACTCTTGCAGGCTCAGTTACGGTGGCCTCTGGAGGTGTATGGTCCGGAAGTACAGGTACATTTACAGCCAGTACCAGTGACTTGGGAGCTACATTTACACCAAGCGCAGCTGATACAGCAGCAGGAAGTGTAACACTAACATTAACATCAACAGGAAATGGTAATTGTAATGCTGTGACCGATGATGTAGTTATTACCATAACTCCATCCCCAACTGTTGATGCGGGTGCTGATCAAAATGTCTGTGCTGATGATCCGGCTGTTGATTTGACCGGAGTGGTAACAGTTTCAACTGGTGGTTTATGGACCGGTGGTTCAGGTGTGTTTACTCCGAATCAAAGTACATTATCAACTACTTATGTTCCTTCAGCATCAGAAATAACAGCTGGAACTGTAACCTTAACTTTAAATACTACCGGCAACGGCAACTGTTCAATGGTAACAGATGATATGACAATTACCATATCTCCTGCACCGACTGTTGACGCAGGTCCCGATGAAGAAGTTTGTGGAAATGTAAGCTCAGTAAGTTTAAATGGCACGGTCACTAACGCCACAGGTGGTAGCTGGACTACCTCAGGAACCGGATCGTTTACTGATGCCAATGTGATTGATGCGGTATACAATCAATCTACTGCGGATACCACATCAGGATCCGTGACGCTGACCTTAACGACCACTGGTAACGGGGTCTGTACAGCTCATAGTGATGATGTGACTATAACATTTTCTAATGTTCCAACAGCTGCCGCGGGAACGGATCAGACTGTTTGTACCAATGAGTATCCGGTAGTGCTAAATGGTGCAGGTTCTCAGGGGTCATGGTCAAGTGACGGTTCGGGAAGCTTCGATGATGCTACGGCATTAAACGCTCAATATACTCCTTCTGCTGCTGACGAGGGAATAGGTTTTGTAACCTTAACCTGGACTACTCAGGCCAGTGGAGCATGCCCATCTGTTACTGATGATTTGGTTGTAACAATTCCTCAGGGCCCTACGGTAGATGCCGGAGTTGACATTACAGAGTGTGCTGATATTGGGTCTGTAAATCTGAGTGGTACAGTAGGGAACGCTACGGGTGGAACGTGGACTACAGATGGAAATGGGACATTTGGTGATGCTAATAGTCTAAATACTACATATACTCCTAGTTCAAATGATATTTCCAATGGGGGAGCTAATCTTATCTTAACCACCACTGGTCATGCCCCTTGTACTGCAGAAGTGGATACTTTAGTGCTAACGATCACACCTGCGGTTACAGTGAATGCCGGTCTGGACAGAACCATTTGTGCTGATTCTTCAGGAGTAGTTCTGAATGGAACAATTACTACAGCTACCGGAGGGCAATGGAGTACCCTTGGTAGCGGTACATTTGATAATGATACCTCTATGACCGCAACATATAGTCCATCCAGTGCTGATAGTCTTGCGGGTTCCGTAGATCTCGTTTTGACATCCACAGGTAATGGAACTTGTAATCCTGTTTCTGATACAGTCAATATTACTATTACTCCTGCACCTACCGTGGATGCCGGTGTGGACCAAAATATTTGTGCTGATGTTGATAGCATCGTCCTTTCTGGAACAGTTACAGTGGCAACTGGTGGTGATTGGACCACAGATGGTTCAGGAGCTTTTTCACCTAATGCGAGCGATTTGTCAGCGGAGTACTATCCTTCAGCAGCTGACACTGCCGCAGGAACAGTTACATTTACCCTAACGACTACAGGAAATGGGACGTGTAATCCGGTGACTGACCAAATGATTTTGACTATTGTTCCAGCTCCGATAGTGAATGCTGGAACAGATTTAATAGTTTGTGCGGATACCGGTACAGTTACATTATCTGGCTCGGCCCAGGAAGTTTCCATGACCAACTGGACAACTGCAGGTAGTGGAGCATTTTCGGATGCAACAAGTCTTACCTCCACCTATACACTATCTTCTGCTGACAGTACAGCAGGTGTTGTAACGCTAACCTTGACTGGTACGGGCAATGGAAGTTGTGGCAATGATACTGATAATATGTCAATTATATTAACCCCGGCTCCTACGGTTGACGCTGGTTCTGATCGTATTATTTGCGAAGCCCAAACCCTGATAGGTTTGAACGGTTCGGTTACAGTAGCTGGAGGGGGATTGTGGTCAACATCGGGAAGTGGTACTTTTGTGGATAATACAGATTTAGCAACCAGTTATCAACCATCGGCAGCTGATACCGTAGCAGGGTCAGTTACAGTTACACTCACAACTACAAGCAATGGTGATTGCAAGGCGGTAACAGATGATATGGTTATTGACTTTACTCCTAAACCTACTGTGGATGCAGGAAATGACCTTACGGTATGTGCCGACTCTACCTTTATTGACCTAAGTGGTTCGGTCACTGTTGCAACAGGTGGACAGTGGACCACAACAGGAACCGGATCTTTTTCTCCAAATAATGCGACACTAAATGCAGAGTATTACCCTTCTGCGGATGATACCACTGCCGGATCAATAGAGATTTATTTAACAACAACTGGTAATGGAAGTTGTAATGCTTATACAGACACAATGGTCTTGGATTTCACACCCGCACCAACTGTGGATGCAGGAGTCGATCAAACCATTTGTTCAGGGCAGAGTAATGTGACTTTAGCTGGCTTGATTACTACTGCAACAGGAGGGGTTTGGTCAACATCTGGTTCCGGAGTTTTTTCCCCGGATTCAGCTGATGTCACCGGAACCTATATGCCCTCTTCAGCAGATACAACTCTTGGGAATGTGACGCTCACATTGACATCAACTGGTAACGGTGATTGTAAAGCTGTAACTGATCAAATGTCTGTTACATTAATATCGGCTCCAGTGGCAGATGCAGGCCCAGATCGGACGGTGTGTGCAGATTCTGCAGCAATTCCAATTACAGGTTCTGTACAAGTTGCAACCGGAGGTCAATGGTCCACCAGTGGAACAGGGACTTTTTCATCAACAACCAGTTTGTCAACTGAATATACCCCTTCGAGTGCTGATACTGCTGCCGGTTCGGTGCAACTGATTTTGGAGACTACTGGTAATGGTTCTTGTGCCGCTGATACTGATACCATGACGCTTACGATCACCCCGGCACCAACTATAGGAGCAGGTAGTGACATTACAATATGTGCAGATAGCAGCGCTGTAGACCTGACAGGAACGGTAACGATTGCCTCCGGTTTAGAATGGACCTCTGATGGTTCAGGAACGTTTAGTCCGGACGCATTCAGTGCAAGTACGCAGTATCTTCCTTCTGCAGCCGATACCGCTGCAGGCACCGTAAATATTTTAGCTACAACTACAGGTAATGGAAATTGTAATGCTGTAGTTGATACCGTAGTCTTGACAATAACACCTGCTCCCACCGTGAATGCCGGTAATAATCAGTCGGTTTGTTCCGATAACGCAGATGTTAGCCTTTCAGGGTCGGTAACTACTGCCACCGGAGCACAATGGACCACATCTAGTGGTTTGGGAACGTTCACACCTTCCAATACTGATTTGAACGCAACCTTTACTCCAGATGCTTCTCAAATATCTTCCGGAACAGCTACGCTTATCTTGACGACTACCGGAAATGGGGACTGTGAGGCAGTGACCGATAATATAATTGTTACAATTGATGAGGCATCTACTGTTGACGCTGGTTTTGATCGAACGATCTGCGAAACTGAAGACAGTCTTAGTCTGGCAGGGGTAATTACGGGAGCATCAGGTGGAGTATGGACGACAACAGGAACGGGTGTTTTTGACCCGGATAGTGCTACTCTTGATGCCACTTATGGATTATCAAACTTTGATAAGGCATCAGGAAACATACAGTTGATTTTAACGTCAGAATCTAATGGAGCTTGTGCTTCAGTTGTTGATACTTTAGATTTATTTATTCAAACTTCTCCTACGGTCACAGCAAGTACAAATTCCCTGTGTACGACTCCTTCAGGGACGTCTATTTCAGCATCGTTTACAGTAGCGACAGGTGTGAGTTGGTCCTCTTCAGGCGGAGGTACTTTTTCTCCATCAAGTACAAATTCAAATGTCACGTATACGCCAAGTGGAGGAGAAATTGGTGCAGGAACAGCAACCATCGTGGTTACTACAACTGGAAATGGTGATTGTGCTGCGGTTACCGATTCAATAGATGTTCAAATTCAGTCGCAGCCTACTATCAACGCTGGTTCTGATGTGATCGTTTGTGCAGATACCGCGGGTGTTGATTTGAATGGATCATTTACTGTTGTGTCCGGAGCACAATGGTCCTCTTCTGGTTCAGGAGCATTTAATCCATCAAATACCGATATGAACGCTACCTATGTGCCTTCTGCGGTTGATCAACTTAATGGATCGGCAGTACTTACATTAACCTCGACTGGAAACGGAATTTGTCCGGCAGTAACGGATCAAATGACCATTTTTATAACAGAAGAACCTACTATAAGTGCGGGTACAGATGAATCTATTTGTTCAGACAAAGATTCCATATCCCTTGCGGGGAGCGTGACTGTTGCGACAGGTGTTCAATGGTCGACAGCAGGTGCTGGTTCTTTTACTCCATCATCCACTGACATTAATGCGGCCTACCAGATCGATCCAACAGATATTGCGGCTGGACAGGTAGTGTTGTACGCAACATCAACAGGGAATGGCGATTGTAAGGCAGTTGAAGATAGTGTAATTATCAGCTTTACTCCGGCTCCTACTTTGGATGCGGGTGATGATGATACAATTTGTGCTGAAGTAGAAAGAATTTATTTTTCAGCTACATTTACCGTTGCTACAGGAGGGAATTGGTCCACAACAGGTACGGGAACTTTTGATTCCTCTGCCGCCTCAACTACGGTTTACAATGTGACGGCAGCTGATACAGCAGCTGGCTCTGTAACGCAAATTTTTACGCTCACGTCTGGTTTGGGAGATTGTGATGCACTGACTGATAGTGTTAACCTGGTAATCACTCCAGAACCAACGGTCGATGCCGGTGCTGCATCAGTTTGTGCAAGCAGCGATACCATACCACTGAATGGTTCCTTTGCTAATGCTACAGGTGTACTTTGGGAATCAGACGGGACGGGTGTCTTTGAAGGTTTTGATACGACAAGTGCAGTGACTGGATATGTTCCATCTGCAGCAGATAAGATTGATGGCACTGTTGTTCTTACGTTGACGACTACAGGGAATGGTTTCTGTAATTCTAAGACAGATACATTAATTTTGAATATTTCCGAGCCAGCTACAGTTGATGCAGGAGTTGATATTACTGTTTGTTCAGATACAGCGGGAGTAGAACTTGACGGCTCATTTACAGTAGCGGGAGGTATTGAGTGGAGTACGCTTGGTTCGGGTTCGTTTGATGATATTACAGATACGAACGCTGTATACACCCCTTCAGCCGCTGATACAACATCAGGTACAGTAGATTTGGTCATAACAACAACTGGTAATGGTTTCTGTGATCCGGTTACAGATACGATGCGGATTATTTTGACTGATGCCCCTACTGTTGATGCAGGCCCAGGTCTTGTTTGTTCAAATAACCCAACAGTGGCTCTTAGTGGTGATGTAACAACTGCCACCGGAGGGAGATGGTACTCTTTAGGGACCGGTACTTTTGATGATAGTTTAAGCCTAGCTACAAATTATAATATTTCAGGTGGTGATACCGGAGCGGGAACCGTGAGTCTTGTGCTTGAAACAACCGGAAATGGTGACTGCCATACATATAGGGATACATTAGTAATAAATATTGCAGATGCTCCAACAGCAGATGCTGGTCCCGATACCTTGTTTTGTGAGGATAACACCACTATTGATGTTTCAGGTGCTGTAACCAATGCTACTGGAGGCCAATGGCTGACAACAGGATCTGGTACTTTTGATGCACAAACAAATCTTACTACCACCTATAATATAACTGCGGCTGATGTAGCGGCAGATAGCATTTACATTATTCTTGAAACAACAGGTAATGGTAGTTGCGCGGCAGTTCAGGACTCCTTTAAGCTGGTCTTTACACCGATTCCTGCCATTGAAGCAACACCGGATACCATATGCCAGGCTAGTGGACCAATTGATCTGGAAGCCGTTATTACCATTGCATCCGGAGTTCAGTGGACATCCAGTGGAGATCCCGGTACTTTTTCAGATGATGTGGCGCTTGCAACGACTTATACGCCTACGGCTAGTGACATCGCTGGTGGTTCAGTTACTATCACCGCCACAACTACTGGGAATGGTACTTGTCAGGCTTATAGTGATGCTTCCGTTGTGAATTTTCTTGATGGTCCGACAGCTTTTGCGGGGAACGATGATACGATTTGTGTTGATGAGAGTCCTTATACCTTGAGCAGCGCTACATTTACTGTGGCAACAGGTAATTATTGGGAAAGTACAGGAACCGGTAGTTTTGCTGACTCAACCGTTTTAAATGCGGTATATACTCCTTCGGCAGCTGATACAGCGGCAGGTTCAGTTTCCCTAATTATTACAACTACTGGCAATGGAATTTGTCCGGCTGCTATTGATACTATGGATTTGGCAATTACACCTGCGCTCGCAGCCGATGCAGGAACTGATCAAACTGTTTGTGCCGATTTTCCAGATGTTACTTTAGGAGGGGCACTAACAATTTCCACTACGGGGCAATGGTCTACGGCCGGGGATGGTTCTTTCGATGATAATACTAGTTTGACAGCGGTATATACTCCCGGAACTACGGATATAGCAAACGGATCTGTGGCACTTACATTGACAACAACTGATAATGGAGGTTGTAATGCGAAGACTGATCAGGTAGATATTACTATTGAGGCTATTCCTATTGTCGATGCAGGTCCGGCCAATATTTGTTCCAGTGATGCGGGCATACCATTGAGTGGGTCTGTTACTAACGCTGGAGGAGGGCAATGGAGTACTAACGGAACAGGAACATTTGTGCCTGGTGCTACTAACCTGAACGCAACTTATGCCAGATCTGCAGCTGACTCAGGTAGTATGATTGTTTTGACTTTAACTAGTACAGGAAACGGACAATGTCAACCTGTAAGTGATAGTATTATAGTTGGTACTGTACCACCACCGGAGGCACTGGCTGGTGATGATGAATTGATCTGTGGGGACTTGGCTGACATTACACTGGCAGGAACTGTTAATAATTCAGCGACCGGTGGCTGGACAACGACCGGTGATGGCGCATTTGCAGATACTTCAGATTTGGGAACCACATATACCCCAACTAACAATGATAGTTTAGCCGGTTCCATTTCAATTATTCTTACAACAACCGATAATGGTGTGTGTGATGCTGATATGGATACGTTAACCCTTAGCTTTACCGAGGGACCTTCTGTCGAAGCTGGTCCAAATGATACAATTTGTACTGATGAAAGTGGGGCACAGCTGGGCGCTACCGTAAGCATTGCCACAGGAGGACTTTGGAGTACTGGTGGTTCGGGAAGTTTTTCTCCATCAACATCCAATCTAAATGCACAATACATTCCATCGGCAGCTGATACCACAGCCGGATCGGTGATTTTAACCATTACCACTACAGGCAATGGAAATTGCGAAGCCGCTGAAGATAGTCTGGAATTGATTATTAATCCTGCTCCTACTGTAAGTGCCGGATCAGATATTACAGTATGTGCAGACACGAGTTCTGTTCAGCTATCTGGGACGGTTAATGTGGCTACTGGTGGAACATGGACCACAGGTGGTACGGGTGTATTTGATGATGCAAATCTTCTGAATGCTACCTATACACCTTCCGCATCAGATATTACTGATAGTACAGTGGCTCTTACGCTTACAAGTACTGGCAACAATGGATGTAATGCCAAGATTGATGTGGTTAACCTATTCATTAATCCCGCGCCAACAATTGATGCTGGTCCTAATGTGACGATTTGTGGAGACGCTGACAGTGTCGAAGTTTCGGGTAGCGTAACCGTTTCGAGTGGAGGCATATGGACTTCAAATGGCACCGGTTCGTTTAATAATGATACTCTATTGACAACAGGTTACGTTCCTTCATCAGCAGATACAGGAAATGGCACTGTAAGACTATTTATTACTTCTACAGGAAATGGTTTATGTAATGCAGTCACTGACTCACTGGACGTTACTATTACCGATGCAGTTACTATTACCGCTGGCGGTGCTCAGACCTTGTGTTCTGATATTACTTCGGTCAGTCTTACTGGAGCTGTGACAGTAGCTTCAGGAGGAATCTGGAGTAGCACAGGCACAGGTTCTTTTGCTCCAGACGATGTTTCACTGTCTTTGGATTATTTTCCGTCTAATGATGATTTTACAGCAACGACCGTTGATCTGATCTTTACGAGCACAGGGAATGGAGGTTGTAAGGAAAGATCTGACACCGCAACTATCGATTTTACCCCTATTCCTACAGCTGATGCCGGAGATGATCAGACTATTTGTGCGGATTCATCTCAGGTTTTACTAGATGGTGCAGTAACAATTGCTGGAGGTGGCAACTGGTTTACGTCTGGTACAGGCATCTTCTCAGATACCGCGGACCTTAATGGGACATATACTCCAAGTATTGATGATATTAACAATTCGGGTGTGCAAATAACCCTTCAAACTGTAGCGAATGGAACTTGTAATCCCGTCACAGACTTAATGCAGGTAATTATCACTCCTGAGCCAACTATCACAGCTAGTCCAGATCAAACAGTTTGTGCTGATGTAGGACAGATTGAAGTGAGTGCAACGATAACCATAGCTTCAGGTGTGGTTTGGAGTTCTACTGGAACGGGAACCTTCTTACCTGATAGTGCAAACACTGATGTGACTTATCAATTATCATCGGCAGATTCAAGTGCTGGGTTTATTCAGTTAATAGCGACCTCAACGGACCAGGGTGATTGTAACCCTGTGGTCGATACTGTCGATATTACTATTACTCCGGCCCCAACAATTGATGCCGGACCAGATGTTACAGTCTGTGCCGATACTGCCGGAATAGAGTTAACAGGAGTTGTTACGGTGGCAACCGATGGTGATTGGGCAACTACCGGTTCAGGTGTTTTTGTGCCTAATGCCAATACATTGACAACGACTTATGAACTTTCACAGGCTGATATCAATGGAGGTACAGTTGGTATAACGATAACCTCTGTTAATAATGGAACTTGCAACCCTGTAACAGATGATATGCAGATTACCATTACTCCAGCTCCAAGTATTAATGCAGGCATTGATCAAACGGTTTGCGCGGATGTAGACAGTGTGAATTTGTCAGGTACTGTGACGGTAGCAACTGGAGGAAACTGGGTTTCTTCCGGAAGTGGAACATATACTATATCTGACGATAGTTTGGTGACCGGTTATATTCCTGCTTCAGATGATATCGCGGCCGGGGTAGCAACTCTTACAATTACGAGCACAGGAAATGGGGATTGTAAAGCAGTAACAGACCAAATGCAAATTACTATCACTCCAGCACCGACAGTTTCTGTGGATCCTGATAAAACTATTTGTGCCAATAATGATTCAGTTCCTATTTCTGGAACAATTACGGTAGCTGGAGGAGGAGTATGGGACACTGATGGTACCGGCAATTTTGATAATGCTACAAGTTTAAATACGAACTATAGACCTTCCAGTGCGGATACAGCTGCTGGTTCAGTAAATTTAATTCTTACCACAACCAATAATGGCTCATGTAAGGCTTATTCTGATACTATTCCTGTCACAATCCAACCGGTTCCTATTGTCACAACGGGTTCGGGTGATGTATGTGCTGATGTATCAGGAATTGAATTGAATGGAACCGTAATCAATGCTACCGGTGCCCTCTGGACCTCATCAGGTTCGGGCTTCTTTGCTCCTGATAATGCTACATTGAATGCTTCCTACGTTCCTTCTGATGCAGATGTATCAGCAGGTTCTGCGATTTTGACCCTGACCTCGGATGGTAACGGAGTATGCAATGCCGAATCGGATGATTTTACCATAACCATTACAGAGCTTCCAGAAGCTGATGCAGGAGATGACAAAACAATTTGTAGGAATGCATCCACTACCTTGGTCGGAAACGTAGAAGTAAATGTGGATTATCAGTGGTTTACAATAGATAGCGTAAGTATTGCTACAGATCCGGTTACCGTGGTTTCAGCTTCAAGTGATACCTCTTTCGTTTATGCTGCTACAGATAGTAAAGGATGTACTATTACCGATACTACTAATGTCTTGGTTATTGATCCTCCAGTTTTCAACTTGCCCTCAGTAGAATGTTTGACGGATACGATCTTATTAGATTCAGATCCTACCGGTGTTCCTGCTGTAGCGGGTACTTATCAATGGTACTTTAATAATACTATTGTTTTTGGCGAAACAGCAGATACGTTGAGTGATATTACCGAAACAGGTACATATTCCATTGGGTATACATTTGAGGAGTGTTCCACGTTTGATTCGGTTGATGTGGTAGAGCCTACACCAGTAAATAATGATTTCGCTGAGTTGTGTACAAGAACAGCTGATCAGATTACGCTTGATGCAGGTCCGGGTTCTAATTATAATTGGTTGACTACGGGAGAAACAACACAAACAATTACCGTGTCTGATACAGGGGTATATAATTTTGTTGTTTATCAAGTTGTTCAGGGAGTCGAATGCCCAGCGCAAGATTCTATAGAGGTTGTCGAAGTCTGTCCTCCGGATGTTTATGTACCGACTGCTTTTGTACCGGGTGGATGTGAAAATTGTACTACTGAAGATCAATTTTTCCAAATATTCTCTATCGATGTCGAAGAATTTGAAATTAGAATATTCAACAGGTGGGGAGAAGTAGTATATCGAAGCTTTGATCCCGAATTCAAATGGGATGGTACATATCTCGGAGAACCGTTACCAGGTGGGGTTTATCCTTGGGTACTTGTTTATAAAGGGAACGATAAGTTTGGTGTTGAAGTACAGAGATCAGGAGCTGTGACAATTGTAAGGTAACCTATTGATTTACAAATTCGTATAATCAGTATATTTTTTGCTGGCGCACTATAAAATTTTTAAAATGTACTAAATTTGGTATTTTAGCCTAAATTTGGTGCTAATAACGGTTTACATTACATAAATATTTTTCTATGTCAAAATTCTACAGGATTGCCGCATTCCTGTGTCTACTAGCTGTAAGTACATTTTTTCCTAGATTTACCCATGCAGAAGGCACAAGAGAACTACGTCCAACTTCGTTAGATAAGGGATATTTGCTTCTTGGATCCGGTTGGTCTAGGTTCGCATCTTATAATGCAGATACACTATACAGGCTACACATTCAAATTTGTAACGTAGGTGAAAAGGTCTACTTCGGTTTCAAAACAATCGGAGATAAATCGCTATATTTCAGGGTCAAGCAACCGGATGGTACGGATGTTGCTGGTTTTTCCCATCAGGCAGCGCCCACATCAGGCAATCCCGGACATATTTCAACTTATAGTTCTGCGGTCGCAGGCCCGGATGCTGTTGTTGGCGCAAGTGGATACAGTGCCCTGAGTTTTACGGCAACTACAACAGGAGATTACTATATTGAATTCAACCGCTCAAACTCAACAACATATAGTTCAGGTGAAAGGAAACTCGAATATTTCGATATAACAGTTACAGATGCTGGAGATGTAGCCATTCCTGGCCGTGTCTGGTCCAGAGAATGGGCATTGACCTGCGAGGGGTTTAATAACCCTTTTCGTGGTGAAATGTATATGTATTCAGATGATCAGATCGTAACATCAATACAATTTAATGATATCAAGCCTTTTTACTTTACCATTACTGCTAATCCCAGAGGTACGGAATACACAGGAGATCCTTATGAGGACAGAAAATCAAAGAGTGGAAATGTTAATTTCCCTCAGTACAAAATTTATTTGAATGACCCTGACCCTTCTTGTAATCCGGAAGGTTCATATGGAAGTGTAACGGCTCCTATTACTGTCAGTGGCTGTGATCCCGATAGTCGTTGTATCAACATTCAGGTTGATAAAGCTGGCTCTGTAGACGTCATCCTTGACTTGAATGGAGTGTCCGGGTATCAGGACAATACCATTGACCGCTTACTCAGTGCGGATGTGGTAGTAGGTGATAATTGTATTGAATGGGATAGTCGTGATGGTCAGGGAGATTATGTTGCTTCAGGGACACCTATGCCGGTAGAGGTGCATTATTTCAATGGTATCACACATATGCCAATGTATGATGTCGAAAACCATGAAAACGGATATATAGTTGAATTGCATAGACCAAACACTGGAGATCGTCCAGAAATGTTCTGGGATGACTTGGATTTTGCTAGTGGAACCCAAGAACTTGGAGGTTGTGACGATAGTACCGGATGTCATGAGTGGCCCTTCTTCTGCTCCGGAAGTTGTGGATGGGGTAACGTAAGAACCATCAATACATGGTGGTATGCCAATATAATTGAAGATAATACAGTCTATAATGTTGAGACTATCTTTGTGGATGCAAATGCAAATACCCCTGATGGAGAACCTAATGATACGACCATTTGTAGTAACAACCTCACCACCTTTGACCTCAATGGAAGCGTCACTGGCTTTACTACTACCGGACAATGGACTTCACTCACTGGTGGTACCTTTGATGATGATACTGATCTACAAGCAACTTATACTTTCGATGCGACCGAACTATCTAACGGTACAGCAACAGTTGTCCTAACTTCCACAGGCAACGGAGCTTGTCCGGCAGTCACGGACACCATGATAATCACCATTCAGGATGGTCCGACCATTGAGGCAGGGCCTGACCAGATAAAATGTGAGAACAACCCAATTGTAACTCTAAGCGGATCTGTCACTGTTGCAGGAGGAGCAACATGGTCGGGTGGTCTTGGGTCCTACGCACCAGACGAAAATGATGTTAATGCGGTTTATACACCTGATGCGTCAGAAGCAGTTGCATCTAATACTCTTAGGTTATATTTGACTTCAACAGATAACGGCATATGTAACCCATCCATTGATAGTGTTGATATTTCTTTCATAAGCTCACCGACTGTAGTAGCCGGAGACCCGGTTACGGTTTGTGAGGATTCTCCAACGGCTACACTTAATGCTACTTTTTCAGGGGCTACTGGTATACAATGGGTTGATGGTGACGGGACTTATTCCAGTACAACAGATCCTGGTGCTACCTATACACCGAGTGCTGATGAAATTGACGATGGTTCGGTAGTTCTGACCATTCAGACCACTGGCAATGGCGAGTGTCTGGCTGAAGAGGATACGGTTACAGTCATTATTGCACCCCAACCTACTGTAAATGCAGGTGCCAATCAAATTGTTTGTGCTAATAATGCTGCAGTTACATTGTCGGGTTCGATAACCAATGTTTCAGGGGCAACCTGGACAACCAGTGGTGACGGAACCTTTGATGATGATGGTAGTCTGACAGCGGTTTATACACCGGGGTCCAATGATATCAGTACCGAATCCGTGACCTTGACACTAACTACCCTGGCAGAAAACAACTGTAACGCTGTTGATGATGATGTAACAATCACTATAACTTCTGCGCCACAAGCGCAGACGGGTGCAGATCAGTTCAAATGTGAAAACAATCCGGACGTAAATTTAAGTGGTGTAATAACCAATGCGACTGGAGGGACCTGGATTGGTCAGGGTACGTTTACACCAAGTGTAACCGACTTGAACGCTACTTATACTCCCCATGATGATGAAATTACAGCTGGCGTTGCCGTAATAATCCTGGAAACAACTGGGAATGGTGACTGTGTCGCAGAGGATGATACAATGATCGTTTTGTTTACCCCTGCACCTACGGTTGATGCAGGGAATGATATTTCTGCTTGTGAAAATAACCCTGTTGCTACACTGACTGCTACTGAAAGCTCTGGTGCGGCATCAATTCTATGGTCTGGGAATGGTACTTTTGGTTCCGGAACAAATCTCACAACTACATATACTCCTAGTACAAATGATCTTAATGCCGGGGCAGCAGTTTTGACTGTCCAAGCTACATTGGCTGGATGTAACCCGGTTACCGATGATGTTACTATTACTTATACTGATGAACCTACTGTGGAGGCAGGTTCGGATGTTGAAGTTTGTGCCAATAATGCAGACGTTACACTCAATGGATCAGTAACTATTGCTACTGGTGGAACCTGGACAACAGCAGGATCGGGAAGTTTCGATGATGCCAATAGCTTAACAGCAACTTATTCACCTTCTGCGGCTGATACGACAGCCGGTAGCGTAACTCTTTATTTAACTACGACAGGAAGCGGGAATTGTAACGAAGTAACCGATTCAATGGAAATCAGCTTCACACCTGCACCTACCATTGATGCCGGAGCAGGAAGTACAGTTTGTGGAAACAACGCAACTACTACCTTGAGTGCCTCAGTTTCTGTAGCCACGGGAGGTAGCTGGTCTGGTGGAACAGGAAACTTCAACCCAAGTAGTAACAACTTATCAACGAGTTACACTCCTTCGGCTGCTGAAATATCAGCAGGTAGCGCTACTCTTACAATCACGTCAACAGGGAATGGTGACTGTAATGCTGTTACTGATGATGTGACTATTACGATAACCGATGCTCCAACCGTGGATGCAGGATCAGCTATTTCGGTTTGTGAAAATAATCCAATGGCGACACTGGCGGGAAGCGTGACTATCGCAACTGGTGGGACCTGGTCGGGAGGTAACGGAACCTTTTCCGATGTGAATGATCTGAACTCAACATACCTGCCAACCGGAACGGAAATTTCTGCCGGGACAGTAACTTTAACACTTACAACTACAGGTAACGGAGATTGTACTGCTGAGTCTGATGATGTAACTATTACAATCACTCCTGCTCCTACCGTAGATGCAGGAGGTAATCAAACCGTATGTGGAGACTTACAAGATGTAAACCTAAATGGTACCATCACTGTTGCTACCGGAGCAACCTGGTCACATACTGGAAGCGGATCATTAAATGATGCGAATCTTGTTGACCCGACTTATACTCCTGATGATGTGGATACGCTCGTAGGAAGTGTTCAGTTTACCATAACTACTACAGGAAATGGAAACTGTACTGCAGTATCTGATCAAATGACAGTGACATTTCAAAGTGTACCTGAAGCAGACGCAGGCCCTGATCAGGTGGTTTGTACGAAAGAGTTTCCAGCTCAGCTAAATGGTAATGGCTCAGCTGCTGTCTGGACAAGTGATGGCTCAGGAACTTTTGATGATGCATCTGTATTGAATACTACATATACACCTTCTGCAGCTGATACGGTGGCTGGTACAGTAACCTTGACATTGACCACTACAGCTAACGGTCAGTGTGCAGCTGTGACGGATGAGATGGATATCACGATTCCGTCATCACCAATAGCAAACGCAGGTACGGATCAAACAGTTTGTGCGGATGCGGGTGATATTACGCTTAACGGTTCAGTAGCATTTGCGACAGGAGGAACCTGGTCAACAGATGGTGATGGTTCTTTTTCTAATGTCAATGATCTTGGTGCTACGTATACCTTTTCCAATGACGATATTGATGCCGGAACGGTTAATATATTCCTGACAACCTCAAACGGAAATTCCTGTTCTGATGATGTAGATACTATGGTTCTTACCATTACACCGGCACCAACGGTATCTGCGGGAGGTGATAAAACTGCCTGTGCAGATGTGGATAGCATCGCCCTCAACGGACAATTTACAGTAGCCGGTGGAATAGTTTGGACGACTTCCGGTACAGGAACATTTAGTCCGAATGATACGACAGATGAAGCGTACTATGTACCATCTCCACTTGATACAATCGGAGGAGGGCCCGTTACACTTACAATAACAACTACAGATAACGGTGGATGTAATGCTGTGGATGATGATGTGGAAATATCATTTACTCCGGCACCTACAGTATCGACAAGTGGTGATGTAACAGTGTGTGCCGATACTTCAGGAGTTGATGTTAGTGGTAGTGTTTCTGTAGCTACAGGAGGAATATGGTCTACTGGTGGTACGGGAGTGTTTAGCCCGAGTTCAGCATCACTTTCGACTACTTATGTTCCTTCGGTTGATGACACAACGGCAGGTACGGTAACATTATACTTAACAACTACAGGTAATGGAACATGTAAGGCTGTTACCGATAGTCTTGAAGTTTCCATTGATCCGGTTCCGTTTGTGGATGCCGGCACTGATCAAATAGTATGTGGTGATTCAACTACCTTGGTTATGGCTGGTTCAGTACAAAATGCTACCGGTGGAACCTGGACAACGACAGGAGACGGAACGTTCCCAGTGCCGACTAATTTGACAGGTGATTACAATGTCGGAACTAATGATTCTACATTTGGCACCGTTACATTGATATTAACAAGTACTGGAAGCGGAACTTGTGCTGATGTATCTGATGATATGCTAGTAACAATCACGCCTCCGCCAACAGTTGATGCTGGTCCTGACCAGACGGTTTGTGCGGTAAATTCAGGAGTAGATTTAAACGGAAGTGTGTCTGTGGCAACAGGAGGTACCTGGACTACTTCGGGAGCTGGTACTTTCGATGATGCAAATAGCTTATCAACTCTTTATCATCTGGACGTGGCTGATACCACGGCTGGAAGTGTGCAATTGATTTTAACAACGACTGGTAACGGTACATGTAATCCTGTTACGGATGCAGTAGACATAACCATTAACTCGGTTCCGGTTGTTGATGCAGGCGCAGATATTACCGTTTGTAGTGACACTTCATTTATTGATCTCAATGGATCGATAACAGGAGGTATTGGAGGACTTTGGAGTAGTTCCGGAACGGGTAACTTTTTCCCGAATGCAGCAGACTTAGGAGCTGATTATGTTCCCACGGCAGCAGATACAGCGGCCGGAAGTATAGTCCTGAAATTAACGACCGATGGAGCAGCTCCATGTGCTGAGGTTAGTGATAGTATAGTAGTAACGTTTACGCCTGCTCCTACGGTAGAAGCGGGCCCTAATCAGACGATTTGCGCAGACACTTCAGGTCTGACATTGTCTGGAAGTGTAACGGTAGCAACAGGAGGAACCTGGACCACAACTGGAACGGGTATATTCTCAGCCCCTAATGACTTAGCAGCAACTTATGTGCCTTCATCTCTTGACTCCGCGGCTGGTTCCGTGTCATTGACATTAACTACTACGGGTAATGGAGATTGTAAAGAAGTGTCAGACTTTATGCAACTCACCATTGATCCGGCTCCTACTGTTAGTACGGTTGGAGACCAAACAATATGTGCAAGTCAGACAACAGTAACATTAAATGGTTCTACTCAGGTTGCGGGAGGGGTGCAGTGGACTACCTCAGGTACGGGAACATTTGTCCCGAATACAACTACGGAGTCAGCAACATATACGCCATCAGCAGCTGATAAGACAGCAGGAAATGTTGAGCTAGTGCTGACTACGACTGATAATGGCCTTTGTAATGCAGTTTCAGACACAATTGATTTGACTATAACGCCAATTCCTACCGTTGATGCCGGACCGGATGCCGAAATTTGTGGTGATGGAGGAGCGCATACTTTAGCTGCTACCTCAACAAATGCCGGTGGAATTGTATGGACGAAGAGTGGTTCGGGTGCATTTTCGAATACCACTGATCCTAACGCAGAATATACTCCTTCAGCAGCAGACCTTTCTTCAGGAACAGTAGTGCTGACCGTGACGACTACTTCTACAGGAGTTTGTGCTTCAGCAAGTGATAGTCTGGAATTGACAGTTACAGCACCTGCCACAGTAAGTGCCGGTGACAATCAGGATGTATGTGATAATAGTGATGTAGTGATACTGGATGGTAGTTATTCCAATGCTCAATTTGCTACCTGGACAACTTCAGGAAGTGGTACTTTTGATGTTGATACAATGCCGGGCGCGGGATACACGCCTTCAGCCGCTGATTTCTCTAATGGTGTTGTTACCTTGACTTATACTGCTACAGGAAACGGCTCTTGCTCCAATGTGACGGATATCATGTTTGTGAACTTTGACCCAGCGCCAGTTGCCAGTGCTGGTCCTGATATTGTTGTTTGTGAGTTAGATGCTACTGTGGATTTGGATGGTTCATTTACCAACGCTAGTGGTGGGGGTTGGGCCACCGATGGTCAGGGAACATTTAATCCAATTGCTGATACCAATTCGACCGTGACATATACATTTGATCCGGCTGATAACGATACAATTATTATGGAATTCAGAGCCTTTGGATTAGGAGCCTGTGGATTTGATTTTGATTCACTCATAATTACATTTGCTCCTTCTCAGACTATTGATGCAGGTCCTGCGTCAGAAACTGTTTGTGGAGACACATCAGGAGTTCAGCTGAATGGTTCAGGCTCAAACGGTGTTTGGTCTGGAGGAGCTGGTACCTACTCACCGGATAGTACAGCATTGAATGCAGTATACAAACCAACCGCAGCGGAGTTATCTGGAGGTCCGCTGGTATTGACACTTACGTCTACTTCAAACGGATCTTGTCCAGCAGTAACAGATGATATCACATTAACCTTTGCTGATGCACCAACTACGAGTGCTGGAGCTGATATTACAGTCTGTGGTGATACATCTGCTGTACCATTAAACGCCACTTTCAATAACGCCACAGGTGGCCAATGGACTACTACCGGTTCAGGTACGTTTGATGATGAATTTAGTGCGGCAACTAATTATGTGCCATCTACTCAGGATATAGCCGACAGTCTTGTTACTCTAAGGTTTACAACAACGGGTAATAACCCTCCTTGTGATGCCTCTGATGATGCGCTTAGGTTATACATAACTCCGGCACCTACAGTTAATGCTGGTTCGAATCAAATTCTTTGTGCTGATGTAGACTCCGTACAGCTTACCGGGTCATTCACTGTGGCCGGAGATGCTGGTTGGACAACGAATGGCAGCGGAACATTTAGCCCTGACACTTCAGATATGAATGCCAACTATATACCATCGGTAGGTGACACCACGGCTGGTAGTATTGAAATCTATTTGACCACATTGGACAATGGTAATTGCCAGGAAAAGATTGATACGATTGATATTACATTGACTCCGGCACCTACGGTAGATGCAGGCACAGATGAGACTGTTTGTGCTGATACCGAGGATTATGCTTTGAATGCCGATATTACTGTTTCTACTGGCGGTATCTGGACAACTACCGGTACGGGTTCATTCTCGCCAAGCCCTGCACAGGTTGATCCTACTTATACCCCAAGTTCAGATGATACGCTGGCAGGTAGTGTAGAATTTATTTTCACGACCACAGGTAACGGTAATTGTAAAACTTACAGTGATACTTTAAACCTTAGTTTCGATCAGGTCCCATCTGTTAATGCAGGGGCTGACCAGGAGAAATGTAGAAATACAACTAGTGTTGATTTAAATGGTGCTGTGGTTGTTTCAGCAACTGCTGGCTGGACAACAACGGGAACAGGGTCTTTTGCTCCTGATACTGCTGACTTGGCCGCAGTATATGCTCCAACAGCTGATGACTTATCTGGAGCTGGCCTAATATTTACATTGACATCAACGGATAATGGTACTTGTCAACCTGTAACGGATGTTATGGTTGTAGACTTTAATGCTGCGCCTACAGCTACTGTAAATGCAGGATTTGACCAAACTGTCTGTTCGGATATAGACAATATAGACCTGACAGGTGAGGTAACCATCGCCAGTGGTGGTCTATGGCAGACATTGGGAGATGGCACTTTCGAAGATAGCACTTCCCTTGGTACACGGTATTTCCCTTCTACAAATGATATAGCAGCGACTTCGGTTACCTTGGTACTTGAAACTACAGGAAATGGTATTTGTGATCCTGAAGTTGATTCGATGACCATTTCATTCACACCAATACCTACGGTTGATGCTGGAAGCGACAGTGTTTTCTGTGGAGATGTTACTACAGTACCTCTTTCAGGTTCATTTACAGTGGCAACGGGTGGTATTTGGTCTACAACAGGTTCAGGTACATTCTCACCAAACTCAGCAGATCCTTCCGCGAATTATATTCCGACAGACGATGATGTGGACGCTGGTGTGGTAGGGTTTACATTCACAACCACCGGTAATGGTACTTGTAATACCTACCAGGATGACAAGGAAGTTACATTGACCCCTATACCAACGGTAGACGCAGGTTTGGATCAAACAATATGTGCTGATCAGGCAAGTATCACTATGGACGGTGCAGTTACTGTTGCAACAGGTGGCGACTGGTCAACTTCAGGTACGGGTGCATTTGGCAATATTAGTGTATTAAATACAGACTATACACACACAACGAATGACCAGGATGCAGGAATTGTGAATATGATGTTGACCACAACCGGTAATGGTACATGTAATCCGGTAACAGACCTTATGCAGCTGACAATTAATCCTGCTCCAACAGTTGATGCAGGTGTTGATCAAACGGTTTGTGCGAATAACGCAACAACACAGTTGAATGCAGTTATTACAGTTGCTACAGGAGGTAGCTGGTCAGGTGGAACGGGTACATTCAGTCCGAATGCCAGTACACTCAATGCGACATATACGCCTTCTGCCAGTGAAATAGCTGCTGGTTCAGCAACGCTGGTATTGACTTCAACTGGTAATGACCTATGTAATGCTGTTAGAGATACCGTTGAGATTACAATCACTCCGGCACCTACCGTTAATGCAGGTGATGGCAAACTCTGCTCAGACCTGAGTGGAACCACATTAGACGGAAGTTTTACAGTTTCAACTGGTGTTATCTGGACGACTTCCGGAACAGGGGTATTCTCACCAAGTGCAGCAGATACGAACGCGTTGTATACACCATCACAAGCCGATCTGACTTCGGGTGAGGTAACATTGACGCTGACAACAGATGGTAACGGAAACTGTCTTGCTGTAACGGATGAGATAACTGTAATTGTGAAAGATCTTCCTACAGCCGATGCTGGTGATGATCAGACTATTTGTAGGGGAGACGGCACATCCTTGGATGCCAGTACGTTTGCTAACTTAAGTTATAACTGGATGAATACTGATTCTGTGATCATCGGTACTCAGGCATCGATAAATGTCAGCAATATCAGCTCCGATTCTACATTTGTTCTGGAAGTAACAGACCAGGATGGCTGTGTAGTTACGGATACTATGTTGGTTGCGGTAACAGATCCTCCGACATTTACTTTGGCTAATCAGGATTGCTATTACGATACCAATATGATCGTGACTAATCCTGTGCCAGCAGTTGTACCTGGAACCTATCAGTGGTATAAGGATGGTAGCCTGTTAGTTGGTGAAACTTCAGATAGTCTACAACCTACAGGACAGGGTACTTACGTAATTGGATATTCATTTGAGGATTGTCAGGTGTTTGATACCGTTGCTTTAGTTGAACCACAGTTTGATAATGAATTGATTGCTGACCTTTGTCTGAGAGATGCGAATCCAAATGTAACACTTGATGCTGGGGCTGGAGATTTCACCTATCAGTGGGAGGATGACCTCGGTGTTGCTTTGGGAACTGATCAGACGCTTTTGGTAAGTGATACGGGTTGGTACTTTGTAACAGTAACTGAGCAAACAACCGGTTTGGGTTGTCAGAATACCGATAGCATGATTGTTATCTCTATATGTCCACCATTAGTTCACGTAGCCACTGCCTTTATCCCATCGGGATCAGGTAACTGTGAAAACGAAGGGCAGGAAGCAGGGACTACTAATGATTGCTTCTACATCTTTGTGTCGGATGTTGAGAATTATGAAATAAGAATTTTCAATAGATGGGGAGAAGTGGTATTCCAGAGTAATGATGTTAATGTCAGCTGGGATGGAACCTATTTGGGTGAGCTGGTGCCAGGTGGTGTATATCCTTGGATCATTACTTATGAATCCATTCAGGAAGATGATGATGAAAAGTACATGAAAAAGGGAAGTGTTACCGTAGTGAGATAGATTTCGATTCAATGACTATAAATAAAAAAGGGATTCAAACGAATCCCTTTTTTATTGTGAAAGAATTTTTTTGATGATTATTCATCATCGCTACCGCCATCAGCGTCACTCTTTTCTTTTTTAGTCTTCTCTTTTTTTGCCTTTTTAGCTTTCTTACTTTGTTTAGGTTTCTTTTCCATCAATTCGTTAGAGCTAGTACCTAACACACTGCTAAAATCAGCTGCCCAAATGCCTTGCACAAGGAACATAGCCAATATCAAGGTGAATAATTTTTTCATGTTTTTGAATTTTTCTGATTTAGACGCGGGTAGTAAAAAAAGTCACAGCTGTAAATGATTTTCTATGAGGAGTGACTTTTTTTTTAAGTCCCGTCCAAAAAGAAAAAAGTCATGGAGAGAATAAGAAAATTAATCAGTTACAAGAAAATGTCTCCCGAGATAAAGGCATTGTACAAGACTAATTACCCCAATGGCTATTCTGATGATGATGTGCAAAGGGTAAACAAGTCAGGTGATGAAACATTGTTCGTTTTACCTCTGGAATCCGGAGACGCAACCTACCTTATAAAGGTGGACATATTCAAGAAACGTTACAAAATTAAAAAGAGATTAAAGTCGGAAGACTATGATATGGGGGATGCAGATTACGACTTTGATGATAATAGTATGAATCCATACCCGGAAGTTGATTAGCTTTTGATGAGCCCTATTTATTCCTACCTTAGAGAGCATTTTAGATCCATGATGCTCTCTTCCCTTCCGGGGGTGAGCGGTTTTTAGAAAGATGAAGAAAAATATAGTAATTGCTATTCACGGTGGAGCTGGAACAATCAACAAGGCCTCACTTACAGGAAAAAAGGAACAACAATACAGATCTGCACTTAAGGAGGCTCTTTCCGTAGGTTATATGATTTTAGATAAGGGAGGTACCGCATTAAAAGCCGTAAGGGAAACCGTGGTTCATCTGGAGAATTGTAGTTTGTTTAATGCAGGAAAAGGGTCTGTATTTACCTACGAAGGGAAAAATGAAATGGATGCGGCCTTGATGGATGGGAAAAACCTTAAAGCGGGTGCGGTCACTGCGGTGAGGAAGGTGAAGAACCCTATTCTTCTGGCACATGAGATCATGAAAAATAGTAAGCACGTACTACTGAGTGGTTCAGGTGCATTGAAGTTTGCTGAACAGCAGGGGCTAAAAATTGAAAAGCCCGAGTATTTCTATGATGAGTTTCGTTATCAGCAGTGGCAAAAGGCACAACAAAAGGATATGGTGACTCTGGATCACAGTGAAGGTGACGAAAAATACGGAACGGTTGGAGCGGTTGCACTTGACCTCAAAGGTAACCTTGCGGCAGCTACCTCAACAGGTGGTATGACAAACAAAAGATTTGGCAGAGTAGGTGATAGCCCGATTATCGGAGCAGGAACCTACGCTAATAATAAAACCTGCGCTATTTCATGTACTGGGCATGGTGAATTTTTTCTTCGTACAGTAATGGCAAATAAAGTTTCAAGTCTCATGGAGTACGGAGGGAAGTCGCTATCGGAAGCTGTTGCTATTGCATTGAAAGAACTTGGGGCAATTGGAGGTCGGGGAGGGCTTATTGCGGTAGATAAAGCAGGAAATATCGCCTTGGACTTTAACACTAAGGGAATGTATCGAGGGTTTAGAAAAGGCGGGAGTATGCAAGTCGATATATTCAGATAACATAACAATTAATTAATCATTTATACAATCAAGTTTAATAGTTTTTGGGATGAATAAAATACCAAAGGGGTTCATTTTGCCGAGTGCGGCAATAACGGTTAACAGAAGTAAGATAAAAGGGTATGTGCAATCTGATAAACAACCCGAAATTGGTGACCTCGTCTATGGGGAAATTGACAGGATCGGTCAACATAGTTCATTGGAAAATGGCTCCGGGAGAATTCATGATATTCACCGTGGTTCAAGAGCTATATTCGTTTATGGTAACCGCTATGCACCGGATTATTACGAAGGAATAATTCCATCAGAGAGTTTGGATAAAATTGATCTACTAGCACGCAGCGGAGTAATAGGACAAGTAGTGACCAAAAGCTCTAAAGTTATAGACCCAACAAAAGTCAAAGTGCTGGGTTATGCCTGTGACAAGAATGGAAAAATAATAAACTCCAAGGACTCTCCTCTCATCGTTCCCAAATACGCAACGAAGAAATTCCCAAGAGCTAAGCTGATTTTGGTGTGTGGTACGGCCATGAACTCAGGAAAGAGTATGGCGGCTGTTGCCTGCTGCTGGGCATTAAACGCACTTGGTCATAAGGTTAGAGCATCAAAAGTGACCGGAACAGCGAGTTTGAAAGATATATTGCATATGAATGATGCCGGGGCAAGTGTTTTTGCAGACTTTACTTATCTAGGGTATCCATCTACCTACTTATTATCAGATGAAGAAATGCTGGATATTTTCAACAAGCTGGATCTCAAGTATGCCAATAACAAAGAAAATTATTGGGTCGTTGAACTGGCAGATGGTATTAACCAAAAGGAAACCGCTATGTTACTTCAATCTCCTGATGTACGAAAGAGAATACATAAGTTGATTTTTTGCGCTGCCGATGCTTTTGGTGCAATTGGAGGACTGGAGGTATTGAAAACCAAATTCAAACTCACACCTGATGCGATTTCTGGTGTATGTTCCAGTTCACCTTTACACATTAAAGAACTCCAGGAATTTTCGGAAATCCCTGTGTTCAACAGTATGAAAATAGATATCGAGATACTAAGTCAAATTCTTGTATCCAAATCTAAGAAGACCCCGGTATCAGTATGATATTGGGGATTTAAAGGTTTGAAATGACCTGTTTCAGGTATATCTTGGTAGCATGAAAGCACTGGTTATTTCAGGAGGAGGGAGTAAAGGCGCCTTTGCAGGTGGAATTTGTGAATACCTGATTACTCAGTGTAATCGTGACTATGATCTGTATGTGGGAACATCTACGGGTAGTTTGTTGATTCCTTGTCTCGCTCTAGGGGAAATTGAAAGGATCAAGCACGTGTATACCAACGTAAGTCAAAAACAAATTTTTAATGTAAGTCCGTTTGTGATGAGGGGTGAGAAGATTAAAATCAATCACTTTAATACTATTCGGATGTTTCTAAAAAGGAGTAAGACTTTTGGGGAAAGTAAAAACCTGCTTAAGCTGATCAAGAATACCTTTTCGGTGGAGGAATATGAGGAACTTAAAGTGCGAGGTAAAAAGCTGGTCGTCACCACAGCGAATATTTCAACAAATCAAATGGAATGTAAATCATCCGAAGACTATGAATATGATGATTTTTGTGACTGGATGTGGGCATCAAGCAATGTCGTCCCATTTATGAGTATCGTAGAAAAGGACGGTTTCGAATATGCGGATGGAGGTTATGGTAGCCTGGTACCTATAAAGGAAGCTATCAGAATGGGCGCCACCCAGATAGATGTTGTGATTTTACGAACCGAAGTTCCAAGGGGCCAACAGTCGGCCAGAAACCCATTTTCAACCTTAATGAGGGTACTTAACTTTATGCATACACAAATTGGCTATGATGACATAAGGATTGGAAAATACGAGAGTATGCTTCATGATGTAGAGCTCAACTTGTATTATACCCCTTATCGACTTACTGAAAATTCACTTGCCTTCAACTCCAACAAAATGAAAAAATGGTGGCAGGAAGGCTATGAGTATGCCAGAGAACAAAACCCGGCTTGTGTTTACATAAAACAACAAAAATAATATTGAAACTACTGAGGCTGAAATAATTGATTTGAGTGAATCTTCGTATTTACTTTATCAGTATTTTTAATTTATGAATAAGGGTTCTCAGTCCATTAATGAAGCATTAGCACCATTTATTAAGCTCAGTACCAGTGATGAATCCGGAGGATTTGCGGCTGTTGCTGAAGTTTTTCGTGCCGTTCTCGACTACGCCCTGGAGACCATCGTTATAATTGATAAGGAGGGAACGATCTTATATGTGAACCGTTACGATAGTGACTCCAACCGAACAAAACTGATTGGTTCTAATTACTTCACCGATTCCAATCAGATGTCTACACTGATTTCCAGAGAGATTGTAGAACAGGTATTTTCTACTGGTGCCGCTGAAATTTATCAGCAGGAATTAGGGACGGGTACTGAGAAAAAATTCTTTTCAAGCACGGTGAATCCTTTGATTCGCAATGAATCGGTTTATGCGGTTACAATTATTTCCAGGGATATTACACATGAAGTGCTCATAAAACAGGAAGCCGAAGAAAGCAAAGAAAGACTTGAACTCGCCCTCAGTGGTGGAGAAGTTGGTATTTGGGAACTTGATCTGAATACGCTCGAGGTGGAATGCGATCAGTTAGTGATTGAAATGTGTGGGCTTGAGAATTTTGATGGAACATATGCATCCTTTGTCGATAGAATACATCATGAGGATATACAGGCATTACAAGGTGCAATTGAAGAGGCTAAATTGACGAATGAGCCTTTTGAGGTCGAATACCGTATACTGATCGGAGACGAAACAATATTTATTCTCGTAAAAGCTAAGCTGATAAAGGATGCCCGTAATAACAAGGAAAAGGTGTTGGGAGTTTGTCAGGATATTACACACCTCAGAAGAGAAGAACTGGGTGCCATGAATGCTATTATAAATGCTCAGGAAATGGAAAGGGAAAGACTTGGAAAGGAAATTCATGATGGGATCGGGCAATTGTTGTCCGCAGCACGAATGAATTTAAATGGGCTGAGTATGGAAATTCAGGGCGATGCTGATATTATGAACCATCTGGAGAAGGTTAAAACGCTTGTTTCGGAAGCTGTAGAGGAAGCCAGAAATATTTCACATGCCCTCGTGCCTGGAAGGGTCAGGGAGCTTGGCCTGAAAGAAAGTATTGAGGGGTTGTGTGACTCCTATCAGAATGCGAAACCTCAATTCGTATTTGAGTCGAACCATAAATCAAACCAGAGATACGACAGTTTAATAGAATTAAATTTTTATAGAATTGCACAAGAGCTCATTTCTAATGCGGTGAAACATGCCGATGCGACCGAAATTTTTGTGAGGTTGGACGAAATTGATGACAGACTTGAATTGGAAGTAAGAGATGACGGATGCGGATTAGATGATCAGTACAGCAAGAAAAGAAAAGGTATCGGTCTCAATAATGTGATTTCAAGAGTAAACTATCTAAATGGCCAGATAGTTATTGATACGGTTCCTGGTAAAGGAACTTCTATAAAAGTAGATTGTGTACCCGAACTTATTGAAAAAACTATTTCATGATTCGTTTATACATAGCGGACGATCACAAAATGATCCGAGATGGCATCAAGGCAATGGTAGCACACTATCCAGACCTGAAAATAGTTGGAGAAGGTAAAAATGGTGTTGAGGTCTTAGATTTTTTAGGTGGAGAGAGTGAAGTCGATGTATTGATGATTGATATCAATATGCCTGAAATGGATGGGATTCAGTGTACTGCCAAGGTAAATAAAGAATTTCCTTCCGTAAAGGTGCTGGCCCTTAGCATGAATAGTGACAAACACTCAATAACCAAAGTAATGAAAGCGGGAGCGTTGGGTTATATACTAAAAGACGCCAGTGAAGATGAGTTATACAATGCTATAACCACCGTAAATCAGGGGCAAAGTTTTTTTAGTAAGCAGGTAACAGAAACGATGATGAGTTCACTTGTTAATGTTGCAGGAAAGACCGGGCAAGTGTCCAAATCCAGTGAGTTGTCGGCCCGCGAAATAGAAATAATCAAACATATCTCTGATGGATTGACTAATGCCGAAATTGGAGAGCGCTTATTTATCAGTCCAAGAACCGTTGATACCCACCGAAGGAATTTGCTACTCAAAACCGGAGCAAAGAATTCAGCCGAACTGGTTAAGTATGCAGTAGTTAAAGGTCTACTGGATTTTGAAGGTGATACGTGATTTCACGTATTTGATTTTTTACGGTTTTTACCTCATAAATAGTTGATGTTCCAGTCGCATTTTTAAATCACGAAACTGATTTAAAAATGAGAACAAATACTACATTAACCGATGAACAAATTGTAGCACGAATCAATCAAGGAGAAACTAATCTCTTTGGTTTGCTATATGAAAAGTATGCTCAGAGAGTGTTGACTAAATGTCTGACATATACGAAAGAGCCTGAGGCAGCTGCAGACTTGTTGCAGGATATTTTTATTAAGGTTTACAGTCAGATGAAAAGTTTTCGTTCGGAGTCCAAATTCGCAACCTGGTTATACGCCATTGCCAACAACTATTGCATTGACTACACCCGAAAGTTGAAAACTTCTAAACCTGCATTGGAGTTGTTGTATGCTATTGACTTACCTGTAACAGAAGAGGAGGAAGACAAAGAAGTCGTAATCTCAGGGTTGCTGGCTAATTTGGAGATGCTTCCTTTTGAAGATCAAAACATTTTGAAGATGAAGTATCTCAATGGTAAATCACTTCGCTTTATTCAGAGTAAATTGGGAGTTGGTGAAAGCGCAGTAAAAATGAGGATCAAAAGAGCTAAAGAACGGTTAGCTCGATTATCTACCATAGCGATTTCAAAAACGAACTACAATGCTATTATGGCATGATTTGGGTTGTGGAGGAGGCGGTTTAATGCAGGCGTATTAATGGCCTCCTCCCTTATTGCAGAATCTGCCAGGTTAAATGCAACAATGTCTTTTGGTGCACCGGATATCCTGTTTGTTGATCTGTCCGATTGATTCAGATAAAAAGGACTTTTGCTTATTGTAATATTAGGATTCTGGCTAACGATACGATTAGTTCGGTTCACAAATTTTTTAAACCGGAATGTGTTTAGTAACGATTTTTTCTTTTGCACGACCAGAACTTCAATTGATAGATCAGCTTTTTCAACAAGCATTGTAAGCCAGTTAAGGTTATTTAAATCTTCTTTCTTTGTACCCGAAATATACAGTATCCGATTGTGCTCAATCTGGGGTTTTGATTGTGCAGGGATAAAGCTTTTAAGGTTAGGATACTGATTTACTGCTATTACCTTGTCGGAGAATAGCTTATGTTGAAATTTTGTGGTTCCGGGATTGAAGATAATGGTTTGACTGTTTCCTTCTCTGTTGAGTAAATTAAGGCACTCATCCAGGCGCCCCTTCATTATCATCAACTCAGTTTTTCCATTGAACTGCGAATAGTGGGCAATTATTTTTCTTATTATTAATAAGTCATGATGAGCCTCTTTTTCTTTTTCACTCAGGGATTCAAAGCCAGACACTATAGTTGGTATAGAGTCTGTTTCGAATACCAACAAGAAAATAATGTCACGGTCAAATCTTTCAGCATAATCAATCGCGCCATCGACCTGTAGTGGTGTGAGCTGGTTAAATTCAATAGGTACTATTATTTTCTTTTTCATAGTGATAAAGGGGGTTAAGCAGGTTCAAGCATTCTTTGATGAAACACTCCGGACTTTACCTGATTGTCTTTGTCATGCCAGTGGCATAGGACATAAATATTACTTCGGAGTGTTCCGAATATTGAGTAGTTCTTTTTAATGTACTTAATGACAGTCATGACCGAATTCGAGTTTCTTTTACGAACCCGGTCTCCTGGTCTGAATTTTTTCTTTAGATTCATAATTTTTGTGGTTTAGTTAAACATTTGATTAAATATTACCGTGTCTCTTCATGATGATGAAAAGCATAATGATTATTGGACTCAGTAGCAGTATGCCACCTACCTTTAAAGCTTTCACAGCCAACATGATGATGGAGAATGTGAGTAATACGTAAAAGGTATTTTTCCAAAAGGTTTTCATATTACATACTCCGGAATAACCATGCCAAGCTTCTATTTGCTCTATTCTTCTATTTTTCGGAGTCAAAGTGTAGAACAAATTGTACACGTGAGGAATTTATCCTATTCCTCATGTACCACAAGCATAGGTACTTCGGATTCCTTTCTGAGTTCCCTGGTGACATTTTTTGAAAACAGTCTTTGGAAGAAGTTTAAATTATGTTTCTGAGCAACAACCACATCTGCATTGAGTTCTTTTGATAGCTTCTGCAGTGACTCGGCCATGTCCTGTTCACGGTCGTAGTGCGTGAAGTACCTGATGTTAGAATAGCCTATCTTTTTAGAAAGAATCGCCTTTTGAATCTCTGATACTTCAGGCCTTGGAAGTGATTCATGTATATTCACAATGTTGAGTTTGGCCTGAAAAAGATTACATACCGGAGCTATTTTTTTGAGCGGCTCGGTATCTTCTGATAAAGTAGAGGTAGCGTAAACTATTGATTTCCATGGCTTAAAGTCTGTGTTTTCCGGTATCAGGAAGACCGGACAATGAGCTGATCGGACTATTTGCGACTTTGGTGAGCCAAGAAACTTGTCAAACAGGTCACTTTCAATCTTCATAGACAACAAGACCATCAGAATGTTGTAATTATCAATAGTGTCATTTATTTCGTTGAGGGTATTACCAACAAGCTGTAGATGCTTTACATCAATCTTGTAATCCAATGGCTCGAGCATTTCTTCAATAGTATGAACAGATTCATTCTGTTTTAATTGTAGAAATTCTTCCATCGGAGGTTGATGAATTGCAGTATGAGCTGCGGGGAAATTTGAAGATCCATTGGTGTAATAGTTATATGGACCGATTATTTGTAGAAATAATATGCCGAGACCTCTATCACGTGCAAGGTCTATCGCATAACGGGCAACTTCTTTGTTTACTGCATCTGAATAAGGGATTAATATTTTATCGTTCTTCATAATTTCAAGGTTAGGATTCAACTTTTACTATTAATGTGTGCAAAGGATATTCCAGTCCACTTTGAGGTGAATTCAGCCCTTTGTTTGTGAATTAAATTCCGCAACTGTTGATTTTTATCCACATATTTTTATTTTAACAGTTATGGAATTGTCCAATTAGTGGCGTAAATGGGTCAATGTAAGGTTAGGTATTCGATTTGTCTTGAAGTGAACAAACCTATATAATATGAATTCGAAAATACTCGTAATTGACGATGATCCTGATTTGAGAGGATTGTTGTACCGATTTTTAAGCCGTAAGGGTTTTGAAGTGTATGCAGCTGGGGATGGAAAAGAAGCACTACAGCTTATCAGAGAGCATAAAGTGTCAATTGCCCTCTGTGATTTTCAACTACCTGATCTGACAGGAGCTGAGCTGATCAAAAAAATGAAAATTCTTGAGCCGGCTCTGAAGGCCATTGTGATAACCGCATATTCTGATGTCGATACGGCCGTTGAAAGTATGAAAGCTGGTGCTTTTGATTATGTGAACAAGCCTTTGAATCATGAAGAAATTCTGCAAACGATTAATTCTGCCTTAAAATCAAAAGATAAACCTAAACCACAAAAAGGGGATAGTGTCTCTGATTCAAACAAATCTGACTATAGGTTTGTTGAGGGAGTAAGTCATAACGCAAAAGTCATTAGCAAGCATATAAAATTGGTCGCTCCGACTGATATGTCAGTGCTTGTACTGGGTGAAACTGGAACAGGGAAGGAAGCTGTGGCACGACAAGTCCATGGCAATAGCAATAGAAAAGAATACCCATTCGTGGCAGTTGACTGTGGAGCTCTTCCTAGGGATATTGCCGGAAGTGAGTTGTTTGGCCATGTAAAAGGAGCCTTCACTGGTGCGTTGAAAGATAAAATGGGTTTATTTGAGCAAGCAAATAAAGGAACTTTGTTTCTAGATGAAATTGGTAATCTCTCATATGAAGTGCAGGTACAATTGTTGAGAGCATTACAGGAGAACAAGATCAGGCGAATTGGTGATAGCCGCGATCGCTCAGTTGATGTTCGTATCATTGCTGCTACGAATGAAGATTTAGCTTCAGAAGTGGAAGATGGTATTTTTAGAGAAGATCTTTACCATAGGATTAACGAGTTTAAACTGAAAATCGAACCGTTGCGAAACCGTGTGGATGATATTGACCTGTTTGCTGACCATTTTTTGAGGCTGAGTAATGATGAGTTGGGAAAGAGCATTGATCGTTTCTCTAGTGAGGTACTGGATTTATTTCACAATTATAGCTGGAGAGGTAATTTGCGAGAATTAAAGAACGTAATTAAAAGAGCTGTTCTTTTATGTGAGGACGATCAAATTGAAGTAGAACACTTACCTGATGATATTACATATCATAAAGAAGTTAGAGGAAATCGCCATACTGATAATGGTAACTTGAAGGCGGCAGCGCTTCAAGCTGAAGCTAAAGTAATCATTGAAGCGATAAATAATGCCGGAGGAAACAAAAGTGAAGCTGCGCGTACCTTAAATATTGACCGGAAAACACTGTACAACAAGCTTAACCAACTTAATATTGATATCTGATATTATGGAACTGCTGTTGTATACTTCGAATAAGAAAGTAAGCCGGGAAATATCCCGTATTATTGAGCAATCTTTTAAAAATACGGTCAATCTTTCAATATGCTCTGATAAGGACAAAGCTTTTCAATTTTTTACAAGTCAAAGTTTTGATGTTTACCTCATTTATGATGATGACCCTCATTTATCTAAAAAATTTCTTATTACTGCGATTAATAAGGGCTGCAGAATGCCAACCATTTATATGAGTGATAAGTATAACAAAGAAATCGACAAGGAATTACTGGATGCAGGGGTGACTGATTTTATACTGCGTACCGATTTATCTTCAGAGTCTTTGGAAAAATCATTAAGGCATGCCTCACATAAGTGGAAGATGATTCGTCAATTGGAAAGCCAGCAAAATAAATATACCGGACTGATTGAGGGGTCTTCCGAATACATATTTACTCTTGGGACTTCCGGACAAATATCTAATACTAATCCGTCTTTCAATAAGAATCTTGGGCGAGAGAACAAAATTGGTTCTTTCTGGGAGCTGATTGATATTGATTCTCAGGATATGATGAGGCTTCAGAAAAAACTTGATTCCAAAGAAAGTATCAATGGTATGGAAGTTCTGATCAATACTCAATATGGTAAGAAGAAAAGGTGCCTATTGTCTCTTGTTCCAATCGGAATCTCCGATCAGGCGAATTCCGGATTTCAAGGTATTCTTCATGATATAACAGAACGGTACGAAATGGAGAATCAACTAAGGTTTTCGGAAAAATTAAGTATGACCGGACGTATTGCCAGACTTATCGGACATGAGGTCAGAAACCCTCTGACTAACATCAAACTATCCATTGATGAAATGAAAGAAGATATTCTCTCAGATGAAGACGCGGACTATTACTTCGACATCATTATCAGAAATGTTGACAGGATAGAGAACCTGGTTGCGAGCCTTTTACTTTCAGCCCAATCAGCTGAGTTGGTTAGAAAAAGTACATCTATACCTAGGCTAATTGGAAAAACACTGAAGCTCTGTGAAGATCGAGTAAGTCTTCTGGAAACAGAAATCCGAACAATTATCCCTGATGGCCTACCCAAAATCGAGATTGATACTTCTCACTTTAAATTGGCCTTACTCAATATACTTGTGAATGCACTGGAAGTAGTACCACCAAAAGAAGGTATTGTGGTAATCGGAGCCGATTTTCACTCACACAATAAAGAGGTGGAAATTTATATTACTGATAATGGCCCAGGAATTTCAAAGGAAGTAAAAGAGCAAATGTTTGATCCTTACTTTTCTGCAAAGGACGGAGGTACCGGTTTGGGACTCACTAGCGCAAAATCCATTATTTCTCTTCACAATGGTAAAATTGAGGTTGATTCTAAAATTGGTGCAGGTACGACATTCAGAATTTTCTTACCAGTTGTAGAATAGATTCCTAAAAGTGTGTAATAAAAACCACACCTAACTCTTCTTTTTGACTTTAATTTCCCGATTTTGTCATTGGCATGATTATTTAGTCATGTATAGCATGATATTTACAGTAGTTACAGATGTTTCAGAAATTTTATTGAATAAGCTTACCGGGTGGTGGGAATCTTTTGTTGCCATGCTACCGAATATTGTTACGGCTTTGATCGTACTTACTGTAGGCTGGTTTTTGGTCCGGTTGTTACGATCTCTTACCGTAAAAACCTTAAAAAGACTAAACAGAAGTGAGCTGGTGATTAAGATTGTTAATCAGCTGGTTTATGCATCTGGTTTGATCATTGTATGCTTTACAGTCCTTCATATTCTCCACCTTGACAAGACAGTAACCAGCCTACTAGCCGGTGCAGGGGTACTAGGTCTGGCACTTAGTTTTGCTTTTTCCAATACTGCAGCCAACTTAATGGCAGGAATAATACTGGCTTCAAAAAAGCCCTTTCGGGTGAATGATATAATTGAAGTAACAGGTTTAATTGGAGTCGTGAAGCAGATCGGGTTGCGGAGTACTATGCTCAAAAAATTTGATGGGACTCAACTTCTGATACCCAACAAAGAAATAATAGAAAATGAATTTATCAATCATACGATAAGAGGGGAAAGGAGAATAGAATTGGAGGTAGGTGTAGCCTATAACTCTGATTTGGAAAAGGTAGAAGAACTGGCTTGTGAGGCGATTAGAGGAATGGGAAGCGTAAGAGACGATCGGGAGATTTTGTTTTCATATGATCAATTTGACGATAGTTCCATCAATTTTATCGTCAGATTCTGGCCGAAGAATATAGATCAACCTTCCTACTTAAGGTGTAAAGGAGAAGCGATTAAGGCAATTAAGAAAAAATTTGACGAACACGATGTTAATATCCCGTTCCCAATAAGAACGTTGAAGTTGGCTGAAAGAGAAAAAGAAGTACTAATGGGAATAGGGTCCGAACCTTATAAAGTCGGTGTGAGTTAATACTATGCCTCTGTCGGAGGAGGTGTGATATGATGCAAATCCCGCTGAGGGAAGGGGATTACGATACCATTTTCATTGAATTTTTTGTTGATTGAGATGCGTAGATCACTTTTTACAAACTCAATCATGAACATTTCATATGACCAAAATAGCAACTCGAAATCCAGGGAGGAGTCTCCGAAATTCACCATTCTTGCTTGAGGTTGCATTCTTGACGAAACTTTGCCATGCTCAGAGGCAGCTTCTATGAGGCATTTTGTGACAAGCTCCACATCAGAACCATATTTTACCCCCACCTTAATCACAAACCTAGTCAACTGTCGGTTATGACTCCAGTTGATGACATTTTCTGAGACGAGTTTGGAATTTGGCACAACAATGATAATGTTAGCTCTGGTTTCTATTAAAGAAGTTCTGATTCGTATTTGCTTGACACGCCCAACCAGTCCGTCAATTTCAACAATATCCCCTTCGGAAACCGATGCTTCAAACAAGAGCAGCAAACCAGAAACCGCATCATTAAATATTTGTTGTATACCCAGACCAATGGCGACCAAAAAAGCAGCGGCACTCGCCCAAATAACGGTAAGGTTAATACCTACAATTTCCAGCGATACTATGATGGCAATGACATAGGCAAAGTATTTTGTGAGCTGTAGTAAGGCCTTTGACCTTCCCTCATCCATTTTTTGTTGCCTGGTTCGTCTTTTGAGAAAACGACTAACACCCCATAAAACAATTCGAATCAAAACCCATAGCAATAACAGGGCGAAGATATGGTAGGTATTTATATGAAAATCACCGAAGCGAATCAGTTCATAGGATAGTATTTCGTGAATTTTCTCCATTATCAATGCCGATGACAATGCGAATATACCAAATGTGAACAAAAAAAAACCTCAAGGTCACTACTGAGATCTCCTGAGGTTGTTGAAACTGACTAAAATGAAGTCTTAATAGTCATCAAATTCTTCACTGTCATAAGACTCTACGGCTTGCTTGGTTTCCTTCAATACTTTGCCAGTATTATCTACATCTATCGTAATCGACTCTGTTTCGGTGTCTATGGATACACGATAGCAGTCACCTGATTTATTCTTTATCAGATAAGCGCCTGATATTTCGTCTGCCGAGCCATATTTCGCAGCTGCTTTTTTTATTGCGCTGCTCAAGCTTTCGGTATCAAGGTATGAGCTGGTTTCAATCCATCCATTCGCTTCGCTGAATACAGAAGTGAAGAAATCTTCTCCAATTGTGTATTCTACCTCAAACTGGCCATCATCTGTTTTTGCCCATGAGACGTCCGTTGCCTTAGGATACAATTTTTTGAATTCATCCTTTATTTTAGTGCTTTGAGCAAATACTGTTGACTGCAACAATACCGCTCCAATGATTAGTAAATTTTTCATCTTCAGATATTAAGTTCTGGACATTAAGACGATCATCCATCTGTTAGGTCACAGGTTGAGTGCCTAATTTTGTTAAGTAGTAACTCACTGTATTAAGAAGGCTATCAGTATTGATCAAGCCCTCGTTTCTCCAAATCTCCTGGTTCTGGAAATAAAGTAGGATTGTAGGTATCGTTTTTATGTTCAATAAATCCGCATCCCTTTGATAATAGTCAATATTAAATCTGGTAAACTTGATATTTCCTTCCAGTTTTCCTGCCAGGTCAGAAAGTATTTCGAGCTGTTGATCGCAAGCCCCCGACCATGGAGCGTAGAAGTTTACAAGAACAGGTTTGTTCGTACTGATGGTGGCATCAAACTTTTGTCGCATATAAATGTGACGTATTTGGCGAAAACAGGTCACTATTATGTGACTTTATTTTTCTTGAACGTCAAAAATTGTGTATCACGAATAAATTTCTGATACTTGTTTTTTCATCTTTATCTGGGTGATATGTTTGGGGAGATTTAAACAAATCTCCCTTTTTGTCTGTTCTAATTAACCAGCGAGCGAAAATGCATGAATTTGAAACCGAAATTGTTGCCACTCACTATTTGAAAAAAAATGGTTATCACGAGCTGTTTCAACTCAAAGAAGACTATGTTTTGTTACCCAGGCTTGAAAAGAAGTACTTGATTGCTGAATTGGAAACTTATCGCAATGTGAAAGTTTGTAATGATAGCACCTGTCGAAAAATAGTAGCTATCAAAACCATTGATGGCCTGAAAGGTATTGCTTTCGGGCAATTGGATTCGGCATAACATAGTACATATATTTTCGACTCCTAATAATTGATAGCATGACCTTTCTTTTCTTTATCATTGGTTTTATAGTTTTAATAAAATCAGCTTCGATTCTTGTGGAAGCTTCAAGCTTTTTGGCTAAGAGAATGGGAGTTTCAGATTTGGTTATTGGTCTTACCATTGTGTCTTTTGGCACTTCTGTACCAGAGTTACTGGTCAATGTTTTCGCTTCTATCAATGGTCAGACCGAGATAGCTATCGGTAATATATTAGGGAGTAATATCGCTAATGTATTATTGATTCTGGGCATTTCAATTGCAATAAGGAGCCTGAAAGTTCAGAAAAGCACCATTCTTTCAGAAATACCATTTTCTTTGATCGCAGCGCTATTGGTCGGTTTTTTGGCCAATGCCGGTTTGTATGACAGTTCTAATCAGTTGATTCTTAGTAGGGTCGATGGATGTATACTTCTTTTCTTTTTTCTTCTGTATATGCTATACATTGTTGCATTAGCCAAAACAGAAGGGCCAGACACTAGTACGGAGGAAACCGTGCCTGTGTCGAAAATACCTCCGGGAGTATTAATTTTGGTTAGTCTTGTGGGGTTGTATTTTGGAGGCGATTGGGTTGTTAAAGGGGCGGTGGAGATAGCAAATTATTTTGGTTTAAGTCAAAGTTTTATAGGTCTTACAATCGTTGCTGTTGGTACTTCATTGCCTGAACTTGTAACATCGGCTGTGGCTGCAGCCAAGAACAAGTCTGATTTAGCAGTAGGTAATGTCATAGGGTCAAACATATTTAATATTCTTTGGATACTTGGATTGAGTTCGTTAATTAAACCACTTCCTTTTCAGGTTACGAGCAATTTTGATATTTTGGCAATTATCGGCTCATCTACATTAGTAATTATCGGATTATTGATAGGTAAACGCTATGTATTGCAAAGGTGGGTTGGTTATGTATTCGTTCTGGTATATGTTGGCTATATTTATTTATTAGTCGCACGTGGATAAAATATGATATTACTAAAGTTTGTCTTTTCTGATTTTTGGAAGGAGTATTCAGTTTATCTGATGCCCGTCATTATCCTACTCTCCTCTTTCATTCTGGTAAAAATAATCAGGTTTTCCTTGAACAGGTACTTCATTAGGGCCTCGTTAAAATTGAATACCGATCCAACCAATTATGTTTATCTGAAAAATATCATCTCCTTTATTATTTACACGATTGGAGTGTTACTGGTTATTTATTCAATACCCGAACTCAGGCAAATTGCATTGACATTATTTGCCGGGGCCGGAATTATTGTTGCAATCCTCGGTTTCGCCTCGCAGCAAGCCTTTTCCAATATTATAAGTGGATTATTCATAGTCGTTTTTAAGCCTTTTCGGGTAGGGGATTTGATTGATGTAGAGGGTGGTAAAATAGGAACCGTAGAGAATATTACTCTGCGGCATACTGTAATAAAGGATTTTGAAAATAGAAGGGTGATTATCCCAAATACAGTAATAAGTAATGACACAGTTATTAATTATAGTATAGAGGAATCCAGAATATGTCGGTTTGTAGAATATGGAATCAGCTATGATTCAGATATAGACTTGGCAACGAGTTTAATAAAACAGGAGATTGAAAAACACCCTGTAGCGCTGGATATTGGAGAAGTGGATATTAGGGTAGTAGGGTTTGCGGATTCCTCAGTAATTATAAGGGCATATGTGTGGACTGAGAAACCCTTAGATTCATGGAAGGTACATCATGACCTGAACAAATCAGTAAAAATGGCCTTTGATGGAGCGGGAATCGAAATACCATATCCGTACCGGACAATTGTTTACAAGACCGATTTAAATAAAGAAGCATCCAATGGCTAAGATATTCCAACAACTAGCTGACAAATCTGATTCTGTACCAGGTACCCCTGTTTATATAGGTGCTCGGGATAATCAGATGGTAGGTATTGAATTGATCAGGTATTCTCATACGGAGTTATCCAGAGAAGTAGTTACTCAGAAAATAAGCACCCTGAAGTTTGATCCGGATAAGGTTTCCTGGCTCAATGTAGATGGAGTACATAATATTGACCTTATTTCAAAGGTTGGAGAGCTGATCGGTCTGCATAAGCTGGAAATAGAAGATATTCCAAATACTACTCATCGACCTAAAATAGAAGAAGAAGATGAGTACCTTTTCTTTACACTGAAAATGCTGTCCTATAATGAGATGGAAGGAGGAGTTGAATATGAGCAAGTTAGCTTTGTTTTGGGTAAAAACTATGTTGTATCATTTCAGGAACGCCCAGGTGATGTGTTTAACAGTGTTCGAGAGCGTCTTGAGCATGCTAAAGGTCGTATAAGAGGACAAAAAGCAGACTACCTTATGTATGCTTTGATTGATGCTATTGTTGATGAATATTATGATATTCTGGACCATATAGATGGCAACATTCAGGTGTTGGAGGATAAAGTAATTCGTGATCCGGATGAGAAGGCACTTCAAGCGCTTCAAAAGCAAAGAAGAGAGTTGATTATGCTTCTGAAAACTGTGTTCCCTTTGCGAGAAGCAATCGGTAAATTTGAGAAGACCAACTCCAATATTGTCACTAAGGACACAAAAAAATACCTTAGAGACGTTTATGACCACACTATTCATGTTCTTGAGTCACTGGAAATCTATAGGGATCGCCTTTCGGGTATTATGGATATTTACCTTAACAGCGTAAGTAACAAAATGAACTCTGTTATGAAGGTGCTAACAGTGATCGCTACTATATTTATTCCCCTGACATTTATTGCCGGCATTTACGGGATGAATTTTGAAAATATGCCTGAATTAAGCTGGAAGTACGGGTATGCCACGGTTTGGGGAGTCATGGGAGCAATATTGATTGGTATGGTGGTTTATTTTCGAAAAAAACGCTGGATTTGATGTAAGGAATTTGCTTATCGTTCAATCAGCAAAAACTCCTTCGAAAAGAGGGAAAGCCGAGAATTGAAAACCCCTTTAATAGGTGAATCTCCTAAATAATGACATCCATATATGCTTTTCCCATAACTTTATAGGGGGATAGCATTTTTTATCTTATAATTTGTAAATTGAAAGAATGAACCTTTAATTCAATGTAATTTTTTGGTCAAAGGTTTATATTTTACTTCTTGTTAAGTTCTGTTATTCGGGCTTTGTGTTATAAATATAATTGACAGGCATGGCTACGCTTGAAATATTCCTGGTAGAAGACAACGATGCTGACATTGAGTTAACAAAAATGGCATTGGAAGATTGTGGTCTGGATCATAATCTTAATATTGTAAAAGACGGGGAAGAGGCTATTAAGTACTTAAAGGGAGAAGGTGAATATGAGGGAAGGGTTTTGCCCGAACTGATTTTGCTTGATCTGAATTTGCCTAAGGTAAGTGGTAAAGAAGTGCTTACGATTATTAAAAAATCTCCTGGTATTAAAGATATACCAGTCATTATTTTGTCTACTTCTAATTCACCAAGTGATGTTTCTGATTCTTATAAACTATATGCCAATTGTTATATAGTTAAACCTCATGACTATTCCCATTTTGTGAAGACAATGAAGCAAATAGAGGCTTTTTGGATAAAAACAGCTGTTTTGCCTAAGAAGGATGCTGAAGAATGAAGATCTTATTAGTTGAAGATAGTCATGCAGATCAGTTTCTATTTAAAGAATTGTTGAAGGAGACATCCTTTTTCAATGCCGAATTGTTTGTTGCGAGCAGAATGGATAACGCCATTGATGTTTTAAATGGCCAATCCATGAGTGTGATTTTCCTTGATTTATCATTACCTGATTCTTTTGGTACCGAAGGTGTTGTTACAATTAGGGCTAAAGATAGCGGTGCCGCAATTATCGTATTAACGGGCTTGAAAAATGATGAAATGGCCTTAAAGGCATTGGAGCATGGGGCCCAGGATTATTTAGTAAAAGGAGAATACGATGGTAATTCTCTGGATCGTTCAATTAAGTATTCCATGGAGCGTCAAAAGGTGATCCGACAGCGCCAGATTGCTGAATTGGCATTTCATGAAGGACAGGAGCTGGAAAGGGCAAGGATATCAAGAGAAATCCACGATGGACTTGGGCAAATGTTGGTACTCACTAAAATGCGCGTAGAAAGGCTGGCCGATACCTCTAAAGATCAGGTAGATGAGCTGAAGGAGGTGAAGGAATTGCTTGACTCAATCATTCTTGAAGCTAGAGGCATTTCTGAAAATATCGTTCCTTCTGTACTAAAAGAACTTGGCTTGGCTGCAGCAATTAGCCATATGTGTATGGATGTCAGGAAGAACTCTGGTTTCAATATTAATGAGGACTTGACAGAAATTAAAGACTTTAGTTCTGTGGCATTAGCATCCGGACTTTATCGAATTATCCAGGAAGCACTGAACAATGCGGTTAAACATTCAGAAGGGTCTAATGTTGATATATCCTTGAATGTTGATAGCTCACACATAACCTTAGTGATATCAGATGATGGTAAAGGAATTCCTGAGAATTATGTTGCAGGAAATGGAATCAAAAACATAAAAGATCGCGTACTTATACTTGACGGAACCATTAGTTTTGAAAACCCAGCCAAGGGGACAACAATTAAAATAAGCATACCAATACAAAAGAATGGAAAAGTGTAAAATACTTCTGGCAGACGACCACTCTCTTGTCAGAGACGGGGTGGCCAGTATCATAAATACCTTGAATGACTTTACAGTTTGTGGCTTTGCATCAAATGGGACCGAAGCGATTGAACTCTCCGGACTCAAAGCCCCGGATATCATACTCATGGATATTACCATGGGGGAAGATATGAATGGATTGCAGGCCTCAAAAATCATCAAGGAAAAGAACCCAAAAATAAAGATCATTATACTCTCGATGAATCTTAGCGAACAATACCTTTCAGAGGTTATTAAAATAGGACTGGAAGGTTATATGATAAAGGGAATGGACAAAACCGATTTGATTGAAGGACTCAGAAAAGTTAGAGACGGTGGCCGCTATTATCAGGGAGAAGTTGGTGAGAAAATGATTGAAACCATGGCTATGATGGCGAGAGGTGAGGGTATTGCTTCCCGTAGCGAACGATTGAGTGAAAGAGAAGTAGAGGTATTGGTATTAATAGCGAAGGGTATTCCCAACCCTCAAATCGCAGAGCAGCTCTTCATCAGCCCGCGAACAGTTGATGCTCACAGGAGCAATATCATGAAGAAGATGGAATTTCAGTCTACTGCTGATCTGGTAAAGTATGCAGTGAAAGAAAAATTGATAGAGATATAAAAAAAGGCCATCCTTGTGAGATGGCCTTTTAGTTTTAAGCACTTGCCTGTTTATTATAATAGTAAGAAATCCCAGGCTGAAATGTTGCGTGTTGCCTTAGCGTCTTCGGTGGAGTAAGGTCATCAATTGCAACTTCTGTAGTTACAACGAATATTCCTTCCACCATATTCACCTTGTCTTCATCGTCTTTCCAGAGTTGCTCCTTAAATGTTGAATACCAAGTCTGGAATTTTTCCAGTGAACTAAAGTACCTTACATCGTGGATTTTCTCCTGAAGAGCATCTTCCCTGCTACTTCCCGGTTGAATATATCGCTCTTTTATTTCGGCTTTGATCATTTTATTCTACGCTTAACTATCTGAACAAACTTGTATATGAGTGGTTACTCTTGCGCAAGATCATTCTCGTTGATCACAGAATCGGTCTTGCTTGAATTTGTCCCTGGGCGCTGATTCTTACCTTTAGGCCCCATGATTCTTTTGCCACCTTTAGAGCGAACAACTACATCACTTGGAGTTCGTTCTGCAGGAGTTGTGTTCTTCGCTTTTGGACCTTTAAGATCGCCTGAAGGCAAAACGACAATGTCTGACTTCTGATCAGCTTTTTTGTCCCATGCTTTCTGGTTTTTAGCCTTTGGTCCTTTAAGGTTTGATCTTTTGTTACTAGTACTTTGTGCCATTGAGGCAGAGATACTAACACTGAATATGACTGCTGTTAAGATTATTAACTTTTTCATGACGTATATAAATTATGTTTTACTTCTGTTTCTATACTTAAATATACGCCTCTCAGACCCCGTTTTCGATCACGAAAATTCTGTAAAAAAATATCAGAAGTAGTACGGAGTGATATATCCGCATAAATACGGATGAACTTAAAAAAACAATGATTAAGCTATTCTATTCATCATTTTTGAAAAAAATGGCGTAGAACCTCACCCATTTTGTAGTTAGGCGCGCTATACAGCTTCGATAATTAAGATTATTTCTTTGAGATATTATCGGACTTATCTTCAAATGAGGAGAGCTTAGCTGATGACTTGGTTTTATTCGAATATTGTACATGGATACTTAGTGATATCAGAGAAGCATATTGGTATAAGAGCTTTTTCATAAAGTCTGTAGTTGTATTAATCGGGAGTAGGGTGGCTTCTCGTAAAAGCACCATTTATCCAGCTGATTCCAGCTGTTAATCTGTCTGGGAAAATATGACCCGGGAAGTGTTGTCCAGATCAATTTCCTGGGACCTTACGAAAATTCCTTCAGCTAAATCGACCATCTCATCATTGTCCTTCCAAAGTTTTTTATTGAATGTTGAATACCATTGAAAGAACGTTTTCATCGATGAGAAATACCTGGTCTCGTGAACAAGTTCCTTTACTCCGTTTCCAAAACTTTTGGTATCAATGTATCTTTCTATGATTTCGGCTTTTATCATGGTTGCGGTGGTTGTGTCTTTGACTTACTTTTGAGCAAGAGCGTTTGTTTGAATATGACTCTTGCCAGGATTTGGCGTGAAACCATGTTTCTGGTTTTTCCCTTTAGGTCCTAAAATTCTACCTCCTCCTTTTGAAGTAACAGTCTCAGAACCATGATTCCGGTCTGCAAAAGAGGTGTTTTTTGCTTTAGGTCCTTGTAGGTCACTAGGCATCAAAAATATATCGGCAGATTGATCGATTGATCTTTGTCCTACCTTCTGGTTTTTAGCTTTTGGGCCTTTTAAATTGTTTCTTTCATTTACCGTGCTCTGAGCCTGAGCAGTAACTAAGGTGAATGCAAAAAATGAGGCGGATAGTATAATTAACCTTTTCATGAGCGTATTATTTAATTTGAATTTGACTAATTGTCTATACTCAAATATACGCTGCTCCAGAGGGAGGAGGGATCAGGGTAATTTTGTAAAAAGTATTCGGAGAAAGCCCGTATATAGTGCTAAGTAGTAATACGGAGGTGCTTTAATAAATCTATATTATTTGTAGTTCAAAGGCTTTTTTTATGAGTTCAGCTGTGTTTTGAACTTTGAGTTTTTTCATCATATTGACTCGGTGAGTCTCCACGGTTCTGGTGCTTACACACAGTTTGTCTGCAATGATTTTAGTCGTTTCTCCATCAGCCACCAGTTTAAGGATTTCAGTTTCACGCGGGGATAGCTGCTGATGATCGTTGGCTTCGGTTGCCATATTCGTATACAAAAGTTCCGATATTTCAGCATTGAAGTATTTTTTTCCGCTGACTACCGTTTTGATGGCATCAAGTAATTCTTCTTCATCAACATTTTTCAATAAATAGCCATAAGCACCACTTCTTACGCTTTGCGCGACATATTGGCCTTCATTGTGCATAGTAAGGAGAATAAACTTGACCTCCGGAAATTTCTCTTTGGCGATCTTGGTGGCTTCAATTCCACTAAGTTCAGGCATACTAATATCTACCAGTACTGTTGTAACATCAGGGTTTGCTTTTAGTGCCTCGAGTAGTTTGTTTCCATTATCAACATCGAATGCTACTTGATATAAGTCAGTTCTGTCGATGATTGATTTTAGCCCATCACGGAATAGTTTGTGATCATCGGCTAATCCTATTTTTATTTTATCCATTATTTAAAGGGATTTCTACTTCTATTTCAGTTCCATTTTCGGACGAATTAATAAAAAATTTGCCATCTAGGACTTTCACCCGCTCCTCCATATTCCTGATTCCATTGGAGCTGAGTTTTTCATACTGATAGTTCGATACATTAAAGCCATGTCCGTTATCCTTTATGTAAAATACTACTTTATCATCAAATTGCGTAACGGATAGCTTGACCTTATCGGCACCTGAGTGCTTTGCTATGTTATTTATGGATTCTTGTGCAATTCTGTAGATACAAATGTTAGTGTCATTATCAATGAGCGAAGGGTCAGTGATTTCATTTTGGTACTCAAAACTAATGTTACTCGCTTCTTTAAAGGAATTTATAAGATTTTCCAGTGCCGGTCCAATGCCAAAGTCAATTAGTACAGAGGGCATTAAGTTTGCTGATAACCTGCGCACTTCTGTTATGGTATCATCAATTAGTTTTCTGATTTTTTTGTCTACATCGCTGTTTTTGAGGTGTAGCTTGATTGTGGTGAGCAAAGGTCCAATGCCATCATGAAGTTCCTTAGCCACGCGGGCTCTCTCCTTTTCCTGGCCTTGCACAAGCTTGATTTTACTCTGTTTTTCAAGCTTACTTTTTTGAACATTTAGGGCAATCAGCTCATCCTTCATTTGTTGAAGTGAATGCCCCAATGTGTCATGATTGCTCAGGGGAGCGTATTCTGTCTTGAAATTACCCTTACCAATTTCCAGAGCAAAGGCCGCGGTATGTTTCAAAGACTTAACCAATTCGTTCATAGCGGATAGTATTTGTCCAATTTCGTCTTTACTATTTGTCTCAAATGACTCATCAGGCAATCGTCCCTTTGATAATTGGGTTATGATTCGGTTAAGGAACTTAATTGGAGCGGTTATGCGTGTGGCCATAATCCACGTTACCAGACTCAGTAAAAGCAGTACGGCTACACTTATCCAAATAAGTTTATATATGGATTTGTAAATAGGTACCATTGCCTCCTTGACATCAATTTCCGTGATGATACCCCATTGTATGTTATTGATTTCCAGCGGCCTATAGTAACTTAATACGGGTACACCGCGATAGTCGTCAAGAATTTCACTTCCTATATTTCCCTTGGTGCTATTGATGGATGCAGGTGTTTTTACTTCAATACTGAGCGGTGTTTTCTGTCTCAAGAACCTGGATTTTGAGCGCATTTTAAGGTCTGAACCAACGATATAGGACTCTCCGGTTTTACCCATTCCGGTTCGCTGATACAGTATTTCCTGAATAGTCTCAAAGGGCTTGCGTACTACTACGTAACCAACACCATTTTCTCCCATGGAAACTTTTGTAATCAGATAAATAGAAAGGTGTTCTTCAGAGGTTCCTGTGTAGTCTTGAAGGAAACTTGTCTCTGATGGAAATTTTTTAATACTACGTTTTATTAGAGGTAGTTTTTTAATCTCTTTTTTTGATTGATAGAGAACATTCAGGTTCTTATCGAAAATCAGTAGTTCCTTAAATTGAAACTCTCTGGAAATAAGCGGAAGTTCGTGGAAGTCAACACAGGAGCTGTCATTGCAAAACTCCGACACCCTAAAATCCTCTATAAAACCATCGACTTGCTCAAAAGCTTGCTGAACTTTAGCTTCTATGTTTTTCTTTTTCAGCATATTAATCGAAGAAAGCTGAGCAAATGTCCTTTCCAGCAATGAACTTTTTAAGTTGAAATAAAAAAAAGCAGTAATGGTGGTGACCGTAACAACACCTACAATCAGGTAAGCAAAAATTAATCGTTTGGTAAGTGATCTTGTTTTGTGTGCCATTTAATCAACAGATTTAATTACAAATTAATCAAAGACTTGTGATTAGTTAAAACTAAAGTGACAAATTGACAGAAGAAATTGTTCTGGTATAGCTGTTGCTAAGAATGTTTTTAATTAAATGTTTAACTAAAACTTGTTTGATATGATTTCTTTAAAGAATGAAATATTAGAATCGAGGGATATTTATGCGTTTAATAAAGTCTATAACAACATTCCGTACCCCAGTCCATTTGTTGAGTTGAACTATTATGATGGTGAGTACGATGTGATACTGTCATATAAGGGAATCGCAGGATGCAAGGCTCACATTCAAGGTAGCCAGTTATATGTAGACCTAATAACATGGGAGTTCGTAAATGGTTGTTTAATAACGAAAGAGCAATCAATGACCATTGATCTGCCACGTGGTATTTACAGTCGGAATCCGGACGTAAAAGAGGTCCATGAGGGAACGAAAATCAGTTTTAAGAAACTTTAAAAAGAAAGCTGGTCAAGGTATGATAGCCCTAACCAGCTTCTGTTTTTTTAGAATCTGAACCGCAATAAACCGAGTGCGGCAGATACGTTTGGTCCGTTGTTTCTTAACCAGGTAATTATGTCTCTTGAGGCAACACCAGCTTCCCATGTGCCACTCTGGCCCACGTGGAAAGTTATACCGATAGGCATATTCAGTCTTTTTTGTGTATTACCTCCATAGTTGAATCCGGTTTCCAATTCCAGCCAATTCATTACTCTGAAATCACCTCCAAGTCCAATAATCGGTTGTTCAAAATTTCCGGGGACATTATTTAGAGGCACAACTACATCAGCACCGATATGAAGTTTATTTTCAATGAAGTCAATGCTGGCACCAAACCTGAATGTACTGGGCAGAGCAACTTTAAGCTCATCTTCGGCTTCGAAGGTAAATAAATCGCCATCTGAAACTACTTCACTTATCTCCGCAGGATAGTTGTAGCTATCAAAACCACCACTTTCGAATTCAGTTAGGACGGTGTCTTTAACGGAATAAGCTTGCCCTGTCCATTTCATAGAACCCAGGTTGTTGACCGCTGCTCCAAAATGAAACTTATCTTTCAGTTTAATATTTACTCCAAAGTCCATTCCGATACCACTACCGACTGGAGTTGGGTTGACGGTAAAATTAAAATCTGATGAAGTTGACCCAGTAACATCAAAACCGAAGTCCGGAGATAAGGATGAGAATACATTCAGTTTGCCATCGTCATCAACGCCAATATTCATGACGGCAAACCCTTGAACATATTTTACTGCCGTACCTAAGCCTAATTCAAATCCATCATTACTCACAAATTTTTTACCCCAGCCGATGTTGTACTCACGAGTCCAGGAAACGTTGATTCTGGTTCCGTCCAGTAAATCTGAAAGGAGTTGGCTACTTATGCTGGAGAGTCCTTTTAAAATATTCAATGTATCAAAGTCGTACATAGAAGGGTCATTGGCAATTGTTTCTATGCTACCACCATTATCAATTTGCAAACTATCGAAGTATGATGCCTCATATCCGTTGACTAATATATCCGCAGTTTGCTCATTGAGTTTCGCAAAAAACTGAACCCTGTCTTTTGTGTTAATGGCAAAACCACCTGCTTTTTCATGGAAGAAACAAAAGCTGAGGGGGGCAACATCGGCATTGAATGCCGTTCCCGCTTCAATTAAACTTAATAGAGATTCTTCTTTGTTATACTCACCGCCTCCGCCTAATAGTTGCTCTTTTGTTAAGGCATTGGAAAATCCTGAAATTCCCATTTCACCAAGACCAAAGGATAGTTTTTTGCCTTCATACCCCATACCAAGTGAAAGATTGGCGGGATTAATATCTAGTGATTCATAGTCTCGGGCAAATGTGGTAGAAACGGCCCGTCCAGTTGATGTAAATGCACTTCCTTCTTGTTGAGCAAAAACGCTTGTCATCATAGCTAATGACAGAACGCCTAGTAGTATCTTTTTCATTGTGGATAGTTAGATTAGTCCCTCAAATATAAGGAACTAGCTGTTAATTTCTGGTAATTTCTGTAAATATCAGGTTATCAGCGTCTAATAATGGACTTTCTGATTTTCAATCCAAAGTAGACAATCGATATAAGTATAAAAGAAATGAAAGCTATTTTCCCGACTATATTTTCATTACTCCAGAAGCTATGGGACATAAATGACTGAATTTGTGTGCCTGTCCATAGGGCAAGTATTGACCTGGGTAGCATACCCAGCCCTCCGAAAACGAAAAATATTTTGAAACGGATTTTTAACGTCCGGAAAATAAGGTTCATTAAGGCGAATGGTAATATCGGAGATAAGCGCCCTACAAAGACAAATGATCGATCACTCCGTTCCAACGTTTTTATAAAGGTTCGGACTTTGGGTTTTTCATTCAGATACTCCAGTAGACTATCAAAATTGAATAATCCGGCAAAAAACCAGGCGATTATTGAAGCAATGAGGTAGGAAGGGATAAAATAAAGTAAGCCCTGCCATCCGAGAAAGTATCCACTGCACAAGGCAATGAAGGTGGATGGAGTCAATGCAAGTGCCATAGTTACACTCGAGACTAAAAAGATAATTATCCAGGAAATTAATGTAGCATCCGCTAATTCGTCATTGTAGGTTATAGCCAGAGAGGTAAGCAGGCCAGATGTAGTAGCAGGTACCACAATGGTGTAAGCAAATAATAACCAATAAAGGGTGGTCCTTTTTCTTCTCAACTCAAATCAATCAGCTCTTTCAAATTTTGTATAAATTGCAATAGAAACAAAAGTGAAGGCGATGAAATTTGGTACTAAAGCCATCAGGGCAGGAGTGAAGCCTGATCCAACCACAGGAGCAATCATGACACCTATTTATCAGACAAGTACTTATGTACAGAAGTCTCCCGGTGATCATAAGGGATATGAATACTCAAGGACACACAACCCAACTAGGGATGCCGTTCAGGAAAGTATTGCAGCTCTGGAAGAAGGTAAGCATGGCTTGGCATTTGCCTCCGGGTTGGCTGCGACTGATGCGGTTCTCAAATTGTTTAAGCCAGGAGATGAAATTATTGCCACAAATGACCTGTATGGTGGTACATACCGCCTTTTTACTAAAGTCTTTGAGAATTACGGACTGAAGTTCAAATTCATTGCAATGAATAGTGAGCAGGACATTAAGCAAGCCATTACCGAGCATACGAAGTTAATATGGGTAGAAACTCCTACTAATCCACTTTTGAATATTATAGACATAAAGATGGTAAGTGAAGTGGCTAAAGCGAATGATATTCTTTTGGCTGTGGACAATACCTTTGCGACTCCCTATTTACAAACACCATTAAAATTAGGTGCTGATATTATTGTGCACTCAGTAACCAAATACTTAGGCGGACACAGCGATGTGGTTATGGGGGCGGTTGTCGTCAATGATTCTAAGCTTAATGATGATCTTGCTTTTATACAGAATGCTTCGGGTGCAGTTCCTGGGCCAATGGATAGCTTTTTGGTGTTGCGTGGCGTAAAAACATTGCACTTGCGTATGGATCGTCATTGTAAAAATGCGGAAGCGGTTGCTAATCATCTGCAGTCCCATCCTCGTATTGAAAGGGTTTATTATCCGGGATTTGAAAACCACCCTAATCATAGTGTTGCCAAAGAACAGATGAACAATTATGGCGGTATGGTGTCATTTACCTTGAAAGGAGAGCGCTCGGAGGACGCTATCAAAGTTCTGGAGAAACTGGATATATTTAATCTGGCTGAATCGCTTGGAGGTGTTGAGTCACTTTGCGGGCATCCGGCAACGATGACGCACGCCAGTATTCCTGCAGAAGAAAGAAAAAAAGCCGGACTATCCGATGGATTAATCCGGCTGAGTGTTGGAATAGAGGATATTGAGGACCTGATCGCTGATTTGGATCAGGCTCTGGCTTAGTTTTTTAGGGGCAGGTGATTGATGTCGCTGATAAGCTTCCGGCATTATCTACTGTGACTCGGAAGCAACTTCCATTTGGCGAAGTGAGAATTACACCGTTGGCACTATTGTCGATGTATACGTCTCCTGATGATATATGTAGTTTGGAGCGCGGATCTGCTGTTCCTACACCAACTTCCCCATCAGAATCAATCCTCATATATTCAACTGATGTAGCACCTCCATTTCTGAAAGTGAATCTGGTTGACGCACCGGTTTCGGAACAATCCAGTACGATACCTTGGGCAGTATTAGCAATATAGGTCGATCCCGTATATTGAGGATTGATTGTGTAAGAGCTAGCTCCAAAGCCTATTGCTCCAAATTCACCATCTGTCCCAGCTTGTAATTGCAGTCCTATGGATGAACCAGTCCCATTTGAAATATTATTCAGTAGGATTGCATTTCTTTGGCCCGTTGTAGCATCTATTTCAATATTAAGTTTATGGTCTCCGGGAGTTTCAGTTCCTATTCCCAAGTTGCCATTCGCATTCATGTCCATCATAACATTATTTCCACTTTGCCACTCAAATAATGATGCAGTTGTAATCGGATCAGAATCATTTGCCCAGGCTCTAAAAGCAATACCTTTATCATCAACACCATCATCACTTAGCTTTCCAACTACCAATAGTCCGGCTCTGGTGACACCGGTCCCGACACTTTTTCCGTCAATCATTGGAACAAATCCATTCGTCAACGCTGTAGCATCACGAAGCTTTAAGTGTGATCCTGCTGCTTCAGAATCATTTAATTCTATAAAGGCGGTGCCTGATACGTTAGAAGAAATATTAAGAGGTGCGGAGGGTGAGTTGGTTCCAATTCCAACTTCACCATCAGCATTAATCACCATTCTATAATCTTCACCCGTAGCATTTCTGGTTTTAAAACCGATACCGGAGGTTGTTTCGTCATTACTGGAAAGAAATATAGACCCAAGACCAGGTACGTCTGTTGATCCAATAATGAGAGCTCCTGCATCTCCTGTAACTCCATCTGCGCTGGAGTGTGCCGTTATTTGTAATATGTTTGCCTCGGCAGAAGTACTTACCAAATTGCGATTAATATTTACTGTTGGGTCGCTAATTAGTGAGGTGTTACTACCACCAGTTAGAAGATCTCCAAAATAAGATTTACCAGTCACTTCTAGCTGGGCTTTGGGTGAATTTACGCCAATTCCAACATTCCCCGCATCGTAATAAATATCACTGGCGTTTTGTTCCCATACTGATGATGCACCACTACCACTTGTTTCAGCGTAAAGTGCATAAGGTACACTTACTAGTTGGCTGGTTCCCATGTTGACGTATGAAGTGCCGCCCAATGGGTCCATTTCAACTTCTAGCCATCGTGTATTGACTCCCCAATCGATGGATGAAAATGTTCCGATCGTGGCCGTTCCTGTACCAATTTGAAGTGAAAATAATCCGAACTCGTTTGTCGTTACACTATGTTCTTCCTGATAAATAGTTGCTCCCGCAGCAGAGCCATCAAGAATATTGAGTCGCAACGAAATGTTTGTATTAGCTAGCTCATTTCCCGAGGCATCTCTTGCCACCCCCTGGTAGTTAATAGCCTGTGGCGCCTGAGCCAAAGAGGAGGAAATCATTGTTATAAACAGAGATATGATTGTAACTATATTTTTCATTGTTTGATGATTTTATACTTTCTGAATTTTTTAGTGTTTGCCAGTTCTATGGATAATAGGTAAGTGCCTGGCGTAAATGTTTCCAATGAAATGATGTTTTGTGTTTCGCCATCGAATGAAATTAGCTCCTGACCGGCAATATTAGATAATTTGATTGATTTTAGAGCCAGTTCCGATTCTATTCTTAAATTATTTACAACCGGATTAGGATATACTTTTAAGTCTTGGTTCAATTCCTTATCTAATGGTGTAATTAATATATTCGGCTGATTGAACCCATCAGTAAGGATGTAAGTATTTTGATAAGTACCTACTCTTGTTTCTCCTGCAGTAGAGCATAGTTGAGTATGACTTTGACTGAATGAAGAAATTGTATTCCTGTCTATGCTTTGTGCGTGGCTGACTGTCAGCTTCAGGAGTCCACAGTAGAGCAATAAATAGATTGTTTTCATAAGCAATTTGATTGGTGTTTGCATAGTTAATAGAATAGCTCATAAAAACGTTGCCTCACGTGCAACGTTTTATTTAAAAATTCTATTGAAGTAATAAATGGTCTTCTAAACCTTGATTCTAAATCAAGAAAAGGCTATTATCAATTCGTGAAAGAACTGGTATCAAGGTGTTTGAAAGGCGATAAGGATGCTCAACGATCTCTATATGATAAGTTAGCTCCTTTGGTTATTTCTATATGCCGAAGATATTCGGAGAATAATTATAATGCCCAGGATGTTTTTCAAGAGGCCTTTATCAAAATTTATGATAAAATGCATCAGTGGGATTCTGACAAAGGGAAGTTTGAGGCCTGGGTAAGCCGAGTGACAATTAATACCTGTTTGGCGCAATTTAAGTCTGGCAACAGGAGAGAAAGTGAAGATGTGGAAGAAATATCCTCTCTTCAATTGGAAGAGGAGAACGGTATTAGCCATCTGGGATATGAAGAAATAAAGAAATTGGTTGAAAAATTACCTTTAAAACAAAGAATTGTATTTAATCTATATGTGATTGAAGGGTATGCTCATAAGGAGATCGCTGAGCAGCTTCAAATTGATGAAGGAACATCAAGGTCTCAATTGATAAAAGCACGAAGGAAATTACAAGAGGAATATAAAGCCGTAAATAAAATACTTGACTGAGCATAACAACATATTGACAGACAATGAAAAAAGGTACAAGGAAGGTGTGCTGAATGAACGCCCTGCGGACGTGCCAGACCTGTTCGATCAAGTCATTTCGAAGTCTTCTATTAATAAGAGTATCTCCAAAGTTCCTTTTTGGTCTCAAGGAAGATACCAGGCGTTGCTTGGAGGTGGTATTCTTTTAGCTGGCATTATCTCATATTTAGTCTTCTTTAGGGAGGCAGGCAATAGAATAGATTCGGTTGCTCCTTCAGAACATGAAAACACGCCCATAGAACAGGGGGAGCCGAACGAAACTCTATCTTCTGATACTGGTATTAATGTTTATGACAATAATTCTTCTAGCTCGAATCCAGATGAAATTGGTGTCATATCAAATGGTAATTCTGAGGGGCAAACTGATCTTGAGACTAAAGAAGACGAAAACACCAAGTCCAAGGATAGGAGTATTCTAGAAAGCGATTCTGATGATCAGAATGGTAGAGAGCAACAGAATTCTGATAAGTTGGATCAGAGTGGAGCACATGAGGAATCCAGTGGTAATAATGCCTCTAATCAGTCCTCCGAGGAGAAAGTAGGGTCATCTTCGAAAGAAGAAAATGCTGAGGATCAACATACCGATGAAGATGAGGATAACCTTGATCCTTTCGAAGCACTAAAAAAGAAACACAATACTTCAGACACTATTCGGGACCTGTTCGGAAAAGATTAATTACTTATGGTGATGTACGCATTTAGTGTGTATACCATAGGCAATACCAAATCTGTCATTCTGACAAAGGAACCTGTCCGGCTGGCCAGACGGGGAATCTAGATTTGGTAACCAGAATCCAAACACTCAGATCCTTCGCGCCTAAGGATGACAAGTGTTTAGGAACTTTGAACACTAAATGCGTACGCTGCCTTACTTATTAATCAGTTCGTAGATGTCTTCTTTTCCCATGCCTCCGGCTCTGTTAGATGTGATAAATTTCCTTTTACCATCTCTGGTTTGAGAGTAAGCGAAGTCATCTCTGCTGCTATTGGTCGGGTATTTCAGATTTTCGGGGGGTGTCCATTCACCTTTAATTAGTTTACTTTTAAAAATATCATAGCCACCTAGTCCAATGTGTCCATTGGATGAAAAGTATAGCGTTCCTTCTTCTGTAAGAAAAGGGAATATTTCATTGTCGGGGGTGTTAATGAGTGGGCCAAGGTTTTCCGGTATGGTCCATGTGTTTGAGTCCAGTTGCAGAGAAATGTACAAATCTGTACCGCCATAACCGCCAGGCATATCTGATACGAAAATGAATACACCATCATCATGGGCTATGGTTGGATGACCGAAAGAGTCCGTGCTGTCGTTGAGTAAGAATACTTCTGGTTTGGACCATCCTAATGTAGTTCTATGAGCGCGATATAGCTTTAAATGGTTGACGTGATCATCGGAGCTATTGTTGTATTCTTTATGTATACTTCTTGTAAAGTAGATTTCCTCATAGTTTTTGCTGAATGCAACTCCCACTTCATGGTCAGGACTATTTATACTATTAGAAAAACTAGCAGGGTGTTTAAAGTGGTCGCCATCAAAAGCTGCAAAGTATAGATCGTAAAACGGTTCATTGGTTTGTCCGTTTTTGGTCTTTATAAATATTGACTCTCTAGTCGATGCGAAGAGCAGTCCGTTCTTGAACCAACTGGCTCCAGCTTCCGAGTATTCCGTATTAATCTCCTTTAGGTTTAATAATCGAACTTGGTTCGGTAATTGCAGCCAATGGTTAGCAGAATCACTGATGGCCATTTTTTTATACCAAAAGATGCTGTCCTCACTTTTTATTTGAGGGGTAAGGGCTTTTTTTGCCTTCGTGTAATGACCATTTAAAATATGGGTTTCTATAAGTTTTTTTTGGAGTATTGAATGGTTCGTAAACCTGTTGCAAGCACTTAAAAGGAAGTCTTCTGATTGTGCAAACTGTCCACTGTTTATATAACATTCGGCAAGTTGAAGTGCAGTTTTAGGGCTTTTGTGTTTGCTGTAGCATTTGCTGAAGTATTTAATCGCATTAGAGTATTCACCTATTTTCATATAGGCATGGGCAATTTTCAGGTCTTTTTCATACCCTTTTTGCGCACTTGCCGTGTTTAACGACAGAAATAAGAATAATATGATGGGTACTATTTTTCTCAAAAGAATAATGGAGAGATTTTCGTTCTCTTTTTTAGTATTGATTCAGGGTTTGGCCTACCGGCAATGTCAAAGGACATAATTAATTCATGGGTAGTAGATAAACTCCGCAGGCGAGAAATAAGGCCTGTTTCAAATGCATAGTTTATCCTGAGGCTGGGCTGTTCCGTGTGATTTTTGCCCAAACTGTAACCGACCATGATTGCAAATTCTTTGTTACTTCTTAGTAAGACGCCAGCATTCAAGTAATTGGGAAGTTCGACTGTGGTACCAAAGTCTATTTGGGGAGTGATCCCTACTGCGTATCTTAGTATTGCAAAGTGATAAAGGTCAAGTTTATTAATTTGAAAAAGATATGTTCCATGAATGTAGTAGTTTCTGCGGAACCTGTGATTATTATTAAATCCTTTATAAAGTTTGGGTTGGTTGAGATGGCGAATACTTAGTCCTAGCTGTATTTTTTTTCCTTGATAAAATGTTCCGAAACTAACATCCGGAGCAATATTAGAACTGTTGTTGATTACAACATCGTTTGGGTCGTTAATCAGAAGGTCTGAGTATGACTTTGATAACTTCATGGCTCCGGTACTGATCCCGAAGGAAGTAAGTCCTGAAAACATCTGAACTCTGTAGTTGGCGCCTAGTCTGAGTGAAGTATTGTTGGCAATCCCTTGGTGGTCGTTGGAAAACCCTACTAAGAATCCCATAGTTTCATCCTTTTTTCTCCATTGTCCATCAACATAGTTCGTTGTAAAATGAGTTTGATTATTTAACCATTGTGTCCTGTTGGCTGAAGTAATCTTGGTGCTTTCGTTAAACCCCGCTGTCGCTGGGTTATAAAATGTTGGGATAAATATATTTTGAGAAAAACGGGGGTCTAGTTGCGAGAATCCGGCATTGCTAGAAACGAAAGGTAATAATATCAGAACTCTGTAGATGTGTGCTTTCACTGCTCAATTACTATTTTTCCCTTATGTTCACGATCAAGTACATTGTCTCTCAGTACATAAATATAAACCCCGTCCTTTACGTTGCCCGGAGGCCAATCATTATGGTATTCCTGCGACTCGTAAACCAGTTGCCCCCAACGGTTAAAAATCTTGAGATCATGGTTATAGGACTGTTCAATATTCTCAATGATAAGTTTGTCATTAACGCCATCACCATTTGGAGTAATGTATTGATATATCACAAGGTCATACGGACATTCCTGAATGGTAAGAACGGAGATATATTTATTTGCTTTGAGGGATGTATCTGAAGGTGCAGTCACTAGTAATTCGTAGACATGATCCAGAGTAATTGTTAGCACAGAGTCGGTCGAAAGAGTATCATCCGGTTCATTTATATCAACCCAGACATATGAATCACTGCCTGAAGCCAATAAAGTTAATTCTTCATGAGGGCAGCCATTGTTTGGCCCAATGACGACTATTTTCTGGATATAAGGTTGTAAAAATCCTTCAGTTAATTTAGGGTTTCCCGCCCCTCTTGTTGCAATAGAAGTTTCTCCGATCGAGCCGGAAATGTAGTGAGTTCCGTCACTTGCCGCTGTTGAACCACTCGTAATAGCGCTAGGGCTTATCGATTGAGCACTGACAAGCCCAAGTCTTATTATAAATACAATGAGAATAAAAAACCTTGCCATAGCTTAAAACAGCAAATTTATAAAATTGTGTTAAGCCGTGAATTAATTATTTCTCCAGTAGTTTAAAGAGCTCATCCAGATTAGGGCTGATAATAATCTCAGTTCTTCGGTTTTTGGCTCTTGCTTCTTTTGTTTTTCCTTCAACTTTCGGTGAAAATTCAGCTCTACCTGCTGCTGTAACGTGGGTAGGGTCTAAGCCGGCTTTGGTGAGTACCTTTACAATCGAGGTGGCTCGTTTCACGCTAAGGTCCCAGTTATCAGAGATAGGTCCTGGGGCATTCATAGGAACATCATCAGTATGCCCTTCAACAATAATGTCAATGTCCTTTTGGTCCTTGAGGGCTTTGGCTAATTTATCGAGCGCACCAATTCCTTTTTGGTCCACATCATATTTGCCAGATTGAAATAAGAGTTGCTCGGCTAAGGATACGTAGACCTTACCATCCTTCAGTTCTACAGTAAGTTCATCATCATTAAAGCTGAGTAGGGCCTCGCTGATTTTACTTTTTAGTTTGTTTACGGACTTCTCCTGTTCGCTCATCATATTTTCGAGTTCCTTTACTCGTTGTTCCCTTGCTTCTAATCCTTGCTGCAGTTTTTCAATTTCTTCCTGGTCTTTTTGTAGTTGAGCATTTTTCTCAGCAAGCTCCTTTTCCTTTTTGTCCAGTTCCTGGTTTAGTTTGCCCACCTTGGAAAGCTGTTGACTCAGAAGTTTGGCGTCTTTGTTTGAGACATCCTGCAGTTGTTTGAGTTCTTCACGAATTTCGTTGAGTTGATAACCTAGTTTAGCTGTGTCAACAACTAAAGCTTCGTTTTCCTTTGTTTTTTTAACCAGAGCATTGGAAAGGTCAATGCTGTCTTGCATTAAGGCTTTAACGTGTTCGTCACAATTAGCTTTTTCAACCTCCAGTTCTGACTTTCGTGCATTAAGCTCGTCATATTTCTTCTTGGAAACGACACAACTACTTAAAATGATAGAAGCCGCAAATAGGGTAATAGAAACTGTTCTTCGCATAGGTATTATTGGTTTTAGAGGAACGTAAAACTACAAATTTTAACGGAATGACGGAATTACTATTGTGGTTCAGGTATTTTCGCTGTTGTAAAAATTATAAATTTCATCAACAACCTTTTGCTGGTCTTCCAGTTGCAGTTCATTGTACATTGGTAAACGCAGGATTGAATCTGCATAGGTTGATGTTATGCTTAATTCATTTCCCTGGTACTTTGGTGAGTAGTATGGGCTTCTATGCAGAGGACTATAATGAAATACGCTTCTAATTCCATTTTTTCCGAGGTGATGTCTCAGCATTTCACGTTCCTCGTTATCATGACAAAGTATGAAGAACATGGATCCGTTAATCGTGGTATTTCCTGGGATAAAAGGAAGGTGTAATTTACCCTGGATTTCCAGATTCGTTAGTTCGTTCTTGTACTTGTGCCAGATCGAAGTTCTTTTATTCGTAATATCAACAATCCTTTCCAATTGACCGAATAGAAAAGCGCTATTAAGCTCTGAAGGGATATAGGATGATCCCAAGTCTACACATTCATATTTATTAACAGAACCTTCTTCGAATGCAGCTCGGTTGGTGCCTTTATCTCTGATGATTTGAGCTCTTTTTGTAAATTTTGAATTGTTGATAGAAATAGCCCCTCCTTCACCGCAACAAACGTTTTTTGTGTCATGAAACGAGAAAACTCCAATATCTCCAATAGTTCCGAGACTTTGATTTTTATAGTAGCTATCAAAACCCAGGGCAGCGTCTTCGATTAACACAAGGTCGTTTTCCTGAGCAATCTCGACTAGCTCATCCATCTTGCAGGCGACTCCAGCATAGTGCACGGCCACTATAGCCTTCGTTTTTTCTGATATCAAAGGCTTAATGGTGTTAGGGTCTATATTTAGAGTCTTTGCATCAATTTCAGCAAAAACTACTTTTGCTCCATGCAACGAAAATGCGGTCGCAGTGGTCACAAATGTGAATGACGGCACAATGACTTCATCTCCAGGTTGAAGATTTAATAGCAAAGCTGCGATTTCAAGGGCTGAAGAACATGATGAAGTCAGTAGAATTTGTTCAGACCGTAGATGCTCAGAGAGAAGGGCTTCACACTTGGTCGTGTAATACCCGCCACCGGATAATCGTCCTCTTCTTATTGCGTCCTGGATATACTCCAGTTCATTTCCTGTTATTTGCGTTTTGTTGAATGGAATCATTGAGTAAAAACTGCTTTCAAAAAATAAAAGTAGTAATTTTCACTCTTGAGGAATGAAAAAAGTACTAATTGTCAGCTATTATTGGCCTCCGGCTGGGGGCATCAGTGTATTAAGGAGTCTTAAGATTGCTAAATATCTCACTCAATTTGGATGGACTCCGGTGGTGTTGACGGTTTCAAATCCGCAATATCCAATTCTGGAACCGAATAACTCTAAGCACATTCCAGAGGGCCTTGAAGTTATTAAGGCTAAGTCCGTGGAACCATTTGGGTTCTATAAAAGAATCACGGGAAGAAAGAAGGCTGATACCCTTTCTAATGTCCTCAATGCTAATGATAAAAAGCATGGAGTATTTCATAAACTTGCGGTTTGGATACGAGCCAATTACTTTATCCCTGATGCTCGAATGTTATGGATGAAACCAGCAATCAAAGCTGCAAGTAAGTACTTGAGTGAAAACAAAGTGGATGCGATCTTTTCGGACGGTCCACCACATACCAATACCCTTATTGCTTGTCGTCTTTCAAAGAAGTTTGATATACCCTGGCTCATGGATTGGCAAGACCCATGGACTCAGGTTGATTATTATAAGATGTTTCCAATTGGAAAGCGAGCTGATAAGAAACATAAAAAATTGGAAGCCGAATGTCTTAAGCAAGCGAGTAAAATGACGATAGTCAGTCCAACGTGGAAAGAAGACGCAGAGGCTATTGGTGCAAGTAATGTTTCAGTAGTGGTTTGGGGGTACGATGAAGATGATTTTGAGACAATTGAACCAGTCAAGACCAGTAAATTTTTAATAACTCATACCGGCTTGTTGGGAGAAGATCGCTTGCCAGATGGGTTTATAAAAGCACTTAAGGAGTTAGTTGACGAATATTCCGATTTCAAGGAGGCTTTGGAGGTTAAGTTATTTGGAACCGTTGATAAATCGGTAAATGAGTTGGTTAATAGCCTTGACCTGAGAGATAATTTTGAAATAGGTCGTCAAATTCCGAGAAATGATGCCTTGTCGTACAATATGGGGTCAGCGATTCAGTTGTTGCTATTGAATAAGCAGGATAATGCTAAAGGCCGAACGCCAGGGAAGTTGTTTGAATATCTGCGCGCCAAACGGACAATTATATGTTGTGGCCCGATTGACTCTGATGTGAGTAAGTTACTTCAAAAAACAGGGGCGGGTGAAACATTTGAGTATAATGATGTAGAGGGTATGAAAAAGTCAATTTTAAAGGAATACAAAAGGTTTAAAGCGGGTAATGAGGTAATTGAGATAAATGGACTGGAACAATATCATATCAAAAATCTTACCGGGCAGATAGCAGAATACCTGAACGAAATCACAAATTAAAATGAAAGAAGGTAAGCTGAAAATTCTGGCATATTTTGATAATGATTCGGGAAGAGATGTTGAGATGATGATTCCTGTTTTGTATTTCATTCGAAATTACCTGAACTGTAAAGTTGAATTGGCCTTTGTATTTGACGACCATGCAATTTATCGAAAGAAACCTGACCTGGTTCTCTTACCCAATGTAATTGGTTCTCATCTGTATAAAAATGTGGCGAAGTATGCATGGGAGCAAGGAATTCCCGTCTTCGCTCTCGAGTCTGAAGGGAATTTCCGGACCGATGGTGTTTTCAATCACTGGGGATTTAATGATGATAAGATATTCTTTCAGGAGTATGTTTGCTGTTGGTCGGAACGAGCACGAAATTATATTGCTGAACGCGAACCTGATCATGTTGATAAACTGGTAGTCACAGGTGGTGTAGGTTTTGATAAGTATAAACTGTACTCATTTATGAACAGGGATGACTTTTTCGACAAACTGGGAGGTAAAAAGTTTGATAAAGTTGTTTTGTACGCAGGTTGGACCTTCGGCAAGGTAAAGTTTGAAAGAGGGCGACAGGATTTTTTGAGATGGTTTGGTGGGGATGAGAGCAAAATGCCATTGATTGAAGAGCAGCGTAAAGACATTGAAGATATACTACGTTATGCAATTGAATCAAACCCGGATGTCTTGTTTGTGCTCCGCAGGCACCCTAAAGAGGTTTTTCAAACCGAGTCTAGCGAGGGTGTTGTAAACGAGATGAGTAACTTGCAAGGCTATTCGAATGTTGCATATGTAGGTAATGAGTTTAATATTCACGACCTGATTAGCGTATCGGACTTACTGCTGTCATTTGAGTCAACTACATCGATCGAAACCTGGATGATGGGGAAGCAATCAGTGATGATACGAACTATCGAGAATTTTTCTGAAACGCATAAACAAAAGAAATTTCACCTGGCTCAGCCGGTAGCTAATACACCAGAACTTTTGGACGACTATATAAAGGAATTTTATAAGAAAGGAGAGATTGAGGCGTTCAATGATCCTGAACGCCAAAAATTCAGAAGGGAGGTGGTAAAAAACTCAATAGGTTTTGATGATGGATTGAATCATATAAGGACGTGTTACTATTTGTCTAAGGTGTTGGACAAGGTTCGCGAAGGAAAGTTTGTGTTAAAGAGAAAATTCCGCTTTAGGTACTTTATGATGTACTTAATGATAAAAGCTGGATTACTTTTTTACAACCGAAGAGTTTATTCTTGGTTTAAGATCACCAGGAAATTCATTTTCGTTTTTGAAGAGTACTCACTTAAGAATGTAGACAGGCTATACCAAAAATATTCTCTATTTTTGGACCAGGCATATAAAAAAATGGGGCTAGGTGAAAATTTGAAAGACGGTAGCTTTATGAAAAAGCTTATGAACAAAGAAGATTAATATGTACGACTTAAAAGGAAAATCTGTGCTTATTACCGGAGGAACTGGATCCTTTGGGAAGCATTGTGTAAGAAGATTGTTGGAAAAGCATTCAGATATTAAACGTTTGGTCATTTTTTCCAGAGATGAGTTGAAGCAGTTTGAAATGGCTCAGGAGTTTCCCGCCACAAAGTATCCCGCGATGCGATATTTTATTGGGGATGTCCGAGATGAGAAACGTCTGAAAACAGCTTTTGATGGAATTGATGTAGTCATTCATGCTGCCGCGCTGAAACAAGTTCCTGCCGCTGAGTATAACCCCATTGAATGCATAAAAACTAATGTCAATGGAGCCGAAAATGTTATTACTGCTGCGATTGAAAAAGGAGTCGAACACGTAATTGCACTAAGTACTGATAAAGCTGCTTCCCCAATTAACCTATATGGAGCAACAAAACTTTGTTCAGACAAACTTTTTGTGGCAGCAAAAAACTTATCAGGTAAACAAAATATTACTTTCTCCGTTGTGAGGTATGGTAATGTGATGGGGTCCAGAGGATCCGTCATTCCATTTTTTCTTAATAAAAGAAAAGATGGTGTGTTGCCAATTACCGATAACGAAATGACACGTTTCAATATCACACTAGATGAAGGTGTGGACTTAGTATTACATGCTTTACATAATGCGAGAGGAGGAGAAATATTTGTGCCGAAGATACCATCTTATAAGATAACTACCCTTGCTGAGGCAATTGGCCCTGGTTGTAAACAAGAGGTTGTTGGAATTCGTCCGGGAGAAAAGATTCATGAGGAAATGATTACTACAACTGATAGTCTGCTTACCTTGGACATCGGTAAATACTACGTAATTGTACCCAATTCACCGTTTAAGTCGTCTGATGAAGTGGTAGAAAAGTATAATCAATACTACAATGGAAAATTGGTGCCACGAGGGTTTAGCTATAATTCAGGGACTAATGAGGACTGGCTTACCGTTGAACAACTCCGTACTCTTATTAAGGAATATGTTGATCCGGAATTTACGGTGTGAGAATGAAAAACAAGGTCGTCTTCTTTATAAGAGCTTATAACGATCTTGATAATATCGTACCAGTTGTATATGCGGTTTGCTCAGCAGAGAAAGCTAGTGTCGAAGTGGTTATTACCGCTGCTGCCAGTCTTGCCAATGATTACAGAATTAAATTTTTAGAGCAAAATCGAAAGGTGACAATTACCCTGCTTTCGGACCTTATTCCTGGTTTTTTTCCTGCGCTTTTTAAATGCGGTTTCAAGTGGTCTATAGTCAAGGAAAAGCTGGCACTTTCACTAACAAAATTCGGTTTGTACAATTATAAACTCAATGAACCGGAAATTGCATCAGAGCTCATCATTTCATCTTTCTTTAAAAAAGTTACCCAGGGCTATGACAAGGTGGTCTTTTGTTTCGATTGGACAACAAATAGCTTTGTTAAAGCGCTTTCAAAACTGGCTAGGGAAGCTAAAATTCCAACGGTATCACTGCCACATGGTGCTGCTCCATATCTTAATAAGTTGGAAACAATTAATGCGATAAACTACAACAACACGGATAAGTCCCATTTGGTTGAGGTATTTGATTATTTTGTTGTTCCAAATCAGATGATTGTGGAGCAAAGATATTCACAATATAAAAACTCTAAAAAAGTGCCAGTACTAGGTCTGGTGCGATATAGCAATGAGTGGAAAAAGCTTCACGACCCGCTTTTAAAAGCTACGTTATTTCCTGAATTGAAAGGTCAACTCAGAATATTACTCTTCATGAGAGACATCAATTATGCTATTCACTTTCAGGAACTGCAACGGACGATACCTTTAATTTGTCAATTTGAAAATGTTGATCTTGTCGTAAAATATCACACTAGGCTATCTAATCTTTCAGCAAAGACTATGGATCTTAATAACTACCTTTCTAAGTATCCTAATTTAAAATTAGCGTTTGATGATCTCCCTAGCCCTGCTCTAGTAAAGTGGAGCGATGTGGTTATCGATTTAGGAACGAGTGCCTCATTCGAAGCGATTGTTGAAGGAAAGAATATAATATGTCCTGAGTATCTACACCCCAACATTACAACAACCGCCCATTTTTTCCCAAAGTCTGTGGCAAATACCCGTGATGACTTGTACAAATTGATAGAGACGATGTCTAAAGACAAAACATTTAAAACTTATAATGAGCAGGAAAGAAATAAATTCATAACAGAAATTATTGGACCACAGAACATTAATTTGATGAATCAATACTCAAATTTTATTTTTGGAGTGCTGGAGAATAAAGTAACCCCGGAGAAATAATATGCAGAATATTAAAGTACTAGATTGTACCCTAAGGGATGGGGGATATTATAATAATTGGGATTTTGACCCTGAACTGGCACAGGCAACAGTTAGAGCACTTGCTAGATCCGGAGTTGAAGTCATAGAGATAGGATATAAGTCGAACAGTACGGACAAATTCTATGGTCTTTATAAATACTGCAATGAACGATTACTACAATGGTTGCATAGTGTAAAAGGAACTGAGTTTGCCTTCATGATTGATCTCAAAGAGTTCTGTGAAGGTAATCAGCTGAATAAGGGTAGCTTAGATGAGGTTATTGTTTCGGAGCCTTCGAGTGTTTTTCATTGGGTAAGAATAGCGATTAGAACTTCACAGATAGAACCAGCTCTGGAGGCCATCGACTACTTCAATGCCCTTGGTTACAAAATTGCACTCAATTTGATGGGAGGTAGTTTGATAGAGCTGGAAGACCTAACTTCAGTGCTGAAAAGAGTTGAAGGAAAACCTGTTGAAGTGTTGTATTTAGCAGACTCATTCGGCTCGTTCTATCCTGAAGATATTTCCAGGTATTATCAACATGTTAAAAAGCACTACTCAGGAGACTTGGGCTTTCATGCTCATGACAATCAAGGGATGGCCTATGTTAATGCTATACAGGCTATAAAAGAAGGGGTGAAGTATATTGATGGTACAATTTATGGTATGGGACGCGGGGCAGGAAATCTAAGGATTGAACAGTTCCTGCTAGGAATGAGAGAGAAATTCGAAATGAATCAATACAAACCTTTTCATATACTTCAAGTGTTATATCAGAATTATATTCCTCTACAGCAAAAATATGGTTGGGGGGCATCTTATGTGTATATGATGAGCGGCCTTAAGGATATACATCAGAGTTATGTGCAGGAACTAAGTGACCATAATCAGTATACGCTTAGTCAGATTTCAAGGATTTTGGATGAGATACCTAAAAAGGAACGCTCTAAATTCAACTCAGCTGAACTTACAACCGCGTTGAAAAGGTCTGTCAAAATTGTAGAGGAGGAAGGACTTGATACTATACCCCATGAAAGAGTAGATCAGCTTGGAGAAGCTGTAGTGATCTGTGCCAATGGCCCTGGTCTGAAGTCTCATATAGAAGCGGTAAGACATTTTTCGTTAGAACATGGCGCAAAAGTACTGGAGTGTAACAATACTGGGCAATTACGAGATGTAAAGGATAAAATCGTTGTTATTCTTAACAGGGTTCGCCTACTTGAAACACTTTCAGACAATTCAATTGACGCAGAACTGATCATCACAGGGGAACAGTTTATTCCGGGAGAACTGCTGAAACCTAACTTAAGATCAGTTCAATACGAACTTGGGGAAATATACGATAATAGCGTTGTTAATATTTCGAGTTATGAAGCTGGGCAGCTTTGTGTTTCATGGGCAATCCATAAAGGCGCCACAAAGATTTACCTTGCTGGATTTGATGGTTATGATTCTTTGGAAGAAAACCAGGAAATGGATGACTTTTTCCTTGGGGTTAAGTCAGTCTTTGGTAGAGTCGAAATAACCGCAATAACACCTACAAAGTATCAAAACCTAAGTACCACTTCTGTATACGCATTAATAAAATGAAAATTATAGGTGTAATACCAGCTCGCTACGCTTCAAGCAGGTTTCCCGGAAAGCCTTTGATTGAGATTGCGGGTGTGCCACTAGTAATCCGAGTTGCCCGAAAAGTAGAAGAGGCCCTTGATAAGGAAAATACATATATCGCTACTGATGATGATCGAATAAAAAAGCTTGCTGAGGACTACGGCTATAATACGGTTATGACTTCATCCGATCATTATACCGGTACTGATCGGCTTTACGAAGTAAGTCAAAAAGTAAAAGCGGACATTATTATAAATGTACAAGGTGATGAACCAGTGATTAACCCGGACGATATACTACGAATCGCAGAAGTAAAAAAATCAAATATGGATATGGTAATCAATGGTTACTATCCAATATCAGATACCGAAGACCCAAAAAGTGTTAACATTCCAAAAGTCGTTATTTCTTCAACAGAGCAGTTAATATACATGTCCAGACTGGCTGTGCCGGGATTCAAAGATGCCGATAAGGCTCCTGATGAGTATTACAAACAAGTTTGTATATATGCTTTCACTGCTGAGGAACTTGAGCTATTTGGAACACAGACCAATAAGGCCCCATGCGAAAACAGTGAAGATATTGAAATCCTACGTTTTCTCGATTTAGGGTATCCCGTGAAAATGGTAAAAACTTCAGGAGTATCTTTAGCCGTAGATACACCGGAGGATGTTGAAACGGTAGAAAAATTCATTAGTGACAATGAGTAATTTAACCTTGTTTTTTGACTTTGATGGTGTGATCATGGATAGTATGCCAGTAAGGACTGATGGTTTTCGGAAAGTACTGGTCGATTATCCAGAGCATCTGGTGGATAGGTTGGTGCAATATCATTTGGAAAACGGAGGGTTATCCAGATACCATAAGTTCAGATACTTCTTCGAGGAACTATTGGGTGAGGACTTATCAGATGATGATTTGCAGAACTTATGTGGTCGCTTTTCAGTGATTATGAAAGAGAGTCTTATCAACCCTGACTTGCTCATAAGAGAAACTGTAGATTTTATAGAACAACATCATGAGGAGTTTCCTATGTATGTTGTGTCGGGATCGGATGAAAAGGAACTCAATTACCTGTGTAAGGCGATGGGTATTGATAGGTTCTTTCGAGAAATAAAAGGCTCCCCAGTTCCTAAAAAGGAAAATTTGAAAAACCTTATAGATCAATATAAACCGGAAAGGTCAATTATGATTGGGGATTCAATTAACGATTTTGAGGCCGCCCAGTTCGTTAGTATTCCATTTTACGGGTATAATAGCGATGAACTGATGAACAAGGGAAAATATTATATTCGTAATTTTAATGACTTATATACCCATTTAATGAATGGATAGATCAATTCCATACGGACGTCAGGAAATTACATCGGAAGATATTGAAGAGGTCGTAAAAGTCCTCCAGTCAGATTTTTTGACACAAGGACCTAAAGTTGAAGAATTCGAAAAAGGCTTTGCAAATTATGTGGGCTCTGAATACGCTATTGCAGTTACGAATGGTACAGCGGCACTGCACCTTGGAGCTCTTGCACTTGGATTAAAAAAAGGTGACAACGTAATAACCACACCAATTTCTTTTGTGGCTACTTCGAACTGTATTCGGTATTGTAGAGGTAATGTGTATTTCGCAGATATAAATCCAGAAACACTTCTATTGGACATAAATGCCGTTGAGAGCCTAATAAAGTCAAAACCCGAAGGTTTTTTTTCAGGCATAATACCAGTGACACTTGGGGGTATGCCGGTAGACTTGGAAAGCTACAGAACCCTTGCGGATCAGCATGGACTTTGGCTGATAGAAGATGCTTGTCATTCACCGGGAGCCAGTTTTCTGGATTCCAAAGGTAACGAGCAAAAAAGCGGGAATGGTAAGTATGCTGACCTTTCAATATTTTCATTTCACCCGGTAAAACATATAGCCTGTGGAGAAGGTGGTATGGTCACTACTAATAACCCAGAAATTGATAAAAAGATAAGATTACTACGGTCACATGGAGTAACTAAAGAGGATTTGGTAGCCGGAGATAATCAAGGCGGATGGTATTACGAGATGCAAGAGCTGGGTTACAACTATAGAATTGCAGATATATCTTGTGCTTTGGGAATATCCCAGTTGACAAGGGCGAATGAAAATCTCAGGAAAAGAAGAGAAATCGCAGCATATTATGACCTTGAATTGTCAGAACTGCCAATAAAAAAATATAGTGCCTTCCCAGGTAGGAATCATGCGTTTCATTTGTACATAATTCACACAGAAAGGAGAAAAGAGCTATATGATTATTTGAGGGACAAAGGGGTTTATACACAGGTTCATTATATTCCTATTCATACACAACCGTATTATAGGAACGGTGAAATTGATCAGCCGAATCTTGACAATGCTGAAGAGTACTATTCCGGAGCCTTGAGTTTACCAATGTATCCTTCAATCAGTCAGAGTGATTTGGAGTACGTTGTTAAGTGCATAAAATCTTTTTTCAGTTGATGGAGTTCGCATTGATTACACAGGCCCGTATGGGAAGTTCAAGGCTTCCCGATAAGATATTTCTCAATATAGGGGAGCATATCATGCTTCACTATCACCTGGAGCGATTGAAACAGACGGGACTTCCGGTAATTGTAGCTACAACATTGGAGGATGTGGACGCTCAGGTTTATGAATATGCAATCAATAATGGTGTAAGGAGTATTCGAGGCTCAGAATCAAATGTACTATCACGATTTTATGATGCAGCAGAAAAGTTCGGTGTTGAGCACATTATAAGAGTTACTTCAGATTGTCCACTGATTGATCCCTTATTAATATCAAAAGGGGTTGAAGCCTATCAATCTGCGGGGAAGAACCATTTGTATTTATCCAATTGCCTGGAACGGACCTTTCCAAGGGGAATGGATTTTGAAATATTTAGCTTCCCAGATTTGAAGGAGGCTTATAATTCGGCAACTAAAAGTTCCGATCTCGAGCATGTAACTCCATATATCAATCAGAACAGGTCAGGAAAGGTTAATATCGCCCATTATACTAACTCGGTTGACAATAGTGATTTGCGTCTTACCGTTGATACTCCAGAGGACTTTGAGTTGATGAAAATATTAATTCTTGAGTTGGGGGCAGATAAACTTAGTTGTGATGAAATTGTTGCCTTGATGAGAACCAATAAAGAACTATTAAAAATCAATGCTCATATTGAGCAAAAAAAGATTTAACTATCAAATCATCCTTATTTATAAGACTTGATGCCAACGAAGAAATTGGTTTTGGTCACCTTATGAGGTGCCGGTCTTTGGCTTATTATGTTCAGGGGCAGTTTAAAGATATCCACTTTATTCTAAGTAATACGCTTGAGGTAGCTAAAACCTACTTGGTCGACTTTTCCGTAATTGAGTTAAAGTCAGAATCAGCTGAGGAACTACTCAAGCTGAAAATAGGTTCTTCTGATGTCCTCATTATCGATGGCTATCAGTTTGATTTCAACTTCTTAAAGAAATTGAGACAGGGAAACTTTTGTCAACTAGTTATTAACGATATTCCGAATGAACCTATTCCTGCTGATTTTCTAATCAACTACAATCCTGCTACGGATTTATCATCATTGAATCGATTCATTGAACCCGGTACTGTTGTATTAAGTGGATTACCTTACTTGCTAGTTAATCCTATTTTTAAACCATTCAAGAGAGCTCAAACGGAACCGAATGTTTTGTTGGTCATGTTCGGGGGGAGCGATCCGGAAAATTTCACATTAGAATCTCTTAAGGAAATTAACTTAAAAAAGTTTAAAAAGATCAATGTTGTGATTGGAGGAGGATATCAGTTTGAAGGTGAACTGAAGGATTGGGTAGATGAGCTGGAGCAAGACATTGTAATCCATAAATCAGTTCCTCCTGAAGCGGTTAAATTGATTATGGAAGAAAGTGGTACCGCATTACTCTCTGCAAGTACCTCTGCTTTTGAATATGGAATAATATCTGGAGACCTGATTTTGAGAAAAACGGCTCATAATCAAGAGTTGGTCTATAAGTATTTTATTGAAAATCGCCTCGCAATCGAATACGAAAGTTGGGTATCTGAGAACCCTACAATTGAGTTCGCAGAATATGGGATGACATCTCGGCAGTGGCAAGTATTTCAAAACGCATCATCAGGCTATCATAATTTAGCCACAAAGTTATTGGGTTATTCTGAACTGAAGGTACGAAAGGCAAGCGAGGATGATGTGAAGCTATACTTTGATTGGGCTAACGACCCAGATACTAGGCTAAATTCAATTAATACAAGTGAAATTCACTGGGAGGACCATTTAGAATGGTTTAGCGGCAAACTGAATAATTCGGATTCCGTTATGTATGTGTGCATGCATAATGGTCTCCCAGTAGGCCAAGTAAGGTTTGAAAGAGCAGAGGGGACAACGTACAGTATTAACTATTCTGTGGCACCTGATAGCAGAGGGAAGGGCTATTCTACGATTCTACTCGCCAGAACGATAAGGAGGTTGCTTAGTGAATATGAAGTTAGCAAACTTACAGCGATTGTTAAATCTGCAAACCAACCTTCACTAAAAGCATTTAGATCATTGGTGTTTAACGAAGTTTCAGGACAAGAAATTGTTAAATTTGATTTTGAAGTTAATGTTACATGCTGAAATTTGAAGTATGAGTTCCATCCAGATATCCGATAGAATAATTTCAGATGATTCACCGGTCTTTATTATCGCTGAACTATCGGCTAATCATAATCATGATATCCAAGTTGCAAAGGATACAATAGTTGCTGCAAAGGAAGCGGGGGCTGACGCAATAAAGTTACAAACTTATACTGCTAACACGATAACCTTAGATGTAAAGAATGATTATTTCAAACTTAGCCATGGTACGATCTGGGATGGTAAGTATTTATATGAATTGTACCAGCAGGCTTATACCCCTTGGGAATGGCATGAAGAATTATTCGCATTAGCCCAGGAACAGGGACTAATATGTTTTTCGTCTCCATTCGACATCACTGCTGTTGACCTTCTTGAAAAACTAGAAGCACCTGCCTATAAAATTGCCTCTTTTGAAATTACGGACATTCCTTTAATAAAGTACGTTGCTTCAAAAAAGAAGCCAATTATCATTTCGACAGGGATTGCAGAGTTATCGGACATTGAGCTGGCTGTTGAAGCATGCAGGAATGAAGGCAACGAAGATATTGTTTTGCTGAAGTGTACATCGTCTTATCCCGCACCAATTGAAGGGGCCAATCTTAAAACGATAGTAGATTTAAAAGAACGGTTTGGAGTTGTTGCCGGTTTGTCTGATCATACCTTAGGTATTGTTTCTCCGGTTGTTGCCACTTCTTTAGGCGCCAGAGTGATAGAGAAGCACTTTATACTTGATAAATCAATTGGAGGTCCTGATGCAAGTTTTTCTTTGGACCTGCATGAATTTAAGCAAATGGTAGAGTCTGTGCGCCAGGCAGAGAAAGCTTTAGGGAAAGTTGATTACCAACTTACCGATAAGATAAAAGAAAGTAGAGCTTCAACTTCCCGGTCTTTGTTTATCAGCGAAGATGTACGAAAGGGAGAGGTACTGAATGAAAAGAACCTAAGGTCAGTTCGTCCGGGGTATGGGTTACATCCAAAGTATTATGAAGAGATGTTGGGTAAGAAAGTAAAAGGGGATTACTCGAAAGGTACACCTTTTAGATTAGATATGGTTGAGTAAAATGAGTGTTGAAGTATGCATATTAGACTACGGGAGTGGAAATGTACGTTCAGTGTATAATCTGCTAAAGCAATTATGCTCGAACGTGAAAATCAGCAACGATCCACAAGACATTGAGTCAGCGACCCATTTTATTCTTCCTGGTGTAGGGGCATTTGGTCCATCCATGGAAAAAATAAAAGCTAAAATACCATTAGACATTGTTGAGGAAATGGTGTTGGAGAAAAAGAAACCATTCCTGGGAATATGTGTAGGGATGCAGGTTCTGGCTGATAAAGGATATGAATTCGGAGAGTTTGATGGCTTAGGTTGGATACAAGGTAATGTTACCAAAGTCCAAGTGAAGGAAAGAACGCTTCCTCATATCGGTTGGAATAATATCTCCATAAAAAAAGAAGATCCTATACTTCAAGATATTACCGATAATATGGACTTTTACTATGTTCATAGCTATGTTTTTAAAGATTTTTCAGAAGAAATACTCTTAGCTACTTCCGAATATGATGATGAAATAACAGCTATGATTAAGAAGGATAATGTTTATGGGGTTCAGTTTCATCCGGAAAAAAGCCAAAGTACCGGTAAATTATTGATTAGTAATTTTTTAAAACTCTCATGATAAAAAAACGACTAATTCCGGTATTACTCTTGAAAGACGGCTGGCTGGTACAAAGTAAGCAATTCAATAAATTTCGGAATCTTGGCAACCCGGTTGTCGCAGTAAAGCGGTTAAGTGAGTGGGCTGCAGATGAATTAATATATCTGGATATTACGAAAGAGGGCTCCTATGACCTAAGAAGAGATGATCTGAAACATCCGAATCGAAGCGACTTTCTGGAAATAATTGAGGATATAAGTGAGTTCAGTTTTATGCCAATTACAGTAGGCGGACGAATAAGAACTCTCAATGATATTGAAGAAAGGCTCCGTAGGGGAGCTGATAAAGTAGCAATAAATACAATTGCTATTGAGGATCCTTCATTTGTTACAAAAGCAGCTGAAGAGTTTGGTGCGCAGTGTATCGTTGTTAGTATTGATGCTAAAAAGGTAGACGGCAGATATAAGGTCTTTTCACATGGTGGACAAACGGATACTGGTAAAGAAGCCAGTGCCTGGGCCAAAGAAGTAGAAACTCTTGGTGCAGGGGAGATTCTAATCAACTCTATAGACCGGGATGGAACCCGATTGGGGTATGATGTGCCCCTTATTGAATCGGTTTGTTCTGTGACAAAAATTCCCGTAATTGCGTTGGGTGGAGCTGATGATTGGGATGATTTTGAAGATTTGCTCGAAGAAACCTCTGTTGATGCTGTGGCTGCAGCAAACATTTTTCATTACACCGATCAAAGTGTTTACCTAGCTAAGAAACAGCTTTTTGATTCAGGGTTCAATGTAAGGGAGCCTTTCATAATTAATATAGATAGAATATAATATGGAGTTGGTAAGAGAAATGCAGTACTGTTCCAGGTGTGTGTATCCACAAATTTCAGTAAACCTTGAGATGGATCATGATCATGTTTGTTCAGCGTGTCGAGTTGCAGAACAGTTTGAGGAACTGTCACCTGAGTTTTGGGAGGCAAGAGAGAGAAAGTTTGGAAAACTCATCAATAAAATTGTAAAGAATAACACATCGGGTTACGACTGTATTGTCCCGGTAAGTGGAGGAAAAGATAGTTATTATCAAGCACACTTAATTACCGAAAAATATGGTATGAAACCTCTTTTGGTTACCTACCATGGAAATAACTACTTACCTGAAGGAGATTATAACCGTGATCGGATGAGGGAAGTTTTTGATGCAGATCACATCGTTTATGGGCCGAGTGTTGATGTATTAAAAAAACTCAATAAGCTGTGCTTCAAGCGGATGGGGGACATGAACTGGCATGCGCACTGTGGTATTTTTACTGTACCGATAATAGTGGCTGCAAAGTTTAAAATTCCATTGATCCTCTGGGGAGAAACGGCCTGGGATATTTCTGGTATGCACGACCCTGATGATTTTGTTGAATTTAGTAATCGGGTAAGACATGAACATGGATTGAGGGGATATGAGTGGTACGACTTAATTAATGATGAAGAATATCCTCTGACTGAAAAGGATATGAATTGGGCGAAGTACCCAAGTGATCAGGAAATATTGGAGGCAGGTATTAGAGGACTATACGTTGGAAATTTCTTTAAATGGAAGCCATACCGACAAACGGAGATTGTAAAAGAAAAGTACGGTTGGAAAGAGTCAGAAAAAGAATTTGAAAGAACCTATCGTAAAATTTCCAATCTCGATGATCGATATGAGAACGGAATTCACGATTATTTGAAATTTGTGAAATTTGGATATGGTAGGGCATCGGATCATGCATCCAAGGACATTAGAACTGGTCATATGACAAGAGAGCAGGGAATTGAAATGGTCAAAAAATATGATCACGTGCTTTCAAGCGACCTGGATTATTGGTTGGATTATGTTGACATGGACAAAGAGGAGTTTATGAGAGTGAGTGACACTTTTAGAGATCCAAGAGTATGGTGGATTGAAAACGGTCAATGGTACAAGAATAATGTTTGGGGAGGGAGTTCCGCGTATGGTGAAGTATATCTGTCTAAGGAGGAACAAGAAAAGTTTAAGAGATAATGAGAGAAATACCCTTTGCAAACTTACAGGACATTAATAAATACCAGCATGAAAGGCCAATAGTGCTTTTTGGTGCCGGGAATATTTCTTCAAAGACAAGAAGATTACTTCACGATAAAGAACTAGCAGCTATCGCAGATAATGCCTCCAACCATTGGGGTACAGAGCAACTTGGTGTCGAAGTAAAAAATCCGGAGTTCTTAAATGGTAACAGGGATAAGTATTATGTGGTAATCTGTACGACATCATTTGCAGAGGTAAGTAGCCAGTTGCAATCCTTTGGATTTAAGGGAATGGAAGACTTTATAGTCAGTCCGATTCTTAATGACTTAAGGATTATTTCGGAGCTCGAGGACATTCAAAAAGAACTTATATTCACCAGCGGATCTCCAGCCCAGGAAGATGAATCCTATGGAGGTGGGGTCTATTCTATGACGGTTAATGGTGATACTTGGCAGCATAAAAAGCAAATAAGCGGTAACTGCTACGGCTTGATCAGATTCAATGACAACTTTATTAGTGTGAATACTGAACTCGGTATTTTTGAGTTTGATAAAGATTTTAATATCGTAAGGAACAAGGTATTGCCAGCAGATACGCGAGGGCACGGAGTTGCTTATTCTGAGGATTTAAAAAGATTTTACATAGTTGGCAGCTATATAGATGGTGTACTTGTTCTGGACGAAAGATTTAATATCATAGACTCCATTCACTTCTCTGATAAAAGAAATTACTACAAGGCCCCGGCACATCATTGTAACGATTGTTGCCTAGTTGGCAATAGTCTTTATGTTTCAATGTTTTCTGTGACAGGTAACTGGAAGCATGATATTTTTGATGGGGGCGTAGTTGAAATAGATATTACAAATCATCAGATTACAGGAACAGTGATTAAGGACTTGTGGATGCCACACAATGTAGAATTCATTGGGGGAGGACTTGTTGTGCTCGATTCATTGAGAGGAGCACTTAGGAAGAATAACGCTCAAATAGTTGGTGAGTTTCCTGCATTTACTCGTGGACTTGATCATGACGGTTTGCATTTCTATATCGGACAGAGTCGAAATAGAAATTTTAGTAAGAATCTAGGGATAAGTAATAATATTAGTATTGACGCAGGAATTGTGATTTTTGATGAACATACAAAGGTTTCGAGAACCCTGCAGCTCCCTCCAAAAATATCGGAGATACACTCGATCTGTTTGTTATAATACAAGAGAACAAAGAAGAATATGAAATTTAACCAGGAAAAACTAAAACAGCTTGGTATTAAGCTCGCGATTCATCTCGGCTTTATTTTTGGGTTTTTATTACTAGTGACGGTCTTTTTTAGTCCGCACTACTATGATGATTACGAGCTACCGATGCACGATGTGCAGATGGCAAAAGGAGCATCAAAGGAGGCTGTGGACTTTAGGCAAAGTACAGGTGAGGAGGCGCTTTGGACTGGAAGAATGTTTGGAGGTATGCCATTGTATATGACTAATGTAAAAAATAGTGGAAATCTCATTAAGCCATTTCATGATAAAGTTCGTTTTCTGAAAAGGCCTGGTGATACAATATTTCTGGCATTTCTTTGTTTTTATCTGGCACTGATTTCTTTCAGAGCTCCACCGGTGGTGGCGTTTTTGTTAGGAGCCTGCTATGCATTTTCTACTTTCAGCATTGTTAGTGTAGCAGCTGGCCACGTTTATAAACTTCTGGCAATCGCATATATGCCACTTGTTCTGGCGGGGTTTATTCATGTTTTTAAGAAAAAATATATCCTGGGAGTGGTAATGTTTATGTTGGGGTTGGGCCTTGAGTTAGACTCCAAGCATCCCCAGGTTACATATTATCTACTGTTATTATTAGTTTTTGTGGGTATTTATTTTTTAGTAGAAACCATCTTTTCCAAGGAATGGAAGATTTTCTTTAAATCTTTTGGAATACTAATTATATCGGGGGTACTAACCTTGCTACCAATGACTGCCTTTATTTGGCAATCAGCAGAGTATAGCAAGTACTCGACACGTGGTGGTACAGAATTGACTGAACTTCCTCCGGGAGCTGATAGTAGTGAATCGCAACCAGAGATAGGCACTGGACTTCGAAGGGACTATGTATTCGACTATAGTTCTGGTATGATGGAAAGTTTTACAATGCTTGTTCCAAATTTATATGGTGGGGCTTCCGGAATGGAATTAAAAGCAAGTTCGGAATATTACGACTTACTGGACAGGGCAGGTTACCCTATAGAAAATGAGGATTTCCCAAACCATTATGTGAAAGCACCGGCTTATTGGGGCCCTCAGGATAAAGGTACCGCAGGCCCAGCTTACGTGGGAGCTATTGCATTCTTCTTGTTTGTCTTTGGTATGGTCGTAATACAAAGTAGGATTAAATGGTATATTCTAGGGGCATTCTTGTTTTTTGTCATGCTTTCCTGGGGTGACAACTTACCTGCATTCAATTATTTTATGTTTGACTACTTCCCAATGTACAATAAGTTTAGGGCGGTATCTATGGCTGTCGTAGCAGCAACGCTATGCTTACCATTTGTTGGGGGATTAGCGATCATAGAGGTGATGCGCTCAGAGAGTAGGGAAAAATTACTAGGCCAACTTAATCTTGCGAGAAATATTATGCTTGGCCTATTCGCATTTGTACTTATTTTTGGCTTTTTGTCCGACTTTACTACGAGTGCAGAAAAGGATATGTCGCCTGTTTTACGGTCTGCATTAAAGGCGGATAGAGCCTTTTTGACCTATATGGATATTTTTAGGTCCTTTGTGATTATTTCAGCAGCTTATTTCTTGTTACTTCAATTTCTGAAAGGGCGGATATCACAGCTTTTGACCTTTGGTATACTGGCGGCTCTTGCGGTAGGTGATATGTGGCTTGTCAATAAAAGATACCTCAATGAGACGAGCTTTACGGTTTACAATGATCCTGATAAACTTATTGATAGAACTAAAGTTGTGTTTGATCCCTTGACAGCAGACCTGGATATTATGAAGGATAAGTCTATTCGATATAGAGTCTTTGATCAAAATAATCCATTTAACAATGGTAGAACATCGTATTTCCATAACAGTATCGGAGGGTACCATGGGGCGAAGATTAGGAGATATCAGGATTTGATCGAATGGTATATTGGTCGTGGCCATCAAGGTGTATTAAATATGCTAAACACCAAATATTACATCGGTTATATGAAACAGGGTGGTAACAGGAATGGTGAATCTGATACTGCGGTCTTCAGGCCGGGTTCGTATGGAAATGCATGGTTTGTCTCTGAATTAAAAACTGTTGACAATGCTACCGAGGAGATAAAGGAACTTGATAAAACAGATCTAAGTTCAGTAGCGGTGATTGATATCAAAAAATTTCCGGTTTCCAAAAGTGCTTACAGTAAAAAAGGAGAGGTGAAACTGGTGGAATATAAACCTAACTACTTGAAATATAAATCAGAAAATGATCAAGAGGGTTATGTCGTATTTTCCGAGATATACTACCCAAAAGGGTGGACGGCTTATATCGATGGGAAGGAATCTAAGTATGAAAGAGTTAATTATGTACTTCGGGGAATGAAAGTTCCAGCAGGTACACATACCATAGAGTTTAAGTTCGAGCCCTCATCCTATACTACAGGTAATACCTATTCATTAATTGGGTCGGTCATTTTCTTTATTGTTGTTTTTGGTGGTATAGGGATACTTATTAGAAAAGAATTACTCAGTTTGGAGTAGTCCGGATAATCAAATAGAATGGGAGTAATAGCAAGACAGGCTTCGTGGTCGACCCTGATAAACTACATCGGTGTGGTTATCGGGTTTGTAAACGTAATCTTTCTTGTGCCTCAAATTTTGAATGCAGGTGAGTTGGGGCTGAGGTCATCTTTGATTGCATGCGCTTCCATTCTAGCGCATCTTGCTCAGATGGGGATAACTCAGGTGCTCATGCGGTATTTTCCTCATTACCGTGATAATCCCAGTACAAAGAGACAGTTCCTTTTCTTTGTTTTTTTTGTGCCATTTGTCCCATTGCTACTTGTATTTGGAGTGGTGTGGTTAAATATGGACTGGGTAATTTCGCAGTATTCAGATAATGCGGAAAATTTTGCCAAGCACTTTTACTTAGTATTTCCTTTAACCTTTATCGTCTTATATCAAGGCATTCTTGAGTTTTATTCTCGGGTCCTGAAAAAAATTATTGTTATCACATTACTGCGGGAAATTGTAATGAAAGGCAGCTTTGCTGTGTTGATTCTTGCATTTAGTTTTGGGTGGGTTGACGATAGTATATTTTGGGATATTTACGTCAGTACTTACTTTCTGGCAACGGTCTTATTGATTATTTACTTGTTGAAACTTGGTGAGCTACGGTTTCAACTAAGCTTTTCTTTTTTGACTAAACGCAAGTTTCGGGAAATTGCTGAGTACTCTCTTTTTGGTTATTTGAGTGGATTTTCTGGTGCACTGGTAAACTCCATTGATATGTTGATGATTTCACGCTTCGTGCATATTGATTTTACGGGGGCCTATACATATGGTGTGTTTATTGCCACCATGATAGATATACCAAGAAAACTAATTTCTCAAATATCTGTTTCCCATGTAGCAGAAGCTAGTAAGGATGATGATGTACCCAAACTTTTAGAATTATACCAAAAGACTTCATTAAATCAAGCTATAATTGGACTGGGTTTGTTTTTAGTCGTTTGGTTAAACATAGATACATTCTTTGCAGCGGTTCCCAATTCAGAAGATTACGAGCCAGCAAAGTATGTGGTTCTTTTTATTTGTGTTGCGAGATTGATCAATATGATTGCCGGAGTCAATGGAGAAATTGTACAATACTCAAAATACTATAGGTTCAATCTGTATTCGATCTGTGTATTAGGGGCCTTGTCCTTTTTTACAAACTATTTATTAATTGAAACCTTTGGTAATTATGCAGAGTCCAACGGACTAGCCAATGAGGTGAAGCTTGAATATCAAATCATCGGGGTAGCGATAGCAACAGCTTTTTCAATTATATCCTTTAATACTGCCAGAACCATCTTCATTCTAAGAAAAATGAAGATACATCCATTTACTATCAATACTCTAAAGGTGTTTGGGTGGTTTCTGTTTACTTATTTATTGTTGTTTAAGCTACCTAACCTTTTCAATTATTTCGATAGTTCTAAATTGAATGCGTGGATTAATATGTGCATCCGAGGGTTCTGTATAGTTCTGGTATATGGAGCAGGAGTACTGTATTTCCGGATGTCTGAAGATGTCAATAGTTTTGTGATGAAACTATACTCCAGGGTGTTTAAAAAATAATATATTACATGTTTATTGTAGTAAATTGGCTATCAGCTCACTAACATAATGTCCTGTAAGAAGAATCCATGCGTGTTCCCTTTATCGATTTGAAATCACAATATGAAAGCATCAAAGAAGAAATTGATCAAGCGATTTTTCGGGTCATTGATGATGCAGACTTTATCAATGGAAAATATGCTCAAAAGTTTGAACAAGAGTTTGCAGCGGCCAATCAATCGGAGCATTGCATTGCCGTAGCTAATGGTACAGATGCTTTATACATCAGTTTGAAGGTGCTCGGAGTTGGCCCGGGAGATGAAGTGATTACTACTGCCTGCTCCTGGGTGTCTAATGCTCAGGCAATTCTGGATACGGGAGCTACTCCTGTCTTTGTTGATATCGATAATTATTACCTGATTAACTCTGACTTAATTGAAGAAAAAATAACATCCAATACCAAAGCAATTATTCCGGTTCACTTATATGGTCAAATGGCAGATGTCAAATCGATAAGGTCTATATGCCAAAAATATGGACTATATATGATCGAAGATTGTGCTCAAGCACATTTTGCTAGGTTGAATAATAATCTTGCCGGAAGTACCGGGGAGTTTGCCACCTTTAGTTTTTACCCCGTCAAGAATTTAGGAGCTTATGGTGATTCCGGAGCTATTCTGACCAACGATAAACTTTATGCAGAGAAATGTAGAAAATTTGCTAACCATGGAGCACTAACGAAGCATAATCACGAATCGGTAGGAATGAATAGTCGTATTGATGGTATTCAGGCTTCAATCTTATCTGCAAAGCTTCCATATATCCATCAATGGAATAAATTACGTCAAGAGATAGCTAAGGCATATTTTGTTAGATTAAATGGCTTAAAAGGTGTTCAGCTTCCACGAGTAAAAGAAGGGGCAAACCATGTTTTCCATCAATTTGTAGTGGAAGTTGAGCGCAGAGATGAACTTATGGAGTACTTGGCTCGGAAGGGAATCACCACCGAAATTCATTACCCTGAGCCCTTACCATTCTTGAAATGCTATAAGAAGTATGACTTTTCAAAAGGCTCATATGAGCTTGCCGAGGAAAAGAAGAAAAAGATAGTATCCTTACCCATTTATCCGGAAATCACTAATGATCAGATTGATTATGTGTGTAACTCTATTATTGAGTTTTACCAACAATGAATATAATTGTCTGAAAAACAAATGATTGTATTTGTTCGTTTTGATGGATTTGAATTTTGCAGTATCTGAGTAGCGTATTCCTGTTTTGTATAACTTAACAAAGCAGGCTCAAATGTGACAAAAGCTTTCAACAATTTTGCTCTGATTATTTACAGGAGAATTTTTTTTAAATAAATTGCGCCCTCAATAAAAACCGAGATATGAAAAAGATAGCCGTATTTACATCAGGAGGGGATGCGCCAGGCATGAACGCTTGTGTGCGATCAGTGGTTCGGTCTGCGATCAGCTTTGGGATAGAGGTTTGCGGTGTTCTTAAGGGCTATGATGGTATGATTGCAGGAAGCTTCATACCTATGAATGCTCGCTCTGTTAGTAACATAATACAGAAAGGTGGTACATTTCTGAAATCTGCCCGTAGTGATGAATTCAGAACTAAAGAGGGTAGAAAAAAAGCTTACGATCAACTACAAGCCAATAATATTGATGGTGTAATCGCCATTGGAGGTAATGGTACTTTTACCGGCCTTAAACTTTTCTACGAGGAATTTGGAGTAAAGGTAATCGGTGTACCGGGGACCATTGATAATGATCTTTATGGCTCAGATTTTACTATTGGCTATGATACAGCTGTAAATACAGCTCTCGGCTCTATTGACAAAATTAGAGATACCGCTGATGCTCATGATAGGGTTTTCTTTATCGAGGTGATGGGACGTGACACTGGGTATATCGCGGTTCGTTCTGCGATCGGTGGTGGTGCAGAAATGGCTATTATACCTGAAGTAGATGTGACCCTGGATGATGTAGTTCACAGACTCAAAGAAGGGGCAAGTAATTCAAAGTCCTCTCACATCGTAATTGTGGCAGAGGGTCATCCTATTGGAAGTGCTGTTGATATTGCCGCTCATGTTAAGCAACAGGTTCCTGAATTGGATACAAAAGTAACCACACTTGGACACATTCAAAGAGGTGGGGCACCTACAGCTGCTGACAGAGTACTGGCAAGTAGATTAGGTTTAGGCGCTGTGGAAGGTATGATGAATGGTAAAACCAACGTGATGGTTGGTGTTATTGATCATAACATTGTCTATCATAGCCTGACAGATGCCATTGAAAAGAAAAAGCCGGTCAATCCTGAGCTGGTCCGACTAATAGAAATCCTTAACGGCCGGACTTACTAAGTCAAACTTTAATCTTTGAGTTGATCAGTTCTACTATCTCTTTCTTCTGACCGGGGTGAAACCAGTGATATTCCGGGTCTTTTCTGAACCAGGTGAGTTGTCTTTTTGCGTACCTTCTCGTGTTTCTTTTTAGAAGTCGGATAGCTTCATCCCTGTCGTACTTACCATCAAGGAAGCCAAATATTTCTTTATAACCTACTGTTTGTAACGCATAGCGATGCATTTCAGACTTGAACTTTTCGGCTTCCTCAAAAAGGCCATTTTGGATCATTAAATCCATTCGCTGATCAATACGCCTGTAAAGCTCTTCACGATCTCTGTTGAGCATGATTTTGATTGCTGAAAATGGACGCTCTACCCGGGACTTTGCTCTGAATGAAGAAAACGGTTTGCCTGATGCCTCGAAGACTTCAATGGCTCTTACAAGCCTTTGTGGGTTGTTTAAGTCTACTTGTTCATAATAATCAGGGTCACAAGATTTGAGTTTGTGTTGCAGTTCTTCTATACTAAGTTTATTTAATTCATTCCTCAATGCTTCTGAGGCCTTAGGCATTTCATCAAGTCCGTCTAATACTGACTTAATATATAATCCGGAACCACCGGTCATCAATACGATATTATGTTTTTGGAACAGAGAATGAAGTTTTTGTATCGCTTCCCGTTCGAAGTCACCAACATCATAGTCGTCAAAAATGCTATGAGAGTTAATGAAATGGTGAGGTGCCTGAGTCAATTCTTGTTCTGAGGGTTTAGCGGTACCAATTTCGAGTTCCCTATAAAATTGTCGGGAGTCAGAAGAAATGATTTCAGTTTCAAACTGTTGGGCAAGTTCAATGGTCAGTGCTGTTTTACCGACAGCAGTAGGGCCTGCAATGACTACGAGGTATTTATTGCGTTCTGTCATTGAATACTTGTTGATAGAATGCTTTCAGTTTTACAGATTCATTTTCCCAATTCCATAGGGTCTTTGCTGTGCGACAATTTTTCTCTAACCGTTCATAATAATCTGCGTCTGTCAGGAGTTTGTTGATGTTTCTTGCTATCTCTTCTGAATCAAGATTACAGAAAGCTGATACTTCATACTCTTCGTTAAGCTTCTTATACTCAGGGAAAGGGATAGTGATTTGCGGAAGTTCGGCTTGTACATAGTCAAAGAACTTATTGGCCAGCGTGTAATAATAACTTTTGCTGATGTCTTCGAGGAGTAACAGGCCGATGTGAGCTTTCGATAGTTGCAGTCTTAATTGTTCCGGTGTTTGTGTTCCCGTAAAGATGATCTTGTTTTCAAGTCCTTGTTCCTTAGTGAAATTTTTAAGGTCGGTCAGTAGATCACCATATCCACAGATATATAATTTTGCGCGAACCTTATGCATTGCCAATATTGATTCCTTAAGTCCGCGACCGGCATTAACCGCTCCTACATAAATTATTCTCTTTTCTGTGCTTGTTTGCTTCTCTGCATTCCTTTGGTAGTCCAGGTTACGGATTACTTCGAATGGGATTCCGTATTGGTTTCTGTAATAATCAGCAATAGATGCTGAGACTGTGTATGCGTATTTAAGATTCTTAAATCCCTTTTTTTCAATGCGCTCCCACATACGCTTAATTCTGGGACGAGTAGCTATTTCATGTTGTTCTGTAAATAGTTCATGAGAATCATAAATTAGTTTTTTGTGTTTGAGTCTCGCAATCGCCCTGGCCGGTAATAATGTGTCAAGGTCAATGGCACACAAAGCATCAAATCTGGTAAAGAGCAGTTTGAAGTAAAGTCTGATGTTCGTTTCGATATAAAACCACTTGCCTGATTTAAAGAGCGGTTTCATAGTGCGTGTCTTGAAATTAGGATCGTATGCTTCGTTTTTTCGAAATTTTTTCCATCCCAAGAGAGTTACCTGATAACCGGCATCTTGTAGCGTAGTACAAATGCGATACATCCTCTGATCATAAGCGGGGTCACTGGATACGGTAAAAACTATTTTCTTTTTCGTAGCGATTATACTGGAGTTAACACAAACGAATTTACTAAAAACAACTTCAAGGTTAACAAAAGATTGTTTGTTGAGGCGAGTAAAAGTTAAAATCCATATTCGAATCCGAATTTTTAGGAAGAAAAATACCTAAATTGTAACTAATGGATTCCTTAAACAAAGATAAGGAGAGATTGCTCAAGGAGATTTCCAAGCTCAAGTCGAAAGTAAGAGACCTGGAGAGGAGGCACAGGAAAGAAAAGAATAGTGCAGGAAGCTATTTCAATCAAACCATTAACTTCAAGTCCTTTGAAGCGAGCAATCGTAACCTGCATGACTTTTTCGACAATGCCAGTGATTTGATTCAGGTGTTTTCTCTCGATGGACGTCTGTTGTTTGTCAATACCGCCTGGAAAAATGCACTTGGTTATAATGATGAGGACGTAGAGAAGATGAAACTCAAGGACTATGTTCATCCCGCTCATCAGGCTCAGATGCATAATTATCTTGAAGCAGCACTGAAAGGAAAAGATTTAGATAAAATTGATACGGATTTTGTTTCCAAAACAGGTAAAAAAATTCATGTCAGCGGCAGTATTAACTGTAATTATGAAAATGGTAAACCAGTAGCCTATACTGGTATTTTTTATGATAATACTGAACGAATCCGAGGAGAAAGGGCTCAGGAACTTTATTATTCTATTGCCAACCTAATTATTGAAAGTAAGAACCTTGACGAACTACTAACTAGTATTCATGGGTCACTCAAAGAGCATATTTTTGCCAATAACTTTCACGTTGCACTCTACGATGACGAAAACAAACTCCTTAATTTTCCTTATTACTGTGATGAGATTTTCGGAGGTAAGGTTGATGCCTACAGCCGCCCTTTTGCAAAAGGGTTGACGGAATATACCTTAAAGAAGAAACGTCCAGTTTTTCTTTTTGAGGAGGATATCCGGGCGCTGGTTTCAGAAGGCTTACTTGAACTTTACGGACCCGAACCTCAGGTTTGGTTGGGAGTGCCCTTGAAAATTGATAGAAGAATTACGGGGGTTATCTCAGTAAAGAGTCATAGTGACCGGAATAAGTATACGAAGCGTGAGCTCAATCTATTGGATTTTATCTCAGGGCAAATAGCCTTAGCCATCGAAAGGAAAAAATATGAGGATCAGATCAATGAACATCGTGCTCGGTTGAATGCTATTTTCGAAAGTAGTACACACCTGATCTGGTCAGTTAACAGAAAGCGGGGGCTTACTTCTTTTAACCAGAATTATTCTGACGCGATAAAGTATCATCATGGAAATCGTCCCTCGATTGATCCTGATGGTATCAAGCCCCGTTGGATGCTATCCGATCCACAGTTTCATAGCTATGTCGATGAGAGGTATGTTGAGGCTTTTCAAGGGATACCACAGCATTTTGAAATTGACATTAAGGATAAGAAAGGTAATGATATTTGGAGGGAAGTATTTCTTAATCCAATTTTCTTACCGAACGGCAGGATAGAAGAAGTTTCAGGAATTGCCCATGATATTACTGAAAAGAAGATGGCCGAGATAGGTCTTTCTCAAAGTGAAGAGAAGTTTAGGAATATTTTTGAAAATCTGCAGGACGTGTACTTCCGTGCGGATATAGAGGGTAAGATTATCATGGTAAGTCCTTCAGCACAAAAGGTACTAGGCTATGACCCAAAAAATATAATTGGTAAGGATATCAACCGGTTCTTTGTTACCACAAAGTTTCAGGGTGGGTTGATCAAGGAATTAATGAAAATTGGTGAGGTAAAAAACTTCGAGGCTAATCTCATCAAAAAAGATAATACCCAAATCCAGATTTTGTCGAACCTTAAGCTAGTACATGATAGGAAGGGAAGGCCGATTGCCGTTGATGGACTGGTCAGGGATATTACCTCTTTGAAAGAAACAGAAGAAGAGCTCATTAAGGCTAAGGACTTGGCTGAACGATCTTTGAAAGTAAAAGAGAGGTTCCTGGCCAACATGAGCCATGAAATCAGAACTCCAATGAATGGTATCATTGGAATGATTGATCTGTTGATGGATACCACTCTTAATATTGAGCAACAGGATTACATTTTTACCATTAAAAAATCCTCTCAAATACTCCTTGAGATTCTTAATGATATATTGGACTTGTCCAAGCTAGAGGCAGGGAAAATGGAGTTGAAGGAAGTCCCAGTTTCGATTAATGCAACCGTGGAAAAGCTTTATTCTTTGTTCAACCAGCAAGCCAACAGCAAGCATATAAAGCTGGAGTACAAAGTGAAAGAAGATATTCCTGAAAGTGTGATGGCTGATGAGACCAGATTGCTGCAAATATTGGCCAACCTGACTTCTAATGCAATTAAATTTACTGATAAAGGTACTGTCAAAATTAAAGCCGGATTAGAAGAAAAGCGTGGAGACCATGCGCTACTAAAATTTGAGATCAAGGATTCAGGGATTGGAATTGATAAAGAAGATATGGGCTTGTTGTTCAAAAACTTCAATCAGTTGGACAATTCTTCATCAAAATCATATTCAGGTACGGGTTTGGGATTAGCTATTTCTAAAGAACTCTGCCGGTTGATGGATGGAGAAATTGGTGTTAAATCCAAACCCGGAAAAGGAAGTACGTTCTGGTTTACAATTAAGGTTCAGGAAACCGATAAAAAACCCAAATTGGCCAGTGAGCAATCTTTAAAGATCAGCGATGTACATTTCAAGAATAAGACCCCCTATATTCTGCTTGTGGATGATAATCTCGTTAATCAAAGGGTTGCTAGTGTAATTCTTACCAAGGCAGGTTGTGTGGTGGATATTGCAGGAAACGGTTATGAGGCCATAGAACAAGTTAAAAAGAACAAGAACTATGACCTGGTCTTCATGGACATCCAAATGCCAGAGATGGATGGGATCACGGCAACGACAAAAATTAAAGAGCTGAATTATAAAAACCTTCCTCCAATTATTGCCATGACAGCTTATTCAATGGAAGAAGATGAAGGTAGAATGCTAAAGGCGGGGCTTGATGGATATTTACCTAAACCAATTGCGGCAGAAACTTTGATTAATAAGGTAAAGGAGGTTACGAAACACGGGACCAAGGGGACTGTTACTAAGAACCAGGCAGATGGAAACGTCAAGATAGCTAAAGTAATTGATCAGAATGTAGCGCTTCAGCTAGAAGAGATTGGAGGAAAGGAAATGCTTCGTGAAGTGTACAGTGATTTTGAAAATGAGGCACAGATTCTGATTAATGAATGTCTCAATTCAAAAGACAAAAAAATAATTTTAAGTAACTTGCACACTTTAAAAGGTACGGCAGGTACATTAGGAGTGACCCAATTATCTGAACTTGCCCGTGATATAGAGGGCAAAATGAAGAAAGAGGTTGCTATTGATACGGAGAATCAGTTGAACCTTTTGAGCGATGAATTTATTAAGTTTCAACAAAGCTATAAGGAGATTTTAAAACTATAACTATGGGAAAAAAGGTACTAGTAGCGGAAGATAGTTCTGTAATTCAGAATCTGACTAAGAAAATTCTTGAATTCCAGAATTATGAAATTACTGCCGTTAAGAACGGTGAAGACGTTCTTAAAAAACTCAATGGAGGCGATTTTGATATTATACTCATGGACATCAATATGCCAAAAATGAATGGTATTGATTGTGCCCAGGCAATAAGATCTTTAGAGGATGACGTAAAGTCTAAAATACCCATTGTAGCGATCACAGGCAATGCTATGAATTATAGCGAGGAGCAGTTTCATGAAGTCGGTATCAATGAGTGTCTGGAAAAACCACTCGACTTTGATGTTCTAGTGAGCACGGTCAAAAAGTACACTGAGTAAATGCAGATAAAGTATACAAAACACTTTTTAAACAAACTTGAAGACGTTTTTGCGGAATCAGACTATATCCTTCGCTATGAAAAAGGTCAGTTCAAATCCGGTTATTGTATACTGAAAGAGACTCAGGTCGTTGTAATCAATAAATATTATTCATTGGAAGGTAAGATCAACTGCCTTTTAGATATTCTGAAGCAGGTGGAGCTTGATCAATCTGGAATGGGAGAGAAGAACATTAAGTTTCTTGCTGACTTGAATCAAACGAAACTCAGGTTGTGAAAATTACATTTTTAGGGACCGGAACTTCACAGGGAGTCCCCGTAATCGCATGTGAATGCGAAGTATGTAAATCAATGGACTTCCGGGACAAGAGATTGCGGACAGCAGTTCATATTGAGGTAGATGGTAATAGTTTTGTGATTGATTCCGGGCCAGACTTCCGGCAGCAGATGCTTAGAGAAAATATTAACAGGCTTGATGCACTAATTTTTACTCACGAGCATAAAGATCATACGGCTGGGATGGATGATGTACGATCTTTTAATTTTAAGCAAAAGAGAGATGTGCCCGTTTATGCAAGAGACCGGGTCATTGATCAACTAAAACAAGAGTTTGCTTACGTCTTTGAGGAAGTAAAGTATCCTGGTGTTCCCAGTGTAGAAGTACACCAAATACACAACGAGCCTTTCCAAATTAACGGGGTTACAGTTGTGCCTATTGATACTTTACATTATAAACTTCCTGTATTTGGATTTCGAATTGGAGACTTTACTTATATCACTGACGCAAATTTTATTTCCGAAGCTGAAAAAGAAAAAATAAAAGGGAGTCGGGTAATTGTTGTCAATGGCCTTCAAAAGACAGAGCATATTTCTCACTTTACACTTGCTGAAGCTGTTGATTTGATTAACGAATTTTCACCTGAAAAAGGCTATATTACTCATATTAGTCATAAGTTGGGGCTTCATGCGGAGGTCAGTAAGGAGTTACCCGAAAGAATTCATTTGGCTCATGATGGTTTGTCAATTAATCTTTAGTGCACAATAATTATCACTTTCTTAAGCACCTTGTACCTGTTGTCGAAAAGAAGATAACCGGAAAATCATTACTGGAATGCTTTAGTCAGAATAAAGACGAGCTGGTCCTTATTTTTGCTGACAGTAATTCCGAGTTTGTTATGAGAGCCGCGCTTGGAGGTGGATTATGTGCGCTCTCGTTTCCTAAGGAATTTCATAGAGCAAAAAAAAATAGTGTCAATCTTTTTAAAACGGTTCTTGACTCAAAAGTTGAAGGTGTCTTGGTCTGCGAAAACGATCGTAGCTTTTTGATTCGTTTTGAGAATGGTTATGAAATGATATTTCTGCTGTATGGTCGAAGAGCCAATTTGTTTTTGGTGCATGAGTCTAAAATTATTGAGAGCTTCAGGTCGCAGTATGTTGAAAGCGAGTATTTGGAGACCCCAGATCGAATCATAGATCAATCCTTGGAAGCCTTCAAGGAAGTTGATGGTGATCTGCGAAAAATTTTCCCCACCTTCGGTCCTTTGGTAAAAGGCTGGCTAAAAGAAAAGGAGTATGAAAATTCTGATATCCAGGCTAAATGGAATTTATGTCAACAAGCATTGGAGGTTATGGCCAAGCCGAATTTCTTCGTGATTAATATAAATGATAGTTTGGCTCTAAGCCTGATTCCTCTAGGCGAAATTGTTGAGAGTTTTGATGACCCAATCGAAGCGATTAATCAATTTGTGGTAACTAAGCTGAGGGATAGTGGACTTTCATCAATTAAGAAAAAACTTCTTTCATCTTGTTCAAAGCAAATTTCGAAGACTAAGAATACAATTGAAGCCACGGATAGGAGGTTGCAACAAATAGAAAACACAACTCCTTATAATCAGGTTGCGGATATTATAATGGCAAATTTGCATGCAATACCGACTGGTGCGACAATGGTCAAATTGCAAAATTTTTACACCGGAGAAGAAATTACAATAAAACTCAAAAAAGATCTTTCTCCACAAAAAAATGCTGAAAGGTATTACAGAAAGGCAAAGAATCAATCGCTGGAAATTGATCAGCTCCGACAAGTGCTGACCGATAAACAAAGGGAATTAAAGGATCTGGAAAGTTTTGAACAGAAAGTGTCGGTTAGTAATAATATAAAAATGTTGAAGGAGTACGAGAGAGAGGTTTTTGCGACTCATAGTCAGGACGATAAAAAAGAAGGTTTGTTTAAGGAATTCATGGTTGATGGATTCAAGATACTGGTGGGAAGAAACTCAAAGAATAACGATTTGCTTACTCAGAAACACAGTCATAAGGATGACCTATGGCTTCATGCTAAAGATGTAAGCGGTTCACATGTGGTAATTAAACATAATTCATCTAGACCTTTTCCAAAGTATGTTATAGAGCAGGCAGCCGCAATAGCTGCTTATTTCTCAAAAAGGAAGACCGATAGTCTGTGTCCGGTTATCTGTACTCCAAAAAAGTTCGTGAGAAAACCTAAGGGTTCATTGCCCGGTCAAGTGGTGGTTGACAAAGAAGATATTGTATTAGTCGAACCAGGATTGCCAGCATAGGTTCTATTTTTCACTAATTTCATTAATTTTGCAAACCCGTTAGGTGAAGGGATAAATTCAAAATCATTAAGACATGTTTGAAAGTTTAAGTAGTAAACTCGATAAGGCATTTAAGACTCTGAAAGGTCAGGGAAAGATTACTGAAATCAATGTGGCTCAAACCACTAAGGAAATCAGAAGAGCTCTGATTGATGCTGATGTTAACTACAAGGTGGCAAAAACAATAACCGATGAAATCAAGGAGGAAGCCTTAGGTCAGGATGTCTTAGTATCGGTAACTCCCGGACAGCTATTTATCAAAATCACCAATGAGAAGCTAGCTGAGCTTATGGGTGGGCACAAGGAGGATATAAATATATCCGGTGACCCGGCTGTTATATTGATTGCTGGTCTTCAAGGTTCAGGTAAAACCACATTCACAGGTAAACTTGCCAAAATGCTTAAGGGAAAAGGAAGACAGGTTCTTCTCGCTGCCTGTGATGTGTATCGTCCAGCGGCCATAGACCAACTCAAGGTTCTTGGTGAGCAGGTAGATGTAGAGGTCTATACCGAGGTAGAAAATAAGAACCCTGTCCAGATTGCTCAGAATGCTGTCAAACATGCCAAATCAACGGGGAAGAAAATAGTTATCGTGGATACGGCCGGTCGATTGGCGGTCGATGAAGAAATGATGAAGGAGATTGAGAATGTTAAGTCAGCAATCAAGCCTTCTGAAACACTCTTCGTAGTTGACTCGATGACAGGCCAGGATGCTGTGAATACAGCTAAGACCTTTAACGATAGAATCGATTTTGACGGAGTCGTACTAACCAAATTAGATGGTGATACACGGGGTGGTGCAGCTCTTTCTATTCGGAATGTAGTTGATAAACCAATTAAGTTTATTAGCACAGGGGAAAAAATGGATGCCCTCGATGTGTTTCATCCTGATAGGATGGCGCAAAGAATCCTGGGAATGGGTGATGTTGTGTCCCTGGTAGAAAAAGCGCAGGATGCTTTCGATGAGGAGGAAGCCAGACGACTGAACAAGAAGATTCGAAAAAATCAATTCAACTTTGACGATTTCCTTTCGCAGCTGGAACAAATTAAGAAAATGGGAAGCGTTAAGGATTTACTTGGTATGATACCCGGTATGGGTAAGATGATGAAAGGAGTAGAAGTGGATGATGATGCTTTTAAGCCTATTGAGGCTATCATTCAATCAATGACACCCTACGAGAGAGAGAATCCCGATTCAATTAATGGCTCCCGCAGAAAGAGGATTGCAGAAGGAAGTGGTACTTCCATTCAGCAGGTCAACAACCTCATGAAACAATTTGGCGACATGCGCAAGATGATGAAGCGCATGAACAAAATGGGGGGAGGCAAAAAAGGATTGGCTAACATGATGGGAGGACGCTAAGACTTGGGCTTAGCATCCGGATTCTTTGGAAGCTTTGCTTAGTGCAGCTTTCCATTCAGTTTCTCGATCCTTGTATTTCTTTTCACACTCTTTTTTGAGTGCTTCGTACTGATCTGTCAACTCTTTTTGCTTATCATAAAACTCCTGATCTGATAAACTTTTATCCTGGCTCACGGCCAGCATTTTGCAGTTTAATTCACTTAATTTTTTAGCATCTGCGGTCATATCTTGCGCAAAGCTCGTAATCATTGCCGATCCTATAAATAATGAAGTAAGTATGATTTTTTTCATATGCTTTTTTGTAATGTAAATCAAAAACTGTGCTAAAGTTCGATCATTTCAAAATACACCAAAATTTTTGAAAAATAAAGTAATCACACCATGGTAAAAGAATCCCTTAAATAGTTTAATCAATTTGCTTAAATACGGGTTCAGAGTCGAACAACTGACTTCATTCAGGCGTATAGAATTACAGATTTATCCCAGAACACAACATTATCAATGAAGCAAGCACAAGTAGTTGACGAATTAGTTAGTATTTATAAACCTGCCAGTAAAGTTTCTAGGAAGGTACTTTTAATTGACGACCATGAAGCAGATGCCTTATTGATTTACCATCAACTATTGAGGGCCCCAGGAGGGGACACCATAGAGCTTCATCATGCTTCGGACTTTCGTGCTGGAGTTAAAGCTTTGGAAGCTGAAGAGTATGATATCGTTTTATTAGACTTCTTTCTGCCCGATCAAATAGGGATAGAAGGGATAGAAATAATACGAGAATCTTTTCCTGAGGTAGGTATCATCCTTCTAACGGGATTAAATGATGAGGAGACCACCTTAACAGCTTTAAAAAAGGGAGCTCAGGATTTCTTGTTTAAAGATGAATTGACAGGGTCCGTACTAAAAAAAGCCATTGACTACGCCATTGAGCGACATAGAAACGAACTGGAGCTTGAAACCCAAAGTTACAAGTACAAATATATCTTCGAAAACTCAATTGATGCCATCTATATTAGTACGAAGGGAAAGAAGAACATGACCGATTTTAACGAGGCCATGATTAACCTTTTGGGTTACTCTAAGGAGGAATTGCTTGATCTTGATATGAGAGAGCTTTATGAGGATAAGTCGGAAATTGAGCGGTTTAGGAATGAAATGCATAGTAAAGGTCGGGTAAAAGATTTTAAGACAGTCCTTGTAGGAAGGGTAGGCAGAAAGATTCATTGCCTTATTAACTCTACCGAGCGCAGAGATAAGAAAGGAAATGTTATCGGATATCAAGGTATTATCAGAGATATAACGGAGCAGGTGAAGTCAAGAGAAGCTTTGGAAGGGTTGAATAAGATGCTGGAACAAAAAGTTGAACGAAGGACTAAAGAACTGAAGACACAGAAAACTTTGCTGGAGTCACAGAATAAAGAACTGAAAAATGCAATTACAGCATGGGAACAAGCAAAAATTGGAAGAAAGGCTATAACGATAGTTTTTATAATTGCCATAGTACTTTTTGTACTTGCAGAAGGGTTTCTTGAGCCAATGATTGACCGATGGGCCCTCTTAGAATACGGAAAGGATAGTAGTTTTTGGGTTGGATTGGCCATTAAGGGAGTATTGCTTTTACTTCTGAAGCCTATTGAAATTCTTGTTGAAGCAACTCTAAGAAACAGAGAAATTAAACATAAGATGGTGCAGGCAGAGTAAAACCGTTTGATTCAATTTAGGTAGAAAAGCCATGATTTTTTCATGGCTTTTTTTTGTGCTCTCTGAACATCAGGATACCTTTGGTAAAAAATTAGTGCAATGACAAGGATATTAATTCTGTTTGCTCTTACAGTAAGTTTTGCTTGTGAAAAGGAACGTAAACTTCCGATACTGGGGAGAAAAGAGGCGGTTGTTAAATTAGTCGATGGACAGGAAGTAACGGACACTATCTATCAGACCGTACCCAAGTTCACTTATACCAACCAGGATGGGCAGGTAGTTACCAATAATACTGTATCAGGAAAAATATATACAGCTGATTTCTTTTTTACAACTTGTACAACAATTTGTCCGATAGGTAAGAGAAATATGCTCAAACTACAAGAAGCCTATAAGGATGATGATCGGATTCTATTTCTTTCACACTCATTGGATCCCGTACACGATACACCGGCCGTTCTTAAGGACTATGCTCAAAAACTGGGTGCTGATACCAAGCAATGGATTTTTCTGCGAGGAGATCGGGAAAAAACATTTGAATTAGCCAATGAATACTTGATCGCAGCAGTACCAGACTCAACGGCCCCGGACGGAATTAATCACTCTGGAAACATTATGTTAATTGATACTGAAGGTAGAATGAGAGGGTTTTACAATGGGCTTACTGAAGAAGGAATAGATCAGCTTATTGCAGATATTAAAATTCTAATGGATGAAGAATTTAACTAGGCTAAGTGTTCTGGTTTTCGTGTTCTTAGTTTCTTGTACAGAAGATCAGCAACCAGAGGAAATTAGTTTTGACAGGAGAAGCTTTGCAGAAGGAGAGAAAATTTACAAGATGAGTTGTATGCAGTGCCACCAACAAAATGGTGAAGGCCTCAATGAACTTTATCCTCCACTGGCCAACTCAGATTTTTTGCTTGTTGATAAGCAACGAGCGGCATGTATTATTTGGAATGGAATTGATCGTGAAATAACTGTAAACGGTAAGCAGTATCACATGAAAATGTTGCCAGTATCGGGAATGAGCATTACTAAGGTTACAGATGTCCTCAATTATATTTACAATGCATGGGGTCATAAAGAAGGTATAGTGACTCCTGATGAAGTAAGAACTTTTCTTAAAAATTGTAAATAATTGGAGTTTACAGAACCTTTTTTGATATTATGTGTTTAAACATGTAACCACATTAATTTTTAACCTAAAAACACATAAAAATGAAATTCAAAAACTTAGTATGGGGATTGGCATTAGCCATGTTCTTTACATCATGCGGTGGAAGTGAAGAGCAACCTGAGGACACTGCTAATTGTGAGCCTGCAACTTGTTGTTCATCAGAATCAGAAGATGAGACTGCGAGCACAACACCTGCAACAACTGATGTTTCGGGAGAATTTTCGGTTGATACTGAAGAAAGTAAAGTAGCCTGGGTTGGTGTCCAGAGACTGAAGAATAAGCAACACAATGGAACTATAAAATTTTCCAGTGGAAGTTTTACCCTGGAAAGCGGGGTAGTAACTGCAGGTTCTTTTACGGTTGATATGACAACTATTGAGAATCTTGACATGGCTGAAATGCCGGAAATGAAGGGGAAACTTGAAGGTCACCTAAAGTCTGCTGACTTTTTTGACGTTGAAAACTATCCTGAGGCTACCTTTGAGGTGACCAGTGGAGAAGGAACAACCGCAACTGGAAGTTTAACAATCAGAGGGAATACTGAAGAAGCAACAGTTACCGATATCACTCTAGAAGAAACAGAAGAGGGTATCACGGCAACAGGTAAGTTGACATTTGACAGGTCTAAGTTTGATGTTAAGTATGGCTCAAAGTCACATTTTGATGATCTGGGTGATAACCTGATTGAAGATAAAATCAATACCACAATAACTTTAGTAGCTAGCAAGTCGGAATAATTGCTGCGTAATTTCTCATAGACTAATGAACCCTGAAGAATATTCTGCTTAGTTCTTCAGGGTTTTTTTATTGAATTTGGTTCCTGATTACGGTCTGGCTTGACCTACACAACTACGTTGACAATTTTCTTGGGCACTATAATCACCTTACGAGGAGCTTTCCCTTCTGTCCACTTCAAGACAGTCTCATTAGCAAGTACAGCTTTTTCAATGTCTTCTTTCGGCATATCTAATGGGAATGGAATTTTGGTTCTCATTTTACCGTTGATAGATATTGGATATTCATGAGTGTCCTCAATGATTTTGCTTTCGTCAACATCAGGAAATCGTTCCTTGGTAATTGATGTTGAGTGCCCTAGTACCTCCCAGAGCTCTTCACAAATATGGGGTGCAAAAGGACTAATGGCAATTAACAATGGCTCAAGTACTTCCTTAGAATTACATTTTTGAGATGAGAGCTCATTTACACATATCATGAAGTTGCTGACACAAGTGTTTATTGAAAGGCGCTCGATGTCATCTTTAGTCTTCTTTAGCGTTTTGTGGAGAGTTTTTACTGATTCCTCGGAAGCTGGTTGGTCTGATACATCAAGTTGATTCGATTCATTGAAAAATAACTTCCATAACTTTCGTAGAAACTTAAAAGATCCATCAATACCGTTGGTGTTCCATGGTTTTGATTGTTCCAGAGGTCCAAGAAACATCTCATAAATTCGTAGTGTATCCGATCCGTATCGGTCTACAATGTCATCCGGATTGACAACATTGTATTTTGATTTAGACATTTTTTCGGTTTCCACCCCACATTGATATTTGTCATTCTCGAGTTCAAATTCAGCATTATTAAACTCTGGCCTCCAGTTTTTGAATGCCTCGACATCCAATTCATCATTACTGACTATGTTTACATCAACGTGAATAGGGGTTGTTTTGTAATCGGACTTTAGGCCTTTGGAAACAAATTTATTGGTTCCCTCGATTCGGTAAACGAAGTTTGATCTTCCCTGGATCATACCCTGGTTAACCAACTTTTTGAATACATCCTGTTCACTCACAAACCCCCGGTCGTACAAGAACATATTCCAGAACCGGGAATATAACAGGTGACCTGTTGCGTGTTCTGCACCACCAAGATATAAATCCACGTTTTTCCAGTAGTTTTCTTTGTCCTTGGCTACAAACATACCATCATTGTTTGCATCCATATAACGATAGAAGTACCAGCTCGATCCGGCCCAACCTGGCATAGTGTTCATTTCAAGAGGATAGCCGTCATTGGTTTTCCAGTTTTTGGCGCGACCTAAAGGAGGTTCACCTGTAGCCGTAGGCTTGTATTCATCAATTTCAGGAAGCTCAAGAGGAAGCTTTGACTCATCAAGTGTATAGGGAATCCCATCTTTGTAATAAACCGGAATAGGTTCACCCCAATATCTCTGTCGGCTGAAAATGGCATCTCTCATTTTGTAATTGATGGTCGCACTACCAAATCCACCTTCTTCTGCTATCGAAATTGCCTTCTTAATAGCCTCGGGCACGGACAAACCATTTAGTTCACCAGAGTTGATCATTGTACCAGCCTTGGGGTCAAAGTCATCTTGAGAAATATCTGTTCTTGGTCCTTCTTGTACCGGTATAATAGGGATGTCAAAATGTTGGGCAAAGGCATAGTCGCGGGTATCGGAAGAAGGTACCGCCATGACAACCCCGGTTCCATATCCTACAAGGACATAGTCCGCAATCCAAAGCGGCACTTTGTTCCCGTTGAATGGGTTGACGACATACGAGCCAGTAAATACACCGGATATAGTTTTTGTGTCACTCATTCGGTCTCTTTCTGACCGGTTTTTTGCTTTTTCTACATAGGCTTCCACCTCCGCTCGCTGTTCTTCTGTGGTCAATTTTGTGACAAGTTCATGTTCAGGCGCAATAGACACAAAAGTGACACCATAGGAGGTATCAGGCCGAGTTGTGAAGGCCTCAAGCGTTATGTCTTTGTCCAATACTTTGAAGTTCAATGCACACCCATAAGATTTGCCAATCCAATTTCTTTGGATTTCTTTTAGAGAATCACTCCAGTCAAGATTATGGAGACCTTTGAGCAATCGATCAGCGTAAGCAGTGATGCGCATACTCCACTGATTCATTTTTTTTCTTTCTACAGGATATCCTCCTCGTTCGGAAACACCATCTTTGACCTCGTCATTGGCTAGTACAGTGCCTAGTTCCGGGCACCAATTCACCATTGTTTCTGATAAATAGGTCAGGCGATATTTCATTAAGAGTTCCTGTTGTTCTTTTTCACTCCACGAGTTCCATTCATCAGCTGAAAATCCGACCGTGTCCTCGTCACAGGCTGCGTTTACCTCAGCATTACCTTTGCTGGAGAATATTTTTATTAACTCATCAATAGCTTCAGCTTTATCGGTAGACTTATTGTACCAGGAATCGAACAGCTGAATGAATATCCATTGAGTCCATTTGTAATAAGAAGGATCACTAGTGCGAATTTCTCTTTCCCAGTCATATGAAAAACCGAGATTGCCAAGTTGTTCCTTGTACCGCTGAATATTGTTTTCGGTCGTGATGGCCGGGTGTTGCCCAGTCTGAATGGCATATTGTTCGGCAGGTAGGCCGAATGAGTCAAAGCCCATGGGATGGAGGACATTGTATCCTTCCAGTGTTTTGTAGCGCGCTATGATGTCAGAGGCAATGTATCCTAACGGATGTCCAACATGTAATCCTGCCCCGGAAGGATAAGGAAACATATCAAGGATGTAGAATTTTTCCTTGGTACTATCCTCTTTGACTTTGTATGTGCCTTCTTCGGCCCATCTCTGTTGCCATTTCTTTTCTATTTCTCTGAACTTATACTCACCCATGTCGTTGCTATAGCTTGAAAGACGACAAAATTAAAGGATTCAGGCGAATTAGGCAGGAGATTCAGGATAAAGTTATTGTGGCTTGGGATATACTAGTTCCAAAAATCAGATGGACACACAGTTTTGTGCATGATAAGAGGGATATTCAGGCGAAGGTCAAGGAACATATAATGGTCGTTACCTTCTTTGCTGCCACGCTCAGCTCCTTCGCTCCAGTGTTCTCCGTCAGAGGTGATCGTTGGAGTATTTCCTCCTTCAAATGTGCGGTCAGCCAGATCACCAGCAGTCTCCGGTAGCTCACTGTTGTCAATGTAAGATCCACTTACATCATCCAGATAGTCGCTGAATGTTTTGCTAAAGGTAAACTCAAGCGCCAGGTGAAAGTTGTTTGGTAAATTAACTCGGAAGCCTGCACCTAAAGGGATTACCATTCCGAAAGTACTATATGATACACCTTCGGTTTGAAGTGGTTGTAAGTCTTTCCATTCGCCAATGTGTTTGGCTTGAGGATTAAAGGTTAACAATCCGATTCCTCCAAACACGTAAGGGGAGAGGGTATTAATTTCTTGTTCGTTCTTAAAAGTGGGAAGTATTTCGTACTGCATGACGAATGAAACCATCCAATTATCGGAGCGAAAAGAAAGGTTTCTTATGGGGTTACTATCTTCGGATCGGAGCCTAAAATGATGCGCTTCAGCCCGCCATGATAGTCCGGGACCAATATAGTATCTCGCTCCTAGTGAGAGGTGATGTCTGTAGGTCCAGCAGTCAGGAGAAGAACATAGGTCACCATTATAAAAAGCCGTGCCTATACCAGTTGTGAAGCGGAGTTTTTCCTTCTTTAGTTGTTGGCATGACCCAAAATAGGTGTAGATGGAGAATAATATGATTAAGCTCAGTCTCATCTGTGGACGCAAAGCTAGACTTTTTCTAGTTATTAAGGCAGGGATAAAATAAAAAGGACTTGCAAAATGCAAGTCCTTTTTAAGTTTAGTGATTAACACAGTGTGTGTGAAATTGTACTCTTATATACTATGGACCTGAGGGAGGTAACCGTATCAGTTAATTTTTTTTGAAAAAATTATTAACAATACCGGTATAAGTAATAAATCAGCGATTACTGCAAAAAATAATGTCATGCTGATGAGTAATCCGGTGTAGAAGGTCCCGTTGAAAGACGAAAACATTAAAGTCAAAAACCCTCCGACAAGAATAATAGATGTAATGATGATTGCTTTACCGGTGGATATGAAAGCACGCTTTGTTGCGTAAATCAGAGACCTTCCTTTCATCAGTTCAATTTTGAGCTTACTCATAAAATGAATTGTATCATCCACTGCAATGCCGAATGCTATTGTAAAAATGATCGAAGTAGAAACCTTAAGACCAATATCCATATAGCCAATAAACCCACCTATCATCATTAGAGGGAGTATGTTCGGTATAAGTGATACAATGATCATTCTTAATGATTTGAAAAGAATACCCATGATTACGGCAATAATCCCAAATGCAATGAGTAATCCATAGATCATTGTTTTTGATAGATAATTATTGTTCTTATCCAGGAGCAGCGCACTTCCGGTGATTTTATAATCAACGAGATTTGACTGAATGTTTTCATAGAATTTTATATTCTTTTCTTCCATTTCGGCACTACCCACATCCTTCATTCGCCCGGTAAATCGGGCGATACGCCCATTTTTTGAAATTAAAGTATTGGTAGGGGCATATTTTTGAAGTTGTTCAAATTGGGCCTCAATAGCTGCCAATTTAGAGCTGTCATCAGGAATACTGTAATACTCGGGTAATAGTCCTCCTCCGTAAAACGCTCGATTTCCCATCCGAACCATGGTCAGGGGAGAATAGAGAATCTTGAGTCCGTAGGACTTTATTAGGTACTTTTCTGTTTTCTCTAATTCTGCAACAACATCTGCATCGAACCAGGATTTTGTTGAGTCTTTTAAGGCAATTGATAGTTCAAATGGTCTGGCACCTGAAAAATGCTCTTCCATGAACAAAAAGTCTTGTTTGAGTGGATCGCCATCATTTACTTCATCGATTAAAAGCACATTGATGGTAATCATTGAAATGCCAATACCTGAAATCAGAAGTACGGCAAAAGCACCTAGTCCAATCGTATTTCTCATCCTTAGAATCCACCTAAAAGACTTGTGTAACCACCTGGTCCAGAATAGCTTTTCATGATCAACTTTTGAGAGTCTTGGTTTCGGAAGATTGATGAGGATCGCTGGTAGCATGGAAAAGGCTAGTATAAAAGCCAGTATTACTCCCAGTGCTGTAAAGAGTCCAAACTCCTGTATCGGTGCAATTCGAGCCGTAATTAAGGTTGCAAACCCTATGGCTGTGGTCAAAGAAGTTAAGAATGTAGCCTTTCCTATTTCTCTAACAGTAATTTTAAGTGCCTCAGGAATAGTGTGTCCGTTGCGGAGTTCTTCCAGGTACTTTGAGATAATATGCACCACATCCGACATACCAACCACAAACATGATAGAAGGCAGTAGCACTGTAAGTAAATCTATAGGTTTATTCATGAGTCCCATGAGTCCCAAACTCCAGACAACCGCGAGCAGTACTACGATCAATGGAACGATTACAGCCCATGGTGACCTGAATGACCTCCACAAGAAAAACACAATGAGAAAAAATGATGAGGAGATGAAAATGATCAATTCTTTCATCATCATTTTTACATAATACTTCTCTGCTTTCAACCGACCGGCTAACCTCATATTTTCTATTGGTGTTTTGGCCATAAGAGAGTCTACAGATGTCATTAATGTGTCTCCCTGAAATGGATCAAGGGTATCTGTTTTTATAAAGATGCAGATTGTCTTATGGTCGTGTGCAATCAGGGACCCCATGATGTCTGGGTAATCGGGAGCCATTTTTTCGGCTTGTGCAACTTGCTCCTCGGATTGTAGTTTTAGGAATTTCCAGGAACCTCTGACACCAGGTAGTTTATAATTGGTCGGTGATACAACTTTTTTTATGTATTTAATCTGTTTCAGGTTGTTAGTGAGCTCGTGGACTTTTTTTAGGAAATCAAGGTCAAACACACCTTCTTCTCTCACAATTCCAAGCAAGAGGTAGTCGCTATCGTTCTCGAACTCGGCTCGGTGACTTTCAAAAAATTCCAGGTCAGGGTCATCTTTTGGGAAGAAACTCTCGAAATCGTAATTGAAGCGAATCTGCAAAATGTTGTAAACACTTAATCCTGTTATGATTACAATTGCAGCGATTATGTACCAACTAAACTTTTTAAGCATTTAGGACGTTTGGAATAATAGTTGTAGTAATTTTATTCACTAAAGTAATTACGTTTTAAATCTAATTATATGAAAAAGCTTATTTTATCACTTGGTCTTGTACTTTTTTTGACCGGGTACATGAATGTTAACGCTTCAACTGTCACAGATGTTCAGTCGACAGTGTTGTGTGATGATGACGAGGACGGAGGCAAGAAAAAGTGTAAGAAGAAGAAAAAGAATTGTAAAAAGAAGAAGTCTTGTGAAGGTAAAGGAGAAGGTGAGGCAATCGAAGGAAAGTCCTGTTGCAAGAAAGGTGAGAAAAAAGCCTGCTGCAAAAAGAAAGAGGAAAGCTCCGAAAAAGAATAATTAAACAGAAATCCCGCTTAATGCGGGATTTTTTTTACTCCGAAAGTATTACTACCTCAGTTCGTCTGTTTTTTTGCCGACCTTCCGGGGTATCATTGTAGGCGATTGGTTTCGATTCTCCGTAACCTTTTGCTACAAGCCTCGAAGGTTCAATTCCATTTTTAATTAAATAACTTCTTACAGTTTCGGCACGTTTACGTGACAATGTAAGGTTGCTATTGGTGTCACCAACATCATCAGTATGACCAGCAATTTCAACAGTCATATGTGATTTGATTTTGAGAATTTCCAGTAGGTCATTCAGTGCATTATAAGAATCACTTCTTAACGATGCCTGACCTGAATTAAAATGTACATCGTTTAGGGTAAATACTTTACCAGGATCATATTTGATTTCTAATCCGCTAGAAACGATACCGTCTTGTTTGTCAATTCTTATTCTGCTGTAGTCGTCTGTTTGACCAAGTCCCTTAATTTTGATGTTGTATACATCACCTTCAGGAATGAGCACCTCAAAGAACCCTTTGTCATTGGTTATTCCCTGGACGATTTTTTTTGTGTTGATACCTTCAAAAACGATGATATCCTTTTTCCTGGGTTTGTCATTCATGTCCATAACTTTGACCTCAATTAAGGCCATATCTTCAGTTCCTTGCAACTGAGCAAATAAATTGCTTGTAGTCAAAAAAATAATAGTTGAGAGTAATATCTGTTTCATTCGTTTCATGTAATTGTTTGTATACATAACCGTGTTATTGAAATTGGTTACATACTTTAATGTCTATTCTGGGAAAAGGTCTCCCATTTTATTTACTTTGTTGTTTCATTTTCCCCGATATAATTATGGCAAAGAAAAGCAAAAAGAATAGAGATGGTGTTGTATACTCGACAAACGATGATTACGAGTATAACTATTACGGAGAGGACAGTGAAGAAACGTTAGCTCCGGCCGAGCAGGACCTACGCGTTCAATTGGATAAAAAATCAAGGGGAGGCAAGCAGGTTACACTCGTGACGGGGTTTGTTGGTGCGGATGAGGATTTGAAGGATTTGGGGAAGTTGTTAAAATCAAAATGTGGTGTTGGTGGTAGTGCCAAGGACGGAGAGATATTAATTCAGGGTGACCACCGAGATAAGGTGATGGATATTTTGGCCAAAGAGGGTTATAAAGCCAAAAAAAGTGGAGGATAAGTCGGGGGCTGTTGGGCCACCCGACTCAGTAATGCTAAGATTCTGATTTTTGAAAAGTTCCCGAGATTATTAAAGCACCCGCTGCTAAACCCAAATCTTTTAGGATCATTGGAATGGTCATGTCTGCAGGTGCACCAGCAACGACAGCAGGTATCCAAACGGCCAATATTATGCTAAATAGCTGAATGGACAGTAGAAGCGCTGCCAGTTGACCTTTGATTCCGGTTATGATGCCGATTGCGGCAGCAATCAGGGTAGCTCCGGTTAAGTAGGTCAGGATCGTTCCCAATGTAGCTGGCATATAACTTAATGTCATTTGTGCCATCTGTTCGGCCTTCATAAAATGGTTGAAACCGAATACAATCATTGTAACTGCGAATACAATTTTTCCGATTTTGATTGAAGAGTTGTTCATAGGTTAATTAATTTGGTTGATATAGGTGTTTAAACATTAATTTATGGAAATCGGTTCTGAAGATTGAATTTTTTTATCACTAACCTTGAATCATATCACTTTCAAAGAATACCCTAATCTCAAAGTCTTCAGGTCTGGTAGTACTAACAGCAACCTCTATCTGGTCCCATTTCCCACCGGTGTATTTAGTCATTTTTGAAAGATTGTCAGGCAGGAGTAGATCAACATCAAATACAGGTCTCGGGCTGAAAGAAGAGGCAAGAGTTTTGAATGCAATTGGGATATTCACTGTGTTTGCCCCTTCACCTTTTAGTACGAATGTTAGGGTTAACTTTTCCACCAGACTCCTCCAGTCGTTTTCGGGGGCAGTAAGATGAGAGGAAATTTCAACCTGCTTCACAGCCATATAAATTTTATCATACAGGATCGTAAAGCGAACCCTGTTAAGATCATGAGAGAGTACTACTTCGCGCAAGGTTTCTTGTTGCTGCATACAGTAATTTAGCTAAAACTTCTGAAAGGATATAATTATATGGCTTCCTGAAGAGCTAATAGAATGTGATGCATTGCAATGGTGTCTTGTTTGCAGTATTTAAGTAAGTCTTTCTTAATCTGGTTGTTTTCAGGATTTTGAGGGTCAGCTAACATTTTTTCGTATTGAATACTGGCAATATCACCGGATTGGATATCAAGCGAGGAATAACTGAACCCCTGAACCAAAGCCGGAAGGACTTTTTTTATAGAGTATGATCCCTTCATCGCAGCGGTATAGTAATACTTGTTTTTGAATATGTCCATCAAATCGGTTAACCGGTCAATTATTTGCTCAATTTGCAATTGATATTCCGGAAACCAGGTTGCGCATTGTTCTAGTATGGACTTCTCAAATCCTTGATTATACACTATGATACTGCCAGTGTTGCCCAGGGTGTCGATGAGGAGTTCCGTAAACTCTCTTCTGGGGTCGTATGAAGAATCTCCGAGAAACTCCTTATGGGCTAAATCAGAAAGGTTGAACTCTTTGATGTGAACGGAAAACTGAAAAGGAATTTTCTGGAAAGGTCGCGTTCCCTCATAAATCGGTATAGCGGGTGCAAAAGTTTCGAAATCCATGAAGTAAAGAGGATATTCCAGTGTTTTCAGAAAGCTGAGAATTTTCTCTTTATTCAATATCGTTTCATTATTCTGATCGCATTTAATTTGTTCAATCTGATTGGGGGAAAATATGGAGAGGTCTTTGATTTGATTTGTTTCAATTATGCCACTATGAAATAAATTCCAGGCTTTCTCTTTGCTAATATTAGAGATGTCAAAAACTGAATAGTCAGGTACGTCATTCCAACAATATTCCTTAAAGTCGCAGACATACGGTTCGTTGCAGTGAGGGCCAATAGCTACCGAGGGCATCTGCTTGACAGCCAAGGTGTATTTCAGTTCTTTGATTTTTTCAGGTATACTTTCGATTAACGGAATAATCTGATCTTTAACAGATTCAATTATAAAAAACTGATCAGGTATTATCTCTTCTTCTAGTCTGTATTGATTGTTTAGATATACAATCGAAAAGTCTACCGGCTCATAGCCTGATTCTTTCATGATATAATATTGTAGCGCGGCATCGTGCAGGTGTTCTTCCTTAACCTTGGTTGAGCTTTTTACTTCGTAAGCATAAAGTTTATTTTCCTTTTGGACTAGTATGTCCAATGCAGAGAGGGTTTCTGCATACTGAAAAGCCGCTTCATATATTACTTCCACATTTGCCTGAATCCATTCACTCGTTTTTCTGATTGATGGGCGATAGTCCCAGAAATTTTTTGGTGTTGCATCAAGCCCGTTAGGGAACAGAGTTTGAGCCAGGAGTCCAATCCGATGTCCTCGTTCAAATGCTGCTAATGTTGATTGATCAGCGGTGCTTTGAAGTTCTTTGTGGTATTTATTTAGCCATAGTGACTTAAGGCATTTTTGGCCTCTTAGAAAAGTTGATTTGGAAAGTACGTGCCTAGGTGATTTCATGATTGATAAGATACGAAATAGCCCTATTTTTTCTAATGGCTTAGTCGTATTCCATTAATATGAAATTATTCTACTTATATTACATCGAAATCAGTAACACTTTACTGATAACGGGCGTAATAGTTATTGGGTGCTACGTTGAAATTTTCCAGCTTTTACAGAAATGAATTTTGATTATTTAGAAGCGGTTTTGTTGTCTTGGATCCCAGCTTTCTTAAATCTGGGGCTTTGCTTCTATGTGTTTTTCTTTCTAAAAAGAACCCGTATATCGCAGTATTTTTCGATTATGGTTTTCTTGTGCTTCGTATGGCAGTTTCTTGAAGGATTGGCAAGAACAGCTATCACGTATAAGGAGGCAGCACTAGTGTTATCGGCCTTTTTGGTTGTGTTTCACGTGTTTATGGTGGTGGCGCTCTATTTTATTCTCATCTTTAGCGGTAAGCACAAGTCGTTAAAAAGTCCCTTGGTCAGTTATGGGGTTCCGCTGATATCTTTCGTGTTTATATTATTAGCGGTAATGCAATTTAAGCCATTGTATTTAGCCAAGTCTGAGTTTTGGAACTGGATTTTCGTGCCCGATTATGGGATTGTGGATATTTTACAGATTTCTTACTTGTCAATTTTAGGGGCTGTATTTTTCGTGATTTTAATCAATAACTATAACAATAAGATAGGTAAGGGGAAGGAGTCAGTTGCAGCGTTGTTGGTGATGGTTGCTTATGCTATTCCCATAGTTGTTGGGATTTTAACACAGGTAGTTTGGCCATATGTATTGGGGGAGCCGGAGATTCCTTTGACCTCTTTGGCTATGACGGGCTTTACAGTGATCTCTTTCATTGCAATAGTAAAGTATGGAGTGCTTGATTTTTCACTCAGCATGATTCGCAATAACCTATTAGATACCATTACCGATGGTGTAATTATAGTTGACACAGAGAACAGAATCCAATACAGTAACAATAGGACTTTTGAAATAACAGGCTATCGTGTGGACGAGCTGGTTGGCAGACGGGCAATGGAATTTTTGATCAAAGGGCATGAATTGGGAGTAAATCGTAGCGTCTTAAAATATGATACAAATACTACTACCAGAACCTACGACCTGTGTTTGAATCATAAGTCCGGGAGAGAAATATGGGTTAGTGTTATGGCGATTCCCTATTATGACTCCAAAGATAGAATCATTGGATCAATTGCAATGCTCAAGGACATCACCGAAAAGAAGAATGCTGAACTTCTATTAAAGAAATATGACAGAACATTACGCTCATTGGTGGAAAATGCTAATGAGGCCATAATTGTATTGGATAGAGATAATAATATCGTTCTTGCCAATAAAGGAGCTGAGTTGTTGTTTGGGTATTCATTTAAGGAGATAGTGGGTAAAACAATTAGTGATTTGGTTCCTGAAATAAGCTCGGAGAAAAGAATTACAGAATTAATGAAGGACTCATCTTTAATTGATCGAGGGCCCGTCTTGATTGAGAAGGCGGTGAGCAAATCAGGTAATGAGTATGTTGTGGAGCTGTCACTCGCGCAAATGCAAAATGAAGGAGGTGAGCAGGTTTCTCTTATTATTCGTGACATAACGATGAGGACAAGGTATGAAGAAAAGCTTCAAGCGATAAACGAAGAACTAAACACACTCATATACAGAGCATCTCACGACTTAAGAGGACCTGTGGCTTCAATGAAAGGTTTGGCTACGCTTTACGATTCTCATGAAAGCTCAGACCTGGACCGTGAGTCCTATTTTGAAATGCTAAAGGACTGCATTATCCAGCTTGACAATATCCTTGCGGAACTAACGGAGGTTCATTTTATTACTCATGAGGAGCTTGATGTTTCAAACTATTCATTGTTGGCAGAATGGAAAAAGGTACTTGGTAAGTCTAAGAAACTTTCAAACTATGAGAAGGTTACAATCAACTTTCATTGTACTGTACAAGAATATCAACATGGGGATCAAAAACTTATGAACTTGATCCTGACTAATATATTGAGTAATGCTGTCGTCTATGCAGATCTCAGAAAAAATGACCCTTACGTCAATGTATCAATTGTAGATGCTGAGAACGGTATCTTTATAGAAGTCACAGACAATGGCTATGGGATGGACCAGGAAGTACAAGATAGGGCATACAATATGTTTTATCGAGGGGCATCAGATGCCAAGGGTGCTGGTCTGGGACTTTATCTTACCCGTAAAGCAATTCAGAAACTAAATGGCTATATCATTTTGAGCAGTGAACCCGGAGTGGGAACCACTGTAAAAATGTACATACCTCACCCTGAAATGGACATCCAGGAATCATCCATGATTGGATAGGCAAATGATTCTCCTGAAAATGTGTAAATTTGCATGGTTACACTATGAATTTATATGGGGTTCTTAAAGAACAAAGTCCATCTAACATTTTTTCTAATTATTCTTTTTGTTCTCGCAGGGTGCAAAAACAATCCGTTTTTTAATCCGGGGTGTGATACTAACAATCAATTTAAAGGGAAAACCAGTCGAAAAGATTTTGACAGAAGTCATTGGAAGCATGACTATAAAAAGCACAAGGATGGTAATTAGAAGGAGCTTATTGGATTATTACTCTGATTACCTTTCTTTCATTCCCAAAAATCACATTCAGAAAGTAACAACCTGGAGAAAACCCTTGAATATTTAACTCTCCTCTCATATAGTGACCATATTGGGTGATATCATTAATATCAAATTGTTTAATTTGACGACCCAAGCCGTCATATAAGGAAATGTCAAGTTCTTCATGTCCGAGGTAGCTCATTTCAAAGTTAAGCATACCCGTGGAGTTAGGGTTTGGGAACACGTTAACATTTGTTACTTCAGATTCATTGTTGGTCGCTGTTACCTTTTTCTTATTTACGAACAATAGTTTGAATCGCTCATAGTAAGTTTTGGGATCATCCGTTACCTCAAACTGAAGTTGTAGATCGTTTTCAACCACAAACACAGTATCCAATAGACTGTCGATCAAAAATATTTCATAACCTGCTTCGTAGCTTTGTAGACCTTTTAATTCAAGTTGATGAGTGCCCTCATTTACATCTTGAATCTGCACTTGAACAATCTCTTCACTGTGCGTAGGAATTCCGAATGAGTTGATGCTGTAATTATGGTCCGCAAACTTGGTTCTAACTGAGATGTTAGCTGAACCAAATTTGAGCGCATCAAATTGTGGGTCGAAGTTTGTGCTTGCCAATGGGTTAATGTGTATAGCCGCTTCATCGGAGCGATTTCCTGCTTCATTTTTTACTGATAGTCTTAGAAGGTTTGTCGTTGGTGAAGTTTTATAGAAACTATGATCCTTTCCAGTTTTATCGGACTCTCGAAACCTAATATAGGGATTGGCTGAGTTGGTGTGCACCCAAAACCCCTGGGAGGACCCGATAACTCCAGTCGTACTTGATGGGACTCCGATTCCGGCAACATAAGAACGATAAACCGGAACACCTAACAAGTTATCCGTGTAGTATATGGCATTATCTACTCCTGGCCTTCTGGTTTCGTTGATGTTATCCCAATCAATTTGAGACGGGTAAGGGTTGCCAACTAGGTTCCATCCATCAGAAAGTAAATTACCGGTATTGGTATAGTCCAGGTCAACGTTAATCGTTCCCTGGTTAATGCGGCCGGTTACTTCTAGTGTTTCAGGGCGGTCAACATTATTACGAACATAAACCGAATAGCCCTTACCTATCTCTAGACGGGCTTCAGTTGAGCTTCCTGAGGCCGGATAATTTGTCCATCCGGAATTCAGCGAGCCTTCTTGTTGTTCGTTATAATAGTACAAGGAAGGGCTACTGCTAGATATACCAGGCCCTTTACTGGGGTTGTCAAAAGTACCTGTAATTGGAGTATCATCTTGCCAATCACTAACAGTGGCATCAGCAATAGGTGACGAAAGGTATCTCCATATTCTGTTGGCATTATAAATATAACGCTGTACCGTAACTCTACCTTCAAATGCAGATCCAGGTCGAATTCTGCCAATTCTCGCTGTGTTTGATTCTGTACTTAAGAGTAAAAGGTGACTGGAAATTTTAATGTTTCCATCTAGAATGGTTAAGTCACCACTTAGGTTAATTGTGTCATAATAGAACTGTACTCCACTTCCTGAATTGTCTACTTCAATATTGTGAAAAACATTTTTTCGATTAGAGCCAAATCTTTGCCCAGAGGTTCCTGTCATTGAAATGGTGCTATTTGCAGCATTGACGGTGCCTAAGTTTATAAAATTTAAACTTACCTCTAGTTTGTTGCCACCCAAATCCAAGGTAGCAGAAGGTACAATATGTATATTTCCTATCGTTTCATTTTGCGTGAGGGTAATAATATGATCCTCGACAATTTTTACTTTTTGGGTGCCATGCGGTGAACAGTCACAATCCCAGGTATCTGGATCATTCCAATCTCCTGATTGTACGGATTTGATGATATCAAGGTCATTAGAAATGTCCTCTACAGTATCCTGATTAAATTCTTTTCCGTAGAAAATAAAGGTTCCGATTTTTCCGTTCCAACCTTCATTGTTGTTTTCGTCTTTAGCTCCCTTTCCTATTAGTATTTCTTGAATCCCTGATAGTGCGTTGTCTAATGGGACGTCTGAAGAATCATTTTCTACTCCATCTATATAACTCTTTATTCTTTGTCCACGCTTCCATGTCAGTGTGAGTACCTGTCTGTCCGTAGTCTGCGTATTCCCCGTGGTTTCAATCTGGTTATTGCCGGCATTTCCTTGAAACCCCGCTTTTATAAGATTTGTTCTTCCTGTCCACCATCCGGATGCGTCATATCTTAAGCAAAGTCCATCATCTTCTCCATCTGGAGGGTACTTCCAATATAAAAGACCTTTGTCAGTGTTTGTTTCGTCAGATTTAACAACTACAAAAATTGAAAACTCTTCAAGGCCATTTATCGAATCTGCAATACTCGTATTAAATAAAAAATCTCCAGGTGAGAAATCTAAGTAGTTTTTATCACCTATAGTGGTGAAATTAGGTGTTCTGTTATTGCGCGTGTTTCTGAAAACCCAACCATTACCACTTATGTCATGCCATTCGGTTACATTATCACCTTCCTCAGGTGTAGTTCCATTATTCTCATAAACAGCAGTGTCAGGAGAGAGCCACATTACCATACTGGATTCACTTATGCCTGCAGGAGGTGTAATTTGCGCTTGCACAGTCAGGGCTGAAAAAATCCCTAATAGCACGAGCTGAATGCAGATGACGAATCTATTCATAAGTAAAATACCTAAATTAATAAGAGTTTATACTAATGATTGTACAAGTAAATCTTACGTAATGGTGTGCTAAAGGTTGGTGAATCTATTAAAATTATAGGTAAAATCATTAATTAATAGCAAAAAAATTACATTGTTGATTTCTTTTTATTCTCTGTGTACCTTCAATATGCGTTTCTTTGCCTATGAGATTATTTTTATTCCTTGTCTTTGTGTTACCTCAATCCCTCGCTGGGCAGAATGTGCTCAAGAATCCAGGGTTTGAATCAGATGGGTTCTGGCATTTTTGGGGTGCTCAATTACATTCTCGGGCTCATACGGGCAAATACTCCATAAAAGTGACTAATAAAACGGCTAAGTGGTCTGGGGCTGATCAGGTTGTGTATCTGCCTGAGGAAGTATACAAAGTGCAAGTTTCAGGTTGGATGGCAACAGAGAACATAGTTCAGGGGATTAACTCATGGGAAAAATCAAGGATTTCTGTAGAGTTTCATGATTCAAATAATGAAATGATTGGAAATTACTTACCTGTTGTAGGAGAAACGACAGGTAACTCAGAGTTTACATTCTACAACCGAGAGTACATACGACCTGAAAAGGCATCAAAGCTGAAAGTCTTTACGGTTCTGGGAAACTGTGTTGGTTCTGCCTGGTTTGACGATTTGATGGTGATCCTATATGATGGGGAGGGAAATATACTTCAAAGTGCTGAGCTATCGGGGCCTAAGAGTGAAGGGGCTTGGTACAAGATCAAAACCAACCCCAATCATAACGGTAGTCACTATGTGGACTGGTCTTCACTTTTAGATAAACCGGCAGGTAGACATGGGTTCCTAAAGGCGGTTGGAGATCATTTAGAATTTGAAGATGGTACACCAGTTAAGTTTTGGGGAACTAATCTTGTTGCCGGTGACTGTTTTCCTGATAAGTCAGTGGCAGATTCCACTGCAGCCCGTCTTGCAAAAATGGGCTGCAACCTGGTAAGACTTCACCATATGGATGCTCCATGGGCGCGCCCTAATATTTTTGGCAACCGAAATGGATCACATGAGCTGTCAGAAGAAAGCCTACAGAAGCTGGATTACTTGATCTTTAAACTGAAGGAGAATGGAATATACATTTACTTAGACTTATTGGTTCATAGGGACTTTGTGACTAATGGAGGAGTCCTAAATAAACCGCCAGACCTGGGAGGAAAGCAGGTGGGGTATTTCAGTGATGAAATTATCAAACTTCAAAAAAAGTATATCTCTGATCTATTATACCACAAGAATCACTACACCGGCCTGAGATATGTCGATGACCCGGTGATTGCAGGCTCAGAATTCATCAATGAGTCTACCGTGTTTATGCATTTTGGAGGTGATATACTAAACAAGTTCTATCGAGAGGAGCTCGAAGACTTGTTTCATAAAATGGGATATGAAAACAAAAAGTTAGCAGTATTTGATATGGATTGGAGTACTGGTGGTACTGTTCGGAGAGAAGGAACGGAAGGCGATGTTCCTGAAACAATTGAGTTCTTAAACCAAATTGAGAGAAACTATTTCCAAACCATGACTGATCATATGAGGTCGATTGGAGTCAAGTATCCGTTAGCAGGAAGTAATTTTCCTCCCGCAGTGCTTTCATACCAAAAGAATAACTCAAGGAATGATGTGGTATTGACGAATGCATATTGGGATCACCCACAGCTATGGAAAATTGACAATGATTGGTCAAGGGTGTTATGGGCACCAATAGATAATAACTCTATGATTCGCTCACCTAAAAAATCTATTATTATTCAACAGTCAAAACATCAATGGTGTCACAAACCCTTTATGGTCACGGAGTTTAATATCGCTTACCCAAATGAGTACAACCTTGAAGGTGTTCCGTATATGGCAGCCTATTCCTCATTACAAGGGTTTGATGGTGTATTTCAATTTCATTCTGGCCATGACGCTATTGGAGCAAAAAGGTTGGGGAGTTTTACTAACACACTAATGCCTGAGCATATCGCCTCCTGGGTGGTAGCGGCTCCAATGTTTTTAAGGGGAGACATTCAAGAATCAGAAGGTGTTGTTGTTGATCGCATATCACCTAAAAGTACTAGTGAACTGCCACTGTATTCTGATTTTCTGGATCGGCATTATCATTTGCCTTATACTTCAAAAGTTGTCAAATGTGATTCAGGCCGCAAAGTGCACAACGAACAGGCTCCAATAGAATATACTGGAGGTAATATTGTTAGTGAAACTGGCCAATTAGATTTGGATTATAACAAAGGTTTGTTTCAATTCGAATCCAGCTACTCCGAGGGATTAATCGGAAATTTGAATAACGGGGGAGAATCACTGGAACTAAAAACGATAAAAGTAGAAACCAATAATACCTGGGCTTCTGTGATGCTTACTTCAGCAAGTAGAGAACCAATTACGTCATCACCGAGACTATACCTAACAGTGGTCACTCCAACTAAAATGAAAGGGGACGAGTTTAATACTTCAAGAAATGCACTCCGGGTATTGGGGCAGGGAGACATCATGGCCCAGGTATTTTCGGGTAGAGTGACACTTAAACTTCCAAAGAATAAAAGCTTAATTGTGTATGAGAAAATGACCGATGGCAGCAGAGGTGAACAGATTAGGGTAGTAAATAGTGCGGATGGTTATATCTTGAATCTGGCGCAGGGAAGGTCTTTTGTTTATGAAATTGAAGTTAACTAAATGTACTCTTACCAATATCCAAGACCGGCAGTTGCGGCCGATATCATTCTACTGACCGACCTCAATACTGAAGCGAAGGTATTACTGATCCAGAGAAAGAATCCACCATTTAAGGACTGCTGGGCTTTCCCGGGAGGGTTCATGGATATGGATGAAACTGCTGAAGAGGCTGCTGTGCGGGAATTAGAGGAGGAAACAGGATTGCGTGATATTCCGGTGAAACTATTTACAGTGGCCTCTAAAGTAGATAGGGACCCAAGAGGGCGAGTTATATCCGTGGTGTTTTATTGTTTCGTTGATAGCGTTGATGCAGTGTCACCTGTAGCTAATGATGATGCCAAAGATGTGAGCTGGTTTTCATTGGAGAGCTTACCGCAATTAGCGTTTGATCATCAGGAAATAATGGAAAACCTTAAATCACAACTTAAGGAGGGAACGCTCCGATGAATGATGTACTCTCATTATGACACCGGTCAAAGGCGGTGACGATGAAGTAATACCCCTTGTAATTGGCTTCCTGAATATGTAGATAATTGTTTCTTACAACCCTAAATAGATTGCTTGAGGTTAAACAGAGTGAAGAGTCTAGGGGTATGCGATAAATTCCATAATAGGCTGCCAATTGATCATCTGAAGCAACCTTTGATTCATCCCATTTGAGGATGGCCTCTGTATCGTTTTCTTTTGGTTTATAGAATTGAGCATTGCCTGGAGCGAGGGGTGGAATTGAGTCAATCCATGGCATCGTAGGAATCAAAGCAATATTCGTATATAAACTATCTCGGATCATTTTTTCATACCTCCTTGACCGGTCATTAAATGAAGCTGCTCTGAAAAAAGCTCCCCCCATAATATTTCCAAGTTGTCTGGCATATGCAATTTGCTCATTGATTTCCAATGGGTTGCTCCAGGAGGGGTCTGATGACGCTTCTCCTGTTGTGTCGGTGAGCTTGTAGAATGCGTGTCCTATATAAATATGTCGATCATAACTGTGGTCGCTCCACCAGGACGTAATTTTGTTGTAATTAACGCGGTCAAACTTTGTGCCCCAGTACATTTGAGGAGCCAAATAGTCTACCCAGCCATATTTTATCCATTTGCGAGTATCGGCATAGTAGTGATCAAAAGTGCCGGATGTTCGGTTCGTTTCTGATCCTTCCGGGTCATCCCACTTATTTCTCCAAACCGGAAATGGCGACACTCCAAATTTTACCCATGGTTTGTGAGCCTTAATGCTGTCATTCAATTGCTTGATGATAATGTTGATGTTATACCTTCGCCAGTCCTCGATAGATTTGAAGTTGCCTTTGTGCTTTTCAAAAGTTTCCTGGTCCTTGATTTGTTTTCGTTTGTCTCTTTTTGATTCAATGGGGTAGAAGTAGTCATCAAGGTGTATACCATCAATATCATATCGGTCGACCACATCGAGAATAACTCGGATAAGATAGTTCTTGGCTTCAGGTATGCCGGGATCCATGAAAAGTGACTTGCCAAATTCATAAAACCACTCCGGCTTCTTTTTTGTAATATGCTCTTCGTTGATTAGACTGAATTTGGTGTGGGATACACCACGGAATAGATTGAACCAGGCATGAATTTCCATGTTTCTTTTTTTGCACTCCTTTACCATGAATTCCAGTGGGTCATAATAGGGTTCCGGGGCTTTTCCTGGCTTTTCGTTCAGCCATTGAGACCAGGGCTCAAAGCTGCTTTTGTAAAATGCATCGGATTGTGCTCTCACTTGAACGATTATTGCATTTAAGCCATTTTCTTTAGCACGATCCAGAATGTGAATGAATTCTTCACGCTGTTGTTCAGGACTTAAATCCCAACGGGACGGCCAGTCGAGATTGTGGGCAGTGGTAACCCATAAGCCGCGAAATTCTCGCTTCGGAGCCTGTGCCTGGCTGTAACCAAAAGACAAAAAAGACAACACCGCAATTATCCACTTTCTCATACTTGGAAATTAACAATTAAACTAGAATTTCTCCTCAACCCCCATGCCGAAAAGAGCAAAATCATATTTAACAGGGTCCTCTGGGTCAAATTCCTTCAGGCTTTCTGTTAGTTCCACCGCGGTTTGCCAATCGGCTTGTTTTCTGGTTATTAGACCTAATTTACGTGACACTCTATCGACATGAACATCAAATGGACAAACTAGCTGTGATGGTCGAATGCTTTTCCAAATACCAAAATCTACCCCCTTGTCGTCATTACGGACCATCCAGCGGAGGAACATATTAATTCTCTTGCATGCAGATTTCTTTTCAGGAGCAGCAATGTGCTTCTTCGTTCGGTCAGGAAAATCACTTAGGGAAAAGAAAACTTTATAGAAATTGTTCAACCCTCGTTCTGAATTTATATCACTTTGATCGACCTGAAAAACATTCTCCAGACTTTCATGTTGTCTATAATAGTTTTGAAAGAATCTAATGAAATAAAGTGTGTCTGTGGCGTTAAACGTACGGTGTTTGAATTTTGTAAAACGTTTCAAGTCATTCTCCTGATGATTAAGAATGAAATCATACGGAGCATTGTCCATGAGGTGAATTAACTCTTTACACTTATTGATGATGGTAATTCTTTGCCCCCAGGCAAGTACAGCAGACCAAAGTCCCATAATCTCTATATCTTGTTTTTTGGAGAAGAGGTGGGGGATGGAAATAGGGTCATTTTCGATAAATCCCGGGGCATTATAGAACTCATGCCTTTCTTCCAGTAACTCAATTAATTCCTGTCTATTCATACTAAAAGCCGAATATTGTTGCACCCAAGGTCACTGTAAAAAACATGATGATAACCGTACCGATAAGGTTCATCCATAAACCTGTTCTCGTCATGGTCTTGACAGGTATGAGTTTGCTTTCCATGACCACTGCGTTTGGCGGAGTGGAAATCGGTAGCATAAAGGCAAAGGAACATGCAATGGTTGCAGGTATTGTGATAATTAAGGGGTTGATATTGGTTTTTTCTGCAAATGACCAAAGGATGGGGAGTAGTATGACAATCGTTGCAGCATTTGAAGTAAATTCAGTGATTAGGGTTGTAAGTAGCGCCACTAATGCTATTAAGATATAGGTGTTGAGTCCCTTAAATACATCCAGTTGAGAGGCAATGGCATCACCCAAACCTGATTCAGTAAAACCCTTAGAAATGGCGAAGCCACCACCAAAAAGAAAAATAATGTTGAGAGGAAGTTTTTCCAGTTGCTTGAGTTCAAGTATTCCCGTTTTATTTTTGCTTGGTAGGATAAATAACAAAACGGAAAAGAATATAGCTACCGTACTGTCATTGACCCAAGTGGTAGATTTACCCGTCTCAGGATCTACGGTAATAAACCACTTGCCCCAGCCTTCAAAACTGATAACTCCAAAATCAGCCCCTTTTCTAGTTAGCCAACACAAGGCCATCAAGGAGAAAGTAGCCAGTACAATCTTTTCCTCGTAGCTGATTTTACCCAGTCCCTTATATAGTTTTTTGAAATAACCCGGCTCGAGTTTCATTGATATACGACAAAAGAGGACGCGAAACAGGAAGTAGGAGGTGATAAAAAAAGTAAATGATAGAGGCAGTCCGAATAGCATCCAGTTCAGGAAAGAGAATTCAAAACCGGTGCCTCCGCTGGCCTTGTAAAAGTCTAGAAATAAAAGGTTGGGAGGAGTCCCGATCAATGTCGCCACACCACCTATACTAGCACTGTAGGCAATAGACAAAAGAAGACCTATATGATAGCGTGTGTATTTTTGGTCATTGCTAGAATTATCGAGTTGACGTATTACGGCCATTGCTGTTGGTAAGAGCATTACAGTTGTGGCGGTATTCGAAATCCACATACTGAGAAACCATGACGAAAACATAAATCCTAGTAGAATTCTTGACGGTGACTCCCCTGTTATCGAAATTAATTTGAAGGCAATCCTGCGGTGTAGATTCCATTTTTCCATTGCAAAGGCTACCATAAAGCCTCCCACGAAAAGGAACACGGTATCCTTAGCATATGATCGTGTGACTTCACTCGCGGGAACGATGTTAAACAGGGGTAACAAAATGATTGGTAGCAGGGCAGTGGCCCCTAAAGGAATCGCTTCCAATACCCACCATAGTGCCATCCAAACAATGATTCCAGCCATATACGTGGCTTGGGGATTGTTAGTGTCTAACTCTGCAAAGCCCCATATAACCACAGCAGCTAATGGGCCACTTAAAATTTTAGGGATCGAAATCTCTTTGTTTTTCGCAGAAATCAACTAGTTAGAGGTAGTAGGTGAGCTTGGCATCAAATTTATTCTCAGGTGTACCAAGTTTATTCATTACCGTTGGGTTGACTTGAATTAGTCCATCCTTGCATTTGCCCATTACCCTGACAAACATAGACTCACCCTTAGCATTGGTTACTTTAATAATTGTTCCCTTTGGAGCGGTTTTATGGAAACAGTAAGCAAATTTTTCCTGATAATCTTCATGTGTAAGCAGAGTTGCAATACCGGTTTCCTTGATGAACTCTTCCTTATTGGGCTTAATTGCTGTGTTTGCTTTTTCTCGCTGTACAATTAGTGTTTGACCAATCTCAATTTCATTGGAGGTCAATTGATTGAGGTTTTTTAACTCAGACACAGATACTTTGTACTTCCTGGCGATGGAATATAGCGTTTCACCTTTGACCACAATATGTTTGGTTGTGGTGTTAGAGCTTTGCGCTACGTTTTCCTTGGCAGCATCTGGTGATATGATAAGGACCTGTCCTATTTCGAGGTTATTGCTGGCCAATTTATTCAGGCTCTTGAGTCTTTGGACACCTATATTGTATTTTTTGGAAATCGAGTATAATGTTTCTCCTGCCGCTACCTTATGTGTTTTACCAGAAACATTACTTTGATCTTTGGACAGGATCAAAAGTTCCTGATTGAGATCAATATTATTATCTTCCATCCCATTCCAATTTTTTATATCCGTAACAGATACCCTGTACTTTTTAGAAATACCATACAAAGTTTCTCCGGATTCAACTTTGTGCACGATGTATCTTTTTCCGTCTTTAACTTTGGTGCCAATGGAATCTTTTACTGCTCCAAAAAGCTGAGTGGACGAAATAAGGAGTAGGATAAAAAGTAAATGTCTCATTGTCATTGAATTGAATAGCTGACTAATTCAGTTTTGTCTTTTGTAAAAATAAGTTGATTCTGTGATAAAAAGAAAGTATTTACTCCGATCCCTTTTAGTCCTGTTCCCAAAACTTCTTCCAGTACGATCTCTCCATCAATGGTCAGGACCTTTAATTGATTCGTTAGTTTCCCACTTTCCGCAAAGTTGTACGAAATCATAATCAACTGTTCAGTTTCCAGATATTCAATTAGCTCTATCGGATGCTGGCCAAATCGTTCAGAGATGAATTGACTTACGGTATTAAAATATTCAGATTCCTGTGAGTAAGGACTAGGTGACTGCAACCGATCTGATTCTATAACTTCTGATTTTGCTGATTGAGCGACACTTTCTCCACTCCAATCAACTATAGTTACTGTTTCTTCACTTTGCATTAACACAAAGTCATGTGAAAAAGTATTCATCCGATGACTGGGAAACGACCAAAGAAGTTTACCATTGCGCAGATCATAGCAATAGACACCCGAGTGAGTGGGGTTCTCTTCATCTTCAAAGCCGTGTAAGATCATTTTCTGATTGTATACACATTCAATTCCAACCCACCAATCATCGTGTGTTGGATAAATTTCACTTAATATTTCTCCAGTAGCACTATCAAGGCCATGAAATACTACTTTTCTGCTTTGTTCGTCTCTTAACTCAACCGCAAAAAGATTTGAGTGTGTGTCGGGAAGTATGCGCCAGATCAGGTCGTTAAATTTTTTTTGAAAAAGCAGCTCCATGGGTTTAATTGGTGTAATGAGGTTCAAAAGTAATGAATTCCATCGTGGATAACATTTTCAAAAGTGTTTTGCATAATATGGGCATCAATGGCATATTTGGATATCTGGTGACAGCAAGGCTTACCATTTGGTTCTATTTTTGTATTAACCAGTGGATAGCGCAGATTGAGAAGATTATGAAAATTCTAGGGATAATTCCATCAAGGTACAATTCGAGTCGATTTCCTGGGAAGCCATTGGCCGAAATTATGGGTAAGACCATGGTGCAGCGTGTTTATGAACAGGCTTCCAAATCAGAAAAGTTAGATAAAGTAATTATTGCCACGGACGATAAGTCAATATTTGAGCACGTACAGGACTTTGGCGCAGAAGCAATAATGACTTCTCCGAAGCATGAAAACGGGACTTCACGTTGCTGGGAGGCCTATGAGAAGTATGGTAAAAAGTTCGACTTCATAATTAATATTCAAGGCGATGAGCCTTTTCTGAAGCCAAAACAAATTAATCTACTGGCAGATGCACTAACTTCTAAAGAGGCGGAAATAACTACATTGGTGAAGAAAATAGAGGCTGAGAACGAGCTTTTTGACCCTGGCACTGTGAAGGTCGTCTTTGATGTGAATCATAAAGCCATTTATTTTAGTAGATCAACAATTCCATTTTTAAGAGACACCCTACAGTCACAGTGGCTGGATTCCTATGACTTCTTCAAACATCTGGGTATATATGGTTACCGTGCCGATGTGTTGGAAAAAATTCAATCACTAAAAACTTCTCCACTGGAAAAGGCAGAAAGTCTTGAACAGCTTAAGTGGTTGGAAAATGGTTATAAAATTATTGTAACCGAAACCGATCTTGACAGTCATGGAATTGATACACCCGAAGACTTGGAGCACGCCATTCGTGACTTAGAGTTGAAGAAAATTGATTAGTCTATTTTGCCAAACATTCGTAGGTTTGGGAGATATGAAGGGGCTGTTTTTTATTTTGTCACTCACTTTATTGTTTTACTCCTGTTCTGAATCCGGGACAAAGGATACAGAATCCAAGGTGCTTTCTATTGGTGATTCGTTAAAGTGTACCGCTGAAGATACTGCGAGTGTTCCAGATCACTCCAAGCCTGTATTCGTAGAGGGGGATTACCAGTTTATGTATGGTGAACAGGTTACAGAGGAAGTGGCATATTCCGGAAAGAGATCAATTAAATTGGATCCACAACACAGGTTTGGTATGGAAGTTACCATACCAGGTGTACAACCTGACGATGTTTTTCTACTTACTGTTATGAGAAAAGGGACTGCAGGAAATTTTGCGATGAAGTGTCCTACCCTTACTGAGCAATATTTCAAGTTCGGAGGTGAAATTGTTGGGACGACTGATGATGGATGGCAACAAATGGTGTTTTATGTAAAGGCACCTCCACATTTAAAAGGGTCGGAAGTGAAATTTTACTTACAATATTTCGAAAAAGGCGTTGTCTACTTTGATGATTTTACCATCAAGCGCGTTTCTTTTATGAAGTACCCTGAGTACGATAGCGAGAAGGCAATCGATATTTTTCTAAAGGAGGATGCGCTCTATGAACTTTCGAAATACCGGAAAGTCTCATTCATGAGTGACCTGATTCCGAAAGATGTAAAAAAGTATGTAAAAGGAATCGTGAGCTACGATAAAGATACAGCCAAGGGTAAACTAAGACTAAAAGGAGAATGGCTCGATCACTTGAGCGGGGACAAGTGGTCATTTCGGGTGAAGGTAAAAGGAAACGGAGTATTGGGTATGGATAAATTTTCGCTTCATACTCCTGTCGCTAGGAATTTTTTGAAGGAGTATGTGGCGCATAAAGCTTTTATGGACGAAGGTCTCCTCGCCAGTAAATATGATTTTCTTCCTGTGCGACTTAATGGCCGGAGTTTGGGGATCTACGCAATAGAAGAATACTTTGATCCTGAGTTCAGTGAAAGGAATAACCGTTCAGGAGTTGTGTTGCGTTGGGACGAAGAAGGTTTTTGGCTTGCACAAAAAATGAGTAAAAATGGACAAAACGCTTTTCAGCACCCCATGTTCAGAGCGTCTTTTGTATCGAGTTTTTCTTTCGATGATATCCTGGATGACCCGAAGCTCTATAATTATTATAAAAAAGGTAGTAAGCTTTTGTACGATTTTCGAGATGACCGAATTGGGGTGGAAGATGCGTTTTGTTTGGATCAGTTAGCTAAGTATATGGCGCTGGTTGATCTTTTTGGAACTTACCACGGTGCTACCTGGCACAATATCCGCTACTTTTACAATGCTGATTCGGCCAAGCTAGAACCAATTTTGTTTGATGGTTATAGCGATGGTGATCGAACACACTTTAATTGGCTGGGTCGGGATTTTATGGGAGACCTGCGGGCCGATAAGTACACGGGATCTTATAACGATTACCAAACCACCAAAATTTTCAATAATCAGGATTTTCGAGCGAAATACAAGCGCTATGTCGAAAGGTATGGCAGCGCTGATTACATCAGTGAGTTACTTCAGAGGTACAAATCAGAGATAGAAAAGTATGAACAACTGATACAGCGCGAGTTTACACAATATAAATATGATTCGAAATTGTTGGAGGATCGTTCAGCAAGACTGAAGCGATTGTTGAGCAATACGGAAAGTGTGTTTAACTCATTTAGTCTGCCTAAAAGAAACTTCAGAACAATAAACTGTAATTTTCCCGTGGTTCCAATTTACTCGGTCCATGCGTATACTCAGGATAATAATGGGCTGCAGAAACAGCTGCGATTGCTGAATAACTATTGTAAGGAGATGGAAGTTTACGTAGGAGACAAGTGGGTTAAGCTGGAGCCGCAGGGCGGTGAAGCAACTGTAATAGCTGATTCAAAAGAGGAAAATCTTCAAATGAGAGTGGTAAATACATCAAAGATTTATAATCTAGAAATCCTTCCTTATCCGAGAGAGTAAGTCAAAAGCGGATGTCTTTAGAGTGTATAATACGAAGGCTTTCAGGAAGAATGTTAACCTGAACTTGATTTACCCCATCCATCGGTTCTCCATCAATATGCGCCAATTCTTTGTTTTTCAAAGAGATAGTGATGTGCTTGCAGCTAACATATCGAGTGTATTTTGTGGAGATAAGTAATTTGGTGAAAAGTCTGAAAGCCAGTATAAAAAACAACCATTTCGGAAAAGGCTTAATGATACATAATTCCAATTGACCATCAATGATTGAAGACTTTGGAGAAATATATGCATTGTTACCAAATTGTGCAGCGTTAGCAAATGTTATGCTAAAGGCTTCAGTTTCAATCTCATGATCATTGGTTCTGATATTATAGATTTTTGGCTGATACTTTTTGAGTTGCCTTAGACTAGTGAGGATATACGTCCAAAATCCTCTGCGTTCCTTTTTGGCAAACTCATGACTGACAATAGCATCGAACCCGAGTCCTGCAGTGCAGAAAAATGGTGAGTCATTGAATTTGCAGGTGTCAATACATTGTACTCGCAAGGAACTGATATTTTCAATCGCACGTCTGGCTTTCAATGGGATTTTAAGGTGTCTTGCTAACCCGTTTCCAGACCCAAAAGGAATAATGCCCAATGCTGTCGATGACCCGATCAACTCCGAAGCCACCTCGTTGATCGTACCATCTCCGCCAGCAGCAACTACGTATTTGTAGCCATTTGCTTTCGCCTCTTTGGCTAACTCACTGGCATGACCCGGGTAATCCGTATATTCAATTCTATAAGGTAGGTTTTTGTCTGATAAACATGTTTCTATTAGAGAAGGGAGGCCGGCTTTGTCTCTGACTCCTGAAACCGGATTTACGATGAACAATATTGGCTCGGTGCTTTGCTGCAATTCTACAAATCTTTACATTGGTAGACCCAAAAGTCTAAGATCGAATTTAAAATAAATATAATAAGTTCGGTCAATGCCTCCGATTATACGTAGGGAAATATTGATGGACCGGTTTTTGCAAGAGGAGAAATAATATTTTGTTAGCTATGAAGAAAATTTTAGTTGTATCAATCAGTGTCATTTTTTGTGTAATAGGTGCTTATGCACAGACTGTCGAATGGGCAGGGAAGGTGGTGAGCTATTCGTCTCAGCGAGCAGAGAAACAGTTTGCGGCTAAGCAAGCTCTTGGGGAGCCAAGTATCTTTCCAAACGGTGGAGACCGCCCAAGTGCCTGGTCACCCTCCCGGACTGAGAATAAGAAACCTGAGTTTATAAAGGTTCGGTTTAAGAACCCAATGTTTATCAAGAAAGTTGCCGTTGCGGAAACATACAATCCGGGATCTATATCAAAAATTTATGTGTACAATACCAACGAGGATGAGTATCTCATCTTCGAGAATGAAAAACCTGGTGGGATAAACCAAAAAGTACGTCTGTTGGAAGTTAATCTGCCCGAAATAACCAAGTACAAGGTTAGAGCGGTTAAAGTTGAGCTAAATACAAAATCCGTAAAAGGCTACAATTGTATCGATGCAATTGCCATTTCAGACTCAGATGATCCGATAAAAATAGAAGTTGATGAGGCTTCTAAAATCACTTTTCAGAGTCAACCTGAGAATCTTGGTGAGCACGTGAATTCACCATATCATGACTATATTCCACAGATTTCACCAGATGGAAAAACTCTTTATTTTACCCGACTCGGTCACCCTGAGAATGAGGGGGCAGATAAAGCTCAGGATATATGGTTTTCAGAGTTAAAAAATAATAACTGGACTACCGCTCAAAGAATGCCGGCTCCCCTTAATGATAAGCATCCGAACTTTGTTTCAACCATAACACCTGATGGAAACACCTTATTACTTGGAATGAAGTACAGTGATGATGGAACACCGGAAACCGGAGTTTCATTTAGTTATAAAACCAGAAAAGGTTGGTCGTACCCTAAACCAGCAGTTATACAGAACTTCTTTACCAATAGTCCTTATGTGGAATATTGTCTTTCGGCCAACAAGAAGGTTATGCTGATGACGCTGGACAGAAGTGATGGTCTTGGTGATAATGACATTTATGTTTCCTTTCTCCAAAAAGATAAGACATGGTCAAACCCTAAGAACCTGGGGAAAACGATTAATACAGCTGACGTTGAAATGTCCCCATTTTTGGCTGCTGATGGAGAGACTATGTACTTTGCCTCCGCAGGGCACAGAGGGTATGGAAAAGAAGATATTTTTATGTCCAAAAGGCTGGACAATACCTGGACGAAATGGAGTAAGCCTAAAAACCTGGGTGAACTTATTAACTCTGATGAACGGGATGGGTATTATTCAATACCGGCCTCTGGTGAATATGCATACTTTGTATCCAAGAAACAGACTATCGGAAAAAGTGATATCTTCAGAATTAAGTTACCTGATGAAATAAAGCCATCACCTGTTGCCCTTGTGTATGGTCGAGTGTTACACGCTAAAACGAAGGAACCACTCGATTCCCGTCTTATTTATGAATCTGTACCTGAAGGACTGGAGATGGGAGAGGCTAATTCCAAACCTGAAACAGGGGAGTACAAAATAGTATTGCCAATAGGTGCCGCTTATAATATATTCGCAGATAAAGAAGGGTTTATCTCAACCAACGAGGATGTGGATCTTACCGAGGTTGAGAAGCATTACGTAGAAATCAAAAAGGATATATACCTCAATCCACTGGAAGAAGGTTTTACTTTTAACTTAAAAAATGTACGATTTGAGCGAAGTAAGTTTGAGTTGTTAGACTCATCGTTTCCGGAACTGAACAGGTTGGTTAATGTGATGAACGCAAATCCGAATATGGAAATTCTACTGGAAGGACATACAGACAATACCGGGAGCCAAAATCTGAACTTGGAACTGTCAGAACAAAGAGTTGAACAAGTTCAGAAGTATCTCGTATCAAAAGGAATAAAGAAGTCCAGAATTCAACTCAAAGGTTATGGTGGACTCAAACCTATTGCTGATAATGGACGAGAGGCTACACGTAAATTGAATCGAAGAGTAGATTTAAAAATAATAGCTTTTTAGGTGTAACTTCACTAAGTTTTTCTGTTCTTGTATAACAGCAATAATTAACCCTAATAACAATTTTATGGATTCCCAGTTTGATAATGCGAATGCGACCGAAGAACCAAAAATGTCTCAAATGGCTCTCTTCCATATCAAAAGTTCGGTGATATGGATAAAAATATTTTCGATTGCACTTTGGTGTGTATCTGGTTGGATGGCGTTTTTAATGTTTATGACCTTTCAGACAAGGGATGCTGAGGTGGCACCAATGTTCCTGATTGGAGTAGGTGTGTATGGAGTTTTAGGTTATTTGTTATACAATGTGGCTAATAAAATGAATTCTTATGCTGACTCCAATGAAGTAACAGATCTTGAGGAGTCGCTCTCCAAATTGAAAACATATTGGCTCATCATGGGGATTCTGGGTATTATTTCTATGCTCGGTATATTTATTTTCTTCATGTATTTCCTTCAGTACGCAGGAAGAATATTTTAATCATTAATCAGTTAACCCAATTTCGATTTTAAATAAAACAGACATGGAAAACATTGAATCAACAGCACCGGAAGTGAGCTCTGATATATCGTCAGAAAAACTTATCAAAAGATTGAGAGGAACAGTAATTTGGATCAGGCTTTCTTCAGTATTTTTTATTTGCACCGGTGGTGTTTTGCTCTATGGTGTTGTTACGGCTCTTTCTTATGGAGGCTATGAGCCAATTATGGTAGCTATTTATACAGCTGTTGGCGTATTGTTTCTAGTACAGGCTTTTCTTCTTATCAGTGCCTCCGGTAAAATGGGATCCAAGAATCCGGAAGTAGCGATGGCAGGTTTGAAAACCTTTAGGATGTTTTGGGTGATATTTTCTATCGTTGGAATTTTTCTTTCAATTGGCTTGATAAAGGCAGTATTGTTCGGCCTTTAATCAGATCTGATCACTGAAAGTCTGTCAATTGCCGAATAGAAAAATCAGATTTCTTGGTATCAAATGGCCTCTTGATGAATTTGATAGTCTTCTTCTTGCCCGGTAGCAGGTCGAAGTAATTGTCAGAAAAACAATTAGTGGCATCCTCAGGAACTTCAATATGAACTCCTTTTGCTAAAGTGTCAGATTTCAATTCGATGATGTATCCGTTTTCTATTTCAGTGATTCGCTTATATATGATGGGGTTATGAAGAATTAGGTTCTTGGGTTCAGTAAAGTAGAGCACATCTTCATCCATCAAATCCTTGTATTGAAAGAGACCTGCCGAAGCAACCAGGTAATTTCTGTTGAACGGGAAGACATTTCCTTTCAAGGGGATCGAGTAAACCAAACTAGAACTGTTGGGAATTATATTGATAGTAAGGCTGGTGTCCTGAAGAATCTCTCCATTAAACAACTGTAACCGGAAGTTCAATCTAGTAGAGCTGATAGTGTCATTGAAATCAGACATTAGGTATACGCGAATGCTATCATTTTCCTGAATACAATTAACGATTACAGGTTTGAAGCTTTCTTTTACCTTATAGTGGGATAGCTTCCAATTACCGTAATAATCTATCGTTGACCACGATATTGCCGGCCAGCAATCATTGATTTGCCAAAATAGAGACCCCATACACTTGTCTTTATTTCTTCGGTGCGCATCCATAGCGGTTTCAAGTGCATCTGCTTGTAAGTACTGACTAACAATAGTATAGGCCTTCGGGTCTGAAGGAATCGTGTAGTATCGACTCATGTAGTCTTTAATTCGGTCGTTACCGGTATAGCCTGATGAGTACCAATCCATATGGCATTTCTGGTGGTTGAGCAAGGCTGCGGATTCCATATCGACAGTATCTTGTCGGGTCATCCTTTGACATACTCGATAGTCAGGAAAACTCTGGAATCCATATTCACTATTGAACCTACCAACTCTTTGATCGTATGCTGAAAATGGCAGATTGCCAAACCAGATTTTCCATTCATGGTGGTCGCCAGATGTTTTTTCAAAGCTATGTTCTTCCATGTTGAGCGGAGAAGTGCTGATATAGGGAACTTCGGGGGATAGTGAGCTGACTACATTAGGAAGAATATGATTGAATATTCGATCATAAGAAGACCAAAGAGCAACAGAGTCTTTTTGATATTTTTCTTTCCATCCCCATGAATACCATCCGTGTTCAATCTCATTATTACCGCAGTATAAGGCGATGCAAGGATGGTGTCTAAGTCTTTTTACATTCTCTACTGCTTCCTTTTTGATGGTGTAGGCCAAGGTGTCGTCTGCTGGGTAGAAGGCACAGGCAAACATAAAATCCTGCCATATTAGAAGTCCTTTTTTATCACATAAGTCATAAAATTCATCGGATTCGTATATGGCTCCTCCCCAAACTCTGAGCATATTCATATGAGTTTTTACCGCATCTGTTAGTAGCTTGTCCTGTCTTTCTGTGGTGACTTTGGTCGGAAAAACCTCCTGTGGGATGGAGTTGGCTCCCTTCATAAAAATCGGTTTGCCATTTACTCTGAAGTAAAAACTTTTGCCTAAAGAATCTGCATTCTGAACTAATTCGATCTCCCGGATGCCAAGTGGCTTTGAAACCGAATGGGCTTCCTGCTCATCCAGGAGTAGCTTGGTGGTAATATGGTAAAGAGGTTGTTCTCCGCTTCCGTTGGGCCACCAAAGTTGTGGCTCAGGAATGCTAAAATCAATTTTGAAGAAATTCTTCCCCGGACTGATTTCCACTTCCTTCTCTTTTGTGATCAGAATTCGATCCGGAGACTTATGTCCGTCAATATTATATGGATTGGAGACTTCGATAACTAATTTTCCTATTTGAGTGTGACTGGCATCAACTTCTATGTGGTTTGAATAATTCGCTGAAGCCTTGTTGATGCTATGCGTGCGTAGGTGATTATCTGTAATTATGGCCTCATCCCAGTACCGCAGCTGTACGGGCTTCCAGATGCCCATAGTAATTAGCTTTGGTCCCCAGTCCCAGCCATAGTGAAAAGGTGCTTTACGTGTGTATGGGCTGAAAGCAGAATCGCTTTTTTCATTTATAGCAGGAAAGAGCCCATTGTATTTAGTGTACAAAGGTCTGGCTTCGTTGATAGGTGATTTCAGTATAACTCTGATTTCGTTTTTACCAGGTTGCAGAACTTTCTTCGCATTGATCTCCCACAAGCGATACATATTATCGGTAGTGCTTACAAGGGAATCATTAATATAAATGTCAGAATAGGTATCGATACCATTAAAGATGAGTTCTATCTTATTGTATCGTAAAACTTGTTCATTTACATCAATGGTAGTTTTGTACTCCCAGTTTTTCTTGTGAATCCACTGTACAGAATCTTCATTAGTGCCCAGGTATGGATTATCAATGACGTTGTTGTTTAGAAGGTCGGTGTGTACGCAGCCTGGAACATTGGCTTTAAGCCATTTCTCCGAACCTACTTCTCGGAATTCCCATTCCGGAGAAAGGTTGCTGGTTGTTACCTTGAGAACTTCCTTTTCACTGCCACAGGAGAAAACAAGGAATGGGATGAGCAATAATAGATACCGTGCTATATTCATTCAGGGAATCTTCAAATCACTCACGAATATAGCAGGTGTTATTTCATTTTGTAAGTAATCTGATAACCTTTTGAGTCTAGGGTGAAAGTTCCTTCATGTATTGTATCTCCTTTCTTGTTTTTGATACGATAACGGTAGTTCCCCATAAAGCCCCGGATTGAAGTATTGTTATTCGCAGTTGTTTTAGTCCACCATGTATTATATATGAGCTCTTTCCACACAATAGCATTAGGTTTAGGAGTCCAGTCCGATTTGTACATGGCGGCATTGGGCCTCCAATGACGATTTTCCCAGAAGCCCCAAATCATTACCCCCTTCATTTTAGGGTAGGCAAATATAGCAGTAAGAAAATCTCGGGTGTAGTCTGCCTGTAGTGTGTCATCCTGTATATCGACATCAAATTCTGTTACCTGCATTTCCAGGCCAAAGTCTGCATAGCGATCAAGTACTGACCAAAGCTTTGTAGGAGGTGTGAGATGAGACCCAAAATGACTTTGAAAACCAATTCCTTGAATAGGTGCTCCATTATCGACCAGATACTTTATAGTGTTATAGTAGTGATCCTGATGCGTTTTATCTGTAGCGCCACCTCCGATGATGGAGAAGTCATTGATATATCGCACTGCCTTCGGGTCAGCTTCTTCTGTCTTCTTGAACCAATCGATCATTACTTCCTGTCCACAGATGTCTGTTAAGTCGGTATTTGTAAAAGGCTCGTTAAGGACATCCCATTCTGCAATTTTACCTTTGAGTTCACCGGCTTCCTCTTCAATGTGGTTGTTTACCTTAAGCTTTAGTTTTTCAGGATCATCCTTAACATCTTTTACATGATAGGGGAGCCATTGCCATCCGGGCCATACTAATACGTGTCCGCGCACCGGTATCTTATTGTCGTTGCACCAGTTTAGGACTTTGTACATTTCATTTTTATTGTGTGGGTTTTCCCATTGGGGCCACTTAAGGTCATTTTCAAAAACTACTTTGTTAAAGTTTTGAGCAAGGGTTTCACGGTATTCCTTTCTTAGGTTAAATGTGGCTGCATCTACAGCAGTTCCAAATCCAAAGGCATGGTCGGTTTGTTCAATTTCTACTTCGATGTCCTCTTTTGGATTTCCTTTTTTATCAGTTATTGCAATACTGATATTGGCTTTTCTGTATTTATCTATTTGTTCATTAGCTTTTTTTCTCCAGGCAGCATCGGCCTCTCGTCCGTCATAGGTGTACCTGGTGATAGGTAACTCTGTCATCTTTTTTCGATCCTGATAGTTATAGAATCGAATGTTTTTCAGTTGTAGTTTTTGTGGTTTAAAGCCAACCTGAAAATTGATTTGAGCTTCACCCGGGTTGAAGGAGTTTTTCGCTTCGAAGGGGATATAATAGGTTTTCCATTCTTCGCTCAGTTGTATGTTCTGAAATACTGATTTTTCATAGGGGGATGAAGCTCGTTCAAAAACTACGTTTATCAATGCTTTACCGGTCTCATCCTTGCTATAGATCATTTTACCATCAAATACAATGAGCATAATGTCATTTGTGCTGCAAGGGTACTTATTTCTTGCGCTCACCTGAAGGTCCCAGGTATTGTCAACGACTTCTCTGGTCTCAATGGTAAAAATGCTTGACTCTATGTCGAGGGATGCTTTGTCTTCATCATTAATACTGAATGTCTTCATTGGGAAAGGCCCGAGCATTTTTGCACCTCCGGATGGAATTTCCTGTCCATAAGCAATTGATGCAGATAACAAGAGGGTAAATAGGTGAGTGATTTTGTTTTTCATATTTTCAATATCTTAGTGTAAAGATAACACTATGTTTTAATTTGAAAAAATCTATTCATTAAACTATTGAATATCAATGCTCGAAGAATGGTTATGCATCTTAATTAGTTTCAAAAGCCGATTTTAAAGCTTTTTTTCGTATTTTCTAACTTTTATGAGCTTAGGGCATTCACATAGCTTTCACGTAACACCTCGAGATGGGATTCGGGGCTTGAAGCAAAACTGGAAGAATGACCTCATCGCAGGATTCAGTGTTGCACTGGTCGCCTTACCACTTGGGCTGATAATCGCAATGGCTTCCGGGGCACCTCCGATTAGTGGAGTGACTACCGCTGCTATTGGTGCTATGATTGCTACATTCATCAGGGGAAGCCACCTTGTTATTAATGGTCCTGGCAATACATTGATCTTACTGGTTTCTTCAGCTGTGATTGCGCTGAATGATCATGCTCCTGGTGGGCAGATTATTCCACTGAGCGGCTATCGTTATTGCCTTGCGGCCTTTATGTGTGCAGGGGTCATACAAATGTTGCTGGGTTTTCTTAGAGTAGGACGCTATAGCGACTTTATTCCAAATAGTGTGATTTATGGACTGTTAGCGGCTATTGGTGTAATTATACTGGGTAAACAACTTCATACTGCGATTGGAGTGACCCCTACAACCGGAACGGAGGATGCCTTACCGTACCTGACGGGTATACGATCTATTGACTATCTCATTGAAGTACCCCATAGTTTTACAATTCATAACCCATTAATCGCAGCAATAACAGCGTTAAGCTTGCTAGTAATGGTTATTCATCCCAGGGTTAAAAGTAAGTTTGTGCATTTCGTGCCTTCTTCGATTTGGGTGATTCTCTTTACGTTACCACTATCCTTCTTGTTTGACCTGTTTACACCCCATACTGTTCAATTAGGAAGCGCTGTTTATGAGGTTGGGCCCCAACATCTAGCCAAGGTTGAGAGTAATATTATTGAGAGCATAATTTTTCCTGATTTCGGTAAGGTAGGCACTTTGCAGTTTTGGTTGATTACGGGAGCGATAATTGTAATCAGTACCATTGAAACCTTGTCAAGTGCGAAGGCAGTTGAAAAACTAGATCCTTTCCGAAGAACTGTAAACAAAAACAAGGACCTCATTGCAATAGGACTAGGTACTATTGGTAGTGCGGCTGTTGGCGGATTACCGGTGGTAAATGTAATTGCCAGAAGTTCTATTAACATCAATAATGGAGCGAAGACCCGGTGGTCAAACTTATTTCACGGTATTATTCTGTTGCTGTTGATTATCTTCCTTGCTCCTGTGGTCAATATGATACCAATGGCCGCATTGGCTTCAATTCTTATCTACACCGGATATAAGCTTACCTCCCCCATTGTATTCAAAGACGTAGCTCGCAAAGGGAAGGAGCAACTCTATATCATGGTACTTACATTTCTCGCTACGCTGACTATGGGGCTGATAACGGGGCTGTTTGCCGGTATCTTCTTTACCGCACTTGTGCAGATAGTTCAATCCAGAATGAAATTGATGCACTATCTGAAGAAATCCACGAAATTGAAGATCAAGGAGGTAGATGAAGGTGATAAAGAAATTTATTTGAGAATTCGTGGGGTATCGAATTTTATTAATCTCCTGCCTCTAATCAAAAAGCTAAGAAGTCTGCCTAAGCGCAAAAATGTAACATTAGGGTTTTCCAACACCGATTTAGTTGATCATACTGTATTGGAGTTTGTTCATGACTTTGCCGATAAATACAACTCAGAAGGCGGGCATTTTTCCATTGTTGGATTAGGAGTACATCATACAACAACCACACATCCCTATGCGCTACATTTTGTACGCGAACATTCTGAAACTACGGAAAGAGTAAAACCCAAGAAACTTACCAGACGACAGACTTTCCTGCGAGATATCTCTAAACGACATCACTGGTTATTCAAGCCTGGGTTGGTCTGGGATTTTCAACACCTGAGAGACTACCTTTTCTTTGAGCTGAGGCCGATTGAATATAGGAGTAACGTGATCAAGGGAGAGTATGACAAGTACAAAGTAAAGTGGGAAGTAAGTGATCTGGCCTTTGATGAAGGGGTGTTTCAGGCACATGAAGAATATCATACCACAGTACAGGAAATTGAACTACCACATGTACTACCCAGGTTTTCACTCGAAAAAGAAGGTTTTTTTGACAAGGTAAAAGGTCTGGCTGGTTACCAGGATATTGATTACAGCTCGTTTACCGATTTTTCAGAGAAGTTTGTCATAAAAGCCCATAATCGTGAATATGTATCACACTTTTTTACTTCAGAAGTAGTTCGGTTTTTTGAAGAGCATGACATCTATCATCTGGAGTGTATTGGAAGTACAATGGTTGTATTTAAGTACCTGAGACTTGCTACTCCGGTAGAGATAGAACAAATGGTACAATTTAGTGAAGAACTGATCGAATTAATTGCGCAAAGAAAGCCCGAAGAGTAGGCTTATTTTATGCTACACTCTGATTGTAGCTTTGCGAAGTCTTCCTTTTTGAGCGCCTTTATGGCTTGGTTCGGGTTTTTGTACTCAGCATTTAGCTTTTCGTAAACACATTCACAATAGTCTTTAGGTGCGCCACCTTCTTTACTGCATTTGCTGACAAAGCTCTCTTTGTCCTCATCTGTCCATTTGCCCTGACAAGAAACCAATCCAACTAGAAGTAATACGGGGAAAAGCTTATTAAATATGTGTGACATTTCTGACTGAATAATAAATGGGATACCCTAAAGTAAGAAAATAATCCAATTGAAACCTGAAAATCTGTTCTTGCGCACAAAAAAACCGCATAACTAAAGCTATGCGGTTCTTATTGAATGTTTTATGATTAGTCGTCTCCTGAAAGACTAATGAATATTCTAAGTATGTACCAGAACATGGTCATAAGAGATGCAAACAACCCAATTGAAGCAGCAACATGCTGGTCAGTATTGTATTCGTGGATTAGTTGGGAAGTTTGATAAAGAATTGCAATTCCCATTAACACTACCATGCCCACGGAGAACCATAAACCTAAACTAAAACCAAATATTGCCCCCGCAACAATCAACCCGACTGCTATTAGTCCTCCTACCATTAACGCACTTCTCAGATAAGAAAAGTCTTTTTTCGTAGTGAGCACAATAGCTGTTAAACCAGCAAATAGAGCCAATGTAACGACTGCAGCTTGAGATAATAAAGCGGTGTCCTCAAGAACATAGATTACGTAAATAAGCATCGGCATGAAAATCACGGATTGTATTACTACGTAAAGCATGAGTCCGGCATATTGCATTCCTTTAGAAGCACTTTTTGCCCAATTGGTTGCAAAACCTCCAATTAGGGAAAGTACCCCAAGTAGAATGAGCCAAGTCCACCTGCCGCTTACGGCCCACATTGAAAATTGCCACATAAAATCAAGTTGAAAGAAAATCATTTCAACCAAGACAAATGCTAATACTGCAAAAGCAACGTGTAAGTAAGTTTGTCTGATAAATTCAGCTTTTTCCGAGCTACCAAGGCTACCTACCTTGATCGGAGAGGTCAATACATTCTTTTGTTCTTCCATAGTTATAATTATCTAAAAATATTACATCAAGTTACAGAGGATCAACATCAATGACAAACGTTGTGCCCTTGAATTCTTTCATGATTTTTACCTTGTCAATCGTCTCTTTTATAAAGTCTTTTGCCTGAGAGAGATTTATTTTCTTTCGCTCCAGTTTAATGATAATATGGTTTAAAAATTGGTTCCTTATCCTGTCTACTACAGGCGGTTCCGGTCCTAAAACACGTTTGGGCCCCAGTTTAGTTCTTAGCAGCTTAACTGTTTTTGTGGCAGCGTCATGACTCATCTGCTTATCAACATGTTTCACAATGATTTTTATCAGCCTGGAATAAGGTGGATAAAAATATTTTAGTCTTTCCTGGAGTTCCTGTTCATAAAAGCTCTTATAGTCATGACGGATGACCATAGAAAATATTGGGTGTTGTGCGTCACGAGTTTGAATCACCACTTTTCCTTTTTTGTCTTTTCGACCGGCACGGCCACTTACCTGCATCATCATCTGAAATGCGTGTTCCTGTGAACGGAAATCAGGGAAGTGAATCATACTATCCGCATCGAATATACCTACCAGAGATACATTTCCGAAGTCGAGTCCCTTTGTGATCATTTGGGTGCCCACAAGAATATCGGTTTTGTGCTCTCCAAAGTCATTAATGATCTGCTCATAACTGTTTTTTCTTCGGGTAGTGTCAAAGTCCATCCGCTGAATGTTCACTTCAGGTAGCATCATATGGAGGTCTTCCTCAATTTTTTCTGTACCGTGACCAATAATTTTGATCTTATTCGATCCACACTCCTGGCAGCTATGAATGTGCCTTTCCAGGTAGCCGCAGTAATGGCAGCGTAACTCGTTGGAGTATTGGTGGTAGGTAAGGCTGACGTTACAGTGTTCACATTGCTGAGTATGGGAGCATTCCTCACAGATCATGACCGGGGCGTAGCCTCTTCGGTTTTGAAAGACCATGACCTGTTCATGCCTTTCTATCGATGCTTTGATTTCCTCCACCAACTTCGGGCTAAAGCCTGTTTTATTCAAGTGGTTGGGAATTCTGTTTTCGGCAAGTTCCGTGACCGGAAGCGTAGCATCACCAAATCGCTCACTGAGCTCAACATATCCCCAGTTTCCTTCCAGAGCATTGAAGTAGCTTTCAAAAGAAGGTGTAGCCGATCCCAATAAGGTCTTGGCTCCATGAATTTGTCCAAGTACCATGGCCACGTCTCGTGAGCTGTATCGCGGTGCCGGATCATATTGTTTGTAGGAAGTCTCGTGCTCTTCATCAACAATGATTAGTCCGATGTTATCAAAGGGAAGAAATATTGATGATCGTACTCCTACAACTAAATTGAACTTACCATCTTGTAGCCCCTGCCAGACCTCGACTCTTTCATTATCTGAGAACTTGGAGTGATAAACCGCCATATTGTCTCCGAATGCTTTTCTGAGCCTTTGGACAATCTGTGTTGTCAATGCAATTTCAGGAAGTAAATAAAGTACCTGTGAACCGGACTCAAGTACGGAGTTGATCAGGTCGATATAGATTTCTGTTTTACCACTACCGGTTACTCCATGTAATAGACAGATATCCTTCTCGCTGAAGCTGTTTAATATTTCGTCTCTAGCTGTGCTTTGTGCTTTGCTGAGGTCTGGTAGTTCCAGCGTTGAGTTGTCGTATTTGGGAAACCGGGAAATAATCTCCGAATAATCTTCGAATACCCCGTTCTTGACCAAAGTTTTGAGCGAAGAAAGAGAGCAGCCCTCATCAATGAGAGTGCCTTTTTCGATTCCTTGTTCGTTCTTTTTTGCGTCATCAAGTACGGGTACTTTTTGCAGGTACTTCATGACGACATCCAGCTGTTTAGTCTTTTTTTCGAGGTCGTCAAACAGTTGTTGTAGTTGTTTTTCCTTTGTAAAATCCTTTGATAAACGGACTTTTGATATTGTCTTTGGTTTATATTTTTCCTTTACTTCTTCAAATAAAAGAACAGCTCCTTTTTTAATTAAGGACTTTATAAGTTGATAGATGTTCTTCTGTTCTGTGATCTTGGCAGCTTGATCATATTTAAGGGAATCTGAATGCTCGAGATGATTCATTAGAGTTGTTTCAGCTTCAGTAAGCTCGACATCATACTCGAAGTCAGGATTTTTTTGAATTCGGGATTCACTGTGCAGTTTGAGACCTGAAGGTAAGGAGGCGTTGAGTACCTCTCCTGGGGTACACATATAGTAATCTGCCATCCAGTCAAATAGCCGGAACTGCTTGTCTGTCACCGATGGAATGTCATCTAATAACTCAAGGATGTACTTGGCTTCATATCCTTTAGGAGGGTCTTCATGAACTCGCTTAGTGACTCCTGTAATTATGCGTCTTTTGCCAAATTGGACAATTACACGCGCCCCAGGTTTTATCCGATCGTTGACCTGGTAGGGGACTCGATATGTAAAAGCCTTGGGGACGGGCAATGGCAACACCACCTCAGCAAAGAGTGTTTTGCGTTCTGTGTGTTGTGGTGTGTTTAGTTCTATGCCCATTCAGATGAGAAAATAATTAAGTAAACTTAACCGCGGAGGCGCAAAGGCGCAAAGTTATTTAGTGTTATAACTCTTTTGCCTTTAAAGTTTTCCGTAGCCAATGGCTATATTCTTTATAATCTCCCGGTCGCGTTAGTGAATAAAGATATATGATAATTCCAATTATTGAGAAGCCAAGGGCAGGGATGAAGAAATAGGTTAGCCAATGAAGTAAAAAATCACCAACAGTGTGATTTGCAAAATTACCTGCAACATGATTAGCAATGGTTGCTATCAGAGATATTATTAATAATAAGATACCTAGATTTTGAATATGTTTTTTGTTTAGTAGAGAGGGGGTTGTTAGGAATTCAATTTTAGTTCCCGTTTCAGATTGAATGATTGATCCAGAAGTTGTCAGGTTTACACTTAGAAAAGAAAATGATGTGTCGGCCCAAAAGACGAATTTATTGCCCTTTATTTTTCCCATATATCCTGTTTTCTGATAGTTCTTTCGATTAGGGTATAATAATTCTTCTTCGAGCTTGCTCAAGCACTCTTCTTCTGTAAGTGGGGTTATAAATGCTCTTTTAGTCATGGTTTCCGATGTGGTTGGAAATTGCCAGGTATCTTTTTAACCGCAAAGGTGCAAAGTTTGATTGTATGTTTTTCTTCGCGAGCTTGGTGTCTTTGCGGTTACTCTTTATTTATCAATTCAATGGCTTCTTCAACTGTAGTAACCGGCAACTTACAAGCTTTATTGTAACATACATAAACGGTTGTTTTCCCATCAATTGTTGATCTCTCTTTGAGTATGGGCAAGCCACTTTCAGTTTTACTCCCCGCAACTATTTTGTTCGTAATAAATTCTTTTTCAAACTCTTTTCTGAATTTTTCAGTATCGGGACCAACAATAACCACTTCTGCTGTTGGTGAAGCTTTCAGGGCGTAAAGACTGGCCCATTGTGATAAAAAGTAAGGTTCTTTGAACAACATACTAGCAGTAATTCCACTCATGTCCGTACTTAACTCATCGTACCTGAGATCATAGTAGTACAAGCTCAGAAGGTACAGGTTTTGGGCCATAACAGAATTAGACCCGGGAGTCACATCATCAAAAAGCTCTTTTTTTCGAACGATAAGCTTTTCAGCCGAGTCAGCCGTATAAAAGAACATCTTCTCGTCATTGTCAAAGTAATTTTGCAGGCTATAGTCTGCAATTGATTTTGCTTTGGTGATCCATTGTTCATCGAAAGTGACCTGATACAAATTGATGTACGCGGCACAAAGATTGGCCAGATCATCCATATATGCTCCTATTTTCGCAAGACCGTCTTTGTAGGTATGTAGATATTCACCGTCCTTTTTTAATTTCGATTCAATGAAGTCAGCATTTTTTAGAGCAGTTTGTAAAAACTTGGGTTCATCAAAAGCACGATATGCATCAACATAGCCGGATAGCATCAGGGCATTCCATCCCAGTAAAGCTTTATCATCAAGCCCGGGCCTTACTCTGGGCTCACGGGCTTTGAGGAGAATTTCGTTCCATTGATCGATCTTTGACCGTAATTCCGCTACGCTCAGTCCGTGTTTAGCGGCAAAGGAGCTGTCTTCTTCGTTCCGATGCAGTATATTAGTTTCTTCCCAATTGCCGGCTTTTCTGATATTGTATAGATCTGAAAATAACTCAATATCATCACCAATTAGAGAGTCCAGTTCTTCTTTTTTCCATGTATAGAATTTACCTTCTTCACCTTCACTGTCTGCATCCAGTGCAGAATAAAAACCACCTTCCGGACTAGTCATCTCTCGCTCAATAAAGTCGAGCGTTTGGTACACTATTCGTTTAAAAAGATCGGAGTGAGTGAGAGTATAAGCTTCAGAATAAAGTGATACTAACTGCCCGTTATCATAGAGCATCTTCTCGAAGTGCGGAGCAAACCAATGTTCGTCTGTGGAGTAACGGGTGAACCCACCGCCTACCTGGTCATAAAGTCCCCCAAGTGCCATTTTATTCAGAGTTAGTTTTAAGTGGGTGAGGGCGTCTTCATTTCTTGTTTGGTCATAGTAACGAAGTATGAATCGCCAAAGGGAAGGCATTGGGAATTTAGGTGCATTCTGTATACCCCCTTTGTCTTGGTCAAACTTTTTGGATAGTTCGTTATACAATGTATCTAAACCCTCTTTGGAATAGACAACATCGGATTCCTTAAGTCCGTATCTTTTGAGTTCACTGAAGCTAAGCCGCATAGTGGCTTCATTGGCTGATTCTTGGACCTTTTCTTGTTTCTCCCTATATGTTTTGGCTAAGTGGTTGAGTACTGCGATCCATTTTCCTTTGGGAAAGTAGGTGCCGCCATAAAAGGGTTTTCCATCAGGTGTGGTGATGGCGTTGAGTGGCCAACCACCACCAAGTCCCATACTATTAAGAGCGTCCATATATACCTGATCTACATCTGGGCGCTCCTCGCGATCAACCTTTATGCAAATGAATTGTTCATTCATGACTTTGGCTACTTCCTCATCTTCAAAAGACTCGTGTTCCATTACATGGCACCAATGGCATGAGGAATAGCCAATGCTGATAATCACCGGTTTGTTTTCTGACTGTGCCTTTTCAAAAGCCGCATCACTCCAGGCAACCCAGTTGACCGGATTGTGGGCGTGCTGAAGCAGGTAAGGACTTGTTTCATTGATCAGTTCGTTGGTGTATTTGTGTCTGGTGGTTGCCATGTTGGTGTTTGCATCCGGCTTTGAGCTCCGGCAGCTGAAGGTCAATAGAAATGGTATTAAGTAAAGATATCGCATCAGGGTTACAGGCGACTTTCAAGTTCCTCAATTTCTGAAGAAAAGTCTACCTGATCTAATAACCCTTTCATCTTCTGAATGGTTTCCTGAAGAAATTTTTTGTGAGCACTTGAGTGTTCATTGAAGGGCGTATGAGCCAATGCCCGATTAATTTGCTGGACTTTTTCCAGTATGGGTTTTGCTTTTTGGTCTAAAAGGCTGTCAAGAAAACGATGATAAATCATATCTTCCGCTTCAGTTGTGGGGTGTATGAGGTCACTTTTGTAATAGCGGTAGTCCCGTAGTTCATCCAGCATAATTTCGAAGGCCGGGAAGTAGTTGACGTTTTTGTATTGCCGGGTAAATGAGCCACAAGTACTTCGTAGAATGGCTTTGCTTTCCATGTTTTCAGGCAGTCCTTCACGAATATGGCGCACAGGACTTACGGTGAGAATGATATGGATGTCTTTTGGTAGGAGTGAATAGACTTCCTCAAAAGCTAAAAGGATTTGCTTTTGGGTGAGCAATTCTTTTTGGAATTCACTCGCAGATACTTTGTGGCAATTGGCAACTATAGTGTCGGTTGCTTTGTGTCGATGAATAAAAGCCGTGCCGAAGGTTAGTATTAATATGTTTGACTTGTTCAGTTGGCTTTTGGTTTGTTCAATTCGCTTGTTGAGTTGAGCGGCAAGTGCTTGTTGAGAGTCTGCGTTTAATTGAGAATGAAACTGGTGGTGCAGGTAGCGTTCATCATGTTCCAGATACAAGTCCGGATGAATTTCCTTTTGTCCGAGTGTGATGTTGATGAGGTCAAAAATAGAAATGGGGTTGAAGATAACCCCGTAGGGGTTGGGTAGGATATTGAATTTATCGCGTTGAAGTCTGCGGCCAATGCTGTCGGCAAAGCAGGAGCCGAGGGAGGTGAAGTTACTACGATAAGTCGCAGCAATGGCCATATTTCCGATTTGAACTCGTGTCGAACTCATTTGAAACAATATACATAAAAAAAGCACCTCAATGATATCACTGAGGTGCTTTGTATTTTGTTTTTGAAATTTCTATTCAGGTACTACCTTGAAAGCAACTTCAACTTGTACTTCTTTGTGTAGGTCAAGAGCGGCTTTATATTCGCCTTCTTCTTTTACCTCTCCAAGGAAGCCTATTTTCTTACGATCTACATCATATCCTTTTGCTTTTAGAGCATCAGAAATTTGAAGAGTCGTGATAGCTCCGAAGATTTTACCTTTTTCACCAACCTTGGCTTTGATTTCAAGAAGAAGGTCTTCAACGCCATTGGCGATAGTTTGAGCATCTTCTTTCACCTTCTCAGCTTTATGAGCTGCCTGCTTCAGGTTTTCTGCAAGGATCTTTTTGTTTTGCTCATTAGCAACAATCGCAAGTCCTTGTGGGATAAGGTAGTTTCTTCCGTATCCTGGCTTCACATTAATTACATCATTAATGTATCCAAGCCCTTTTATATCTTGTTTAAGTATTACCTCCATGATTTCTTACTTTAAAGAGTCTCCAACATAAGGTAACAAAGCAAGGTGGCGAGCTCTTTTGATAGCCGTTGAAACTCTTCTTTGATACTTAAGGCTTGTGCCTGTCAGTCTTCTTGGAAGAATTTTACCTTGCTCATTTACAAATTTCAATAAGAAGTTAGGATCCTTATAGTCTATATAACGGATACCTGACTTCTTGAATCTACAGTACTTCTTACGGTACTCGTGTTTGGTACTGTGAATTGGTTCGTTAACTAAACTCATTTTTTCACCTCCTCTTTTTTAGCTTCAGGTTTCTTTTTGAAAGCGCCTGATTTTCTCTTTTCGTTATACTCAACAGCGTATTTGTCAAGTTTTACTGTGAGCCATCTCATGACGGCTTCATCTCTTTTGTATTCAAGTTCGAGTGCTGCAATCGCAGTTGAAGGTGCCTCAAATTCAAAAAGGTTGTAAAAACCGGTGGTCTTATGCAAAATTGGATAAGCAAGCTTTTTAAGACCCCAATTTTCTTCGTTGGTGATCTTAGCTCCGGCTTTTTCAAGCGTTTTTTTGAACTTGGCGACAGCATCCTTCATCTGAGATTCAGACAAAACGGGAGTTAAAATGAATACTGTCTCGTACTTATTATTCATTGTTCAAAATTTAAATTGGCTTGCAAAGGTACGCTTTTAGTTTTTATTGCACAAATAGCTTGAAGTTAAAAGTTTGGAGAGTTTTAGGTTGGAGGTGATTTACTTAAAAGTTACCAGCAGTTAAGTTTTTATTGATGGTTTCTTACCACCTATGGGTGTGGCGGTCGGTGGTATGAATTTGGTACAACATTTGAAATGAACTAACACTAAGACCGAACTGTATTACATATAGTTAGTAATATTTAGTTCGTTACTTATATATTTATAGATTATCAAAAAAAAACAGATCAATACAATGAGATTCTTACTGTTTCTATTCCTAATACTTTTTACTTCATCGACTCACTCCTTTGCTCAGGAAATAGAATACCACAATGGAAACTGGGAGTCTTTGATGCAACAGGCCAAGAAGAAGAAAAAGCCTTTTTTCGTGGACTTTTATACCAGCTGGTGCGGCTATTGCAAAAAGATGGACCGAACAACCTTTCGGGATACGGCTGTAACCAAATTTGTTAAAGGGAACTACATAGCATATAAACTGGATGCGGAGAAAGGTGAAGGCCCGCAGTTTGCCAGAAAATATGGTGTCAGTGGGTACCCGACTATCATAGTATTTGACCATAAAGGGAATAAAATGGGAGTGATACGCGGGTATCGATCGGGGCCGGCATTCTTACAGGAACTTCAGAAGTATAAAAAGCAGAGCCATACTAAAATGGTGAGTGATATGAGTGAGGATTTTACGGAATACCTCAAGATAAAAAGACAATATATTGATGAACTGGAAACTAAGATCAGTAAGAAGGCAGATGACAAAATGAAAACCTTTGAGGATAAGGCTTTGCAACACGGGAAAGACCGAAATGATTTTGAGTACAGAGAATTAAGATTTGATGCTCAAAAATTTGGGCAAGAGGCACAGGTGAGGGTAGATATGAGCTATTACCTTGGTCAAAATAATCTTCAAAAATACAGCGAGGCTGTTCAGAAGCTGTTGACACTTAAATCTGTTTCGCGTGATGAAAAGCACTATTATATACTTCTGCTTCTTGAAAACGAAATGGTGGACTTAAGAACGCTAAGAGCGATCAATAGCCTGGCGTTAGATAAGGAAACATTTGAAATATTGGATACCAAGGCTGCGGTACAATTGATCTATGGTGATGTGGAAGATGCTCAGGACACCGGAAAGCGAGCATTGAAAGTTGGGAAGAAAAAGAAAAAAGATCTTAGCGGTACTGAAATCTTGCTGGATATCATTCAGAAAAGCTAGTCATATATTACAGAATTCACTGTTATTTTCATTTAACGCAATATTTATTTGTCGCTTAAGTGTAACTAATCAAGGATATATTGCATTGTGTTAAATCGCACGATTATTAAATTTTACCTCGTATTCTTGTTTTTAAGTCACATCACGGTAGATTTGAAGATAGACATTTAAAAAACAATCATGAGAGTAAACTATGCCTTGATGATCTGTATGTCGCTGCTCTACGCATGCGCTGATTCATCCCAAACCAAAGATACTACCGAAGTCAAATCCTTGAATGATCCCATTGAACGAAAGGTTGATTCATTATTTAATCTGTTAAGTGAGGAGGAAAAAATTGGTCAGCTTGCTCAACGAGGCACGCCAAGCTACGGTACTCCGGGAGTGTCAAAAGAATTAGCGCAACAGATCAGAGAAGGTCGAATAGGTTCATTCCTGAATGTGGTGGATATAGAATTGCGTAATGAAATACAGCGAATAGCAATTGAAGAAAGCCCTCATGGCATTCCTATGATCTTTGGTAGGGATGTGATTCATGGGTTCAGAACTATTTTTCCAATACCGGTTGGACAAGCTTCTACCTGGAATCCTGAGATTGTGGAGCTTGGTGCCGCAATTGCCGCAAGAGAGGCGCGTACCCATGGTGTTGATTGGACCTTTGCACCAATGGTGGATATTGCGAGAGATGCACGATGGGGAAGAATTGCAGAGTCGTGTGGGGAGGATCCGTATCTCGCCAGCGAAATGGGAGCCGCTATGGTAAATGGTTTTCAAGGTGATGATTTGTCCAATGAAGAATCCATAGCCGCTTGTGCAAAGCACTTTGCTGGCTATGGGGCAGCAGAAGGAGGTCGTGATTACAATACGGCCATCATTAGCGAGGAGCAATTAAGAAATGTTTATTTGGTGCCGTTTAAGGCTTGTAAAGATGCAGGAGTTGCTACCTATATGTCTTCTTTTAATGAGATCAATGGAGTCCCAAGCTCTGGTAATAAATTTTTACTTGATAAAGTACTTCGAGAAGAATGGCAATTTGACGGCTTTGTCGTCAGTGACTGGAACTCGATCGGTGAGATGATACCACATGGTTATTGTAAAGACATGAAAGAAGCGGCTATGAAGGCAATTAATGCTGGGTTGGACATGGAAATGACCAGTACAGCATATGATGATCATGTGCTTGATTTGATAAAAGAAGGCAAGGTCGATCAAAGAATGTTGGACCGGGCTGTAAAGAATATTCTAAGGATCAAATTCAGGCTTGGGCTATTTGATAATCCATACACGACTGCCAAACCTGAGGAAGTGCTCCAACATAAAGATCATCTGGAAGCGGCTAAAGAAGCTGCAATACAGGGAGCAGTACTTCTGAAAAATAAAGACGGAGTGCTACCATTGTCGGAAAAAGTGGGTTCAGTTGCAGTAATTGGGCCAATGGCAGATGCTCCTCATGAGCAATTAGGTACCTGGGTATTTGATAGTGATAAGGAGACCTCGATTACCCCTAAGATGGCTTTTGAGGAAATTGAGGGCTTACAAGTGAACTTTGCCAAAGGACTTGAGGTAAGCCGTACCCGAACTATGGAAGGGTTACCAGCTGCGGTCAGTGCAGCCAGAAAGTCAGATGTCATTCTATTCTTTGGAGGGGAAGAGGCGATACTATCAGGCGAAGCGCACAGTAGAGCCAATATCAATTTACCTGGTGCCCAAGAGCAAATGATTAAAGAACTAAAGAAGACCGGTAAGCCCATAGTACTAGTCATTATGGCCGGTAGGCCAATAACGGTTAGTAACATTATTGATGATGTAGATGCCATTTTGTTTGCCTTTCATCCAGGGACAATGGCGGGGCCGGCATTGGCAGATTTAATTACCGGGAAAGCCTCACCTTCAGGAAGGTTGCCTGTGTCTTATCCGAAAGTTGCGGGTCAGTGTCCGATTTACTACAATCATAAGAATACAGGTCGACCGGTTGATACAACGAACTTTACTTATATGTACGACATTCCTGTGGGGGCGTGGCAAACTTCTCTCGGTAATACTTCACACTACCTGGATGCTGGCTATAGTCCTATGTGGCCCTTCGGTTATGGGTTGACGTATTCAAGCTTTGAGTATAGCGATTTAAGTTTATCCGACACGGTAATGTCTATTGATCCTAAAGGAGAAACAGCCATTACAGTTACAGCTACAATTACCAATACAGGAAATGTGGAAGCCGCAGAAGTAGTGCAGTTTTACATTCAAGATGAGTTTGGAAGTATTACACGGCCAATACGAGAACTGAAGGGCTTCGAAAAGATTACACTGAAGCCTGGAGAAAAAAGAGCTGTTGAATTTGAGTTGGACAAAGAAGATTTGAGATACTACAACGGTGAAAATTGGGTGCTGGAGCCCGGAACATTCAATGTGTGGATAGCTCCTAATGCTGAAGGTGGGTTAAAATCAGGGTTTACCTTGGTTGAATAATCCTCCAGTGTACAGTATCATGGATGTACCTTCCTTTTCGAAGCGAAGGTTTTTTTTTATTTTTAATTAATGACTATACGGAGGCCAATAGTTTCGATGTTAATGACAGGGATGGGTATTGTGATTTGTAGTATCTTTTTAGTGTCTGAGCGGAATTTTAACTGGGTGTTAGATGCACCAGGTTTATTGGCTATCGTAGTGTTATGCCTAGACCTCATTTGGTCCATAACTACACCTTTGGTTAAATTGGAAGGAGTCGTGCTTGAGTACAAAAAGAACTTCTTTAAAATGTGGGTTTACGATATCACGAAGGTGGACGAGATAATACTTGGGCCAAATAATTCTGAGATGTTTTTAGATGGCAAGCATATCTTGTTGCAAAATTGCAACGTGTCACAAGTGAATAGACTGGTCAATAGAATAAAACTTATCAGAGCTACCACGTTGTAGTATTGTAACCAAATAGTAGGTTGTCATTATTTGGTTAATGATCCGTATTCTAACCTTAATTGTTATCATTGCAAACTTTGCTGCTTGCCAGAGTAATAATATGCCAGGTGAGAAAACCGTCCCAACCACATCAAAGGAGGTTGATAAAATAATATATACCAGCTATAGTAATAATAAATCAGATACTACTGGATTCAGTTCATATAATGCTATTAATCGAATTGCCGATATCGAGAACGAATACTTCAATGCGTTCGAAACGGGTTATAGTAAATACTACGGAACCAAGTGGTTTGATTTAGGCAACAGGTATGCACATATAAGTGACAGTCTTTGTATGCAAACTGATAGTATGCACTGTACGATTTATGCGATTGAAGCTTTGAAGGCCGGGTTTGGTGAGAATTCATTTGACACTTTGGTTGGGCTTCATAAAGGTATTTGGAAGGATAGGGAATACGCGGGGTGGAGTATTGGGTATTTATTGGTGACGAAACACAAGTGGAAGGCCTACCTTATTTTGGATTCAGTATCTCCCGAATTTGACCAATGTGTAAGACATTTTAAAAAATACAAAAGTTATCCGGTGTGGAAACAGCCTGACATACCTTTGGATAATATGTTTATCCTGGGACGCGATAGTAAGAATGTAGATTCTCTTTTGAACCGATACGAGTTTGGTTGGGGCTTCAGCTATCAGGGCTACCATACCTGGATTACGAGATATAATGTTCTGAAGGAGTGTAATTGGAATGGCTCACCATCAGCACTGCTAGATGATGGATTGCATAGTAAGTTATTCCTGAAAACAAATTTTTTGGATTATCATGACTATGGATCACACGTAGTTATTTTTCCACCCGATTGACCCGACCTGAAAATATAAGACTCGAAAAATCTTAATACTTAATACTTAAATCTTACATCTTACTTCTTACTTCTTACTACTCTATCACTTCACCTTCTCCAGCGTCATGTAAAAAATAAGAGTCATTCCAGGCGGTACATACCAAACCTCATCATCGTAAGCATCTTTGACTCCTTTATCACCATAAGCTAATTCCGGAGGAACGACAATGACGGCTTTTTGACCTTCGGTCATCATCTTGACAGCCTCATCCCAAGCCGGGATTACCTCTTTGTTGTCAACTTCAAATTTATAACTGCCACTTTCATATTCCTCACCATTGGAGTAGTGCGCTGTGTAATCAACCTTCACTTTACTGCCACTAACTGGTTTTTCAGTGCCTTTACCTTTTTCTAAACTCAGAAACTTGAGCCCACTTTTAAGTTTAATAGTGTCCGATTGGGCGCTTGTTCCAAAGCTGATTAAAAAGGCGAAGAATAAAAGTCCGGTTACCTGTTTCATAAGAATTCGTTTTTTGTGTTATACGCAAAAACCATACTATAATCTATAAAATTTATTCTTTATCCCAGAAAATCTCATCTTTGCACCGAAGTTTAGATTGAATGATCAATACAACCTCCAAAAGCTTACCCTATATTTTATTCCTGATATTGCTGGGGCCTGCCTTATTTATCAATCTGGATTTATTGCCGATAAGAACAGATGAACCTACTCGGGGGCTGGTTGCATTTGAAATGATTCAATCAGGTAATTATGTTGTCCCCACCATTATGGGAGAGTTCTATTACAATAAACCTCCGTTGTACAATTGGTTGTTGGTTGGGCTGATGAAGGTTACCGGTAGTACATCAATGTGGGTAATTCGGTTGCCAATGATCTTTTCCCTACTGGGCTTCTCGTTGACTATTTACCATTATTTCAAAAAGCACTTCACTAAAGAGTTAGCTTTTCTTGGAGCGGCAGGATTGATAGTGTCTGGCAGAATATTGTTTTATGATTCTATGCTTGGACTCATAGACATCACATTTTCCTGGATGACTTTTGTGAGTTTTATGGTCATCTATAAATTTCACAAAAAGAGGAATTATTGGGGGCTATTCTTTTTGACGTACGTCATCACAGCAGCAGGATTTCTAATGAAAGGGTTGCCAAGTCTTGTTTTTCAGGGGGGATCATTATTGGCCTTCTTTCTATGGAAAAGGGAATTCAAAAGGTTATTTTCTCTCGCTCACATAGCTGGAATCATAGTGTTTATCTCATTGGTAGGATTGTATTTTTATTTCTATAGTCAGCATAATTCACTTATTACATACTTCAAAACTTTATGGACTGAATCCAGCCAAAGAACCCCTCTTGAAAAAAGCATTTGGGCATCGATATGGCATTTCATTTATTTTCCAGTGGAGTTTATTATCCAGTTTGCACCAGTGTCCATTCTTGTGATATCGTGCATTCGAAAGGGGTTTTGGAAGAGCCTATGGAAAAACGACTTCATAGGTTTTTGCTTTCTGATGTTGGTGGTCAATGTATTTGTTTACTGGATCAGTCCGGATACCCGAGCAAGGTATTTGTTTATGCTTGTTCCATTACTCTTTGCGGTCTGTCTGTATTTTTATCAAAGAGCACAGGATGAGAATACAGTCCATGTTAAGATCATTAAATATTTATTCGTCACAGCTGGTCTATTGGCTGTGTTTATTTCGCTCGCCCCCATTTTTTGGGGGAAAACAGCTGATGTGCCACATGTGGTTATATACTCTTTGACTGGTTTTGTGTTGCTATCTGTAGTTTATCTGTTTGCTCTGAAGAATATATCCAGGTTTTTGTACTTCATTCCAGCTTTATTACTTGCAGGACGAGTACAGTATAATTTGGTGGCCCAGCCCGAGCAGTATTTGCATGCCAAGTATGTCAACTATATGCAGGCAGGACAATATATTGCCAAAATAACCGAAGGGCAACCATTAAAAATATATCTTTGGGCTCCCATAAATCAGGATTTGGTTTATGACATCTCAACGCGTAGGGATGAAATTTTAAAACATGAGTGGTTGAGACTTGACCGGAATGTATTTTATATAATTGATCACGAGTGCTTGTTAATAGCTGATTTCGAAGTCTATTTTAGTTTCAAAACACAATGGAAGGATCGTCAGCTACATCTCGTAAAACTAAAAAATTAATATGCCGAAATTATCAGTAGTTATCGCTGTTTATAATGAGGAGGAAAACATTAAACCTTTGTTTGAGAATGTTTTCAATTCGCTGGAAGGCTATGACATGGAGGTTGTTGTTGTCAATGATGGATCGACCGATGGAACTTTGAAAGAGATAAAGAAGCTCGATGATAAGCGAGTCAAGTTGGTGGAGTTGATGAAGAATTTCGGACAAAGCGCGGCAATGTCTGCAGGTATAGACGTGGCGGAAGGTGATTACATTGTAACAATGGATGGTGATCTCCAGAACGATGCGAGCGACATACCTGAAATGCTCAAGAAAGCAGAAGAGGGAGAATGGGACCTTGTGGCTGGTATTCGGGCCAACCGTAAGGATGGAATGTTACTTAGGAAAATACCTAGTAAAATCGCTAACCGAATTATACAAAGGTCTACCGGTGTAAGAATCAAGGACTATGGTTGTACTTTGAAATGTTTCACCAAAGATATTGCAAAGGGCATGGGTATGTACGGTGAATTACACCGATTTATTCCGGTATTGGTCTCTTTGCAAGGTGGTACGATTACACAAATGAATGTCAAGCACCATGCCCGACAGTTTGGCAAAAGTAAATACGGAATGGGGCGTACATTCAAGGTGATTGCTGACTTACTCTTAATGTTGTTCTTTAAAAAATATTTCGCTAAACCTATCCACCTGTTTGGTACCTGGGGTATTTTTCTGCTGACAGCAGGTATTGGGATTGATATCTACATGTTGGTCCTTAAAATTATGGGTGAGGATATTATGACCAGGTCTTTGTTGATACTTGGAGTCATGTTGACTCTCGGTGGAATACAGCTCATAACAATTGGGTTGTTCAGTGAGCTGCAAATGCGGACCTACTATGAGTCCCAGAATAAAAAACCATATAGAATCAGAAACGTCTTCATTGGAAAAGAAAAAGTACCTAAATCTTCTTAAGTGGTTTCTTAAGCTCACTATTTCGGGTATCGCCATTTACTATGTATTCAGGAAAATTGATTTTGGCGATGTAGTGGCTCGCTTTAAGGAAGCAAATTGGCTTTTCTTATTGCTTGCGTTGATTTTTTTCATGGTGTCAAAACTAATTTCAGCTTATCGACTGCAGCTTTTTTTTAGAAAAATTGGCATTCATGTGTCCGACCGCTATAACATCAAGTTATACTTATTGGGGATGTTCTATAATCTAGGGTTGCCAGGTGGAATTGGAGGCGATGGTTACAAAGCCTATTTGCTCAAAAAACAATTCCCAGCGATTAAAACGAAAAATATTATAGCTGCGGCTTTTATGGATCGGTTTGCGGGTATGGCTGTACTTTGCTCTCTCATAGTTATCTTTTTTTCTTTTGTAAATACTGGAATTCCGTTTTTGTCCTTCACTTGGGTGCTCGTATTTCCCGGTATTTTGTTGTTTTATATGGTCTTGCATTGGTTTTTTAAAGTATTTAAGCCCTTGTTTTACCAGATTAATCTTTATTCCATGCTGGTGCAAATATGTCAGATTGTGTGCGCCATTTGTATTCTAATGGGGATGGGGCTTTTCGAGCAATGGAATGCCTATGTTGTGTTATTTTTGATTTCATCAGTGGCAGCAATTGCTCCGGTGACAATTGGGGGTATAGGCCTTAGAGAGGCAGTTCTTTTAAAGGGTGCTGTTTGGTTAAATTTGAATGCTGAACTTGCTGTCAGTCTGGGAATCGGTTTTTATGTGATTACGGCCTTGACTTCTTTGTGTGGGGCGTACTTTGCATTTGGGAGAAATGCGTTGATTAAACCTGATGAAAATCCCGATACCAGTCAACAAACTCCTTGAGCCCCGACTTTAAGTTGTATTCAGGTTTGAAGTCAAACTCTTTTTTCATCTCGGCCATATCTGCGTAGGTCTCTACCAAATCACCAGGTTGAAGTTTTTCGAATTTGATATCAGCTTTTTTGCCAGTCAATTCTTCAATGATTCCAATGAAATCCATGATTTCTACGGGCTCGTGGTTACCAATATTATAGACTCTATATGGTGCAGATGAAGTATCTGGAGTGAGTTCATCAATACTACTATCGGATACAGGAACTTTGAAAAGTACTTGTTCAATACCTTTAACAATATCCCCGACATAAGTAAAGTCACGCCTTAGCTTGCCATCATTAAACACCGTTATTGGTTCATTGTTCATAATCTTCCGTGTGAAAATATAGGGCGCCATATCAGGTCGTCCCCATGGTCCATATACAGTAAAGAAACGAAGACCAGTTGTTGGAAGATTATAAAGGTGGCTGTAGGTATGAGCAAAAAGCTCATTAGTTTTTTTAGTGGCAGCGTAAAAACTTATAGGATGATCAACATTATCTTTTGTCGAGAAAGGTATATTGGTATTGGCACCATATACTGAGGAACTGCTCGCGTATACCAAATGCTGAACATCGGTTGCTGCACATTTCTCAATGATATTGTAATAACCTTCCACATTACTCTTGAGATAAGCAAGTGGGTTTTCAACAGAATAGCGCACACCAACCTGAGCAGCTAGATTGCATACATAGTCAAATTTCTCTGTTCGCATCAGGTCACCCAGGTTTTCGCTGTCAAGAAGATCCAGTTTGATAAATGAAAAGTTGTCAAACTTGTGACTGCGATTGTGTCGTTTGTAGAAAATTTCTTCTGAATTAATACCCAGTTGTTTTAATCGTTCAAGTTTGAGTGAAATAGGGTAGTAGTTATTGATGTTGTCCAGACCAATCACTTCGTTACCTTGCTCGATTAATCTTTTACAAAAATGATAGCCTATAAAACCTGCTGCTCCAGTTACCAGAATTTTCATGTTGCCAAAGTTAAGTTATCCTTGACAAATTGAAAACCTATGCCGTAAAGTAAAACCTATCCTTGCGTTGTAGTTCGAAGTATGGTCATAAATGTGATGCTAAGGGAAATACCTAATTTGTTAATTTTCTGAATCTTAACTCTAATTTGTGCGTATTCTAATCTAAAGGAAATTCTTGCCGCCCAAACATTAATTGCGGGCTATTGTTAATAGTATAAGGGATTTTCAGTATCAGCTAATCCAATTATTTACTTTAAAGTGACAAAGGTTTTGTATTATTGCTGCCAACAGTTATGGCAGCAATAATTAAAAACCAAAAAAAGGTCATCAACGCCTGGTGTATGTATGACTGGGCCAATTCGGTCTTTGCTCTGACAATTACAACCGCTATTTTCCCTCCTTATTTTTACTCTCAGGCCGGAGCCGGTGAGGGTAAACCGGTTCAATTCTTTGGTATATCAGTTGATAACACCGTATTGTACTCATACACACTCGCCTCAGCATTTATCCTTGTGGCATTGTTGAATCCAATACTTTCAGCGATTGCAGATTATAGCGGGAAGAAGAAAGGGTTCATGAAGTTCTTTTGTTACCTCGGAGGCTTGAGTTGTATAGGTTTGTACTTCTTTGATCATAGAACCGTGGAATTGGGGGTGATTTTATTTGCTACTGGTGTGATCGGCTTCGCTGGAAGCCTTGTTTTTTATAATTCATTCCTACCTGAGATAGCCACCGAAGACAGATTTGATAAGGTCAGTGCTAAGGGCTTTTCACTCGGGTACATTGGCAGTGTACTTTTACTCGTTGTAAATTTGATGATGATACAAAAACCAGACTGGTTTTTTATATCTCCTGAAGATGGGACACTCGCTCCCAGAATTTCTTTTCTGACCGTAGGAGTTTGGTGGATTGCTTTTGCTCAAATAACATTTAGGGCTTTGCCTTCAAATGTCTATGCGAAAGAGAAAGAGACTGGTGTAATTGCAAAGGGGTTTCAGGAGCTAAAAAAAGTATGGAAGGAGGCAAAGAAGATTAAGGAGTTGAAATTATTTCTGGTTTCATTCTTCTTTTACAGCATGGGAGTACAAACCGTCATGTATATGGCGACCATATTTGGTAAAGCTGTGGTTAAAATGGATACCGGAGATTTGATTGTATTGGTCCTTCTTTTACAACTGGTAGCCATTGGAGGGGCGTATTTCTTCTCATGGCTGTCATCCGTTCAAGGCAATATTGCTTCGATTCTTGTGACTCTGTTGGTTTGGGTGGGGGTATGTATAGCTGCATTTTTTGTAAAAGAAGGAATGGTTACTTTTTACTACGTCCTGGGAGGATTTGTGGGGTTGGTGATGGGCGGAGTTCAGTCAATGTCAAGATCGACTTATTCCAAGCTCATCCCCATAAACACTATAGATCACGCATCTTATTTTAGTTTTTTTGAAACTTTGGAGAAGGTGTCTATCGCTCTGGGAACGTTTGCCTTCGGATTGATCTTTGTTTTGACCAAGAATATGAATGTGTCAGCGGTTTCGTTGGCTGTTTTTTTCATCATTGGTATTATTATTTTGGTTAGGATTCCTTCAAAGAAAATTTATTCTATTAAATTAGACGGTTGATAATTTGAGACATTAGCTCAGTTGGTTTAGAGCACTACCTTGACAGGGTAGGGGTCATTGGTTCGAATCCAATATGTCTCACGAAAGTACGAGTGGTCATTTTTGCAATGATATCCTGGTGACCGTCAGTTGTAGAAGGTACCAATGAACACAATACGTTGAATACAAACCAATCTAGTTATGAATAAGATAATTGCGCGCGTTCTGTTTTTTTGCGCCCTGATCAGTTTAGCCTCATGCGGTGGTGGAAGCGATAAAAAAACACCCGAAAAATGTGTGCCTAAGGATGCTATGTTTTCCTTAAGGGTGGACCCAGCAATGTTAGCCTCAAAGGGACTGAACTTAGAGGAGCTCACAGCTGAGTATGATGAATCAGGAATGTTTCAGAAACTGAAGTCAGCAGGCGTATCTTTTGATCAGCCCTATTATATCTTCGGAAATATTGATATGCAGAACAATGGAGGCTATTTCGCTAGTGTATCAGTCGTTAGTGATGATAAGAAAATGAAGGAATTCTTTAACTCTGAGTTTGAGGATGTTCAGCGAATTGATGAAGATGATATTAGCTATGCAGCTGCAGAAGAGAGAAATGCCTACTACGTTTATAAGCCAGGTGTGCTTATGTTCTTGCAAAGAGCTGATTACGTGGCCGAGGGCGAGCAGGAACAAATAAAAAGGTTAATGACCCTTAGTGAGGAAGAGTCTGCAGTGGGAACTGATAGCTTATTCCAATCGCAGCTATCAGCTGGCTATGATTTCGCAGCTTGGTTGAATATTGAAGAATTCCTTGATACCTACGGTGGAGATGAGCTCAATGTCATTGCAGGGTTTATTGATTTTAAAAATACCTACGCGAGCTATGGTTTTAGATTTGAAAAGGGCAAAATAATTCTGGAAACGAATCGCGTATCAAATAAGGAAACTATCGGATACCTGAATGGTATTATGTCAAAAAGTGGATTGAGTAAGGAAATGCTGTCCGTGATGCCTGCCAATGACCTTCTTGCAACAGCAGGTGTATCTTTAAATACTGAAGGGGTCAAAACATTCCTGAAAGAGAAGAAGCTTGTTGCGCAGATTAATGAAGGCCTTCGTATTCCTCAGGTTTCTGTTGAGGACATTCTTGATGCCTTTACCGGTGAGTTTGGTGTTACCTATAACGGAATGGCACTTCAGGAGATTAAGTCGGGAGCAGATGAAGTTGCTGAATTACTGGAAGGCGATATAGAAGAATTGGGTTTGAACCCGGAAGATATAGAAGGAATACTGGAAGCTGATCCAGAGCCAATTCCAATGATGTCGTTTACAATTGGCTTCAATGGTAAAACTCCGGCTGGTTTGGTCTTAGGTCAGTTGTTTGAAACGACAGCATTAAGAGGTTTTCAGAAAGAAGGTGACTGGTGGGTTAGTGAAGATAGAACCAGAGGTATTCGAAGGAAGTCCGACTATATCCAATTGGTCACTTCAAATGAGTTAATTGAAAAAGGAAAGACAGGTCGCTTTGAAGCTATAGATGAAATTACTTCCAAAAAGCTTGCTGATAATCCAACATTTGTTTGGGCAGACATCAAATCACTGGTATCCAATTCGAAAATCGTTCCGGATATGAAAATGCAACTTGAATCAGTTGAACAATATTTACCATTTAAATCAATCAGTGGAGTTGATAAGGTTGAGAATGGTGCTATTGTGGGTACCTGGACTATTGAAATGAAAGATGACTCCAAAAACAGTTTAACTACGTTGGTTGAGCTTGGTCAACAACTAAAATCTTTCATTCCACTCTAAAGTATGGAGATACGTTTTGAGAATGTAGTACCTGCTCCATTGGACGGGGTTTTTGACTCCCAGAGTCAAGTCTGGGGAGGAGAACTTGTGCTGGATACATCAAAACGGTATAAAATATTCGCGCCTTCAGGTACCGGAAAATCCACTTTTGTTCACTGTATATATGGTTTGAGGAAGGACTATAAGGGCACTGTTTCTGTAGACGGAAAACCTGTGCGAAAAATGAGCGCCTCGGAATTAGCAGTATTGCGTAGAGATAAATTTTCAGTCATATTTCAGGATTTACGTTTATTCCTTGAATTGAATGGTGAGGATAACCTTAAAGCAAAGGCATTACTTTATCCAGGTGTAGACTGGAAAGATGTGCTTGAGATGACACAGGCGCTTAATATAGATCATTTGCTTAAGAAAAAGGCTGCGCTCATGTCGTATGGTGAGAGACAGCGCTTTGCAATAGTCAGGGCATTAATACAACCTTTTCGCTTTTTGCTGATGGATGAACCCTTTAGTCATCTCGATGAAGAGAACATCACGAAAGCTTCGGAGCTTATTAAAAGCCGATGTCAGGAAAATGAGGCTGGTTTTGCAATAGCGTCTTTGGGGTATGACTATTATTTTGAGTATGACGAAGAAAAGAGACTGTAATGAGAAAGATGTTAAATAAAATATTCTTTCGAAAAACTGGATGGGGTAATGTCATTATTGCTTCATTGGGTTATTTTCTCGGTCTTGTAATAATTCTACTTTCCTTTAACCTATATCTTAAGTTTTTACTCATTGAGCAGCAGCACGGTAATTTTATCACACTCAATAAACAAGTCAAGTTTGGTGTTCTGAATGAGGCAGATGCGAGTTTTAGTGATGAAGAGGTGAATGATTTGGAGCAGCAGGTCTTCATTAAAAAAGTAGGTAAATTTGATCATGCACGATTCAATGCACAAATCAAAGCTCCTCAAATAGGAAATCTTTCTTCCTTATTACCCCTTGAATCGGTCCCGGATGAGTTTATAGATTGTGATTTACCTTATAAATGGAGGCGTTATCATAAAAGATGGGATCCGGATAAGAAATTGGTGCCTGTTGTTGTTTCAAGAGAGATGTTCAACATGTTGAATTTAAGTTTTACCTTTCAACAAGGTATTCCGCAGCTTAGTGAAGACTTTGCTAAGTCAATACCTGTAGATTTTAAGATCTGGGAAGGCGATAAAAAGTATCAGCTAAAGGCAAAGATTGTCGGCTTTAGTGATCGTATTTCCTCGATTCTGGTTCCGGATTCTTTTATGAAATGGGCTAATAAAGAGCTTGTCAATAGCTATACGGTATATTCAACAAGACTTATAGTCGAAACTGCAGGTAGTACTTCCTCAGAATTCGAAGCCTATATGAAAGATCGTGGTTATGTGGTAAGTCTGGATGATTTACTCAGGCAGAAAAGAATGTCAGCCCTATATATTACTATTTCTATAGTTGCGTTCCTGGGGCTTGCATTTATGGCTCTGTCGGTAGCATTGGTAATAGCTCAATTCAGTATGATCGTACTTAGTGCTAAGTCAGAACTGCAACTTTTATTACAGTTGGGGTATAATCGAAATAAAATAGGCTGGCATTTTGGCTCAATTGTAATGATATACCTTTTTAGTCTGACAGTAGCTAGCCTTGCCGTATTTGTGACCTTCAGTGAATTTGTTGATCGGATTGTGGGTAGAATTATCCCAAGTTTAAGCACTGGTTTTGAAACAGAGGTGATTTTTATATCTATTGGAATTTATGTGCTCTGTTCAATTATTACGATTATTCAAATTCAGAGAGCCTTACGATCAAAGCAAGTGTAGATAGATGATTACCCAAAAATGAGGTGCTTCACGGAGTCTCCGGAATTTTCCAGTTCAATTAAGGCATCGATTCCAATATTAAGGTGAGCTTCAACGTACGTTTTGGTAACAGATTTATCACTTTTTGATGTTTTTACACCCTCAGGTGTCATCGGATTGTCTGAAACAAGAAGTAATGCGCCATGAGGAATTCCGTTGACGAAACCTACTGTGAAAATTGTAGCGGTCTCCATATCGATTCCCATCGCCCTTATTTCTCTAAGGTAATTTTTAAATGCTTCATCATGCTCCCATACTCTTCGGTTGGTTGTATATACAGTTCCCGTCCAATAGTCTAATTCATACTTGGAAATCATTGAAGAGACCGAACGTTGCAAACGGAACGATGGTAATGCCGGAATCTCAGGGGGAAGATAATCGTCACTGGTTCCTTCACCTCTAATAGCTGCAATCGGTAGTATAATGTCCCCGACCTTCGTTTTTTTAAGTCCTCCGCATTTTCCAAGGAACAGAGCGGCCTTTGGTTTTATAGCCGAAAGTAAATCCATGGCTGTTGCGGCCATAGCGCTACCCATTCCGAAATTCATGATCGTGATGTTCTTATGGGTAGCCGTTTGCATGGGAAATCCTTTGCCTTTTACCTCTACACCAAATTTCTCCGCAAAGAGATCAAGGTAGTTATGGAAGTTTACCAGTATAATATATTCGCCAAATTCCTCTATTGGTGTGCCAGTATATCTCGGTAGCCAGTCTTTTACGATTTCCTCTTTTGTCTGCATTGATAGAGTTAATTTTTTAGTTTTGAGAAGTGGAAAAATTGAATCTTCCTTCTTACGATCATAAAATCAAATATACAGATGACAAACCACTTATATTTGATCTGATACGAAAAAAATATATCGTACTAGGACCTGAAGAGTGGGTTCGGCAGCACGTGTTAAATTTCATTATACATCATCATGATTATCCCAGAGCTTTAATCAGTGTTGAAGGTGGTCTCAAATATGCCAGTCGTGCCAAGAGAACGGATATCGTAGTTTTTAATCAAAACGGGCTGCCGTGGATGGTTATTGAGTGCAAAGCTCCGGAAGTGAAAATTGACCAAAAGACATTTGATCAAATTGCCGTATACAACAAGACATTAAAATCACCATTTCTCATGATTACCAATGGTCTTGAGCACTTTATTTGCGCCTATGATCAGGAGAACAATGGGTATCGGTTCCTGGAAGACTTACCGGCTTACAAAAAGGCAGAGTGATTGTAACCGAAAGCCTCAGCTATTTCTTCATAAATGATTTGCCCTTTCGCAATATTCAATCCTTTGTATAGTGCCGGGTCATCTTGAACCGCTTGTTCCCATCCTTTGTTCGCAATGTCCAATATATAAGGTAGTGTAACGTTGGTCAATGCTTTGGTAGAAGTCACAGGCACTGCACCGGGTAGATTCGAAACACCACAATGAATAATACCTTCTTCTACAAAAGTCGGGGCTTCATGCGTGGTTACCCGGGAGGACTCAACACAGCCACCTTGATCTACAGCAACATCTACTATCACCGTACCCTCTCTCATCAACCGGAGATCACTTCGTTTGATGAGTTTCGGTGCTTTGCCACCATGAATCAATACTGCTCCAATAACCAATTCGGCTTTGGGTAAATATTTTGCCAGTCTGTGTTCATCTGAATAATCTGTGGTGGCTTCCGGGAACTGGTGTGAGAGTGCGAGTAGCCTGGCATCATTGATATCAAGTATTGTAACCTTAGCCCCCATTCCTGTGGCAACCTTGGCTGCTTCTGCTCCAACAACTCCTCCTCCGATAATCAATACATTACAGGGATCGACACCTTTGATTCCTCCGGGAAGTACCCCGAATCCACCTCCGGGTTTTAGCAAGTAGTACATTCCCATTTGGACGCTCAATCTTCCTGCAATCTGTGACATGGGTGTCAGCAATGGTAGAGAGCCATCCGCTACTTCTATAGTTTCATATGCAATGCAAACAGCCCCTGAATCAATTAAGGCGTTCGTTAATGATTCTGATGCTGCGAGATGTAAATAAGTAAATAATATCTGGTCCTTGCGAATCAATGGGTATTCCGATTCTAAAGGTTCTTTGACCTTTACAATCATGTCAGCCTTTGAAAATACCTCCTGTGCAGATGGTACGACAGTGGCTCCAGCCTGAGTATACTTTGTATCCGTAAATTGAGAACCGATGCCTGCCCCTGCTTCAACGATCACCTGGTGACCGGCAGCAGTCAACTTTTTAACTCCTTTGGGTGTTAAGGCCACCCGGAATTCGTTGTTTTTAATTTCTTTTGGAACACCTATTATCATAAGTAATTAAACGCTTATATATCGTATATGGTTTGCCTCACACTAAAATTATACCAAAATTTTATCAGACTGAAAATACCTTAAATTGTCGTATTATCTCCAAATGACTTTGGTGAATTTTTTGCCTTTGTTAAGATTTTCTGGTATTGCGGATTGAATGGTTTTGTGCAATCTTTCGATCAAAGCTTCTCGACTAAAACTATGGTGGGTAACAAGGCTGATTTCCCTTGCTGGTTGCGGGTTACTAAATGTCATGCAATCATCTGCGGCTGTTACCGATAACTGTGGAACCAAAGTATAGCCCATTCCATTTTTTACCAGTCCTTTGAGCGCCTCAAGTGATCCACTTTCATATTCGAATCCTCTTTGTGCAATTCGCTCATTTTGATTGCATATGTTTAATGCCTGGTCTCTAAAACAATGCCCTTGTTCCAGCAGGAGCATTTCTTGTGGATTGAGTAGATTGGGAGTGAGTTGTTTTTCCTTTCTGAGCTCATGATTCTTTGGTAGATACAACAGAAAAGGCTCGTTGTAGAGAGGAATCTCTCTCAAGTTTTTATCTCCAAGTGGTGTGGCAAGTATGCCGATGTCTAAAGTACCCTTATGTAAGTCCCGGATAATTTCATCTGTTTGCATCTCAGTAATTTTCAAGCGGGTTGCGGGATTGTTTTCTACAAAGGAGGGTAGGAATAGGGGCAGGAGGTAGGGAGATACGGTGGGAATGATGCCGACCTTGAACTCACCATCTATAAGTTCCGTTTCAGAGAAAACCAAAGCTCTCAATTGATTTACTTCCCTTAGAATTTGACGGGCTTTCATGACAACCTGCTCTCCGGACGAAGTAGGTTTCAAGGGTTTTACTGATCTGTCGAAGATTGTTACACCAATTTCATCTTCCAACTTTTTGATTTGCATGGTCAAAGTGGGCTGGGTAACATAACAATGATCAGCTGCCTTTACAAAATGTCTGAAATTGTCTAATGCGACAACATATTCTAATTGCTGAATAGTCATATAGATTTAATTTATACTAATATAAAAAATATCAATTTGATTTATTGGTGTACAATCAGGATATTGAAAAAAATGTATATTGAACCGGAGCAGTAGTAGAGCAAAGAGCTTCGACATTCAACATAATCAATAACCTTAAAATTGTAGACATGAATCAAATTGGATTAGAAAAAATTAAAGCAAAAGAACTTGCGGTGGGGTTGAATGACCTTTTAAGCAACTATCAGATTTTTTACATGAATGTTCGTGGATTTCACTGGAATATCAAAGGAGAGAAATTCTTTGAGTTGCACGTAAAATTTGAAGAGCTGTACAATGATTTACTACTGAAAGTCGATGAGATTGCAGAAAGAGTTTTAACGCTTGGGGTGACCCCAACACATTCATATAGTGATTATATTGGTCAATCGGAGATCAAAGAGGTAACTGAGGTTAGTGATGCCAAAGGGACTGTCGAGTCTATATTGCGTAGTTTCGAGGTTTTGTTGGTAAAGCAGCGAGTGCTATTGGAGCTGAGCGGAGAAGCTGATGATGAAGGGACAAATGCTTTGATGAGCGACTAGATCCGGGAGCAGGAAAAACTGGTGTGGATGTATAATGCGTTTCTCGCGTAAGCCAATAAGCTTTAGGGTAGAATAAATTCGGACTCTTAGTTCATGAACGGAGCCGCTTCTTTGATTTCCCGAAGCAACCAAAGAATGTCATCCCTCAACACATCTTTTTGATCGTGGAACCTGATACTTTTGGCGTTTTTACCTTTACCGGTAAATTTGAGTCGATCATGAGTGAGGCTGTCAATGTGATGTACGTAGAGCAAACAGGAGTCGTTTTTGGCTTGTTGAATCCCACAAATCACATTCTTTTTATTTCCAATGCTGTAAAGAGCGAGCTTGACCTTACTGCCACCGTAGATTGATTCTTCAGCATTGGGGAAAACATCCAACACATAGCTGCGGAGTTTCAATCCGAGCTTTTCTGCTTCAGAGTCGCTCTCAAAGATGTCTGAAAATTGGACGCTTTCCACTTGTTTGTAATGTTAGTTCCGTTGTTTAGTCTCTTATATATCAAGCTGATTCACAAAGTATTAATCATCAGGTAAGGCATCAAACTCCTTTCTTTTTTCGTCCATCCATTTGGACATGGCTTCTGGGTCCTGCATCAGTTTTTGTACTTCCTGAATTGCAGCTAAATGGGCCTGGTCTCCTTTTTGAAACATTTCCATTCCATGCTTTTGGGCCATTGCTGACATTTCTTCAAAGGTGTTTGCTGAAAATTTTTCATCACAAGCTCCTCCCAGTTGTTTACACGTCATTGTTTTCATTGTGGAATTTGATTAGTTACTAACTGAAATGGAATATATGAAATAACCGAATGAGTAGAAAAGGATAGAGGAGCTTTCCCCGAGAGCTTACTCGCACTTACCATCAGGAGTACAAATCTTTCCATTGATGACCTCAAGCTTAGCTTCAGGATTATTTTTCTTCCACTCAATAAGAGACTCTTGTAAGGTTTGGAGGAATGCTTCTGATTCCTGAGCACCTGATACTCCGTATTTACGGTCAAATACAAAAAATGGGACACCGCGAACACCAAGTTGGTAAGCATCCATAATGTCTTTTTTTACAAGTTCTTCATACTGCTTTGATTCCAGCGAAGTTTTTAAGGCGACTGTATCCAGATTTAACTCAAGCCCAAGCTCAATGAGAGTGTTGATATCATCCAGGTTTTTCCCCTCAGTAAAGTAAGCTTTCATCAACCTTTCTTTAGTGATTAATTGTTTGCCGTCTTTCTTTGCAAAGTGTAACATACAATGAGCCTTCAGTGTATTGATCGGAATCGTTTTATCAAAATTATAGTCAAGTCCTACACTTTCAGCGATGGCTGTAACATGTTCGTGCATGGCCTCGGACTGATCAAGGTCTATTCCTTTCTTCTGGGCCAAATACTCGTAGATATTGATGGATGTATCAGTCTTGGTATCTGGCGAGAGCTGATAACTTTTATATTCCACTTCAATAAATTCTGCACCTTCAAACTTCGAAAGTGCTTCTTCGAACCTTCTCTTGCCTATATAGCACCAGGGACATACAATGTCGCTCCAAATTTCAACTTTCATTTTCAGGTCTGACTTATTTTCCATTTTGTTATCCGTATTTTGTGCGCAGGAGAATATTGAACTACTAATCAACCATGTGATTAACACCTGCCTAATTATTTTTGTTCTATACATCGTTACCAATCATAAAGCTTCGTTCGCTAAAGGCCGGTAGGTTCGAGCCCTCTTCATAAAAATATTTGAGTTGTTCATCTTTGTTCATCAGTCCTAAGCTGTATAGTACAGGGACATAGTGATCCGGAGTGGGGGCAGCCAGTTTACCTAGTTTATGACTAGACTCGTAATTGATTATGTTTTGGAAATTGCGCTCATCGATTTGTTTTTTGATCCATGCATCGTACTCGGCCTCCCAGCCAAATGGGGTCATGTCGCCTTTAGACATTTTTTGTCCGACTAACTTAAGGTTGTGAATCAGCGATCCACTTCCTATTATTAATACTCCTTTTTTTCTTAGTTCTTTTAACTGTTGTCCCAGACTATAATGGTACTCCGGCTTGGCATTATAATAGATACTCATTTGAAAAACGGGAATACTGGAATCAGGAAATAAATGCATCAGCATGGGCCAGGCTCCGTGATCAAGACCCCAATCGGTGGTTTCACTCACCGAAGGAATGATTTTATGCACTTCTTTGGCGATTTCCGGTGCGCCCTTGGCAGTGTACTCTACATTGTAATATTCTTCCGGAAAGCCATAGTAGTCGAAGATTTGTTTTTGATCAGGTGATACATTCACCATAGTGCCCTTGGTGCACCAGTGTGCTGATACGACTAATGCAGCTTTTACTTCGTAGTTGGCCTTTAGTTTTTTGCCAAGCTCGTAGAGCTTATTCCAGAATGGCCGTTCATCCCTTGATTTTGTGATATCAAACGGGTTCCCGTGAGAAGTAAAGAGGACAGGCATTAGTTTTTCCTGTTGAGGAAGGTTGTCCGTTATCTTTTTAAAACTAGTCAGTGTGCCCATGGCTGTCAGTGCTAATATTGATCTTATAAATTCCTTACGATCCATAATGGAATTATTTTACTTGTACTAATATAGTAAACGTGTTTAAACACCTAGTTGGTTCCGGGAACTGATTCATTAGGGTGATAAACTTGATGAATGTCCTTAATTAACCCCGAAATGGTGAACAAATCATCATATAAATTTTACTTATATCTCTATAAATACTTTCGATGAAAATAAGTGAAAAGGAAATAATATATTGGACCTGAATCAACTAAAACAAACCTCATTATGGAAGATCACAATCAAAAATCCACATCTTCTTACAGTACCAATGGCGCTGGCAAGTGTCCATTTACAGGCGGTACTGTTAAGCAAAGCGCAGGTACCGGAACAAGCAATCGTGACTGGTGGCCAAATCAACTGAACTTAGGTATTCTTAGGCAAAATTCGGTGCTCTCCAATCCGATGGATAAGGACTTCGATTACAAGGAAGAATTCAATCAATTGGATTATAAGGCTTTGAAGGATGACTTATTTGAATTGATGACAGATTCGCAGGATTGGTGGCCAGCTGATTACGGGCACTATGGTCCATTTTTTATTCGGATGGCCTGGCATAGTGCGGGTACATATCGAATTGCCGATGGCCGGGGAGGCGCTGGCGCTGGAACACAACGATTTGCTCCATTGAATAGTTGGCCTGACAATGCCAATTTGGATAAAGCAAGGTTATTGCTTTGGCCAATCAAACAAAAATATGGTAATAAGATATCCTGGGCCGATCTTATGATTCTTGCAGGTAATTGCGCACTTGAATCAATGGGTTTTAAGACTTTTGGTTTTGCCGGTGGCAGGGAAGATGTCTGGGAACCTGAAGAAGATATTTATTGGGGATCGGAAGGAGAGTGGCTTGGAGATAAGAGATACAGTGGAGACCGCGAGCTTGAAAATCCATTGGCTGCGGTACAAATGGGGTTAATCTATGTGAATCCTGAAGGACCGAACGGTGAGCCAGACCCACTAAAAGCAGCCCGTGATATTAAAGAGACATTTGGTCGAATGGCAATGAATGATGAGGAAACAGTTGCTCTGATCGCTGGTGGACATACTTTTGGTAAAACCCATGGTGCGGCTGATGCAGCTAAGTATGTTGGCGCGGAGCCAGCAGCTGCTACTATTGAAGAACAGGGTTTGGGTTGGAAAAATAACTATGGTACAGGCAAAGGTGCTGATACCATTACCAGTGGATTGGAAGGAGCGTGGACTAAGACACCAACTCAATGGAGTAACAATTTTTTCGAAAACCTTTTTGAATACGAATGGGAGCTTACAAAAAGTCCGGCAGGAGCTTATCAGTGGAAACCCAAGAACAATGAAGGTGAAGGGTTGATTCCTGATGCGCATGACCCCCAGAAAAAACACGCACCATTCATGTTGACCACCGATCTTTCTTTAAGAATGGATCCGGACTACGAAAAGATATCAAGACGTTTCTACGAAAACCCGGATGAATTCGCGGATGCTTTTGCCCGTGCCTGGTATAAACTGACCCATCGTGATATGGGACCGATTACAAGGTATCTGGGGCCTGAAGTTCCATCAGAAGTGTTGAGCTGGCAGGATCCGTTACCAGAGCCTCAGAATAAAGTAATTGGTACGAATGATATTGAAGCACTAAAAAGCAAAATTCTTTCATCCGGTCTATCAACTTCTGAATTGGTTTCTACAGCCTGGGCTTCTGCTTCTACGTTTCGTGGATCAGACAAACGAGGTGGAGCCAATGGAGGACGCCTACGGCTTTCACCGCAAAAGGAATGGGAAGTGAATAACCCGTCACAGTTGAAGAAAGTGCTGGAGACTCTGGAAAAGATACAGTCTGACTTTAATTCAAATAGCAATGTTCAGGTTTCGATTGCAGATCTAATCGTGTTGGCCGGTTGTGCAGGAGTTGAAAAAGCAGCTAGCGATGCTGGTGTGAAAGCACAAGTTCCGTTCACGCCTGGTCGTGTCGATGCAACTCAGGAACAAACCGATGTGGAGTCATTTGATGCACTGGAGCCTGCCGCAGATGGATTTCGAAATTACTACCGCGCGAAGAATTCTGCGGTTGCGGAAGAAATGCTCATCGATAGGGCTCAGTTGCTAACACTAACAGCTCCAGAAATGACTGTGCTCCTGGGAGGACTTAGAGTGCTTGATGCCAATTATGATGGTTCGCAATTGGGCGTATTCACGGAAAACCCTGGCACGTTAACCAACGATTATTTTATCAATCTATTGGACCTGAATACTACCTGGAAGGCTACCTCCGAAGAACAAAAAGAGTTTGAAGGAAGGGATAGAAAAACAGGCCAAGTTAAATGGAAAGGCACAAGGGTAGATTTGATTTTTGGGTCTAACTCAGAACTACGGGCATTAGCTGAAGTATATGGTTACAAGGATGCACAACAAAAGTTCGTGAAGGATTTTATTGCGGCCTGGGATAAGGTAATGAACCTGGACCGGTTTGATCTGAAGTAATATCAATTGAATAGAGCAGTTCAGAAAGGGTGGCAGAAGCTGCCCTTTTTAATTTAGTTTTCTATGAAAATATAGGCATTGAGAGAAGTGGCCAACAAAAGCCAAATCACGTATGGGAGTAGAAATAATGACCATTTCTTCAGTTTTCGGTAGATGATAAGTTTTGCCCCAAGCAATAGCGTAAGTGAAGCAATTACGACCAGCCCAATCAATATATGTTGGTAATGAAAGAAAATGGGGTTCCAGATTATGTTCAAAACCCATTGAACAGCAAACAATGATCCCAAAAGTTTTTTATCATTGACTTTTGTCCATGCATAGGTCATAAATACTGTCAAGCACAGCATGATGAACGTCCAGGCGGCACCAAATACCCACCCAGGAGGTGTCCAAGGGGCTTTGTTTAGTTCCTGATACCAGTTTGAAGAAACTCCGGGCCCGGTAAAAAGTCCACCGATTCCTAAAGCACCGAAGTTGAGAACCAAGAAAATAAGACCTCTTAGTATCATAATATTTGCTTCAATTGATTACTGCCAATTTAACAAATGCTCCGATCATTATGTTTGGCCAAGATAGTCAGTTCCTTAGATATGAGTTAGCTAGCTGATTAACAAAGCGAATAAAACTATGTTAAAAGCTATGCTGAATAAGATCGTTGCCGTTTTCAAAGTAATCATGACTTTTGTTGTTGAAGTTTGCTGAATATGATATAAAGCGTTCCGCAGACAAGCCAGGAGGGGACTATCAGGAACGGAAGAAAGAAATCCATTTGGAGTGATAGTAAGTAGAAACCTCCAAAACTGATCAACCAGGCCATAAATACGGAAGGGTTGAACGATAATTTTTTTACAGCAGCATAATTTTGAGTGAGACCAACTCTTTTTGTAATGAAGTGGTCGAACACAATGATGGCACCAAAGGGGGCCAGGATAAATCCATACAACGCGACAAACTCTAATAGTTTCATCGCAAAAGCAGGAAATAATCCAGCGATTGTGGCAATCAGGCCGGTGACAAATGTTACTAATGAAGTTTTGACCTTAGGGACTAATGATTGGAATGCCAAGCCTGCCCGATAAATTGTTGGGTTAGCCGTAGTCCAGCCGGCAAGTACGACAGCAATAATACCGAATATTCCTATGGTATTATAAGCTAGTGGCCCGGGGGCAATTGGAGGCGCTTCACCGCTGCTAAGAAAGAGTTGGGCTTCGGGAGTCTTTAAATAAACGGCATACAGCAACGCAGCAGAAATCCAAGCCATATAGTGTCCGACATACATTCCTGCAGCTGTTGACCATCCCGCATTGGGGGTTTTTGCGTAACGAAATACTGTCAAGTCAGACATTCCCAGGTGCATAGCTCCGTTGCAGGTCCATGACCAAATTACTACATGCCAGAAACTGAATTTAATCTGTCCGGGAAAGGGAGTCGAGCCAGTACCCCATATATTCCAGAAATCACTGAAGCTTTTTACTTCGAGTTGTTTTATAGCAACAATTCCACAAAATATAAATGCCAGTACTATAAATGGAGACATCCAGTTAGCTGCTTTGGAGACGGTTTCATAGCCCTTGGCGGCAATTAGAGATATAATAATGCCAATGATCAATACAATTATGATCCAGGTTAGCCCGTTGGGCATTGTGTCGCTAAGTTTGGGCATCTCCATATCGAATGGGACGCCTACGGCTGTAGCAGATACGGTGACCATGGCACCAGCTAAAAAACAAAATAGAATCCCATTAGCGATGTTATAAAATAGTACCAGCTTTTTGCCGCAAATTTTTTCTAGTTGGAAGTAGAGAGTGAGTCGGTGCTTTACGGCAATTTCAGCCGTAAGAAACCTCCAACTAAGTATGGCTAGTACATTTCCAAGGAGTAGGCCTATGATCAAATCAAATGCGCTAATGCCCGCGGTAAGAAAAAGTGGGCCAATCATAAATTCTGTACCGGCCGCATGTTCTCCCGCATACATACCGAGAAAGCTTTTCCAACTCTTTTGTTTTTCAGAGGGTATTGGCTGTCGCTCGTATTCCTGGTTAGGTGAATTTTTGTCTTTTTTCATAATCTCATTCTTCGATAAGGAACCGAGGTAGTGATTTCGGGTCGGGACAACGTAATTGCTCTAATACTTGCTGCAACTGTTTTTTCAAGATCGAGATTGTCTGATGACCGCCTTTTTTACCAAGTGCAGCGACACCATACATAAATGATCTTCCAAGAAATGTAAATTCAGCTCCCATAGCCATTGACGCAGCAATATCAGGTCCTGTACGAATGCCACTATCCATCATAATAGTAATGTCAGAGTTGTGTGCTTTCGCGATTCTATGCATTGCCTGTATGGATGATTCACCATTATCCAGTTGTCTCCCACCATGATTGGAAACAATAATGCCTTCAAACCCGGTTTGAATTGCGGTTTCCGCATCAGAAAGGCTGGAAACGCCCTTGAGAACCAGATTTCCTTTCCACTTTTCCCGCAGTTCTTTGAGTTTGTCCTGATTTAGCCTTCCATCAAATGTTTTGTTCATGAACAAACCCAGGTGTTTAAGACTCATTTTGCCGGTCATATATGGCTTCAGCGTTTGAAAGTTAGGCTGTCCTTTAATTAAGGTTTGAAGTGCCCAAGTAGGGTGACTGATTATCTCAACCATGTTGTTGAAAGTCATTCGGGGCGGTATTGAGAGCCCGTTCTTGATTTCACGGGAGCGATATCCGAAGGTTGGAACATCGCAAAGTACGACAAGTGTTTTGATGCCAGCCTTCTCAATGCGATTGAGTAAATCGTTTCGTACAGTATCTACCGAGGGGTAATACAGCTGAAACCAGGCATTGCCTTCTGTTATTTCACTAACTTTCTCAACACTTGCTGTCGCTACCGTGCTGAGTATAAACGGAACGTTGTGTTGAAAGGCGGCTTTTGCCAGTATTTCTGTCGCCCCCGGCCATATAAGCCCTTGAAGACCGATTGGTGCCACACCAAATGGGGCACTATAGGTTTTTCCAAATAGGCTTGTTTCAAGTGAGATATCAATTATTTCTTTTATGTAGGTCGGGTTAAGCTTAACCTGACGAATTTCATCGTTGTTTCTTTTCAAATTCACTCCACTGTTACAGCCACCGTCAAGGTATTCGAAAGCAAATCTAGGAATCCGTTTCCTCGCCTTTCTTCTTAGAAAATCAATGTCGGGGTATCGTGGGTCAATTGGAGTATCCATGATTTTAGACTGTATTAGTTAGTTGTTGTGTCCACTCAGTTTGTGGGGCTAAGAGCATTGCGGCACCTAATGCCGAGCCCATGTTCGTTTCTGATCTAACGTCAATCAGCGGAAATCGTTTTTTCAAAATACTCATGAATATATCATTACTTGCAAATCCCCCGTCAACAAAGATCACTTTGATTGATTGGCTAGTCTTCTTGACCTCTTCAATATGTCGCAGCTGAACCTCCATAAGTTCATGCATCAGCCTGTGATATGCTTCGGTATGTGTATGGAATAAGTCAAAATTGGGTTCTTGGTCGGGTCCGGTTTCTGATTCTATATATTTAAAATCAAATACCTTTTCAGTGATCTGGCCGATTTTGTCATATACCTCAGGCTGAAATCTGATTCCCTTGTGGGCAGAGGATGACACCTGATAATATTTATTCAACCGGGTTACCTGATACTCATGTTCTTTGCCAAGGAGTGACCTTTTGGGGTTAATCGGTTGACCATTGATTAACATAAGGTTTGGCCATTCTTTTTTCAGTTCATCTGATTTGGTTTTTCTCACTTCAAAGGGGTTGATTGTTATACACCAAGTGCCAGTTGAAATCAGAATAAAAGGAACAGTGAATTTTTTTAGATAAGATATTAGTGCTGAAGAAGTATCATGGACGCCCACACCAAATAGTACCCTTTTGTTGTTTATTTCTATAGGAATTACTGTCTCGGTTGGGGCAAGACTTGGGATTTTCTGGTCAATCTTTTCAATAAGAACCCAGTTTTGAAAACAATTGTTGTCAAAGTCCCAAAGACCGGTATGACAACCCAATTGAGTAGGGTCAGTATACATTTTGCCTGTGAAGAGATAGCTCAGGTACTGTGAGAAGTGTAAAGATTTATGAATTTTTTTATAAGTGTGTGGCTGTTCAGTTTTGAGTCTATATAACTGTAAACCGGTGTTTAACATTCCGTAAGAGTGGTCGGGCTGGTCTTCATTATGAAGTATGTCTCCGTAAATACTTCGGAATTGCTCAAGGATTTCTTCAGGATATGGTTTGAGATAATTATAAAAAGGCGTGAGTATATTCCCATGCTCGTCTATATGTACAAGACTGGCACCATAAGTGGAAAAATTAACGCCTAGTAACTCTACATCTGAGTCTTTAACTAACTCTACCACCGACTCCAAAACCCATTCCTGTATAGTGACCAAATCATCGCAAGGAAAACCATCCTCGTCCTCGATTTCATCAAAAGTACGGTTTATGCATTTTACTACCTCATAGTTTTTGTTTAGCAGAAACAGTTTTTTGTTTGTTTTTCCGATATCGAAAATGGCAAATACTTTCATACTAAAGTCCGGTTGCTACTACCTTTGACCCTCTATCGAGGATTAATTCTTGTCTTATATTCAGGTTTCGGTAAGTTTCAATTGGAGAAATTGCCCCGCCATTTTGTAATCTAGCTTCTGTGACTAAGGTGCGCACATCAGTGAGATAGGCGCGTTGCAGTATTTCCTGGCTGCGCGTAATGTCATTGATATTTTGTGCATTTGTAAGCTCTTGTCTATTAACTAGTAGTGCTTTGGCATAGGAGGTGTTTATGTTTTCTAAACTTTGGATTAGGTCCTCCATCGGGTCTTTTAGATTGTGGCTGGCGTCAATCATCCATGACATATCACTGTTGTTTAGTTCTCCATCAATAAGTTCGTTGAATATCAGGAATAATTGATATGGATTGAGGCTACCACAAGTCAGATCATCATCACCGTACTGGCTATCATTGAAATGAAAACCACCTAATTTCCCTTTCATGATTAGTACGGAAACGATCTGTTCAATATTGGTATTCGGTAGGTGGTGTCCCAGGTCAACGAGTGTAAAGGCTCGTTGTCCACAAGCTTCAGCCAACAACATAGAGGTGCCCCAATCTGGAATAACCATGGAGTAGAAGTGTGGCTCGAATGGCTTATATTCGATAAGTAAATTCCAATCCTGAGGCATGGCCTCATAGATCTCTAGAATGGATTCTTGTGTGTGTTCTAGTGCTTTTCTGAAGTTGTGTTGACCGGGAAATGAAGATCCATCCGCCAGCCAAATGGTGAGAGCTTTGGAACCTAGTGCAATACCGTGTTCGATAACTTCGATATTATGTTCTATAGCTTGTTTTCGTACATCTTTAGAATTGTGGGAGAGTGAGCCAAATTTATAGCTATTCACAGCATTAGGCTGGTCCTGAAAGGTATTGGAATTCATTGCATCAAATGTGATTCCGTGGCTGCTGCATTGCTCCCGGATAGTGGAGGGGTCAGTCGGCACATCCCAGGGTATGTGTAACGAAATGGCTCCTGCAGATTGAGTCAAAGAATGGATTATACCTACATCATCAATCTTTTCCTCGAGTGAACGGGGTTCACCACCCATTGAAAACCGACCAAACCGGGTGCCACCAGTACCTAATGCCCAACTCGGAATTGTCACTTGAAACGCCTTTAACTTAGTGATGATTTGTTCGACATTGATACCTGATGACTCAAGTTCGCTCCTCAACTGCTCAAACTTTTGAGAATGCTGAGCGATTCCGGTTCGGTTCTGGTCTTCAATTAGTGATTTTTCTATCTGCATAGTTCTGTGATTATCTAGGGAAGGCCGTTGCAACACCGCCATCAACATTGATCATATTACCTGTGCTTTTATCCATAATTGCTGTTAATGAAAAAACAGCGTTGGCTATATCCTCAGGTGTTATGATTTCATTCAATAGATTTCTTTTAGCATAGTATTCAGGGAGTTCTTCTACAGTAATTCCGTAAGCTTTGGCCCGTCCTTCAGCCCATTCGCCTTCCCAGATTTTACTACCCACAATAACACCATCCGGGTTGACAGTATTAACCCTGATTTTTTCAGGCCCCAGTTCTGCTGCCAAAAGCCTGGTCATGTGCTGCTGAGCGGCTTTCAATGTGCCGTAGGCGACATTGTTCTTGCCCGCAACCAATCCATTCTTACTTGCAATACTGATGAGGTTACCTCCTGTACCTTGCTTTCTCATTATTTCAACTCCTTGTTGAGCCAGAATAAACTGACCTTTAACCAAGACATTGTTTAGGGTTTCCCAGTCCTGTAAACTTGTGTTTTCCAGTGACTGTGAAATGGCTAACCCGGCCGAATGAACTACAATGTCTATACCTCCAAATTCCAGACAGGCGGTTTCATAGATTTTTTTGATGTCATCGGGGTTACTGATGTTACCAGCTTCGTATGTTGAGATGTCTCTTTTGAAAGATTGATTGATCGTACTGATTCGTTCTTCCATTATATCGGTCAGTACCACATTGGCACCTTCATTGGCTAGTTTTTCTGCAATTGCTTTGCCTATACCTCCACCAGCTCCTGTTATGAGAGCCACTTTTCGTGATAAAGGTTTTTCGGCAGGTAAGCGCTGTAGTTTTGCTTCTTCCAGCAGCCAATATTCAATGTTAAATGCTTCCTGTCTTGAAAGTGCAGTGTATTCTGATATCGCCTCAGCACCTCGCATGACATTGATCGCATTGAGATAGAACTCACTGGCTACCCTTGCGGTTTGCTTGTTTTTCGCAAAGCTGAACATACCTACCCCCGGGTATAGAATGATAACCGGATTAGGGTCCCTCATTGCAGGGCTATTGGGATGCTTGCACGTTTCGTAATAATTAGTGTAATCAGCTCGGTATTGTTCGAATAGCGGAAGTAATGAAGCTTTCACCTCTTCTGAGTTATCGAGGTTAACATCACTGGCTATGTCCAGTACCAGTGGCTGAATTTTCGTTCTTAGAAAGTGATCAGGACATGATGTGCCAAGAGGGGCAAGCTTACCAAGGTCAGCACTATTGATGAACTGCAATACGCGTTCATCGTCTGTGAAATGCCCGATCATTTGTTGATGACTGGAGCAAAGTCCTCTCAGGATTGGTGCAAGCTGAGCTGCTTGAGCTTTTCTTTCTGATTCGGATAAACTTTCTGTTACAGGTCCTCCAAACACCGGTCGATCCTTGCCTTCTCTTTCTGCTATGTATTCGGATGCCATTTCAATAACTTCCAGGCTGTTGATGTAGCATTCATATGAAGTGTCAGCCCAGGTGAATAGTCCATGTCCACCCAACACAATCCCTCTTATGCCTGGGTTATCATTCAGGCATTTTTCAAGTTGTATGCCTAGGTCAAAACCAGGTCTTTGCCAGGGAATCCATCCCATGGTATCCCCCCATATTTCTTTAGTGATTTTTTCGCTGTCTTTGGCTGCGGCCACTGCGATGAGAGCGTCAGGGTGCAGGTGATCTATGTGTTTAAATGGAAGAAGACCATGTAGTGCAGTGTCTATGGAGGGAGCCTTACTATCCAGATCAAAAAGGCAATGATTGTACATTGGAACAATCTCATCTTCAAATTCGATTCCCCTGTAAACATTTTTTAGACTACGCAGGCGGTCAGTATAAAGCCCGGCTATACCTTCTCGAGTGAGAGTGCCTATATCACCACCTGAACCTTTAACCCACATTACCTCTACTTCCTCTCCTGTTAGCGGGTCCTTTTCTATGGTCTTGCAAGAAGTGTTTCCACCACCATAATTAGTGATTCTTAGATCAGCTCCAAGAATGTTTGAGCGATAAAGAAATAGGTCAACTTCATTTGCACCGAATGAAGCTGCTTTGGTCTCGTCCCATAGATATTTTACGTGTTGGAAGGTCTTCAATTCCATGACATTGATGTTTATTTGTGTATAATGACAGATTTGTATAATTGATTAATTCAAATTTATTCTATATTTAAGCTAATTAGTTGCACTTATTGGGTTATGATTTGCACATTTTGGATTTATGAATACTAAGTGGTTTAAATATCTGACTTCTGGTGAAGAAGACAGGGAGTGGGGGTTGTTCCTTACTGTAGCTGGCTGTGCGGAAGTGAAGGAAAATGTTAGTTACCCTCCGTCAGAGCACCCAAGCGGGTATTATTTTACCTGGGGCAAGGGTAGGGTTATTCAGGAGTATCAGTTGCTATATATTACCGAAGGGGAAGGGGTTTTTGAGAACCAATCAGGGAAGTTTCAGGTGAGGGCAGGAAGTATTATTATAATTAGACCATTCGAACGACATCGGTATCGTCCGAAGCAGGAAAGAGGTTGGTATGAATACTATGTGGGATTCAACGGTAGGATTGCGGAATCACTATTGAGTCAAAATAAATTTTTCGCAGACAGCCCGGTTGTTCATATCGGTATACACGAAGATATCGTTTTGTTGTATCAGGAGTTATTAGACCTGGTGGAAGGAGAAGGGCCTGGTTATCATCAGATTGGTGCCGGTATTGTTATGAAGCTTCTGGGAACAGTTATCGCATTCACCAAGAGACGTGTTTTTCATGATGAGCCCATTGTCAGATATATTAGTGAAATTAAGGCGAATATGCTGGCTCACGTTTCTGATAATATTGACTTACAGGCGATGGCGATGGAATATGGAGTGGGATATGATCAGTTGCGGAAGCAGTTTAAGCAATATACCGGTGTGTCACCGCATCAATATTTTCTGGAAATGAAAATTATGCGGGCACGTGAATTGATTGTGAGCACCGATAAAACAATACAAGAAATTAGTTATGAATTAGGCTTTGATTCAATTTATTATTTCAGCAGGCTATTCAAAAAGAAAACTGGAGTGTCACCAACAACATTGCGTAATGTATAGAAATTTTGAAAAACTAGCTCATTGTCTCCATTAGTAACAATCAACCAGTGAATATATTTGAAGCCCTTTTCGGAGTTTGTCGATACTCATATCGTTGGATTTGAAGAGGAGTATAGATTTCTTCTGACCCGGAATAAGGTCAAAAAAGTTATCACTGAAGTTACCATTCCATTCGGTTTCCAGGTAAATGTTTTTAGCCAGCAAGTCTGTCTCGAGCAGAATTTCATAATTGGAAGGGTTTTCGATGATTTCAAATTTGATGTCGGGTTGGGTAAGTTTCAGGCTCTTGGGTTCAGCCAGAAAGAATATATTGTCTGTATAAACTTTACTCTTGGAACGTAATGAGACTCTAATTACGCTGCTTGTGGAATCTGAATTGCCAAGAAACGTTTTTGATGCCAGTTGCACATATTTGTTGGTGGAGTTGCCTTGCACATCTACAGTTGAGATACTTTGATTCAGAATCTTTCCCTTAAAGTCAAGAAGTTCAATTTTTAACTCTGCCTGAAGGTTGTTCAACGAGTCTGAAACGACATGGAAGTTCAGGGAATCATTCGCATTTTCCATGGTGATCAAAAATGTTCTGAAACTATTCTTTACGGTATAGTGTAGTGCCTTCCATCTTCCATAATAATCGATTCCTGACCAGGAGGCGACAGGCCAGCAATCATTGATTTGCCAATAAAGGGTTCCCATGCAGCGGTGACGGTTTTGACGGTGAGCTTCAATGGCGGTTTTGATCCCTTTAGCTTGTAGCAATTGACTTACATAGAGGTAGTGTTCAAACTTTTTTGGCTTGATATAATGCCGGATCATGTATTCTTCTATGGTCACATTGCCAATACTAGATCTTTGATGTGACTTCATCACAGGTGAGTATACATCGTAATCACTGGTGTCGGTATAATTTTTAACCGAACTGAAGATAGGAAATGACTGAAAACCGTACTCAGACATAAATCTTGGGATTGCCTCTTTATAGCTAGAGAATGGTTGCTTACCCCACCATACCATCCAGTAGTGTACATCACCACTTTCGAATGATTCCTTCTTTCCAAAATCACTACCCGGGGACGAAGGCCAATAGACTCTTTCACCGTTATATTCCTTAACTACTTCCGGAAGTACATTATGGAATATAGCATCGTAGGCATACCATATGGTATCGGCAATTTGTTGAGACTGCTCTTCAATTACTTTGGGCTTCCATCCCCAGTTTTCCCAGGCTGAGAGTATTTCATTGTTGCCGCACCAAAGCGCAATGGAGGGATGATTTCTTAATCTGACTACTTGTTCAGTTGCTTCCTGACGTACATTTTCTAAAAAGTCCTGGTCTCCTGGGAACATGGCGCATGCAAACATAAAATCCTGCCATATCAGAATCCCGTTCTTATCGCAGAGTTCGTAGAAATAATCAGATTCATACACACCACCACCCCATACTCTTAGCATATTCATGTTAGCTTTGATCGCAGATTCAATGATGAAGTTGTAATCTGCTGTGTCAACTCTGTCAAGAAATACATCCTGTGGGATATAATTAGCCCCTTTCATAAACATAGGTTGTCCGTTGACTTCAAAGTAGAATGATTTTCCGTACTGATCATTCTCACGAACAAGTTGAATGGTTCGAAGTCCGATTTCTGTGGTTACTTGATCCTGGTACTCTTTGCAGCTTACTTTAGCTTCTATTTCATATAAGGGCTGTTCACCATATCCCTGAGGCCACCACAATTGAGGATTATTGATTTGGAAGGGGATTCTTACTTTATTAATACCTTCTGAAAGAGAAGTAATTTTCTGGTTTGCAGATTCTCCATTTACCAGAATATCTATTGAAGCTTTTTCCTGGTTGCTATTGGACTCAATTAATAGCTCTGCTTCCATTATAGCAGTTGAGTCAAGTAGAGTTTGTTTTATGTAAAGATCTTTGATCCGATGGCTATTCCAATACCTCAGAACCACCGGTTTCCAGATACCTGAGCTCACTAGCCTTGGCCCCCAATCCCAACCAAAGTGATATCCTGCTTTTCTGCTAAAAATGCTGACTTGTTTTTCACCTTCCACTTTACCAATATCGGCCAGGTCATTGTCGGATACTGGTAATTGGTAGCCAAGAGAATCAAACTTTTCTAACCCTCGGTTTATCGGAGACTCTAGAATAATGCGTAGAACATTTGGGCCGGTTTTTACAAGTTTTTTGATGTCCAGTGAATAACTGCGAAACATATTGTCTGTACTGGCAATAAGAGTGTCATTGAGATATATTTTTGAATAGGTGTCAATGCCTTGAAAGCATAGTTCAAGGTTTTGGTGCTTGATGATGTCATCAGTAATTACAAAGGAAGTTTTGTATTCCCAGTCTTGCTTGTCAATCCATTGTAATTCATGTTCATTCATCCTATAGAAGGGGTCTTCTATTTTATTAAGTCGGATAAGGTCGGTGTGAACGCAGCCGGGAACCCGGGCCTCCTGCCAATTTGGGTGGTGATTAGAGCCTTTGAATTCCCAGTTTTCGGAAATGGAGATTTCGCCTGAAGCGGGTTGTAATTCATTTTTACAGCTGATTAACAAAAGGCTGTAGACAAGGTAATGCCAGTATTTTAACATATATGTGTTGATTCAAGGATTACACCTCATGTGTAATCGGTTCATGTTTTGCAGCGAAGGGATAAGCAATATTATAAAAGCCGTTAAACAGATGCAATAGAGTTTTTTACTGAATTTGACTAGGTGAGAATGCGTAGAAGGCGGGGTGGAGACTGGGGCTTCTCATCTTGTGTAGCTTGCCGGGTTCCTTAATTAGCCCATCCATGAGGATAGCATGTGCACGACAAAAATCCGTTAATTTGAAAGGATCGAATTCGACAAGGGAATGATAAATCTTGATCGCATTCTTAGCTTCTAAGATTTCCTTTTCGGGTCCAATGACTCGTCTTTCATCAATGATAGCGGTGATTTGTTCAAGGTCAAGGGTATTACCTTCGATTTCAAGTGTGGACTGAATCGTCTTCACTTTATTTATCTTCCTTAATTCAGTTCTAGGCTTAATCAAATTGGCTGCTTTAATCTCGCCTAATTGCTCAGATATCTTAACGATCAGGGATAAAATTTCAGCGGTGATTTTATAAAGAGGATGACTCATGATACTATCATATGATACTATCAAAGGCAACCAAAGTGAGGTAGAATCAAAATAAGTTGATCCTAACGGTTCGGCTATGCGCTGAAGTGAGATCAAGTTGTGTTGCTGTTAGCTTTAGAAAGTAGCGAATTCGCAGTGATGCAAATAGGGAAGGAGTTGCGTAACCCACGAACTCGCTTTGGCATATAGGCAATGCTGTGCCTCTTTTTCAAAAGTAGGTTTTAACTGCGAACTCGAATTGGTCGATAAATATCTTTTTGAAATTATATAGGTTATTCTGTTCATAGAATAGAAGCATAGCCTTTTTATATTCAATTGAGTCAACGGTTCTAAAAGATATTGGGCAGTGTTTATTATTCATTAGAATTGCATTGCTTACAATTCTTGCAGTTCTTTTATTACCGTCCATAAAGGGTTGGATGTAAGAAATAAGGACTAAGACCAATAAAGCTTTTTCAAAGGTGTTTTGTTTTGAGTTCACTAAATCACACATATCATTTAAAGCGTCTCTAATGAGAAATTCATTGTCTAAAGGTCGATAGTTGGTTCCAGAAATACCGACTCTTCGAGTTCTTAAGTTTCGATCTATTTCAAGCTCTTTTACTAATAAACTATGAATATCCTCTATTTTGTTTATTGTTAGTGGTTTCAGATAATCAGGGTGTGCAATTATAAAATCTAAAGCGTCTTTGTGATTAAGGAGCATCACAGCTTCTTCTTTGGTTTTACCTTGAGCGGTTTCTTTTTCTTTTAAAAGTCGTTCTGTTTCAAGTAACGAATAAGTGTTTCCTTCAATCTGGGAAGACTTCCAACTTAGGTCAATCGCAAGTCGCTCTAATTCTTTCTGATATTCGTTGGCTTTAAGAGCTTTGATATTGTTTAGATATTCTGTTTGTAAGTTTAAAAGGTGTTGTAATTCATGTTTTGTGAACAGTTGAGTTCGATGTAATGTCTCCTTAATTACTATAGGATTAAAGCTTTCCTTTATTCTTCGTTCGTCAATTTCCTTTTCATAATATGAATCCATGTCAATTGAAACATGGATATGATAAGCTGGAGAAATTTGATATTTCGTCCCTTTTCCTTGCCCGATAGCTTCCAGAGTCTGTTCATCAACAAGTTTTGACAACATTCTTTTAAGAGTTGCATAACTGACATCCATTGAAACATTATCAAAAATTGATTTTGATGATTGTAATGGTGAGTCTTGTAATAGCTTGATGATTTTTTGCTCTCTTGAATCCATGGATTTAATAGAGCTCAAAGATAATGAAAATAAAGCTCAATAAGTTTGAAAAGTGAGCTTTAAATTTTGGTTTTATGAGCTACAACGACCCGGCTATACACCGTACTATAAAGTTGTAGTTATGAAGATAATAATTTTGGGCAAGACGTTGCTTTAGGTTAAGACAGAAGTAGCCGGAAGCGGATGAGTATAAAGGTGAAATGAGAATTGGTGCGGCTACAATATCAGCGGTAGGCGAGTAGGGCAGGTATGGTGTATAGGCAATGTTATAGAATTCTTATTCAGTTACCAGGGTTGAGCTTAGCTTAAATATTTTCCATTCACTATTAAGGAGATAAACTTCCCTCAAATTAATTCCATATTTTTTTCCATTATATTCGAAACTGTATACCCCCCTTAATCCTTTAGAGCTAAATGGATTTTGTTCTTCTATCAATTCATATTCAAATTTCCCATTTTTAATTTTCTCCCATTTAATTTTAATCTCCTTTCCATTTGAGACTGCAGTTTCGAATTTGGATTTCCCTTTTTCAATAAATTGATATGAAAAGCTTGCCCAGTTTGATTTTAACATACCTGTTAATCTATCTTTTGTTTGCTTATCAGAATCTCCACTTTCAATTGATTTGATTAACTCAATTTGTGTGGGTTGTAGAATTTCAAATTCACTTGTTTTTTCACTTTGCAAAGCTTTTAGAAAGCTAGATTCGAATTTTGTCAGCGCCAAATTTTGGCTTTCTGTCAATGATTTTTGTTTGGTTTTAACCGAGTCGATATCGGTTTGTGAAAAGCAAGATGTACTTGAAATGATTGTTGTTAAGATTATAATTAACTTCTTCATAATTTATTTTCTATAACGATTACTGTATGTTTTCGTGGCTGAATTCAATGTAGTGAAATTTCGGTTTACCACAGAGTCAATCTTGTTGATTGACGGAATTTCTACGAAGAACTAAAGCCTCGGAAACCGCTATCCGCCCCATGTTTTCTTAGGTGCTGTAAGGCACAGCTTATTCTATTTTATACTCAATTAAAGTATCGTTCCTATAAACTTCAATGGAATCAATATTCCCAGATTTACTATAAATCTCCCAGTCACCACTTCTTTTCCCGTTGTCGTAATACCCGTTTACATATATTTCTCCTGTTGAATAAAATTCCTTTACTGGTCCATCAAGTATTCCTCCTTCATATGTGGTGAGCATAATAGGCGTACTGTCCGCTGATTTAGTAACCCATTGGTTAACCTCTTGTCCTTTTACATACTGACCATAAACAATTGAACCGTCAGGTCGAATTTCCTTTGTTGAACCATGCAGGGTATCATTTTGATAATTTCTTATAAACTTTGTACCTTCTCTGTTCCGTAACTCCCATTTGCCTTGTCTGTGCCCATTCTCAAAATTCCCCTTGGCGTATAATTCCCCGTTTTCAAAATATATTTCGGATAAACCGGACTGAACTCCATGTTCTTTCTTGCAACGAGTTTCAATTTGCCCATCAGGAAAAAAAACAATTTGTTCTCCGTGTTCCAATCCATCTTTTAAGTTACGAACACATTTTTTTGTCCCATCTTCATAAAATCCTATGATAGTTTTATCTGTTGTGTCTGAGGTAGAATTATATTTTACCATCCATTCCGGTTGACCACTTTCATAATAGGATGTGATTCTTTCAGGTTTACTGTCACATGAAACCAGTATCAATATGGCAAGTAGTATTATAGTAAGTTGTTGTTTCATTTAGTTGTGCCTAACGCTCCGTGTATGCACTGTGGCGTTGATTGTTTAGTATTTAGTTTCGTTTTCTAAGTAGCGAATTCTTTGAATTCGCAAAGTAAATTGTGTTGTTCAATACTTTTCGAATTCAAAGAATTCGAGGGGGTGATTAATTACCCGCAACTGTTTCTTAACCCACTGAACCGCCAGGGTGGATACAACTTGTTAACTACTTTATTTCTCCCTCATCAGATAGCTCTAGGCTTTTAATTTTAGTCTTTCCTTTTTTTGTAGTAATAAGCATTAATTTGTTTTTGGACTCAATTTGAATTTCAACTGTTGTTTTACAATCTTTAATTTTTATTTCCCTATTTGCTATAGCTGAACCATCCTCATTAGTAATCAAAATCGTTAGCAGATCTTCCTCTGTAGAAGAGCATAGGATTACATTATAATTGTTGCTAATTAAAAACTTTCCTAATAATTCATATCCCGCGGGTGTGAAAGGTCGGTTTTTGTTTCGCATTTCATCTGAAATTCCTTCTAAGCTTATATCGCATTGTGTTTTGAAGCTTGAAAGGCTTGGGATTGAATTAATGAATTCAGAATAAAACTTAACATTTTTAGGTCCAGTTATCTCTTTCGTGGAGGTAGAGTCTTGACTATGAGCAAGAGTTGTAAAAGACGCTAAGAAAAGTATTAGGTATAATCGTTTCATGTTGATTGTAGTTAACGGCTTGGCTATGAAGCGACATGATTTATAGCCCTTGATGTGCCTTCGTGCTTTTAATTTTCCAGGATGTTCATTAAATTTTGGTTCAGATATAATTTTTCTTTCCCAACTCTTACGGATTTTAAGAAGCCTTCTTCTTCTAAAGTAATGAGGTAGTTACCGACTGTTTTTGGGGTTCCTAAATCTATATCAATCAAATTTTTTCTTTTGGTGTAAGGAAGTTTGAAGATTACTTCAACCAAATCTTTGGAATATACTTTCGGGAGTTTCTCTTTTATTTCTTGTCCAGTGGTTTCCATTAGTTGAATTATTGACTCAAGTCTGTCTAAGCCTTTAATGGCTGTGTTTTCAACCATATCGAGCATATAGAGTATGAATTTGGACCAGTCATTGTTTTCGGTAATAGTTCTTAATCCCTCGTAGTATTTGTCCTTTTGTTCTATAATATATTCACTTAAGAAAAGAGCAGGAATATCAAGTAGTTGCTCCAGCTTTAGTTGAAGTAAAAGAAGAATTCTACCTGTTCTTCCATTGCCGTCTGAGAATGGATGTATTGCTTCAAACTGGTAGTGTGAAATAGCCATTTTTATCAGAGGATCCAGTGAATCATATTCATTGATGAACGTTTCAAGATTGGCCATTTTTTCTCGTATCACTTGTTCTCCTGAAGGAGGTGTATAGATTACTTCTCCTTGTGCATTGGATAGAGTGGTGCCAGGTGTAGTTCTAATTCCTGCAGTGTTTTGTTTAATACACTGCACAAGTTCCACACAAAGGTTGGTTGTTATGAAAGGCTGTTTCTCGAGTCGATTTAACCCCAACCAAATAGCTTCTTTATAGCTAATCACTTCTTTGGTAGCAGGATTATCAAATTTTTTATCTGCTACTACAGCCTGATACAAGTCGTCATTCGTTGTGATGATGTTCTCTATTTCAGAACTAGCCTTTGCTTCTTGTAGGTGAAGTGTATCTAGAAATAAACTTGGGTTAGGAAGGTTTCTAATTGCACCATTGAGTTGAGCCAAAGCCCTACTGGCGCTTATGGTCTTTGTTAGAATCTCTTTGGTTTCTAGCTCTGCTTTTGGGGGAAGCAATGGTAGGTCATTGTACGGTTGAGATCTATTGAAGTTGTTCATCATTTCGAGAGTAACGATTACACTTGAATTTAAAACGAGGGTAAATATAGTAAAAAATCACCCTTGTTGTATGTTGGTAGGTAATCTTTACTCTCTTCTATGAGCATGACGGTTAGTATATGGCAAGTAGGGCAGTAGAGAGCAATAAACTTCCAAGTTTGCACTGAGCCAAAGCGTTGTATTTTGCCTGTCTACCGACAGGTAGATTTTTAATTTATTCATTTTAAAAGCCAAATCAACTGTTAGGCGATGTTGGTAAATAGCAAGAACTTTCTGAAACCACTGAACGCCCTATTTGCTATATACGGTGTTACCTACTTTTTTCTTCAATTAGAGCGAATTTTTGTCTTTGAACAGATTTTAAAGCGCCTCTGGAGTCTAAAGACATTATTCCATTGTAAGAAATCCATTTTCCCTCTTGAATTGAGAACTGAGCTTCAGCTTTATATATAAACTTCATTTCAGTTTCAGTTGATTTACCACTGTTTCCAAAGAAAGCTGGGGTATTAAAATCCCCTAAAACATATTCAAGAATATTATATTCAACAGTTGCAATAGTGTCCCCATTTATCTCTTCTACCTTGGTTAATGTGATAGTATTTTTTTTGTCAGCTTCTTGACATACAAAGTTTTGATCATTACCGATGAAGTTTACATTATCCAATGTCCAAGAATCCCCTACTTTAATTGATCCATTAGGAAGTTCGAAGAATAATGATAACAAATTCTTTTGAGTGCTTTTTACCCAAAAACTATGTAACTCTCCTGATTTATAAAAGCTCCCTCTTAGCATTGTGCCTTTCATCATTGAACTCATAAAGCCATTGGAGTCTTCAGTGTCATCTTCGTCCTTTTCTTTCTGCTCCGCAATCATTTCAATTTCAATGACGTCTTCAAAATTTGATGAGTTATAAACTTTAGTAATCAAGTTGGTATTGTTCCACTGGTCTTTAATGTCTTTGAAAAAGTTCTTGCCAAAATCTTTAAATCCAGAATTTGTACTATCATTCATTTTGTCAAAGACACCTCCGAAATCCATGTCAAAAGAAGACTCTCCAATTTCGTTCATCACAGTTTTATAGAAAATTGTATCATTGTTAGACAACTTCCAATTAAGTTCAACTTCGGTTATTTTTTTCTTTTGAGTAGTGTTTGAGCATGAAATAAGCAAAAAAGCTGATGCACCGATGAAAGTTGTTATTCCTAGTAGTATATTTCTTGTCATTTTACATTAGTTGCAGTTAACGACCCGGCTATACACCGTACTATAAAGTTGTAGTTATGAAGATAATAATTTTGGGCAAGACGTTGCTTAAGGTTAAGACAAAAGTAGCCGGAAGCGGATGAGTATTAAGGTGAAATGAGAATTGGTGCGGCTACATTTTCGGGGAAGGCTACAGCTTGTTCCACATCGGTCAGTAACTCTTTATTATTGTCAATTACATAAATTATGTCTTCAAAGTCATGACTTGTTCTTGGATCGTTTCCGCGACTCTTATATGCTTCCCATTTGGAGGCGAGAAATAGACTTACTGGTAATATGTTTATTTCCGTATCTCCGATAATAACTGATTTAGAATTCTTAAAACCGGGTTTCAACCACGAATTAGTTGGTCCTAAGGGTGTCGCTTCAAAAGGTATGAAATCAATTAAAACATCTTCGTAATTGTATCTATACATTACTGTTTCGGATGGAGAGGGATATATCTTTTTATGAGCTAGTTGTTCTCTTAATTTCTCCATTTCAGCATATGAACGTATTTGAACTGAAATGTCAATATCTTTTGTTGGTCTGGATTGTTCAGCAGCTTCATCCGTTACATATAGACTTACTACTGCTCCTCCTACGTATATCACATCATTATTAAGTTCCCCTAATGCGATAGCAACCTTTTCAACTACCTTTAGATTAATTGTTTGGTTTTTAAGCATGTTCGATTCTTTCTTTTAGTATTTCAAAGGCTAATGTTTGTTCTCGTACTTTTCCTATCCTAATAGCATCGGTTAAAGCCATTAACTCATAAAAGAAGTGGTCTTTTTTACACGCACTTGGTATATTGGGGTGTAGAGGCTCTATTGCTTGCCCTCTTAAACTCCCTTTACCATCAGGCCATACATAATGTTCTTCACTCATAATTTGAGAGTTTAAAGGAGGGGCTGAATGAGATGTTGCCATGCCTCTTACAATAGACCCTGGTTGTTGGGGATAGACATAGCGTAGTCCTGATTTAAGAAAATCTAATAAGGCGAGTTTTTTTATCTGTTTTTTATCTGAACTAATAAGTCCTGCAATAACAGATCTATTTAAACTTTCACTGATTTCACTGGAACTTATTTCGAGTTCCAATGCTAAATCTTTCATATACCAATCCTTTTTCCCTTTACCTATTATTTTTAATAAAACAGGGATATCGTGTGGTCTCATGCCGTTGTGCTTTTTCATAGAATCTGTCTTTATGATTATAAAGATAATAAATTCTTGATTCGCGATTCGCGAATCAAGAATTTATTTCATTTCTAAGTCACTTTTTCCAATGTTACAAACAGAGCAGAGTGATTGTAAATTTTCAAGGATTGTTTCACCTCCTGTTGCCCAAGGTTTTATATGGTCAACGTGTAATATGGTTTAGCGGGTCGTTGATAAATAGTCAAAATACTGGGAGTGTGTATGCGGAGCAGACGCACGGAAGGATTTTGTTCGACCGGAGGGAGAATATTTATCAACGGCCTGTATATGGTGCGTATCCCGAAGGGTATGTACTATATACCATGTTGTGCACCGTTTTTTATTATTCTTTCAATTTTTTCTTTAACAACTTCAAAGTCATAACCTTCGTCAACAATTATTAAGTGGCAATCATTTTCCTCACACTTCTTTCTTTTTGCTTTATCCCTCTCAATTGTTTTTTCAAGTGCTTCCTGACCCCCAAAAAAATCAACAGCAACGTAATGCTGTGCTCCTTGGTATTCTACCCCGATGTTCAGTTTTGGAAAATAAATATCCAAATGCTGTCGACCAAGCCAAGAAGGAGAGCCATGATGAATAACTTCATATTCATTGAATGTGTCAGCAATTCTATAGTACAACTCTGTTTCACTTATCCAACCTTCGCCAATTTTTGGCATTCCTGTTGATTCTCGATACAAGTCCTCTGCTTGTTTTAAGATTAGCCTGCATTGATTGAATATTGCTTTTTCAACCACATGTGTCATGTCAGGAAGCCTATTCAAATGTGCTTGGCTGTCATCTATGGCTTTATAATGATTGTACTCCGCTTCACTTAAATAGAACTGTTTATAGTAATCTGCGTCATATCTTGGATTAGGCAATTCTTGCTTTCTTTTTCGAAATAGATTGAGGATACTTTTTTTATCTGATATGAGAGGCTCTTCCGTAGTTTGATATGGTTTCCCATTTTGAAAAAACAACTCGAAAAATTTCATTCCCCTGTCATTTTCATAGGTCTTAAGTTGATTGACAGCAAATGGTTTAATATTGTCAATATTGTTTTGTCCAAATTCTGTTAGGTGGCTAAATCCTACCAGTTTTACCATAAGTTCACCGTCAAGCAATGAACGTTGTAATTTTTGTTCATATTCAATTATGGTTTGGACCCCTATGTATTGCTCTTTGTACTTTAACCTCCAAGCACTTTCATAATCTTCATGGCTTTCCATCTTTTCAATGACAGCTCGTTGTGTATAGTTCTTTGTCTTTGGATAGTGCTTTTCCAATTTCTTAAAATATACTTGGAGTTCTTGAATGTTTTCACGCTTAGATTTCTCTTCGAGTAAATCATAAAAGAGAATGAATGAATAATTATCATTCCCTTCTAAATCTAAGAACTCATCGTTTTTGAATTTCTGTTTGAAGGTCTTATAGAATTGTTTTTGTTCATGATTTGCATTTTCCAAATCTCTTTTAGAGAAAACGTATTGGTGTTGCCAATGCGGAACTCCATTAGGATAATTTACTAATCCGAGCTCCTCTTTTGGTACAACAGCCTTTTTGGTTTTGCTGTCATTCCAATAACGAACTTTGCCTTTTACGGTAACTTTGGAAAGGTCCAATTTGCCCTGAAGCCTTTTGGGTAAATAAAGGTCGCCACCTACGTACGTCAAGCAGCCTAAATCTTCAATGGCTGTGTCTCTTAAACTAAGTTTTCCACCTACTTCCTTCAATGCACCCAAGTCAGTAATATTTGAATATCGCAAACTTACTTCTCCACCGATTTTTTCTAATTTTCCTAATGAGGTCAACCTAGAAAATACCGTATGAGAACTCATCCAAAAGTCTCCTGTTATCTCTTTCAGATCACCAAGACTTTCCAAGGCAGAGTCACTGATTCCCAAAAATCCTTTTATTTTTTCAATTCCATTTATAACTTTCAGGTGTTCTCCTCTAACAACTATATCCTTAGTGATTATTCCTGACTTGGCCAGTTCTCTAAGATCATCTTGGGTAAATATGTCTGAGGGGTCGTAAGTCATTTTTTTAATGGTGCACAACGACCCGCTAAACGCAGTTCGGTGTTGAGAGCAGAAATTAAGAAAGTGTTTAATCAAAACCAACATAGCTGTTTCGATATAGATGTTGGTTTTGATTTGAGAGTAGGTGTATCACACCGTACGTAAAACACTTTCTTAATTTTGGGAGCTCGAAATACCGAATCAAATTGAGTTTAGCTCATGTTGATGAATGTTTTGCTCGAAGCCGACTGACGGTCGATAGTTGATTTGGGGTAGGATGCTCAATTTGGTTTAGCGGGTCGTTGATAAATAGTCAAAATACTGGGAGTGTGTATGCGGAGCAGACGCACGGAAGGATTTTGTTCGACCGGAGGGAGAATATTTATCAACGTTTAGTATATGGCAAGTAGGGCAGTAGAAAGCGATGAACTTTCAAGTTTGCTCTGAGCCAAAACGTTGTGTTTTTAATTTATTCATTCTTAAAAGCCAAATCAGCGATTTGGCGGTGTTGTTAAATAACACTGAACTTTCGTTAACCACCAAACGCCCTATTTGCTATATACAGTGTTACCTGCTTTTATTCCATTCTTAATTTCTTATTCGGCTTGAAACCAAAATATTTTAACCATAAGGAATCATCTATTCCGTGTTCAATTGTTATCCAGTCATTTTTTTCAAGTTTAAACATCCATCTATCTAGAAGTTTGTATATCTCCTGTTCTGTTGGTTTGTGGTCAAATCTTTCAATGTGGACATCATGGAAACCAAACAATTGAGTAGAGTCAGGGCCATAATGTATTGAAGATTGATGCCATTTGTTAAAAGGCTTTTCATTTGTATACATTTGGCTAATAAAATATTCATCCATTCCTAAAGAGTCTTTTCCAACAACAAGAGTTATACAACTTTTGTACTCAAAAGGTCTAGTAGTATCTTTTTTATGAGTCCAAGCTAAAACTTCTCCATTGGATCCTCTTAAATCATTATTAGTATCCCAAGAATCTGGAAATTTCGATTCATTTTGAGCATTTATCTGAAAGAAGACAAATGACAATAATAGTAATATGAAAAATCGTGTCTTCATTTTTTATTGCAGGTAACGTTCCGGCTAAAAAGCGTTGCTGTCCCGAAGGGTAGCTATGATTTTTTAGCCATTGTTGTGTGTAGTTTTAGTTCTTTTCCATCAATCCATATTCTTCAAGTGCATCAGTCCAAATATGGTCTTTATTAAGTTTTAAAATCTCTTTAACTAAGCTTCCTATTGATTCTTGATTGAAATTTTCTTTCTCCATTTCCTCAATAAACTTTTCGGAATCAACTGCACTCAACGGCTTTGCTTTGTCATCAAGGTTACAACAGCCATACCCGTCAAAAGAAATTCTAATCAAGGAGATGTTGTTATCATCGGAACGATTAAAATCGAGGAATACAGAACTGTCCAGACAGCCTAAATAATAATCTGCTTTTCTGGTTTTAGGCATCGTGGTCTTGAAAAAGTCAAAGTCTTGTTTCATTTATTATTCTTCTGTTGAAGGGATTGTTGCAATCAAATTTCCCTTAGAGTCAAAAAAAGAATGATTCTCAACTTTAATTTCTTCATCCAAAGGAAGCTTTGATAATTTCTCGACAAATTCTCGAGTGAAATCTTTGATCTCAGAACTTGGATTAGTTACTCCATCCTCCTGCATTCTTTGTCTAATTTGATAGATTCCTAAGAAATGTTTTACGTCCAACTTTTTCATCTTTACTCTAATTACACACAACGACCCGCTAAACGCAGTTCGGTGTTGAGAGCAGAAATTAAGAAAGTGTTTAATCAAAACCAACATAGCTGTTTCGATATAGATGTTGGTTTTGATTTGAGAGTAGGTGTATCACACCGTACGTAAAACACTTTCTTAATTTTGGGAGCTCGAAATACCGAATCAAATTGAGTTTAGCTCATGTTGATGAATGTTTTGCTCGAAGCCGACTGACGGTCGATAGTTGATTTGGGGTAGGATGCTCAATTTGGTTTAGCGGGTCGTTGATAAATAGTCAAAATACTGGGAGTGTGTATGCGGAGCAGACGCACGGAAGGATTTTGTTCGACCGGAGGGAGAATATTTATCAACGTAAGAATATAAGGAACTGTTCCTTATATATTCATATATCCAAGTTATCAAAAACGCTGGGCAATTCCGAAAACGTTTTTTATTAATATGCGTGTAAATCATCGTAGTTTTTAAACTCGAATGCCCAAGTAATTCCTGAACGTACCGAATATTTACACCAGCATCTAACATGTGTGTGGCGTACGAATGCCTCAATTTATGCGCTGAAATAGGTTTTTTGATCTGAGCTCTTTGAGCATATTTCTTCAATAGTTTATTAATGCTTGATGTAGTGTACTGAAGTTCCCTGGCTCCGTTTATGAGATATATTTTAGGGCGATATTCTCGATAATATTCTCTAAGTAATTCAAGAATTTTCGGAGATATAGGAACAACTCTGTCTTTGTTACCTTTTGCTGAATTTATATGTAGTAACATCTGATTGCTGTTGATGTCAGCTATTTTGAGGTTAATAAGCTCACTAACCCTTAATCCACCCGAGTAGAGCATTGAAATAATTACCTTATGTTTTAGGTTAGTGGTAACGAGGATGAGGCGTTCAACCTCTGTTTTGCTTAAAAAGGTTGGGAGTCTTTTGTCTTTCCTTGGACGATCGAAGTGATAAAAAGATCTTTCCTGTTTTAGAATCTGCTCATAATAGAACTTTATGGCATTGATATATTGATTTTGAGTACTCTTTGATAATCCATGGTCGATGATTTTCAGCAAGAAATTTTCAATATCTTCTCTGGTACCGTTCTCCGGTAGTTTAGGATTTAACCAGGCAAAGTACTTTTTAAGGCAGCTGAGATATATTTCTTGCGTGTTTTTACTGTACCGGCAAAGTTTTAGTTTGCGTAATACCTCGTGAATTGCTTGTTCCATATTGCAACTAAAACAATTCAGTTGAAAAGATTCGTCTAACAAACGTTTACAAACGTTTGTATGCGTTTGTAAACGTTTGTACACGGCTAATTCTCATCCATCATGTTAATCCATTCCTTGACAACGGCCTGAAGGTCTTCTTTTCGTTTCTCAATTTCGTCCATATCCGCAAACTTAGCCGTGCGACCTTCCTTTCCTTCACCTTGCAATAAGCCACTCGGATCATTGATCATGGCTCCTTTGTGAAACATCAAACTAATATGCTTTTTCGCATTCATAAAAAAGGAAGCCATATTACCTTTGTACATGAAGGTCGGGCTACTCCATTTGATGCATTCTTCTACTCTGGGGTCGGTCTCTAGTATGATTTTTCGTACTTTGTCGATTTCCTTGGTAAGGGGATGCCCTTTTTTGCTTAAATACTCATCTACTTCTGAATTAATGTTCATCTCCTGATTGTTTCTACCTAAATTTAATAAACAGTTTATTAGCGGTTGCAACTTGTTTCAGCGCTTAGTGGCCAAAAATAAATTGTAATTCCAAAGACCTGCCTTTAGTGCTTTGTATTGATAAACTCCACATTTATAATGATTTCTGGCGTAGCGACTCACTTTAGGGTTAATGATTTTGTATAATTCGGAGGGGACACAGGCCATCATTGCAGATTGATACATCTTTTTTGAGCTTCTCCTGATCTGTAGGGTGTAATCTGTATATTCTACTTTTTCAAAACCGGTACTTATGGACAACTCGTTTAACCGTTCAGCTGTTGTGAAATCAGGTACTGCCCAGGTTTGTTGCCACTTTTCAATCCAATCATGGGGGTTAGGCAAACCTGTAGTAGGTAAGAAAAAATCCGCAATGATAAGTCGGCCGTTTTTTCGAAGTAACCGGTGACACTCTTCCAAAAATTGTTGCTTATCCTTGGCATGACACATACTCTCACAGGCCCAGATAACATCAAATGAACCGTCTTCGAATGGCGTGTTGAGATAATCAGCTTTCAAAAATTCAATTGGGCTGCTTGGATATTGAGTCCGGGCAATATCATTTGCATACGCTAATTGCTTTTCACTGAGTGTTATTCCGGTAACCTGGGCTCCAGTCTGTGTGTGAATGAAAAATACGGTGCCTCCTACACCGCAACCCGCATCTAAGACGATGTCAGTACTTTTTATCTTTGCGATCTGGCTCATGATGCGATTTGTATTGATGAGGGCATCACCAAATGTTCTTGTGCCTTTCAGCCATATGCCATAGTGTAACCCTAGATGTTTTTTCAATTTCCACCACTGTTTATAGTGAATCAGCGTGGAGTCGTAGTAATCAGCTACATCATGATTAGTAATTATTTCCTTTGATGGGTATTGGAGTTTAGACACGATTTAAAAATAGCGGCAATTTTTTTCTGGAGAAATTCTTTTTCCGTTTTTAAACGGATCAATGTCTTCCTTTTTAATCCATTAATCTGCCCTTAGAGATTAGAAGATAGAGGTGACCTACTCGAATTTGTTTATCACTATCAGTACTGCAAAGGGGTGTCTGGTATTTGTCGGGTGACCAAATGCGGTACAGTGATTCATTATTTCATACACTTGTATCGGTTTCCAGTATTGAGCGGAAATTTAAGGCGCAGACAAGATCACCCTGTAATTGTCTGCGCCTATTTTATCATAAATTAGTTCTCTTTATTCGCTACGACCTCATCCCCAAACCTCTCATAGTTGACCAACCAGGCTGCAGCATTTTTGACATATCTGTCTGTTCCGGCAGTTTCCCATTTTACATAGAGCCTGGTGAAGCCACCATCAATGATTAGTCGCTTGCCATCCTCCTCGTAGGCGGCAGCCACAAGGTTCTGAGACGATCCATACAGAAGGGGAGTCAGATTCTTACCATCTTCTATGGTAGCAATGGTGATTCCTTCATACACAGTCTCAAGACCTGTAGTGATCAAATGGTTTCTTACCAAACCAGTTTTTGTACTATCAGTTTGTAACCCTACACTTTTATCACCCAGGATATTCCCTGACATTTTTTTGCCTATTAATGCTTCGGCTACTGCATTGGCGTCTGCGTAGTAAGGTTGGTTGTCACCCCATATGTAAACTCCTCGGCCACTTTCGAAATAAAGTTTAATCACCTCCAGGTGCTCATCCGACAGCTTGCTAGTCATGTCTGAAATAATCCAGAGTTGACAGGACTTTTCCAGGGCTTCTTCGAACTCTTCGATAGGAGGGGCCTGATTCAGCCATCGGTACACCGAAAATCCTTTTTCCTTTAATGCCTGTTGTGGTTTTGAAAAATCGAACCCTTCACCGGTATACAGGTGAAGCACGGCAATAGTCTGTCCTTCAAATGCTCCGTCAACGGCTAGGTCGTATTGATTACCTGCAGCATTGCCATAGGAATCTGTGGCGACTTGTCTTTCCACATAATCCCCGCTTTCCGATTGAGCTCGCTCCATGATTCTATTCTTCCCAGCACACTTGTTGTATTGTGCAAATGGTGTGTGACTAATTAAAAATAGAACGGAAGCCAAGCTGAGTTTCTTTAAAAAGTTCATAATTGATTGATTTAGATGATACATTTTCCAGTACAGCTTGTCTATTAAAAAGTTCAATGGGTCTGTACTGTAATTGATAGATGCAGTTTTGCTAGTAATTCATAAATGAGTAAAGATGAAATTTATCGTCACTTCCATGACCTGAGGTTGTCATATTGCTAAATGGGCACAAATGGTGGTAGTGATTCCCATAAGATCGTGAGTTTAAAGGCTCTTTTTGAAGTGTATAGCGTCAAGATACATGGAGGATTGGGCCTTTTTTACCGCACATTTGCCGGACATCGACCTAATTTGGTCTTCCAAGGCTGTTTTTGATAGTTGCTCAAACTTATCTTTGAAATAAGTAGCAAGCTCTTGAAAACATTAGAAGGTCCGGATGGGGCCTGAATAAATATCTGAAAGCTTTACTTTAGTACTTAACTCCTTATGTTTACCCGCCCAATCCAGCTGTTTCTTGCAAATCTGATAGATTTTGATTTCACTACACAACAGATCGGAAGCAGCTGCGATGCCGGGCATCTTCCTTAAAGTTTTGCCAGAAACTCAGTAAGTGATACGGCAGGATCAATTTCTAGTCGTTCCTTGAGTCTTGACTTTCTTTTTTCTACGGCACTGAGAGTCACGTTAAGGAGTTCGGCTATCTCCTTATTCGATTTTCCCATTTTTACGTATGAACACATCAATAACATAGATTCACTCATCTTAGGGTCAAGCTCTTTAAGCTTTTGGAAGAAATTATCTGAAGTTTTATCAAAATGGTTCTGAAAATTTTCCCAGTTCTCTTCGTCTTTATCATCCAGATGGATATTGCGTGCCATGGCTTTCAGTTCGGTGGCAATGGACTTATCCTTTACCTTACTGGCATATTGCTTCAGGTCATCAGTAATGTTACTCATGAACTTCTTCTTTTCAGCAAACTGTAAAGCCATGAAGGCCATTTCCTCATTCTTTTGTTGGAGCTCGATTTCAAGTATTTCTGCCTTGTGCATCGCCTCTTTATCCTCCAGGTCTTTCAGCCTTCTTTCTTCGAGCCTTTGAGCCTGACGCTTAAACCGAGACTTGATTCTCAAGTATATCAGAATGCCAATGGTAAGTCCTATTATGGAGTAGATTGCATAACCAAGGGTAGATCGATACCAGGGTGCTTCTATTACAAAACCCAGGGTAGTTGGCGGACATGAAGTGCCGTTTATTTCGGCCCAAACTTTGAATACATAGCTGCCCTCATGGATGTTGGTATACTCTTTATATGGACTTTGGGAACGGCCGGAAAAAACGATCTGCCCATTTTCGTTGATGACTTCAGTGTGATACCAGGTGTCGCTATGGTTTCCAAAGAGCGGTAGTGCGAAATGAATAGCAATGTGATTTTGGGTATAAGGCAAGCTGAAACCTTTTCTCCTTCCCATGAGCAGGACAGTGTCTTTATCAGTATGGATGACTTCAACCTTTCTTATTAAGCAAGAAGGTAATTTCGATTGTGATACTTTAGTTTCATTATATATCGCAAAGCCTTGTTGTGTGCCGATCAGGTGATTTCCTGTGCTCATTTTTGCAATGTATTCTGAGCTTCCGACCAGTTTGTCTTTGAGGTTAGAAGGGGTCAGCGATCTTTCCTGATATTTTCCATCAACCAGCGCTATATATACAGGTCGCTCGTTTCTAATGAAGTAAAGTTGGTCGTCTGTGTTCTGAATTTTTCTCAAACGATTAATCTCGTTGTCAATTTCGGAGAACGCTGGGTCTTTAACGAGGGTGTCATTTTTACCAAGTGTGTATACACCACCTTGCGTAGCAATTTTTATTTGATTATCGACCTTAACGATGTCGTTGAAGTAGTCAGATTTGAAGCCATATGTATCGGCATAGTTCTCGATTGATATGGCTTTGGTGAATGACTGATCCAGTTCAATCCTGAAAAGACCCGTAAGACCTTGTACAAGCCACAGTGTGCCATTCTTGTCAAATTCAAACATACGGGCAGATTCCTTAAACCCATCAATGGTATTTCTATATACCCATTGGCCATTGCGGTAAGCGTAAATTCTAAAATCAGCATAAGTACCACAAATCATCAATGAATCATGTTCGGGTATGAGCTGAAAATCCCATGCGCTGTTCCATGTGTCGATTGAGAGTTTCGTTACGTTTGTTCCTTTGAGTGTATAAAAATCAGCAACATCGGAGAAGAGTTTACTCCCCCTGAGAACCTTCAACTCCCTGATTGGGCCTCGATGCGTAATGGCCGAAAATTCATGGTGATTAGTACTGGACCAGTTCGGAGAATAATAGAGTCCATGGGCGGTGCCCAGAAAAAGAGTGTCATTTGTATAAAGGCTTGAATAGCCCATTCCCTCTAACCCCTGTAACTTATTAAAATATTCGATGCTGGCATTTATTCGGATAAGTGAGATGCCATTATTCAACGTGGCCCAAAGATTGTCTTGACTGTCTTCAAACAGGAAAAGAACGTGATTATCTGTAAGCCCCGCCTCAGTGTCATATCTTCTGATAATGCCTTTGTTACGTTCCCATACCAGGATTCCGGATTCAATAGTTGCGAGCAAATACTGGTTATCATTCAGTTGTTTTGCACGAACGATGGTTGGTTTGCCTTCGATATCATAGGCAGATAATTCCTCACCATTTTCAAAGTAAATGGTGTGTGGAGCAATGTATACATGGTGTGATGAGGTTTTGAATATATCGACAATCCAGGATTGGGGGATGTTCGTTCGAATAGACGATTCTTTGAATTCCGTGCCTTCCACTTTTAGGATTCCATTGACATAATCGTGGACTACAAGTTCGTTGTCGATTACGCCCATGTAAGAGAATACACCTGATTCACCACTTGGTGACTTGGGTGGGCTTAAGGTGATGACCGTGTCACCATCATAGACAAACACATTGTTTTCAGAACAGTAATAAACATTGCCTTGATGTACCACCATATTATTGATGTGGGTAATACTGGTGCTTTTTGGGGCTATTTTTGATTTTAGTGAAACGAAATAAGTCTGACCTGTTTGGTTTTTGTCCAGATAACCCAAATCAGAAAAAAGCCCAACGTATACTTTGCCTGAGGAATCTCTGGCGAAGCAAGATGGAGAAACACTGTTGGTGTTTATGGTACGCCAGGATATCCCATCGAATTCAAGAACAGAATAGGCATTTCCAAAGTAGATCACACCGGAAGTATCCTCTATTGCTGAAAAATTGGTGGAGTGACCAGGGTAATCATCGGTAGTATAGTTGATAATTTCGGGGAGTTGGGAAAAAGAAAGTTGTGCCACTAAAGCCAAATAGGTTGTAGCAATATGGGTCTTCCACTTCAGGAGTAATGATTTGAAATCCATCTATAGTTTATAGAGAAGTAAAGCGCAATGAGCTCATCAAAGTCTATTGAAGTTAATCATAGTCCGGCAGATATCAAAAGTTGTTGTATACCTCACAAACTAATTACTGATTTTGACGATGAATCAAGCTTTATAAACTTCTCTTAGCTTTTTTTATCCCAAGTTTCGCGTTGAGTTCTTTGACTAGTTTTTGCAATTCAGGTAGTTTACCTTTTAAGAGTAATATTTCTCTTTTGTTAGTGCTGTCATAAATGTATAGGTAAGTAACTTTTGAAGTATAGTAATGCGTTCCAGGTCTGCTGGTAATCGAATTTTCATTTATGTTTCTTTTGATTTTATAGAATTGAAATTGACTTGCATCTCTCCACTTACCTATTCGAAATCCCAAAACAGTGAGATAAGATCGAAATTTCCGTTTGTCATAATCAATAACCACTCCTTTAAACATTAGAATCAGTGTGATCCAAACCAAAATCAGGGCTATTTCCAAGACTTGACTATACGTATTCAAATTCATAGTTGATAAGGGTATTCCCCAAATCAGCAGCATAGCAGAGAAGATCAGAAGCTGAGTATTAAGAAATAATCCTTTACCGTAAGTAACTTTAGAAGGCATGAGGTTGAGTTATAGGTCCTGGTTTCTAGTTGTTCCGAATATATTAATGACCAAGGAAGATATGGTTTAGTCGATTTGTTATAACCGGCATTGTGCTGATTTAACCTTTTTTCGAGGTTTGTTGTCATTCCGATATACAAACGATTGAATTCAGGACTATATAAGATATAAACATAATGCATAACCCAAAAAAGCTTACCTATGTAGGTAAGCTTTTGCTTTTAGTGACCCCGGAGGGATTCAAACCCCCAACCCTCGGAGCCGAAATCCGATACTCTATTCAGTTGAGCTACGGAGCCAAATTTGGTTGCAAATATAATGTATATGATGTAATCAACAATCAACGATTAGTGTTTTTAAGGAATAGGATATCGACTTTTAAGTATTTTGACTCTTGGTTACCACAGCAGGGTTTAAATCTATGTGTGTGTAGATAGGCCTGCAACCCTCGGAGCCGAAACCTGCCTGCCGACAAGGTAGGTCCGATACTCTATTCAGTTGAGCCCAGCCTGTCCGGCAGGCAGGTACGGAGCCAAATAAGATTTTTAATATCGCGGAAGACTTAATTAATTCAATGCTTCCTTCACCCGCTGAGCAGCGTCTTTCAACACAACAGCAGAAGTAACATTAAGCCCTGATTCTTCAATGATCTTGGCACCTTCTTCTGCATTTGTTCCCTGAAGCCTTACAATAATAGGTACTGGTATTTCACCGATAGATTTATAGGCTTCCACAACACCGTTGGCCACTCGGTCACATCTTACAATACCACCGAAAATGTTGATCAAGATTGCTTCAACTTTTGGATCTTTCAATATAATTCTGAATCCCTGTTCTACCGTCTGAGCGTTCGCTCCACCTCCTACATCAAGGAAGTTAGCTGGCTCTCCACCTGATAATTTGATCATATCCATTGTGGCCATAGCAAGTCCGGCACCGTTTACCATACATCCTACGTTGCCATCAAGCTTTACGTAGTTCAGGCCTGACTTAGAAGCTTCCACTTCTGCAGGATCTTCCTCTGATTCATCGCGAAGCTCAGGATAATCTTTATGACGGAATAAGGCGTTGTCGTCAAGATTTACTTTGGCATCAACCGCAAGAATTAAGTTGTCTGAAGTTTTTAGGGCAGGATTGATTTCAAGCATTGAGCAATCCATTTCTTCATAGGCTCTATACAATGCGTACAGGAACTTCACCATGTTTTTGAATGAATCTCCTGATAACCCAAGGCCAAAGGCAATTTTTCTTGCCTGAAAACCCTGAAGTCCAGCTGCCGGATCAATCCATTCTTTTACGATCTTTTCAGGAGTTTTTTCGGCAACTTCTTCGATATCCATTCCACCTTCAGTACTGGCCATGATGATGTTCTGGCTGGTTGCTCTGTCTAGCAGAATACTGATATATAATTCAGATGGTTCTGATTCTCCAGGATAAAATACATCCGGAGCAATTAATACTTTAGATACTAATTTTCCTTCTGGTCCTGTTTGTGGTGTTACTAATGTCATCCCAATGATGTTGGATGCGTGCTCTTTTACTTCATCAAGGCTTTTAGCGATCTTCACACCGCCTCCTTTACCACGTCCTCCGGCATGAATCTGGGCTTTTACGACCCACAGGTTACTACCTTTTTCAGCTTGTAATTTTTTTGCAGCTTCTACTGCTTCTTCTGGAGTTTCAGCAACTATTCCACCTGGAACAGGGACTCCATACTGAGCTAACAATTCTTTTGCCTGATATTCGTGTATATTCATAATGAAGTAATTTAAGAATACGAAAGTAACTGATTTGTCTAAGTATTTCAAGACGGAATTTAGCTTCATTACAAATACTTCTTTCTGTGCTACGCGAAGTATCTTATATTTGCTGTGCATGGCACTATTAGAGGCATCTGGAATTGTTAAAAAATATGGAGACCTTGAGGTCTTACGTGGGGTTGATATCTCGATCAGCGAGGGTAAGGTGGTTTCTATTGTAGGTGCATCAGGTGCAGGAAAAAGTACATTGCTGCATATCTTAGGTTCACTGGACTTGCCTGATTCAGGACAGGTAGTAATCAATGGTACCAATATCAATCAGTTGTCCGGTGGGAGATTAGCTGCATTTCGCAATGACCAAATTGGTTTTGTATTTCAGTTTCATAATTTACTTCCGGAGTTTACTGCCTTGGAAAACGTTGCCATACCTGGTTATTTAGGTAAAAGAAGGGATAATGAGGTAAAAGACCGTGCGCTCCATCTTCTTGAAGTACTTGGTTTGGAGCACAGGATAAATCACAAGCCCAATGAAATGTCCGGAGGTGAACAGCAACGAGCAGCCGTAGCACGGGCGCTTATGAATGAGCCGGCAATTGTATTTGCTGATGAACCTAGCGGTAATCTTGACTCTAAGAATGCGGATGAATTACACTCACTTTTCTTTAGACTTCGAGATGAGTTCAATCAGACCTTTGTAATAGTAACCCATAATAATGGTCTGGCCGATCTAACAGATGTTAAGTTTGAAATGCGGGATGGCCAGATTATCAATCATGTAGAGCAGGCGAGCTCTTAATTTTTCCATTTTATATTGCATCCCAGACTCGGTAATTGTTCTCCAGAGACTGCTTTTCCCTCTAGAATTTCATCTAAGGCTTTTCTAATATCTTTTCCGGTAACCGGTATGTCCGTTTGAGGCCTGGAGCTATCAAACTGTCCTCTGTAAGCAAGTTTTAAATCTTTATCATAGACATAGAAGTCTGGAGTGCAGGCTGCATCATAAGCTTTTGCTGTCTCTTGTGTCTCGTCATACAGGTAAGGAAAATTAAATCCCAATTTTTCAAAAAGCTCTTTCATCTTTTCAGGTGAATCAGCAGGATAATTTTCTACATCATTGGCGCTGATTGCTATGATAGATACGCCTTTTTCAAGGTATTCCTTAGTGAATTTTTGAAGCCCTTCATGCAAGTGAATTACAAAAGGACAATGGTTACAGATAAACATAATGACCGTGGCTTTATCTGATTTTAGGTCCTGAAGGGATAGATTTTTTCCGCTAATGGTATCAGGTAAATTGAAATCCGGAGCAGTTGAACCGAGAGGAATCATATTTGAAGGTGTACGAGCCATAGTAATTGTTTATTCTTAGTTGGAATTCATATAAATTGTAATCTGATAATGACAGGTATTGGCTTTACTCAACGCATTGAATACGAATATAATTAAAATTAGTGCCAAAAGAAGTACTTAAAAAATATTGGGGTTATGCTGAATTTCGCCCTCTTCAGGAGGATATCATCACTGAAATCCTTGGAGGAAGGGATGTGCTTGCCATATTGCCAACTGGCGCAGGTAAGTCAATTTGCTTTCAAGTACCAGTTATGATGAAAGAGGGACTGGCCATAGTGGTGAGTCCATTGGTCTCTTTGATGCAGGATCAGGTGAAAAATCTGAAAAGCAGAGGGATTAATGCGGTGGCAATCCATTCTGGTTTAAGCAAGAAGGAGATCGATATTACTCTTGATAATTGTATTTACGGAGATGTTAAGTTCTTATATCTGTCGCCTGAACGTTTAAAAACGGAGATTTTCCAGGAAAGAGCGTCCAGAATGAATATCAATCTGTTGGCTATAGATGAGGCTCATTGTATTTCCCAGTGGGGCTATGACTTTCGTCCACCTTATCTTGAAATCGGGGTCTTCCGAAAACAACTCGAGAATGTGCCGTGCGTGGCATTTACCGCAAGCGCTACGGAAAAAGTTAAAAAAGATATTGTTAAGAGACTGGAACTGAAAGAACCAGAAGTTTTCGTTTCGACCTTTGCCCGGGATAATATTTCTTATTCGGTCTTTTCTCCTGAAAACAAGGAACTCAGGTTGATGGAAATTATTAATAAAGTTCCTGGGACGGCCATTGTATACGCCAGTACCCGAAAAAAAGTGAAAGACATCACTCAACGGTTTTTACAAAAAGGTGTATCCGCAGATTACTATCATGCCGGACTGACGCAAAAGGACAGAGAGCAAAGACAACAACTTTGGACCGAAGGACGTGTTAGGGTTATTGTGGCTACTAATGCATTTGGGATGGGTATTGACAAGCCTGATGTGAGGTCGGTGATACATTATGACTTACCCTCAAGTATTGAAGCCTATTATCAGGAAGCGGGTAGGGCAGGTAGAGATGGTAAGAAATCCTATGCCGTTTTGTTGTATGATCAAAACGATATCGATCGGTTGAATATTCATACAAAGCTTTCTTATCCCAGTATTGATGAAATTAAAAGAGTATATCAGTCCTTAGCCAACTATTATCAGGTGGCCGTTGGTGCAGGTTACCTTCAGAGCTTTGATTTCATTATTGAAGACTTCTCCAAACGATACGAACTGGATGTCCTAAAGACTTATCAAATACTAAAAATTTTACAGCGTTCCGGGATATTGCAATTGAGCGAGGAATTTTCCAATCCTTCCAAATTACACATGCTGCTTGAAAACAAAGAAATGTACAAATTTCAGGTAGCCAATCCTCAATATGACGGATTGATTAAAATGATCCTAAGAAGCTATGGGGGGGAGTTATATTCGGACTTTGTGAGGATTTCGGAAGAAAAAATTGCTAAAACGCTCTCAATCGAAGTGGCAGTTCTGACTAAACACTTAATCGCTCTGCATAAACTTGGTGTGCTGACCTACATACAAAGGAATGAACTTCCTCAGATAACTTTTTTGATACCGAGGGTCGATACTGGTTCACTCCAAATCGATTCTGATGACTTGAAAAAAAGAAAAAGGATCGAAGAAAAGAGAGTGAAAAGTATGATCGAATACGCTGAGAACAAAGCGTTATGCCGTATGGCTCATATTTCACTCTATTTTGGGGAAGACCTGGATAATTGTGGGAAATGTGATGTTTGCTTGAAGAGAAAAGATCAGTCAAGCGAAATACGGAAGCAAATCATACTGGTTGCCAAAGATCAAATGCTGTTATCAGACTTAATTCAAGAAATACCCGGGTTTTCTAGTGATGAAGTAATAGCCGTATTGAGGAGGATGGTAGATGAAGGATATTATGCCATTGATGAAGAAGTGATCAAAGTCAAGGTTTAAAAAAAAAACCGTCATCTGTAAACACAAATGACGGTCAGTAATAAAGTTCTTGAAAATTCTATTAAGCCACTGGCTGTCCTTCAAGAGCAGCAACACCTGGAAGCGTTTTTCCTTCCATGTATTCCAGAAGAGCACCACCACCAGTAGATACGTATGATACATCATTACCGAATCCAAGGTTGTTAATTGCTGCTGCAGAATCACCTCCACCGATTAATGAGAAGCCACCGTTTTGAGTCGCGTCTTTTACTGCTTCTGCAATAGCGATCGTCCCTTTAGCAAAAGTTTCCATTTCGAAAACTCCCATTGGCCCGTTCCAAAGGATAGTTTTGGATTCTCTTACAATACCAGCAAATAGCTCTCTTGTTTCAGGTCCGATATCAAGGCCTTCCCACTCCGCAGGTATCTCGCCTCTCTTCACGATCTGAGTGTTAGCATCATTGCTAAAGTCATCACCAATAACGGTATCAACTGGAAGTACCAGGTTAACCCCTTTCGCTTTTGCTTTTTCCATCAATTCCTTAGCCAGCTCAATTTTATCTTCTTCAAGAAGAGATTGGCCAATTTCTCCACCGAGTGCTTTGGTAAATGTATAAGTCATACCTCCTCCAAGAATGAGGTTGTCTACTTTATCCAATAGCTTTTCGATGATCAATATTTTATCTGAAATTTTTGCGCCACCCATTACGGCAGTAAAAGGTCTGTCGGCATTTTCAAGAATTTTGTTCGCGTTTTCAAGTTCTGCCTGCATTACATAGCCACAAGCCTTGTCCTCGAAATATTGAGCAATAATTGCGGTAGAGGCATGTGCTCTGTGGGCTGTACCAAATGCGTCATTGACATAGATGTCAGCACCCAGGTCAGCTAGTTTTTTTGCGAAGTCGGCATCACCTTTTGTTTCTTCTTTATAAAATCTAAGATTTTCCAGGAGTAAAATTTCTCCGGGCTGAAGGCTAGCCGCCTGATCAATTGCACTTTGGCCGATACAATCATCAGCAAATTTTACGGTCGTATTGAATACTTCTGACAGTCGGCTAACGATATGCTTCAATGAAAACTTTTCTTCGGGGCCATCTTTTGGTCTGCCCAGGTGGGACATTAATATCGCGGAACCACCATCCTTTAAGATTTTTTGTACTGTAGGGATTACAGCCTTAATTCTTGTTTCGTCAGTGATTTCAAAATTTTCGTTAAGTGGGACGTTAAAATCAACTCTGACGATGGCTTTTTTGCCAGAGAAGTTATAGGAATCGACAGTTTTCATCTTTAATACTTTAGGAATTTAATGAATTACAAACATAGAAAATTTCAGGCATAAAAAAACCCGAAGCTTGAGTACTTCGGGCTTTGATTTATGATTTTTATCAACACCTGATTAGAGGTGCATCCACTCTTTCTTAGCAATTAACTCTTCTTCTGTTTCTTCGTTATCGGGATCTGGCACACAGCAATCTACTGGACATACTGCTGCACATTGAGGTTCCTCATGAAACCCGGTACACTCAGTACATTTCGTAGGTACGATATAATAAAACTCGTCAGAAACTGCTTCCTGCTTTGTTGAAGCATCCATTGATGAACCATCCTCAAGCTCAATTTCTTTCAGGTCAGTACCATCGGCAAACGCCCACTCTATACCACCTTCGTAAATGGCTGTATTGGGGCACTCTGGCTCACAAGCTCCACAGTTAATACATTCGTCCGTTATAATAATAGCCATGAGTTTATTTTAGTTTAATTTAAATTCACCATTCTGTGAATTGAACAACAAAATTAGTACTCAAAATGTTCTTCACCAACATTATATTCTAATTTTGTAAAATGGATAGGAGAGATATTGCAAAGGCCTTTATTGATCTCGGGGCCTTTTTGAGAGATGAACGGAACCTGAAAGAAGGTGATTTACTGGCAGCAGTTCATAATGAGAATGTATGGTTTACCGCAGATAATGTAATAAAGTCCTTGTCTGCTCTGGGGGATATGCTGGAAGAGGATAAATTGACTTCCTGGCTCAAAGATTATCCCAACGATGGAATTAAGGAAGAGTCGGTCGGTCTCGTTTTGGCAGGTAATATTCCGGCCGTTGGTTTTCATGATTTGCTTTGTGTACTGTTATCAGGATATAAGGCAGAGATAAAGCTTTCTTCACAGGATACCGTATGCATGAAGTTTATTATCCATAAGCTAATAGACCTTTATCCGGCTTTGGAGTACAGAATTGAAATTAAAGATAAGCTTGATATTGCGAACCTATCAGGGGTTATAGCAACCGGTAGCAACAATACATCGAGGTATTTCGAACAATACTTTTCAAAAGTACCGAATATCATTCGTAAAAACAGAACGTCCGTAGCGGTGTTGACAGGGGGGGAGTCAGAGGAAGAACTAATGGCTTTGGGAACGGATATACTACTTTATTTTGGTCTGGGATGCCGAAACGTGTCAAAGTTGTTTGTTCCTACGGGGTATAAATTTGATGAATTCTACAGGTCTATTGAATCTTTTTCAGGGGTAATTCAGAATAGTCGATATTCCAATAATTACGATTACAACAAATCAATTTATTTGGTGAATGGGGTAGAGCATTTTGACAATGGTTTTTTGATTATTGCCAAAAATGATGAACTGGTTTCTCCGATTTCTGTTGTGTATTACGAAGAATACAACGGCATCAATGAACTCAATAATCGATTGAATAAGTATGAAGATGCAGTGCAGTGTGTGGCCGGTAATAAACAGGGGTTTGTTCCCTTTGGAAGAACTCAGGCACCGGAAATAGATGACTACGCGGACGGGGTGGATACGATGGGGTTTTTGGGAAGTTTAAATGTTAAATCTTAAAGTTTAAAGTTTAAATTCTAATTCGATCGCTTTAGCAAGGATTGGGTTCATTTAATATTTATTATTTAACATTTAGAATTTAAAATTAATTGAACTCAGCTCCTTTCTACGTAAGTATTTCCACCCGTCCATAATAGGATTCTCCAGCGGCATGGATACAATGTTTTTTTGGGGGAAGATTAAATGTTAAATCTTAAAGTTTAAATTTTAATTTGATTGCTTTGGCACGGTGTGTGATTCTTTAATATTTATTATTTAACATTTATATAATTTAAAATTCAATTCAGTCCCTCTCTACGTAAGTATTTAACCCGTCCATTATAGGATTCTCCAGCGGCATGGATATAATGTTTTTTTGGGGAAGGTTAAATGTTAAATCTTAAAGTTTAAATTTTAATTTGATCGATTCAGCACGGTGTGTGACCCTTTAATATTTATTATTTAACATTTATAATTTAAAATTCCTCTACCTAAGTATTTCCACCCACCCATTATAGGATTCTCCACTTACAGTTTTGATTTCAAAGAAGTAGGTGCCATCAGAAAGTTTGGTGCCCGACCATGAGTTGTCATATTTCTCATGATAGTATACCAGCGATCCCCATCTGTTATAAACTCTTAATTCCGCATCTTCTGTTAATCCACAAATTTCGAAGGTGTCATTGTCACCATCATCATTTGGAGTAAAGATGTTAGGAATAAATAGATTCACCCCTACATTGAAAACAAACTCCTGTACACACATATTACTATCTCTGACATAGATCAATGTGTCGCCTGGAGGAAGGTTGATAATTAGATTTTGAGTAGTATCAGCGCTATTATAAGCAATGTAACTTGTGGTGTCACCAATTGAATAGAAGTAGCCTGGTGTTCCTCCGGTGATATTGTGGACCAAAGCTGTTCCATTGAACTCATTCTTATCTGCATTGGTTGTCGTGAATCCGGTGTTCATACTATCCGGTGCGAATGTGATAAAGTTAGCCACGGTGAACGTATCGTACAATGTGGTATCATCCCACATATGGGCATATGAAGATGAATCGTACAGTACTCCCAACAGCGTATCACTCCATGGTACATAGTAATAAGTTTCGTTGTCTGGATATATACAAGAGTCACCAGTCATCAAATCATATTGCTTGATCCATAATTCATGTACGCCCGGTGCCAGACTTGAATAACTTCTGCTAGTATCAAACGAGAGCGTGTCATCAATGCTGAAAGCAAAGGAATATAGGGCATTGTCACTCAAGGTGATTTCCAGTGTGCCATCAGTGCTCCATGGACAAGTCACTGTATCAGTCTGAAGGATCGCATCACTTCTGTTGCTGGTAATCGTGATAGTAAGCACGTCTGTACAAGATGGATTACTGCTGTCGGAAAGCGTAATGTCATAAACTCCGGCACTCAAATTATTGATGAAAAGTGTAGGAGTCGAAAAGGTAGTATCCAGATTATAAGAGGCGCCATCGTTGATATTGACCAGATACGGCATTTGTCCGCCACTAATATTTAATGTCACTGTACCATCACTATTGATACACTGTTCCGGAGTAGGAGTAGCCGTCATGTTGAGTGGTGTTGCTGGACCAACGAAGAAATAGTAAGGATGGTCGCAGCCGCTGTTGTCTGTTATGGTTATGAAATAAAACCCTTCAACCAGATCATTAAATGTGGAGTCAGATTGAGAAGGAGCTGTAGTAGGACCGGATAATGAGAATGTATACGGTGTACTACCTCCGGTAATACTGGTCAGGCTTATGGTCCCGTCATTCGTTACACATGATGGGTCAGTAATTGTACTAACGATAGATGGCATATTTACGCCAGCCGGAGCACTGATTTCAAATCGAGTAGTGTCTTCACAGCCTAATATCTTGTCTCTTGTTATCACTAAATAGCTTCCGGCTAGTAGCGTGGTAAATACGTTTGTATCCTGGAAAGATACTCCTCCGTTAATGCTGAATTGATAGCTTCCCGAACCACCGTCTACAGAATCTACAATTCCGACTCCGTCATTGATATTACATCCACTGGAAGCAGTTAGCTCTGAAATATAGGGAACCAGGGCATCGGATGAATCAATAGTAAATATATGATCATCAGTACAGCCGACACTATCCGTAAGGAATATTGTATCCTGACCGGCAGGTATATTAGTAAACGTGTGTGGCCCGGCTCCTGTAGTCATATTTCCTCCAAAAGTAAAAGTGTAATCACCATTACCTCCAGAAGCTGATACCGTAATTTCACCATCGCCAACTCCATTACATGATTCATCCTTGATACCTAATTCATTAATAACTATTGAGTCCGGTTGTCCAAGAGTAACGTTAAGAATAGCGATACAATCTGTAGAGTCTTTGATGTAAATGTCATAGTTCCCGGCACATAGTGCACTGAATACGGAGTCTGCCGGATCGAACGGATCGGCAATAGTATCATCCAGGCTGAACTCATAAGGAGCAACACCTCCTGTGACGTTGCTAAGTGCCAGTTCGCCATCACAAAGTCCATAGCAAGAAGGTTCAGTTGTATCTATTGTAGCAGTTATAGAGCTCAGGAAGTTAATGCTTTGAGAAAGCATACAACCGTGTGCGTCATTGATGTCAACAGTATGTATTCCAGGAGCGAGTCCTGTATATGTCGTGTCATTCGTTTGAACAGCTGCTCCTGAATTGAAACTTACAAAGTATGGAGCTAATCCACCTGCAATATTATGTACCCTAAGTTCTCCCGGAGGACCTGTACAGGTTGGGAAAACCAGTGTATCGAAAGTGGCTGTAATTTCAGGAAGTACATGAAGTCTGAGTGTGTCGGGGTCGGAGATACAACCAACGGCATCTCTGTAAATCATTGTCACAATTGTGTCTCCAGCAGTTGTTGAGTTATGTATGAAGGTATTGATATTGCCGAAAGTTGTACCATTATCAAACGAGTAAGATCCACCAGGGTGATCGAAAAACGGAGGGTTATCCATTAAGGCGTTGAACGTTACCGTTTCATTGAAACAAGCGGTATCTGTAGTTGAGGTGAACACACCTGTAGGAACGGCATCGGTATTGATAGTTATGGTGTCATGATGAGTACAACCGACTGAGTCCGTGATTACCACGGTATATACCCCTCCCGGAAGACTGTCAAGGTCTTCAGTTGAATATGTCCCTGAATTCCAATCAAAACTATAAGGTGTGACACCTCCGCTTACAGTCAGGTCAATGGTGCCCGAAGAGTCGTTGGCACAGGTAGTTGTGGTGGCAGAGGTTGATGACATAGGTGTGTTTTCATTTACCACGTAGGTATTCATAAATACACATCCGTTGGAATCGGTTACACTGAAGTCATAACTCCCTGCAATTACATTGCTAGTATCTTCCGATGTGCTTCCTCCGGGAGTCCACAAGTATGAGAAACCGCCCACACCGCCAGAAACAGTTAAATCTATCGCTCCTGTACTATCTCCACCACATAATACATGTGTAATGGAATCTACAATAGTAATTGCTGGTGGCTCAGATACAACGAAGGTATCAACGGTCACACAGTTTACATTATCCGTCACCGTAAATATATATTGACCGGCCGGTACACCACTGATGTCCTCGGTAGCGGCAAATCCGCTGTTCCAGTCAAATGAAGCATAAGGAGGTACACCACCCGATACGGTAACATCTACTGCACCGGTACTGTTTCCATTACATTGTATGTCAGTTATGGAATCTGCGATAACAATAGGAGTGTTTTCCGAAACATTAAAGGTGTCTACTCCCGTACACCCAAGGCTGTCGGTCACCGTTACAATGTATTGTCCAGCGGTCAGCCCACTAATATCTTCAGTAGTTGCACCGTTATCCCAGGAGAAACTAACATATGGAGGAGTACCTCCTGCAGGTGTTAAGTCGATTGATCCGTCTGCGCCACCATTACATGAGGCTAAGCCAATAACGGCAGTTGAAGAAACCGGGTCCGGATCAGTGAGATTGAATGTATCTGTTCCATAACAACCGTTGACATCCAGTACTTCAACGATATATTGCCCTGAATCAATACCTGTAATATCTTCGGTTGTAAACATACCTGAATTCCAATCGAAAGGTCCATAAGGAGCTGTGCCTCCTGCCGGGGTAATGTCTATGGCTCCGTCCGTATCTCCATCACAAGTCGGTTGAGTAATGATACCGGTAATTGTTACGTAATTTGGTTCAGCTACATCAAAAGTATCATTCTGAGTACAGCCGTTAGAATCCGTTACCGTAACTATATATTGACCAGCAGCAAGCCCTGAAATGTCCTCTGTGCTCTGTCCACCCGGTTGCCATGCATAGCTCTGATATGGTGTAACACCTCCGGAAACAGTTATGTCGATAGCTCCATCTGTACTATCTCTACAAGTGACATCGGTGATCGCACCCACGATGGCCATCCCGGTTGGTTCGGTCACAATGAATGTATCGCTATTGGTACATCCAAGGCTGTCATTAACCACAACAATAAACGTATCTGCAGGAAGACCGGATACATCTTCAGTGGTTGGTCCGTGACTCCAGGCATAAGGTCCGTATGGCGGATTTCCGCCTGTGATTGTGATGTCTATAGATCCATCACTACCACCAAAACAGGAGACATTTACTACGGAATCGGCAATGATAATAGGTAAGTTTTCCACTACAGTGAATGTATCTATTTCTGTACATCCATTGTTATCTGTAACTGTGACGATATAGTCACCTTGAGTTAGTCCGCTAATGTCTTCTGTTGTTTGTCCACCGGGATTCCACGAATAGCTGATGATAGGAAGTGTGCCACCAGATACGGTCAAATCAATCGCACCGTCTGCACCACCATTACAGGTAGCGGGAGTAAGCACTGCAGATGTACTCAGGTCAGTGGGTTCATTGATGGTAATAGAGGTGTCTTTTGTACATCCATTGGCATCTTCTACACTCAGAATGTGGGCTCCCGGGGTCAGTCCAGGGTAGTTGGTGGTGCCACTATATGGTCCTCCGGGAGAGTCCATGGCATAGTTAAATCCAGGCGTACCACCATTTGTTGCTACAACATCAATTTCACCATTGTCACTTCCAAAACAATCGATATGAGTGACAGTAACATCAAAGGTCATGGAGTCAGGTTCATTAATCGTTACGGTAGAGTCTAAGGCACATCCAGCCGCATCTTCTACGCTTATAATATGATTACCAGGAGTCAGTCCGTTAAATGTAGTAGCAGGCCCATATGGCCCTCCGGGGGAGTCAATGGCATAATTATAACCAGGAGTACCTCCAATAATTCCTGTGATATCAATCACTCCATCATCGGCTCCATAGCAGGTTATGTCTGTAATTGTGTGTTGAATAATCATAGCGGCCGGCTCATTGACAGTGAAAGAAGTGTCCTTAGTACAGCTATTAGCATCTTCTATTGTTACCGTATGATTTCCTGGGGTTAGTCCGTTGAAGGTTGTGGCAGGTCCAAATGGCCCTCCAGGTGAATCAATTGCGTAATTGTACCCAGCTGTGCCGCCTGAAGTTGAAGTTATATCAATTATACCATCGTCAGCTCCAAAGCAAGTGATGTCAGTAATGTTGGCAGTTACTGAGATGTCCAATGGTTCATTGATAGCTATTACAGAGTCTTTAGTACATCCATTCGCATCCTCAACAGTTACAGTATGGTTGCCGGGTGTAAGTCCATTGAAGGTAGTAGTCGGTCCATAAGGGCCTCCAGGGTTATCTATGGCATAGTTGTAGCCCGCGGTTCCTCCTGTGATAGAGGTTATGTCAATGATTCCATCATCAGCTCCGAAACAAGTAATGTGAGTCACTGTATTATTAATGACCATCTCTGTCGGTTCGTTAATTGTAATGATTGAGTCTTTTGCACAACCATTAGCATCTTCAACGGTAACAGTATGGTTGCCAGGAGTCAGTCCTGGATAATTGGTGGTTCCACTAAACGGACCTGCAGGGTTATCAACAGCGTAATTATATCCGGGAGTGCCTCCGGAGGCCCCGGTAATATCTACTATTCCATCATCAGCTCCGAAACAGGTTATGTGTGTTAGATTGAGTGTCATACTTAAATCGGTTGGCTCATTAATGGTAATGGAAGTGTCTTTTGTGCAACCATTGGCATCTTCAACACTTAAAATGTGGGCTCCCGGGGTCAATCCATTAAAAGTGGAGGGAGCACCATATGGTCCTCCTGGTGAATCTATGGCGTAATTGAAGCCAGGAGTTCCTCCCGTAACTGATGTTACATCAATAATGCCATCATCAGCACCGAAGCAAGTGATGTGGGTAACAGTTACATTCGGGAATATTTCCCCCGGTTCGTTGATGGTAAAGATTGAGTCTTTGGTACACCCATTGAGGTCTTCAATAGTAACGGTATGATTTCCGGGAGTCAATCCGTTGAACGTAGTAGCTGGGCCGTAGGGACCACCAGGAGAGTCAATGGCGTAATTGTACCCGGGAGTTCCTCCTGCTGTGCCTGTAATATCAATAATGCCATCATCAGCCCCAAAACAGGTAATATCAGTTACATTTGCGGTTACTGAGATATCCGCAGGTTGGTTGACGGTGAAGTTTTGACTGGCCGGGCAATTATTGGAATCCAGTACATTCACGGTATAAGTTCCTGTGTCAAGAGCCATGGTGTCTTCTGCTGCACCGGTTCCAGGCGACCAAGCCCAGGTATAAGGTGCTGTTCCACCACTGGTGGTTACGTCAATGGCTCCATCAGACCCTCCGAAGCAGGTCACATCGGTCACTACTCCCGCTATATTTATGGCGGAAGGTTCATTCACAGTAAACCCCTGAGCGATCATACACCCATTAGTATCAGTCACAGTTAATGTATATGTGTTTGCCGGAACACCACTAGTGTCTTCTCCGGTAGTGCCACCTGGAGCCCATGAATATGTATAGGGCGCAGCTCCACCACCTGGGGTTGCATCTATTGCTCCGTCTGCAGCACCGTTACAGGTTGCGTCTGTTACCACTCCTGTTAATGTAAGTGCTGTGGGTTCTAGTATAGCAATATTTGTACTGTCTTTGATACAGCCTGTAGCATCCCGAACACTAATGGTGTAATTACCTGGAGACAAGCCATTGAATGTGGTCGTGGCACCATAAGCACCTCCATTGAATGAGTAATCATAAGGTCCGGTTCCTCCGACAACTCCGGTAATGTCAATAATACCGTCATCTGCACCAAAACAAGTGATATGTGTAACATCATTTTGAATTACCATTTCAGCGGGTTCTGTGACGGTAATTGTATCGTTAAGTTGACAACCGAGGCTATCAGTTATCGTAAAAATGTACTGACCATCGCCAATTCCTGATGTGTCCTCGCCCATTCCGGTTCCGGGAGACCAACTAAATGTATATGGAGAACTGCCTCCAGATGGAGTGTTGTCTATGCTCCCATCAGTGGATCCAAAACAGCTTGGAGCGGTTACCGATGAGGAATTTGATAGGGCAGTTGGTTCGGATACATTCACGAATACCGCGTCAAAGAGTCCGGATCCCCCATTTTCCGTTACAACTATTATATAGAAACCATCGGGTAAATTCGAAAAGGTATGATTCAAAGACGCACTGACAGTTGTTGAGGAAACAGGCCCACTGATGTCATATTCAAATAATCCACTCCCACCTATGTCCGTAATATAAACTGAGATTGATCCCGTGCTATCACCGTTACAAGCAACATTCACCTGGGTAGTGCTATCTATGTTTACCTGGCCCTTTACCGCTGTTGAACCAAACACGGTAAAAAAAATCATTAACAATATGTAATACTTTGCTCTCATTAATTCAACCCTCTACATCATTCCAGTTTTATTTCTTTGGAGGCTACGCTACCGTCAGAGTCTGTTACCACGAACAGATAAGTTCCTGGGGCTAGATTACTTAATTCAAATTGATCTCCCTTTTCAATTTGTTTTCCACCAGGTCCAAATTTCTTTATAGTATAAACACCTGTACCTCCGGTAACCCTAATTTTAATAAAACCATTGTTTTTTGTTTCTGAAGCCTGTACAGTCTTTACCACACGTATCTCGATTGGGCCACTAAGAACCGAATACGATTCTTTTGTCCCATTATTGGAGCTAAATGCAAAATTTCCAACAATGAACATTGCCGGAACCAATAACCTGAGTAAGAGGCTCATGTTTTTCATGTGTGCTTATAAATAATGTTCTGTACTGATAGTAAGATACTTAGCATAGGTACAGACTCAGTAATACTGTTTTTTACGCTTATACCCTCAGAAAGTTACAAAAAAGGTAATTCAAAAATTGTTGTACAAATGAATGATGTAAGTTTTATAAAAAATTACTCTGAATATCATTCTGGCTATCTGTATATACACCATCATTGTTAAAGGTAACCAGTTTTTGTATTGAAATAGTACAATTTTGTTTGATTTTAGGGGAAGTGACTAGGCTTCCTATAAAGGGATTTCTTAGGTCATTGGAGACATTGCTCTGAAATAATCTTGAATACATTTCACCTACCTGCTTTCTTTCCTTTCCTTTATACCGATCTTTTACTAATTTCGGGTCCGTTTCAGTAAATGAAAATAATATGGTATTTGATTTAGATATGATCAAGGCGGTGTACGCCAATATGGCCGAAAAAATTGAGGCCGCAAGAGGAGTGACTAATCGTCCCCTAACTCTAGCTGAAAAGATATTGTATTCTCACTTGCATGAGGATACTAAGCTTGAGAATTTTCAAAGAGGGAAGTCATATGTAGACTTTGCGCCAGATAGAGTAGCTATGCAGGATGCAACGGCTCAAATGGCTCTTTTGCAGTTCATGCAGGCTGGGAAAAAGAATGTAGCAGTACCATCAACCGTGCATTGTGATCACTTAATACAGGCAAAAATTGGTGCGAGTGCTGATTTACAGAACGCAATCAATAACAGTTCAGAGGTATTTAACTTTCTTGAGTCAGTATCAAATAAATATGGTATCGGGTTTTGGAAGCCAGGTGCGGGAATTATCCACCAGGTGGTTCTTGAGAACTATGCATTTCCGGGAGGTATGATGATCGGAACCGATTCTCATACAGTTAATGCCGGAGGACTTGGCATGGTTGCTATCGGTGTCGGTGGTGCTGATGCTGTGGACGTAATGGCCGGTATGCCTTGGGAACTAAAATTCCCTAAGCTCATTGGAGTAAAACTTACAGGTAAACTTAACGGATGGACATCTCCCAAAGATGTTATCCTTAAAGTAGCGGGTATCCTTACTGTGAAGGGAGGTACTGGTGCTATTGTAGAATATTTTGGAGAAGGTGCGAAATCAATGTCTTGTACAGGTAAGGGTACTATCTGTAATATGGGTGCAGAGATCGGTGCTACAACCTCTACTTTTGGATATGATGAAAGTATGGAGCGGTATCTTCGGGCTACGGGAAGAGCTGAAGTTGCAGATGCTGCAAACGACATTAAAGAGCACCTGACTGGTGATGATGAGGTGTATGCAAACCCTGAGAAGTATTTTGATCAGGTAATTGAGATTAACCTTTCAGAGTTGACTCCTCATCTTAATGGACCATTTACTCCTGATTTGGCTACGCCAGTTTCGGAAATGAAAGAAAAGGCAGCAGCCAATGGTTGGCCTACAGAAATAGAGTGGGCTTTAATAGGTTCATGTACAAACTCGTCTTACGAAGATTTGACCAGAGCAGCTTCAATTGTTGAGGATGCTGTTAGTAAGGGTGTTAAGCCAAAGGCTACACTGGGTATTAACCCCGGTTCGGAGCAAGTACGTTACACTGCGGAAAGAGATGGTTTGTTTGACACTTTTAACAAGTTTGAAACAACTAAAATATTTACTAACGCTTGTGGACCATGTATTGGTCAGTGGGCAAGGGAAGGTGCTGAAAAGCAGGAGAAGAACTCAATCGTACATTCGTTTAACAGGAACTTTGCTAAAAGAGCGGATGGTAACCCGAACACGCACGCTTTTGTAACTTCACCTGAAATGGTTGCTGCTGTTGCGATCTCCGGTAGATTGGATTTTAACCCAATTACTGACACCCTTACTAACGAAAGTGGAGAGGAAGTGAAGCTTGATGAACCTCATGGTATTGAGTTACCTTCTGCCGGGTTTGCGGTTGAGGATAATGGATATCAGTCTCCGGCTGAAGATGGGTCTGCAGTAGAAGTAATCGTGAAGCCAGATTCAGAACGACTTCAGTTGCTTACTCCTTTTGAGCCTTGGGATGGTGAAAATATTACAGGTGCTAAACTTCTGATCAAAGCAGATGGAAAATGTACTACTGACCATATCTCAATGGCAGGTCCATGGTTGAGGTACAGAGGTCACCTGGATAATATTTCCAATAACTGTCTGATTGGTGCGGTAAATGCATTTGGTGGTGCTACCAACAAAGTAAAGAACCAATTGACTGGTGAGTACGGAGAAGTACCAGCTACTGCCCGTCACTACAAAGCAGAAGGGGTTCCTTCTATAGTTGTTGGTGATCATAACTATGGTGAGGGTTCTTCAAGAGAGCACGCTGCTATGGAACCAAGACATCTTGGAGTAAAAGCGGTAATCGTAAAGTCATTTGCTCGTATTCATGAAACGAACCTTAAGAAACAAGGTATGCTAGGTTTGACCTTTGCCAATGAGAATGATTACGACAAGATTCAGGAAGATGACACATTCAATTTCTTGGATTTGAACGAATTTGCTCCCGATAAGCAACTCAATATTGAGGTTGTACATTCAGATGGGACCAAGGATGTTATTGCTTGTAACCATACATACAATGCACAGCAGATTGAGTGGTTTAAGGCAGGCTCCGCATTGAATTTGATTAAACTTCAGAATGCGTAATTAAGTACACGAATCTGTGAATGATATAGAAAGCGACTCCATTGGGGTCGCTTTTTTTCGTTTGATGAAGCAGGGGTTTGCTGCGATGGAAGTGAGCTTGGGGGATGTTAAGTTCCCGTTTTCTCATGTTCTTCTGAAATCCTTGTTCAGTATTCGATATTCTAAAATATCTATCTTTTAAATAAGGAATATCGAACAAGGAATAACGATTTGTGAACTTTAAGTATAGGTATACTTGGGTCTTATATCTTGATTCTTACTTCTTTAATCTACAAAATAAAGAACACCGAACAAGGAATAACGATTTGTGAATTTGGGGTTTAGGTAGAGTTGAGTTCTTAAGTCTTAAATCTTACATCTTCAATCTTATATCTTGATTCTTACATCTTCAATCTACAACTGATATCCCAGACCAATTTCAAGAAAATCAGCTGTACCCACATGAGCTTTCAGTGAGCCATTGATGAAAAGATGATTGAAATAATACTTCAGTCCATAGCGTTGATAGGCATTTCGGTTGACTAAATCATATGGGTTATATACGTAATAACCTACCTGGGCCGTAAGACTCAAATGACCGAACAATATTTCCCACCCTCCAGCTAGTGCCAATCGGTTGATGTCAACTTTATCATGACCATTGATTTTCTGCTGTTTTCTTAAACTGGTGTCATGGAAATAATCCAAAGAACCCAATAATCTAAAGACCTCTGAAATTTTGAAAGAAGTTCCCCCCGATACACTATAGGCCCAATAGCGGCTACCTCCTCTCTCGATCATTTTTGGTGCGGAGCCAAGTATAATATAAGGTTTCCAGGTTGCAAGTGAATCTTTATGGTTTTCAGAACTCATCCAGGGATATCCATTGCTGATGCCTTTTGTGAGCCCTAGAAACAAACCATAGTTATTGATTCCCATATTTGGAAGAGTGATTGCTCCATTTGAACTGTGATTGATAAAGGTTCCAAGGTGAAGCTCTGTATCACGAATGATATAAGAACTAATATTGCTGGACAGATATAATCTTGCTTCGAAGTTAAAATTTATCCTTGATCCAACGAGGATGTTTAAAGGATTGGTCGTTTTGTTGAAAATTCTGGAGTAGTAGCCTAGACCAGCTGCGGTAGAGAGATTTAGAGCAAGAAAGTCATCTTGTTTGTATCTAAGAAACCTAAAATCAAGGCTGCCGAGTAGTTGATAACTGTTGCCAACAATACCTGGTTTGTTGTAATTAGTGTAGTTGAAAGTGACTCCAGCTTTTGGGAATCCGAATGCAGGTGACCAGGAGGGAGAGGTCAGCTTTTTCTCAAATTCGAGGGAAATACTCTGATTCGGTTTGAGAATAACCGGATCAATTGATTCGCTGATCCTCATGATATTTCCCTTCATATAGTTGACTGAAAGGTAATTAGATATTGGCTGCGAGACCATTCCAGCCGACTGTGAATAAGCTTTGGAGGTTATGAATAAAAGCAAAACGAGCCACCTCATTTTACTTCATTTTAGAGCGTTTAACGAGATAAGGAAGCAAGATTGACTCAACTCCCTGGTTGATATCCGCTTCTATGAAATCAATCTTGTACTGACCACATTTGAGCTTTAGTTCTTTGTTATATTCCTTAATTCCTTTGACATAATGATCCTTTATTTCATTGGGAGAGAGTTTGATCTTTTCTCCGCTTTCCATGTCTATAAAAACATAAGGTCGGTTTGAAAATTCGAAGTCTTCCTCTGTTTTTTTGTCGATGGTATGAAAGAGTAAAACCTCGTGTTTATTGTGCTTCAGGTGTTGTAGAGCAGGAAATAATTCTTCCGAGCTATTTACATTATCAAACATATCACTGAAAATGATAATCAGCGATCTTCGAGGAATTTTGTCTGCAATTTCATGAATGGTTGGGGCGACCGAGGTCTTCTTCATTTCAGGCTTTGTATTTTGCAGTTTTTCTAATTCCAGAAATAAAGTATTAAGATGTGAGCTAGTGGATTTTACAGCACTGGCATATTCTATCTGATCAGAGAATAGAGTAATACCTACAGCATCCCTCTGTTTTTGGAGCATATATGCCAATGCAGCAGCAGAGTTGATGGCAAAGTTAAGTTTGTTGTTGGACCCATCAGGATAATACATTGAAGAGGATACGTCTATTAAAATCTGGCACCTTAGATTGGTTTCTTCTTCATACCTTTTGGTGTATAACCGATCGGTGCGGGCATATACTTTCCAGTCAATATGTCTGGTGCTTTCGCCTGTGTTGTATAGCTTATGCTCGGCAAATTCAACAGAAAAACCGTGATATGGAGATTTGTGTAATCCGGTGATGAAACCCTCAACTGCTTGTTTTGCCAGAAACTCAAGATTTCCGAATTGTCGTATTTGCGAATGGTCTACCGGCATATGATAAGTTTTAACTTACTAAGATAATTACAATTTATAGATGAAAAACGCATGTTTATTGTCAAAATTTTACCCTTTTTTTAAATTTTCAGAAATACAAATCCTTTTTTGGTACTTTCCTAAAAAAGTATAAATTTACTGGACTATTAACTTAAATGGACCAGGATTGTGGACGAGAATAAAGAGAATGACAAAGCAGAGATTTACTCACAACGAGTAAGAGCCGGTAAGAGGACTTATTTCTTTGATGTAAAGTCAACCCGATCAAACGATTACTACCTCACAATTACAGAGAGTAAAAGGCGGTACAAGGATGATGGCTATTTTTACGAAAAGCATAAAATATTCTTGTATAAAGAAGATTTCAATAAATTCGTTGAAGCGCTAAACGGTACCGTTGATCATGTGAAGACGGAGCTGCTTCCGGATGTGGACTTTGATGAGTTTGATAGAAGAGACGAAGAAGCAGCCAAGCAGGCAGAAGAATCGAAAGACGGAAGTGATAATGATTCAGAGTCTGGAATAGACAGTGAACTAAGCTGGGAGTAATAAATCCCAAAAAAATATAAAAAAGCCTCCGCTTTAGGGGGCTTTTTTTTTGCCCAAATATAGATTGAGCATGTTTCATTGTATTTGTGCAATTTTCAACGATATGTTATTATATTTGTGCTTGCATTCGAAACAAAAATCAGAAAATGAACCTCTTTCTGTCTTTTGTGTGAATCTAATGTCAGTGCAATACAACAAGTTTTACTAATAGAGTAATTAAGCAATGGGATTGAAGTGTGGTATTGTGGGATTACCTAATGTAGGTAAATCGACTCTTTTTAATGCGTTGTCCAATGCAGGAGCAGAAGCGGCAAATTTTCCGTTTTGCACCATCGAACCAAATGTGGGAATTGTAAAAGTTCCTGACGAAAGGTTGAAAATTTTGGAGAATTTGGTCCATCCTGAAAAGGTTTTACCAGCCGTTTACGAATTTGTTGACATTGCAGGGTTAGTAAAAGGAGCCAGTAAAGGTGAAGGATTGGGGAATCAGTTTCTTGGTAATATCCGTGAAGTTGATGCAATCGTTCATGTTATCAGATGCTTCGAAGACGGTAATGTCGTTCATGTTGAGGGTAAGGTTGATCCAGCGGCTGATAAGTCAACTATAGATACTGAACTTCAGCTGAAGGACCTTGAGTCGATAGAAAAGAAAATTGCCAAAGTTGAGAAGAAAGCTAAGACCGGAGATGCAGAGGCAAAAAAGGAATATACAGTAGCCATGAAGTTTAAAGAAGTGTTAGAGCAAGGTCTTAATGCACGAACACTTGAAACTTCAAAAGAGGAGAGGTTATTGGTGAAGGATTTGGGATTACTTACGGATAAACCTGTGCTTTATGTGGCCAATGTAGACGAAAATTCGGTCAAAGAAGGAAATCAGTATGTGGATCAACTTAAAGAAGCAATCAAAGGTGAGGATGCTGAAGTGGTAATTATCTCGGCAGCTATTGAATCTCAGATTGCTGAGTTAACAGACGAAGAAGAAAGGGCAATGTTCCTGGAGGAGTATGGATTGGAAGAATCCGGGTTAGATAAATTGATTAAAGCGAGTTATTCGCTTCTGGATTTGATTACGTATTTCACAGCTGGAGAGAAGGAAGTACGAGCTTGGACGATCAGAAATGGATTCAAAGCACCGCAGGCAGCTGGTGTGATTCATACAGATTTTGAAAAGGGTTTTATAAAAGCTGAAGTAATTAAACTAAACGATTATCAGCAGTATGGCAGTGAACTGGGATGTAGAGAAGCTGGTAAAATTTCAATAGAAGGTAAGGAGTATCTTGTTAAAGACGGTGATATTATGCATTTCCGCTTTAACGTATGAAACGTGCAACTTATCGATAAATTTAGGGCAGTTATGGAAATTTATTAATTTTGCCCACTGTGAAGATTTGAGTAAAATAGTTTTTTTGAATTGAGAGTACGATTAATTTTTGAACTGAAGAATAGAGGGGGATGGGTGCCATTCCACCACCAGTTTCTGTTAGCAGAATTTCTGGAAGGTGTAAAGGCAAACATTGGTGCTGAGTACAAAAATTATGACAGGTATAACTTCTCAGGATTGAAAGGACAGACTAAAGTTGGAAAGAATGGTCTTCACTTCTACTCCAATAAGGTTACTCTAGTCTTTGCCAGTCCGGAGAAAGAGTTTATCGATAAGATGTTAAAGGAAGTGTTCTCTAAAAAGGAACTGTCCATCGGTAAACTTGATTTGGTACCAGAGTACGTTGAGATCGAAAAGGAACCAACATTTGAAGATCATACCAAGTTTATCTGTATTTCTCCGCTGGTAATTGCTATGCCCGATACTGAAATTGGTGCTTCAAAACAATTTATTAATCCTCCGGAAGATCAGTTCTCAGATTTACTCTACGAGTCTACAATGAATCGAATGGAAGTGGCTCCTGAGTTTGAGAATGATGACTTAGCACAGTTTTTTAAGTTTCAGGTGGATCCGGATAGAAAGTATCTTGATCGTATCAGGGCCAATGAAAAGAAATTCTCGAGGATATATCCGGTTTATATTGCTGGTGATAAGCAGGAAGTTAGAGGGTATACTTTTCCGTTTACATTTTATGTGGACAAGAGAGTACAGAAGTTTGTATTTGAGACAGGCTTCGGTGAACTTACTTACAAGGGATTCGGAATGCTCGATATTGCCAATGTGGATCCTATCGGTCGGGCACAGAAATACGAATTCTAATTTCTCTGATTAAAATTAAACTTCTTATAACCTAAAAGGAGTTCTTCCCTCTGTCCCACGGGTTTGTAGTAGACAAAAATTTCATAAAGATTTTCGGTTTCAAAATGGTTTCCATCAAGGAAGTATTCATCAACCTTTCCCTCAGGCCGTTTGATTACATACTTATAGTTGTAATAACCTTGCTTTAGTTTCACATTGGCCCAGTAATATTGATTAGGAGGATAGTATTGCATCTTGTATCTGGGGTCAATTTTCCAATCGGTAAAGGCACCGAACAGATATACATCACCGACCTGCTCTATGCTTGATCGTACCTGGAAAAACATTTTGACATAGTCTCCGTGAACTTCTCCGTCATCCCACTCATAGTGGTCTATAACATACTGACCGTTAATGTCGTCCCAGTAGCGGTAAGCATCAGAGATTTGAAATTTATCCATACGGGTACTGAGCTGAAAAATAGTGTCCTGATTCTGGACTTTGCCCACATTGAAGCCTCCGAAGTTAGTACTGCGAATATCAGTTTTTCGGTACTCGTTCCCTCCTGGGAATATATGAGCATCCGTGATGTTGTTGTAAGTCAGGGTGCGTGTGCCTTCATTGATAAATGTAGGCTCATATTTTCTGCATAGGTTATTTCTTTGATTTTTGCGTACATATACTTTGATGTTATCCATAGGGTTAAGAATTGGATAATCTGGGTAGCTTACTGAAAATTGGACCAGTTGCCCCTCTGTTGCCGCTCCCATTCCTGCTGTCAGGTTATTATTCAAAGTGATCTGTAGTTTTGAATCATAGATTTGAAATTTCCGTGTCAGTGCAATTAACTCAGGTTCATCCTGGTAATAAACTACGAGAATGTAATTTCCAGGTAGCTTGACTTTTGGTACATCAAATTGATAGTGTGTGTAATTGACTCTGGTATTAAACGAGGCTCTGTAAAAAGTGATTGGAAACTCGTTATAGTCATCCAGGTATTCGATGTCATTCATTTGTGACTTGGTCCAGTCAGCATTGCAATGAATAATCTTCACCATATAATTGGTATAGTCTTCAGTAAGTTCGTCAAACTCCAGGCGTAGCTTTTGAGTTTGGAATATGTCGGTCACGGGAGCAACTATATTTTCATTTCTATTATTGTTATGGGGATAGAGTAGTACAGTTTTAAAGTATTCACTGTAGATGCTGTCTTTAATTGCCCCAGATTCAAAGTCCACCTCAGCCCCATATTGTGCAGATGCCGCAAAAGGTAAAAGGAATAAAAAAAATAATAGTCGTTTCATTAGTCGGTGCTAAGTTCAGCGTCAAGCGCGTCAATTTCCTGAGCCAATTCATCCCATTCTTCACTTAGTTCACTCAATTTTTGTTCCGTTTTTTCCAGTTCCTGAGTTTTTTCCATTAACTGATCAGGGTTGGAGTAGACGGAGGGCTTGGTCATTTGCTCTTCCAGTTGTGTTTTGAGCTCTTCTTGTTCGCTTATCTCTTCTTCTTTCTTTTGAAGATTGTTTTTTAGTGTTTTTAGTTTCTTGTGTAACGACTGATCTATCGGTTTAGTCTTTTCGGGCTTTTTCTCCTCTTTAGGTTTAGGTGGTGAAACTGGTTTTGTAGTGGGCTTTTTTACGTTTTTAGCCCAATGTGCATACTCTTCGTAGGTGCCAGGGTATTCTTTAATTTGGTGGTCCTCGATGTACCAGATCTTGTTGGCAATGTTAGAAATGAAATGCCTGTTGTGAGAAACAGTGATAAACGTTCCCTCATATTGTTGTAACGCTTGGGTCAACATGGAAACAGATATCATGTCAAGGTGATTGGTCGGCTCATCAAGTAAAAGGAAGTTGGATTCTGAGATCAGTGTTTTCGCTAACGCCACTCGGGACTTTTCTCCACCGGATAATACTTTGATCTGTTTTTTTACGTCATCATCAGAAAAGAGAAAGCATCCCAATATATTTCTGATTTCTAATTCAGTTTTTTGTACTCCGGTTTGCACCAGCTCTGAGACAAGGTCATTTGTTAATGTCAGGGCTTCAAGTTGATGCTGAGCAAAAAAAGCGGTGCTAACATTATAACCTTCGTCTCTTGTTCCTTCAATTTTTTCGGTACCAGATATGATGCGAAGTAAGGTGGATTTACCTTTTCCGTTCGCTCCGATCAGTGCTATTTTATCTCCTCTCTTGATAACCGCATCACTGTGTTCAAGGATTTTGATGTCACCATACGACTTTGATACATCTTTGAGTTCCATAACAATCTTCCCTGACTGTCGGGTGAAGTTGAAAGAAAAGTTGATTGCTGCATTACTTTCTTGTACATCCTCAATACGGTCCAGTTTGTCCAATGCCTTGACCCGCGACTGTACCTGGCGTGCTTTAGTGGCTTTGGCTTTGAATCGATTGATGAACTGCTCGGTCTGCTTAATTTGTTGTTGTTGATTCTTAAAGGCGTTTTTCTGAATCTCATCACGGAGTTCCTTTTCCTTCAGGTAGAAGGAATAGTTGCCACTGTATACGTTGATGCTACTTTGCGACACCTCAGCAATGGTTGTACAACATTTATCAAGGAACTCCTGATCGTGAGAAACAATCATGACCGCACCCTCATAATTGGTGAGGTAATTCTCCAGCCATTCAATAGCAGGAAGGTCAAGGTGGTTGGTAGGCTCATCAAGCATGAGAAGGGCAGGCTTCGATAGAAGCATCTTGGCGAGCACAACCCTCATGCGCCATCCCCCGGAAAACTCCTGCAGAGGCTGACTCAGCTGTTCTGTTGTGAACCCCAATCCCTCGAGTATTTCTTCGGCCTTGGATTGAGCTGTGTATCCATCCAGCTGATCATATTCATCCTGTAACCGGCTGAGTCTGTCCACCAACTTATCCTCATAGTTGGTTTCCATTTGTTTTAAGGTCTTGTTGATTTGGTTGAGAAGTTCGTTCTCTCGCTCAAAGGCTTCCATGGCTACTTCCAGGATAGACTGCTCGCTCTGGAAAGAGAGCAGGTCCTGGTTGAGGAAGGCAATGGTACAGTCCTTGGCTTTGGATACCTCACCAGAATCTGGAGTATACTCACCGGTGATAATTTTGAGTAAAGTCGATTTGCCGGCACCGTTGGGTCCGATCAGGCCTATTTTGTCATTGGGTTTGATGTGTAGCGAAACATCATCATAAAGTGCCCGGCTGCCGAAATAGAAGGATATATTATTGAGTGATAACACGGGCGCAAATTTAATTGATTGAATTATAACCGCAAAGGAAGCAAATTGTCAGAACAATAGTAAGTGTTGTTATTTTAGATATCTCCAACTGACCGGTGTGTCAGGAAATGTGGGGGTGACCGGTATACTTCTTGGTAATTATTAATTTAGCGGAATGACAGATTACAAAGCTGCAATAGAATACCTGAAAGATAAACAAGGCATCAGTCAACTGGTGAAGTACCGACCTGAGGTACAAAAACATAACGAGACCGATCCTTTCTATTACTTGCTTGAGTCAGTAATCGCCCAACAGGTTTCTTTCAAGGTGGCTAATATTATTCATCAGCGGTTTTGCGAATTGTTTGAAGGCAGGCCTCATGAAGATGAATTACTGGAGCTGTCGGAAGGAGACTTGCGAGGAGTAGGACTCTCCCGGCAAAAGATAGCCTATGTAAAGAATGTGGCAGAATTCAGAAAGGAGGGAGGCTTGGAAGAAGATACTTTGCATGCAATGAACGACAAAGAAGTCATTAAACATCTGACTCAGGTAAAAGGCATTGGCCAGTGGACTGCGGAGATGGTGCTGATGTTTCCTCTCGATCGACCCGATATTTTTCCAAAAGACGACTTAGGGATTATCTACGCGGTGCGCGATATGTTTGAATTGAAGGAGGAGGGAAAGGACCTGAAGAATAAGGCGGCTCAGGTTACAGAAGAGTGGGGACCTTATCGCACTGTGGCCTGTAAGTATTTGTGGAATGCATGGGATTAGTGTAGATGTAAGATTTAAGATGGAAGACTTAAGGTTACTTACTTCTTAAATCTTAAATCTTATGTCTTATGTCTTCACACAATATTCACCTCCGGATTAATTTCCACCCCAAACTTTTCCATTACAGAAGCCTTTACATCTAAAGCCAGTTGGTAAATATCATTTCCCTTTCCGCCTCCATAGTTGACCAGTACGAGTGCCTGGTTTTTGTGAACACCGATATCACCAATCCGCTTACCTTTCCAGCCTGCTTGTTCGATAAGCCAGCCTGCGGGAACTTTGGTGTAACCTTCTTTGGAAGCCGGGTAGAAGGGAACTTCAGGGTGGTTGGCTTTTAGTTTTTCAAAGTCTGTATTTGGGATTTCTGGATTCTTGAAAAAGCTACCGGCATTGCCTATCTCTGCAGGATTGGGTAGTTTGCTTTGGCGTATTTCTATAACCGCGTCACTTACGGCTTTAATTGTAAGGTCTGTAATCTTGTTCTTTTTAAGGGTGTCTTGTATGGCTCCATAAGAAACTTTGAAGTCTGGTTCTTTGTTGAGGCGCAGGGTTACGCTGGTAATGACGCACTTCCCTTTCAGCTCGTGTTTGAAGATACTTTCTCTGTACCCGAACTGGCAGTCTTCGTTCTTGAAAGTCCTTAAACTGCCGTCCTGAAACATAGCTTCCAGCTCTTCGAATACTTCTTTGATCTCAACTCCGTAGGCACCAATATTTTGCATAGGAGCAGCACCTACAGTACCCGGAATCAAAGACAGGTTTTCAACGCCACACCAGTTGTTCGCTATGGCGTGCATTACAAAGTCGTGCCATACTTCTCCAGCCCCAATCTGCACCCAAATGTGACTATCATCTTCCTTGACTACTTCGATGCCCTTAATAGAGTTTTTAATCACCAATCCATCAAAGTCTTTGGTGAGAAGGATATTGCTGCCTCCGCCCAGGACATATACATTGTCTGACTCGATCTCGTAATTTGAGAGTATTTCCAGCAAATCGCTGGTGTTTCGAACTTCAACAAATTCTTTGGCTTTGCAATCAAGGCCGAAGGTGTTATACGGTAACAGGGAATGGTTATGGAGGATGTTCAATTCTACTTGTGTTATGTTGTTACAAGTTTACCTTGTATTCAAATAGTAAACAAGTATACTCTAGATATCCACTTTTATAAACAAGAACCGAACTATTTAATTGGACTAAAAATAGCAATTTGACATTCTGAGGTACAAAGAATCTAAATTGTAGGTGCCTTACCCTTCCTGGATATTTCGTTCCTCAAGATGACAGGAAGGTCGGTAAATAAGAATGGAAATTTCATTCATATCTGTTCAGGAATCCAATAAAATTCCATTATTTTCGTTGCTTCCGTACAGGATTTAGAAAGTTGTGTCAGTACAGGTAGTTAATCTCACTAAGAAGTATGGTGACCAGTTAGCGGTCAATAATGCCTCTTTCCAAGCGAAAGAAGGTCAGGTTGTAGGGTTTCTTGGGCCAAATGGCGCGGGGAAGTCTACCACTATGAAAATTGCTACCGGATACATTCCTTCCACCTCAGGTACTGTTGAAATCTGCGGTATTGATGTCATTGAGAAGCCTATTGAAGCACAAAAGCTGCTTGGCTATCTCCCCGAGCATAATCCTTTGTACCTGGATATGTTCGTAAAAGAATACCTCGGTTTTTGTGGTAACCTGCATGGGATCAAAGGTAAAAAGTTGCGTCAGCGGGTTGATGAAATGATTGAACTTACCGGACTCACAATCGAAAGACACAAGAGGGTAGGTGCTTTGTCAAAAGGCTACAGACAACGAGTAGGATTGGCTCAAGCACTGATCCATGATCCCAGGGTTTTGATTCTGGATGAACCAACAACCGGTCTGGACCCGAACCAAATTGTCGAGATCAGGAATCTCATAAAAACAATAAGCAAGGATAAGACTGTAATCTTTTCCACTCACATTATGCAGGAAGTGCAGGCCATCTGTGATCGGGTGGTGATTATCAACCGGGGAGAGATTGTCGCGGATGATGAAGTTACTTCATTAAAGAACACGACAGGGAATGAGACTCAAATATCTGTTGAGTTTACTGATGCGATTAAGATCGAATACCTGCAAAATATTGACGCTGTTACCGGGGTAGACGAAATAGGGAAAAATAAATACTTGGTGCGATGTAGTGCTGGTAAGGATGTTCGAAAGGATATTTTCAAATTAGCAGTTGATCGTAAATGGGATTTGATCGGTCTAAGTGTACGGGAAATTTCGCTTGAAAATGTATTCCAGGAGCTAACTAAGGAAAGGTGATAGCGATATATCTAAAAGAAATAAGGTCCTTCTTCAACTCACTAGTGGCGTATATAGTGATAGGGTCATTTTTGACGGGTGTTGGTATGTATACCTGGTGGTTTGGGGAGAATATTTTTAAAGTATCAGAAGCACAGCTCGATGTTTTGTTCAGAGGGACCCCATACTTTTTTATGTTCCTGATTCCTGCTATTACCATGCGTGCTTTTGCAGAAGAAACGAAGACAGGTACTATGGAACTCTTGCTTACCAAGCCTTTGGGCGATTGGAAAATCATTTTTGGGAAGTACTTTGCTGCAGTGACACTGGTTGTACTCTGTTTACTCCCAACCTTGGTTTATTACTACAGTGTGTATCAATTGGGTGATCCTGTTGGAAATATTGATTCAGCCGTTGTTTTTGGGTCATATATGGGATTGATTTTATATGGGATGGTATATACGGCTGTTGGTATATTCAGTACTTCATTGACTAATAATCAGATTGTAGCTTTTGGAGTAGCGGTACTGATTAGTGTATTCCTAAGTGAAGGTCTATATCACATTGGTCTACTATCAGGTTCCAATTTTATTTATGAGCTTGGGCTTGTTTATAACTATGAGTCTATTAGTGTAGGAGTACTGGATAGTCGGAATATCGTTTATTTTCTAAGTGTGTCCGGGGTGTTTCTTTTAGGAACTAAAATGGTCTTGGCAAGCAGAAAATGGTAAGGTTCGGAAAAGATATCGTTCAGTTTGCGGCAATACTTACGGCAATCATAGGAATCAATATCCTGTCAAACTATTACTATTTCAGGGTTGATTTGACGTCAGATGGTCGTTTCACATTGAAGGAAATGACCGTTAGAATATTCAAAGAAGCGGAAGGGACATTCGAACTCGATGTATACTTATCAGGTGATTTGCCGGGTAATTATGAGCGGATGAAGACCACTTTGAAAGAAAAGTTGGAAGATATTCGAGCACGAGTGGGTAGGCATAAGTTGAAATATCACTTCATCGATCCAACAAAGCTTCCGGATAGTACTAAAATCAAAATTGCGAAGATGGGTGTTTTGCCTGTTCAGGTCAACTCATTTGATGAGTCGGAAGCTTCTGCTAAATTGATCTACCCTGGGGCTATCATGAAATTTACTCCTGAAGGAACAAACCTGAAGTTACCGGCACCAACCATGTTTTTACCCCGAGAGACCTGGTCAGCAATGGAAGATGTGCGATACTATCAGGGTATGAATGAGTTGGAATATGCTCTGGCGGCTCCAGCCATTCAGTTGACCACTAAAGTGCCTAAGAATATTACTTTTATTGAAGGGCATGGTGAGCCTTTGGATGAAAGGATCAACGAAAACATTCAATACCTGACCCAGTTCTATAATGTGCAGTCATTGAGGCTGTACAACATACCGGAGATTAAGAGAGATAGTGTTGATGTGCTGATTCTTTTGAAGCCTAAAGCCGAACTGACAGACGCAGATAAGTATAAAATTGATCATTACATGAACCAGGGAGGGAATGTGATATTCATGTTGGATGTAGTCGAAACCCGATTAGTCGATTCCTTAGGTGCATTTATGGGGTTGGTTAAAGAGTTGAATGTAAAAGACTTGTTATTTACTTATGGCCTCCGGTTGAACTATGATCTGATTCTGGATGACGAATGTGTAAAAACCACAATGGTGACTGGACCTGAAGGGTATGAACAGCAGGTAGAACGGTCATGGAGATTTGATCCAATATTAAAGACTTTTGGTGATCACCCAATAGTAGAAAATATAGAGGGATTGTATACCAGAGAACTCGGGACTATTGATACCGTTAATTCATCAGGACTGCAGAAAACTCCATTGATTTATACATCGGTTAACTCAAGAACTAAAACACATCCGATCATATATCCATTTAATGAGGTTGAGTTGGAGCTGAAAAATTCAGGCATGGCAATGGGTAATTTACCAATTTGTTATTTACTGGAGGGTAAGTTTCCTCAGCATTATGAGGGGGCTACCGGGCGTCCAGCACCTGCTGGGGTGGAAAAATTGGATTACAACAAAGATCCCCGACCAGCTAAGATGATCGTGTTTTCTGATGGTGATATTATAATACCGTCAGGAAAGGATTCAAAAGGTAATTGGTACCCTGTTGGTTATGAAAAGTTTGCTAGAAGAATTTACGATAACAAGAAGTTTTTGAAAAGGGCAGTAGACTACCTTCTTGACAGACATATGATTGAAGATTTAAGGTTTAAAAATTTGGTTTACAGGCCATTGAATAAGAATAAAATTAAGGAAGAGAAAAATTACTGGAGGATGTTGAACCTTGTGGTTCCGGTGTTGCTGCCTGTGTTTTTCTTCTTTTTGATACCCTTTGTCTATAGAAAAGTGAGACGGCAAAATGATCGTGCATAAACATGGTGTTTTCTGTGGATAACTTGCCTTTCAGATTAATCAATTATGGATTAATATTTTATTAAATTTGCGACCTTACAAGCGAAACTAACGAACTAGCTTTATTATGAAATTCATTGTTTCTTCTTCAGCGCTTCTGAAGCAACTTTCCGGAATCAACGGTGTAGTTACCACAAACCCAGTTGTTCCGATTCTTGAAAACTTCTTATTTGAGATTAGCGATAGCAAATTAACTGTTACGGCTTCAGACCTGCAGACATCAATGATTACCGAGCTTCCTGTGGAAGCAAAGGAATCAGGAAGCATTGCAATTCCAGCTAGGATTTTGTTAGATACGCTTAAGAATCTTCCTGATCAACCTGTAACGTTTACTATTGACGAAGAATCATATAGTGTTGAGCTCAGTTCGGATAATGGTAGGTACAAGTTAGCGGGTGAGAACGCGACTGACTTCCCAAAGGTTCCTGCTGTGTCGGACGGCTATAAGGTAGATATTCCTTCATCAGTTCTTAACCGAGCGATCAGCACATCGATCTTTGCCGCGAGCAACGATGAACTTCGTCCGGCCATGACAGGTATCTATATGGTGCTTAATGATTCGAGTACGACTTTTGTTGCTACAGATGGCCACAGACTGGTAAGATTCAGGAGAGTTGATATTGCAGCGGATATGGACAACCAAATCATTATCCCTAAGAAAGCATTGAATTTGTTAAGAGCATCCCTTCCAGGTGATAATACGGTGGTTAGCCTTGAGTTTACTCCTTCGAATGCATTCTTTAGTTTTGAGAATGTGAAGATGATCTGTAGATTAATTGATGAGCGTTTTCCTGATTATGAAAACGTTATTCCTTCAGACAATCCGAATACGCTTAAGTTGAATAAAGATGAGTTCCTTAATTCGTTGAAAAGGATTTCTATCTATGCCAACAAAACTACTCACCAGGTAAGGCTTAAAATTACTGGGAGTGAGCTTCAGATTTCAGCGGAGGATCTTGATTTCTCTAATGAGGCAAATGAGCGACTAGCATGTGAGTACAATGGTGAGGATATGGAAATTGGTTTTAATGCCAAGTTCCTAATCGAGATGCTCGGCAATATCGATACTCCAGGTGTAAAAGTTGAATTATCGGAGCCAAATAAAGCTGGTCTTCTATTACCCGATGGTGGCGATGAGAATGAAGACGTACTTATGTTGGTAATGCCGGTAATGCTTAACAACTACGCTTAAGTCTAGTTAGACCAAACAGCATAACCTTTTCTTTTTAATTCTAATGCCAGCCGGGCTTCAGCTTTTAAGGCTTCATTTCGGGTGGTGATGGGTTCTATGTGATTATAGAGGCTAGGTCTGAGGTATAGTCCATATTTCTCAACAATATTTGAAGATAATTTGTGCCCCTTTTTGTTTCTGTAGCCTGTTTTGTGTTGTTGGAAACGCTCCTTGATAGATTTGCTTGTCATTCCAACATAGACACACTGCATGGTTCCGTTGAATTGGGGATTTGCTTCTCTGAATTTTCTATTTTCCGAGAATACTTTTTTTGAAAGCTCAATAACGTAAATCCGGTACGGCAATCTTTGGTTTGTTTATTGAATCAGAATTTAGTTTTCTATACCTATGTATACTCCGCTTTCATCAATTTTAACGGGATAGGTTCCAACATCATAAGAAGTGTTGCCAATATTTTTTCCTGTTTTTAGGTCGAAACGATAGTGATGCCACGGGCACTCTACTATTCCTCCTGAAAAGCATTTTCCCATTCCTAATGAGGCCGCTTCATGTGGGCAGGTATCATCAATGGCAAAAAAACCATCCTGGGTATGTCCCAGGCAAATATCATAGTTACCGATCATGACCTGAACAACCTCGTTCATTGGAAGTTGTTGTTCTGCTTCGGCTTTTGAATTGAATACTTTTACCCATTCCATAGTGGTATAATAGGGAATTGTTGGTTAAGGTCAAAATAGAAGATTACTGGGCCAGGTCTAGGGATTGCTCATAATCAGTACCAAATTAGTCCGCAGCGCTCCATATGAAAGCAGAATATGTATAGATGTAGTTTCCGGTATGAACAGATATCTCACCTCGCGGAGTTATTATCTTATTTACTGAACGTTGGTAGGCAAAATTCGATATGATCACAAAACTATAAAATACGGTGTCACATCGACTGGGGCAACTACACCCTCTTAATATCTGCTCCCAAGTTATTGAGTCGTGTATCGATGAATTGATAACCTCTGTCGATTTGCTCTACGTTGTGAATTACACTGGTACCTTCTGCTGAAAGCGCTGCGATAAGTAATGAAACACCAGCCCTAATATCGGGTGATGTCATTGTTATTCCTCGAAGTGCGGTTTCCCTGTTCAGACCAACAACGGTTGCTCTATGTGGGTCGCAAAGAATAATCTGCGCTCCCATATCGATGAGCTTATCAGTGAAAAACAAACGACTTTCAAACATCTTCTGATGAATCAGTACGGTGCCTTTAGCCTGAGTAGCTGTAACAAGAACAATACTCAGTAAATCAGGTGTAAACCCAGGCCAGGGCGCATCTGCAATGGTAAGAATCGAGCCATCGACTCGAGTGTCAATTTGATACGAATCTTGTGCTGGCACTCGTATGTCGTCATTATTGATTTCAAGCTCGATACCTAGTTTGCGGAAAATGTTGGGGATTTGTCCGAGCATATCCACGCGGCAATTTTTTATCGTGATGTCGGATTGTGTCATAGCAGCCATACCGATAAAGCTACCAATTTCAATCATGTCAGGAAGGATCGTATGTTCGCACCCACCCAATGAATCGACACCTTCAATAGTCAATAAATTTGAACCGACTCCTGAGATTTTTGCTCCCATCCTGTTCAACATACCACAGAGCTGCTGCAGGTACGGTTCACAGGCTGCGTTATAGATTGTAGTAGTCCCTTTTGCTAGTACAGCAGCCATGACGATGTTGGCTGTTCCTGTCACTGAGGCTTCATCAAGCAGCATATAGGTGCCGGTAAGACTCGAGCCATCAATTTCATAAATACCTTGTTTTGGGTCATAAGTGAACTTGGCTCCCAAATCACGTAATCCCAGCAAGTGAGTGTCTAATGGCCTTCTCCCAATTTTGTCACCACCAGGTTTTGGTAATCTTCCTTTTCCAAACCTTGCTAACAGCGGCCCTAATGTCATTACAGAGCCCCTAAGTTCACTTGCTTTCTGTAGATAAGCTGGTGAATTAAGGTAGTCAATGTTGATATTATTTGAAATGAATTCAACCGTGGAGTCGTCAATTTTGTTGACTGTAACCCCCATTGCTGCCAGTAGTTCAATTAGCTTGTTTACATCCCTGATATGGGGGATGTTTCTCATGATCACAGGTTCGTCAGTTAAGAGGACAGCACAAATTACCTGTAGTGCTTCGTTTTTGGCTCCTTGAGGAGTGATATTACCACTGAGTTTGGCTCCTCCCTGGATTTCAAATGATGCCATTGGATTGTTTTGGGTTAATTTCTAAAAATTATCTTCTTCTTCCGCCACCGCTGTGTCCGTGATTTCGGCCACCGCCATTTCTTTTTCCACCACCGCCACCGCGTCTTTTATTCTGGTGATGTCCACCGCCTCTATGGTTACTATGGCCACGGTCGTTTCTCTCAGAAGCTGTTTGGCTTGAATTATCTTTATAACTGGTACGAAGTAAATCTTCGTTCTTTACTTTTTCTCTATCAAGAGTGAGTTGGCCTCCTGAGAGTTCTTCAATGTTTTTAATGATCATTTCATCTTCCGGAGTATCATTATTCCAGGTGTTGAAAAATCGTTTCATGAGCTTACCCAGAAAGATTGTTGCCGCTTCTTTTTCTTCGGCATCTTTCGCGTTTATTGCACGCTCAACTAATAGTTCAACGTTGCGCCCATAATGTCGGTATCTTAGGTTGTTGGTGTTATAATGAACTGTATCTGGGCGCTTTTCACGGATCGATTTATCCGGACGGGCAACGGGCATTTCAACATCTAAATCGAAACCACAGATGATACAAAGATCATCCCAAATTTTTTGATTATAGTCCTGATTGTCTCTTAAAGCAGGGTTAATTTGTTTCATCAGCTCTACTAGAGTGTAGGCCATACGGGTTCTCTGATCTTTGTCTTCTGTTGCCTGAATCTGTCTGGCGATCATTTGAACGTTACGCCCGTATTCTCTTAGTATGATTTGGGGTTTCTGAGTACTGTACTGTTCCAAAATAATTTGATTTACTTAATGTTGCGTGCTTTTACCAAGCTACGACTTCGATTTGCTTTTACAGGTAACAAAAGTAAGATAATTTATCCAATTAACTGAATTTATATACCCTTTTACACTCTTCTATTCTAAAATTCGGAGCTTGGCAAAACTCAATAACAATGTTTTCTCTCCAATGTCTTTGAACGAGACCTTCGCTTTTCTATTGTTTCCCTGAGTATCTAGTTGAAGAACAACACCATAACCAAACTTAGGATGTTCGACTTTCATTCCCTCCTGGAGATTTGAAGTGTCACTAGGCTTGAAATCCTCGGGGGGTCTATAGGTCACTTTATTTAGTCTTTTTGCCCGTTCAGCCTTTGCATTTTGAGATTTTACAGACTTGATCAAACCGGAATAGTTGCTGGTGCGTTCTGGTTGTCGCGGTATGACTACTCTGGATTCCTTCAAGCAAGATGGGGCTATTTCGGTAAGAAAACGACTGGGTTCACAGGTTTTTAATCTTCCGAAACGGTATCTGGTTATGGCATAAGAAAGCGTAAGATCAGACTCAGCACGAGTTACGGCTACATAGAAAAGTCTTCGTTCTTCTTCCAAGTCAGCCCGTGAAGATAACATCATTTGGGAAGGAAAAAGGTCTTCTTCCATACCTACGATGTAAACGTTTTTGAACTCCAATCCTTTTGCTGAATGGATCGTCATTAAAGTGACTGAATCTGCTAATTGTTTATCATTGTCAGCATCAGTTAAAAGAGAAACCTCCTGTAGGAAAGCTCCTAAGGACTTGTCTGGTTTCTCGGGATCATCAACAAATTCTTTGACGGCATTTAAGAGCTCTTGTACGTTCTCATGCCGGGCTAGTCCTTCGGGAGTCTTATCGGAGTACAGGTCTTTTAGAATACCAGACTCACGCGCGATTTGTGTCGCTGATTCAAATGCATCTTTGGTTTGGGTTGCCAGCTGAAAGCTTTTGATCATGGTGGCGAATTGCTCAATTGATAAGGCAGAACGTCCGCCCATAAAAGACTTTACCCCACAAACGGCTTCCCAATTCGTAATGCCGTGATCATTCGCAAAGACGATTACTTTTTGAACAGATGTTGCGCCTATACCACGTTTAGGGTAATTGATAATTCTTTTGAGCGCTTGCTCATCATTGGGGTTGATGGTAAAGCGAAGGTAAGCAAGTAAATCTTTGATTTCTTTGCGTTGGTAGAAGGAAAGGCCGCCATAAATGCGGTATGGAATGTTCAACCTACGAAGAGCTTCCTCCATGCTTCGTGATTGTGAGTTTGTGCGATAGAGAATTGCGAAGTCTTTATTTCGGAGCTGATGTTGATTTTTCTTTTCAAAAATCGATGTGGCGACTAATTTGCCTTCTTCGTTATCAGAGTTAGCCTTGATAACCTCAATTTTTTCACCGGAGTCATTAGAGGTCCAGACATTCTTTTTGAGCTGTGCTTTGTTCTTGGCGATTACGCTGTTGGCGGCCTCAACTATGGTTTGGGTAGACCGATAATTTTGTTCCAGTTTAAAGACCTTGAGTTCATCATAGTCTTTTTCGAAGTTCAGTATGTTCTGAATATCTGCTCCCCGAAAGGCGTAGATGCTTTGCGCATCATCACCAACTACGCAAATGTTCCTGTGTCGGCTTGCAAGCTTTCGTGTGATCAAGTATTGTGACAAGTTGGTGTCCTGAAACTCGTCTACCATGACATATTTAAAACGGTCCTGGTATTTGTTGAGCACATCGAGATGCTCCTTGAAGAGTACGTTGGTATTGAAGAGCAAATCATCAAAGTCCATTGCATCTGCCTTGAAGCATCGCTCCTGATAAATTTTATAGATACGTCCGAGCTCCGGCATCATTGAAGCTTCGTCATCAATCCTGTAGTTGGGATTGTTGTTGTATTCTTTGTAGGATATAAGCCTGTTCTTAGCCGCGGATATTCGGTTGAGAACAGCATTGGGTTTATAGATTTTGTCATCTAGGTTGAATTGTTTGACAATATCTTTAATCAGCGACTTAGAGTCATCGGTATCGTAAATGGTGAAGTTACTCGGGTAGCCTAATTTATCTGCTTCGGCCCTTAGGATTCGTGCAAAAACAGAGTGGAAAGTACCCATCCATAAATTTCTCGCTTCAGTTCCAACAACTTGCTCAATCCTTTCTCGCATTTCTTTAGCCGCCTTGTTGGTAAAGGTCAATGAAAGGATGTTGAAGGGTTCAACACCTTTTTGAATGAGATGAGCTATTCTATATGTGAGGACTCTGGTTTTTCCGGATCCCGCACCGGCAATAATCATGGAAGGACCTTCGGTGTGTAATACAGCTTCCTTCTGGGGGCCATTAAGACTTTCAATGTAATCCATACGTCTTGCAAGATACAAAGGGGGGAGTTTTTAAGTGCTGTTGATAGGGGATAGTTATCAACAGGGCTTTGGATGATTGGGGCGCTTGTTTTTGAGATTTGGAATAATGGAGTGTGGGGAGGAATAATCGGTCTTTCAATTCCAACAGATCCTTTCGGCATTGTACACTACGTTGCCAATACCTCAGGATGACGTTATAATTTGATATTGTGTCTTTCAGTGCTTTGCGATCATTGCGGACCTCAGCGAACCTGCCCAAGGCAGGTCTTTGCGTTTAAAACAGGTTGTACGGTTAATTGAGTAATGATTGGCACGCGTTTCCATAGCGTTCAAACGTCAGCTAACTCGAATTCCTTGCAGGTCGACAGGTTGTCACGCCCTGGATTACTATCGTTACTCCAGACCTCGTAATGACAGGATTGCAGTATGATGCGACAATTATATCCCAGGACTTTCAGGGATATATAAATTTCTTATATCTTACTTCTCAGTACTTAAACCTTCTATCTAAGTACCTGAACCCAACCCTTGTATTCGTTGCATTCTTCAGACTCATGATCGATAAGATAGAAGAAATAAGTTCCTTCTGCCACACCATTGTCTTTTTGATTGGTACCGTCCCAGGTGTTGTCGTAGTCCTCATCGTAGTAGACTGTTTCACCCCAACGATTGACAACAGTGAGTTCCCACTTACCTTGAGTCAGCAGTCCGGGAACTTCAAACACTTCATTAATATTATCTCCATTAGGAGTAAAAACATTAGGGACTTCTATATCCCAGTTTGTAAGGGTAGTAGTGTCTGATCCCTGTCCGCAACCATTGGTTACTGTCAAGATGTAAACGCCAGGAGTTGTGGTTACAAGTGCAGAATCCGTAGAATAAGGTGCTCCATCCAAAGTCCATTCATAGGAAGGAGAAGTACCTACGGTACCAGAATCAATTCCAGCCATATAAGTAGTGCCCGGGCAAAGTAGTTGGCCGGGTGATATATTGAATTGTGGTATAGTATTTATAATTACATCGAAATTAACTGAGTCAGTACAGCCTAGTGCATTTTCCACTACAACGTAATAATTATCCTGTACATCGATCCAGATACTATCTGATGTTTCACCCGTGCTCCAGTCAACCGAAGCGTAGCCAGGAGCTACTCCTACCTGAATGCTGTCACCAGGAGTAATGCATTGATCACTTACATCGATGTTCACAATTAGCTGTTCGAAGTTTGAGAAGTACCCATATCTTGATCCGGTTGAGTTGTTAACACCATCCCATTCTCGTCCATTGACAGTTCCAAGATGAAATACTTCACTTGAGTTGGTGACCGTATGAGTTGAGTCAGTTGTAATAAAGGATGTCATATCTTTGTACATATAGCTCCAATCTCCGCCAGTTCCTGGTACGGTCACAAAATCAGTAGCCTGAATTGGAGTAGCCGACCCATTTAATAGAAAATCCGAGATTGCCGCAGTTTTGACCAAAATTGTAATGAAGAACTTTTCGTTCACTTCATTAGTGGATCGGTTAAAACTTACCTGATCTGATCCGGTACAGTTGATTTGTGGAACTACTGCTCCACCAAACTCTGGAAAATTGTCCGTTCCTAGTATAATGTTGAGATGAAAAACCAATGTAGGTTTGTCTGTAATAATATAGGCCAAATCTGATGTTCCTGAAAGGTCAATTTCCTGCGTTTGTCCAGCAGTGGTAATATTGTAGTTAGTTGTTCCTGATCCAGTGGTAACACTAATGTTGGTGTTATCTTGAGTAGCGGTCACGTATACATAACCGTCCTGTACAATGTATTCCAAACCAGCATGTTGAATTGGAATTACCTGATCACCTGCAAGATCATAAACCGTTGGTCCGGGCCCACCGCCAGGCCCTGTGTTATAGTTTGTTTCTAGGTCTTCATCTTCAGCAACCGAATCATCTTTATAGGTAACTGCAATATTCTGATCTGATGTAATATGCGTACCTGCCAGGCTATACAAGGTGTATGTAGAGCCGTTTGTAATCTGATCATTTACAGCTTCTATTGAGAATGTCTGTCCTTCGGTCAATGAGATTGTAAACGTTTCACCTGCAGCATGCCCGGTAGCGGCAACCCCGGCAGGAAGAGTTATTGTGATATTGGTAGTTCCTGATTCTGTAGCAACTATGTCAACGGTATTTTTAGCGTTTAGAAATCCGGACCAGTTGTCAGTTACGGTAGTTAGATGTCCAGTTTGGCCTGGTACCCAAAATTCCGTACCCAATGCGTTGGTTCCTTTTAGTGAAAAAATATCTGTGTTGAATACATAGCAAACATCGTTCAATGGGTCACCGTCAGTGTTATTTGGAGATATCCAATCATCACAACGGCTACCTAGTACCTCATAATACGCTGTTATGGGCTCATCGGACTCAATTTTCAAACCCTTATCCGCGGCTACGTCAGGAGTAGTGTTCTCCAGTAAATCCTTAAAATGATTTGGACCGGTATTATAGGTGGCTCCAAAATTATCATGATATTCTAATACGTAGCGATCGTAAGAATTTGCGGGAATGTTTAATACAACTGGTGTAAAAGCTGGATTCGCAGGTATGCTGATCGTTACCGTGGCAGCGGATGAAAAGGTGGAAAAGTGTAGTGCCACTGGTTCATCTCCGTGGGTAGAACTAACCTCCGGTGCCGCAAACCAAAATAAGGTATCAATTTGCGCCTTAGCAACAGTAATATTCAGTAAAACGAAAGCTGCAAAAAGTATCTTCTTCATGAATGTGAGTGTTAAAATCAGGTAAATTTAATGATTTTGGGCAGTTATACCATAATTAATAAATAAATAGGTTTCCACAGAATATCTAAGTAGTGATCCGATTTATTCACATTAAATGGTTTTAAATATGGGTTGAGCTATCTGAATTAATTGCACTTAACACACATTTATTCGCCTATTTCCGGCCAGGTAACCACTTTTACTTGTTGGATAACCTGCTTTGGTAACTATGGATTACTGAAACCGCAATTTAGATCCTTCCGTTGTCAGGATGACAAATTGCTTTTTTTGTATATAACCTTCCTGTTATCCTGAAGTATGAAACCCGCCTGTAGGACGGTACGGGATCTGAATTGCTATTTTCTGGAAACTCGAAATGCTGGGTTCCATAATCCTTCCTAGATCCTTCCTTTTGGATCAGGGTGACAGGAAGGTTTTTAGCAGCCAATGTAGCAATTTGTCATTCTGAGAGATGAGCGAAGAATCTGAATTGCGGTTATAAGTGGAACACTGTGTGTATAATTTTATCTCCTTATCTCCCCGTTCTGTGGAAAACTAATCCCGCTTTCCAGCGTTTCAAAAGACCATTACCCTAAATTTGTGCTTTCATTTATTGAGGCGTTCAGTTTAGCAGATTGCTTCGTTTATACTTCACTTCCGTCAGAGGACGGACAGGCGCAATGACGCATTACTAATATGATTTTATTCGCAAAGGGTTCTGAAAATAGGTATTTCGCTATTGATATTGATCAACAGCCAGAGGCCTCAACCGTTGAAAAACTCAACTGGTTGTTGGCAGGAGAGGTGCTTTCGGAGTCAGTGCTTGAAGGGACTTTTATAGGTCCGCGCAAAGAAATGCTTACTCCCTGGAGTACTAATGCGGTAGAGATTACCCAGAATATGGGAATTGCCGGAATCAAGAGATTGGAGGAATTTTATCTCGTTGATGATAGTGCTTCATATGATAGTATGATTTCCTCAAAATATCAGGGACTGGACCAATCCATTTTTACCATTGAGGTGGAGCCTGAACCTATTATATATATCGAGAACGTTGCGGAATACAATAATCAGGAGGGACTGGCTCTGAATGAGGAAGAGATAGCTTATTTGGAGGGATTAAGTAAGAAGTTGGGACGAAAGCTGACTGATAGCGAAGTTTTTGGTTTTTCACAGGTCAATTCAGAACATTGCCGCCATAAAATATTTAATGGTGTATTTATAATAGATGGAGAAGAAAAGCCTTCATCGTTGTTCAAACTGATAAGAAAAACTTCAGAGCAGAATCCTAACCAAATAGTATCAGCTTACAAGGATAATGTCGCCTTTGTTAGAGGGCCAAGGATCGAACAATTTGCACCTCAGACTCAAGACAAGCCGGATTACTTTGAAACCAAAGAAATTACTTCGGTATTATCACTGAAAGCCGAAACACACAATTTTCCTACTACTGTGGAGCCTTTCAATGGTGCTGCTACGGGCTCAGGGGGAGAAATCAGGGACAGACTAGCAGGGGGGACGGCTGCAGTGCCTTTAGCAGGTACAGCCGTATACATGACTCCCTATTCGCGGCTCAAAGAGGGAAAAGACTGGGAGGAAAATATTCAGGCAAGGCCATGGTTGTACCAGACCCCAATAGATTTATTAATAAAGGCATCTAATGGGGCTAGTGACTTTGGTAATAAATATGGCCAGCCCTTAATAAATGGTAGTGTATTAACCTTTGAACACGAGGAGGGAGGAAAGCAATTTGGCTACGATAAAGTGATTATGCTGGCTGGTGGTATTGGTTTTGCGAAGCAAGAACATGCTACTAAAAAGACACCTGAGGCAGGAGATAAGGTAGTTATACTTGGAGGTGATAATTACCGTATCGGAATGGGTGGTTCTGCCGTGTCGTCAGTGGCAACAGGTGAATTTAGCAATGCAATTGAACTTAACGCGGTTCAGCGTAGCAACCCTGAAATGCAAAAGAGGGTAGCCAATGCCATAAGAGCAATGGCTGAAGCCGGAGAAAACCCAATCGTATCTATTCATGACCATGGTGCTGGAGGGCACCTTAACTGCTTGTCAGAGTTGGTAGAGGAAACTGGTGGTGAAATTGATCTCAATGAACTTCCTGTGGGAGATCCTACGCTATCAGCAAAAGAAATTATTGGTAACGAGTCTCAGGAAAGAATGGGACTTGTGATCAAAGAAAAAGATATTTCTCTCCTTAAAAATGTGGCTGATCGAGAGCGAGCACCACTATATGTTGTTGGAGAAACTACCGGTGATAATCAATTTAAGTTTGTAGATAATAAGACAGGAAAGAATCCAATAGACCTTTCTTTGAGTGATTTTTTTGGGAACCCACCTAAAACGATCATGAAAGATGATACGGTGGTTGCTGACTATGGGGAGCTGGAATATGATAATAATCTACTGTCTAAGTATTTGGAAGATGTTCTTCAGCTTGAAGCCGTTGCTTGTAAAGATTGGTTGACCAATAAAGTGGATAGATCTGTGACCGGTAAAGTTGCTAAACAACAGACCGCAGGAAGCATTCAGTTGCCATTAAATAATCTAGGAGTAATGGCTCTGGACTACCGTGGAGAAAAAGGGTTGGCTACCGCTATTGGGCACGCCCCCGTTCCTTCGCTTATCAACGAAAAAGCTGGTTCGCAACTGTCGATAGCAGAATCTTTAACAAATTTAGTATGGGCACCTATCGAGGGAGGCTTAAAAGGTGTATCTCTGAGTGCCAACTGGATGTGGCCATGTAAGAATCCAGGTGAAGATGCGAGGTTATATAATGCTGTGGAGGCAGTAAGTGATTTTGCCTGTGAACTTGGAATCAATATCCCGACAGGTAAGGATTCTCTTTCAATGACCCAAAAGTACAAAGACGGAAAAGTTGTGTATGCACCTGGTACCGTAATTATTTCCGCTGCCGGGGAAGTGCAAAATATTCGCAAAGTGGTTAGTCCGGTGTTGAAAAACCGAGAATCTAAGATCATATACGTTGACTTTTCTCTGGACAGTTTTAAACTGGGGGGCAGTAGCTTTGCACAAGTATTGAATAAGTTGGGTAAGGAGGTTCCTGAAATTAAAGACAACCAGTATTTTGCCCAGGCTTTCGATACGGTTCAAGAGTTAATATCTAAAGAATTGGTATTGTCCGGGCATGATATTTCTGCAGGTGGTATGATCACTACGCTTTTGGAGATGTGTTTTGCCGACCCAAAAGTAGGGATGGATATTAATTTAGACGATCTGGACGAGCCGGATTTGTTAAAAATATTATTCTCGGAAAAGCCAGGGGTTTTGTTGCAAGTTGAGGCCGTAGGTTCTGTTGAAGAAATATTAAATAAGAATGGTATCTCTTACAAACTAATCGGAAGCTATACTTCGGACCGGGAACTGAATATTGAGTTTGATGGGGGTAAAATTTACTTCAATATTGATAAATACAGAGACTCCTGGTATCGTACTTCAGCATTACTTGAAAAGCATCAGACGAGCGAGGATGAGGCTGAATCAAGGGCAGTTGAATATAAAAATCAACTATTAGACTATAAGTTCCCAGATCACTTTGATGGTTCTTTTGCACAACTTGGTCTCAATCCAGACAGGAAAAATAAGACTGGCATAAAGGCTGCTATAATTAGAGAAAAAGGAGTCAATGGAGATCGTGAGATGGCGTATATCATGCACCTGGCAGGTTTTGATGTTAAGGATGTACATATGACCGACCTCATATCTGGAAGAGAGGATTTGAGAGATGTCAATTTTATAGTTTTTGTTGGAGGATTTAGCAATAGTGATGTTTTGGGGTCAGCCAAAGGGTGGGCCGGAGCATTCCTCTATAATGAAAAAGCAAAAGACTCTTTGGATAATTTTTATGCCAGAGAAGATACTATAAGCCTGGGGGTATGCAACGGTTGTCAACTAATGGTTGAATTAGGACTGGTGACTCCTGAACTTAGTGAAAAGCCTAAAATGCTTCATAACAATTCCGGGAAGTTTGAATCAGCTTACCTCAACGTGAACGTACTCGACAATCAATCCGTAATGTTGCACTCATTGTCTGGATCGAGGTTGGGAATCTGGGTAGCGCACGGGGAAGGTAAATACCATCTACCTGGAGGTGAAGAGTTGTACAACATACCAATGAAGTATAGTTATGAAGCATATCCGGGTAATCCTAATGGTTCCCAATACAATGCAGCGGCAATTGTATCTAATGATGGCCGTCATTTAGCAATGATGCCACATTTGGAGCGAGCATTTTTTCCGTGGCAATGTGCTGATTACCCGGAGGAAAGAATTAAAGATGATGTTACCCCTTGGATGGAAGCATTTACAAATGCCTTTGGTTGGGTAAAGAACAAAATTGACAGTAATGCTGTCGTGAAAAGCTGATTTATTTTTTAATCTACCAATGCTAGTTAAACGAGCCCCGACACTTAGACCCTGTCGGGGCGTTTTTTTGAATTTTAAAGTCTAAATGTTAAATGATAAATATTAAAGTAATCCGGTAGGTAGTACTTTAATATTTAAGATTTAAGATTCAACATTTAGACTTTATATAGTCTGCTTACTCATGTAATATTTTTTACCCATTAAGCCGCTAATATTTATCCACATTTTACTCGAAATAAGCCAGACTAACGTTTTTCGGTCATGGTTAATAATAATTTAACATGACGTTAATTGTGGGTTGATCTTATGGAATTATCATTGTATCAATAAAATGGCTCAATGAGTAAGAAGATTCTGATTGCGGACGATGAAAAAGATTTGGTAGAGTTGCTAGAATACAACTTATCCAAAGAAGGTTACGAAATGTACCATGCTTATGATGGAAAAAAGGCATTGGACGTAGCCAAAGAAGTAAATCCCGATCTGATCATACTTGACATAATGATGCCTGAGTACGATGGTGTAGAGGTGTGCGAGATACTTAGAAGTATGCCACAGTTTCAAAATACACTCATCGTTTTCCTTACAGCCAGAAGCGAGGATTTTACTCAGATTGTTTGTTACGAAAACGGGGGAGACGACTACATTGTCAAGCCGATCAAACCTAAAGTACTCATTAGTCGAATTAAAGCCATATTTAGAAGGAATATGGGATCAGTTGCCGAGGATAGGGAAACGATAACCATCGGTGACATCAAAGTGAATCTGGAAGAATTTCAGGTGTACAAGGAGGAAGAGAAGGTAGCCTTAGCAAAAAAGGAGTTTGAACTACTTGTACTATTGATTTCCAAACCAGGTAAACTTTTTACCAGAGAAGAAATATTTAATAAAATATGGGGATCGGATCAATTTATTGGCGACAGAACCATTGATGTACACATAAGAAAGCTTAGGGAAAAGATCGGTAACAGCTTTATAAAAACCGTGAAAGGAATGGGCTACAAAGTCGAAATTTAATGAAGTAGTAATCATGAAAAAGACATTAACTCTAATTTTGCTAGTTTTCCTTGGTGTAACCTATACCAAGGCTGAAGACATTATCTGGAAATGGGGCGAGAACGAAACCGAGGCCCATGGAAACTGGAATTACCTTGTCAGATTAATAGATCAAGGTAAATATGATGAGGCGAGAAAGCCTTTGAACTGGTTGTTGAAAAATACCCCCGACCTTAACATCGCATTATATATCAATGCTTCCAAGGTATACGAAGGGTGTGTGAAAGACACAAAGGACAAAGCACTTGAAAACCAGTTAGAAGATTCAGCTCTTGTGATTTATGATGTAAGAAAGGATATCTATGGAGACGAAGCCACAGTCCTTAACAGAAAAGGTAGAATTGCTTGGGCCTATCTTCACGATAGAGAAGGGCAAATTCCTGAGCTTTACAAGCTTTACAAAAGGACCTATGAATTGAATGGAACCTCAACCTATCTTTCTAATGTAAATAGTTATTTTAAAGCAGCTTGTGCAATGTATAGCGGAAAGCTTCTTTCTAAAGAAGATGTGTTGGCTCTTCACGGAAAGTTATACGAAGATTTAGACGCACGTGAGACTAAATCTGCAAATAACCCTAAAAAACTAGATAAAATTTCAAAGTACAGGGATAAGATTGACAATCTTGTTGGATACTATGAGTTGATTGATTGTGACTACATCGAGTCCACTTATGGTGAGAAATGGAAGGCCCAGCCATCACTTAAATTGGCAGAAAGAGTAAATAGTATGTTAATAACCGGAGGATGTAAGTCCTCGGATTTATTCTTCGAAACTTCTGATAAGATAATAAATGAAGGAGAATCAAGTTTTGCACTTTTGAAATTAGTAGCAAACGCACATTACAATAAAAAAGAATTTGATGAAGCTTATAACTACTACCAAAAAGCAATTGAAGCTTCAGATGATAGTGCAAAATCTGGTGATATTTACTTGAAATTAGCCACCATTGATCATGCGAAAGGGCGTTATGCTAATGCAAGAACCAACGCTTACAATGCCATCAAATACAATGCTGACAATTCAGCATCTGGTTACAGCCTGATCGGAGAACTTTATATGGGAAGCTATCAAAAATGTGGCAGTGATGAGTTGACAGAAAGATTAGTGTTCCTTGCCGCTTATGACAAATTCAAGATGGCAGGAAACTCAAGTAGGATGACTGCTGCAAAGGCACAATTTCCTCGAATTGATGACATCTTTTCAGCCAACCATCAGGAAGGTGATGTTATGAATACTGGCTGTTGGATTGGGGAAAATGTAACCCTGATAAGGAGGTAAGAAATTAGTTTAATTTTATGTTAAGAGCCGATTCATTTGAATCGGCTTTTTTGTTTATAATACTGATTTACAGCTATTTGCATTATTTAATAATTAGTGAATTGATAAAAAAGGCTTAATACTGACGTAACATGACTAAGGTAACATTGCGGTATCAAATTTTGAAACTTATAAATGTAACTCTATCATGAAAAAGAGATTTCTTTCGCTGATTTTACTAGCCTCTTCAATGGCATTCATCTCTTGTAAAAAAGACGATGATGACAACAACGGAGGTGGTGGTAATGAAACCACTGAAACTGAATACACACAATCATATTTTGACAATGGGGATTTCGTACAATCTCAAATCGCAGTTAAAGATTACGGTCTTGGAACAGGAACAACGACCTGGTCTAAAGAGAATACTTATATCCTTGACGGATTTGTATTTGTTAACGATGGTCAGACATTGACTATTGAAGCAGGCACAGTAATCAAAGGAAAGTCCGGACAAGGAGAAAACGCTTCAGCACTAATTGTTGCTCAAGGCGGAATGATTGATGCTCAAGGGTCTGTCTCTATGCCAATCATTTTCACTTCAGAATTAGACGAGACTGCATGGGATACTTCAGGTACACTACACGATGGTGATAACCTGGCTTTGACTCAGGCAGGTCTTTGGGGTGGTGTGATCGTACTAGGAAAAGCTCACATTACCGCAGGAACTGAAACAAGAGCAATCGAAGGTATCCCAACTACAGAAGCAAGGGGTACTTATGGAGGTTCTGATGATGCAGACAACTCAGGAACACTAGAGTATGTATGTATCCGTCATGGAGGAACAAACATTGGTGCTGGTAACGAGATCAACGGTTTGACACTAGGTGGTGTTGGAACAGGAACAACAATTGACTACATCGAAGTTGTAGGAAACGCTGATGATGGTGTTGAATGGTTCGGAGGATCAGTAAACACTAAGCACCTAATGGTGGCTCTTTGTGGAGATGAAGGATATGACTATGACGAAGGATTCAATGGAAATGGTCAGTTCTGGTTCTCAGTACAAGAAGATGCAACTGTGGGCTCAGACCAGGGTGGAGAGCACGATGGTGGTGCATCAGACAATGAGACAGGTACTCCATACGCAACTCCTGTTATCTATAATGCTACTTACCTAGGATCAGGAGCTAACAGATTGTTGACATTCCGAGACAATGCGGGCGGAACATATGCTAACTCAATTTTCTACAACTACTCAGATGGAATCAGAATCGAGAACTTGTCATCAGGAGAAGATTCATGGTCAAGATATGAGAATGGAGATTTGGAGATTATCAACAACGTATTCTACCAGGTTGCTGACGAGACTGCAGCAGGTATCATGGAAATTTCAGGTACTGCAGACGCGGCAGCAGAAACTACATTGACAAATGATTTTACTTCAAACAGTAATACAATCGATGTAGGTCTTCCAATTGCAGGATACAGCGTGACAGCAAACAATACCTTGGATCCAAGAGCAAGCTCTACTGCGGCTCAAGCTAATGGAGGTACAGAGCCAAGCTCATGGTTTGATGATGTTTCATACCACGGAGCATTCAGTTCGACTACGAACTGGGCTGCTACTTGGTCTACAATGTCAAAAAGAAACTACTTCGCACCCTGACTTTGTTTGCTCGGTACTGAATAGTGAAAACTATAACGTGCGAGTAAATATTTAAAGTGCATATTTTTTCGTAATCCCGGGGAGGGCTGTTCCCCGGGATTTTTTGTGTTTAATCTGAGGACCCGTCAGGGTGGGATATGTGTATGTGACAAGAAATGATTTTGGGTGTGTTCCGGTTCTCACTATAGTTTATTCTTTTCTAAAGAAAGTCCTTCGTTAGGTTTTCTAATTGTGGAAAAAGCATGGTTTTTTAGCTTTATTATCCACAATTATTCTATGTTTTTCTGCGATTTTCATAGAGTTAACATATCCTTAATAAAGTTAACATTTTCATAACATTGCAATCAAGTTACTGTAAAACGAGGCGGTGATATTTGTCACAGATTCTTACACGACAATTACCTGTGCAAATGACCAAATGTCTTTACGTATTACCTCTGTTCTTTCTGTTTATATTCTCAGGTTTATTGGCTCAAACAGGTTCGATCCAAGGAGTTGTGATTCAGCAGGACGGGGATCAGCCAATATACGGAGCAGAGGTCTTTATACCAGGGACGATATTTGCGACTTATACCGAAGAAGATGGGAGTTTTTTAATCGAAGATGTTGATCCCGGAACCTATGATATTCATGTTCAGGAGTACGTTAACAATGATACCGCTTTATATAAGAATGTAAAAGTTCTTTCAGGACAAACTACTGAGATTGAAATAATAGTAAAGTCCGGAGGTAATTTTGTTAGGGACGAAGGTGTAGTTATAGAAGTTCATAGAAAAGAAGACAACCTTGCGGGGGCGTTGACGGCAACACTAGAGGACGACAATACAAAGGTTGTGGTCGACCAGAAAACTGCCAGAGATAAAGGAGATGGAACCGCAGGAGAAACGGCTAGAAGAGCCTCTGGTGTTACCCTGGAGGGAGGAAAGTATGTCTATGTACGTGGATTAAGTGACAGGTATAGTAAGACCTTACTCAATGGTTCTGAAATACCGGGTCTTGATGCCAATAGAAACTCTGTACAGCTGGATTTATTTCCAACGAATTTCTTGCAAAGTGTATCAGTAATAAAAACCTACACACCTGACCTTCCGGGTGATTTTACAGGTGGTCTAATAGACATAAAAATGCAGGAATACCCTGATTCACTCTTTATTAAATTGAACGGATCATTTGGCTACAATCCACAGGTTCATCTTAGGAGTGATTATTTAGGATACTCTCGTACTAAAACAGATTGGTTAGGATTTGATGATGGTACCCGGGATATTCCGGATGTTGCTCAACAAGCATTTGATAATGAAGAGTTTCCCGGGTTGGCCGATGCACTTTTTAATTCGGAAAAAGCACAACAACTGGAAGAGATAAATGAGTCTTTTAACAAGGAAGTCAGGCCAAGTGATCAAAATTCTTTCGTGGATCATCAAGGGACATTTACTATTGGGAATTTAATCGATATCGGAAGACGTGATACAACTAAAAAGCCTCGGCAATTCGGTTTTTTTGGAGGGTTGAACTATAAGAGAAGCTTTTCCTATTTCGAGGATTATCGAGTAGGATTATATTCCCTTACTGGTCCTGTTGACGAAAAAGAGCAACTTGATTCATTGCGTGACCTTTCAGGTTCCCAAAGTTCAGAAACCGCTTCTTTGGGTGGCTTTCTTAGCACTACATTAATCTTTAACAATCATCATAAAATAGGACTGAACCTATTGAGAAATCAGACAGGGACATCAAGCTCTTCATTTATTGAAGGTTTTTCCGATGATGAACCCGATGCGGTTTTGCGTAATTCCCGATTAGGGTATTTGGAGAGAGCGATTAATACTGCTCAGCTGCACGGTACTCACGTATTTGATACTTTATTATTCATTAAGAAACAGAAAGCAGAGCTTAATTACATAAGTGCGTTAACTTTTTCAAAGCAAGATGAACCAGATATAAGATGGTACAATGATGATTATCAGGTGATCTCTGGTTCAACAGTATATGATGTGAATGCAGCAGCCTATAGGGTGCCGGCAAGGTTCTGGAGATATATGAATGAAACTAATATTGATAACAAGTTACATTTTACAGTTTCGTCCTTTGCTGACCAGGCTGAAGATACTTTGAAATATCAAATCAAGGTTGGTGGATCATACCTATATAAATTGAGAAACTTCAGTGAAGTAAGATTAGAGTATTTGTATGGAGGTGCGGAGTTTGGCGCTGGGCCTTACAACGGAGATCCAAGTTATTTTCTGGATGATGATAACCTGGGGTTAATCGCTGCAGGCTCACCCAATCAGATTGGTATTTATCTCAGTGATGGATTGACGACCCCAACAAACAATTATGAAGCTTTGCAAACAGTGGCCTCTGGGTATGCAATGATTGAAAAACCAATCACTCCTAAACTTGATTTTGTTGGTGGCGCAAGATTTGAAAAAACTGATTTAGAACTAGTAAGCGAAAACCCGGCACTGGATCCTGGAATCCTGGACAATGCTGATATTCTTCCTTCAATAAACTTCATCTATAAAATTCAGGATGGTATGGTTATCTACGGCAAAGACTCAATTGGTCGTCCGGATAGTAGCAAGGTTGATAGAGTGCAGCATATGAAACTAAGGTTTTCAGTGAGCCGAACATTAGCCCGGCCAAGTTTTAGGGAAATAGCCCCTTTTACCGTTGAGCGTTACGACCTCAATATTCTTGAAAAAGGAAATCCTGATCTGGAGCGATCCCTGATCGATAATATTGATTTGCGATGGGAAGTATACCCAAGCGCATTGGAATTTATTTCGGTAGGAGCATTTTACAAGAGTTTTATCAATCCAATCCAGAAAATCATCATACCAAATGCCTCAAGTACAGAGATGACCTGGCAGAATATTGAAGGGAAGGATGGCTCAAGTAGAGCGGCCTCATTATATGGTGTTGAGTTGGAGTTTATGAAAGGGTTAGGGTTTATCAACCCCAAGCTTGACAAATTTAGTTTTTCTACCAACCTAACCTTAGCAAGGTCTCAGGTTGCCATTCCTGAAGATGAACTTGAAGCGATGAGAACTCAGGACACTTATCATCCTGACACTCGACCTTTATTTGGTTCATCGCCATATATCTACAACGCCTCTTTACAATACAAGACAGAAAATGACTCATTGGGCAAAGGCTTAAGTGCTAACCTTACATTTAATGTGTTTGGTAAAAGGATAGCTATTGTCAACCGAGCGGGTACACCACCTATCTACGAAATGCCTCGGCCATCACTGGATTTCAATATTCAGAAAAAATTCAGCGAGAGGTTCAGTATGAGGTTCCGGGTGAGGAACATTATTAATCCTACCTGGAGATGGAAGTATGAATTTGTAGGTGACAATAGTGTGTATGACAAATTCGACAAAGACCAAGAATTTCTATTAAACAGTTATAAACGGGGAAGAAGATTTTCTCTAAGCTTCTCTTACAATTTCAAATAAGCAATCACTAGACATAATGAAAAAGATAATCGTATTAAGTTGTTTTGCCGCCCTTTTCAGTTTTGGACAACAAAACGCATTTGCTGGTGGCCCGGAAGACTCCACTGCTACTGAGCAAGTTGATAGTACTGCTCAGGCATCAGGCTCTACCGTTACGGATTCACTAAGCTCAGATTCAGCAGCCGCAACAAAAGGTGCAACTGAGAGTGAGGATAATGCAGATGCCAAGGAAGCTGCAAAGAAAGAAGAAAAGGATAGTCCGGGATTTACTCAAATTATCAAGGAAAAATTGATCGAAGGTGGTGTTTGGTTCATGGGGATAGTATTGCTATGTCTAATCATCGGACTTACTATTGCAATAGAAAGGGTAATTACGCTTAATCTTGCTTCTACTAATATTACGGATCTTTTGCTGAAGGTGAAAGGAACCCTTTCAAAGGAAGGAATAGATGCAACAAGAGAGGAATTAGCTAAAACAAGGGGACCTATTGCAACAGTATTTACTCAAGGTCTATTGAGAAGTCATGAAGGAATTGGTGGAGTAGAGAAATCAATTGAAGCATATGGATCAGCTGAAATAGCCAGGCTTGAGAAAGGCTTGAGTTGGATTGCTCTGTTTATTGCTCTTGCACCTATGTTTGGTTTTATGGGTACCGTAATTGGTATGATCGATGCTTTCGATAAAATCGAAGCCGCAGCTGATATAAATATTTCGGATGTAGCCGGTGGTATTAAGGTTGCGCTTTTGACAACTGTTGCTGGTTTGATTGTAGCGGTAATTCTCCAAATATTTTATAACTACTGCGTGAGTAAAATGGATGACATCGCCAGTCAAATGGAAGATGCCTCCAACTCATTCGTGAGTATGCTATCAGTTGAAGACAAATTGAAGTCCAACAAGTAATTACTAAAGTATGGATTTTATTAAAAAATATGCCGGACTTATAGTCGCAGGAATAGTATTCATCGTTCTGTTAATCGCTGTATTCACTTACACTAGTAATGTGGGCAATGAACTGACAAACAAAGAGGTTGAGGATATTACAGCGAAGTACAATAAGGAATACGACCCTGAAATTGCAGCAGACCTCGCAGCTCAAGAAAAAATGTTATCAGTAGCAGTGCCGCTTACCATCGGTATTGCACTATTGTTGGCTGGAGCCACACTAACACTAAGTGTATTGAAACTTATACAAACTCCGGATAAGTTGATTAAGTTTCTTATTCCATTTGCGGTAATGTGTTTATTTATTCTGATAACTTATTTCACAGCAAGCGATGATATGGATCAGATTAATACAAAGGTCCCCTATACAGAAACTGAGCTCAAAATTGCCGGAGCGATTATGAATTCAACCTTTATTCTAATCATTCTAGGTATAGTTTCTTTCGTTGGTTTGAGAATTTATAAGGTCATTAAGCGATGATAAAAATCAGAAAAAAGCGTGAAGTCGAAGAGGTGAACTCAAGCTCGATGGCGGATATCGCTTTCCTGCTTTTGATTTTCTTTCTTGTAACGACTACCATGGAGGTGGTAATGGGTATTGAACATACATTACCTCCAGCAGTTGAGGAAGATGCTGAGATTACCCCACAACTTGCAAGAAATACTTTTGTGGTGAAGTTGCGGACAGCAGACGGAATTGTGTTAGCCGGTACTGAAGGGAATAAAAATCCTATACCTGTTTCAGACTTAAAAGATTTAGCCAAACGCTTCTTGAGTAATAATGGAAAGGATCCGTTGTTTTCGGTGAGTCCTCAAAAAGCGGTCATCTCCCTACAACCCGAGCGGGACACGGACTTTAAAACCTATTTGGCTACACTGGATCAGTTACAAGCGGCATATAACGAGTTAAGAGCAGAAAAATTGAAGATTAGTATTGATGAATACCTCATGCTAGATAAAAAGGACCCTGAAGATAATGCACTACTCGAATTAGCTGCTAAGGAATATCCATTTACACTTTCTGAGGCAGAACTAAATAACTAAGGAATGGGAAGATTCAGAACTAAATCAAAGAAGAGTCCAGCAATTCCAACAGCTGCGTTACCAGATATTATATTCATTTTGTTGTTCTTTTTTATGGTTACGACCAAAATGAGGGATAACAATCCTAAGGTAAATACAAAACTAGCAGACGCAACTCAACTCAAGGATATTGATGAACAAAAAGAGAAAGTCAATATTCTCATCGGTACACCAAAGAATACGGCTCAATATGGGACAGAGCCAATTATTCAGTTGGATGAAAAGATTGTCAGTCTTCGTCAGGTGCCGTATGAGTTGAAACAGATAATGCAAAACTCCGGTAAGAGTGAGGATAATCTGATCATATATATGAAGGTCGATAGTGAGATTCAATTAGGAATTGTGAATGATGTAAAACATTCATTACGGGATATGAATGTGAGAAACATTATGTACTCGGCCTTGAAAGCAAATGAGTTAAGCTTCTGATGAAAAGAAAAAAGTTATACATACTGATTTTTGCGCCATTACTATTGGTTGCCTTGTGCATTCTTTTTTATGAAGGTAAAGATATTCTGGACCGTCATTATGAGAAAGAAAGGATAGCGGAGACAGACCGAAAAGTCGTGCAGAAACTTAAAAAGATTAGGGTTGCCCAAAAGGCTTATTATGCGGTAAATGGATCGTATACTGACAGCTGGAGTGAATTGATTTCATTCCTGTCAGAAGGTAATTTTCCTATTGTGCAGACGACCGAGACTATAATCGATGTTAGTGGTAGAGACAGTAGCATTATTAAGATTGATACATTGAGCCTGGTACCAGTTTTTGATTCATTGAAAGCTGAATTACAGTATGATAAACGTTCTGAATTGGCCGCATTGAAGTATGTGCCTATGGCAGATACAACTTTCACAATGTATGCGAATGAATTCGGTGAGGGTAGAAGTAAGTTCCATGTGGTGGAGGTTGCAGATCCGTTACCATATAATCCGAGGCGAAAAGAAGGTGGTGATCTGAGTCCATTGAAATTTGGTTCAAGGTCGGCCGCTACAACTAAAGGAAACTGGGAGTAATTAAAAATTAAACTATGTTACTACTTCTATTATCATTATTAATTCTTTCAGGTCTGGCAGCTTTGATCATTTTGATCTTCAAGCGGTTTGTTTTAGTCAAGCCGGAGGATATGAGCAAGGCCTATGATAAGATGGATGAATATGATAAGGCAATACACACAAAACACCCCGCAGCTAATCTAAGAAGCTATGATCCATTTATAGCAGTTTCTTCCGTATTGATGGTAAGTATATGGTTCTACATCATGATAGAGTGGAAGACTTATGATGAAGTGCCTGTAGAAATAGAAGAGATTGCAAATGTACAAGATCAGTCCATTGACGTTCCTGTTACAGATCCCCCACCACCGGAACCTGTGCAACAAAATAAACCCAAAAAAATGGAAGTGGTGGAAGAGCTTGAAGTGGATACCGCAGAAGTTGAGGATTTAACACAAAAATTTGAGCTCCCCGATGAAGAGGAGGAGGAAGAAGTCGAAGAGGAGGAGGAAGAGGTATACATTCCTCCGACTGTCAATAAAGCAGAAGATCCTGCACAATTTCCAGGAGGGAAGGCCGCCTTCAAGAAATTTATCTCAGACAATTTTCATGTTTGTGATGACGCACTTAATGCCAACAAGAAAGGTATGATTATGACCAATTTTGTGGTCGATGAATACGGTAGAGTGACTAACGTAGCTGTAGAACGTGGAGTTTTTCCCTGTCTCGACCAGGAAGCAATTAGAGTTCTACAAATGAGTCCTCGCTGGACACCAGGTAAGGTAAATGGTCGTCCAGTGCGAGAGAGACATAAGTTTCCTGTGGTAATTCGCTATAATTGATTCTTCTTGACATTGTGGTGACCTTTGTAGAGGGGTAATGATATCCTAAAGAGTAGACTTTATTTGATTTGGGAGCATAAAAAAAGAGGCCAAAGCCTCTGAACAAGTAATTCAGGATATTAATTACGAACATTCAAATTTACGGACAGTCCTTTTTACTTTTTCTTCTACCGAAATTAAAACCTTATCAAATTTCGGCTCAACAACATCAACAAATGCTAGTTTGTATTATAAATGTACTTAATCAATATTAGCACATTAATAAGCTGATATTATTTTTTTGTTACTCAAAAGTGACCTGGAGTCTGATTCGCTGCATTAATTCTTAATTATTGATTTACAATTACTTAAGCTCACGAGGCTAACTTGCAGTTCTATCACTTTACTCTAAATGTAAATTATGTTATTGTTTATTATATCCATCGCGTTACTGGCAGTCCTTTCCTGTGTCGCTGTACTATTCACTCGACCATTTCAGCTAAATTCGGCAACCGATTCTCAACCTGTATACATCCGTGGCTACGATAACCACTCTGGACGTTTGGTGAGAATAGCTATCTCACTATTTATGGTTAGTTGTTGGGTGTTTATTATGATCGAATGGAAGGTGTACTCTAAGGAGCATATAGACAAGGTGGTTTTGGCTGATGTCGAAGACGTATCTCTCGAGGTTCCTCCTGTAACTGATAAGCAACCGGAACCACCAAAAAAAGTTTTTAATCCTGTAGTAGTCCCTGATGATGATCCTACTCTTGATTCTATGAGTTTGCCGAATTTGAATGATGAATTTCAATTGCCTGATGACGATGATTTTGTAGACGATGATGTGGACGATATTGGCTATAAGGAGCCGGAAATAATATTGATTGACAGGCGGTCTCACTTTCCTGGGGATATGAAAGGTTTAGAGAGGTATTTGGCCCAGAATATCAGGCCATGTCCTGATTTTATTGAAACAGGTCTTCGAAAAAGTCGTATTGTCGCCCGTTTCATGGTGACGCAGGATGGAAAAGTTGAAGATATAAAAATATTAAAGTCTGTAACTCCCTGTATTGATAAGGAAATGAAAAAATGGTTAAAGGCCAGTGAGCCTATGTGGGAGCCGAAGCTAATTAAAAGTATACCACAAGAAGAGGTGCGGGTAGTAGGCATACCGATAAAGCTGTCTAAATAAACGCCCCTGATTGGTGAAAACACCCTTCAAGAAATAATTGAATAATAGTTAATTATTTCCAAGTATATCTCAACCGATTGATCATACCGCGTGAGTAGGGTTGACCTCCAACAGATATGACTGCGCTGAGATTATGGAACTCTTTGAGGGGCTGATATATTACTTTCCTGATAAAGAGTTGATTCTTACAACAAGTTCCATTACACGAAACGGTTTTGATAAATAGTCGTCAGCTCCATTTTGATACGCTTCCAATTTATCAGTCTGTGAATTTTTGCAAGTCAACATGATAATAGGGAGGTGTTGCGTGTTAGGGTTAGTTTTTAAATTTCGACAAAGCTCTATTCCGTCCATTCCAGGCATCATCCAATCGGTAATAACCAAATCAGTATTGTTTGGGTGTATATAGTCAAGCGCTTCCTTAGGTCGTTCAAAAGTATTTACCTGATAGCCCTTATTGACGAGGTTGTAAGAGAGTAGTTCCAGTAAGTCAGGATGATCGTCAACAATTACAATTCTTTCCATAGCTAATAAAAATTTAGGCAAATGTAGCTTTCACACATTAACGAGAAGAGAACGGTAGAAGAACTGTATGTTAAATTTTGTTTCTAGAAAAGTTAACACTGGGTTAATGTAATGAGTGTAGTTTTGAATCAAATACTTAAATTATGCATCGAATACTGATAATTGTTGTGATATTTTTTGCTTCATGCTCTGACTCCATAGAGGAGCAAAACACTAGTAATATTGAAACAACAGATGAGGGTGAATGGGTTTATCCCACTGGAAAAAAGCAGTTATTATTGGATAGCTGGATGTATGACACACTCACCTACCTTACAGATACAAATATCACATACCCATTAGAAGGGTTAGTAGATTCGCTTGAAGCAGCATCACTCATTATGAGTATCAGAGATAAGGAGAATAAGTTTAGCTGGGCTGCTCAGCCCAAGCTACAATTTAATGGCTATTACAAAGTGGACTCAAGTTATACAAGGCTTGAAATATTTAAGAGGGATAAATCTGCTCAAACTTCTTATGAAATCATTTTGTTGTCAAAGGATACCTTGAAATTAAGAGAGCAGGTTGATTCACTTAAAATTACGATAGACTGGACCTTTTATTCGTTGGGGAATAAGTTTTAGTTGATTTCAAATCTTTTAAAAGTACTTAGACCAGTGGTTGGTGAGCTTATTCTTAGAAAGTATACACCTTTGCTGGCTCCGGTTACGTCAAAGGAAATTGTTTGAAGCCCCATATTGACTTTCTGAGGTATATTCAGAATTGGGCGACCCAGTACATCTATCACCTCGAGTGTCATTATTTCATTTATTGAAGAATATATGCTAAAGGCTCCCACTCCAGTATTGGGGTTTGGGAATAGGATTATAATCTTCAATTCCATATTGGCAATTGCGGCTATACTACTGAACGAAGATGTTCCATCATAGTCTACTTGTTGCAATCTGTAGTATACTAAACCTGATGGGGGGGAGGTATCCACAAAAGTATACTGTGTGAGTGAGTTGGAGTTTCCAATTCCATTAATAGTTCCTAATGGTGACCAGGAAAGACCATCAACGGACCTTAGGATAATGAAATGGCTGTTGTTTTCTTCAGAAAGAGTTGCCCAATAAAGGGTGACCTCTCCATGAGAATATGTAGCACTGAATGAGATCAATTCGATGGGCAGGCCGACACTGGAAATGCAATCATTTACTTCAGCACTTTTAAGATACAGTCCGCAGGAGTCATCGGGGTCGGTTCGGTCGGAGGAACCTCCACATATTTCATGGTCAAGCCCGGTTCCACTATTGTCGGTAGAGTCAATGAGGGCTATTACACCACTTGGTGCGAAACCGCTGGAAGCAACATAGCTTGAATCTTTTACAATGAACAAAGCACAGCCCCCTGCATCGGCTGTAACGGTACCTGAATTGAATCTTAAATTTCCTACAACAAAGTAACCTCCGGTGAAGTTAACGATGCCCCCTGCATTTATTGTCATTAAAGAGTCGACATATATGGCTCCGCTATTCCAATAATTACCGTTAAAGGCTCCATCACCATGAATGGAAAGCGTGCCTTCATTCCAGGTTGTATCCGACCCCGATGCTACGATCAAGTCCCCTGTCACATCTATGTTTCCATTGGAATAATTGTAAAGTTTTGAGTCATTTGATGTTGTTATGTCCCCTTCGATATTGACATCAGCATAGTTGTGAAACCAACCATTGAAATTGACAATTGTATCTATTTCAATGGTTCCATAGTTAAATACCTCATTGTCATCCCTGAAGAAAAAACCATCTGACAAATTTTGAATCCAAAGGGTACCATAATTGGTGTATGATGTTCTGTCTAAAGCAATTGCGTCAGATGTAAACAGAGTATTACCATAGCTTATGATATTAGCATCTCCAGGATCGTAGGGGCCAGTCGACCCAAGGAAGCTTCCTTCAAATATTACTGTGTCTCCGGCTTCTGGGCACAGGATGAGAGCTCCTCCGTTTTTTCTAACCCTTACACTATTTTGAAAAGTCACACTGGTAATGGCTCCGGTGGTTCTTACACAATGAGTATCACCCTCAGGGACATTATATATCGCGGCTTGATCTGTTGTAACATCTGCGTCACAGGTTACAGGACATTGGCTGTAACTAGATTCTATAGATAATAAAACGGCAAGACAGAAGAAGAAATGAGTAGTGAGTGTTTTCTTCATAAGAGTACATTAATCGCTCAAATATTGACTTGTGTTAAGTAATACCTTTATGGTATTATAAGAGTAACTCTTATGTTTAAGATCGCATAAAATATACGGTATGGTAAATATATAACTCACTAATTATCTGATTAATGAACATTGTTAAACGACTTTTTTGATGGTATTTATCACTTTGGTAAACAGAGTATGATTTGTTTTATATAATAAATGTCGTTTTTGCCTAAAGGACTGTCACATTAGTAACGTGTTTTTTTTTTTTTTAATATTAGCGTACTAATGTTACACTTCCTGTAATTGGTCTTGCCGTTGGGCTTGGTGTAATAATGTAGTAATAAGTATGCACAGGCATCAGAGTTCCGTTTCGAAAGCCATCCCAAGGTACATAAGTCCCCGTTGTTTTATAGACGAGACTTCCCCACCGATTGTAAACTTCAACGGTTGCGTTGGGATAGGTTTCCAGTCCCTCAATTACCCATGTGTCATTTTCTCCGTCTTGATTAGGGGTGAACGCATTAGGAATTGTGATTCCTTTAACAACAAAGACCGTTACCGAATCAGTGCTGGAACATGAGCCTATTGACCCAGTTAAGTAATATGTGGTTTGCGAGCTTGGTGAAACTAGTGTAGAGATTGAAAAAGGGTCAACTATATCTGCTGAACCAGTCCACTCAACAGAAGTTGCATCAGTGGTGCCATTTAATGTAACAAATTCACCTTCTTCAATAATGCTGTTTTCCCCTGCATTTACATTTGGTATTGCTGTGACAGTAATGTCAATATTTGCTCTTGGGCTTTCGCATCCCAACCCATCAGTTTGGGATACAAAATATGTCATTGTGCCAATGGAATTAGTCGATGGCGTGGGGGCAGTAGATGAACCTATTCCACCGATCGAATCTGCGTACCATAATAGGTTAGAACCGATTGCTGAAAGCATTGTGGGGAGATCATTTTGACAGTATGTAACAGGGGTAGTGATTGTTGGTTCAGTAGGTTGTGGGTAGATGTTGACTACTACAGATGCTGTGTCAGAACAGCCCCCAAGTGAGCTTACAATATAATATGCACCTCCTGTTGAAATTGATGATGGAGTACTGATACTCTGGGTTGCAGTGGCATCATTAAAGTAATATAGGCTACCAAGGTTTGTGCTTCCACTAGTAATGTCATTTGTCGTGATATCAACCGATTCCGGTTCACAAACAGTTGTTGGGTTTGTGATTGTTAAATTAGGGGTTGGGTTAATAATTACATCTACGGAAGCGGTATCATAACATCCGTTATTGTCTGATAATATGAAATAAGTCCCTGAATTATTCAAGCTTGAAGGAGAACTAAGTGGAATAGTTGCACCTGCATCTGAATAATAACTCAAAATACCACTATCTGTGGATCCGGCAGTAATTGATGGTATCGTTAAATCTACAGCGGAAGGTTCACAAACAGTGTCTGGGTTTGTAATACTAAGAACGGGTACATTATGAACAGTTATGTTTTCCGTTGATGAAACAGCAGAATCCGGATTTGTTCCGAGGCAGCTTGAGTTAGAGCGAAAGATAACGTAAATGCTGGTGTCATTAACCCCGGTAATATCCAGTTGCTGATTCGTTCCGGACTGAAGTAAATTGTTCTGCCCATCATAGAATTCGTAAATATTCAGAGAGCCACCGTTTGTACCAACTGCACTTAGGGTTAATTCATCTCCCACACAAATATCATTTGTTGGTGCACTTAACGATACAGAAGGGGCTGCTATTCCCGCACCTGTTATGGTAACGGTATCGCATGTAGTTGCACATACACCATTCGAAATGCACCATTCTGCTGTAACAAAATCACCCGCACTAACGATTCCGCTGACGCTGGAATTGTGCAAGTTTACATCGTCTATCGTTATTCCGCCACTCTGACTGATTATAGTCCAGAGGCCTGTTCCGGGTATGGGATTGTTTCCTGGCATATTAATAGGATCTGCAACACAAACATTTGCATCTGCACCAGCGCTTGCGGTCGGAGGTATTTCATCTATGGTGACGATCACCAAAGAAGTATCATAGCAGTTGTTGTTTTCCGCAACCAAATATATTGTATCACTTGCTGAGACAGCTGTTGGGGTGGAGTAGGAAGTGAAAGCAGTTGAATCAGCCCAGTATGTAATCGTATTAATATTCGTGCTGCCTGTGGTAATGCTTGGGTCTGTGATATCTATCGTATTTGGAGAGCACACTGTGGTTGGTTGTGTGATGGTTAATGAAGGTGAAGAGTTGACCGTAACAACTACCGAAGCAGTATCTGAGCAGCCGCTGGAACCAGAGACAATATAGTATGTGCCACTTGTAGATACAGCTGTTGGTGTAGTCAAGCTATTTGTCGCAGCTGCATCAATCCAGTAGGTAAGTGAACCTCCTCCGGTAGAACCAGCCGTGATGTCAGGAGCTGTAAGGTCTACAGATGCGGGAGTACATATACTTGCAGGATTATTGGTTACCAAAATAGGTGTTGATGTAATTGAAATGTGTATTGCTGCGGTATCAGTACAGCCTGAATTTTCAGCAACGACATATATCGTATCGCTGTTGCTTATGTTGGTCGGGTTTGTTTCGGAAATTAGTGCTTCCGAATCCTGCCAATAAGTTAGAGTGCCTAGATTTGAGCTGCCGGCAGTTATGGATGCGTCTGTGGCATCAATGACTGTTGGGGAGCATTCAGGAGAGGGGTCTGTAATAATCAGATCAGGTGTTGTGTTTATGGTTATATTAACTACTGCTGTGTCAGTACATCCGTTGTTGTTAGCTAAGACATAATAGGTGCCAGAGGAATTGACGCTATCAGGTGAAGTCATCGCAACTGTTGCTCCTGCGTCCGTCCAATAGGAAAGCGTTCCCCCTCCGGTCGAACCAGCCGTGATAGCACTCTCTGTTATGTCAATAATGGAAGGCGTGCAGACTGGAGATGGATCGTTAATCGAAAGCACCGGTATTTCATTCACTATTACGCTTTCAATTGATGAAACGGCTGAATCAGGATTGGGTCCAAGACAACTTGAGTTGGATCGGAATATTACGTAAATACTAGTATCCTCTGAGGCGCTATTTATTAACAATGATGGACTTGTAGAATTTTGAATTAAATCACCAACCGAATTATAGAACTCATAAATGTTTAGAGTTCCCCCATTAATACCAACTGCGGTAAATGTTATATCATCCCCCTCACAAATTGAGTTATTGCTCGAAGATAGGCTTACAGAAGGTGGGGATATACCTATCCCTGTAAGTGTTACTGTATCAGCTGTGACCGGACATACCCCATTGCTAATTCTCCATTCCGCAGTAATAAACTCTGCGTCCGCATCAAGTCCTGATACATTGGAGTTGAAAAGGTTGGGATTGTCAATGGAAATACCACCACTTTGGTTGATGATGGTCCATAAGCCGGAGCCTGGTGTAGGGTCGTTGCCTGTCATATTTATTGGGTCAGCAACACAAACACTTGCATCGCCCCCAGCATTAGCAACAGGAGGTAGCTGATCTATAGTAACGTTGACCGCAGCGGTGTCGTAGCACCCTGAATTTTCCGCAACTATGTAGTAGGTGGCGGCTGTAGTAACAGCTGTTGGTGTCGTTAGGCTTGTTGTTGCATTTGCGTCTACCCAATAGGTTAGTGAACTTATATTGCTACTGCCTGCTGTGATTGATGAAGCAGTAAGGTTAATAGATGAAGAAGAGCAAACTGTAGCGGGGTCAGTAATGGTCAGCGCAGGTTTGTTGTTTACGGTGACATTTACTGCTGCAGTGTCCGAACATCCGTCAGTATTGACATTAACGATGTAGTAGGTGCCATTACCCACAGCGGTCTCATCAGACACTGCAGTGGTAGCTGATGCATCTGTCCAATAGCTAAAGCCAGCCGGGTCAATATTTGTGCTTCCTGTGGTTACTGCTGCATCACTGATATCAACAGTATTGGGCTGGCAGACAGCAGCGGGATCAGTAATGGTCAGTGCAGGTTTGTTGTTTACGGTGACATTTACTGCTGCAGTGTCCGAACACCCATCAGTATTGACATTAACGATGTAGTAGGTTCCATTACCCACAGAAGTTTCATCAGTCACGGCAGTAGCAGCTGCTGCATCTGTCCAATAGGTAAAGCCAGCCGGGTCAATATTTGTGCTTCCTGTGGTTAATGCTGCATCACTGATATCAACAGTATTGGGCTGGCAGACAGCAGCGGGATCAGTAATGGTCAGTGCAGGTTTGTTGTTTACGGTGACATTTACTGCTGCAGTGTCCGAACACCCATCAGTATTGACATTAACGATGTAGTAGGTGCCATTACCCACAGCGGTTTCATCAGCCACTGCAGTGTTAGCTGCTGCATCTGTCCAGTAACTATACCCGCCAGGGTCATCTACATTGGAGCTGCCCGATGTGATTGATGCTGCAGTGAGGTCTACAGTATTGGGTTGGCAAACTGCAGCGGGATCAGTAATGGTCAGCGCAGGTTTGTTGTGTACGGTGACATTTACTGCTGCAGTGTCCGAGCACCCGTCAGTATTGATATTAACGATGTAGTAGGTTCCATTACCCACAGTGGTCTCATCAGGCACTGCGGTAGTAGCTGCCGCGTCTGTCCAATAGGTAAAGCCAGCCGGATCAATATTTGTGCTTCCTGCGGTTACTGCCGCAGTACTGATATCAACAGTATTGGGTTGACAGACAGCAGCGGGATCAGTAATGGTCAGCGCGGGTTTGTTGTTTACGGTGACATTTACTGCTGCAGTGTCCGAGCACCCGTCCGTATTGACATTGACGATGTAGTAGGTGCCATTACCCACAGCGGTCTCATCAGCCATTGCGGTAGTAGCTGCCGCGTCTGTCCAATAGGTAAAGCCAGCCGGATCAATATTTGTGCTTCCTGCGGTTACTGCCGCAGTACTGATATCAACAGTATTGGGCTGGCAGACAGCAGCGGGGTCGGTAATGGTCAGCGCAGGTTTGTTGTTTACGGTGACATTTACTGCTGCAGTGTCCGAGCACCCATCAGTATTGACATTAACGATGTAGTAGATGCCATTACCCACAGCGGTTTCATCAGCCACTGCAGTGGTAGCTGCTGCATCTGTCCAGTAACTATACCCGCCTGGGTCATCTACATTGGAGCTGCCCGATGTGACTGATGCTGCAGTGAGGTCTACAGTATTGGGTTGGCAAACTGCAGTGGGGTCAGTAATGGTCAGTGCAGGTTTGTTGTTTATGGTGACATTTACTGCTGCAGTGTCCGAACATCCGTCAGTATTGACATTGACGATGTAGTAGGTGCCATTACCCACAGCGGTCTCATCAGCCACTGCAGTAGTAGCTGATGCATCTGTCCAGTAACTATACCCGCCAGGATCATCTACATTGGAGCTGCCAGATGTGACTGATGCTGCAGTGAGATCTACAGTGGTTGGGGAACAAACACTTGATGGATCTGTAACGCTGAGGATAGGGTTGGGGTTAACCATTAATGTCGCAGGGTCACTTGTTCCGGTACAGCCACCCTGATCTATTTGGACTCTATATTGATAATTGTTAATCGATGTTGTAACGGAACCTTCGTCAATACTATAAGTGTCGGAGGTTTCTGAAGGAATGTCTGTCCAGCTACCACCACCATCTGTACTAATCTGCCATTGATATGTTGGAGAAGGTGCGGTAGTCACTACATTGAAATTTACTTCCGTATTTTCACAAACAGTTTGTCCGGCTGGTTGAGTTGTAATTGTGGGAGGTACACAGCAATTGAGGGGAATTTCAACTGCACGTATTCCGCATGGATCAGGAAGGTCAACTACAATGTTGAAGAATGATCCGCCTTTAGAACCATTTTGTTCTCCTTGTACGTCAATAACTCCTGTAACATCTCGGTTTCCATCATCATCCGTATTGTTTCGGTACAAGAGGTTTCTATAATCAGTGTAGATTCTGTAGGTGCCTGGAGCAAGTGTTAAGTCTACAGTTATTGTGTGGGTTACTCCTGATGCAGAGGATGTTAAAGAATATGGTCCTCCGTAAGTGGTTATTCCATCAGCACTTTGTATTGAGAAATTGGCAGTTCCTGAATTTAATCTGGTGGTAACATCAAACGTAGCGATAGTTGCTTCGGTGAATGTTTCAAAATAAGTGTGACCGTCATCTGAAGCGAAGCTTTGGGAGGCACCGGTGTTGCCTACCGTATGACTTGCTAATGGAGTTGGGTCTTGCACGTAAACTGTTGCTGGTAGAGCGCCATTGTATGTATAGGTAGACCCAGTTCCTAGTACAGGGGCTCCTGAAGCGTCCGTTGACCAGGTGTAATTCGAAGCATTTGCGCCAGTACCTGTGATTGTTATATCCGTATTGGGGCAGGTGGTTGCAGGTAAGCTGTATGTTGGTCCGGATTTAACGATAACATCCACAGTACCTGTTCGAGTCCTTCCACAATTATCAATTATTGTAAGTGTTGTGGTGTAAGTTCCAGCTGTTGAATAAACATGGGAAGGGGTCGGTAATGTTGATGTATTTAGGACACCGCTGCCTGGGTCACCAAAATCCCAAGACCAGGAAACGGCCGCGCCTCCAAAAACATAACTAAAATCTGTGGTTCCGCCTTCACATGCATTGTTGTAGTATATTTTGATTTCGGTTAGTAAATTTTTTAGAAACGGGGGCAATCCTTCTCCAACCTTTTTGGCATTGTATGTATATTTGAACATTTCAATCTCACTAGGGTCTGCAACGGTTGGTGTCGTTGCAGTCCATGCAACATCTGGGTTAGGGACAACATTAATCCATGTTGGGTCGGAAAAATCAAATCCAGGAAAATATATTTGGCCGTCAGGTCCTAGTTGTAATTGGCCGAATCTGTTTGACGTTCCATCGGTATAGTAAACTTTAGATGCTAATACTGCTGCTGGATTCGTACCGGTAGCTAAAGTTCTATCAAATTGATAAATTGTTCTTCTATTGTTTAGTCCAGCCTCGGTTATATAAAGGAATTGTCCACTTGGAGAAAACTCGAGTCCATATACCTCATCATTTAGAAATGGGCCTCCTCCGCTAGTAAGTCCGTCAAGAATTAGTTCTGGGGCTGAAATTATTCCAGTGACAACATCAAATGGAAGTACCTCTGCACGAGGTTCATTGTAGAAAACAACCCCTATTTTGTCGAAGCAACTGGTGGTTTTGAATACCATTACAGGTTGACCAGGTACAACAAATCCCTGGGTTTGTACTGGGTTAGTCGGGTGTGGTGTTATTCCCGATGCATCAGCTTTGAATACATGGTAGTTGGCATCACTTGTTCCATGAAATATGACCCAAAAATCTCCGGTAGGGACGTTTGAACCATCATACTCCGGTATTACAAGAGCTCCTTCTGCTGCCGGGCTTGCAAGTATTTCGGTTCCGTTACCACCGTTTAAAGAAGCTACGGTAACATCACCAAGCCCTCCATTCAAAGTCATGTCAACAATAACATATTTGACGGCATTGCCAGCAGAAGTTGAAACCACATAATACTCTGTGCTGCTGCCTGGCACCGGAATAATCAATCCGGTTTGCGTTGTGGTTCCACTTCCGTTTAAACCAGTGCCGTTGGGCATTGCAGTATGAGTAGCATCGTATATTGTACTCCCATTTGTGTAGAAGAGGATGTTTCCATCAGCATCTGAGATTGAGCCGACCCCTTCTCCTGTTGCACTCAACAAGCCGGCATTCCCATCTTCTAATTGTGTTGGAGGATTGGTGTTGAAGTCCAGCCCGGCTCCGTCCCCGAAATACCAGATGTTAGCTTCTCCTTGTCCGTAAGTAATGTAAGGTAGTAATAAGGTGATTAACGATAGGTATAAGACCTTTCTCATAATCATAAATTTTCAGTTACAAATCTGTTACAGGTTGAAGTAATCACTAGGTAGAGATGATTTTTTCCTGTAATTGATTCTATAAACTACTTTACGCAAAGACTTTGAAATTTGAGGGTTTATTAGGGTGAATTCTTATCAAATTTTAGAAAAATAAGAAAAGCAAGTAAAAGAAATTTATCACTATAGTATATTTATTTTTTAGCTTTAAAGGGAAAATAATGGGTTTTTTCGCTGGGGTTAACGTTTTTGTAACGTGCGTAATTTTTATTGTTAATAATCAGTGAATAGTACTTAGTGGACTATTATTTGTTCCCAATTATTGATGTCCTTGATTTTAAATTTCTTTTTTGTTTCTTCCTTACGTGATACCACCTTTTTTTTGAAGTTCCAGCAGGTATTCATTCGCAGATCAACAGCTTCGGAAAGGGATTCAATTGTTTTCTTTTCGTCTCTGGATATCAGATAGGTCAGGTACAAAGCTTTGTTAAGAGGAAAACGAACGCCATGAAATAATGTATAAGATGTCACGGTCTCTGTGTAATTACATTTAGTGCATTTTTTTGAGTAAGGCTGTGGTCCTTTTGAAAAGTTATTGTGGCCACATTTCTTGCACAAATACCCTTTTTCATCTTCACCCCACTTTAGGTCATTGATTTTTTTAAGGCATGTAATTTTATCAGGGTAGAGCTTTGAGAATCCTTCAAAAGTCAGTTCTTTATCACTCAACCTTAGTTCGGTTTCTTTTTTTATGGTTTTTTTGAGCTTCCAATTGTCAAGATCAAGTGTGACATTCATTGATTTAAGTTCTTCAACGGCAAATGCTAGTTTCTCGTTAGATTCATTTAATAACTCCATTTGCTCGTTGAGTTCTTTGGTTTTTTCTTTTACTTTTTCTTCGAGCTCACGATTTACTTTCGTCCTGAGTTGTGCATTTTCCTCAAGTTGTTCAATGATCTTTTGTTGGGCTTTCTGTTCGTTTTGCTTAATGAATTTGATTCTTTCGGAAAGCGCTAATGAGAAAAACAGAATGTCAGTAACTAATCCATAATTTAAGCTGTAAACAGTGAATAAGTTGCCGGGTATGTGGTTGTTAGCTCTTAATTGTATGATAATTATGCTTAGCGCAATAAATCCACTACCAATCATAAAATAACGCGCTGGTCTGAATTGATCTTTGTAGCTTTTTACGGAAATAGCAAACACAAATAAATATGGGATGGCATTGATAAACCTGAAATAAGGTAGCTGAGGCCAGAAATAACCAATAATATGGTGCAATAGATGATATACAACGTAGCCGGTTCCAATAAATAAGAGAATCTTGTCTAGGCTCTTATGTCTTTTCTTCAGTTCTAGAAAGTTTCTCGAGTAGAATATAAACGAAAGAGTTAAGCCAATAGGGAAGACATATAGACCCATTGCGGAAAATAATTCTCTTGCCTTGAACCAAATAAATTGATGTCCTAAGCCATCATCAAAAGAAGTTACCAGTAATCCGAATAATATATATATCACAAAAAGAATATATACCCGCTCACGTAAAGTAAAGTAGAGGAGCAAGTTATAGGCTGCCATGATGAGCAAAATTCCATAGAAAAGTCCTAAGAAAAAGTACTCAGAGGTAGAGTAGTGGGTCCATTCTTTAATCGGTTTTATACGAAAATCGAAGCCACTCCAGTATTTAGGTGAGTGCACTCGTAGGTAAAAGGTCTTTACCTGCCCTTTTGGTATTGGAAGATCGAGAATCAGGTTTTTATTGATATATTCTCTTTGGTAGAAATACATATCAAATCCAGATTTCTTTTCTATGTATTGACCGTTTTCATTAGGCAAGTAAAACTTCAAACTCTCTGTGTGTGGGGCGTAAGACTCAAGAATATACCAACGGTCAAAGCTGGATAGATTGCTTACTTTAAATTTTATCCAATAAGTAGACTCATAATTAGCGTTAGAGTAAGGTACTTCGTTATCTGATGTATATACTTTAAATCCCTTCTGACAAGTAGGGCTAAGGATATCGTCAATTGTAAGTTGAGCAGAAGAATCTTCCAACAGGGCAAACGTAGAATCTCCAATAATCCATTCTGAATCGGTAGAATTTAAAATGATCGGGTTTAGTCCACTGCTTTTTAAACTAATTAAAATAAAAAGAGTAATAAGCAGACTAGTCTTTTGAGCTTTGTGTTGCACAATATTCATCCTAAAAAACTTCACTTAATATATTAAAATCTTCCCTATGTTGGGGATGCGTCATGAATTATTTCAGTGATTGTGACGATATAATGACTAATTATTTGATATAAACTTAGTTAACCCTTAATAATCTCTTTACATCTGGAGAGTAGCTTTAAAGTATAAAACATTAAAGCTATGAACTTAAGATACTCGAATCACCAATTTTTAGACTTCCAGGGGTTTTCTTCAACCAGTTATGATGAACCTCTTCCACAGTTTGAGTTCGTTTTAGATAAGAAAGAACTGAAGGACGCAGTGTTTCGTGTGAAAGGTGCTTTGCTTGATAAGGATACGAATATTCCTATTAATGAAGGTATGATTCAAGTACGTTCCAAGGGTAAGATTATAGGTTCAGGTAAGACTGATCATCTTGGTCGTTTTGAATTAGATGTTCCGTTTTTGTTTATTAATGATATCCATATCGATCTTAAGATTATGTCTCTGGGATATAAAGATCATAATCTTATGGCGTTGTCATTGATAGATGATGATGTTCTAACCGACAACTCCAACCAAATCAGTGCTACGATTTGTGTTGAAAGGATTTAGGTTTTTACTTATCGTGGTCAATAAGTCGTAGCTTGTGAACTAGTATTTGGTTACTACAAATTCTACTCTACGATTAAGTCTTCTGGTGTGTTCCATATTGTTACTGGCGATCGGTTTCGAACCGCCAAATCCTTTACCTGAAATTCTTTTTTCAGCTATACCTTTATCTACAAGGTATTTTTTCACCTCATCTACTCGTTCTTCAGACAAAACCTGATTCAATGCCGAGTCACCAATGTTATCGGTGTGACCTCGGAGCTCGATTTCCATACTTTCATTCTCAATCATCATTTGTACCAGCTTGTCGAGGCTAGGGTATGAGCTAGGTAAAACTTGAGCGGATCCCCTTTTAAATCGAAGGTTCTTAATCGTAAAAACTCTTTCCAATTCAATTGGTTTCATCTTTAGGTTGATCCAAGAGTCTTGCGTAAAAGGGCCTATTGTATCGGTATACTCAAAATAATTCTCTGCCAGTAATTTAATAGAGTAAGAAGCATTCTTTTCAGTTTTGAATTTGAATGTACCGTCCCAGTTGAAGCTGAATGGGTGGTTTTCTTTTTTACCCACGTGATTTAAGTGAATGTTTGCCCCCACCTTGTCATTGGTTAATAAGTCTTTGATATTACCATGGACTGTATAAAGAGTGATGCATTCTGATGATTTTTCCAGATGATATAATTGTTGAATTTCATGTAAGGATAGGGCCCGGTTATAAAGGCGAACTTTGTCCAATCGTCCCCGGTAGATTAAGCTGGTACTGTCTCCTTTGAGTTGATTGCCGAGTACAAATGGCTGGCTGGTAGATGGGTTGATACCACTTCCGGTTTGGAGTCCCATACCATGTAATTCTCCGTTAATGAAAATTTGATAGCGCTCATCTTTATGATAGACACCAACCACGTGATACCACACCTCATCATAAAGCTTTTTGTCGCTCCTGACACCTTTTTCCCATGTCTTTCCATCGTTTACTCGGAATATAATATGATGTTCCTCATCGAGCATCATCGAGAATCTTCTTTCTATATTCTTCTTATTCCACTGTCCTCCGATGAAGTATGGATTGCCAGCCTTATCTTTCTTGTAGTAGACCCAGGTAGAAAATGTAAGTCCACTATGGCCTTTGAAGGCCTCGTCAGAAATCGATTGTCGAGCAAATTGACCCTCTATTCTGAATTCAAGTGATTTGCCTTCAGTTTCACAAAAATCTTTAGCATAGTGAGTACCGGTTAGTTCTATATCTTTTCCTGATACGGAATCTACAGCTGATTTATTGAAGTCATATTTCAGGATCAGTCCTTTCTGAAAATCCTGCGCGTTTAAAGGAAGACTGATAGCAACGGCACAAAGAAGAGTAAGTAATTGTTTCATAATGTTTAAAATAACAATTGGTGCTAATATGAAAAGAATGGTAGCTCAACAATTTCCTTTACGTGCTGAAGAATTGAAAGATATGAATTAGGTGTTTCGGAGATAGATACCAATTTTATTACCCTTGAAATCATGTAAAATACAAATTTTGCTTTCCTCGTACCATTTGGTTACCAATGTTTGATATATGTTTAGGCATGGCAATTTTTTGTTGCTTAAATGAACAAAGCATAATCACATATCGAAGGGGTGAATGCAAGTAGGAGCTAAATATTAAAAAGGTTGTGAAGGGATTGGTGATTTATATGGTTAGGTATGCTTTTTGTTGATAAGGTGTAAATTATTACATTGTGTTCACTTTTGAATATCCAGCTTCTGATGAGACTACTAATTCTTTTCCTCTTTCTTATTGGCACTAACGTATGGGCTCAACCACCTGAAGATCGTTATTTGAAGCAAGCTCGAAACTTCTTTGAAAGAGGAGAATACGCCAAGGCTGATATGAACTGCGATGCGGGCTTAAAAAGAAATCCTCGTTCCGGAGCAGCATATTTATTAAAAGCAAAGTGTCAATACGCCTGGGACCATCACAGATGCAATTGGGAATCAAAAAAATACCTGGATAGTGCTGATAAGTACTCAGATAATAAATATGAAGTTTATTTGATGAAGGTGATCAATAGTACGTGCTGTGGTGAATATGCCAAAGCACAGTTTTACATTAATCAATTAGAAGATCTAGAGGAGAAAGATGAACAACTGGCTTTTGTACATGGCTATTATTTGTACGCTACAAGGGAGTTTGACCAAAGTGTGGTAAAACTTGAAGGAGTTTTAAAAATAGCAAAGGATAATACTACAATATGGAATGCTAATTACTATCTGGGTTACATTCACTATTACCAAAACAACATTGACAAGGCACTGAACTATTTTGAGTCATGTAAAAAACTAACGCCCTCATCCAAAGAGATTAATATGATTATGGGGGTATGTTACAATGCCAAGGGTGATTTTAAAGAATCGCTGGAATACCACGATGCGGCCGTTGAAGAAGTTCCGAAGGAAGATTATGATAAAGGTTACTACGCAAAGTATTTTTTTCAACGGGGAGTGGCTTATCTCAACTCGGAAAATGAAAAAAAGGCCTTAAATGATTTTCAAATAGCCATTGAGGCAGGAAAATCGGATCCTGATATTCATTATTATTATGGGCTTGCATTGCTTGAGTCTAAGGTTTATTGCGGAGCCTCCGATCAGTTTTACGAGGCTGAAATGAAAATTAAAGGTAAGGAGAATGGTCTTTATTACTTCCATCCAAGCAATTTGTATTTCAATATAAGTTTTGTCAATGCTATGGCTAATTGTGATAATGTTAAAACAGAGCATATAGATTTAGCTCAGAAACATTATGATGAAAACCAGAGTTCGTTCGATTTGAAGGCACTTCAGGTATTAAGAGCAGCTGCAATAGTTCAAAATGACAGCGGTATCCAAAATCAGATTTCAAACATTTGTAAGCATTGTCGTGAAGGGGAGGAAACTGCAAACGATGAGCTTCAAAAGCTAGCCTCCAAAATTCTAAAAGTCTACTGTGAGTGAATTATAATAAGAGGGTTGCTTATCAAAAATAAGAGGTACACCTATAGTATTAGCCAAAAACTTTTCTGAACTATATCATTCTGTCTCGAACTCCTTATTCGAACAAGTTTGGCTAAGAAATTATTTAATAAAAAAAACACCTCTTTGAATGGAATAATGTCAGTTTCGGCTGATGATGTTGTCACTACTTTTTTGAATGATAATCCCAGCCCGATCTTCTTGCTAGACACCCGGTTTCGTGTTTTGTATGCAAATGTGAGAGGCGAGGAAGTTTTAAGTGAGATTTTAGATAATGAACTTTCAGATGAACTTTTGAAGCTCCCGAGTGATGAAGGTGACTTTGTAGACTCACTCAAAATCCCCTTAATAACCCTTGGTACAAAGCAGTTTAGTGGTGTGCTGAGGCGGTATCATAACAATTTTTTACTTTTTATTTATGACGTGAGCCAGTATATGGCAATGGTAAAGGGGTATAAGGAATCAAAGGAGCGATTCCAAAGACTTGTTGAGAATACCAACGATATAATTTATAAGGCTTCTCCAGAAGGTTTTTTTACCTATGTGAATCCAATAGCCGAAAAGATTGTAGGATATACCCGAGCCGAGTTAGTTGGTAAGCATTTCACGGATTTGATACGGGAAGACTATAAGCCTAAGGTCTTTGAGTTTTATGAAGAGCACTTCAAAAAAAGGAGTGAGGTAAGTTATTTAGAGTTTCCTGTTTTAACTAAAGAAGGCAACGAATTGTGGGTGGGTCAGAATGTACAATTACTTGAGAGGAATGGATATGTCCTTGAGTTTACTGCGGTTGTGAGGGAGATAACGAAGAGGAAGGTGTTGGAGCAGGAGTTATTAAAGGCTCTGGAGGAATCCTCTACTTCGGCATTGGCAAAAGAAAGATTCCTGGCTAATATGAGTCATGAAATACGAACGCCAATGAATGCAATTATTGGAATGGCCAGATTGCTCTCAGAAACAAATTTGAATCAAGACCAAAAGGAATATACCGATATTATCATAAAAGGAGCTTCTAATCTGCTGGTTATAATTAATGATGTTCTAGATATCTCTAAAATCGAGTCCGGAAAACTTGAGTTGGAATATATTCGCTTTTCTCTATATGAGAGTGTGAAGAATATTATTGATTCAATTAAGCTGAGAGCCCAGGAGAAAGGGGTTGAGCTGAAAATGCAGTTTGATGAGCAACTGGATAAGTACTATTGGGGCGATCCTGTCAGACTAAACCAAATATTAATGAACCTGGCTACGAATGCGATTAAATTCACGGATAAGGGATATGTAGAAGTAGGTGTTCAGTCATTAAGCTACGATCAGGTGCAAAATACTGAAAGAATCAGGTTCAGTGTACGCGATACCGGCATAGGTATAGCGGAAGAAAAGCTTTCTAGCATTTTTGATCCATTTACTCAGGAAGACCAGAGTACTACAAGGAAATTTGGGGGAACCGGTTTGGGACTGTCAATAAGCAAGGAGTTAGTCGAGTTGTACAGCTCGGAAATTCTGGTGGAAAGCGAAAAAGGGGTGGGGACTGTCTTTAGTTTTGATTTGACACTTTCACGAGTAGAGGAGCTGAATGATAAGACGAAAACTCAATACGATGAATATGATTTGAGTGGTATACATCTGTTAGTTGCGGAGGATAATGAATTCAACCAGGTATTGATCAGAACCATTCTCAGTAGTTGGGGAGTGGTTTTTGATATGGCAGCAGACGGAGAAGAGGCCTTGGCGCTTTTTAAGCAAAATTCGGGGAAATACCAAGGTATACTAATGGATGTGCAAATGCCGAAGTTGAGTGGTGTAGAAGTTACAAAGATCATTAGGAGTGAGTTAGGGAGCAATATTCCTATTCTGGCTCTTACGGCAAATGCTCTTGCGGGAGCCAAGGAAAGTTTTTTGGAGGATGGATTTAATGATTACGTGTCCAAACCCTTTGAGGAAAGTATACTGAAATCTAAACTTGGTAAACTGTGTGGTGTACATCCTAATGGAAAAAAAGATAAGGTAAGTTTTCAGAACTATCTCTTGAAAAGGTTGTACAAAAAGTACAATGGTAACGTTCATAAGCTATTACATGAACTAAGTAATAATTCCCAAATCGTATCTTCCGTCATAGAGGAAGGTTTAAATTTAGCTAGGCGGTCAGGTTGGGATGGTTTCAAAAGCAAATTAATTGAATTGAAGTCTCTTTTGGAAAAGCTCGAAATGCAGGAAGCTGTTGTTGAACTCGGTAAAGTAATTGAGAGCTTATCAGGTTCAGGTTCCAACAAAGTATGGGTATTTAATTCAGCTCTGAGAATAATGATCGATATAGAGACCCAATTAAGAAACGCCCTTTTTGAAATAAATACGAGTAATTCTAGGTGGTAAAATTGATTTATTGGTCGCCTGATTTCAAGGATTCACCTATGGTATTTTAATACAAAAGAAGGAATCTTTTCATTTTGGTAGTCGTTAAATTAATCAAGTGGACGATTACAAATATATCAACCTCGACTATCTCAATTCCTTCGGGACATTGGCGGAGCACATGAAGTTGGAAATGATTTCTGTTTTTTTTGATAGTACCCCCAAACTTTTGAGTGAGCTAGAGACCTCCATTTTAAAGTCACATTGGGTTGAAGTCGGCAGGATTGCACACAAGCTTAAGACAAACATTGATACCATGGGAATAGGAAGTTGTAAACAGCTCATCAGAGATTTTGAAAGTGCGGGTTTGTCTGGTGGTAAAGTAGATTATGACCAATTTATTTACCTAAAGACACAAATGGAGTATGCGACTGAGGAACTCAGGCATGAACTTCATATCATTCAAGGTGTTGCATAACCGTAATTCTCTTCTTTTTCAACAAAAAAACACCTGACCAACTTTATGTGATAAAAGTTAATCAGGTGTTGAATATTGTTGTATAGACTTACTCTATTTTACTCTTTGATAATTCTGAATACCCCTCTTTGGCTGCCGTTTGATAGTTCCAGAATATAAATTCCCGAACTTAACTCTGAACCTATGCTGCCCTCAGTGTTTCCACTTTCTAGAGTTACCCCGTCCAATGAGATGACCCTATAGTCATATGTTTGCCCTGATTCAGAGCCTATGAAGTATGAGTCGCTGGATGGGTTAGGGTAAACAACAATGCTACTTTCGATTGTATTGCTAATTGCACTTACGATAGTGATAGTAAATGAGATTGACTCTGTTGTTTGGTTTCCATCATCATCGGTAGCAGTAGCTTCAATAGTATAACTGCCTTCTTCGGTTGGAATCCATGTTGCTGTAAAGGTATTAGAAGCCTGTGTGCCCGAATAGGTAGCCACTGGAGTAGGGTTTGATCCTTGATATACGTTAAATGAAACCGAGGAAACACTTCCATCGCTATCAGTAGCATCCACACTCAATGTTACTCCGGCCAGGCCTTCTTGGCTGCCACCGTTGGTAGGGGAGTTGAAGCTAACTACAGGAGGCGTGCAATCTGATTCAATCGTAGCCGTAACAGGTACTCTGCCGCAAGAGCCTCCCGCAGACACTTCCCAATCATAAATTCCCAGGTACCAATTGTTGACGCCACCCCATTTTGTGTCCGTTGCAGTGATTGAAAGTACGCCTGCATCAGTAAATGGGTACCCGCGATCGGTACTCATGCCATCATCTTCTAGCCATATTGTGGCACCATCTGAAATGCCAAATTCATAATCAGATCCCGTTGTAACATCAATGTTGATTGGAACGCGAATTTTGCCTGCGCCTACTGTTTCTGTCGTACTTCCCACAGTTCCTCCACTGCTATTGTATATAGTAAAGGTGATCGTTTGACTTGTTGAAGAGTAGATTGTTACATAATCAATTGTGAAGTCCGAAAGTGCATCAAAGATTAATCGGGCATAGTTGTCATTCCCCGGGTCATCTGAATTAGCTGGAGTCCAACCATCACCCCATGCTGGCATACCTGATGGATACTCTTTACCAACGGTGTCACTCACTGCGGGTTTTTCTACCCAATAGGTGGTCGTGGTGCTGATTGACGGTGTAGTGAAAGACGTGCCAATGCCTAGTTGTGTGCCATTTGTTTCCTGATCGTACCACTTATAGGTACCAGCATCAAGAATTTGAAGATCTACCGTGCCTGTACCGCACCGTGAACCATCTTGGGTATTAACTGCCTCCGCATCGATTACATCCACACACGCTTCTTTCTCCGGACAACTTCCCGTTTGGTGGGTATATGTTACACAATATTCACCAGCTACTGTGACATCAATGGTTTCTGTTGTTAATCCCATGCTGGAGCCATCTTGAGTCCATGCAAATGTAAAGTCCGGGTTTCCCTGCGATACATCCGGATCGAGAGTAATTGTCGGACTTTCACATAAGCTCTTTTTGAATCCGAGATTAGGGTTTTCACAAGGAGTTCCAGCCTCTAATATGTTGTCAATGACCGTAAGAAGAGAATATTGATCGGTACGGTCCTGACTCAGTTCCCAGATCATAATACCATCAAGACCTTCGTCAAGAACCAACTGTGATTTGTTTTGAATAGTTGTGTTGCCATTGTAGTAGTATCCGTTGTAACTGTCAGAATTGAATGCAGTGGCCGGGTCTGCGGCTCCCAACGTATTATACGCTTCATCAGTCCAGGAATTTCTTCCGTAGAAAGGAACCCCTAGCCTCATTTTACTTTTGGAAAGCCCTTTTGTAGTGGACCAATATGTAATTGATTCAACCGCAAAATCGTAGGCTGAGTGATTTGATCCATGGATTCCCCGATCGTCATCATAGGCCATAATATTGAAATAGTCGATGTAAGTATAGCTTGATGCGGTGATTGCATCATTGTTGTACTGTACCGGGGATACTGCAGCGGTTAACTCAAGTGTTTTTCCCAGTGTGCTTTCGCTACCGTCTAGTGCTGATCTCACCGCTGAAACCAGGTTGGTGAAATTGGTGGATTCCCAGGAAGCAGGGAATTCCCAGTCAATATCAACCCCATCCAGGTCATTGTTTTCTACAATGGTAGCAAGGTTATTTGCGAAATTAGTTCTGTTTGTTGAGTTGCCGGCAACTGTTCCGAAATTTCCTGATTGACCTGCACCTCCAATTGAAAGATGGACTTTTACTCCATTTGTTTGAGCACCGGATACCACGGCATTAAAAATTGTAGAATTCTGAATTGTGATATTACCCGAACCATCTGTCGTTGCAAAGGCATAGACAATGTCTGTGATTTTGCCCCATTGAATATTGTTGACATCGCTAATTGACTTCCAGTGTGGGTAATAGCCCACAACACGCTGTGAAAAAGCGGTAGTCAATAGCAGTAAGGAAAGAATTGAGGTCGCGAGTATTTTCTTCATTTCTCTTTTGTTTAGATTTTGATAATTGTTGTTACAGCCTCCTGGGTTAATATCAGTATAAAAAAACAGTACGGAATGTCCTCCCAAATGTTAACGAATTATTATTGGTTGAATCTTGTTTTGAGACTTATTGTCACCCTGCTGTCTCAGAAAATGGCGTAATAAACCTGAAAATTGACTGTTTTTGCGGACTTTCAAGAAAAAATGATCGGTTTAATACCAATTGGTTTTAAAGTGCAATTTTTGATAATAATAATGTGTTTATGGCCTTAATATGAATAAATAAAGAGGGTTAAGAGGTATTATTATGCAAATTTTGGTCCGAAATGTTCGTTCCGAATTAGCATTGTACTACCAATTAGTTTTCTCTTTCTGTGATATATTTCAAAGAGACCTTATGTTATGAACAGATCATCCACAGTACATATGAAAAGATTTATTCTCGTAACAACATTTTTTGCTTCTAGTTTGGTGTGTTTAGCACAGTTTAAGGTAGTGGGCTATTTGCCTACTTACCGATTTGGGAGCATTGGTTCAATTGATCTAAGTAAGTTGACTCATATTAATCTCTCTTTTGCGAACCCAGACTCAGATGGGGATTTGGTTATTTCTCCTTCAATTACCTCAATCGTCAATACAGCACACGCCTCTGATGTTCTAGTATTCATTTCTATCGGAGGTGCAGGTGTCTCATCAACTGTGAAAGGGTACTATGATAATCTAATGACTCCCGCTAATCGTGCTAACTTTATTCACAAGATTAGGCTGTATCTGGAAGCAAATTCGCTGGATGGTATTGATGTTGATTTGGAGGGGGATGATATACATGATACCTATTATGGACCTTTTGTTGAGCAGTTGGTTGATACTCTTAGTTTGTACGGTCTGAAGGTTTCGGCCGCAGTAGCATCCTGGAATGCAGAATGGAAGATGCCAGATGAAGCTATAGCTGCATTTGATTGGATAAACCTTATGTCCTATGATGCCACGGGACCATGGGCCCCGGATAGCCCTGGTCAGCACTCAAGTTATAATTTTGCACAAAATGATATCAATTACTGGAAGGGTAGAGGCGTGCCTGCTGATAATATTGTTCTTGGAGTACCATTTTACGGCTATGAGTTTGTTAATAGTACAACGGTAAATACATATACCTACGCGAATATTGTAGCGACTCATTCGGGTGCTGAGAATAATGATCAGGTCGGAAATCTTTACTATAATGGCATACCCACAATACAAGCAAAAACCGCATTGGCGATAAACCAGGCTTCAGGAATCATGATTTGGGAGTTAGGGCAAGATGACTTTGGTTCTAAGTCGCTTCTGGACGCCATTGCAGATCAAATGGCGATAACCAAGGTCGAGGAGGAGTCAGAGCTTAAAGTCGTTTCTGTATTGTATCCCAATCCGGTTAAAGATGTAGTAACCATCAATGGAATAAAGTCAGGTTATCTTATTAAGGTCTTGAATTCAACGGGCCAAGTAGTGAAAAAGGTTGAAGTAATTAATAAACAAGAGGAACTCAGCTTGTCCATGAAAGATATGGCTCCTGGAACTTATTTGATTCAGATTATTAGTTCTGAAGGCTCTATCATCAGAAGATTGAGTAAAATTTAAATGAATTAAGATAAGATTGGACTTTTTTGATGTGTTGGTATTCAAGTGATATGATTGTTTGTAAATAGCCTCTATTTGGCCTCATTCCTTTGTTTTTGATCGGACAAAAAGTTTAGTGCCGGATAATTAAGAGCGGCCCGCAATCTTTCATAATACCATCATGTCTTTGATCGGTAAACTGATTGACATATTTTAATTATTCCTTACTCACCTTATACCAAAAGGCTATTAAAGACCGAATTATACTGAAGGGCAGTCCTTTTTACAGGATTGATAACAGTTAACCTACAACCAAATACGTTAGTAATGAATAAGATTAGAAGCTTTACTTTAGCAGCATTAGCCCTTTTGTATATCAGTAGTGCCAATGCCCAAAGAATTTTAGGGTATCTGCCAAGTTATAGAGACCCATCACCTACCTACATCCAATATGATAAGTTAACAGATGTAGTTTTTTCATTTGTGAACCCAAATACGAATGGAACGTTGAACTTTACAACATCTGGTGCCCCTTTATACAATTGGAACAATACCCGATGGCTAACTTGTAAAAGTAATGCGAATTCAAATGGAGTCAACTTATGGGTAGCATTGGGAGGAGCTGATGATGCTGAATTGAGGTCTGCAAGATTGAATAGTGTTACGGGTAACCCAACTTACCGAACAAATTTGGTTAATGACCTGGTGACCTTTGCAGTCAACGAGGGGCTTTACGGCCTTGCGATTGATTGGGAATTTCCAAAAACCACAGCGGCTAAGAATAATCATGAGGCATTTATGCAGGAATTATATGCTGCCATTGCAGCCTCACCTAACCCAAACATTAAAGTAGCATGTGCTGTAGGTGCTGAAACGACCACAAATCCCGCACATACTGACTACATAAATAATAACACCTTCAATTATATTGATGAGGTACATTTGATGGCTTATGACTTTCCAGCATCAGCTAACGTTAATCACTCGACACTCGCTGATGCCCAAACGTCTTTACAAGGTTGGGCTCTGGCACATAGTAATTTTGATGTTTCGAGTGTTTTGCTTGGAGTGCCTTTTTATGGGAGAAATGCTTCACGAACGAACGAGCTGGAATATAATAACTTTGGTGGAGATCCAGCCACTAACTTTGTTAATGACTCCTACGCAGGGTATTACTACAATGGGCGGCCAACTCTTGAAGCCAAAATTGACCTGACTATCAATGAAGGCGCTCTTGGGCTCTTAATTTGGGATTTAGGGCAGGATAGAACAGATCAATATTCCTTGCTGTGTGCGATGAAAGATTATGCCGATCTGCAGTGTCCGATACCACAGCCCAATTTAGGGCCTGACCAGGGAATTTGTCTGCCTGCAAATGTAACTCTGGATCCCGGTGTGCCAACTGCAAGCGGAAGAACTTTTACATGGAAGAAAGATGGTGCAACCGTAGCTGGACCTTCTGCTTCGCTTACGACCTATAATATTACAGAAGGAGGTTCGTATGAAGTGGAAATTGATGAGCCTGGATGTCCGGCACCACGAACCGATCAGATTTTAATTGTCGAAGGATCAGGGTTATCAACTACTGGGGATACACGATGTGGTCCGGGTACTGTTGACCTGACAATCAATACAAGTGGTGGTCCATATGATTGGTACGATGCCTCCACTGGTGGGACGGTAGTGCACACGGGAAGTTCGTATTCTCCTTCGATAACCTCTACAACAACGTATTATGTTCAGGATGCTTCTACATCAACGACTTATTCTACGGGTAAAGATGTCATGGACGTTCCGAGTGCTTGGGCTCCTGATGATAATAGAATTTATGCTAACCTCCTTACAGTAGAGACCGACTTGACTTTGGAAAGTGTAAGACTTTGGCCACAAGGGTCTACTGATATTTATATTGCTGTGGTTTCTACATTGGATGGGACCACCGAACTGGAGACTACCGCACCGGTTACTGTAAGTACTGCCGGGCAAACTATTCCAATCAATATTCAACTTACTCCAGGAGATTATTTTATTACTGTAAAACCTGATGGGGGAACGAATACCGGGGTATTGCTGGATCCTGCAGCGGTTTCTGACTTTAACGAACCAGGAGTATTTACGCTAAGCGGTGCGGAATACAGTGACTGGGGTAGCGGATTTTCACTTGCCAGTGGCCCAACTACTAACTATGGACAAATTTTTGACTGGAAAATTACAACGGGAGTTGTGCCACCATGTGGAAGAGAGCCTGTAACTGGAACCGTTAACCCTGTTCCTTCCGCTCCTGGTGTAATTGGAGGGAATGATGCAGTATGTGCTGGAGATGTCGAGACTTACTCCATTTCGGATGGAGGGATGACATACCAGTGGAGTTACGATGGTTCGGCTTCTTTGAGTTCGACATCAGGAACAAGTATCGATATTGATTTTGCCGGAGAATCGGCCGGAGATTATACCCTTTCTGTTACAGCAGATGATGGTTTGGGCTGTGGTCCAAGTTCACCGAGCACATTAAGCATAAACGTAGACCCGTGCTTAACTCCGCCTACTGCTGATTTTACAGGTTCATCCAATACGGTTTGCCAGGGGGAATCATTAACATTTACAGATGCTTCATCAGGAGATATAACTAGCTATAGCTGGGACTTTGGTGATGCTACAGCAACTCCGGCATCAACGGCAACTGGAGCTGGTCCACATACAATAACTTTCAATAGTGCCGGAACATACAATATTGAGTTAACCGTGACAGGTCCCGGAGGAAGTGACACTGAAACCAAAAATGGTTACGTTACAGTATTTGAGCCTCCAACTACCGCAAGCGCGGGTTCAGATGCTTCTACTTGTTCCGATAATACTACGCTGGCCGCGAATGCTCCTTCCAATGGCACGGGACAATGGACCGTAATTAGCGGAAGTGGAACCTTCGCAGATGATACGGATCCTAATACAGCGGTTTCCGGACTGTCTGTCGGGGATAATATTTTCGAATGGACAATAACAGCATCGCCTTTCTGCTCTTCGAGTTCGGATCAAGTCACAATTACCCGCTCAGGAGGACTTACGCAGGCAAATGCCGGAACGGATGAGTCCCTGTGTGCGACATCAACTACTCTTGGTGCGAATACACCAGGTGGGGGTGAAACCGGCACGTGGTCAGTAATTTCAGGTTCTGGTACCTTTGCCGATCCTAACGATGAGAATACAGCCGTATCCGGATTGGGTATTGGGGGGAATACCTTCAGGTGGACAATCAGTGGAGGCTCTTGCGCTAGCACTACAGATGATGTTGTCATTACGGTGGAAGAGCAACCGTCAGCGTCCGATGCGGGATCAGACCAAACTGTTTGCGCAACTAATGCAACATTAGCGGCTACAACTCCATCAGTGGGGACCGGGCAATGGACGGTCGTGAGTGGTTCAGGCTCTTTTGATGATGATACTAGTCCAACTGCAGTTGTCTCTGGATTATCCGCAGGGGCTAATGTGCTAGAGTGGACGGTGTCCAATGGATCATGTACACCGAATACATCCCAGGTAACAATCACTCAGTCAGGCTCACTCACCGCAGCCAATGCAGGAACCGATCAAGCTTTGTGTGCTGATAATGCTACTCTTGCCGGTAATGCAGCCGGAGCTGGGGAAACGGGAACCTGGACTGTAGTTTCTGGTACTGGTTCATTTGCTAATGCCAACGATGAAGCAACAACAGTTTCTGGTTTATCAGTTGGTGATAATGTTTTTCAATGGACAATTGACAATGGTGCTTGTACACCTTCCTCTGATGTAGTTACAATCACCAGAGAAGAAGACCCTTCCACAGCTGATGCTGGAACGGACCAGAGCGTCTGTACTACGACTGCAACTTTGGGGGCGGCTACCCCATCTATTGGAACCGGTACATGGTCAGTAATTTCAGGATCAGGAACTTTTGCGGATGCTACGAATCCTGGGACGGATGTGTCAGGACTAAGCGCGGGAGCAAACGTATTACAATGGACTGTTTCCAACGGGTCTTGTGCTACGAGTACTTCTCAGGTAACTGTAACAGTAACCGGTGCAGGAACAACTGCAAATGCAGGTTCTGATCAGAATCTCTGTTCCGATAATACCACATTAGCAGGAAATGCGGTATCCGGAGGAGAAACAGGAACCTGGACAGTGATCTCTGGGGCCGGTACGTTTGGAAATGCAAACGATGAATCCACAAGCGTAACTGGTTTGACAATCGGAGATAATATTTTCAGGTGGACGATCACCGGATCTTGTGGCTCATCAACTGATGATGTTACGATAACCGTTGATGAGAACCCATCAACAGCTGATGCTGGAGCTGACCAAACGGTATGTGCTACCAATGCGACACTGGGAGCTGCAACACCAACTGTTGGGACGGGTCAATGGTCAGTCGTTAGCGGTGCAGGAACCTTTGATGATGATACCAACCCTTCAACAAATGTTAGTGGTCTCAACTCTGGTGCCAATGTTTTTGAGTGGACAGTTTCCAATGGTGTGTGTGCGTCAAACTCTGCGCAAGTAACAATTACCCAGTCAGGTTCATTAACGGCAGCCAATGCAGGAACAAACCAAAGTATATGTACTGATAATACCACACTTGCCGGTAATGCAGCTGGTGGAGGAGAAACAGGTACATGGACGGTAGTTTCCGGGGCAGGTACATTTGCAGATGCGAATAATGAAACAACAACCGTTTCGGGACTGTCTTTGGGAGACAATGTTTTTCAGTGGACAATTGACAACGGATCATGTACACCAAGTTCCGATCAGGTGACAATAACGCAGGAAGCAACACCTACGACCCCGGATGCAGGAGTGGATCAGACGGTATGTGGTGGTTCCGGTAGCTTAGGAGCAAATACGCCTTCTGAAGGTACGGGATCATGGTCAATTGTTTCAGGAACCATTACGATTGCAGATAATTCGTCTGCGACTTCTTCCTTTAGTGGTTTGGGAACCGGGCAATCAGCTACTCTCAGCTGGACGATAAGCAATGGCTGTGGATCCAATAGTGATGAAGTTGTGATCACAGAAGGCTGCTCCATTTCTGTAGACTTTTCAGCAAGTGCAACCACGGCTTGTACGAATTCTAATATTGTGTTTACAAGTACCACCTCCGGTACATCAGGATCAGAGACCTATAGTTGGGATTTTGGTGCAGGAGCATCTCCTGCTACGGCATCGGGTGATGGTCCCCATACGGTGAGTTATACAACTAACGGATTCAAAGATGTTAGTTTGACCGTTACGGATGGAGCGCCTACAACGGAGACAAAACCCTCTTATATTGAAGTGATTTCCGGTATAGCGGAACCTGTAATTTCAGGTGATAACTTTGTCGCATGTGGTGCCAGTAATATGAGTTATACAGTGACCAATAACGCTGGTTCATCATATAACTGGGGTGTGCCAGGTGGAGCAACGTTAGTTTCCGGCCAGGGTAGCAATGCAATAGTTGTGGATTTCGGGACGACTAGTGGTTCGGTATCAGTAGTTGAGATTAACGGCAGCTGTCTCAGCCCTACAGCGACTTTATTCATTAATGTATGTGCAACGAATATTGATGAGGAATTAGAGCAGGCAGAGATTCTGGTTTACCCTAATCCATTTAGCTCAGAAGTGAACGTTGAAGTGCGGACTGCCTCGGAGTTTGAATATACATTGATTGTAACTGACGTGAATGGTAAGACAGTTCATGAAGGTGCTTACTTTAGCAATGAACAAATAATACTTGGTGAAGACCTCCCTGCAGGATTCTACCTTGGAAGAATTATTACAGATCAGACTGTGAGAACAATTAAACTTTCAAAACAGTAAGGTCAACCTAGTTAGCTTATCGAAAAGGGGCCATGCGCCCCTTTTTTTATTTTTTAACATCAATGGGGATTTTTTTAGCATGGTATTATAGCGGTACGAGATGTGGTGAAATGGCCTTAAATGGGAGATTTAGTAAACTTTATTGCCGGAAATACGTTTAATTTAGGGTGGTAATAATCCTATTATTTATTGGATTATTACAAGTAATATTTAGTGTGCAAATAGTATATTTATATATTACTCTTGTATGTCAGAGACAATCAGGTGATACCAAGACCATCCAGCCTGTATGTTTTTAAAGCTGACTTACCAAAGTTGAAATTTATCACGTTAAACTAATTTTCATGAAGAATATAAAATTTCTGATTTTATTTTTCTTTGGCCTTACTCTGTCAAATTCTGTAAAATGTCAAAGTCCAAAAGTCGCGGGTTTCTTTGGAGACTGGCACCCGGCTTCAGAGCTTAACAATGTACAATGGGATAAGCTTACTGATATCTATTATGCATTTATGTATACTGATGGAACTGGTAATGTGCGTCCTGCAACGTCCGGAGCGTTTACGACAATCCTGACCCCTATGGTTTCTTCAGCACATGCCAATGGAGTGAAATGTCATATTTCTTTAGGGGGAGCAACACATAGCAGCGCTAATATGGCTAGTTCTTTAACACCTGCCAATCGAACAACCTTTATCAATAACATTATCAATACAATCCAAACATATGATCTGGATGGATTTAATATGGATTGGGAGTTTCCAACTTCAACTACTCATGAGACCAATCTGACTAATTTTATGACTGAATTAAGGTCAGCCATGGATGTTCTTGAAGGGACGATGGGAAAAAATTTGGAATTAAGTGGTGCAGTGGCTCCTTTGGTATGGAATAATGACTACATAAGTTCCACATTCACTGATGTGTGCGATTATGTTTTTGTGATGGCATTTGATGCAGGAGGCGCTTGCTGCGTGTGTGATGTAAATCACAGTTCTCACACGGTAGCAGAGAATAGTATGCTCAAGTGGGCTACATCTGCCGGAATTCCTAACCCGCCCGCTTCGTGCGGTGGTAATCGATTCGGAAAGAATGTAGATCCTTCGAAGATCGTACTGGCAATTCCCTTTTACTCAACCGGTCCATGGGCACAGTATAAGAATTTTTCTAACTCAGACCCAGCAACATATTATAATGATCCAGATGGAATTTACGGGGGGTATAATTACAACTCAAAACCCATGATTGATGCCAAGGTTGATCTGATAATGAATACCTATGGAGGAGCAGGGATTTGGTGCTGGGAACTACCTGATGACAGAACAGATCAATATTCTTTATTGGGCGCGATGTGGGATGCCATGCAGCCTTATATGTGCAATGCTGGAAATCCGGATTTAGGGGCCGATGTTTCATTATGTGGATCAGGTTCCGTACTACTTGATTGTGGTGTGCCAACCGATGGTTCTACAACCTTTGAGTGGTTCAGGAATAGTGTTTCACAAGGAGCACCTTCTACTTCTGCGAACACCTTTACCGCTACCCAGGCCGGTACATGGTCAGTTGTGGTCGACAATGGAAGCTGCTCTGAAACAGACGAAATTATTGTATCAGCAACTATGCCATCGGTCGACTTAGGTGGGCCTTATGATTTATGTTCACCTGCGTCCCAGTTATTGGATGCTGGTATTAGCGGAACAGGATATAGCTATGCATGGACAAAGGATGCGGTGACAATTTTGGGTGCTACTTCTCAGACATATACAGCAACTGAAGCAGGCACTTATGAAGTCACTGTTTCAGCATCTGGATGTTCAAGTGTATCGGATAATGCCGTAGTAACTTCATCACTTCCGGTAGGAACAAACGATACAATTTGTTCTGCCGGTACGGCAAACCTTGGTGCCGATCAATCTGTTGACTGGTACGATCAGGCAACAAATGGGACGCTGCTCAATACCGGAAGCAGTTATTCGCCATCCATAGGGAGTAGTACGACCTATTACATTGAAGCTACTGGTGGCTCAGCCAATTACACTATTGGTAAATCATCTTTAGCTGGTGGTTGGTATAGCGCGCCACAGAATTATGCTCATCGGTTTGAAGTATTTCAAACACTCACAATTGATCAAATAAGTTTTGATATACAAGCTGGGGGTAATGCCAATATCAGAATTTTACAAAGTGATGGAAGTACAATGGAAGACGAGACCGGAACCTTTTCGGTCGTTGCCGGGCCGAATACGGTATCTGTAGGTATCACTCTAAACCCTGGTGTATATTATATGACAGCCATTGGTTCTTCGGTTAACTGGTGGTTGGACACTGATGGTTCCGGTAGTGATTACACAGAGCCGGGAATAATTACTATTGATCAGACAGCTGATGTGGATTGGGGTAGTGGATATGTTAATTCTACTTATTATGGACATTTTCATACCTGGGAAATCTCAACAGGAACGGCTTGCGATCGTGTAGCAGTTGAAGCGGTAATAGATGCAGGTCATTCAAGTTGTGGGTCATGCGATGATCCTGGCACAGCGACTTTATCACCATCAAGCCCGCCTGCCCAATGTGGAGGAAGCGTAACACTAACGGCATCAGAATCTGGTACGGGTTCATTTGAGTATGAATTTTTCAGAGGAGGAGTTAGCGTACAGGGTCCTGGAGCGAGTAACACCTATAATGCAACCCAATCAGGTTCTTACACAGTAGAGATTACCGATCCTAGTGATCCGGGAACATGTGTTTCAGTTTCATCAGCGGTGAGTGTAACGATTGATGACGCTCCTAGCACAGCATCAGCCGGAACCAACCAAACGGTATGTGAGGGAGATGCGGTGAACCTGTCAGCCAATAATCCAACAACTGGAACAGGCGTATGGAGTACAATATCGGGAACCGGAACAGCCGACAGCCCATCAAGTAATACAAGTTCGGTTAGTGGCTTAACAGCCGGTGCGAGTACAACATTCAGATGGACCATCAGCAATGGAGTATGCCCTGATGAAACCGATGAGGTAACAATCACAGTAGATGCAGCACCAAGTACAGCCTCAGCCGGAGCCAACCAAACGGTTTGTGAAGGAACTGCGGTGAATTTGTCAGCTACAAACCCAAGCACAGGAACAGGTTCCTGGAGCACAGTATCAGGGACTGGAACAGCAGATAGCCCATCAAGCAATACAAGTTCAGTAAGCGGATTAACAGCTGGAGCAAGTACAACATTCCGCTGGACAGTGAGCAATGGAGTATGTACAGATGAAACCGATGATGTTGCTGTCACAGTAGATGCAGCACCAAGCACATCATTTGCAGGAACCAATCAAACGGTATGTTCATCAACAGCAACACTTTCAGCCAATAACCCGAGTATAGGAACAGGTTCATGGAGTACAGTATCAGGAACAGGAACGGCCGATAGTCCATCAAGTAATACGAGTACAGTTAGTGGCTTGACCGCAGGGACAACCACGCTACGCTGGACCGTCAGTAATGGAGTATGTCCGGATGAAACAAGTGATGTGGACATTACTCGATCAGGATCGATTACGACAGCTTCAGCTGGTTCAGATCAGACGATATGTGAAACAGATGTGGTGAATCTATCAGCCAACGCAGCAGGAGGCGGAGAGACAGGCACCTGGACATCAAGTGGAGATGGTACATTTAGTAATGCTAATGATGAAAATGCTACCTATACACCTGGAGGTGGAGACATTGCTTCAGGTACAGTAACATTGACCTGGACGATAGACAATGGTATTTGTACACCAAGTGCTGATGATATGACAGTGACTATCGATCAATCACCAAGTACAGCTTCGGCAGGAACGAATCAAACAGTGTGTGAAACAGATGTGGTGAACCTGTCAGCAAATAACCCAACAACGGGAACGGGAGTATGGAGTACGGTAACAGGAACGGGAACAGCCGACAGCCCGTCAAGTAATACAAGTTCGGTTAGTGGATTAACAGGAGGTGCGAGTACAACATTCAGATGGACCATCAGCAATGGAGTATGTCCTGATGTAAATGATGAAGTAATAATCACAGCAGATGCTTCACCAAGCACAGCAGATGCAGGTACAGATCAGACGATCTGTGCGGATAATGCCGTTATGGCAGCAAATACCCCAACAGTAGGTTCAGGTAGCTGGTCTATTGTTTCCGGGTCGCCAACAATAACTTCATCATCAGACCCTAGTACAACTGTGACGAATATTTCTGTAGGAACGGTCACCTTGAGATGGGAAATAAGCAACGGGGTTTGTGCTGTGTCGAGTGATGAAGTAGATATAACAAGAACAGCAAGCTCACCTGCTGATGTGAGTATTAGTCCCGCAACAGTGAGTGTCTGCGATGGAGACAATGTTTCTTTTACAGCTAATCCGGTTAATGGAGGTACAACTCCAAACTACGAATGGTTTGTGAATAGTGTGTCCATGCAAAATGGGACTTCTGCATCCTACAATTATACACCGGCTTCAGGAGATGAAGTATACGTGGTAATGACCAGTAATTTAGGATGCGCGACAGGCAGTCCGGCCACCAGTTCGAGTGTGTTTCCAACGGTTGATCAAGTGCCAACTACCGCACTTGCAGGATCAGATGACTCATATTGTGCTGCCAATTATCCACTGCAAGGTAATACGCCAAGTATTGGTACTGGAACCTGGGCAGTAGTTTCCGGCACAGCAACAATTAATACGCCTTCCGATCCAAATAGTACTGTGATCATACCTGATGGTCAGATGGCAACACTGAGCTGGACGATTTCAAATGGAGCCTGTCCTTCGAGTACAGATCAGGTTGACATCACAAACAGCTGTGTTTCCTGTAATGATCCAGGGACGGCAACGTTAAGTCCATTAGGTCCTGTAACTCAGTGTGGAGGTAATGTGACTCTAACGGCTTCAGAGTCTGGCACAGGAAGTTTTGAATATGAATTTTACCAGGATGGGTTTTCGGTACAGGGACCCTCGGCATCGAATACTTATTCGGCTACTACCAGTGGTGACTATCATGTAGTGATTACGGATCCCGCGGATCCAGGAACTTGTTTTAGCACTTCAAATACGGTTACCATTACAATTGATCAGGCACCTGATGTCGCTACTGCTGGCACAAATCAATCGGTTTGTACAAATAGCGCTACGCTTGGTGCTAATACACCAGCTGTCGGTACTGGGATGTGGACAGTGATTTCAGGAACAGGTAGCTTTGCTAATGCCTCCGACCCGAATACCACGGTATCCGGTCTAATGACTGGTGTCAATACACTGAGGTGGACAATAAGCAACGGAAGTTGTTCAGACGAAACAGACGAAATAACGATAACGGTCAGTGGATCAGCAGCAGCAGCTGTATCAATCTCCGAAGATGCGAATCCAATTTGTAGCGGTGAAATGGTTAATTTTACTGCAGTACCTACGAATGGAGGAGCTAGTCCGACCTATGAATGGTTTGTGAATAGTGGTTCTGTTCAGGGGCCATCTTCGAGTGCAACATTTAGTTCTTCATCATTTAATAACGGGGATCAAATACACTGTGTGATGACAAGTTCTCTGGGGTGTGCAACCAATAACCCTGCTACCAGTTCTAGTGTTACTATGACGGTCAATTCAAATGTCACACCTGCTGTATCAATAACTGCTGACCAATCCACGATCTGTACAGGGACAAATGTTACATTTACGGCTTCTTCAAATGGAGGAGGAGGTACTCCGGTATATCAGTGGAAATTAAATAGTACCAACGTAGGTGCAAATTCTTCGACCTACTCAAATTCAACTTTGAATGATGGTGATGTTGTAGAGGTGGAAATGACAAGCTCTGAAACCTGTACGACTACAAACCCTGTGTCAAGTAATCAGTTAACTGTTGATGTACATCAGAATCCTAGTACTGCTGATGCCGGTGCGGATCAGAACCTGACTTGTCCGTCAACCTCTACAAGCTTTACCGCTTCCACACCAGCAGTTGGTACGGGGACATGGACTTTGGTTTCCGGTTCAGGGACAATAGCAACTCCAGGTTCGGCAACCTCAAGTGTGACCTCATTAGGAGCAGGTACTAATACATTTCAATGGACAGTAACTAATGGAGTATGTCCGTCAAGCTCTGATCAAGTTGACATTATTGTGCCAACCTGTAGTTCAGATCCAGTACCTGATTTTACTGCCGATGATAACTCGCATTGCGGAAGCGGTACGGTGACATTTACAAATGCCTCTACCAATACGAGTGGTGGCGAAACTTACTCTTGGGATTTTGGTGCCGGAGCATCACCAGCCACGGCAACGGGAATAGGACCGCATTCAGTTAGTTATTCAACTGCAGGTGATTATACAGTGTCTTTGACAATTAATGATGGTGTATCAGACTTTACCGAAACAAAAACGGATTTTGTGTCGATTATAGATTTTAACACTGCTATTTCAGGAAATACCGTAGTTAACTGTAATTCTTCGAATGAAATTTTTACAGCTACCGGTAATAGTGGTTCATCCTATAATTGGTCTACTAATCTTGGGACGATTACCTCTGGACAAGGGACTACATCGATAGTAATCGACTTTACAGGAGTTACGGGCAGTGCCAATATTTCTGCCACTGAGATCAACTCAGGATGTTTGAGTAGCCCAGCGAGTCATATTGCCAATGTTTGTCCAAGCTCTGTAGACCCTGGTGTCTCTTCAGTGGTGGAGTTTTACCCAAATCCATTTGAAGGCGTTATTTCAGTAAAAACCAATCTTGATCATGACTTTGGTGTAGAAGTATATGATCTTGCGGGAGTCGAGTTGTATAAAGGGATACATGACAATAATGAAAGTATTGACCTTAATGATCTTCCTGCCGGAGTTTACCTATTGCGAGTTACTTTTGACGGATACTCGGAAATTAAGCGGATTGTTAAGCAATAAATAAAAAACCTAATCCCGAAAGGGTGTTTAACGTGAAATGAACGGCAGCTGATTATTTGGCTGCCGTTTTTGTATTATATGTAGATTATATGCGATTAATCGAATATGGTTCTTAAGTGCAACAGCCTTATGTCCGGTTGCTTGATTTTTGTCCATATGGGCTCATAAATCCCTGATAAACGGGAAAAATAGCCAGATTCAGAACGGTAATACCATTTTTTATTGTCACACATTTCTCTCCTGATTTGTGTTAGCCCATAGTACTTCTAAATTATCTATTGCCTAGTGCTATTAGACTTACTTACAACCTGTTTTATAATCGTTTTTGATGGTTATTAAACGACAACATACTGTGCCTTATGATCTTATGTCATTATCGTAAAATAGTAGTTCTACTATTGTTATGCATTGATGTGGCTACTGGTTATGCTCAAGTACCAAAGAACTGTCCAGCATTTCCGAGTACCAATCACTTCGACACCACTTGTTATATGTACCTGGACGAAATTCAGTTTGGTCAGGGGAGGGTTCGGAACCCTAGTTTATGGGGTGATTATCCGAGGGATCTTTATGTACCCGTTAATAGACCTGAATGGGCAATTGCATCTGTACATGGTTGGCAGTTGATGAGAAATATTCTTAAAACAGAATATTATGACAAACATGTATTTTTTGCCACCGCGCTAAAAGAATCGTTCTGGAACTGTGATGCAGGTATTAGTTTCGCAGGGCTCGGACTTACTTATGATATTACCACAAACTCAAATGGCAACTGGTCCGGAGCTTATCAGAATGATGGGTGTTTCCATATCGCTCCTAGTGGGTATTCATGGTTAAAAGATTACTATCCATGGCGACATAGCGATGCCGTACATGGCACCTTTATTTCAGGAGATAATTTTATTCGGGGAGCTATTAGTAAAGTACATTATGATCTTTTACTGGTTCGTTTTAAAGAATATTCCAAGGGCCTCGATCCACTTACGGTATTGAACAATGCTGCGGATCCATTTGCTGCTGATATCTGGAATGCCAAAGCCTATAATAAAGGATATAACGCTGCAGACATTGAAGCAGTGATGGAATTGCCGAACAGAGCAGCGTCTATGGCAAATGCTGACTGGCGCACGAATATGAGTTTAGGTTATGATTATACAGAGGCCATCTCTCACGTTGTAAAAGTTCTATCGAATAGTTACACCGGCCCCCTTCCGGATAATCAATGGGATTCCTGGTATGATGGGCAAATAACCTGGGCTACTATGGATAACTATATGGATCAAGTCATTGTGATGTACCCTGAGTTGTCTGCTGCCGAGATTACTGCCATTAAGAATAGGGTACAAGCTGTATTTAATACACAAGATACTGATACTGATGGTGCTGTTTCTTTTCGGTTCGAATTTGGACCTGTTCTCGATGAATTTATTATCGCCATGCCTTATGATGATCCAATGCCCGCTATTTTAAATTCTGTGAATGGTGATGCGGGTTGTAGCGGTTGTATTGGTCCGGCCGTAGATGTTTGGCCGAATGGCCCCACCGTGGTTTGTGAAGGGTTGTATGTAGAGCTTGAGACAGTCGCTGGATCAGGCTATACCTATCAATGGACAAAAGATGGGGTGGATATTCCTAATCCCAACCCGGAACAATATATATTGCATGCTACTGAATCCGGAACCTACAATGTAAAAGTATCTAATGCTTCAGGGTGTGAAATTGAAGCGTGTTGTCCTCAAGATGTGGTAATTCTTACGGGTTGCTCTTCTTGTAGTATGACGGTAAACCTTACTCCAACTTCCAATTCATGTACAGGGATTCCTGATGGGCAAATTACCTCTTCTGTATCCGGAGTGACAGGTCCTTTTGATTATAGCTGGACCGGACCTGTTACGGGTAATTCATCAACACTATCCAATGCCACTGATGGAACCTATATTCTTGAAGTTACCCAACAATCAGATAACTCCTGTGTTGGATTTGCTCAAATAGAGTTAACTGAAAATACAGAAATTTATCAAAGCCTGACACTTGATAGTACTCGTGTGAACTGTGACGAATACGATCTTTCGGCTGCTATTATTGATAATCCTCCCACAAATTGCGAGTACCGAGTATCGGTAGATTATAATAATACTGCCAATTGTTATGGCACCTGGCCTTCGTGGGATTGGGCTCTGAAGTTTGAGCAGAATGGGGTTGAAGTTCCTATCGCTGATCCTCGATCAAGTGGCAGTGGAGACTGTAATCATCTTGATGAAACCTTCACAGTAGACGATGGAGCGAGTATTGAGTTTTTGGTACATAAAATCCAGGACTGGGCTTCCAATCCTAATTTTTCGGTAACCGTTTATGCTCCTGACGGATCCACAGTATTAACTCACAATATGACGAGTCAGAGCTTTCCAAATGTCGCGGATTCTTACCCAATTCAGTCATTTACGGCTTCGTGTGTTCAGCCGACCCCGAGTTATAATTTTAGTTGGACCCCGGGAAGCGTTATATCTAATGTGAATACAGGTAGTAATAGCAGTACAGCTGATGCTAATTTATCATCCACAACTGATGTGACAGTCGAAGCAACCAGCCCTTCAGTTCCCGGATGCATATTGACCCAGACTCTTACTCTTCCTAATACTTGTGCTGGAAGCTGCACAGACCCAGGCACAGCGAGCCTCAGTCCATCGAGTCCAGCGGCTCAATGCGAAGGAAGTATAACCCTTACCGCCTCAGAGACTGGATCAGGTAGTTTTGAATACGAATTCTTCAGAAATGGAGTAAGTGTCCAAGGACCTGGATCTACAAATACTTACCCTGCTACTCAAAGCGGAGATTACACCGTTGAGATTACCGATCCTTCGGATCCGGGTACCTGTAGCTCAACTTCAGGGGTAGTGACAGTGACGATTGATCAAAACCCGACAGTTTCAGCAACTTCAGACGATGCAGACAATATAATATGTGCAGGTGATAATATTACACTCACAGGTACGGGTACGGCCTTGGCTTATTCCTGGGATGGAGGGGTGACGGATGGAAATCCATTTAGTCCGGCCTCCACAATGACCTATACAGTAACCGGTACGAGTGGTACTTGCAGTGTGACAGACCAAACAACAGTTACAGTCACCCCACTACCAAGTGGTTCAGGAAGCATTAGCCCGACCGCAGCCGTATGCGAAGGAACGACAGAGACCTATACGATCAGCGGTATATCAGATGCGACCAGCTATACCTGGTCAGCAGACAATGGAGTGACAACGACAGGAAGTACAAGCACCAGTGAAGACATAACCGCAGGTAGCACCGACTTTACCATCACGGTGACCCCGGAGAATAGCTGTGGTACGAGCACCCCGATTACACAGAACATCACAGTGAACGGAAACACCGGAGCAGCAGGTAGTATAACAGGGACGACCAGTATCTGTGACAATCAGAGCAATGAAGGCTTTAGCATCGCATCAGTGACAAACGCTACAAGCTATACGTGGACAGTAACCGGAGATGGCAGCATCACCAGTGGCCAGGGAACAACCAATATCACAGTAGACTTCGGAACGATGTCGAGCTATACAATAGAAGTGACCCCTAGTGGCCTATGCGGAGATGGTACACCAAGTCAACTGGTAGTAAACAATACAGGATCAGTAGCCGCAGCAATTAGCATCAGCCAAAACCCCGATCCGGTATGTTCAGGATCAGATGCAGATATAGTAGCCAATGTAACCGGAGGTGGAGCAACCCCTACGATAGAGTGGTGGGTAGATGGCGTACTGGAAGCAGCCAACAACAATACGACCTATACGCTGAGCAGCCCGACAGGTACAGAAAGCGTAGAAGCAATACTTACGAACTCGAGTTTGGCCTGTGCAACAGGTATCCCGGTTACCTCAAACACACTGGGAGTAAATGTAGAAGCACAACCGACAGCAGATATTACCGACCCATCGGGAACAAGCAAAACGATCAATACCACGAGCACAACCCTGACGGCAGCAGGAATAGGAGCAGGAGAGAGTGGAATGTGGAGTAAGCCAAATGCAGGCGAGCAAGGAAACCTGGTAGCCCCGTTGAATACCACCACAGTGACATTACAGGATTTAAATAGCTTCGAAAGTGGAATAGGAGACGGCACAACAGAGATATGCTGGACAGTAAGCACAGCAACAGGAGCGTGCCCTGATGCACAGGAATGTGTGAATGTTATCCGTCAGGATGTAAGTGTACCAAACGTCCGTCCGTACAGTGATACGATCTGTGAGTCTAATCTACCCCATGCGAATATTCCCGGAGATCCGGCCCCGAATACAGGAGCAGGAGAGACAGGAACATGGAGTGGAGTAGGAGGTGCCCCATTTACACAGGTAGGCGATGACCTTCAGCCAGACATCATCACATCAGGAGTGTATCAGTATGTGTATACGATAGAAAACTCAGGCCTGGGAGTGACGAACAGAGATACAGTAACCTTACAAGTAGATGCAAGCCCTGGTACCGCAGACGCAGGTAGTAACCAAAGCATCTGTGCGACCAATTATACATTAACAGGAACGACCCCAACGACAGGTACCGGATTGTGGACAGGAAGTGGAGTAACATTCGATGATGCGAGTAGCCCAACGGCAACAGTATCGGGATTGAGCACGGGAGTGAATACCCTGACGTGGACGGTAAGCAACGGAGTATGTCCTGCAGATGTATCCACGGTAGACATCACCGTATCAGGATCGGTGACTTCACCAGATGCAGGCACGTACCCATCATTGTGTGAAACCCAGACAAGCCTGTCACTGAATGCGAATAGTCCCGGTTCAGGAGAGACAGGCACCTGGAGTGTGAGTGGCCCCGGAACGATAACAGATGTAAACAACCCGAATGCGACACTCACGATCACAGGTCCTGGTACGATAGATATTACCTGGACGATTAGCAATGGAGTGTGTAGTCCGGATCCGTTCAACAGTACAAGCATCACAGTAGAGTCAGCCCCTGATGTAGCGGTAGCAGGCTCTGACAGTACGATATGCGGAGACAACATTACGTTATATGCAAATACCCCATCCCCAGGCACAGGAATGTGGACGCAGACAGGAGGATCAGGAACAGGTACAATCACCAGCCCTACGAGTCCTACGAGTACGGTGACAGGCATAAGCGGAACGATTATTCTGGAGTGGGAAGTAACCAATGGCAGTGCGTGTAGCAGTAATACAGACCAGGTAGAGATTACCTCAACCGGCATAGTAACCCCGACAGTAGATATCACAGTAGACAATAACCCGTATTGCTTAGGAACACCGGTGACATTTACCGCGACAGGAACATACCCGGGAAGTACCCCTACATATGATTGGTATGTTGATGGAGTACTACAACAAAGCTCATCAAGTAATACCTACAGCAACGGAGTGTTATTTACCGGTCAGCAGGTACATGTAGAGCTACAGAGTTCGTTAGCTTGTGCAACATCATCAACAGCGGTAAGTACAGCAATTACAATGACAGCTTCAAACCCAACGAATCCAATAATAGTAGAAGGAGATCAGCACTTCTGTTCAGATGAAACCAGAGTACTGACAGCCCAGGCAGTGGGAACAGTGACCTGGTATAAGGACGGAGTTGCTCAAACACAAGGCACAAGCATTACAATCGGGTCAGGAGATGAAGGTCAGTGGACGATAGAAGACGATAATGGTGTGTGTCCCCCGAGTACATCACCATCAGTAGCGGTGAGCATAGATAACGTTCCAACAGTATCAGCTGGTCCCGACTTGACAATAGAGTTTGGAGAGTCGACAACGCTACAAGGAAGCACGAATGCAAGTAGTATCAGTTGGGACCCGGCCGGAGACCTCAGCGATGCAACAGCTCAGCAACCGACAGTGACACCAACCACAGCGGGGAGTATTGACTATACGATCACAGCAACAGAAGGAGTATGTCAGGTGGAAGATGTGATGACCTTGACGGTATACTTACCGGTAACCGTACCGAATGTATTTACCCCGAATGGAGATGGAGACAATGATAGCTGGCAGATACCCGGGGTGACGACCTACCCGGAGGCAGTATTGACGGTGTTCAACCGATGGGGGATGCCCGTGTATAAGTCAGTAGGAAACATTGAGCCATGGGACGGAACCAAAGAAGGACAACAAATGCCAGTAGCGACCTACTATTACATCCTGGATTTGAACAATGGCACAGAGCCGATGACGGGTAGTGTATCGTTGATTAGGTAACAGAGTGGTAAGACTTAAGATTTAAGATGTCTAAGTTATGTGTGTCGCTTAAATAGTTAAAGGTCTGACATTTAGGTTTCTTTATCTTTTTTAAGCCTCTCAAGTTCTTCTTTCAATAACCTGTTTTCTTCTTGGAGTTCTGCCTTTTGCTGCTTGAGCTTGTCTGTGATAGCAACTTTTGCGCTGGCAAGGCTACTTTTCTGGAAGGACTCAAGAAGCTCTCGGTTGCGATCTGCTGCCTGTACGGAAAGAATAGTGGAGCCAATACTTTCCCCTAGCTTTTCAAGAAACTCAATTTGATAATCTTCCAGTTTGTTGAATGAACCAATTTCAATTACTCCGTATACATCTTCATTCACTTTGAGTGGAATGAGTATCAGATGCCTGGGGGCTGCGTCTCCAAGGCCTGATGAAACCTTCATGAATTCCTCAGAAGTTTCATCAACGATGATTGTTTTCTTCTCAAGTGCGCATTGTCCTACCAGTGTTTGGCCGATCTCAATTTGTTCGTGACCCGTAGCTTCGAAGGCATATGTTGATTGTAGCTGTAGGTATTCTTTTCTTTTATTGTCCCGGGTTACGGAGTAAAGTGCTCCAAAATGCCCTCCGATATAGGGAACCAGTGATTTTATGAGTTCTTCGGCAAGCTTCTTGATGCTGTTTGTGTTATTTCGAAGTATTTCAACGTGTAGTGCCTGGCCTTCGGTCGCCCACTTTCTTTTCTCGTTTTCCTCAGATACTTTAATCAGGCTATCTCTCATAGAAGTTAGCGAGGAGCTGAGTACATCATTTTTTCCTTCATTGCTGATTTCAAAATCCAGTTCTCCTTGTTCAATCTTGCTGGCAAATTCAGTCGAATTTTTTAGATTTTTGATGTGCATATTAAGTGAATTCACTGTTTCAGCAATTTCATCTTTTTTGAAGTATTTGATTCTTTTGGGGAATCTCCCATTGGCCAGGCTGATGATGTTATCGCGGATCATAATGATAGGTCGAATGAACCTATCTGCAAATATTGCAGAGATAAGTACTACAAACACCAGTAAAACGGTACTCATAATAAAAACTCTTCCCTTGAGTTTTGCTAGAGGTTTAAAAACTTCATACTGGTCGATTTTGAAAACTATCCCCCAATTAGTTTGTGGAATATATCTCCATATTGCGAGGACTTTAATCCCTCGATAATCAACCGAAATACCATAATCATGTTTTCCTTTCACTGCTTCCTGAAGTGGAAGTGCTTTTTCACTACCAAGCCGTATTTTCATTTTTAAGGCCGCAAATTCATTGTTCCTAAGAGGGTTGATGACAGTAATTGTGTCTTTTTCTAAAGAACCAAGAACAACTTCACCTGTATTTCCCAGGCCATTGGTGTTTTGAATTTGTTCATAGAGATCATTTAAAAATAACTCTACGCATATATAGGCTATGGCACCTTCATTTTCATATTTGACGGGAGCAATCACATAGCTTGCAAAATTTTTAACCCCTGTTCTCGGATTGGTGACCTCGTATACCTTACTTTGAACAATAGTGTCCCCAGCCTGTTGAATGAGTTTAGGGTCAATTTTTCCATCGATATTTTTCCAATTGTTCGTGCCGTAAATAATTTGTCCTGATTTATTGATAAGAATCGCCTGATGAAATTTAAATGCACGCTTTACTGATTCGTATTCATCATTAATGACTGCGTAGTGTGACTCCAAAATTTCTTTCAGTGAATCATTGTCGGTACCGTAATAATTAAGGAAAGTTGGTAGCGACTTCCTTAGTATAGATGAGTTTTGAAGAAGTGATATACCGGAATTTACATCATCAAAATACTCTTGAATTTCCTGAGCTTTTAGCTCTGTGATTACTTCAAACCGTTCCTTGATCGAGTTTTGTAGTTCTGACTTGGTTGTGAAATAAGAAGCAAGGGTTACAAATAAAATGGCTCCACTCAGAATTAGAGTGACGTAGATGGTGAGCTTTATTTTGATACTTACTTTCCGAAGCACTTTTAAAGATATAATAATTGATGAAATTTTTATTAAAAAAAACGGAAGTCTAGTAATGCAATTGGTAGAGATATTTCATTATTTTAGCGCGCTCGCTCAGTGTAAAAATTGATGGATACTAAGAAATTTTATAAGCAATTCGAAAAAATCGGATTGTATTGGTTGCACTCATTGGATAACTATAATGATGAACCATTTTTAGATAAACCAAGTGAACAAGAATGGTCACTCGGTCAACTCTACAACCACCTCTCACTGGGGACGATCAATTACCACCTCAAGCACATTCACGATTGTATCAACCAAAGGAACGGAACTAAGAAGGGGAAGAAAAAATTTAAAGGAAAGATGCTCTTTTTATTTGGGAGTATGTCCAATAAAAAAGTGAAGTCTCCTGCTCACGAAAAAAATCCACCAGAACAGCCTGAGAATGTTAAGGAAGCAAAAAACAACATGATCAAGCTTCTTAAAGAGATGAATGAGGCTTCTGCTTTACTTACTAAGGCAGACAAGAATTACAAGACCGAGCATCGGATGTTTGGCTTTCTTAATGCTTTTGAATGGTATAAACTGATTGAAATGCATTTTAAGCATCACCTTAAGCAAAAGAAAAGATTGGATAAAAGGCTTATTCGATAAGTGTCTCCTGAGTTATGTTTGTAGCCTGTTCGAGAACTCGTTTTTTGAAATACGCATGGTCTGAAAATAGTTGATCCGACTTTTCCCAGCCTGCGAAGAAGTAATATGAGCTGTTATTCTTGAGTGTAAGGACTGAGGTTGCGGTGATGTCACCATTCAAACTATCCGCAGTAGAAGATAAAATATAGTCATCCTCGTTAACTATAATTGCCATTCCGAGAAAGTCCTTGTTTTCACTCTGCTGGTCATGGGAAATTAGTGCTTTGTAGCCATTATTTTCAATTAACGTAGGTTGGTTAGGTGTTTTTAGTGTTACTATTCCGGTTGCCAGGGCACCATCTGGTTTAGGCGTCACACTTACTTTGTTTTCATACCAATACTTTCCTTTCCATATCGAAATACGCTCAGTGACGGAATATTCTTTGTTACGTATTTTCCAACCTTTATATCTAATCTCAAATGTCGATCGTAATGGTCCGTCAGCGATGTGAATATATTTGGCAGAATCTGTTTGACCCAGTCGGTATAGACTATCTCCAATCTGCATTGCTATGGCTCCTGCGCCTAATGAATTGCCAACCTTTAACACGTCCATGCCCCACCAAAGCTCCTTGTGGTAGTCCCCGGCTTCTGTGTGTCGTGGTAAACCTATTGAGTCCAAAACGAGCTGATCTGTTTTCTTGCCGAAAATGTCTTTTCCATTGCGCGAGTCAAAATAGTGCCTGAAAGCAACTTTGTCATTTTCCCATCCAATGCCCTCATATTGATAGAGCCACTTGTCATTCTCTGCTACATAGTGGTACGGTCTGGAGTGATTGGTAACCAAATTAAATGTGTCACTGAAGTTAGGACTATAGGCCAGTCTTGTTTGGGTGGCTTTAGGCCATGTTTGTGGTGAGTCTGTATTTGATATAACCACTGTGTCTGTTGAGCCTGGCTTGATGTCTAGCAAGAGAAGTAGCTCATCCCATTCACCATCCTGATCAATATCATCTGTTTGAAAACACACCTCTTTCCCGTTTTGAGTAACGCATAGACCAGAATCAAAAGCCAGATCAAATTTTAAAGCAATGAATTTCCTTGAAAGCACTACCGGTTTTTCGGTCAATTCATTTGCGCCCGGATTAGTAATTAAAATAACTGGTTTTGTGTTCTTTTCTGCTGTGTTCGGGTTTGATTCACAGGCGAAAAGCAATGATGAAAGGAACAGAATTGAGAAGAAATTTTTCATCGATCAATTTTATTTTTTAGTCGGAGAAGTGCTTCCAAATAGTAGTAGTCTCCGTAGGAGAGTGGCTTGTCGATTTCTGTTCCCTTAGGATAGTTTCCTGTACAGTGGAGTAGGATGAAGTTATGGTTTTCTCCAGGCTTGTTAAGGTACTCATTGGATGATAAGGTTCGTAGTACATCAACTGAATAGTTAAAGTACTCCTCGGATTTTTCTTTATCTACATAATCCATGAGTTCCAGTAGTGCTGATGCTGTCAAGGCTGCGGCACTTGCGTCTCTCGGTGCATTCGGATCTGGGTCGCAATAGTCCCATAATGGAATATTGTCCTCTGGTATCAAAGGGTTATTTATAATATAATCAGCAATATTGATGGCTTGTTGTAAATAGGCAGAATCACCGGTTTCCCTAAAGCTATAGGTGAAGCCATATAGTCCCCAGGTTTGTCCGCGAGCCCAGGATGAAGTGTCATTGATTCCCTGATGTGTGTTTTTCTGAATAACTTCACCGGTTATAGAATCATAATCTACCACATGAAAACTGCTGTAATCATCTCTGAAGTGGTTTTGCATGGTCGTGGCGGCATGGCTATCGGCAACTTTATAAAAGGCGCTGTCTCCCGTTTGCTGTGAAGAGAAGAATAACATTTCCAGATTCATCATGTTGTCAATGATTACAGGGAATTGCCATTTTTCTGAGAATTTGTATCGATTCCAGGATTTTGTGCAACCCACATCCGGATCGAATCGCTGAATTAAAGTATTACTGGCATGGTTGATTACTGACAGATAGTGTGTGTCTTTGGTGAGACGATAGCCGTTTCCGAAGCTACAGTAGATCATGAATCCAATGTCATGCGTGGTCTTTTTGTCTTTTACCGACTCTATATTTTCCGTCCATTTTTGTGCGCTCTCTTTCCAGAACTGATCGTTCGTGTATTCATAAAGGTACCACATGCTGCCTGGGTAAAAGCCACAAGTCCAGTCACCACGCTTGCCATAGTGGATATCACCATTGTTTTTGATTGATCTGGGGATGCTGTCAAGATTAGTATTGACTTGAAGAGAAAGCCTGTATAATTCATCGGACCTTTTGAATGCAGAGTCTATAAAACTGTACTCATCAGCTGGTACACAAGTAGGAATTTCTTTGGGTTTCTCCTTGCTACAACTTAGAAGAAGTATGGGGAGGGTGAGTATGTAAAGCGTTTTGTTCATTAGTTTTTGCTTAACCATAACAATCATTCATTATCACCAAAAGAAGCAAGAATTCCACCATCAACGTACAAAATATGGCCATTGACAAATGATGAAGCATCGCTACTTAGAAATATGGCCGGACCTATAAGGTCTTCCGGTGTACCCCAGCGCTTAGCCGGTGTACGGGCCATGAGCAGATCATTGAACTTCGGATTGTCCTTAAGGGGCTGAGTAATTGCAGTCAGATGATAACCCGGGCCAATTCCGTTGACCTGGATATTGTGTCTTGCCCATTCGACAGCCATGTTTCTGGTCAACATTTTTAATCCACCCTTTGCTGCTGCATAAGCACCTACGGTTGGTCGCCCCAATTCACTCATCATTGAGTTGATGTTTATTATTTTACCAGATTTGCGCGGTATCATTTTACCAGCCACGGCCCTTGCTACTTTGAATGGGCCACTCAGGTTGATGTCGAGTACCGTTGACCAATCGTCATCACCCAGCTGCTCTAAAGGAGCCTTTCTCATAACTCCTGCATTGTTGATCAAGATGTCAATGGCACCGACTTCATTTTCTATTTTGTTGATTGCTTCATTGACTTGACTGGTATTGGTGACATCGAAAACATAACCGTGTGCGATGATACCTTGGCTTCATATTCCTTTCGTGCCTTCTCTACTTTATCAGCGTTACGTCCATTGAATACAATCGTAGCTCCTGCCTGTCCAAGTCCGGTAGCCATGCTTTTGCCAAGACCTTGTACCGCTCCTGTTACCAGGGCTATTTTACCGTTGAGATCAAATAGTGTTCGGGTATCCATGTGCTTATCTAAGTTCTTCTAGTGTTACGGGATCCATGTCAGTATAGTCGAGGTTTTCGCCAGCCATCGCCCAAATGAAGGTGTAGCTACTTGTCCCTGCGCCAAAGTGCATCGACCAGGGTGGGGAAATAATTCCTTCATCATTTTTGACAACGATATGACGACTTTCCTGGGGCTCACCCATGAAGTGGATGACTCGTGCATCATCTTGCATATCAAAGTAGAAATAGGCTTCCATCCTACGATCATGCACATGAGCCGGCATGGTGTTCCATATACTTCCGGGGGAGAACATGGTCATTCCCATAACAAGTTGACAACTCTGAACACCTTTTTGGTGAATAAATTTATAGATCGTTCTTTCATTGCATTCTGAAGCGCTTCCAATTGTCATGGGTTCCGCATCGTCCAGGGTGTACTTTGTAGTAGGATAGGAGGCATGTGCGGGACAAGAGCAGATATAGTACTTTGCCGGATCACTGGAGGAGTCACTTTCAAAAGTAACATCTTTCACTCCCTTACCGATGTACAAACATTCTTTGTGAGCCAGAGCGTAGCTCTTTCCATCTACGTTTACGTTACCGGAATTTCCTACGTTAATAATGCCCATTTCCCGTCTTTCCAGAAAGTAATCGGCCTTTAGTTCGTCTGTGGCTTCGAGCTTTATCGGCTTTTGGGGAACAATTCCACCGACAATAAAGCGGTCATAATGGGTGTAGAAGAATTTTGTTTTGCCTGGAGTCATTAGTTGATCCAGGAGGAAGTTATCCCTCAATCGTTGTGTGTCATAATGTTTTACATCCTGTGGATGGCACGCATACCTGTTTTCCATCTTATCACTTTTTAGTACTCAAAAATTCTTTTTCGTATCGTTCTTTGGAGGGTAGACTCTCTTCTCCGGTGGCTAATTTGGACCCAGTCAAAGGCCATGGATTATTACCGAAGTAGATTGGTTTTTCTTGGAAGTATAAAGATTTTGGAATGGTGCTCTTTGGGTTTTCTACCACACCATTTACTTGATTCCCTTCGTTGAGAGGGTCAATGTTTTCATCATAAATTTTTACTTTTCCCTCGAGTAGTGCATTGGCGATTACGTTTTGCTTAATCGATTTGTCTTTGACTTCGATATTGTCTTTGACCACGATGTTTCTGAGGAAGGTCGTGCCTGGTCCTGAAGGTCCCCAGTGGTCAGCTGAAGTAATTCGTTCCACTATGTTTCCTTCAAAAAGGTTCATGTAGCTGAAATGTCCATGAATACTAATGTCAGCCGGGGAGCGCGGACCATGATCCCATTGACCGCCAAATGAATAGTTGTTGACAAATACATTTCCATTGGCCCCTTTCTTTGTCATCATAGAGTGTCGCAGTCCGGTGAAAATATTGTTTTCGACCAGGCAATCACTGGTGTGGTTGGAGCAAACAACTCCGTAGCCTTCACCGCCTCCTGAGTATTTGAAGGTGCCTTTGAAAAAAGAGTTGGTTAATGAGCAGTGGCTGGAGGTCTCCCACATCACATGCATTTTGACAGTATTGATGCTATATACATTGTCGACCCAGCAGTTTCGTGCTTCTTTGAAGTAAATTGTGATCAGGTCTTCTTTTGTGTAATTCTCAATACTGAAATTTTCGAAGCCAATGTTCCTTTGTGCACTTTGCCTGTAGATGAAAGGTTTGTCTTTTAAATCGTAATCAAGTCTTAATGGTTTGTCGACAGTGATCACACCACCATTTACCTCAGTGACTTCAAGTATTTGCCCGCGAGCGGTAGCGGCCCAGCTTTGGTTCCATCGCTCCTGTGTGTACATGATGTCCGGATCGTTTTCCATCATGATTTCGATGATGTCGCCTTTGCTGTATCCCGCGGTGTTTTCGACTGAAAACTGAGTACTACCTTTTGTGGCTGCCTGGCTTAAGTGCGTTTTGTCGAGCCGGTCAAAAGAAGCAACATGAAAAATACCTCTGAAGTTGAGCTTGAGCGTGCGGCAATGAAACTTAGTCTTGTGAATTCCGGCACCTCGTATGATGATATTCGAAGGAATGTCAATAGAGGAATTGAGGGCATATTCTCCTTCAGGGAAGTAAATGATGCTATAGGGTTTGGCTTTGGAGATAATCTTTCTGAGTCGGTCAGAGATATCCGTTTTGCCATTTGGCTGTATACCATACTTGGTAACATTGTATTCTTTGGTAAATGTAGATCGAATACTGGTATCAGCCCCTGCCTTTGACCAATCCATGAATCGACTTTCGTCTTTGTACTGCGCTACGCTTGCTGTTGAGAGCAGGCTTAGTAATAAAATTGTCTTAATATGTTTCGTGTACGCTAACACTATTTGATGTTTTTTTACTTTTTATGAGTACAAGTTTTGTGCCTTAATTCATTGAGTTTAATTAAATACTTTCCAGGTAGTAATCGATGTTTTCCTTCATGAGGACATCGAGGGTTACATTGATGTTACTTGCCGGCTCTTGTTTGACAACAATCTTTTTATAAAGTATGTCAATGGCCTGGTTGCATTGCTTTTCCGGGTGTTGGCTGATAAGTACATCAATATCCCCCGAGCGTAGCAGCTCCACATTTTCTTCAACAAGGTCATATCCGATGAGGAAGGGTTTTTCCTTTTTCAGTGCCCTGGCTACTTTGAAAGCCCGGGTGTTCGGACAATAAATTCCTTTGAATGGACCTTTTTGAAGAGACTCCTTTTCCAGTTCTTGTTGCAATCGGCTGATATCAACACCATCAGTTTTGAATTTGATAATGTTCTCAGCGGGCAACCCAAATTCTTTTGTCAAATAATCAACAAACCCATTTTCACGATTCTGGAAGTTGAAATGAATGTCTTTATGTCGGGTCAGGTGGGTGATCAGTACTTTGTCAGACTTGTCCAGTGACCACGACATGATTTTTCCGGAGAGCTTTCCACTTTCGTAAGCGTTTTGACCAATAAAAGAAAGCTTACTGCTATCACGGAGGTCAGTATCAATACAAACGACCGGAAGACCCTTTAGTTCACACTCTTTTAGTAATTTTCTGGCTTCTTCCTGAAAGATAGGTACCACAACAGCTGCCTGGAAGCCATTAGAAAGAAACTGTTTTGCAGCATCTTTGAAACTTTGTTCATCAGCCTGATCGAAGTGAATAGTCTCGATGACCACACCGAACTGACGTACATTGGCTTGTGCCTGTTCTATTCCTGTCAGGTAGTGTCCCCAGTAGGGATTGTAGTCATTGGTAGTAGGAATGATGACAGCAATCTCATAGGTGGTGTTAAAGCCAGCTAACCGTCTTGCGATAGGGTTAGGCTCGTAGCCAATCTCCTTGATGATCTTGTTGATTTTTTCTTTTGTCTTCGCAGATACTCCGGGGCGATCATGAATCACGCGGTCCACGGTACCAATGGAAACGTTGGCCAGTTTGGCGATTTCCTTAATTCCTTGTGATTTTTTAGTATCTTGAGACATTGATTTTTGTTCCTTTCTAAGAATAAACCTTATGTGTACGTACACAAAGATAGAATATTTTTCGAAAAGTCTATAATTTTTCCTGATTTTTGCCTTTAGAAGTGTTGGATGAAATAAGAAACTAATGGCAAAACTACTATTTATAAATACTCTCAAAGACATCGAACATCTGGTCGACAAAACCTGGAAGGAATTGGAAGGCAAGGAAGGGTACGTTCACCTGACGGTTCCGGAGCTATTGGAGAAAAGCAGGGCAGGAGCTACTGATGAAGAAATAGCCGCTGACATTGGTGAGCTGTTGACTACCGTAGACAAAGACACTAAGATTGTTTGTACTTGTTCGAGTCTGGGAGTAGGAGCTGAACTGCTCGCCAAAGAAGAGGGTTTGGATATTGTGCGTATCGACCGGGAGATGGTGAAAACGGTACTAACCCATCACGATGAGTTTGGCGTGCTGTATACCACGGCAAGTACTGTGGAACCCACGAGTAAGTTGATTGCGGAGGAGGCGGAACAGCTTCAGAAAAAACCGGTTATACATTGGATCGATGGGACAGCTGCCTGGGAACACCTGGGAAAGGATAACCGTGCCTATCTGAGCGTAGCGGCTGATGCGGTTACTTCTTTTGAACCACAACAGAAAGTAGTGATGCTGGCGCAAGGTTCATTGACTGGAGTGGAGGAGTTTTTGGGTAATGAATACGTGTTGTATAATAGTATGAAAGAAGGGCTGGCTGGAATTTTAAAGGTTAAATGATCAATATTAAATGTTAAAATGGGCCCTTGGAAGGCTTTAGTTTGAATGTGTTGTGCGCATTTGATTCCTTGAAGGAATTGCATTGGAGCTTGGGCTGGAGTATACAGGGCTAAATATAACTAATCGGTCTAATTGTTTTACCTGTAAACTTATTTTAGGACGAGTCAAGGGTAAGATATTTGATTACGAACGCGTTGTAAACGCGCCCGAGCTGGAGCCAGTGTTAGCTCTCATTATCCCTATTTTAATTTAATAGCCCCAAAAGTCATCATCGTCTGTGTGATTGGCTTGATATATAATGGCTTCTTTGATTCTCTTATATATCTGTTTATGTTCATCAGTAATGTTGTTTCCTTGAATTTCTTGGTCGATCCAATGTAGTATTAGCGTTCCATTTTTATCAGTTATGGTATAAATATCAATTTCATTATATTTTATAAATTCAAGAATTCCATCCTCCCAATCATTATGTACAAATAGTTGAAGTAGGCCTCCAGTTGGATTATCTTGATATTTATCACAATAACAATCCTTATAACTTGCCTGAATAAACTGCTTGATCTTTTCTTGGGCTTTTGGGTCGGAGACATCTGTGCCCAGGTATTCTAATATTAGTTCTTCATACCTCCTGAAATTATACCCGTCTTCCGTATGTATACCTTGAGATTTAGATCTAATGGCACTACAAACTAACCCAACTTGACTTTGGTTTAGTTTTACATTCGGGTTGAAATCATTTGATGTGGAGTCTGAAGTTTGAGCTAATAGAGTTCCACTCCATAAAATCAGAAATAAGATGAAGATATGTTTCATTTTGTTAAATATTGTAGCTAACGACCCGCTAAACGCAGTTCGGTATTGAGAGCAAAAATTAAGAAAGTGTTTAATCAAAACCAACATAGCTGTTTCGATATAGATGTTGGTTTTGATTTGAGAGTAGGTGTATCACACCGTACATAAAACACTTTCTTAATTTTGGGAGCTCGAAATACCGAATCAAATTGAGTTTAGCTCATGTTGATGAATGTTTTGCTCGAAGCCGACTGACGGTCGATAGTTGATTTGGGGTAGGATGCTCAATTTGGTTTAGCGGGTCGTTGATAAATAGTCAAAATACTGGGAGTGTGTATGCGGAGCAGACGCACGGAAGGATTTTGTTCGACCGGAGGGAGAATATTTATCAACGTTTAGTATATGGCAAGTAGGGCAGTAGAAAGCGATGAACTTTCAAGTTTGCTCTGAGCCAAAACGTTGTGTTTTTAATTTATTCATTCTTAAAAGCCAAATCAGCGATTTGGCGGTGTTGTTAAATAACACTGAACTTTCGTTAACCACCAAACGCCCTATTTGCTATATACAGTGTTACCTGCTTTTATTCCATTCTTAATTTCTTATTCGGCTTGAAACCAAAATATTTTAACCATAAGGAATCATCTATTCCGTGTTCAATTGTTATCCAGTCATTTTTTTCAAGTTTAAACATCCATCTATCTAGAAGTTTGTATATCTCCTGTTCTGTTGGTTTGTGGTCAAATCTTTCAATGTGGACATCATGGAAACCAAACAATTGAGTAGAGTCAGGGCCATAATGTATTGAAGATTGATGCCATTTGTTAAAAGGCTTTTCATTTGTATACATTTGGCTAATAAAATATTCATCCATTCCTAAAGAGTCTTTTCCAACAACAAGAGTTATACAACTTTTGTACTCAAAAGGTCTAGTAGTATCTTTTTTATGAGTCCAAGCTAAAACTTCTCCATTGGATCCTCTTAAATCATTATTAGTATCCCAAGAATCTGGAAATTTCGATTCATTTTGAGCATTTATCTGAAAGAAGACAAATGACAATAATAGTAATATGAAAAATCGTGTCTTCATTTTTTATTGCAGGTAACGACCCGCTAAACGCAGTTCGGTGTTGAGAGCAGAAATTAAGAAAGTGTTTAATCAAAACCAACATAGCTGTTTCGATATAGATGTTGGTTTTGATTTGAGAGTAGGTGTATCACACCGTACGTAAAACACTTTCTTAATTTTGGGAGCTCGAAATACCGAATCAAATTGAGTTTAGCTCATGTTGATGAATGTTTTGCTCGAAGCCGACTGACGGTCGATAGTTGATTTGGGGTAGGATGCTCAATTTGGTTTAGCGGGTCGTTGATAAATAGTCAAAATACTGGGAGTGTGTATGCGGAGCAGACGCACGGAAGGATTTTGTTCGACCGGAGGGAGAATATTTATCAACGCCTCCAGTATGTGGAGTAGCGTATTTTAGAGTAATATAGTTTCGTTTTACTAAGTAGGCAAATCTACGATTTGCTGTACTTAATTTCTTCTCGTGAAATACGTCAAAGCGTAGATTTGACGGGGCGTCCAAGTAGTACAACAGCTACGAAACATGCTACTAGCTATTACATCATACTGCTTGTTAGCCACATTTTTTTTAGAATTCATGTCCAGAGCCTTTTCTTTTAGGTTTAGTTTGAATAACCCTAAATCCTATTAACGAGCTTGTTTTACTTTTGGATTCACCAGTGATTGTGTAGGATTTTTGTTCAAAATCATTGATGGTAGTTGTTATTGTAGAATCCGATTTGTTGTGTATCAAACTGTTAACCCAATCATGCTCACAGAATCCCTCTGTTATAGGGGTGTATGTAATAATACATCTATTAGGTATTATCCATTCCTTTAGTTGTTCATTTTTACGAATTGTATTCTGGTTGAGTGCATTTATCCATTCGTACTCTGATGGTAATCTGAAAATTGGACGATTTTGTTTTTTGCAAAATTTACTCGTTAACCATTCACAATATGCTTTCGCACCGAAGTACGTCACAAAAGTAATTGGTTTTTTGCCTTCATTTGATTTAATGAGGTTTTGGTTTTTGAATTTGATGGGTGAGTTCTCTAAATCAATATAATTTGAAAGTGAATCTTTTATTAAGTTGATTTCGATATTTTTTGATACATCAGTTAAAAAGTGATAGTACTCATTAATTGAAATTAATTGCGATGATAAATATGCATTAACGAACGTTACTTCTCTATCTTGAATCTTTACAGTTCCAGCCTTTAATTTAGAAAAGCTAGGTTTTAACCCTATTGTGTGGTTTGGATTGTAAAACTTAACTTCATTATAAGGATTTGATTTATGTAGACATCCCTGAAAAAAAAGTATAGTAAAAAATAAAAGAAAGTATTTACCCATTTTCTTACTTGTTGTGGCTAACGACCCGCTAAACGCAGTTCGGTGTTGAGAGCAGAAATTAAGAAAGTGTTTAATCAAAACCAACATAGCTGTTTCGATATAGATGTTGGTTTTGATTTGAGAGTAGGTGTATCACACCGTACGTAAAACACTTTCTTAATTTTGGGAGCTCGAAATACCGAATCAAATTGAGTTTAGCTCATGTTGATGAATGTTTTGCTCGAAGCCGACTGACGGTCGATAGTTGATTTGGGGTAGGATGCTCAATTTGGTTTAGCGGGTCGTTGATAAATAGTCAAAATACTGGGAGTGTGTATGCGGAGCAGACGCACGGAAGGATTTTGTTCGACCGGAGGGAGAATATTTATCAACGTAAGAATATAAGGAACTGTTCCTTATATCTCCCTATGTGGAGTGTAAAGATAACCAATCACTCTATTTCTAAAAGTTGTAAGTTAGTCCACCCCAAAATCCTTTAACTTTTCTGCCATCCTAGAAATGGGAACTTTCTCAAAGGAATCCAACTTGATCAGCTGCTTGTTGCTTTCTGATATTTCGATTCTTGCTAGGTACACAAAGTTTCCTTCGTACTTTATACCGATCAGAAAAGGGGGATATGATTCCTCATCATAAATAGTAGGTAATTGCTTGAAGCTAAAACCTTCATTTTCCCGTTTGCCTTTTATGAAAATATTAGTGTGCTGGTAAGTGTAGTACAAGTCCACTCCTTCATTGTCGGTCATTGTGATATTTAGACTTCTGGGTAATGGAGTTTTTACTTTGTTGCAAAGGCCAAGGACTCCGAGCTGATTCGTTCTGTAAATTTCATAGGCATATGATTTGATTGGTATGCTATCCCTTTCATTGAAATATAGGAGATCGGTCAGTTTTGTCGGATCTACTTGTTTATCTGGCTTCAGATATACTTTGAATGAATCTCCAGGTTTCATTACAGCAATTGTCTGAGTTTTGAACGGCTCAAGCATTTTTTCGTAAAGTTCTATATCTGGATGATTTGTGTTATGAAGTTTTAAATTAATAGCCTTTCTGTTTGGACCAATAACCCCGGAATAATAGGGTAGACTACTCGACCCAAACAATTTGTACCTTTCCGAGAATTTGGTATTTGCAGTTTTTTCAAAGAAAGATTGATGTGATGAATAATATTCCTGGGCTTGCTCGGCACTAAAGGCCTCACTATAATCTGAATAGTCTACAACTTGGTCTTCCTGGCATAATGTCGTTATTTGATCGGGTTGGCCATACAGGTAGAACTTCATGATATAAGTGTCTACATTCTCTTTTTGTGCGATTAGTTCCTTGTCTCTTGATAAATTCACATCCTCAGGTGCCTCTGTGAAATTTACGATTTCACCGGCTTCTGTATTACCCAAATAAAGGGAGGCACCCTTGTGGGTGTAACCGATAATGTCTCTTTTAAAGAAGATACTATAATGTTTATCCGGAGCGATGTGCAAAAGGCTATCTCCGGCAAATATTTGTACGTCCATCAAATATCCGGTTACCAGTAGGGTATTATCGCAGTAAGTGTTGATTCCCAGTTGTAATAAGTCTGCGGATTTATAATATTCCTTAGTCTCTACTCTGATTTTCCCTGTTACTAATGTTCCGTTGGAATAGCATAAGCTGTTTGGGGGGAGGTAAATACCCGTGTTTTTGTTCAAAACGAAGCCTCCTTCTTGAGCATCCAGGTATTGTTGAGAAAAAGCAGGTAGGCTGAAAAGTGTGAATATAAGTATAAGTGTGTGAAAACAACTTTTCACCTGACGTCTGTTGTCTTTGATATTTTGGTTATTTACCATATCTGGTTAAAGATAATCAATCGCTTCAATTTCGGGAGGTGTTGGGTTTTATTTCAGAGAACTTACCTGAACGCGCTGCAAACGTGCTCAAGCTGGGTGTCTGGGTTTGCCGAAAGCAGGGTTGAAATGTCCGGTCACCCAAGCTTGCAGATTGCTACGCCTTTCACTGCTAACGCTAGCTCCAGGCGTGCAATGACGTGATAGCTTTAATCTTGTACTTCCAGCTATACCTTTGCTAAACAAACTTCGTGAACTTTGCGAAATCTTCGTGTTCTTTGCGCTTGCCTACCGCAGGCCGGGTGAATTGCTTGGTCGTTGTGCATACTCAAAATGAGTTTTTCCAAATTCAGTTAAGCCTTGAAGACCGCGATAGCATCTTCGGGTCAGTGGAGGAAGTGGGATGACTCGTCCTAAAATAAGTTTATAGAACTTACCTGAACGCGTTGCAAACGCGCTCAAGCTGCGAAATCTTCGTGTTCTTTGCGTTTACCTATTACAGGCTGGGTGAATTGCTTAGCCATCCAAGCCGGCAGATTGCTACGCCTTTCACTGCTAACGCTGGCTCCAGGCGTGCAATGACGGCATAACTTTATTCTTGTATTTCCAGTTAAGCCGTGAAGACCGCGATAGCATCTTCGGGTCAGTGGAGGACGTGTGGATGGTATCAGGGATTGAAAGGTTAACGAGGCCATGCGGCCTGAGCAGTCACGAACAACGGAGTATAAGAAATACGCTTGTTGCCGAAAGGCAAGGGAAATATGATTCACTACACTTGGTGGAGTGTTGGGGCTTGCCGGGACCGGATTAAATTGTATAGAAAGATTTGGTGGGGTGGTAAATAGAGCTCGCAAGAAACTCATTAAACACCCTATTTGCTATATACCGTGTTGTTGGGAGCTATTTTTTCAGGGTTCAATTCAACGACTTTTCCGTCCTTAGAAACAATTATTGGCGTTTTCTTGTACTTTTTGAATTCAATAAGTTTTTGATACGCCTTTTCAAGCCCAATGATAATTTTATCCGTATTGTCCATATCAGTCAATCTTGTATTTACTTTTTAAATCGTTCCATAAAACTTGGTTATGAATAATCGTTTCTTTTGTGTTTTTATGCGCCACAATTTGATAAGGTTCTCCTGAGTTATCTATAAACATCCATTCGTCAACTAAAGGTTCAAATATTGAAAAGAAGTTCTTTAGTCCGTTTTCATATCGCCTTCTTATCACGTTCTCGGGAATGTTATGCCCTCCTTCTTTAACTCTGGTTTCTACACGCTTAACGGCCAAGTCAGGGTTTCTTAACCAAAAGAATAGAAGAGTCGTCCGATATCCGTTTTTTTGAGCTTTTATTATAAAGTTTTTATAACTCTTGGTCGCAAGGGTCGTCTCAAAACCAAAATCGTTGTTCTTACTTATCAGTCGGTCAATTTTTGAGAGCATTAGCCTTCCTGCTGCTATAGCTTCTGATCCCGGATTAAATGGTGATAACCCCCTTGCTATTTCATCTGCATTTACGAATTCATCACAGTCCAGAATTTCCGGTAGAATAGTGTATGAGGCTGTGGTTTTTCCAGCACCATTACAACCTGATATGATATATAAGTTATTCAACGTACTCAAACATACATTATTTCAAGGTTCTCTTCCTAAAAACGATCGATTTTCTGATTTAGAACAACCCTTTCAATTTGGCTTATCCGGTTGTTTCAAGCCTTAAATCATAAGGTTTCACCAACAATTGGTTCTTTAAATTTATAGACTTCTTTCATATCTATAGAGTCTTCTTTTATAAAGTCATAATTGTCAACATTTGAACGTACAAAAGTACCAATGTGGTCCTCAGGAATATCAAATTTCCAATTCCATTTTTTATCCAATATAGAGCCGCTGGCATGATCAATGAAATACCATACTCCATTACAATCAATTATTACGTATGCGGAATCATTTTGAAACAAGTAGGAGTTACAACCAGCTCCGGGGTCTGTGTAAAATTTAATTTCCGCGATTTTGGCATCATTGCTGTCAGAAATTATTAGTTTTCTCTGATGGTCGACCAAAAATGGATGTTTGCGTATTTTGGTAATTGTTAGTTTGATTCCATTGCTATCAGTTGACTTACAGCCAATCAGAAAAAGTGAAAGACATAAGATTAAATACTTGTTTTTCATTTTACTCAAAGTGAGGTATAAAGATAACCAATAGCTTCAATTTCGGGAGGTGTTGGGTTTTATTTTAGAGAACTTACCTGAACGCGTTTCAAACGCGCTCAAGCTGGTGCAAATGTATTTGCTCTGGTTAAGAAAATATGACACCCAAGCCGGCAGATTGCTACGCCTTTCACTGCTAACGCTAGCTCCAGGCGTGCAATGACGTGATAGCTTTATTCTTGTATTTCCAGTTAAGCCTTGAAGACCGCGATAGGATCTTTGGGTCAGTGGAGGAAGTGGGGATGGTATAAGTTTATAGAACTTATCTGAACGCGTTGCAAACGCGCTCAAGCTGGGGGCATTGTAAAGAAATCGTTGCAAATGTGTTTGAGCTGGTTAAGAAAATATGACACCCAAGCCAGCAGATTGCTGCGCCTTTCACTGCTAACCCTAGCTCCAGGCGTGCAATGACGGAATAATTGTGGATTGCGGGGCTCCGGTTTATGAGTTAATTTTTGGTAATGACGGTAATTAAATAATCACATCTTTAATTCAATGTTTCAAACATAGGATGACGACAAAACCAGAAGTTGAGTCTTTCAATCTCTGCGACTTGGCGTCTCTGCGGTTAAATAATAATCACTATTTTAATGAAATATCTTGGTTTTAAATTATTGATCTATTAATTTCGTGTACGTTAACGAAAAGTTTAACGATTGATATTACCCAAATACATAGCAACAGCCCTACTTAGCATTATTTTGCTGATTTCCTGTACCAATATGCAGGCGCAAACCGCTCAACAGCCTACGGCTGAGTCTCTGAGTGAGTTATACTATTCACTAAAGGACAATTACAAAACTTTAGGAAACATCCGCTTCTCCGGTATCATGAGGATGACAGGTTACTACCGATCAATGGGATTATCTTACGCAGATATGACAACCAGCGACAGAAGTTTGGCTTTTGCTCCATATCCGGTCAACCTTGCAGATGCTGCAGGGGGTACCAACCGTGGACAGCCATTTCTCGAACTGGTAATGGAAGGGGCGCCTCGTAAGAATGCTTACTTCAAGGTCGGTTACTCGCTGAATCATGCCTTCCTCGGCTTGGGGGGAGACTCGTCCAGACAAATGGGAATTCGTCAGTTTCTCAAATTTGAAGGTAGCACATCAACCAAGCTGGGCAAAGTACATTTAGTAGCAGGTGGTGGTACCAACTGGATATCAACATCACCACTTACATTGAGTCGTAAGGAGTATCGGATTGAACCATTCGAAAAGTTACCCTGGGACTGGTACACTAATAGTCCGAAGAAATACCTGAACTACCATAAGAAAACGACCATCCGTACGGACGAACGTTTCGGGCAGGCTGCTACGCAGGGTTTCTCCATTCAGTTCACAGATATGCCGGGTGAATTTGGCTTCTTAGCCTTCTACGGTAAAACCAATCGTAACCTAAGTCCTAATTTTGCGGACTTTCCATTTAATACATTCGCTTCTCGACTAAACAAAAGATTCTCCGAAAAGGTCAATGTCGGACTCAACTACTACAATCAATTTGGTAAAACAGATCGCATCAATTTCATAAGAGATGCTCGTCAGATTGCAACAACGGACTTTACATTTATGACATCGTCTGTATACCTAAATGCAGAGCTTGGGGGCGGTGGTATTGTCAATCCAATGACCAACAACCAATGGGAAACCGGTGAAGCAATAAACGTAAGAATGAGATTTGCCAAAACAATCACCAAAATTCCACTATCACTTCACTTCTACAACATTCATCACAACGTAGTCAGCCAGGAGTCTGCCGGGTTCAACTCCAACATCAAAGCACCATCGGGTGGAGTGACTCGTAACATAGAGTTTGACGGAAATATGTTTGTCAATATTCTGCAGGAAGTGGATATGATTTCCAACAACAGATTGGGAACAGCGCTACGCTTAGATGAAAAGTTTGGTAAGCTCAAGGTAGAATTCGGAAATGCGTTCAGTGTCGAAAAAGAAAATCTCTATGATACCATAACCATTCAGCACCGGGTCAACTCTTTCTCACGATCAAGGTTTAACCCCTTCGGTAGCTCATCCGGACCCTACCAGCGATTGAGAAACCGCTTTATGAGAACCTTTGAAACGCTTGGTGTAACCGACTCAGTAAGCGATTACAAAAAGGGCTTTAACGTACTTGACCTCGCATTAAAATATAAGGTAGGCGAAGGGAAACGAGGAGTGATCCTGGTCAATTATGCATCATTGGGTTCGGTGGGAGAGGGCCTCAAGATTATACCGGGATTATCGGACCAGTCTTTCTACCGCCAGTATTATGAAGAAATATCGGCCTACTGGTTGCTCAGCGATAATTTGGTTCTGCTAGGTTTTGCGGGGTTTGAAAAACTCATCGGTAATGACCGAACATTATTGTCTACAGATGGCAAGCCGGTCGATCAAACGGGAAAGGGATTCGGAATTGGTCTCGACTGGGACTTCATGAAAAACGGTGGTCTTTTTGTGAGGCACAAGTGGTTCAGTCATGAAGATAAAAACTTCGTGCTGGATAAGTTCAGGGGACAGGAGACTAGTCTTGAAATCAAAATATTCTTTTAACCCGGAATTATAATTAAGACTTAATTATGAGGATAACAGATAAAATATTGAAGCTACTACTGCTCTTGATGATCCCTGCAGGATCGTTGAAAGCACAAGTGGTCTTTTTTGATGGGGTCGGCCGGGCGGTCGTTACCAATCAGGCACTCAAAGGCAACATCACCGAAGGAGACACTACCTCTGTTCAGAATAGCATTGGAGGCTATTCTTTGTTCGACTTAGGTGTCAACATCATGCCAAGCAAGAAGTTCCACGGGAGAGCTGTGCTGAGAGCAAGAAATGATTTCGGACAGTTCTTTGGGAGTGGTAGTGAGATTAGCTTTCGTGAAATGCAGCTGGAAGGAGTATTTGCAAAAGGAGTCTATTATCAGATAGGTGATATTGACTTAATTCAAACACCCTACACACTATACAACTTTGAGGAGATTTACAATGAGTACGAGAGCGATATCTTTCGTCACCGAAGAGATATTGTTGAGTATGAAAATTTCAACCACGGTAATAAATGGCGACTTCAAGGTGCTCAAACGGTATTGGGGTTACTTCCGTTTCGATATGTTGATCGCGTAGATATAATGGCTTATGGCACACGGATCAGGCCATCGGATGAGCTCGGGACCCCGGATAGGTTTTTGATGGGGGGTAGACTAGGTATCATGAAGGACTCAACAATATATGTAAATGGTAACTACTCAGGTGTGATGGACAATGCGGCTACAGCTGACTTGTATGACTATCGCAATCATGTAGTGACTGGTGATGCAGCTTATAAATTTATGGATGGAAAAATGGCGATTGCTGCCGAAACAGGTCTTTCCGATTACCAGTTTACAGAGTTATCTACCGATAGTGTAACGGCTTTTTCTGATTTCTTTTATGATGTACATTTCGACTACGAAAGAGAAGGATGTACTAAGTTGAGTTTAGGTTACAAAGATGTTGGGCCTCAGTTTAGTAGTCCTGGGGCTCAAACTCCTCGTATTAATCCTGCTACACAATTACCAATGTTTGGCACCGTTCAAAATAATTCAGCGAACCGAGGTCAGTTGCTATATGACAGACTTGCTCAGGAATACTTCTATAACCCAACCATTAGTACTGTATTGTTTACCATGCAGCCGCGTTTCAATAATGCAATGCCCTACGGGCAGGCGACTCCAAACAGAAGAGGTATTTACCTGAACTCGGAGTTTACCGATTCTGCTGGTACCTGGCAGGCTAACCTGAATGCCGCTACGCTGAGTGAGATCGTTGGTGAGGGCACGATTGACCTAAGAAACTTCCTTGTGATTTATGGTGGAGGCAGGATCAATCTGGCAAATAAAATGGATTGGGAAAAGGATTTGACCGTTTCATTGGGTGGTAAGTTTGAATCGACAAGTAGAAGTGGATCGGCCCCAGTTGACTTTAGTTCAATGCTAATTGATGCTGGTGTGAGCGCAGAAGTGTTTAAAGATTTGTATACCAATGTAGGATTGAAGTATATGACACTTTCGGGTGATGAATTTATCGGTTCCAGGGATGGTTTCAACGGGTTGGTCAACTATACTTTAACTGAGTATGATGAAAATGAAATGCTATTGGCTCTGGCCTTGAACTATAAGTTTTCAGACTTCTCTCTACTGACATTACAGTATAGCACATCCATGTTGACAGACAATATGGATGATCAGATGAGTTACAATCTGAACCAGTTGTTCATCAACTACTCGATACGATTTTAATGAAATGGTTGAATAACATATTGAAGAATGGACGTTTGGTTAAGCCGGATATGAACGGTGTCATTTCGACCGTAGGGAGCTCGCCTGCCGGACGGACAGGAAATCTGTGTTTGGGTGGAACTTATAACAGATTTCGAACGAAGCGTTGCGCAGAGAGAAATGGCAAGTCAGGCTTAGTAATACGTCCATCATTGATCGTCTTGCTGATTAGCATCATCTCATTTACAGGTTGTCAGCGCGAGACCGATGACTTTTTGGGAAATGAAGTGATCAAAGCACCTGATGGGTTTTCGATTACAACAGGACTGGCTGCCTCTACTTCAAATGCTGATTTTGCTGTTTCTCCGGTTGACTTTACCGCTACGCTTAGTGATAAAGTAAGTTGGCAGATTAGTATCACAGGCTTGAGTTCCGGAGCAAAGAAGACGATTTATGGAGTCAGCAATTCAATTGATGCCACGGTTGCTTCCTGGGACGGTGCAAGTGACAATATTTATCATTTCCGAAATGGTGAGACAGTGACAGCTATTCTGAGCGTGACTGGAAGTGACTTGACCGATACGGTTACGCTAGCCATAATCTCCACCAAAGTTTTTGCAGGAACATTAGTTGCGGATTATGATGGGGCAGGTACGGTGACAACCAATTGGTGGGAGTCATTCAAGCCGGGAGAGTTGATTAGTGTCAGTGAAGACTATTCGGATATTGTGGTACCGCAGGGAACAGAATGTTTGCACTTGAAAGGAGAGGATGTAAGTCCGGATGGATTCATCGGTCAGTCGGGACATAGTGGAGTGGCTGGGTTTGATTTTTCAAGCTTTGGCTTGCCGGGCGACCCGGATAGCGTATATTTCAACTGCTATGTGAACGGATCGGTTGGAACAGAGTTGGAGTTTAGGATGGTGCAAACCGTTGGTGGTGCAGGAGAGGGAGATGAGTATTCTTACTATATCCCGATTACATGGTCTGGGTGGAAACTCATCAGTGTTAAGTATTCAAATTTCGTAAACACCTTAAATGCAAACGCAACCCCCGGGCAGTCCGGAGAGTACATTACAAGGATCAAGTTTGTGATTCGTGCATTGACAGCCGGAGATGAGGCGGAAGCCAACATTGACTATCCGATATTTACAATCAATAAAGGATTTGAGCAATGAGACTACAATTTTACATAGCAATGTTAATCACTGTATTGGCAGTAGCCTGTAAGCATGATAATATAGAGCCATCACTTGGTCCTGATATTGAAGATAATACGGTAAGTTGCCCGTCTGCTAACTTTTCCATTGACACCTTGATGAATAGTGCGAATGCTGTTGATTTTAGCTCAGAGACAATTACCATTACTTCCAATTTAAACGAAAGCGCTGATTGGGAAGTCGTGATTACCGGTGACAACGGGGCGCAATATGTGGAATCAGGTACAGGGAACTCGGTTAATGTTAATTGGGACGGAGCATTTTCTAACGGTATTTTATTTAGGGCTGGTGACAGTGCTTTGGTGCAGTTAAAAGTAGCTTGTCTGGACACTATTGATGGTCAAAAGATTTACATCACTCAAGGTAAAACCTACAGTAATATTATTGTTGATGACTTTGATGGCAATACGAGCATTACCGGATGGTCCAATGCCAGTGGAGACTTAGTAGGACTGAATATTACTGCCTCTGATAGCGGTGCGGCTCAGGCTGATTTCTATATGTATGCTGAAGGAGTTGATGTTGGTAAAGGGTCTTACCTTGGAATGGCTCAGCAGCAGCCAACCAGTATAGCTTATGGACTGACGACAACGAGTGATCAATTGTATTTGAACGCGCTAATTAGAGGTACAAGTAATAGCATTGCAGAGTTTAGATTGTACGAAAGTGATGGTGATTACTACTATTACAGAGTGCCAGTAACCTGGAGTGGCTGGCAGCTGGTAAGTATGAATTATGATGATTTTCAGACAGGTAGTGGCGGGGTAGATAAAGTGCCTTCTACGATTCAGCAAATAAGATTCACACTTCGGTCAGATGATCCGACTCCAAGTGCGGTCGTGAATATTGATTACATCAACTTTACGGAGGGAGGTCCGATGGTACCATGAGAAAGTTAGTAGCCTTCATATTACTTACAGGTTTGGTTGGTTGTCAAATAGAGCAGCGTTCATTCATGGTCAATGGAAGGGATGCGGAAGCTTACATCCAGGAAGGAGCGAATCAAAAGGACAAAGGAGTGATCCTTCAGGATTTTGAAACGAATACCAAAGGATGGTTTGGCTGTGGAGAGCTGGAGTTGGAGCAGGAGAATGGATCACTAAAAATGGACTTTACTAATGATCGTTTCAGGTGCATCGGAAGTTATCTGGAAGTCAATGACCTCACGGAACTGGGAGTGGTACACCTCAGAATAAGAGTATATACAGAAGCACAGGAAGATCTCACTTTGCGAATCAGATTTGAAGACGCCAATGGCATCGAAACAAATTATGATGAAGAGGACTTATATGTGAAAGTCAACTTCGATTTCAAAGACTACTACATTGATTTCAGAGAAAAACTGGTCAGCGTAAATGGCAGCTTTGACAAAGAAGCTGTAAGTAAGATGAAAATTTACTTTAACACCAAGGGAAGTGGACTATTTACAGGGACGGTATGGGTCGATGAAATAGGTTTGACGGGACAAATTCCTGAAAATCTATGATTTAACTATGTGGTTTTAAAAATTTTATATATATTCGTGTACGTTAACGAAGAGAAATTAACAAGAACAGAACAAAACAACCATGAAAAGATTTCTACTTACGTGCTCCATCCTGGGAGCAATCATCATATCAGCTAATGCACAACTTTTGTATCACCAGCAATTTGTATCGGGGCACTCACTCGGAAGTGGGGCCAGCGATGGAAATATCGAAGTTGAAGAAACCACCTGTGGTGAACTAAAAGTAAAGGACGGTTCAGGAACGAATGCTCAGGCCGGTATCTTTATGCAACTAAGAGACTCCTTAAGTACTACTGGTGTAACAGTAGACATGTCTACAGCGACTACTGTTTATGTGAGGGCTAGGGGTAAGGCCGGAATGGAAATTGGGATCAGGGCGCGTGAAGGTAGCACGAATGCTTCAGCAACCGTAGAGCAAGCTTTGACAACCGATTGGGAATGGGAGGTACTGACTTTTAATCTGGCCGGGAACTTTACTCCGGCTGACCCATCAGCTATTTCACATCTTTGGATTTATTTCGATAAAGGAACAGATGGTTTTCTTGGAGACTCAGCCTACATCGATTACATCACCATTGGAGCACAACCGGATGATTATGCTAATGCCTATTGCAAAACTGATCTCGAAGATCCATTGAGTGGACCAAATTTGTTTCACGACAACTTAGATGATGACCAGGATACTTTGCTTTCAGGAAGTGCCTTGGATAAGGTATCCATGGATGAAAGCACAGATTGCGGTTGGATGACTCTGAAAGAGATTGATCCGAGTGGTGATCCGGTAGGAGCTTTTGGGCAACTTTTAGTGTTCTTTGACAATGGAGAAGCCATTGATGTAACTGGAAATGCTTTTGTAACCATTCGCGCAAAAGTAGTAGCAAGCAGTGATTTGGACATCAGAATTGATATGCGTGACAGTACAAATAACAATACCAGCAATGGAAGTTCGGGGCGTATTACTAAGACCTGGCCGGCTAACGAATGGCACACTGAGACTTATGCCTTCCATCCTTGGAATATGATACATACTTCCGGTGCTGAGCTTGATATCACTGAGATTAAGGCATTCAACTTATACTTCGAAACCGGTACTGATGAAATAGATGCGGATTCTATCATCTTTGACTATGTATCTGTAGGTGGGCTTGGTGATTTGACCGAAACCGGTTGTGGGGTGACCGCCATCCAGCAAGATCTGAGTGATCAGGTAAAAATTTACCCATCACCCGCAACAGATAAGATTACCATAGAAATGGAACAAAATGCTGCATTTAGCGTACAAATTGCAGACATCAGCGGTAACAACCACAAGGAACAATCAGCTTCTGGAACCACTCAAATCGATATAAGTGATTTGGCTTCAGGTATTTATTTGGTGCGGATCAGCACTAATGACGGATTGATTGTTAAAAAACTTATTGTTGAATAATATCAACAGGTAAGCGTAGATAAGTTTCTTTGGAAGTAAAGCCACCGGTGTCGGTGGCTTTTTTTATGGCGCCTTGAATCAATTTAGCTTAAATACGACCGATTACTCAACCATTGTCATATATCTGGTGGCTTCCTTTTGTATAGCCGTAGGCTTTAACATAAAGAAGAAAAGCCTGCAGGACTACCTGACAGGTACCCGTACTTTCAATTGGTTCATCATAGGATTTGCTATTTTTTCGACCAACATCGGTTCAGAGCATGTGGTTGGTTTGGCTGAAAGTGGATATAGTGATGGATTTAATCGGGCAAACATAGAAATTATGGCATTGCTGCCATTGACATTGCTCGGTTGGCTGATTGCACCTTATCTGATCCGGAGAAATATAACAACCATTCCAGAATATATTGAAAGAAGGTATGGAAGGGCTACCAAATGGATTGTGGTTAGTATTTCATTCTTCGCTTATATCACTACTAAAATTTCAATTTCTCTCTTTGCCGGTGCCTACCTTGTCAAGAACTTATTAGGTATTGATTACTACACAACTAGTCTGGTACTGTTGATTTTGGCTGGTTTGTATGCCTTGATCGGTGGGGTTCGTGGTGTAATGATAAATGGTGTCTTTCAGGGGGTATTGATATTGCTTTCAGGTGTAATTATTACGTTTTACTGTCTTTCCGATATAGGGGGGTGGGATGTACTGGAAAGCAATACTGCAGCTCATAAAATGGAGATCTTCTACAAGGAAGGAAATAATACCCTACAGATTATCATGTATACAATCGTTATGTTGTTTAGTGGTATATGGTACTGGTGTAGCGATCAATATATCGTTCAGCGAGTCATGGGAGCGAAATCAATTACTCATGCCACCAGAGGGACTATGCTTGCCGGAGTTTTAAAACTGTCATTGTTGTTCTTTTTTATTCTGCCTGGGTTGGTTGCGGCTTATGAATTCCCGGGAATCGAACCGTCACAGGCTTATGCAAAACTATTGACCGCGCATATCCCGGAAGGACTTCGCGGTATTATCGTTGTGGGGGTCATGGCGGCATTGATGAGTTCTTTGTCAGCAACATTTAATACGATCTCAACGGTATTTACCCTTGATGTTTATCGTAGGCTTTATCCAACAGCTACGGAGTTTCAGCTCGTCAATGTTGGTCAGATAGCCATTATTGCCTTTATGATTTTTGCCATTGTATGGGTTCCCTTTGTGCCATTGGTTTCAAAGGATATTTTTCATTACCTCCGTGTTTTGCAGTTTCAGTTGGGTCTACCTCTTGCGGTACTCGTGGTAATTGGTATGCTTTGGAAGCGCCCCAAAGAATCGGCTGCGCTGACGGTAATTATACTAGGTTTTGCACTGGGTTTGTTCTACACACTCTTACCCAAGGGAATAGGGGAGAAAGGTTCTATTATCCACTACATCAGCCATATGGATGTGTATGTGTATTACTTCAATGTGATTGTGATAAGCTTGATAACTTTTGTGACTATTGGCGTTTTATCGAATAAAACTGATGTCAGTACAGTGGATGAAAACCTGTCGGGAGCCGCATTCCGTTGGACATTTGGTATAAGACTTAACGTAATAATTACGGTGCTTGTCAACCTCGGTCTGGTTTATATATGGTACATATTTAAATAATCAGTTGTAATTAAAATCTTTATTTTGTATAATTGTGTACGTTAACGGTAATTAATTAAACCAATGAAAATCTTAGGATTCGGAGAAATAATGATGAGATTATCAACTGCCAAAGGACAGCGATTGAGTCAGGCGGCTGATTTTCAAACACATTATGGAGGTGGGGAAGCCAACGTGGTTGTAAGCCTAAGTAAAATGGGACACCAAACCCGATTCATTACCGGACTTCCAACAAACGATCTCGGGCTTACGGTGCAGGGTGAATTAAGAAAGCACAATGTGGATACGGAATCAGTAATCCACAATGATGGGAGGTTAGGGCTGTACTTTCTTGAGACCGGATCTGGTCACCGCAACTCTAAAGTTATTTATGACCGCAGTGGGTCGGTATTCGCTGAAATGGATTTAAGTACAGTTGACTTTGATAAGTTACTCGAAGGAGTTAAATGGTTTCACTGGTCGGGGATTTCACCCGCAGTGTCAGAGCAGGCAGCGAAGAACACCAGGCAAATATTGGAGGAGGTGTCCAGGAGAGATATTACTATCTCAGTGGATCTTAACTACAGAGAGAAATTATGGAAGTACGGAAAAAGTCCTTCTGATATTATGCCTGATCTGGTGAAATATGCTCATGTGTTGGTAGGGAACGAAGGACATAACCACATCATGTTGGGTATTGACCCGATTAAGGAACTAGGCCATACGGCAACTGAAGATTTGGAAGCAGCTTGTCAACGTATAATCGACAAATTTCCGAATATACATACAGTAGCTATTTCAAGAAGAGACAATATTAATGCTTCTCAAAACAGACTGGAGGCATCCCTATATAAGGGCGGATCGATTGCTCATTCCAAAGCCTATGATATTACAGATATAGTTGATAGGATAGGCGGAGGAGATGCATTTATGGCGGGATTGATTCACGGGTTGATCTCCTACGGAGAGGATTCGCAAAAAACAATTGACTATGCTGTAGCAGCTTCTGTACTCAAGCATAGCATAAGCGGTGACTTTAATCTGGTGGCTGAGCAGGAAGTAATACAATTGATGAATGGAAACTCTGGGCATGTGGCCCGATAGTATGACGAACGAACAAATACATAGTGAATTAATCAATAGCGGAATGATTCCGGTATTCTATTTTGATGACAAAGAGACTTCTGTCAATGTATTCAGGACTTGTGTTGAGGCCGGACTCAAAGTAATTGAGTATACCAATAGAGGTGAGAGCGCACTGGAAAATTTTAAAGCACTGGTCGAGGCTAATGAAAGCCTTGGGGCGATACTAGCGATCGGTTCGGTTTTTAACCCTGCAGAAGCAGAGGCATACCGACAGGCTGGAGCTCATGTGATTGTCTCGCCAATTGTCGATACTGAATTGGGGGCATACTGTCAGGCTAATAACATTCCATGGATTCCGGGTATTGGTAGCACAACTGAAGCCTATCAGGCGCACTTACTTGGAGCTGAAATTATCAAAGTATTTCCCGGGGCTGTGCTAGGCCCAGGGTTCGTGAAAGCAGTACTCGCTCCGATGCCATGGCTGAAACTAATGCCGACCGGAGGAGTGAAGCCAACGCAAGACAATCTGAGAGAGTGGTATGATGCCGGAGTGGTGACAGTTGGTATGGGATCACAATTGCTCGATAATGAGGATATTCAAAATGGTGATTACGATTCACTGGCAAGCAAGATCAAAAACACATTGGAAATCATTAATGAAATAAAAAAATGAGTTATCTGGACAAACTATATGGATTAGAGGGCAAAGTGGCGGTGATTACCGGTGGAGGAGCCATTGGTACTTCCATGGCCACCGCAATGGTCGAAGCAGGAGTCAAAGTAGCTATTCTGGATATTAATGGAGACAAAGCAAAAGAGCTGGCCACAAGTCTGTCTGCGGATGGGAGTGTATGTAAGGGGTTTCAGTGCAACGTACTGGATGAGACCTTGCTCAAAAGTGTGAGAGATGACGTGATCGCAGAATGGGGTAAAATTGACATTCTCATCAATGGTGCCGGAGGTAACATGCCTGGGGCTACCATTGCACCGGATCAGACAGTCTTTGATATGAAGATGGATGATTTTAAAAAGGTAATGGACCTGAATCTGAACGGTTCGGTTTTGCCCTCAATTGTGATTGGTCAGCATATGGCCGAAAACAAGAAAGGGGTTATCATTAATATATCATCGATGACAGCTCAGCAGGCAGTGACAAGGGTATTTGGCTATTCGGTGTCGAAAGCAGCCATTGACAATTTCACCCGTTGGATGAGTACAGAGTTGACGTTGAAGTTTGGTGACGGACTCAGGGTTAATGCGATTGCACCAGGGTTCTTCATCGGAGAGCAGAACAGAAGGCTGCTGACGAATGAAGACGGTAGCCTAACCGAAAGAGGAAATACAATTATTGAAAATACACCGATGAAACGATTTGGTGAGATAGATGAATTGAATGGAACACTACTTTGGATGATTAGTGACGCAGCGAGTTTTGTGACCGGAGTGGTGGTGCCTGTCGATGGTGGATTTAGTTCGTTTTCGGGGGTTTAGCGCTACACTCTAAATCTGTCATTCTGACGAAGGAAGAATCTAGATTTAGGAATTGGAACAAAACACTTAGATCCTTCCTTGTCGCCTACGCTTTCAGCTTCTGCGACTACGATCAGGATGACAAGTGTTTTTCAGGGCAAGAATTAAGAAATAGAACAATTAAAGATTCAAGATTTAAGATAATAAGATATAAGATTTAAGAAATGGGATGAAAGACGGATTGAGAATCGTAATACTTCTAAACAATAAAATAATTTAACACTACAACAATTGGCAAATTTCAAACAAAGTTGGAGATGGTACGGACCGAATGACCCGGTTACGTTGAGCGACATAAGGCAGGCTGGTGCCACCGACATAGTATCGGCTTTGCATCATATTCCTAATGGTGAGGTTTGGACAGTGGAAGAGATCCAAAAGCGCAAGGATATCATTGAACACGCTGGACTTAAGTGGACAGTTGTGGAAAGTGTGCCGGTACATGAAGACATCAAGACCCGGTCTGGAGATTACCAAAAGTGTATCGATAGTTACAAGAAGTCTATTGAGAACTTGGGCGCTTGTGGGATAAATATTGTATGCTACAACTTTATGCCCATCCTGGACTGGACTCGGACTGACTTGAGTTATACGGTGAGTGATGGCTCGCAGGCCCTTCGCTATGACATGACGGACGTTGTGATTTTTGATGTATTTATTCTGGAAAGAGAAGGGGCAGCCAAAGATTACACACAGCAACAGCTCGATAAAGCAGAGGCGGTTTTCGAGATGATGGAGCCGGAAAAAGAGAATGAGTTGGTTCAAAATATTATCGCTGGTTTACCCGGTGCGGAAGAGGGTTATAGTCTTGAGCAATTCAGAGAACACCTGAAAGACTATGACGGTATTGACGAGCGACAGCTTCAGAATAATTTAATTGAATTTGTTAGGGAAATTATTCCCGTAGCAGAAAAATCTGGCGTGAACATGTGTATCCATCCGGATGACCCACCGTTTCCGATTTTCGGGTTGCCAAGGGTACTTTCAACCAAAGATCATGTACGGGCATTGTTTGAAGCGGTAGATTCACCCAATAACGGGCTGACCTTCTGTACCGGCTCTTTTGGCGTTCGCGCTGATAATGATCTGGAATCTATGTTTAAAGAATTTGCAAGTAGAATACACTTTGTACATTTCCGAAGTACGACTCGTGAAGCTGATGGTTCATTCTACGAGGCTGATCACTTAACTGGCGATGTCGATATGTATGCCTTGATGAAAGCATTGGTTGAGGAGCAGGAAAGACGGGCAAAAGAAGGTAGGGCTGATGCTTCTATACCCGTGCGTCCTGACCATGGACATCAGATGTTGGATGACCTTCATAAGAAAACAAACCCCGGATACAGTGCTATTGGCAGACTTAGGGGACTAGCTGAGCTGAGAGGTTTGGAACTAGGTATTTACAAAAGTTTATACGCATGAGTATTGGACAAAATATAAATATCAATCAACTGAAACGTGAGACCGAAGGTGTATTTCATGAAGATTTCTTACTGCAATCTGAGCAGGCGAGGACCTTGTATCATGATTATGCCTCCTCCATGCCGATTATAGATTATCATAATCACCTTTCACCGGAGTTGATTTCGGTAGATCATGAATTTGCCAATATAACCGAACTATGGCTGGAGGGTGACCACTACAAGTGGAGAGCCATGCGAGCTAATGGTATCGATGAAAAGTACATCACAGGTAGCGGGAGTGCGGAACAAAAGTTCATGAAATGGGCTGAAACGGTTCCGTACACACTGCGTAACCCTTTATTTCATTGGACTCATCTTGAACTACAGAATCCTTTCGGCATTAATTCTTATCTCAATTCTGAGAACGCAGAGGCTATTTATAAAAGTTGTAATGCGCAACTAAACAATGGGCTCACAGTTCGTAAGATGCTTGAAAATTTCAATGTAAAATTACTTTGTACTACGGATGATCCGGCTGATGACTTGAGGTATCATAAGAGCATTGCGAAAAGCGATTGGACTATTGGTGTGCGCCCCACCTTTAGGCCTGATAAAGCTATGTTCATAGAACGAGGCAGACTTTTCTTTGAATACCTGGAGCAGTTGGGAAAGGCCGCCAATCAGGAGATTAATTCTGTTGATGACCTGATTGAAGTACTTGATAAAAGGCATGAATATTTCTTCCAAAACGGCTGTCGATTGTCTGATCATGGGCTGACAGCCTTCCCTCAAAGTCGTCCGAGTGTGAAGAAGTCTCAGGAAGTGTTTGATAAAGCAAGAAACAAACAGGCCATCACAACGGAAGATGTGGATGTGTTTCACGCTACGCTATTGCATGAGATTTGTCTGATGAACGCCAAACGAGGGTTTACCCAGCAGTTCCATGTAGGAGCCTTCAGAAATGCCAATTCACGTATGATGGTAGAGCTTGGTCCTGATACCGGCTTCGATAGTATTTCCGATGTGGATCAGATCAATGGACTGGCGAGGGTGCTGGATGAACTGGAAATGAAGCAGCAATTGGCCAAAACCATCGTATACAACCTTAACCCGGCTTTCAATGATAGTTTTGCTACCATGATTGGCAATTTTAATGATGGTACAGTGGTTGGAAAAATGCAATATGGAGCAGCCTGGTGGTTCCTTGATCAAAAGAAAGGGATGGAAGAACAACTGGATACATTGAGTAATATGGGGTTGCTTTCAAGATTTGTAGGTATGTTAACTGACTCAAGGAGTTTTGTGTCGTTTTCAAGGCACGAGTACTTTCGTAGAATATTGTGCAATGTACTGGGCAATGAGATGAAGTCAGGAGAACTGCCCAATGACATAGAATGGGTTGGTGGTATGGTGCAGGATATCTGCTATAACAACGCAGCAAACTATTTTGAATTTTAAGAAACTACATATTGTTTTATTCGCCCTGATCGGGTTATGGTCCTGTAAAGAGGAGTCAAGCGTAAAGACTTTGCGATTGGCTCATGGGTTGCCGGTCAGCCATCCGGTACACAAGGCTATGGAGCGAATGGGAGAGTTGGCCGAGAGTAAATCCAATGGTACACTAAAAATTAAAATCTACCCGAGTAACCAACTGGGTGGGGAACGAGAGTGCCTCGAGTTATTGCAGATCGGCAGCCTGGATATCACGAAAGTATCAGCCGCTACGCTCGAGAACTTCAACGAAAATTACCGGGTATTCAATTTGCCATATCTTTTTGATAGCTATGACCATCGAATGTCGGTACTGGACGGCCCTACGGGCAAGAAAATACTGGCCGGTACGGAATCTATATTTCTGAAAGGTCTTTGCTTTTACGATGCCGGTAGTAGAAGTTTTTACAGTGTGAAGAAACAAATAAAGTCTCCTGAGGACCTGAAAGGACAAAAAATAAGGGTAATGAAAAGCCAGACCGCTGTGCAAATGGTCAATACCATGGGAGGTTCCGCAACACCCATAGACTTCGGTGAGCTGTACTCAGCATTACAACAAGGGGTTGTGGATGGAGCAGAGAATAACCCACCTTCATTTTACACAAGTAAGCACTATGAGGTGTCTAAGTATTACACATTAGATGAGCACACAGCCGTACCAGATGTAGTAGTTTTGAGTACCAAAACCTGGGACAGACTATCAGAGGATCAGCGCAATTGGCTGCAAGAAGCTGCTACAGAGTCTGTGCCATATCAGCGACAGTTATGGCTGGGTTTTGAGAAAGAATCATTGAAAAAACTAAAGGAAGCAGGGGTCAAAATTTACAATCCGGATAAAAAAGCTTTCGCTCAAAAAACCAGTCCCATGTTCACTAAAGAGAAGTTAGGAGACAATGTATACCAACTTTATAAGGAGATCAGGGGACAATCCAAAGACTATGTCGAGGTCAGTAAATAAAATATTGGAGTGGGTATTGATTACCCTCATGGTGCTTATGGTACTCAATGTTACCTGGCAGGTCATATCGCGCTACGCTTTTGACTCGCCCAGTACATTTACCGAGGAGCTTGCCCGTTATCTGATGATATGGCTCGGTTTCCTCGGAGGTAGCTATGTGGCCGGCAAGAAGATGCATCCGGCCATTGACCTGATGATGGTGAAGGCTGGACCTAAGAACAAAGTAAGATTGCACCGAATAATTCAGTTGTTGGTCATTGTATTTGCTGTACTAGTGCTCGTTGTGGGAGGCATGTACCTGGTGTTATTCACTTTTGAATTGAAACAGACATCTGCTGCGTTACGCTTGCCATTGGGCTATGTGTATTTATGTATTCCGGTAAGCGGTTTGCTGCTGGTATACTACAGCATACTAAACCTGAAAGGAGGAGTAGAATAATGGAGTGGATGGGTGTTATAGCATTAGTTGTTTCCTTTGTAGTCTTCATGTCTATAGGTATGCCGATCAGTTATTCGATTGGCTTAGCTTCATTGTGTACCATATTGGTTAGTGTTGGTTTCGCTCCTTCGGTAACAACCATCGCTCAACGGATGGCAAATGGTATTAATAGCTTTAGTTTGCTCGCTATACCCTTCTTTGTGCTCGCAGGCCATCTCATGAACCGGGGAGGTATCGCTTTGCGACTCATAGACTTTGCAAAAATATTCGTTGGCAGATTACCAGGAGGGTTGCTGTATATCAATATTCTCGCTTGTATGTTATTTGGAGCTATCTCCGGATCTGCCGTAGCCGCAGCTTCTGCCATTGGTGGTGTTATGCTGCCCATTATGTACAAGGAAAAGTATAATGAAGGAATTGCCACATCAGTAAATATTGCTTCTTCAACGACTGGTATGCTGATACCCCCTAGTAATATTTTGATCGTCTACTCCCTTGCCAGTGGCGGGGCTTCTATTGCAGCTTTGTTCGTAGCTGGTTACATCCCCGGTATTTTGCTCGGGCTTTCCATTGCGATTGTTGCTGCATTTAAGATGAGAAAAGGTGGGTATGCTAAAGGAGAAAAAATGTCAGGGAAGAAAATGTTCAAAACATTTACAGATGCCCTATGGAGTCTATCGTTGCTGGTGATTGTAATCGGGGGAATATTATCAGGAGTCTTTACAGCAACGGAAGCATCAGCTATTGCAGTGGTGTACACCTTGTTTTTGGCTTTAGTGATTTACAAAGATTTAAAAGTAAAACAACTTTACAGTGTGATACTGGAGTCAGTCATAACGACTTCTGTGATTTTGAGTTTGATAGCCGCTTCTATGGCCATGTCTTGGGTGATGTCTTTTGAAGATATTCCACAGATGATTACCAATGGACTGCTTGGCCTTTCTCAAAACAAGTATGTCATACTCATCATCATTAATGTAATCTTACTGTTAGTCGGAGTGTTCATGGATATGACACCGGCAGTTTTGATATTTACACCGATCTTCCTTCCTATCGTTCAGGATTTGGGGGTTGATCCGGTGCATTTCGGCATTATCATGGTGCTCAACCTTAGTATCGGTCTGTGTACTCCTCCTGTGGGTAGTGTACTCTTTGTGGGTGCAGCCGTAGGCGGTATTAAGATCACTAAGGTTATACGTCCCATGATTCCGTTTTTCATCGCCATGATAGTTACGCTATTGTTGGTGACGTTTATTCCAGAGATAAGTCTATGGTTGCCTGAGGTATTTGGATTAACCAAATAATTATGGATCGATTTATTACGCTCGGACAATTTATCATAGAAAGACAAAGCGACTTCCCATATGCAAAGGGTGAACTTTCACGATTGCTAAGGGATATATCTATTGCCGCCAAGCTGGTCAATAGAGAAGTAAATAAAGCAGGACTTGCCGATATTCTCGGTAAAGCCGGAGGTACCAATGTACAAGGTGAGGAAGTCAAGAAATTGGATGTCTTCGCTGACGAACAATTTGTCACGGCATTAACCGTAGGTGGTGAGTGCTGTGTGATCGCCAGTGAGGAAAACGAAAACATCATTCAGGTATACTCTGAAGTTTCCAGAAATGCCAAGTACGTAGTATTGTTTGATCCCCTGGATGGGTCAGCCAATACAGATGTAAACGCATCATTGGGAACCATCTTTTCCATTTACAGAAGAAAATCTTCAGAAGGCCCCGGTGAGTTGAGCGATGTACTTCAGCGCGGACATGAACAGGTGGCTAGTGGCTATATCATTTATGGTTCGTCAACTATGATGGTCTACACCACTGGCCACGGAGTCAATGGATTTACTTATGATCCTTCGATTGGAGAGTTTTGTCTGTCTCACCCCGATATGAAGATTCCAGTGGATGGTACTATTTACTCCATTAATGAAGGCAATTACAACAAGTTTCCTCAAGGGGTTAAGGACTACATCAAGTATTGTCAGGAAGAAGATGAAGCCACCGGTAGACCTTACACGAGTCGCTACATTGGGTGCATGGTAGCGGATTTACACCGGATCTTTATACAGGGAGGGGTATTTATCTATCCCGCTTCCAAAGAATACAAGGACGGGAAGTTGAGGCTCATGTACGAGTGCAATCCATTGGCCTTTTTAGTTGAACAGGCTGGAGGAAAAGCAACAAACGGACATGAAAGAATCCTGGATATTGAGCCGAAGGACGTTCATGAAAGGAGTTCTATTATTATAGGCTCACGAAATATGGTGGAGAAAGTGGAAAGTATGTTAGAAACCGAAATGACAGTAATCAAGTAGAGATATGAAGTTATTGAAGAAGATAATATTCGCAGGAATTTCATTGTTCGCCATGAGCTGTGGTGAGCAGAAGAACCAAATTACATCAAGTGAGGAGGGGTTAATGGAAGATTCATTGGTCCTCTTGAATGATGGATGGCTGTATTCAGAAGGTTTTGGCAAAGTAGACTCTGTAGACCTACCCCATTGCTGGAATGCTTATGATGCAATGGATGCCACTCCTGGATATAGAAGGGGAAAATCATTATATACCAAAACGCTGCAGGTTGATGAGTTGATTAAAGGTTATCGGTATATTCTGTATTTCGAAGGAGCTAACCTGAAAACAAAGGTGAGAGTGAATGGTGAATTATCGGGCGAGCATATTGGTGGTTATGTTGGTTTTGAAATTGATATTACTAAGCAGCTTAAACAAGGTGAGAATCAAATCGAAGTTGAGGTAGATAACAGTGTTGATAAAGAGCTGATTCCATCGCAGAAGTCCGACTTCTTTGTCTATGGAGGGATTACGAGGGACTTGTGGTTGAAGGTAAAGCCTGTTAATACATTTGGGGATTTCGCTGTTGTTACCAGTTATTTGGGGGGAGGGTATTTTAAACTATCAGCCTGGAGGACAAAGCTTACAGGTATTTCAACTTATGAGACTAGGGTGATGCTATTGGATCAGGGGAAAATTATTTATGACTCAGATTCGAGCTCTCTGGACTCTATTAAGATTGAAAAACTTTGGTCACCAGATTCGCCTTATCTATATGAGGTCGTTATGGAAGAAAAAAGCTCTCTGTATAATTCCTATTTAAGGAAATCTAAGAAAATTGGCTTCCGGTATTATGAATTCAAAGAAAACGGAGCCTTCTACCTGAATGGAGAAAGACTACTCATCAGAGGAACCCACCGTCATGAAGAACACGCAGGCGTAGCCGCTGCCATGACCAATGAAATGCACTGGAATGACATCAAAGCCATCAAAGACATGGGAGGGAATTTTGTGCGATTGGCTCACTATCCACAGGACCCTGAAGTGTATAGAGCTTGTGATGAATTAGGTGTGCTGGTGTGGGACGAGCTTCCGTGGTGCAGGGGTGGAGTTGGAAATCAGGTATGGAAAGACAATGCGAAGCGATTACTCAAAGAGCAAATCAACCAAAATATACACCACCCGAGTATCATTATGTGGTCCATGGGTAATGAGATGTACTGGGATCCTGATTTTGAAGGGGGTGGCAATACAGATTCGGTCGCAGCTTTTGTTGAAGAGCTGGTAAGTTTGTCCAGGGAGCTTGACCCGACCAGACCGACCTGCCTGAGGAAGTTCTATGAAGGAGCACATTTAGTAGATGTATTCAGTCCTTCGATATGGGCAGGATGGTACCGGGGCAAGATGAAAGAATATTCCGATGCATTGGATGACTCAAAGGAGAAGTATCCAAGATTTGTACATATGGAATACGGAGCAGCTTCCCATGTGGGGCGGCATGATGAAAATGAGCAAGCTGTTCAGATAGACGGTGGCTGGGAAGAAGATGCCACTAAGATAGGGGTGAAGAGTATGTCATCCAGTGGTACCTGGAGCGAGACTTATGCTGTGGATTTATTTGACTGGCATTTACATATCAGTGAGTCGAGAGAAGATTTTACAGGTAATGCACAATGGGCATTCAAAGACTTCGGCACACCCTTGAGGCCAGAGAATCCTATTCCCTATGTCAATCAAAAAGGCTTGTTGGATCGAGCCGGAAGACCAAAGGATGCGTACTACGTATTCAAGAGCTACTGGAATGAAAAGGATAAGTTTGCCTATATCCAGTCCCACACCTGGACAACCCGTTACGGTCAGAAAGGTGAGACCAAATCAGTACGAGTCTACAGCAATTATGATGAATTGGAATTATTCCTGAACGGGAAATCGCTGGGACAAAAAAGCAGAGACAAAGCCAAGTTTCCGGCCCAGGGATATACATGGAACGTACAGTTTGCTGAAGGGGAGAACAAACTGGAAGCCAGGGTTGATGGCGAAGTCGTAGACGAGCTGTCACTAGAGTATATTACAGAGCAACCAGGTAAGCCGGTGGAAATAGAACTTGAGTTGATTGAGGAAAATGGGAAGCAGTATGTGGAAGCTACGCTGGTTGATAAGAACGGATTGACCTGCCCTGATTACCGAGAGTATATCTACTTCGCTCCGATAGGGGATGTTTGTCTGGATGGGAACTTAGGAACTCCTGATGGAAGTTTGATCATTGAGCCTATGTGTGGTAAGGCCAGGATAGCGGTGAGCGGCAAGGGACAGGTAGAGGTGCGGAATCAGGATTTTAAGGGCAGCTATATTGTAATTAATAATGAATAATATTTCTGAGACAAAATTAGGCTGGAAGCGATGACTCCTTCTTTCGCGTGATTGCGCGTCAGTAGCCAACGATAGTGGCGGATGGCGCAGCAATCTGCCGGCTTGGGTGACTTGCTTTATTATTTTTACCGCAAAGACCTACCTTTGGTAGGTACGCTAAGTCCCTTTAGATTAGCTCTGTAGGATTATTCTTATTTTCTGTTCGGATAACAGATTGTTAAAAATGGAAGTGAGGAGAACTTTGCAAAGGCATAAGCTAACGACTTATTCTGCGTATTAGTCCTCACTCCCTGTTTGTTGCGAGTACCATTTAGAATTTTGGGCTTAAAGGCCCTGATAAAGGTCTTAGTACAGAGCAACAATTAAACACTTATTTAAAGTTATGGATTATTTGGAAACCCTAGGAGTGGACGTCTCAAAACTAACCATTGATTGTCATTTATTCACTCACCAAACCAGTGAACAATTCGAGAATAGCAATGATGGATTTAATAAACTTTTTAAATGGATAGAATCTCAACATATTGACTTAAAGGAACTTTTGGTTTGTTTTGAATGTACTGGTGCCTATTCACTTCCCTTAGCTCATTATCTTACTGAAAGGGACCAGGACTTTGTCATGGAACCAGCGCTTAACATCAAAAAAAGTCTAGGAGTAACAAGAGGAAAAAGTGATGAAATTGATGCTCAAAGAATAGCAGAATATGCTTATGAAAAGAAGCATAAATTGACTCCTACAAAGCTGCCTTCAAAAAGTATCATGGTGCTTAAAAAGCTTCTTTCTCTTCGTGTCAGATTGGTAAGGCAAAGAGCTGCAAATCGCAACTCTTTAAAAGAGAATGAGTCAATGCTTGACTCAAAAGACTTCAGGCATGTTCTTAAGATCGAACGTGATTTAATTAAGGATCTGGACAAAAAGATAAGCAGCATTGATAAATTAATTGATGAACAAATAGATAATGACCAGGAACTAAAAAAGCTATTTGGACTGATTACTACTGTTGTTGGGGTGGGGCCAATTGTAGCTTCTTACTTCTTATCACTAACTGCAGCCTTCAAAAATTTTGATGACCCAAGAAAATTTGCTTGCTACTGTGGTATTGCTCCCTTTCCTCTACAGTCCGGGACAAGCATAAGAGGGAAGAGTAAGGTTAACCACCTCGCAAATAAACAGATGAAATCATTACTAGAACTAGCTGCAAGAACAGCTATACAATATGACCCCGAACTGAAAAAATATTACAACTCACGAGTAGAAGCTGGGAAAAACAAAACAAGTACATTGAACATTATTCGAAACAAAATTGTAGCTAGAGTGTTTGCCGTAGTTCAAAGACAAACACCCTATGTTAAGCTACATCGAAATTAAAATTGTATTAAAAAAAGACTGTTATTCTTGATTTAATCTTAGAATACGCAGAGTTCGTCAAGTTTGTCTTCCGGAGACCGAAACGGGAAGTGCCAAGTTGTACCTTTGTCGTCATCCGTCAGCTGACGGATCTGCTAAATCAAGGTATACTATTACTCTAAGCGATTGATCGTTCTTTATATCTATGAGTTCAACTTTTAGAATTGTGGTGATTGGTTATCTTTACCTTGTATAAGGTAGTTATAAGGAAGCGTTTCTTGTGTTTTTTCGTTGTAGCGCATTTGAGAAATGACCAAAACATTTAAGAAAATATCACTGATAGTTTGGGCAATAATTGCAATCATTTTTGTCCTGACTTTCTTGACTCCTTTGGAGTTTGCAGATGAAATGACATCTTCTATAATGACTGTATTGGCAATTTCAGGTTTGACGTTGGTTCTGTGGCTTTTAACGACCGACAAGGACAAAAAGAAAAAATGGCGGGCTTGGACGCTTATTCTGCTACCATTGACAATTTTTACAATAATAATCACTGACTTTTTTTCTTGGGGCAGTGGCTATAAGACACAGGACATCATTTATAGACAAAAGGGCAACACGGATAACAGAATAGAATATCAAATGGAGGACATTGGAGCCCTTGGATACAACAGGCGGACAGTCAAGATAATTCAGTTGACACCATTGCTTCAGTGGATAACAACTACTGACACTGACGACATTGACACAAACGTATGGACGAAAGTGGACGAGTACGTCAACGAATTAGGACTAAAAGGTGGGTGAAAAAATGGGTAGTGCCTTTTCATAGTCCTGTACCAGAGACTCTGAGTGGTCGGTAATCAGGACTTTAAGGGTAGCTATATTGTAATTAATAATGAATAACATTTCTGAGACAAAATTGGGCTGGAAGCGATGACTCCTTCTTTCGCGTCATTGCGCGCCAGTAGCCAACGATAGTAGCGGATGGCGCAGCAATCTGCCGGCTTTGGTGACTTTCTTTATTATTTTTACCGCAAAGACCTACCTTTGGCAGGTACGCTAAGTCCCGCAGAGTTCGCTAAGTTTGTCTTCCGGAGACCGAAACGGGAAGTACCAAGTTGTACCTTTGTCGTCATCCGTCAGCTGACGGATTTGCTTAATCAATGCTCACCATCCCTACACCATTACTCTAAGCGATTGATCGTTCTTTATATCTTATGGGTTCAACTTTTAGAATTGGGGTGATTGGTTATCTTTACCTTGTTTATCAAGGTAGATATAAGGAACAGTTCCTTATATTCTTACGTTAGGCACAAGCTGAAAAATGAAACAACTCAAGGCGACATATAAATACTTGCTTTCCTTCCTTAAAGCTAAGTGGGAATTTGACGACTATCCGCTTGAAACTTGGACAACCCCAAATGCCCAGCAGGAAGACATTAAGTTCGGAGCAAAGTTTACTAATTGGTCGACTTTCGTAGCTCATGGAAGTTCAATTCCCGAGGCTATTGAGAATTTAAAGAATCAACTAAAAGAATATGCTAAAGACAACGAACTACCTCGACCAGGTTCAAAGGTTCCGATACAATTTGCGGAATCAAATCGAATTGAAGAAAATGAAGGAATAGCTATTGATTTTTTCGACAAAATAATTGGCATGAACTACTATGACTGCTTCATTTCGGACTATAGTAGCCTTGTCGACTTTGACTTGAACGATGAAGAAACTTTGAAGAAGATAAAGGCCGAATATGGAATTGAACCCAACGGAGACCTTTTTCTTGCAGACATATTCGAAGAAATAAAAAATAAAGCCAGTGCCTAACAAAGCATATAGTTTATGGCGGGTTGTGCCTTCTCAGATTCTCTGGTACAGGACTCTGAGATTTCGATGTCACGAAGTAGTGTCAGAGTCTCCATCAACCGAACTGACGGAAGACTTTGATCAAAAAGAAATAAAAAATCTATGGGATTGTTTGGTAAATTATTCAAAAGGAAACCAAGAAAGCAGCCGGAGGAATATTACGATATTATAATAGAAGACGAATTTATAAGAGTAGAACACCCGAAGCGGGAAGTGGAACAGCTAAACTGGAACGATGTATGTGAAATTGTGATTATAACAACTGATGAAGGTCCTTTTCATCCGGATGTATGGTTGGTCCTTATAGGAGATGACCAAGGATGTTCAATACCCTTAGGAGCCCCCAACTTTGATGGTGTTTATGATATTGTTTCGAAATATGAGGGATTCAATTATGAGAGATGGATAGAAGCTATGGGGTGTGCTGAAAATGCTAGATTTGTTATTTGGAAAAGGGGGGGATAAAAACATATTCTTTCATTTAAGTCACTCACCTAGTCTAACATAACCAAGTGTTGCTACAATCTCTCAGAAAGGCCCTGATATTCAGTGTATTTCAAAATTCTCTATGCTAGTCTGAAGCAGGAATGGTAACAAACTAAGTCACCCAAGCCAGCAGATTGCTGCATTGCGGCTACTAACGTACGCCTCCATGCGCAATGACGTGATAAGTTGAAGCGATGTCTTCCAGCTACAGCTAGTTAGAATCCTTTACCTGATCCATTGGTATGTAGGTTGAAATTTTTAAGAAGAGTTTGTTAACTTGAAACAGGTAGAAAACTGTAAATCAAACCATGTCCATCACCAACGAATCCGAACTCGCAGGAATGCAAAGGGCCAGCGAAGCTGTTGCAATTACACTGCAGCAAATGCGTAACTACGCTTGTCCTGGTATGTCCACCAAACAACTGGATGATTATGGGGCTCAAATTCTTAAAGATTTTGGTGCCCGCTCAGCACCTAACCTGACTTATGGATTTCCGGGGTGTACCTGTATCAGTGTGAACGATGAGTTTTGTCATGGGATTCCTTTGGATAGCAAAGTTTTACAGGAAGGTGACCTTGTCAATATTGATGTGTCGGCTGAATTAGATGGTTTCTGGTCTGATAATGGAGGGTCATTCGTACTCGGTGAGGACATCAACCAACACCAAAGACTGATCGATGCGTCAAAGGAAATATTGCGCAAGGCAATTGATAACATAAAAGGTGGCACTCGCATTTCTGGCATCGGACTTCTGATTGAAACCGAAGCCAAAAAACGAGGTTATAAAGTAGTGAAGAATCTTACCGGTCATGGAGTTGGCAGGAGCTTGCATGAAGAACCCAATGAGATTCCCAATTTCAGGGATCGACTGAACCTGTCCAGATTCAAAAAGAACTCGGTAGTAGCCGTTGAAACCTTTATATCGACTACATCAACACTAGCGGTTGAGCTCAATGATGGTTGGACTATGGTGGGTAACAAGGGTGGATATATGGCACAACATGAACATACCATTGTAATAACAGACGATAAGCCGATGGTGCTCACTGAGATGAATGGGATTTGGGATTAATCCTAAGTCAGCCAATTAAGGTTTTCGGTATTGAGTATTGTTTAAATCGATATAAAACCTTTGACCATCCTCCTGGGCAAGAAAGTATTGATCAATAGTGTTTCCTGAATAGTAATTGTCTTCAATTTTCCCGTCAAAAGTACGGTCGGTTTTTATGATTGTGTCGTACTGTGGTTCAATTTGCCATTTTCTCTTCTCACAATCCCAAAGCCCCCATTTAGCATCAATTGATAGGTAGATGAACCTTCTGGTCTCGTTCAAATATTCGCGATCGAAGCCATTACCCACCGGTTTCTGAAAATCACCTTTTTTGCCGAGTTTGAATTTTTTAAGATTTAGATCAAAGTATCCCACTTTCCCTTTTTTGTCTATGAAGAAAATAAAAAAGTCTCCGTTCTCGTCATTATCAGGAAAGTATTCACTATCTCTTCCGAAGTTGTATGCCATTAACTTTTTATACTTGCTGATTTTACCTCTAATAGCTCCAGTAGAATCGATGAGCTGAAAATACCCACCTTTTCCCACTATGGCCAGCTGTTCATCTAAGAGCTTTACAGGCTGAAAAGAATGGTTGTAAATACTGCTGTACTCCATTGTGGAAGTGGAAAACCCTTTTAAAAGCGATTCAGTTCTTTTGTAGCCATGTTCGTACCAGGCTGATGCACTTATTGAAGGAAATCCACTTTCGATAGATTTAATCACTCCATTACAAGTGAAAAGGAATTCCAAACCGTTGGCATGTGCTTTGCCTGTTTTGCCTAGAAAGCTGAGATTCTTAAAAATAGGTTCAAGAACAATGTTTTTGGTGTTCTTGTCGAGATACCCCCAGAGGTTATTATCTTGAAAAGGGATTAAATTAGCACCGGGACATGAGTGCTGAAGTTTGGCTATTTCCTGTTTATATACCAAAATGATACTGTCAAGAAGGCTTTTCACTTCAGGCCAGTATGTGGTCCTACGTAAATTAGAAAGATCATCATCTGACTCCATATGCTCGTAGTCTGCAAACCCATTCGTGATGGCGGTTTTTAGAAGTTTTATTGATAATGTCGTGTCGCCTGAAAGTGAAGCCACACAGGAAGCGTCATAATAACTGCTACCCACAGGGTTGCATACTGCATATTCTAAGAAGTGGGGAAGAGCTTCAGTATATTTTTGATCGTGGTAATACCTCATGCCAAGACCTCTATGGTTTTGGCAATCCGTTGACTGTGGTTGCGCGTTCGAAAAAATTAAGGATAAGGTTACAGTCAAAAAAGTCAGTCGTAGCATCTGAGTAGTTTTATTAAGTCTACAATTTTAGGATTATAATTTCAGCTCACAAAGTATTGTCAAGTGTGATTGCTTTCTTTTTTCGATATAAATTCTGTCAAAAAAGAATAACAACTTGACATCTATGCTGACAAAATTTCACTTTTTGATATTAGAAAATGTCAAAATTTCATCATCAGCGAGTTGGTATATAATTTGGTTGTTATAAAGTACATGATGGCCGTCATATAGTTTGATTCAATTTATGTTTAACTTAAAATGTATGGAGGATTAAGCTATGGGAACTTTAGCTAAACAATCAGATTCATTATCAAGAGTCCCGTCACTATTAGATGATTTTTTTAACAGGGATTTATTCAACTGGAGTTTAATGGGAAATAACTTATCAACTCATGGTACATTTCCTGATGTCAATATTAGGAATATGGATGACTACTACGAGTTGGAGGTTGCCGCCCCAGGTATGAGTAAAGAGGATATTCATGTTGAACTGGACAACGATATGTTGGTCATTTCAGCTGAAAAGAAAGAGGAGGTAAATAATGATAAGTACACAAAAAGGGAGTTTAACTATCATACGTTTACCCGATCCTTTACTTTACCTGAAAGGTTAGTTGAAGGTGATAAAATAGACGCTAGATACGAAAATGGGATACTTTATGTAACTATCCCTAAAACAGAAGAGGCCAAGGTTAAGCCTGTAAGAAAAATAGAGATTAAGTAATCTCTAATGCTCTGTAAAGTCAGATAATTGTCCCACCGATAAGGTGGGGCTTTTCAAACTAATTTCAGGAAAGGAGGTTAATATGAAAACTTTGATTAAATCGAAATTTTCGAAACCCATACATTATCTCGAAAGCCCTTCTAGTCTCTTTGATTGGATGGTTGATGAGAGATTGTTCAATGAGCCAACTGATAACTTTATAGATTCAGGAGATGTTTATGAACTGGAACTCCTGGTTCCAGGCCTGAGTAAAAAGGACGTCAGTGTTTACGTTCGTGATAACAGGCTGTTTATTGAAGGGTTTAAAAGTATATCCAAAGACAAGGAAGGAGGATATATTTCAAATCAGCTTAGCATAAGTAAAAGCTATAAATTACCTGGAAATATTAGAGAAAATAAGATCACAGCCAAATGTAAACATGGGTTGTTAAGAATCTCAATTCCGAAGCTCAAGTCCAATAAAAAAGCTATTCCGATAAAAGGTATTTCAGATCAGGCTTTGGATGCAACGGTTTCGAGTAACCGAAAGACATTCTTCCCGAAATTGAGATGGAAAATTCCACTGAAGACGAGTTTTTTTAATGGGAGTAAATGGAAGAATATCTTTAGCAGTTTTAGGCGAAGAAAATTCGGAATTTAAATATGAGATTATATGAAGCGTTTTCAATGTCTGGTGTGGGCGGTGATTGCTTCGATAATCGGGATTTGTCAGGTTTTTGGAGCAGGTGGTGAGCAGGACGCTAAGGCTATCCCTGCTACACTACCCTCAAAAATACAGGTTAATCATAGGTACGTATCATTCTTTACTAGTGGAAGCAATTTTCATCGTCCGATAAAGGAAAAAGAGAAAGGACAAAAAATTCTGAATTCAAAGGGAATCCTTAGTAGGGAACGCAGAAGACGGAAAGAGGATGATCTTTGAAATATCCACGATTCATGGGGATGGTAGGAGATGAGGTCTGAATGATAGGTTCATGATCCTATTCGGCTTTCACCTACTCCTCTTTTAAAAGAAATATTTAAAAACTAAGGAAGGAGGTACATATGATTAGAATGTTTAAACCCGGAGAGAAAGTTAGAAAAAGGAGCGGAGGTCCGGTTATGCAGGTTATCAGATATATTAATAAAAATACTTTGGAACCAGGAACTTGCCATGTCGAATGCTCATGGTACGATAAGGAGGATAGGAAGTTTCGGAAAAAAGTATTTCATCAATATAGTCTGGAAAAGCTCAGATTTGGCTCCTTTAACAATGTAAAACCAAAATTACTTGATCATGGAAGGACAGGAAATAAATCCGTTGGAATATCTACCTGAAATCATTTATGGTCTTAAGGAAGAGGGTTTTTCAACGAAAATTCAATTAGATGACTATTCTCAAATTGAAGGAATTACAGTTCTAGGTGAATATTGGTTTGAGGGGTTTCCTGAGAATACAATTGATTACCATGTATTACTCGCTGTACAAGATGAATATGGAAAAAGAGGATTTGTTCTGGAAAAAATATCTGATCTAGACAATTACTCAGAGCTAAAAATGAAAATCAGCGATGGTATTGCTGCTTAATGACTTAACTAAATTTTTCGGAAAATGAAAATAGCACAGATTTCACCACTTTACGAAAGTGTTCCACCGAAGCTATACGGTGGTACTGAGCGTGTCGTATCCTATCTGACTGAGGAATTAGTTAATGAAGGGTGCGAAGTAACATTGTTTGCCTCGGGGGATTCTATCACCTCAGCGAAACTAGTGTCGGTATGCGATAAGGCGTTGCGTTTGGATCCTGAATGCAGGGATTCGCTTGCTTTACATGTGGTTCAAATGGAAAAGGTAAGAGAAAGGAGTGATGAATTTGATATTTTGCACTACCATACTGATTATCTTCACTTTCCAATTAGCAATCTTACTTCTTTTCCTAATATAACTACTTTGCATGGGAGACTAGACCTTAGAGAACTGCAGTATGTTTACAATACTTTCGGCAATATGCCTGTAGTTTCGATTTCTAATGATCAAAGGAAACCTTTGCCTCAGGCCAATTGGGTTGAAACCATCTATCATGGACTCCCTTTGAATTTGTATAAGCGAGGGGAAGGTGAGGGAGGTTATGCAGCATTTATAGGCCGCGTTTCCCCAGAAAAGCGTTTGGATAGAGCTATCGAGATCGCTAAAAGAGCGGGGATTAAACTGAAGATAGCAGCCAAGATTGATTCTGCAGATTCAGAATACTTCAAAAAGGAAATTGAACACCTTATGGATGATCCTTTGGTTGAATTTGTTGGTGAGATTGGAGAAGATAAAAAGGGTGATTTTCTTGGAAAGGCATCTTGTTTGCTGTTTCCTATCGACTGGCCTGAGCCGTTTGGAATGGTGATGATCGAGGCGATGGCATGTGGTACACCAGTGATAGCGTTTCGTAATGGTTCTGTTCCCGAAGTGATTAGTCATAACAAATCAGGGTTTATCGTAAATAATATCGATGAGGCGGTCAAGGCTTTGAGTAAACTACATACGATAGAGCGTAAAACCTGTCGTGAGTTATTCGAAGCAAGATTCAGTGTTAATAGAATGGCGCGAGATTACATTAGAACTTACGAACGCATTATTGACCGTCAGAAGTCAAAGAGTCGAGTGTATAATTTTCAAAATGTTGGTTGATTAGAATCATTAGGGAGTATTGGGTTTTAGGCCTGTTTTCCATTAATAAATTAGCATATGAAAACGAAAAATAGGAACATAGTTCGGTTTGATGATAAGTACTACATCTCAGCTATTTCGTCATATACCGATGATCGGGTACGGGTTCTGAATCATGTTGATACCTTTGGCGTCTTTGATCGCTGGGGAGATATCCAACCTATTGGTAAGAAGGTTCAAGGGCTGTATTTCGAAGGTACCCGATTTCTATCTGATTTTGAGATGAGAATAAATGGGCTCCGTCCGATACTTCTTAGTTCCAATATTAAAGAAGAGAATGAGATTCTCTCTGTAGATTTGACCAATCCACTATTTGATGAAAACGGGGCAACGACTAACCAGGAAACAATACATATTTCCCGACACAAGTTCGTGAGGGATAACAAGTGTTACGAAGAAATTACCCTTACCAATTTTGGACTGACAAGACAGAAGTTTGAGCTTAGTTTTAATGTGGATGCCGATTTTTCTGACATTTTTGAGGTGCGTGGTACGAAACGTAAGAAGCGCGGGTCCAAACTTACCACGACATATACACCTGACTCAATAAAACTCGGTTACCGAGGACTTGATAAAATCGGTCGTTATACTAACATAGAGTTCCATCCTGAACCTTCCAGAGTAAAAAATAACCAAGTATTGTACAAAATTTCGCTTGATCCCAAGGAAGTATTTCGTATTAAGAACAACATAACTTTTGAAATTGAGGGAAGAAAGGAGAATAAACTAAAGCACAATGAGGCCGAGTCAAAAATACTTTCAGGGCTGAAAAAGACTAATGACGAAATCGGTGAAATTATATCATCGAATGAGCAATTTAATCATTGGATCAATCGGTCACAGGCTGATTTGGTTTCGCTTTTGGCTGATACGAAATATGGGAAATATCCCTATGCTGGAGTTCCTTGGTATAATACCGCATTTGGCCGGGATGGAATTATCACCGCCCTGGAAACACTTTGGATTGCTCCATTTATTGCCAGGGGAGTACTCAAGTACCTGGCTGCTACTCAAGCATCGACCGAGAACCCTGAGTGTGATGCGGAACCAGGCAAAATTCTACACGAGACCAGAGGTGGTGAAATGGTAGCTTTAAACGAAATTCCCTTTGGCTTATACTATGGGACAATAGATGCTACACCTTTATTTATCGTTCTGGCTGGTGAATATTACAAGAGGACAGCGGATAGGTCTACTCTGATTGAAATATGGCCAAACATAAAAAAAGCCCTCAAGTGGATTGATGAATATGGTGATTTGGACCAGGATGGGTACGTTGAGTATATCCACAAAGCAGAGAACGGTCTTACAAATCAGGGCTGGAAGGATTCCCACGATTCAGTATTTTATGAAAATGGACAGCTTGCTTCCCCACCTATCGCGCTGTGTGAGGTTCAAGGGTACGTTTATCAGGCAAAGAAGTGGGCGGCATATCTTGCTGATTTATTTGGGGAGCATGAATTGGCGAAAACTTTGAAGAGTCAATCGGTGATCTTGAAAAAGAAATTCAATAAAGATTTTTGGGACTCGGAGAATAATACGTTTGTACTGGCTCTGGATGGAGATAAAAAACCATGTAAAGTAAAATCATCAAATCCCGGCCACTGTTTATTCTCAGGCATTGTGGATGATAAACACGCGAAAGGATTGAGTAGGACCTTGTTGTCTGACAAGATGTTTTCAGGTTGGGGGGTGCGTACCCTTGCTTCTGATGAAGTCCGCTATAATCCTATGTCTTATCACAACGGGTCGGTATGGCCACACGATACAGTACTCATCGCAAATGGTTTGGCGAAATACGGGTTCACCAAGGAAGCCGATAAGCTTGTTAAAGCACTTTTTGATGCATCACTCTTTATAGAGTTTCAGAGGCTTCCGGAACTTTATTGTGGTTTTAAAAGGAGGCTGGGTGAGGGCCCAACTGCATACCCCGTTGCATGTTCACCTCAGGCCTGGTCTGTAGGAGCTGTATTTATGGGGATTCAATCTTTCTTGCGTATAGAGATTGATAGTGTCAATAAGGAGGTGAATTTCTATAATCCTGGGCTACCTGATTTCATCAATGAGTTAACACTAAAAAATTTGTGTGTTGGTGAGGGCAAGATTCATCTACAACTATTTGCTCACAAAAATGATATAAGTATCAATATTATTGAAAAACCAGCTGGATGGAAGGTGGTGGCAATTAAAGAATGATCTGAAAAAAATGGCTGACGATAATATTGAAACTACTCCCATGACCTCAAAGGCCCTGGGATACTATTTGGAAGCGAATTTTCATTATTCTACATAAAAGGGAACATTAGCCGTAGCTACGTTATTCTGACCATCATACACGTACACAAAAAGTCTATAGGCCCCGGAAGCTGATGGTGCCGCAAACTCAAGATTACCATCTTTTGGCTTCATTTTTAGATTGCGAAGAGTGGCGGGTACCGCTTCTTTGTCTCCTCCCGATTTAGTGCTCTTGCTTTCTTCCATCACTACCCATTCGTACATGAGGTTGTCTCCATCCGGATCTTTTGAAGTTACCTGGGCGGTATAATCTTCATTGGCCTCCAGATAAATACTGGCCGGAGCCTGTTGGTTATTTAGTTTGATGGGGGTGATAGAAGGAGCTTGATTTTCAGGGAGCTTGCCTGACCACCCCAGGATAAGATTGTCCATAACCTGTGATTCTTCACCGGTTTCTAAAAAGATACCATACCAGGTGGGTGTGCGTTCCTGTTTATTTCCCCAGACAAAAACATAGGAGCCAATGCATTGGGTGGTGTCATCCATAATCACCTGTAGCCGTTCTTTGTATGATTGGGCTTTCTCTGTGCTCGTTTGTTCAAACGGTGCACCCCATTTGGTCTTGGCCACTTCCCAGTGACCATTGGGTCCCCATTCTGTGATCAAATAGGCGCCCTTCCATCCGAACTGACGAACTTTGGAGGGGATGTTTGGTGCATCAGCATAGGTGTTGACAGAAAGGATGTCGATGTCTTGGCATTTAGTTTGAATTTGGGTGACCAGGTCCTGGTCGATGCCTGCGGTGACTGTGGTAGTGGGGTGGTTCGGGTCCTCCTTATGTATCATAGCCGCAATATCCTGGACCGCATTCCATACGTTTTTATTAGTGTATTGCAGGTTTACCTCATTACCAATGGCCCAAAGTAAAAGTGCGGGGTGATCCTTGAGTTCCTTTACGGCCTTAGTGAATTTTTCCAGTTGTTCAGCAACTCTTTCCTCGTTGTTATAATCAAAGCCGTGTCGCTCATGCTGTACCCACATGCCGAGCATTACGGTGATACCATGTTTGTGAGCTTCATCAAGTACCTCCTTGGCGTTATCAAGGCTCCATGTACGGATAGAGTTGCCACCATAAGCTGCAAGCCTGTCCAGGTATGATTTCCCACCGGCACCCTTGATATAGTATGGCTTCCCATTCCTATAAAGTTTGTAGGAACCATTAATTTGCTTGAGCTCAACCTTGACAAGTTTGGGGGTTTCTGGTTTTTTCTGAACCGTCCCTCCACGTTGATAGTTCATCGGATTGCCCATTCCGTTACCTCGAAAATTGCCCTGGTTGCCTTGTGAAAAAGACCAGTTACTTGACAAGATAAGTATAGCGGCTAATAGAAATTTTGTGGTAGTAATTAAACTGTTGAATTTCATGACTTCGATTCTGTTTATGTAGCTGGCTTAATTCCTGGGTGGTAAATATAGATTTATAGAATAAACACAACTTGACATAAGTTTTCAACGAAATGTTGGTCGCTAGGTTACTCTTTTACCAGTTTCTTAACCTACAATTCAAAGGATTGTTCGTATAAAGAGCAACAAGTAGCAAGTGGATGTTAGTAATCCTTGCAATACCAGAGCAATAGTATTTGATGGATCGCAGTGGGTGGATTAGACGTGCTGATCAATTAAGATAACGTTTCCATCAGGATCGGTGACCATAATTCCAGCCGGACCGGAAGATGCTTCATCAGCTTCCATTTGTAACGGAATATCTTTTGATTTCAGGTGGCGCTGTATTTCCCTTACATCATCAAAATCTTGGACGGGAGAAGCATTTTGGTCCCACCCCGGGTTGAATGTGAGGATATTACTTTCAAACATTCCCTGAAATAAACCGATCAGGGCATCTCCATTTTTCATTATCAGATAATTCTGTTCGAGATCACCTCCAAATTTGGTAAATCCAAGGTTCTCGTAGAATGATTGAGATGCTGTAAGGTCTTTGACCGTAAGACTGACTGAAAAGGCTCCTAGTTTCATATTGATTGTGGGTTTAGGAAGGTAAAGTACTCAATTTAAAAAGAAGTGCCAAGGTTCTGGGTTTTGAAATTAACGTATGAGATACCGGTCAGTTTTGAGAAGAATACTCTCGTTAAATTTTTACAAAAAGTATAGGCGCGATGTTTGGATTCAAAGCTTCCAAGATGATCAATTAAACGAAGCAGTCAGACTGATTATACTTTAATAATGAAGAACCTCCAGCCGTTGCATGAGCGACTGGAGGTTATACCAACTATATCAAATGCATTTGGCTGTTTAGTACATTGTGTAATACATCAAGAAGTTAGAATCTCCATCATCGGTTTGAAGGAATAGTTTTTCCTCATTGAGTTGCCACTTGATGAAGTAAGATTTTTCATCTTCTCGGTCTCGGGTCTTCGCATCTGTACCGAGCTGCTCTTCATACATGGCTCTAATCTCATCAAAGGATTTTTTCATAGACTCATGATCCGGGAAGGATGCAACAATCTTAATCGCGCTAAGAGTGTCATTAACCATCTCAATCCGATTCTTTAGGGAAACACCTTCATCTTCAATAGTAAAGACAAATCCATCATATCGATCTTCGTCTTCATAATCAGAGAATTTGCTTATAATTTCTTCAGAAGCTGTTTTGTACAATACGATGGACGAATCAGCGATGCCATTGATTACTGTTGTGAATATGGATTTTTGTTCATCGCTCAGAGATGCATCACCTGTGGGTTGTTCTGTTGTGGTCTCCTCTTGTTGATTTTCATCATTTGTTTCCTGGGAATCGGAACAGCTCGTAGATATGAGGATAGTCATTCCGAATAAAATGGATTTCAAATAGTTGTTGTTTAAGATCATAATTGTTGAAAGTTATAATGTGACTACAAACAATCGGAGTCTTCCGTCAGTAGACGGCCCTCTGATTAATGGAACTAAGTTGATAATTACGAAAGGGAGGAGTAATTGTTGTGAGCTGGGCTTGAGGCTGTAGGTGAAGGGTAGGGGTATGGGAGTGCTTTATAATTTCGTTGGTTTCAGGTATATTACTGAACTATGAATCCATGAGTCAGGCACCAGACTACAATACTCCCTATATGAAAATGTTTATCCTGTTAGGAATAGCAGTATTAGCTGTAGTTGTTGCCTTAATTTTGGTGCCAAAGGATATCCCGGTTGAGGCCCCTAAGGATAATGGTTTTTGGTGTGGGACGAAAGCACTGACGAAAGTAAAAGTTGGAGGAGAAGCTTACGAGAGAGGGAAAGTGTTGTTTCAGAGGAAATGTGCTGCATGTCACAATCCCGTTTTTAAGTATCAGGATCCCGCTTACCCAAGTCTTGCAGGTGTAGTAGAGAAAAGAGACTCAGTTTGGATAAGGGCAATGATAAGGAACACAAGTGGACTACTGGAGTCTGGTGACTCGTTGGCTTTGGCTCAGTTTGAGGAGTATGGTGTGGCGATGACTAGTTTTTCTGATTTAACTGATGAAGAGGTGGAGGATTTGATTACTTTTTTAAGGCTAGGGGGAAATTGAGGGTGGTATTTTTATTGAGCACGGAGGCCTTTAGCACGCAAAGAAAAACCCTAATCCTAAATCACACACCCACTCCCTTGTCATATTGACTGACCCATAAATAGATCAATATTCAGAATTCAACCATTCGACCTTAATTTCCATGTGTGACAGAAGGAGGGAACTATCTATTTGATTTTTTTAACCGCAAAGACCATCCTCCAGCTGGTACGCTAAGAACCAAAGCACGCAGAGAAATAGCATGCCTCTAAAAGCACATCCACTCCCTTGTCATATTGACCGACCAACAAATAAATCGCCATCTGGCCAAACAATAATTCGAAATCATTTCTTATGAGGACAGAAGGAGGGAAATATCTCATTGACCATTCTTTTACCGCAAAGCGCAAAGGTTCCAGAGAGTTCTGTTTACTTTTAGGTATTTCTCAGTTTACGTGGGTTCCGTGTTAGTTTTCAAGTTTTCATCAAGACATTGGACTCACACCAGCGGTGGGAGTTTCTCTGCATCTTTGCGCCTCCGCGGTTAAAAAAGTCAATCTGCTAAGCCGTAGACTGGTCGTTTATCAGCTGAGGTGATGATTAAAAGCAGATATTTACCGGATACGACAAATAGAAGTAAGTTATCCCCCTAATATTTAAATTTTCTCAATCTATTTTTGTATTAAAATAAGTTTTATTTATATTTGTTTACGTACACGAAAAACTAACTGGCGCAAACTAACTCAATCCACACATTGAGTTTTTTATAAAACAAAACCGTGTACGTTAACGATGTAAAAAATCGTACATTTCTTGAGCGGTGAGTGGGTGAAATTGTAAAACCACGATCATTATGAAGAAACAGATACTGACATTTGCACTCTTGCTAACTACCAGTGTAGTATTTAGCCAGAATTTGATCTTTTCGGGTGGACATTACCACTCGGCTATGCTCTGCAACAACGGGGTGGTCTACACCTTCGGGCAGGGAACAGAAGGGCAGCTTGGCCAGGGCTCCTTCACAAACTCAACAACTCCAACGCAAGTAGTAGGACTAGGAGGCTCAGGCTTTCTCAGCGATATTCAGCAAGTTGATGCGGGCTCGGGTGCATTTACCATTGCTCTCAGCGAGTGTGGTGATACTGTCTACACCTGGGGTGAGAATAGTGAAGGACAGCTTGGAATAGGAAACACTACCAACAGCAGCGTTCCCGTTAGGGTTATCGGTGTTGGGGGTACAGGCTTTTTAACTGATATCCGTTTTATCTCCGGTGGTAATGGTGAAGCCTACGTAATTACCAATGACGATAAAGTGATAGCCTGGGGTGGTAATGACCATGGACAGCAGGGCAGAGGTACAATCACCGCTGGGGAGTCTACCCCTGATTATGTCCTTAAGGGGCCTGGAGATACATTAAGCAACGTAAAGTTCGTGGATGGTGGCGATGACTTTGGTGTCGCTTTGCTTTATGATGGTACCGTATGGTTTTGGGGTAAGGACGCGCGAGGCGTTGGTGGACAAGGAGTTGATGTTGCTGATCCGGGTACTGATCGCCCTTATGCGGTCCAAGTATTGGATGCTGCGGGTACAGGATATTTACAAAATATTACAAAGATTACAGCCGGGGACCGTCATATCATGGCACTGTCATCCGGTGATACGCTATACAGCTGGGGAGCCAACTGGGGGCGCCAGGTAGGTAATGACAACGGAAATACTAATCAGCCACTCCCAACACCTGTACTCAATGTCAACAACGCTGGCGGTATACTAACCGGTGTCAGAAGTTTTGCGGCTGGTAACGCACACTCTGTGGCTCTACTAAGTGATGGAACGGTAGTTAGCTGGGGACTACGTAGAGATGGACATTTAGGAGATAATGATATCGGAGGCTGTGGTTGTGGTGGTGATGGTTCTCCTTACCCTGTCTATACCATGAACCCAGGAAATACCGCTCCCTTGAGTGGTATAGCTAATGTTTCTGATGGTGATAACTGGTCTTTTGCGATTGATTCATCCAACAATGTATACATCTGGGGACGAAACGATGAGGGGCAACTTGGCTTTGGTGACAACACAGACCGACTTCTACCTGTACAAATGTCTTCCTTGCCATGTACTATTCCATTACCTGAAGAACCACCGTTGGCTTCATTAGGAGGGGATATCGATTTATGTTCTCCACTTTCTGTGGTGCTGGATGCGAATGATGCAGGAAGCGGATATACTTATGCCTGGTATCAGGATGGAGTTTTGCTTCCTTCTGAAACAGGTCAAACTATTTTAGTCGATACGGCAGGTGAGTTCAAAGTAACAATAACAAAGACTACCATGACATGTGATGGACCGGTTCTGGAAACCTCATCCGACAGCATTAACATCACTATGAGTGCGGCCCTTCCAGTTCATGGTACTTATTGTCCAGGAGGAACAGCAAACCTCGGTGTGATCGGTAGTGGTGAATATAAATGGTATGATGCTGCTACCGGAGGAAATGAAGTGGGAACGGGAAGTAATATTACAACCCCGGTCATTACAGGTCCGGGTACCGTTACTTTCTATGTGGAAGATACTTCTGCCTTCTCAAGCAGAGTAGGACCGGCTCCTATTCCTGCCAGTGGAGGTAACGTGAGGCCATGGGACGGAGGAAGTTCAACAACGCAAAACCAGATAAGATTTACAGCCATCGATGAATTTACCATTGATTCAGTTACAGTCGGAGCCTACAATGGCTGGGATGGAGCCTTTGCTATAGAAGTTTCAGTGATTGATGTAGGAAGTGGTACTCCAGTCGCTACCGCCTGGAGTCCGGTGATGAATGGAGCTTCCAACCCGACTACTCATCAGATATATTTAGGTTTGCAAGTCCCAGCGGCAGGTGACTATTACTTAAGATTTACTAATAGTACCAATGGTGATGATCGACTATTGGAGTCATCATATGGAGCGTATTCGGCCGCTGACTATCCATTTACAGATCCTGCCGGTATTGTAACGATTACGGAACACTATAGGGATGGCGCTCTGGATGAAGATCGTTATAGCTTATTCTGGGACTGGGTGATCTCTACGGGTAGTTTGTGTGATCGTGTTCCCGTGGATGCGGTTGAAGACTGTCCGGCATGCACAAACCCAACCCCAAATTTGAGTTTAACCACAGGAACTAATCCTTTCTGTGAAGGCGATACCTTGCAACTAACCGCTGGTCCTAATGGAGCAACTGGTACGGTGACTTATAACTGGTTTCTGGATGGAAATCCGATTTCAAGTGGTACCTCCACAACTTTAACTATCAATGGAGTAACCTTAGCTGATGCAGGTGACTACACGGTGACCATCACCAGTACAGACTGTGCGACTGAGAGTGCAGCATCTACCGCGGTGACCATTAATGTTAATGGATTGCCTTCAATTACCGCTGGCTCTGTTCCTGCTTCCGGTGAAATTTGTTTTGGAGAAAATATTGATCTGACCGCATCCGGAGGAATTGCCTATTCATGGGATAACAGCGCAGGTACGGGAACACCTGTTACTGTAAGCCCAACAACAAATACTACATATACAGTTACTGGTACCGATGTGAATGGTTGCGAAAACACTGACCAGATTACAATTACTGTAAATTCGCTACCAGCGGTAACAGCCGGTGGAGGAGGTGCAATTTGTCCCGGTGATAATGTGAACCTTACTGCGAGCGGAGCGAACACTTATGTTTGGGATAATATGGCAGGTACAGGTTCACCGGTGACAGTAAGTCCTGCTAGTAATACAACTTATACGGTAACAGGTACTGATGTCAATGGTTGTGAAAACACTGATCAGGTTGATGTTACTTTATACGTTTTGCCAACGGTTACAGCAAATAGTGACGATGCTGATAATACAATTTGCAATGGCGATGCGATCACATTAACAGGAGGTGGCGCGGTATCTTATGTTTGGGACAATTCTGTTGTAGACAACTCTCCGTTTAATCCGACAGCTACAACTACCTATACTGTGACCGGAACAGATGCCAATGGCTGTGAAAATACCGATGACATTACGATTACTGTCAATCAAGCACCAAATATCACCAATGCAGATTTAACAGACGATATTTGTGAGGGTGTTGCAGCACCAGGTTTGATAATTACCTCAGATATTGGAGGTACAACGTATTCATGGACATCTACTACACTTGGAGGAGTTACCGGTAACACTGCCGCTGGAACTGGTGACATTCCTTCCGAAACCTATGATCAACCAGGTACGGGTTCTGGTAACGTTACATACACAATTACGCCTACGGCTAGTGGGTGTACAGGCTCAACAGCCGATTATGTAGTTACCGTCAATCCACTGCCGAGCGGTACGGGTTCCATCACGCCTACGGCTGATGTATGTGAGGGGACAACCGAAACTTATACCATTTCCGGAATTACGGACGCAACAAGCTATACCTGGGCAGCAGACAATGGTGCTTCTACGACAGGAAGCACAACAACTACTGAAGATATTACTGCCGGTTCTGCTAACTTCACAATCACCGTAACACCGGAAAATGTTTGTGGAACAAGTACTCCTATCAATCAGGCAATCAACGTAAATGGAAATACAGCTGCTGCCGGATCAATCACTGGTACGACAAGCATTTGTGATAACCAGACCGGAGAAGGGTTTAGTATATCGCCTGTTACAAACGCCACTTCCTACAACTGGACTGTTACCGGAGATGCGAGCATAGCTTCTGGGAACGGAACTACCAGTATTACCATTGATTTTGGTACTGATGCAAGCTACACCATTGAAGTCACGCCAATCGGACTGTGTGGAGATGGCATCCCTGAGCAATTGGTTGTAAATAACACTGGGTCGGTAACGGTTAGTATAAGTCTGGCTCAGAATCCTGATCCCATCTGTGAAGGGGCCGATGCCGATATAGTAGCAACGGTAAGTGGAGGAGGGGCAACTCCTACCATTGAGTGGTATGTTGATAATGTATTGCAGGTAACGAATAGTAACACTACTTATACCATGACAACACCTACGGGAGGGGAACAGGTTCATGCCATTCTAACCGGTTCGAGTATAGGGTGTGCTACCGGACTTCCGGCCAATTCTGATACGGTTATTGTTGAAGTGGAAGCTCAGCCCGTGGCTTTGATTACCAGTCCGGCAGGCGGAAGTGAAACCATTAACACAACGAGCACAGTATTGATGGCTGCGGCTCCAGGAGTTGGGGAAACAGGAATGTGGAGTAAAACCAATGTTGGAGAACAAGGTAATTTAGTTGCACCATTGAATACTACTTCTGTTACTCTTCAGGATTTAAACAATTTTGAAACTGGCATTGGTGATGGTACTACCAATATTTGCTGGACAGTAAGCAGTGCAACCGGAACTTGTCCGGATAGCACGGATTGTGTAGATATCATACGAATTGATGTAACTGTTCCCGATGTACAACCTCAGAGTGATACTATTTGTGTATCTAGTTTGCCTCATGCTTTGGTAACGGGTAACCCTGCACCAAATACTGGCAATGGTGAGACCGCAACCTGGACCGCTGTAGCTGGGGCACCGTTTACCCAGGTTGGGGATGACTTACAACCTGATATGGTAGCCGCTGGAGTTTACCAATACGTGTATTCTATTGAGAATGCTGGCTTGGGAGTTGTGAACAGAGATACTGTAACGTTGCAGGTGGACGAATTACCAAGCACAGCAGACGCTGGAAGTGATGATGCCATTTGTGCAACAACTTATACGCTTGCTGCGGTTGCACCAACTATTGGTTCGGGAAGCTGGAGTGGTGCAAGTGTGACATTTGATGATAGCTCGAGTGAAACATCACAGGTGAATAACCTTCAGAATGGAGTAAATACACTGACCTGGACTGTAGTCAATGGGGTCTGTCCATCAAGTGTAGCGACAGTAGATATTGACGTTGTTGGTAGTGTAACAGCTCCGGATGCCGGAACCTATGCTACCCAATGTGAAACGACTTCCTCGTTAACTCTTAGTGGTAATGTGCCTGGATCCGGAGAGACCGGAACATGGTCAGTCACCGGTCCTGGTACGATTACCGATGTTAACAATCCTTCAGCGACCTTGACTATTACCGGTCCGGGAACGATAGACCTCACCTGGACAATTAGCAACGGAGTCTGTTCACCAGACCCAAGCGATAATGCTCAGGTAATTGTTCAACAAGCTCCTGATGTTGCGATAGCAGGACAGGATACTGCTGTTTGTAGTGATAATATTTTACTTTATGCGAATACACCTGCAGTGGGATCAGGAATGTGGCTTTCTGTTGCGGGGCCGATACCTGGAACGGGTACTGTGGTTGATAATACAGATCCCAATAGTTCGGTTATTAATATAACAGGAACGATCACTTTGAGATGGATGGTTACCAATGGAACAGCCTGTCCACCATCAACCGATGATATTGAAATTACTGCAATTGATGCGGTAACCCCTGAGGTTTCGCTCGGTGCAAATCAAACAAATATCTGTTTGGGTGATGGAGTGACCTTCACCGCTTCGAATACCGCTAACGGAGGTACTAACCCACAATATGAATTCTTTGTAGACAATACGAGTCAGGGAGCAGCAAGTACTGATAGTATATTCACGACCACTGGTTTGATCAACGGACAGCAAGTACATGTGGTGATGACTAGTTCAGAAGTTTGTGTCACTACAAGTACAGATGCTAGTGATGTGATTACAATAACGACAACGGATCCGGTATCACCTGTACTGAGTGCGCCAGCTACAATTTGTGAAGGAAGCACAACAAGCATCACAGCCACTGTACAAAGCGGAAGTAGCCTGACCTGGTTGTTGGATGGTGTGGTCCAATCTACAGGAACTACCACCACTCAAACTATTTCTTCCATCTCTCATAACGGAGTATGGCAAGTAATAGAAAACAATGGGGTTTGTCCGGTAGACACTTCATCAGGGGTTACAGCTGTTGTGAATGCTGTGCCTGTGGTTGATGCGGGAAGTGATCATACAATTCAGTTGGGAGAAACGATTACGATTGATGGTACATCGAATGTAACCCCGGTTAGTTGGTCGGTTGATGTGTCTACTTCATCATTTAACAATACGTCTGCAGTTGATCCGATATTTACAGCCGTAGAAGGTGGGTACCATGTGATCACAATCACGGCAGATAATGGTACATGCTCTGCGACTGCTTCTGCAACGATATTTGTTGAACAACCTTTAATAATTCCAAATGCCTTTTCACCAAATGGAGATGGACAGAATGACGAATGGGTAATCGAAGGACTTGAGTCTTACCCGGGCGCTACGCTGGAAGTCTACAATCGATGGGGGAGCCTGGTTTATAAATCAACAGGAGACATCAACTGGTGGACAGGTATGAGGAATGGACAGCCGATGCCGGTGCATACATACTACTATATCCTCACACTGGATGAGGAAGATGTGAGAACCGGAGCTGTTACTTTAATTCGTTGAGCAAGGTAATATATATGTAAGAAAATCAGATAAGTTGTTCACTTTCAGGTCTTCTCGCACATCTAAGTTTATGAGGAGTTACGTTAACGTTAACGTTTCAGATTAAAGAAAGAACCAAAGATTGAACATGAGGACATTATTCATCATAAAAACGCTCTTTTTGCTTCTGTACGGAAGTATGTATCAGAGCTATGCCCAATGCTCAACGGGCTGTACGATCACTCATACCGGATCCGGATCGGTAGGGTCGGGTACGATTACTTTGACAACCGGAGATACGCTATGTATTACTGCATCAGGAGGGAATATTGAGGTAGATTATGATGCGGTTAGGTTCAGGCCTGGCTCCGGATTAAAAATGTGTTCCGCAACAGATAGCGATACCGTTAAATGGAATAATCCGATAAGCTTTTTTAGTGGAGGAAGCGGAACTCACGTTACGTTTTGGAACTATGGAAACTTTGAGTATACCGTTGGCACGTTGGGGTACCAACGAGTGAACATCCACAATTATGGATATTGGAATATCAATGGTGACTTCAATCAGAATTCTACCGGTCCACCGAACTTTTACAATTATGCGGGTGCTACCGTGCATATCGAAGGAACGGTGGATATAAATAACGGAGAGTTTTTAAACGAAGGAGATTTTACAGTTGATGGTGACCTGGACTTCAACGGGAATGATTTTACAAATACATCGAATGTGACTGTCGGTGGACACTTGACGATCAATTCATCCAGTACGGTTAGTCTGAATGGCGGAGTCTTTATCGCAACTGATCTTACACTGAATGGGGGTGATTTTGATGCCAGTGGTTCAGAAGGTTGTTCCGCGTTTCTGATTACGAACTCAACTACGGTTCAGAGTGGTGTGAATGTAACAGGAGGGGAGGTGTGGATTACCGATTCGACTGATGCAGATACGGTGAATGTTAATAATTGCGGTGGCCCTTCTTTTGATTGTGGAATTAATTTCAATCAACAAAATGACTGCTATACTGCTCTCCCGGTTGAGTTGATTCACTTCACTAGCCAACTGGCAGAAGGGGGAGTTTTGTTGCACTGGACCACTTTGACAGAAATAAACAATAATCACTTTATTATTGAACGCTCTACAGACCTAGAGATATTCCATCCAATAGGAGTAGTGGGTGGAAACGGAACAACCTCTGAGGTAACGAACTATCAATTTCTCGATCAAAGCTCTGGCTTATCCGGAACAGTGTATTACAGACTGAGACAAGTAGACTTTGACGGTACAAGTTCTTATTCAAAAATTACTATGGTCAATGTGGATCAATTCATAGTAGAACTATATCCAACATTTGTCGAGAAAGAATTTACATTGTTTTGGACAAACGCGGATAGAAATTTAGCGAGAATGGAAATCGTTGGAGTGACCGGAACTGTTTTCCATGACCAAATTATTGAATCAGAGCAAAATATTGATGTAAGCAATCTGGCTACGGGGACTTATTATGTCAGGTTACTACTCAATAATCAGGTGATGATAAAAAGAATTGTAAAAATCTAAACCCCTCAGTTCCGGCACTACCGGAGCTACTGACGCACACGTCTTTTGGTAAGTTACTCCCGGAGTTTTCTGCTCCGGGATTTTCATAGCCTTTAGACCGGGGACTTACTTATTTAATTGAACAGAAATTTTAAACAAATGGACTTACAACCTTATACCTTTTTGAAAACCGGGTTATCTAGACTAGCTCTTGCTTTTCTATTGCTTATTTACGTTAACGTACACGGTCAAATAGTTGACCAATCCAGTTTTGAAGTCTACAGCAACGGAACAGCCTTTGACGATTCCCAATGGAACGGAGAAGGGTTTAATACGGACTGGAGTGATGGATTTAACAGTAGATCGCAGATCGTTACTTCTGAAGCTCATTCGGGCTCTAAGTCTCTTCGAGTACACTATCCGCAATGGCAATACGGAACCAATGGTACCGGTGGACAAGCCAAGCTGACCTTACCCTCCGATGACGAGTACTATCTTTCATATTGGGTGAAGTTTAGTCCGACCTTTAGTTGGGGGAATAGCAGTGAAGGAGGGAAGCTACCGGGATTGGCCTCTGATGGTCTTTGCAGCGGTGGTGACAATTGTAATGGGTACAATGGATTTACAGCCAGATTCATGTGGAGGGACAATGGGCGTGCGGTATTGTATCTATACCATATGGATAAACCCGAAAGTTTTGGTGAAGATATTCAACTCAAGCACAGTGACAATTCCAATGTATATTTTCCAAAGAACCAATGGATACACATCGTAGAACGCGTAAAAATAAATTCAACGACAGGAAGTTCAGCCAACTATGACGGAGAAGTTCAGGTCTGGGTCAATGATGAAGAAGTCCTGGACCTGAATAATCTTCGGTTTGTGCGTAACTCAGACCAAATTGATGTCCTTTATTTTTCTACCTTCCATGGAGGAAATAATAGCAGCTGGGCTCCTACCAATAACTCAAGCTATACCTACTTCGATGACATACTCGTCACTACAAATCAATCAGATATTTGGAGTTCGACTGATACGGATAATGATGGTGTGCCGGATTCAATTGACGGCTGTCCGACCGACCCCAACAAAACTAACCCGGGACTTTGTGGCTGTTTTGTAACAGAAGGAACTTGTGATGATTGTAATGGTGAGGCAGGAGGTACAGCTTACACTGATGCCTGTGGCAACTGTGTAGGAGGAAATACAGGGCTTCCTGAATGTGTGAATGGGAATTTATTTGAAGACCAGTTTGATGACATGAACTCTACGCTATCCGGGTTGAACCTTCCAAAATACAACCAATCCGAAACGGCTTGTGAGGAACTTAGTATCGAGGATGTTTCTTCAGGTTCGTTTGATCCTTTATACTATGTTTTCCCATCACCTATTGATGTTACCTCCAACTCAAAGATCACGGCCCGAATAAGATCAACAGAAGAGGTGGAGGTACGACTTGATTTTCGAGATGTAAACGGTGCTTCAACAAACGGACCTAATGGCTCCATTTCGTATATGGTTAGCGGAGACCCTCTGCTCTGGGAAGTCTTTGAATATAACTTTTCTGCAGCCGCTTTCACTGATAACTCAATGGATAAAACTCAGATTGAGAGCGTGGTATTTTACATCGATCCTGGTACCGCAGGATTTAATGGAACGGTTTACTTTGACTACCTCGCTGTTGGCGACCCTACGGGTCAGGATACTTCTACTTGTATTGTGGGAACGGGAACGGTTGACTGTAATGGCGATGCCGGTGGAACTGCCTACGTGGACAACTGTAGCAACTGTGTAGGAGGGAATACGGGTCAGATCGATTGTGACGCACAAAACATCTACGAAGAGCAGTTTATTGATGAAACGGCCAACCTGAATGGAACGAATTTGGCAAAAGTAAGTGCTACGGAAACTGAATGTCAGGAACTACGCATTGAAAACGTTTCTCTAGGTAACTATGATCCATTCTATATTACATTTCCAACTCCATTGGATGTATCAGGAGACCCGAAAGTGGTGGCCAGAGTAAGGGCAACAGATCAGGTTGATTTGCGCTTTGATCTTAGAGATGTAAACGGGGTAAGTACAAATGGTTCCAATGGTCGGGTAACTAATGCCATCATTGGTGACGATTCCCAATGGAATGAATATACATTTGATTACCCACAGGCAGCTTTTGATGATAATTCTGTTGATGCGACACAGATCGAGCGAATTGCTTTCATGTTTGATCCGGGAAGTCCCGGTTTTACAGGTGTAATTCATATTGACTTTATAGCCGTAGGCGATCCTACAGGTATGAATAACTCTCCTTGCTCTCCGGGCGGTCAGTTGCCTGATTGTCAGGGTGTGGAAGGTGGAAGTGCTTATTACGATAGCTGTGGTGTTTGTGTTGGTGGTACTACAGGAAAGGCTGCTTGTGCACAAGATTGTCATGGTGATTGGGGAGGATCTGCTTCACTGGATGATTGTAATATCTGCTCAGGTGGAAATACCGGAGTACTACCTAACCAGGATTCGGATAATGACGGGACACTGGACTGTGATGATCAATGTCCGACTGACCCTGATAAAACTGCCCCTGGGACATGTGGATGTGGTGTTGATGATGCTGATAGCGACTCTGACGGTACCCCTGATTGTAATGACCTTTGTCCGAATGATGCTGGAAAAACTGCCCCTGGTAGATGTGGATGTGGTGTCTCTGATGTCGATAGTGATGCAGATGGCACACCTGATTGTAATGATTTATGTCCATCCGATCCTAATAAGATTGCTCCGGGAAGCTGTGGCTGTGGCATAGCAGATACTGATAGTGATTCGGACGGCACGCCTGATTGCGATGACTTATGCCCATCGGATCCTAACAAAACTGTAGAAGGGACTTGTGGTTGTGGTGTAGCAGATGTCGATAGTGATTCTGACGGAACACCTGATTGTAATGACCAGTGTCCTAACGATGCTAGTAAAATCGTTCCCGGTACCTGTGGGTGTGGAGTATCGGATAATGATAGTGATTCGGATGGGACTCCTGATTGTAATGATCTTTGTCCATCAGACCCTAATAAAATTACTCCCGGGACTTGTGGTTGTGGGGAAGTAGAGACAGATACGGATTCAGATGGAACACCGGATTGTGATGACTTATGCCCAGCTGATCCTAACAAGACTGCTCCGGGTGCATGTGGATGTGGAGTAGTAGATGGAACCTGCGAGGATTGTAATGGAGACCCGGGAGGAACAGCTTATACTGATGTATGTGGAGTATGTGTTGGGGGTAATACAGGTTTAACAACAACGGACACAGATGCTGATGGCACTCCTGACTGTAATGATTTGTGTCCTAACGATGCCAACAAAACTTCTCCAGGAACCTGTGGTTGTGGTGTGGCAGATACCGATAGTGATTTTGATGGCACACCTGATTGTAACGATTTATGTCCTTCCGATCCATCGAAAACAGCTCCAGGGACCTGCGGCTGTGGAGTGGCTGATACGGATACTGATTCAGATGGTACACCCGACTGCAATGATCAATGCCCTAATGATGTCAATAAAACTGAGCCGGGTGCATGTGGTTGCGGTGTTACTGAGGGGACTTGTGTAGACTGTAATGGTGATGCCAATGGTTCAGCGGCAATTGATTTGTGCGGGATTTGCGCTGGTGGGAATACCGGAATTACGCCAGATGAAAGTTGTGAAGATTGTAACGGTGACCCAAATGGTACGGCTGCAGTAGATAATTGTAGTGTGTGTTCGGGTGGTAATACAGGAATACCGGTTGATGAATGTCTGACTCCGATTGATTCAAAGGTCTTGGCGGGCGTTAAAGTCTATCCGAACCCATTCGAATCTTCATTGACAATCGAGTTAGATACTGATCAATCTTTTGATGCGAAAGTTTATAACAGCTTAGGTGAGTTAGTGATGACCGGTGCCAGTAATAATGGAAAAGTAGGTAGAGTGACAATTGCCGGGCCTGCCGGAGTGTATTTCGTGCAGGTAATTACTGACGACAAAAGCTATATGATACCTGTGGTCAAAGAGTAGTTTGCCCAGTTAGTGGGTGGGGTCTCTTTCGGGAGGCTCTGCCTGCGATTTAAGTCCGTGATTTGTGATTTCCCCGTCTGGCCGCCAGAAAAAAGTGTTGCAGGCGGACAGGAAATGAATAGAAATGGAGAGAGATCGTTTCTAGTTGGAATTAGATTTCTTGCTTGGCCTCCTACGCAAATGCTTCGGTGGTCGCAGCCGAAATGATAAGAAAGGAATAAGATTGGACTCTGTTTCAATCTATCTTACAATTAAACCTTGTGCCCTATGAAAAAAGTCATTTTCACTTTGATGATGCCTTTTTTAAGCCTTACGTGTGGTTTTTCTCAAACCGTAGAACCGTATAGTCGGTTAACCGAATATTCTACTTCTGGCTTAGAAAATGAAATTGATGTCAGCACCTGGCCTATATACAATATTCTTAGTTATGGCACAGCTGCTGATGTGACCGCTGCTTTTGAAAATTTCTTCACACAAGTAACCGAGCCAGCTATCGTGTATGCTCCAGCAGGTACTTACACGATTACTTCGGCAATTTACGTTCGGAGTAATATTGTTATTCGGGGTGATGGAGCGCAGCAAACTATTTTTCAAATAAATACACCTTCCGGAGCTCAGTTCAGAGATGGCTTCAGACTACAAGGTAAAATGGATAAACTCCCCGGAGAGTGTAGCCCGATTACAGCAGATGATACCTATACAGTTTCCGTTACTAATGCTTACTCGAAAGGTGCTAACACTATCGATGTAGCCGAGCCAACTTATTTTTCAGTAGGTGATAATATCGAAATCGAACAGGATAATATTGCTTTAGAGATTACTGAGGATGCAGGATGGGCCGCTTGGTGCAAAGGGCAGATAGCAGTGGTTGTGGCAATTAACGGGAATACAATTACCTTGGACCGGACACTTACGGCAGACTATGTAGGCACGATCAGGGCCAGGAAGTTCGAGGCTGCAGAGAATATTGGTTTAGAATCTTTCACCATTGAAACAGTCAGTCCATCTTACAATTCAAACATAGGATTGGAGTTCGCAGCTAATTGTTGGATAAAGTGCGTGGAAAGCAAGATGTGCGACCGTGATCATATCCGGATTGACCGATCCCGTAATATTGAGATTAGTGGTTGTTATGTACACGATGCCCACAGCCATGGTGCAGGTGGTTTTGGTTATGGGATCAGGTTATCTGATCATACTGGAGACTGTCGGGTCGAGAATAATATATGTCGCTACCTGAGACACGGGTTGATTATCAAGGAAGGAGCCAACCGAAACGTATTTGGTTATAACTATGTGAGAGAGGGGTACTATTCAGATGGAAACCATTTTCCTGCGGATATATCGGTTCATGGTCATTGGGCCTGGTTAAACCTTTTTGAAGGAAATATTGTGGGTAGAATTACCATTTCTGATGCCTGGGGTCGATCAGGAGAGCATAATATGCTTTTCAGGAATCGATCGGAAAGAAGCTGGCATATCGGGATTCTTGAAGGTTCTGATGATCAAATAGTTATTGGAAATGAAATTTTAGAACCTTACCTGAGGCGCTCAGACGGATCATATTTTAGCGGTGACCAACATGCAACCGAAGCTCCGGGTTACTGTGGAAATAACTGGTGTGGTGGCACGCCTCCTTACTACGGTGAATGTGTAAACAGAACTTGTTTTACAAGCAAGCCGGATGCAGAATACCTTACCATTGAAGAAGACCCTGATGTAGATAATACCATTAGGTATGGTAATCAGAATTTCTTTGGCTTCATCGATGCACCAACCACTGACCTTCCCAACTCATACTACCTCTGCACGAAACCTGAGTTTTTTACCAATGGAGATGCCTGGCCTTCTATTGGTCCTGAATTTACATTGGGCTCCGGAACCATCCCGGCAAGAATTCGCTGGGCAGACTATGAGTCCAGTAATGACATCAATGATCTCTTTCCCGACTGCTTTTGTAAAAGAAACATGGCAGAAGATCAATTGCCTGAGCAATTCAGTATTTGTGGACCTCCGCCCAATATTCTTTCAACCGGACTTAGTACTGCGGGTAATGCTTTTGAGTGGTATCAGAACCGTGAATTGATGGCTGGTGAAATCGGGGAAAATTTAAATGTTACATCACAAGGATTATATGGTGTGCGGGTGACGAACAACGGTTGTACCAAAATGTTGTGTTCCGAAGTGGGGGATGAAATTCTGGTTGATTTGGGTGAGGATCAAACACTTTGTAATCCGACAGAGTTTACTCTGGAGCCTTTGGTAAATGGTCAAGGATTGGATTACCAATGGAGCACGGGTGATACTTCTTCTGCTATTACGATAAATGAAGCCGGGACCTATACGGTTACAGTAAGTTCTGCTACTTGTTCTGCAGTATCTGATGAGGTCATCATTTCGACTGATATGTTAACACCTATTAATGTTGATCTCCCATGTGGAGGAGGAATGGCCAATCTCACAACAGTGGAGGGTGATGACTTACGGTGGTATGCCGAGTCAGCCGGAGGAACTCCGATCCATACAGGAAGTAATTACAATGTAGCGGTTACTTCTGATACAGTTTTTTATGCAGAAGAAAATGTATCTCCTTTCGAATTTGAAGTAGGTCCGGAGCTCAATGATTTAGTGCCGGCTTACTCAAGTGGCTCTCGCAATCCAAATGAATACGAGGATGGTAGAGTTCGGTACAGGGTTGAATTTAGTACAAATACTGAGGTGATTTTGGAAAGCGTTTTTGTGTATCTGCGATCAACAAATACCAATACACATACAATACAACTACAAGTGGATGATCGGTTGAATAACCCGGTAGGAGTGGCCACACCTTACTTGTGGACACCACCATCGACCGGATATCACTTGGTTGAAGTGCCAGTGAATATTACCATTCCGGCAGGAAAGGATTATAGTTTGCATGCGGTCGGATCAACTTCCGGAGCATTGCAATGGAGATACTTTAGTGATGGTGGAGTGTACCCCTATGTCGATCCTGATAATCTGGTCCAGATTACCAGGAGCTATGATAATTATTGCACGAATACAGATAATCCCGTTACGTATTTCTTTGATTGGCAATTTTCGTTACCAGGGCAATTGTGCGGAAGAATTCCTTTTTATGTGAATGTAGATGAATGCACATCTCCGGATTGCAATGGTGATCCGGGAGGCAATGCGAGTATCGATTTATGCGGTGTATGTTCCGGAGGTAACACAGGAGTAGTTCCAAACAGCAGCTGTCAGGACTGTAATGGTGATGCGAATGGCACGGCTTATACGGACGTATGTGGTAATTGTGTAGGTGGCAATACGGGTCAGACTACTGTTGATACTGACTCAGATGGCACCCCGGATTGTAATGATAACTGTCCGAATGACCCGAACAAGGTTGATCCAGGAACCTGTGGTTGTGGAATTGTTGATACGGATACAGACAGTGATGGATTTCCGGATTGTATTGATCAATGTCCAAATGATCCAATCAAAAATCAACCAATGGATTGTGGGTGCGGAGTTGTAGAAGGTACTTGTCAGGATTGTAATGGTGATGCGAATGGCACGGCTTATACAGACGTTTGTGGCAACTGTGTAGGTGGTAACACTGGTCAGACTACTGTTGATACTGACTCAGATGGGACCCCGGATTGTAATGACAACTGCCCGAACAACCCGAATAAAGTTGATCCAGGAGTCTGTGGGTGTGGAATTGTTGATGTAGATACAGACAGCGATGGATTTCCGGATTGTATTGATCAATGTCCAAATGATCCAAATAAAGTTGATCCATTAAGCTGCGGGTGCGGAGTAGCAGAAGGAACTTGTGTTGATTGTAACGGTGATGCGAATGGCACGGCCTACACCGGTGTCTGTGGTAATTGTGTCGGTGGTAATACCGGTCAGACTACTGTTGATACCGACTCAGATGGTACACCGGATTGTAACGATAATTGTCCGAATGATCCGAACAAGGTTGATCCATTGAGCTGCGGTTGTGGCGTTGTTGAGGGAACCTGTCAAGATTGCAATGGTAATCCAAATGGCACGGCATATACAGATGTATGTGGTAACTGTGTAGGAGGAAATACCGGTCAAACTACCGTTGATACTGACTCAGATGGCACTCCGGATTGTAATGATAACTGCCCGAACGATCCGAATAAAATAGATCCAGGAACCTGTGGTTGTGGAATTGTTGATGTAGATACAGACAGCGATGGATTTCCGGATTGTATTGATCAATGTCCAAATGATCCAATCAAAAATCAACCAATGGATTGTGGTTGTGGAGTTGTAGAAGGTACTTGCCAGGATTGTAATGGTGATCCTTTCGGTACCGCTTACATAGATAGCTGCGGTATTTGTGTGGAGGGTAATACTGGGGAGATTGCCTGTTTGATGGATTGCAATGGCGAATGGGGAGGTGCCGCAGTAGTTAATGATTGTGGCCAATGTGTAGATACACTACTTGTTGGTACCGATTGCCGTTTGATCGTAGCCAACGTGTTTACTCCAAATAATGATGGAGACCATGATGCCTGGATAGTGCAAGGTCTGGAGCAATTCCCAGAGACCATTATAGAAATCTATAACCGATGGGGCAGTATGGTTTATAAGAACAAAGGAAACGATTGGGGGTGGGACGGTAAGCGAGATGGAGAACTACTTCCTGTTGCTACATATTATTTTATACTAGACCTCAATAACGGTGAGGATCCGGTGACTGGGTCGATTACATTGATTTATTGATTTTGTGACCACTCAGAGTCTCTGGTACAGGACTCTGAGATATTTTTTTGCATAAGCTTACATGTTTTTATTAATCAAAATCATGGTACTAATTCACGAAATGAGCTTTGCAAGAAGTTTTGGACTTTGTCTGTTATCCCAAATTAGAAGAACTTTAAGAGTATTTTGTTGAATTTCATAAAATAGAGAAACATGGCGGTGAACGAGAATTCTGTAATATTCAGTTTTTTCGATTTTCTGAGAAATATGAGGGTTAGATTTGATCAATTCTATCCTAACATCTATCAAATCTAATAAGTAATCGGCAACTTCTTGATTCCACTGATTTTCGGTGAAATTAGAAATTTGCCGCAATGACTTTATAGCCTTGTCAGTCCAAAATACTTGCTTGATTTTCATTACCTCAATAAATCTCTAGCAGAAGTGTGTTCTGTTAGACTATTTGATTTACTGGACTGATCAAGTAATTTGATTATTGTCGAAGGGACACCTGAGGAGGCTTCATGGATTAATTCTTCCATGTGAATAAGGAGTGCTTCATTGTCTAATGAAGCAATTTGATTTATGAGTTCGTTTTTTCTTTGATCAAGTGTCATGTACCAAATTTAACGAAAAATACCGATGAATTGTTCCTGTATTCTGGTGTTGATTTGCTCTTTCTAACCCTACGTGAATCATAAGTAAACCGCTCGGGAGCGTTTGAGTGCAACGGAAACCCGTTCGATTAAGCTATCAAACCAATAACTCCAACCAGCTTTCAGGTGACTTTTGTTCTATTGCTTTTTTAACCTTCTTTCTGAAGGCCCAGGCAGTGTTTCTACGCAACTCTAACATTTCTGAAAGTTGGTCAATAGTCAATGGTTGTTTGTTTTCTGCGCTGTGATAGGCAATAAAGAAAGCTTTGATTAAGTCAAATCGTACTCCTTGAAACAAAGTGCCACTGGTTGGCGACTCATCATACTTGCAAGATGTACACTTTCTTGAATGAGGCTTTTCACCCCTCATGTAATTAGTGTGTTTACACTTCTTACAGGTATAGTTCTCTCCCCATTTTAGCTCACTTAGGAATCGCAGGCAAGTGAGGTTATCGGGATAAACTTCTTTGAAGTCTGTGAAGTCCATGAGTTTCTTTTCCAGCTTCTGTTTTTTCGCCTCTTTAACCAAGCGTTGCAATTGCCAGTTTTCTTTGTCCATGGCCTCATTCATGGTTTGGAGTTCGTGGGACATTTTTTTGAGTTCTTCATTAGCTTGCGATAGCCTAGCACTCTGAATATGAAGTTGTTCAGTGCGTTCTTGTACCTTGGATTCCAGCTCCTTATTGACTTTTTCTTTTAGCTCATCATTGATTTTTAATTGGTCAATTACGGATTGTTGAGCCTTCTCACGGTCTTTTCGTATTTGTCTGATTCGATCACTCATGGCAAAAGCAAAAACAAGGGCCTCAACAATGAAGCTGATGTATGTACTATAGTAAATTATGATGTCTGTATAGATGACATGGGTAGCGCGAAGCACATAAATAAGTATCCCCAACAGAACAAGGGAATACCCAACTGTAAAATAACGTGCGTAACGAAGGCCTGATCTCCATTTGATATAACCTTGCAATACTGCAATGCCAATAGCTATTAACATCAGCCAATAATGGATTTTTAAACCCATAACTATGCTGAAGTAAGAGAGTGGAATGCATAGGGTAATCCCCCAAAAGCTGATTTTAGAGTTAGACCTGAGTGATAAAAAAGAATTGGAGAATAAATAAAAACCTATGAGCCAAAACAGAGGTCCATACTTGAAAAAGAGGTGATTCGGCCAGTTGCTGTTTGCCCAGACCATGTGCGAGCCAATATTATCTTCTCCGAAAGTAAAAATCACGCACCCAGCCAGGTAGAGGATGTAGTAGAGGTAGATGGTTTGGCGTGTCCCGCTAAACATCAGCAGACTGTAGCAAGCCATGATTAATAGCATTCCATAAAAAGATCCGAGCAAGTAATATTCGTGCAATGCATAATCGAGATAGTAGGGTAACGATCGCAGATGAAACATACTACTCGATGGGTAATCGGATACCAACCTTGCGTAAAATAGACCGGAAGTTCCTTTCGGGACCTGTAGATCAAACAGGTGGTTTTTGTGTTGTATGGTTTTATCTGCAATTGGGATATTAAAACCGGAGGTATAAACAAGTACAATGCTATCATTGCTCAGTACCCTGTACAATTGGACCCCGGAAATATGAGCATCAGCAAATTCAAGGAACCAATTACGGCTCGATTGGTTGGACACTTCTATTCTGTACCATCTTACCTCTTTGGGTTTCATTTCAGCATTCAATCCATCAGAATTTGGCTCGAAAACGACTGATTGAACATCATAGACATTAAGTTTTCCTGTCGTGTCAATATATAATTCCTGTTCAAACTCATAGAAGAGTAAGTCGGTATCCTCATCATTAAGAATCGTTGTTAATCCATATGAGTAAATATCAAGGGTGAGAAAACAGGTAATACCAAGCAAGTATTTGAAATGTCTACCAATATAATTTTGTGCTTTTTTCAACAGGTGTAAAAATGTGATATATTTTTTTGATAAGGCCCTATAAATTACTAATAATAATGAAATTAAGCGTTATAGAATTTTTGCAATTAGAGACTTTGTAGCGCTTTAACCCATTTAATTCCTTTCAGATTCTTCAGAATCCACTTTTTACTATTCACATTAATTCAGAACCATATCTGATTAATGATGAAAACCTTACTAACTATCATATTCTCTGTAATCTTCTCTATCGATGCTTTCTCGTTCACCGTAAAAGCTGTGAGTTGTAACCTTTGGCGGAAAAATCAAGACTGGAACACCCGTATGGGAAATGTGATCAATCTGATCAATGGTGAATCCCCTGATGTTATTGGCTTGCAGGAAGGTGATGAAGGAAAGCAGGAAGAACTGGACGCGGCTCTTTCTGGATACACGTTGGAAAATGGTCCCTGGAACGATGGATTTTCCGGTATTCTATTCAATCATAACAAACTGAGCGTAGTTGAATCCGGCAATTTTGGTTATTCTTCTCAACCTGATAATCCGAGTGTAAGTGACTGGGGAGATGGAGCCATCCATGGTTGGTTGAGAACCTGTAATTGGGTGCTGTTCGAAGTTATCTCAACCGGAGATAGGTACTATGTATACAATACTCATTTAGATGCAAATGGTTTTTCGTCTGATCCTGCTTATTGGAGATCACAGGAGGTGAGACTGTTAGCGGAGCGTATTTCAATGAGGGCTCATCAGCAATATCCATTTGTATTAATCGGTGACTTAAATGGCACCGAGAATGAAGAAGCTATTCAATACTTGAAATCCGGATCTGATAACCCGGTTCCAATGGTGGATACTTATCGCGAGATATTACCGGATGGTCCTGGTGATTCATTTGGTTCTGTGAAGTATGATTATATCATGGTTTCAAATAACACTTCACAAGTTCAAACCCTGGATGCTTCAATAATTTATCACCATCAATATGGCTGGACATCTGACCACAATCAGGTGGAGGCTAGTATGGATATGGAACCTGCAGCGGCTGGCAGTTCAATAAAAGCACTTTCATTTAATGTGCGGGTGGGAGTTGATGGCGGAAATTTATCGTGGGACTCTAGAAAACAAAATTGCATCGATCTGGTTATCGATGAGAACCCCGATTTCATGGGAATTCAGGAAGCTTTGCCAGGGCAGAAAACAGACTTAGATAATGGATTAAACCAATATTACCAGTTCGGAAGAGGAAGGGAAGCAGACGGATCAGGAGAGGGGAGTCAGATTTTTTATAAACATACTGACTGGACCCTCGATCCCTCTGAAAATGGAACCTTCCAACTTTCTCCCACTCCTGAAATTTGGGGGTCAAACGGTTGGGGGTTTCAGTATAAACGTGTGTGTACCTGGGGTAGGTTTACTAATAATCATACCGGGGAGCATATTTATGTGTTTAATACCCATTATCCACTGGACTATAATGGGAGAGTCAATTGTTCGAATTTGATTGCCGGAAGAATTGCATCCCGTGCGCACACTGAAGATCCGGTAATCCTGATGGGAGATTTGAATGCTGATGAAGGAGAGGAAGCAATAAGGATACTCAAAGGAGAATTTGGTTCTCCAATTACTATGGTGGATACCTGGAGGGAAATACATCCAACCGAAACGAATAAAGGGACTTACAGTGGTTGGAGCCATAACCCTAATTCAGGTGCTAAAATTGACTATGTGTTTTCAATGGGGCACTCATCAGTTACTGATGCCGCTATTGTTTATCAAAACAGTGGTGTTATTATTTCAGATCACTTTCCGATTTACGGGGTGATTAGTCTGGGAACAGCAGTGGATCAGTCCCCGGTAATTTCAAATTTGAATCATTCACCGGGAATCCCAAATGATGCTGACGATGTGGCCATTTCTGCTTCCATTACTGACGATCAATCGGTGGCTTCAGCGGTCCTAAGGTGGGGATACTCATCTGGAACATTAAATAACAGTATTATCATGAGTGGAGCCGGGAATGATTATACAGCGACCATATCAGCTCATTCTGACGGCACGGTTATTTATTATGAGGTTGAAGCGACAGATAATACCGGGAATGTAACCAATTCAGAAATTCAGAATTATCAGGTAGACAATACCCCTGAGATACTGTTTGCAGATTATGATAATATTGATTTGACCTTTAGTGGTTTCGGAGGTAGTGATTTTTCTGAAATTGATAATCCTGTGTCTGCTGGAATTAATACCAGTGGTCGTGTCGGGGCAACCACTCAGGGAGTTGAAACCTGGGCTGGTATATATTCAACCAATGTTACTTCTGTTGACTTTACAAATACGCCATTGTTCAGTATGAAAGTATATGGGCCTGTAACAGGCGATGTGTTGGTCAAGTTTGAGGATGAAAGTAACAATAGCTTGTTTTATGAACTTACAGCGACTCTATCTGTCACCAATGAGTGGACTGAATTGACCCTGGATTTCAGCTCAGCACCTTCCGGAGTGTATGAGAAGTTGGTTTTATTTTTTGACTTTGGTAATGGTTCTACAGATACTTATTACTTTGATGACCTTAGGCTTACGACTTATCCTGTTGATTGTAACGGGGATGTCAATGGCAGTGCATCAATAGATGATTGTGGTGTGTGTGCTGGGGGTAATACTGGAATTACCCCCAATTCTTCCTGCCTTGATTGTCACGGAGATGTGAATGGTACAGCTTCAATAGATGCATGTGGAGTATGTTCGGGTGGAAATACTGGAGTAACTCAAAATAGCACCTGTTCAGATTGCAATGGTGACCCTAACGGGACGGCTTCAGTAGATGCTTGTGGCGTATGTTCAGGCGGAAATACAGGAGTAACGCCAAACGGTACTTGTGCAGATTGTAACGGTGACCCTAACGGGACGGCTTCAGTAGATGCATGTGGTGTGTGTTCGGGCGGAAATACAGGAATAACTCCGAATAGTACTTGTGCTGATTGCAATGGTGACCCTAACGGGACGGCTTCAGTAGATGCTTGTGGCGTATGTTCTGGAGGTAATACGGGAGTACCCCCAAATAGTACTTGTGCAGATTGCAATGGTGATCCAAATGGAACCGCTTCAGTTGATGCCTGTGGTGTGTGTTCAGGAGGAAATACAGGAGTAACTCCAAATAGTACCTGCGCTGACTGCAACGGTGATCCGAATGGAACGGCTGCAGTTGATGAATGTGGCGTATGTTCGGGAGGAAATACAGGGGTGCCTGTAGATGGCTGCTTGACACCATTAGGTGGAACTACTTTGGAAGAATTTAATATTTACCCGAATCCGTTCGAGTCCAAAATCATTATCGACCTGTTGAATGATGAGACCGTATTCATGCGAGTCTACAATAGTTTAGGTGAAACAATAGTAAATTACTCGTACTATCAGGAGAACCTTATAGAAGTAGTGATACCTGGTGCTTCTGGAGTCTATTTTATACAAATAATTGCTGCGGAAAGTAACCATATCATTCCGGTAGTGAAAGAGTAAGAATAGTCTCTAAATCGTGGGATTTCAATGAGTGGTATAGCATTTATGAATGCCCTGTAATTCTTTGGTTATTGGTGAAACTTATCTTTTTAATGTTATTATTTTAATAAAAAGTTGTGTTATATAGGTATTTTTGTTTAGTTGCTTAAGCCATTACCAACGGTACACCAAAGACTTATGACCAATTACAACAAAGCTTACCTTACGAGGGTTATAGCCCTTATGCTCTATTGTGTGCATTCCTTTGCGCAGGTTGAAATTGAAACCGGATTCGAAGGTTATCCTGATGAAACGGACTGGACACACTCTACATGGACCACTGAAGGATTTACCGTGCCATGGACAAACGGTTTCAATGATTCCCGATGTCAGGTGGATCATGATGAATTTTATTCCGGTAGTTCAAGCCTTAGGGTCAGTTATCCCTCTGGAGGGGTAGGGCCAGGGCAAAGCGGAGCGCAAGCACCACTTGAAGTAACACCAAGAAATGAATACTATGCCTCTTATTATGTTCGATTTTCTGAAAATTTTGATTGGGGAGGAAGCAATGAAGGAGGTAAGCTGCCTGGCTTGTCTGGAGGAAATAGATGTAGCGGTTGTAGCAATTGCACCGGTTCCAATGGTTTTACAGCCAGATTAATGTGGAGACCAAGTGGGCGATTAGTATTGTATTTATATCATATGGATAAACGTGCTGCGAATGACCCCTGCGGAGATGATGATAATCTGCTCGATGTGAATGATAACCCGATCTATGCCAATAAAGGTGAGTGGTATCACATAATACAAAGGGTAAAGGTTAATACAGGATCCAATTATGATGGAGAGGTTGAAGTATGGGTCAATGGAGAGCATGCATTGACCAGAACGGGAATTCGGTTTGTTACTAACGGAGATCAGGTGGATGCACTATACTTTTCTACCTTTCATGGTGGCTCCGGTAGTTCCTGGGCACCAAGTGTGGACTGCAATATCTGGTTTGATGATATTAAGATTGGTCAAAGTTATACTGATGTGGCTGGTGTGCAGTGTAGTACACCCGATTTAGGTGAGGATCAGTCCCTATGTGGAGTTAGTAGTATTAACCTTGATGCCAATGTGATTACTACAAATAAAACTTTTACATGGTACAAAGATGGGGCGCCCTTTAGCGGAAGCAGTAGTACCAATACTGTGACGGAAGCTGGGACCTACTCTGTCGAGGTGGATTCAGCAGGTTGCGTAACTACCGATGATATCGTTATTTCCAATACTTTGTCTGCTGACCTTGGGGCCGATCAAACGCTTTGTGAGACAACAAGTATAACACTGTCAATTGGTAGTACCAACCCAAATTATACATATAGCTGGACTAAAAACGGAGCTGCTATAAACGGAGCAACTAGCGCATCTCTTTCAGTTCAAGAGGAGGGAACATATGAGATAAATGTAAGTGCCGCTGGTTGTGCAGCAGTAAGCGATAATATTGTGATCTCCTCTGATTTATTGGATGGAAATAATGATACAATTTGTTCAGCTGGGACTGCAAATTTGTCTGTGGGCGGTTCAGGTACTTATGAGTGGTATACTTCTGAAGTAGGGGGCTCGTTGCTCCATTCCGGGGAATCTTATTCACCATCAGTGGCAATCAATACCACTTATTATGTGGAAGATGTAAGTAGTGTCCCGGAAATTTTTGGTTTGTCTAATCAAAGCGGTACAGTGTGGAGCACTACCAATTTTGCTGATACGGACAAGCATTCCAAAGTTACAGTTTACGAAACAGTGACACTTAATGCTGTTTCAGTGTATGTCACGAATAATAACACTAATGTTGTTGTGAACCTCAGTGATGAGACTGGCGCAACTGTTATTCAAACAGCAAGTGCCAACAACCTGTCTTCGGGAAAACATCGCATAGATTTGAACTTTGATATTGATCCTGGTACATATGTTTTGGGATTGGTCGGTACCAATAATCAAATAGGCTTTCAGGCTTCTGGTGCCAGTTTTCCTTATAGTAATTCCAGTAGCCCGACAAAGATTCAATTTGAAAACAATGAGGCCTGGGCGAGTTCGTGGTATGGCTTTTTCTATGATTGGGAAATTGATGGAGGAAGTGCTTGCACCCGAACTCCGGTCCATGCAATAATTGATAATAGTCACTCTTCCTGTGGTTGTCCTGACACGGATGGTGATGGTACGGATGACTGCTCGGATCAGTGCATCAATGACCCGAATAAAATAGTGCCAGGTGATTGTGGTTGTGGAATTCCAGAGGGAACCTGTGAGGACTGTAATGGAGACCCTAATGGAACAGCTTCGGTAGATGCTTGTGGAGTATGCTCTGGCGGAAACACAGGAATTACCCCGAATAGTACTTGTGCAGATTGTAATGGAGATCCGAACGGAACAGCTTCAGTAGATGCTTGTGGAGTCTGTTCAGGTGGAAATACAGGAGTCACACCAAATAGTACCTGTGCAGATTGTAACGGAGACCCTAATGGAACAGCTTCTGTAGATGCTTGTGGAGTATGCTCAGGTGGAAATACGGAGGTTACTCCAAATAGTACCTGTGCAGATTGTAATGGAGATCCGAACGGAACAGCTTCAGTAGATGCTTGTGGAGTCTGTTCAGGTGGAAATACAGGAGTCACACCAAATAGTACCTGTGCAGATTGTAACGGAGACCCTAATGGAACAGCTTCAGTGGATGCCTGTGGTGTGTGTTCAGGTGGAAATACAGGAGTAACCCCAAATAGTACCTGTGCAGATTGTAACGGAGACCCCAACGGAACAGCTTCAGTGGATGCCTGTGGTGTGTGTTCAGGTGGAAATACAGGAGTAACCCCAAATAGTACCTGTGCAGATTGTAACGGAGACCCCAACGGAACAGCTTCGGTAGATGCTTGTGGAGTGTGTTCAGGAGGAAATACAGGAGTAACCCCAAATAGTACTTGTGCAGATTGCAACGGAGACCCTAATGGAACAGCTTCAGTGGACGCCTGTGGTGTGTGTTCAGGTGGAAATACAGGAGTCACACCAAATAGTACCTGTGCAGATTGTAACGGAGACCCCAACGGAACAGCTTCAGTAGATGCTTGTGGTGTGTGTTCGGGTGGAAGTACGGGAATAACTCCTAATAGTACTTGCGCGGATTGTAACGGGGATCCTAATGGAACAGCTTCTGTTGATGCTTGTGGAGTATGCTCAGGTGGAAATACAGGAGTCACACCAAATAGTACCTGTGTAGATTGTAACGGAGACCCTAATGGAACAGCTTCTGTTGATGCTTGTGGAGTATGCTCAGGTGGAAATACAGGAGTCACACCAAATAGTACCTGTGTAGATTGTAACGGAGACCCTAATGGAACAGCTTCAGTGGACGCCTGTGGTGTGTGTTCAGGTGGAAATACAGGAGTAACCCCAAATAGTACTTGTGCAGATTGCAACGGAGACCCCAACGGAACAGCTTCGGTAGATGCTTGTGGAGTGTGTTCAGGAGGAAATACAGGAGTAACCCCAAATAGTACTTGTGCAGATTGCAACGGAGACCCTAATGGAACAGCTTCGGTGGACGCTTGTGGGGTGTGCTCTGGTGGGAACACTGGGGTAACACCGAATTCGAGCTGTACTGATTGTAACGGTGATGTAAACGGTACTGCGTTTGTGGATGGTTGTAGTCAGTGTGTCGGAGGTAATACCGGGGAGGTGCCTTGTGATGAAGATTGTCATGGAGACCTGGGAGGAACCGCTTCGGTAGATCAATGTGGAGTATGCTCAGGTGGTAATACGGGGGTAACTCCTAATTCAACTTGTCTCGATTGCAATGATGATATTAACGGAAGTGCGACTATAGATGTCTGTGGTGTTTGTTCTGGTGGTAATACCGGGATTGGTCCCAATAGCACTTGCGCAGACTGTAACGGTGACCCGAATGGCACAGCAGCGATTGATAATTGTAGTGTTTGTTCTGGTGGTAATACCGGGGTTCCTGTCGATGCTTGTCTAACTTCGCTGGAAGATGCAAATGAGTTAAATGAAGTTAGATTGTATCCTAATCCTTTTGTTGCTTCACTTTCCTTTGAAATCGATGCCTCAAGGCTGTATTTAGTTAAGATTTACAACCCAATGGGTGTGTTAATTGAACAACAAGAGTTCGTAGGCCAGTCGGTTCGGACAATAAATATTGATGGAGCAAGAGGTGTTTATTTTATTTATGTAATCTCAGGAGATCAGAGCAGAATCTTTAAGGTCATTAAAGAATGATATAGATGAAATATAGTAGCGACTGTAGGCAGGTTTGAGTATAGGCATCATTCAGAGCAACCTCCTTACAGTCGCTACGAACTTTTGTTTTATAGTCCCCTGTTACATCCCTTTAAGGGGCACTTCCGATTGTTTACTCGTCATCAGTTTCATAGACGGAATCGTCTACCTCCTGCTTTTTCTTTGACCTTGCAACAAATTGATTGTCGTTTTCACCTGTTAATGCGCGATAGGTTGGACTCATTACTCCGTTCATCCAGATCATTCTCTCTGATAATTCAGGGACTGTCTTTTGATTAGATAATCTCATGATGCTCTCCTCAAGTACTTCATGAACAATGGGGTCAGTATTCGTCTCATGGAGTTTTTTGATTGCCGGGAGTGCATCTTTATAGTTCAGGTCTGTCAAAGCAATGATGGCGTAAGTAGGCCATTCTTTGTTGTCTTCATCCTGAAGATATCGTAGAGCATCCCTTCCGTTATTTTCAAGAATCCATTTGGTGTAAAGCGTCTGGTGAACAAATTTGTTTTCCGGATAATGTTTTCCCGTTTCATCAATAGCACTATTAATTATTTCAGGGTCAATTTTTTGTTCGAAATTGGGCAGGTACAGAGACATGTAACCTGAAGCCTGATGACAAGCATAGGACCGCTCATGATCAGAAAGGAAGGCATAGGCCTCGAAGACAGATTCCTGTAACTCCTTGCGAGCGGAAGAAGGTAAGTAAGAAATGCCTTGTGTCAGAGCGGTGTAGATATCTCCATTTAGATTATCGCCTAAGTAGTCATATTCACGGGTCCTGAGGGCGTACTCTCTTGATTCCTTGAATGCATGCTTAAAAAATTGTCCAATCTTGTATTGAGCTTCTTCTACCTCATAGCATTGAGCCAGACCAATAATACTTTCATAGTTGACCGTTTCATCAATGTCTGTTTGGAGAGTTTCACGGGCATCCTCCATTAGTTTGTCATGATCTTTTATACTAACCAGAATGTCGTATTTCTTCAGATTGAATGAACAAGCGAAATCGGCAATTTGTCGTTTGAGGCTAAAGTAATCTTCATGCCCCTCCATCAATTGATAATAGCGATTCAGGTATTGGTCGTAGAGCTGGTCAATGAACTTTTTGTAGGTGTAATATTCTGTGTCATATTGTGAACGAATACCACCTGATTTATGATACAGATATCCAAAATCATATTTTTTGATCCTTTCTAAAATAAAAAGGGGATCATCAGGTATGCTAGTCTCATGTTTTTCGAGATCGTCCAGTATTGCTTGTTCATAACTCATGTTACAAAGTAAGGCCAAATTTTTTGTTTTTGTGATATTTTTATATATTTGTGTACGTACACGAAAAACAACGCTCAATTATTTTTCGCGCTACCAAAACCTGGATATTAAGGATATTATAACCAACCATGTCAATTATGACATCATCAAAGACATTATCATTTATGATAAGCAAAAACATTGACGACTTTTCCTCACACCTGTCATCAAATGACGGGTATTTATTTCACACCTCAAATCTTTGGTAAGGTTAGTCTGTGGGATTACGCCCGTAGTTCCGCAGCTTTTCTTTAATGCCATAAACTCACGTTTAAACTGAATTTGAACCAAAACAGTACAAAACGATAAAACATGAACAAGCTAATCAGACTCGTAATATTTTCAATTACTTTATTTATAGCCGGTAGATCATACGGACAATGCTCAGGTACTTACATTATTTTGAAAATGGATGATGTGCGTTCTAATACGAATGACATGTATAATGACAATTGGCAGAGATACGCAGATTCAATCCGATCGTATGGGGTGAAGTCAGGAATGGGGGCGGTACTGGAGGATTTGACTACAGCTTCTCAAACCTTCAAAGACTCACTCACTTCATGGCACCATAGCGATTACTTTGAAGTGTGGCACCACGGGTGGGATCATAAAAGAAATAACTATCCACCGGATAACAATAATGCCGGAGAGTTCAGCGGTACTCCGTACAGCTATCAGAAAGATCACCTGGAAGATGGGATGACCTATGCCCAATCTGAGCTTGGAATTACCCTAAAATCATTTGGCGCACCTTACAACCAAACAGATAATACCTTTCTGACCGTTCTGGAAGAAAATAGTGATATCAAAGTGTGGTTATATTGCAATGATCCGACATACTCAGGTATGTGTCTGGAAAGAGGATCCTCTAACCAATTAGAGTCATCGACAGGGGTAGTGAGCTATTCCAGTTTTCTCACTGCTTATGGAGCCAATGTGAATCCTTATCTGGTCCTGCAAGGCCATCCGGGAGCCTGGGACAATAATAGTTTCGATGAATTTGATCAGGTAATCGATTACCTTAAAGCCCAGGGAGATTGCTTTATTCTTCCTTACGAGTACTATCAATTAGTCAATAACCTGAATGTTGCTTACTCAGAAAATTTTGACAACCCCGATTCATTGTATATCCTGAGCGGAGACGATAAAGTAGATGCCTCATCCAGTTGTTGTGGGGAAGGGGTATTTGAAATGAAAGGTGGGCAGACACTTTCTTCTAATGAACCTATCGTACTACCTATTCATAATGAAGGCACAGCGACTATTGCTGATATTTCAGGAAGCAGAAGGCTATACCTGAGGCTAAGGGCTGAGAATACAATGGATATTCGGGTAGATTTAAGTGATGGTACAAATAGTACGGGCGGAGTAAACGGTCAATTAACACAATCCGTTACTGCCGGTACTTCTGATTGGACTGTTTTAACATATGATTTCCCGGCTGCAAGTTTTTCGGATAACGGGACAGACAGTACGCAAATATCGGAGATACACATATTTCCCGATGCAGGCAACGATAATTTTGCTGGTAAGTTATACATCGACTATATCAGCTTAGGCGATGTTAGCGGAAGTGTAGCGCAATGTCGTACCGATGTTGATCCCGATCCTTGTACTTCCATTTATGAAGATCAATTTGATGATGAAATTGTTACGGTTTCTGGTAGTCATCTGGCCAATCTTGATGCCGAGGAAAGTGAGTGCGGAGAGTTAAAACTAGAAGTAAAGAATGGATTTACTCTGGAAGCATATAAGCCGATTTTGTACAATTTTCCAGGGTCCATTGATTTTACCCAAAACCCTAAACTAGTTGTGAGGGTGCGTTGTGCTTCGAGTTTCTCCTTACGCTTTGATTTGCATGATGGTACAAATGCCACTAATGGAGTTAACGGACGTGTGTCTAATACAGTTCCTGCTAATATCAATGATTGGACAGTTCTGGAATACAACTATAGTCAGGCAGCTTTCGATGATAATGGAGTAGATTCTACCGCGATTACAAGATTGAATATTCAACTCGACCCGGCTAACGATAATTTTCCGGGTCCACTATATATCGATTATATCGCTGTTGGTCAGCCCTCAGATTTGAACAACGCCATATACCGTACAGACCTTGATAATTGTGATGGTTCCGTTACTCCTATTGAAAAGGATAATGGTAGCGGTTTTATAATCTATCCCAATCCTACAGAACGCGAGGTGAGGATTGTTTCGCAAAGTGTCCAAACTTTTGATGTTGAGGTCTTTGACTTGTTGGGAAACCAGGCTATTTCCCTGACAGAGGTCGAGTCTAATGAGTCCATTGACCTAGCCGCTCTCACCCCTGGTACATATTTGATTTATGCCGGATCAGCCAGGCCTTCAAAATTAATTATTGAGTAAATATTAAATTATTTTTGTTCCCGGTGTTCACCATTTGATATTCTTATTCATCTGTATAGTAATTGTACGTTTACGTTAACGATTACTTATAATCAAAATTAAAGAATATGAAAATGATGAACAGACTTAAATCGATTGCGCAAGGAGCTCTCTGCTTCTTGCTCTTCGGTTCCGGGAGCCAACTCATGGCTCAGTCCGGAGGAGCATGCAACAAAGTAATTGATGTCAACTTCAATAATTACTCCGGAAACCAACAATATTCCGTTTCAAAAGCGGATAATGACTTCGGTAAAGTAAGTGCAAGAACTTCGGGTGAAATTCGGGGGCTTGCGGGTACTGGTAAAAGCTGGCCGCAGGATACTCGTGTTATCAATGGGGTGCTTCGGGCTGAATATATTAAAAACGATGCCAGTGGTCGATCTGGTGGTTTTCTGTTTGACAGAAGAATTCCTGATACCGAAGAGGCTGTACTCGAGTATAAGGTAAAGTTTGACAAAAACTTCGTTTGGGCTACTGGTGGTAAGCTACCTGGTTTGGGTGGATCAGCTTTAAATAATAACGGTGCTATTCCTTCAGGATGTACTATGAATCAGAATAATATCGATAATGGATTTTCTTGTCGATTAATGTGGAGAAGAAACCGTGCCCAAACCACGACTCCGTATCTGATTTTATACTTCTATCACCCCAATAAGGACCGTTGTGGTGACAATATCAGAATATTTACAGGGCTTAAAAAAGATAAATGGTATACGATTCGTCAGTACGTTAAAATGAATACTCCTGGTCAAAGCAATGGAATTATTCGGATGTGGATTGACGGAGAACGGGTTCTGAATATGACCAATGCACTTATTCGAAAAGCAGGAAAGGGAAATGTGAAGATCAACGACCTGATTATGAATACTTATCGTGGAGGCTCCAGAACCGATCCTGTTTGGCATTCACCTACCACTGATTATGCATACTTTGATGATTTCAAAGTGTGGGTCAATTGTAGTGATCCTGGTTCTGGTGGAGGAACTACAAACGAAGCTCCTTCATTAAGTATTACCTCACCAAATAACGGTCAGGTTTATAACGAAGGTTCAAATATTAAAATTGACTTGAACGCCAACGATTCAGATGGAAGCGTGGTTGAACATAAAATTTATGTAAACAATCAATTGGTTGATACCGATGGAAGTAACTATACTTCTCACATCATTGCAAATGCCTCTCCTGGCACATACACGATAAGAGCCACAGTAAAGGATAACGATGGTGCCACAACAACTAAATCGGTTACGGTCACCGTGACTGAGAATCAACCAAAGGATTGCGCGGGTGTTCCCGGGGGATCAGCTAGTCTGGATGCATGTGGTATATGCTCTGGGGGTACGACCGGCAGAACTCCTTCCTCTCCGAAGAACTGGTATCGAGATGCTGATGGTGATGGCTATGGCGACCCTAATGATATGATCTCAGATTGTGATAGGCCTTCAGGTTATGTTGCTAATGCCAACGACCAATGTGTATCTGATCCGAATAAGTCACAACCGGGTGACTGCGGTTGTGGAGTAGCTGAAGGAACTTGTTCTGATAATCACGCTCCAGAGGTGACATTTACAAAACCACTGAATGGAGATGTTTTTGATGAAGGTGTAGATCTCATTGCCAACGTACAGGCCCGAGATGATGGGGCAATATCAAATGTAAGGTTATATATAAACGGTACGTTTGTCCGTCAAGAGAACTTCAGTACCTATGATTGGAATCATAAAGATCAGGATGCTGCATTACAAAATATGGCTCCCGGGACTTATGTATTCAGAGCCGTAGCTACAGACGATGAAGGAGCTACAGGAGAAGCCAGTATCACCATTACGATCAAAGAAGAAATCGTTGTGAGCAATGATCCCATACTTGGAGATGACTGTTCAGTTAAAAATGGTACGGCTAACTTTGAACTTAATCCAGACTATATCGCTGGAACAAATAACATATCCTGGTGGTTTAGTGGGTCCTCGTCATCGATCATTTCACCGTCCGGTTCACCGGAGAAAATTCAAGTGACCATGTCTCAATACTACAAAGGAGGAGAGGTGTGTGTTGGACTTAATTTAAATTCGACCCCTTGGTATACCAGCTACTGCAAATCTGTTGGTGTTTGTAGTGGTGCTGAAACACTGGAGGCTAAAGAATTAGTAGCCGAAGCATTTCCTAACCCAGTAGAAGGAGATCAGCTGACACTGGAAGTCCCTGAAGAAAGCGGAGAGGTATTAAGTGTAACGATAATGGATCAGTCGGGATTAAAATACTTTGAGACAAATAATTATACTTCAGGAGCTACTCTTGACTTGAGTTCGGTTCCTGCCGGAAATCATATACTCAGAATTGTGACCAGCTATGGAGTTATCAATAAAAAGCTGTTGAAACTCTAAAAATTTCAACACCGAGCGTTGTTGAAACTGTGTCTTCGTAAGTGACACATGTCTTTGGTTATGCTACACCGGTTCCTCCCGGTGTAGCTTTTTTTTTAAAGTTTGTTCACTTTTTGAGTTAGTAGTTCATCTTGTTGTTATTAGGACAATAAGGTTGTCTTAATATTTTTACCCGGTTATTGATAATTGAGCGTTGAACACTGCACTAATCGTGATGCAGTAAGATGAAGCCACACCGATAGTTCCCTCATTGGTGTGGCTATTTTTATTCTACCTTCTAGCTTAACTGGCAGAATGGGAGCAACCCGGAATGTTTCGTCAACGGAAGCGTGATATCCGGTCAATCTCTGGAGGCTCTTTAGCCCTTTGGTAGTTTCTTTTATATAATCCAACTTTTTCAAGAAAATATTCAATTCTTGTTCACATCCGTTGTTCTTCATTCATCTATCTCTTTAGCGAATATCGTTAACGTTAACGATTAATTAAAAACAAGTTTACACCTTAACCAATCTAAATTATGAGACACCCAAAACTCTCAATGCTGGGGCTAATAACATGCTTATGGGCCTTGTGCAACCTCAGTTATGGACAGGCGCTGTATACTCAACAGGGGTCTGATCCCACATGGAAATACATAATGGACAACAACCTGATTCCTGTAGGTTCTAATTCAACCAAGGGTATCAAAGGTTCAACGATCAATGTCAAAAACAACCTGGTCGAAGTGGGGCCCTTCAAGGATAGGCCCATTGAGCAGAATATCAATATTCACACCTTAGGCAATAGTGTCATTGGTCGTAATTCCTTCTCAAAATGGACGAGGTGGTATCAGGAAGATGATAATACTCAGGTATTCCGTTTATTTGACGGGGAACACAATGTCAGGAATACACGAGCTAATGCTGCTAGAATAGAGGCGTTCAGTAAGAAGAAGTGGGACAAAGGAGGGTGGCACGAATGGGTAGGAACCTATACCATTGTTAAGCCGCAGGGTTGTGCTATTTTTCAGGTAAAGAATGGGGGCGAAGACTGGTCAATTCAGTTGCAGATGAGCGATGCAGGAGATGTGGTTTTTCAGCCCAGAAGAGGTACCAGAAAAGTAGTTTATCAAAAGTGGGTTGGAAAACCCTTTCATGTTAAGATTCGCGATAATGGTTTAACTACAGAAGTTTATATAGACGGAAACTTCATTGGAAAAACTGATTGGGCACGCCCTAGTGGAGGTTCTGCCTTCCGATGGGGTATGTATGTAGGTGGTAAAAAACTATCTGCTGAAGCCTTGATGTTTGTGACAGGAGCGACTGTGGATCCGGCTGGAAATACTGGCACGGGTGGTGGAAACGGAGGAGGAGGTACTTCCAATCAATCTCCTTCTATTACAATTACTTCACCTACTAACGGGCAAACGATTAGTTTAGGTGCTAATGTTTCTGTGAATATCAATGCCAATGATAGTGACGGAATTATTACTGAACATAAAGTCTATGTGAATGGTACTTTGGTTGATACTGACGGTTCTAACTATACCGCTCACGAAATAACCAATGTACAAGAAGGCACTTATACTGTCAAAGTAACAGTGAAAGACAATGACGGAGCAACGAGCGAAGACGAGGTCACATTTACAGTAGAAGGTTCGTCTGGTGGTGGATCTGGTGGCAATGACTCGCAATGCGCATTTGAAGAAAAGAATGGAGTGGTCGCATTTGAAGCAGAAGATTTTGCTTCACAGGAAAAAACAAACCTAAGACAGTGGTATGTGATCGGTGACGGATCATCAACACCCGGTCCTGATCCAGATGGTAGTCATGCCTCGGGTGCCAGTAAAGGAAAGTATATAGAAATCCTGAAAGACACTCGAGTAACGCATGATGATCCACTCGGCAGAGGTGAGAGTTTTTCTGATGAACCAGGAGAGCTGTGTATTGTAAACTATCCGGTTTACTTCAATACTACCGGAAAATACTATGTTTGGGTAAGAGCCTATTCCACAGGCACGGAAGATAATGGTGTTCATGTAGGAATCGATGGTACATGGCCTGCAAGTGGAGCCAGAATGCAGTGGTGCCAGGGAAAAAACCAGTGGACCTGGGAAAGTAAGCAAAGAACCAGTGCAAATCACTGTGGCGAAGCACAACAGATATTTCTGAACGTGACTAGCCCAGGACTTCATACCATCAGTTTCTCACTGAGAGAAGATGGTTTTGAAATGGACAAAATCGTACTTTCTAAAACCTATACGAAACCTTCTGGAAGCGGCCCTGCTGTCGTTTCTACTGATTGCGATAATCCATCTACAGGTAGTGTGAAAGTGAGTGGAGAACTCAAAAGATGGCATAAAGTGACCCTGACAATGGATGGTCCAAATACAAGTGAAACAGCGAATCCTAATCCATTTACCAACTACAGATGTGATGTGACATTCACTCACTCCAGTGGTGCGAGTTATGTCGTGCCTGGTTATTACGCTGCTTGTGATAATCCTGCAGAAGGATGTTCGAGTGGTAATAAATGGAAGGCTCACTTCTCACCGGATCGCACCGGAGCTTGGAACTATTCCATCTCTTTCAAAACAGGTTCTAATGTGGCCATGAATGGAGGAGGTTCATCTGCCGGTTTCTTTGATGGCAGTACAGGTAATTTTTCTATTTCCGAATCAGATAAATCAGGTCGTGACTTCCGTGCTAAAGACAAAGGTAAATTACGATATGTTGGAGAGCACTACTTGCGATTTGCTGGTACGGGAGGAAATAATTCTAATGGTGAATATTTCTTTAAAGCAGGTGCTGACGCCCCAGAAAATACCCTTGCCTACAATGATTTTGATGCAACTCCCAATCGTGGTGGAAGAAGAAAGACCTGGAGCCCACACCAACAAGACTATAGTGCGAGTGAAGCTTCTTCATATACCTGGAAAGGTGGTAAAGGAACTGAATTACTAGGTGCAGTACGCTACCTATCCAACACAGGTGTGAATGCATTTTCATTCTTAACCCTAAGTCTGCATGGTGATGACGAAAACGTATTTCCTCATCTCATGAAAGTAAATGAGTCGACTTACAACGGATACAATGATGCACAACAATGGAACAATGGGGTGCATCACAACCGATTTGATGTTTCGAAGCTGGCTCAGTGGGAGCGAGTGTTCGAATATGCTGATGCTAAAGGTATGTTCATGCACTTCAAAACCCTTGAAACTGAAAACGACAATATGATGGACAATGATAACTTCGGTAATGAAAGGAAAATTTACTACCGTGAGTTGGTTGCACGATTCGGACACCATTTAGGCCTTAACTGGAATTTGTCTGAAGAAAGTACCATGAAGGATAATGTAGTTAAACAAACTGCATCATATATCAAGTCTATCGACCCATATGATAATCACATTGTTTTACACACATATCCTAATCAAAAAGATCAGCGGTACGATCCACTGTTGGGCAACTCTTCTGAGTTGACTGGTGCTTCACTTCAAACAAGTAACAGTACTTACAATGAAGTGAAAAGTGATGTCAAAAAGTGGGTAAATAAGTCTGCGCAGGCAAATAAGAAGTGGGTTGTATGTCTTGACGAACCAGGAAATGCCCAGATTGGTATAGATAATGATGATAATGGTTCAAATGACAAGTTAGTACGTAACAAAGTGTTATGGGCAACCTTGCTCAGTGGTGGTATGGGAGTAGAATATTATTATGGATACCAAACGGGACAAACCGATTTGAGCGCCCAAAATCATCGTTCAAGAGATCAGAAGTATAAAGAGGCAGCCATCGCTTTGGAGTTCATGCGAAACTACGTTGGCAATAATGCGATCAACATGTCAAATGCAGATAATGTAACTTCTGATAACAATGACCATGTTTTCGCTGAAGCAGGTAAAATATATGTTGTATACCGACCAAACGGAGGTACAACAGGTATTAATCTACCAGGTAATGGTTGGAAGGTGCAATGGTACAACCCTCGTAATGGAGGAGCATTAACATCTGCAGCGAACGTAGGGTCCAATTTGGTGGCACCCAATAACAACGATTGGGTCGCATTAATTACAAAGGGTTCAACCAGTAATGATCCTCCTGTAATTAGTTTTGCGAGCCCTCAGAACGGAGCTTCTTTTCTTGCTCCTGCTGACCTTGAAGTTACAGTGAATGCTTCAGCAGGCAATGCTGGCGGTTCGATTAGTAATGTGAAGCTATACCTTGATGGGGTACTAGTGCGTCAGGAAAATGGAAGTCCCTATAACTGGGGCTTACCTTCACAAAATGACAATGCCCTGAAAGGATTGGCTGTAGGAAGTTACGAGCTAAAAGCCGTTGCTACTGACAATGAAGGTCGTACTTCGGAGTCAATAATTACGGTGACTGTGACAAGTGATGATGTTCAAACTTTAGAATTTTCACCAATTCACGATGCCTATTTGCAAGGTGCTACTCGATTCAATTCCGATGAACTGAGGGTAGAAAATGGTAACAGAACAACATATCTAATGTTTGACCTGAGTGCAGTTACAGGTACTGTTGTGAGTGCAAAACTGTCCTTGGCAGTAAGTTCTGACCCTGGTGATGGAAATATTGATGTGAACCTGGGTAACGGTACGAACTGGACTGAAACTAATCTAACAGCCTCGAACGCTCCATCAAAAGGGAGTTTGGCCGGACAGCTTAACTCAACCTATTTGGCAGGTTCTACATATGAGTGGGATTTGACAGGACTTACAGGTGGAGGTAGCCGATCTCTGATCCTAAGTCATACTTCAGGTAACGATGTTTCTTTTAGTTCTAAGGAAGGAGTTACTGCACCGAAATTGATTTTGGTTGTTGAAAGGGAAAGTGAGCCTAAGGATTGTGCGGGTGTACCAGGTGGATCAGCTTTTCTTGATGCCTGTGGAGTTTGCTCCGGAGGAACGACAGGAAGACAACCCTCTGAACCCACCAACTGGTACCGGGACGCGGATGGTGATGGATTTGGCGATCCTAATGATGTGATTTCAGAATGCTCACAGCCTGTTGGATATGTGGCTAATAATAATGATCAGTGCACTTCGGACCCCAATAAGTCACAACCTGGTGATTGTGGGTGCGGTGTTCCGGAAGGCACCTGTTCTGAGAACCAATCTCCCGAAGTTGTGTTTACTCAGCCACTTAATGGTGACGAATATGACGAAGGTGTGAGTCTGATTGCAAATGTCCAGGCCAGAGATGATGGAGCGATTGCAAACGTAAAGCTTTATATCAATGGCACATTTGTTCGTCAGGAGAATATTAGTACTTATGATTGGAATCATAAAGGGCAGGACCCGGCTCTTCAGAATATGGCACCTGGAACTTATGTCTTCAGAGCGATTGCTACGGACGATGAAGGAGCGACCGGTGAAGCTTCGATTACTATCACAGTAAAAGAAGAAGTTGTTGTTGAGGACGACCCCATTCTTGGTGATGATTGTGCTGTGAAGAACGGAACAGCGAACTTTGAGCTAAATCCTGATTATATGTCGGGAGCGAATAATATCTCATGGTGGTTTAGTGGTTCTTCTTCATCAGTAATTTCACCTGCTTCGGCTCCACACACAGTAGAGGTGACCATGTCCGAGTACTATAAAGGTGGAGAAGTGTGTGTCGGGTTAAACCTGGATGTCGCGCCATGGTATACTAGCTATTGTAAGCCTGTGGGAGTATGTTCTCAATCTGAATTCAAAGAACCGACAGCTATTGAAGTGAATGAGTACCCTAACCCAATGATTGATGATGAGATTACTGTTGATGTTTCTGAGGAATCAGGAGACATCCTTTCAATATCAATTGTTAATGAATCCGGTGAAGTGAAGTATTCTTCCACAAACTTTGTTAGCGGAAATAGTATACAGTTGGAGTCTTTACCAGCAGGCACGTATCATTTAAAACTAGTGTGTGAAAATGGAGTTGTATACAAAAAGCTTCTTAAACTCTAGGTAGCTCTGACAGTTTATTTCGCGCCAATTGTCAGTACCAGTTGTACACTTTGGTTCAGCTGCATCGATATACTTCGGTGCGGCTTTTTTTATTTGGTGTCGTTACCTCCCCAGTCTGTCACCCAATGTCATTAAGTAAAGTATTAATTTGGTATTTCGAACGGAACGTAGAGCAGAGAGAAATCTTCTAGAGCTATAGCTTTGCGAGATTTCTCCCCTGCGTTCGAAATACAAAGAGTAGGTTACTGACAGCTTAACTTAACGACATTGGTCTGTCGCCTAACAGCGAATTTTTGAGAAACGAAAAAATATCCCTCGTCTAATGAATTGGAATCCCGTTCCAGGTTGATTGGATTTTGGGTCTTTACTACGTTTCGCCCAAATGAAGTGAAAGAAACTTGGGTTTAACCTACCATAAATTAGAGTAACCTGGAGGGTTTAAAGATCAATTACTTCAACGCATTGAAAATATAATGCACCCCAATATTATTAATCGAGGCATTAATCGGGTTAGCGCTACTGCCAAACCGATGTGAGAAAAAGAGTTGAATCAGGTTCAATCCATGCGGATAATTATAAGAAATCCCTGCCGTAATATTTCTGGAATTAGCCAATCCAAGGTGTAAGGAACCGTGATTTCGATAGTTGATTTTACTATCAATATATATCCCATATTGGTCTTCCAGTACCCATGTCCTTACCGCAAGATCAAGGTTCCAGTCCAGGCTGAACATAATGTTATGCCCCAAAATAAAGTCATAATATCGAGGCAGTCGCAAAGAGGCATTGACAAATTCATGTTTGTTTTCGGGTATTTGGTGTATCGCAGCATGGAATTGCCAGGTTCGGTTACGCAAAGAGGTGCTTATTGAGCCGTCAGCAACCCAGGAAGAACTCCCTCCTGAAGCTCTGGAGCTACCAAAATATACATTGGATAAACCCGCCTGGGTACCAGCAGAAAATGACCATTTCTGACTCAGAGGAATGCTGATAGCATAAACAACAAAAGCTTTGGAAGACGCAAATAGCTTAGTTTCTCGCTGTGAAAAAGCTTTAACGCCAAAAGAACTTTTATTGGAATGTGTAATGTAATCGGCATATATGCTGTAAATATCCTTTAACAGTCCCGTTCTTCCCCGGTATTGTAAATGTAAAATTGAGCTTGTATCCGAGTAAGCAGAAGGAATCAGTGCCCCCGGGTTGACCAGAAAGTGATCGTAATTGTTGTTGGTTGCATAATCCGGTTGGGCCTGAACCGTTAAAGTATTTGCAACAATTAAGGCAAAAATCACTATATTTTTAAAACCAATGTTCACCTCACACACTACATATTCATCTATAAGATAAAGTAAAACCATCAAAGCGGAAAGAATCATATCACTTCTTAAGGGTAATCAGGACAATAAGGCTATAAATGAGCTTTATAAGCAAGTCTGGCCCACTGTTCGTAAATATGTTCGCAAGAATAGCGGGGATAGTGAACAGGCAGAAGATGTGTTTCATGATGGTGTACTGAAGATTATCAGTATGATTCATGAAAACGAATTGGACTCAGGTGCTGATATTAAAGCCTACCTTTTTGCTGTTTGCAAAAACCTTTGGATTGCAAAGTCGAGAAGAGATGGTAGGATTAAGTTGACTGAAGAAGTTCCAGACCATTCAATGTATGAAGAGAGTGGTTTTAGTAATCTACTTGATAATGAAAAATCGAGAGCCATGGATCAAATGCTTCAAAGCATAGGGGAGAAATGTAAAGAATTACTGAAGCTAACTTTTTATATGGACTACTCGCTGGAAGAAGCTGCTAAAATGCTTGGTATATCCAGTGCGGGTGTTGCAAAAACCAATCAGTATAGGTGCAAGAAAAAGCTTTTTGAAAAAATAGAATCGAATCAAACATTCAAGGAATTAATGGGTATATGAGTGGCGAGGAAATAAAATATGATTTGATTGAGTCGTACCTAAAAGGAAAGCTGAAAGGACAGGACTTGGTTGCTTTTGAAGAAAAACTTGGTAACGATGCTGAGTTTAGAGCCGAAGTTGAAATTCAAAAAGCAGGAAGGTCGGTTCTGGAAAATTCTTACCTCAAAGCTACGAGTGAAAGCATTCGCAATGGAGCAAGAGCTTACCAGAAGCGGCAATTGATGAAGAAGCTATTCGGAGGATTAGGCCTGGCGGGAACTGCTACCATATTGTTGATCGTTTTTTGGCCTGCAAGGAAGGTAGAAAAAGATAAAATCACTCTTTCAACTTCCGATACTACAAGTATACCAGAAAAGCACCAATTAGTTTCCAAAATTGATACACACGAGTCGCACACGGTTCACCATATCAAAGCAGAAAACGCAAGGCTACACGAAACGGAACCGGTACAGGTGATTAAACAAGAGAAGGTTCCAGTGAAAGAGGTCAAGGCAGACTCAAACCAATTATCTGCTGAAGGTTCAATAGATTCTGTAGTTGAAGAACCTGTGAATCTAAAAGAAAAACAGGTTGATGAACAACCGCTAGATAAAATTACCGAAAAGGATAATCAGATTGAAAAGGAACCTAAACCAACAAATAAGACCAAGCCTGTGATTAATTTTCATGTTAAGGAGTCTAACTACAAAGCCAATAACGGTCAAATAAGAATTGAAACCAGTGATCAGCGTAATCTCACTTATCAAATCGATGGGTTGGATTGGTTTTCTACTGGTTCGGTTTTTGAGAGTTTGGTACCAGGTAATCATATGATAGTTGCAAAAGACGAGGCGGGTATAGAGTATACATATACCTTGAATGTAAATGAGTCCGCATGCATGATGAAAAAAGATTATGCTTTTAATATGAACTATGACGATAGCTGGAACGTGCCGCTAGCCGAAGAATATCAAGGAGTAGTAATGCTTTTGGATAAATCTGGTAATCAGGTATTTGCTAGAAATTTTGATAAATTTAGTAAAGTGTCGTGGGATGGTACAACAACGGATGGAGGCCATACTGGAGTTGGGTTACATAAAGTGATTATTAAATATCAACATGGGGAGACCTGTGTGTACAATGTATTGGTTGAGGAATAAATATCGATTTTTATTGAGTCTGGCTTGTGTTCTTTGGTTGACAACAACGAGTACAAAAGCACAGTGGGTGCCGATAAGTGATCCTGGCTTATCAGGTGATATGTGCTCTGAGTTGTCGTTAGCAATGAATGCTTCCTGCGACTCCATTGACACCCTGGCTGCCGCAACTAACTATGGTACACCTAAACACAACTTTAGTGCAGGGCATGACAATATTTATGACGCTACTTCGCTGAAGTATTTTGCTGGTCTTGATACCATACGACTATCCAATAATAACCTGACGGATGCCGGATTACCTCCATTTGGTTCCTGGCCTGATATTCTGTGGTTCAATGCTAACACTAATTCATTGGCAACCGTACCCCGTATCACTGATGCGCCTATACTGAGGTTTTTGTACCTTAAGTACAATGACATTACTTCGTTTGATACTAGCTGGAATACACCGCATAGTGATATACAAGTCATCGATTTACAAGAAAATGAGCTCTATGACTTACCTCCGCTGGAGCTTTATCCAGAGATTAGAAGATTAAATGTGGTTAATAATCATATGTCGTTTTCCGATCTGGTGCCGATAAAGACGAACCCACGTTGGCTTACAAGTACCTGGCAGTTCTTTCCGCAAAAGCCATTCGAAATAGGGGGTGATGTAGTAAAAAACATTGGGGAGTCATGGACGATTACTGTACCCGATGATTCTCCGACAAATACCTATTATTTTTATAAGGACTCTGTGTTGCTGGACAGTAATATGACCGGAATTTACAACCTGGACAATTTACAAAAGACAGATGAAGGTATGTACTATGTGGAAGTTACTAACACTGAATTCCCGGAATCAGAGGCTGTCTTATCTTCTAAAGTCATTAAGCTTTTAATTGCTGATCCTGTGGACGAAAAGGATGTTCAGGTTTTCTCTCCTAACGGAGATGGAATTGCAGATTTTATTTTGCTGGAAGGGGAAGGTTCCTTTGAAATTCTGAATAAAGGGGGGCAAAAGGTCAAAAGTGGCAGTCTGCCATATTCATGGTATGGTGATGACCTGAGTGGTCAGAATGTAGAGCCAGGTCTTTATTTTGTGAAGAATGAAGGAGGCTATATTAAAATTTTGGTTACCTACTAGTGCTACTGCGTGTTGCTCGCACCTACTCCCTGAATATTAAAAGTAAATCCCTCTTGCTGTAAGGCTTTGTATTTTTTCTTATCAAACTTATAAAGGTCGGCTTCCTTATGTGCTCCGCGTTTCTTTTCGTCAAGTTTGGTGAGAAAGTTCATTGAATGAATCTTTCGTCTGAAATTTCTCCGATCCAGTTTCATTTTGACGATCACCTCATAGAGGTTTTGTAAATCTGTAAGTGTAAACTTGGAAGGGAGGAGTTCAAAACCGATAGGACGCAACTTGATTTCCCTTTTGAGTTTGTTTAATGCCGCTCCAAAAATTTCTTCATGATCAAAGGCAAGTTTTGGTTTCTTGTCAACTTCAATCCATTCGGCCTCACTAGCATAAGTAGATGGTGCTAATTGAAAGTTCTTAGGATTCACCAAGGCAAAAAAGCCAATGGTAATTACCCTGCCTTTCGGGTGTCGGTTCAGTTCACTAAAGACTTTTACCTGTTCCAAGTAAACCCCTTTTACACCGGTCATGATCTGTAGTATCCGATCGGCAGCATCCTCTACAGTTTCATCAACTTCCAGGAATCCTCCAGGTAGAGCCCATTTTCCGGCTTCAGGGTCTGAAGAACGCTTAATAGTTAGCAGGTGAAGCTTATTGTCCTTAAATCCAAAAATTACGCAGTCAACGGTAACCGAAACTACGGGTTCAGAATATTGTAGATTCATATCTATACCTCAGGTTGTAAAAAGCTCTTCTCTAGTTTGCAATAAACGGTTTGAAATTACTAATGGAGTCCTGTATAAGCAAAAAGCAAATTAGCCTCTTTAGTCCTTGGGGCCAATGTGCTCTTGAAGAAATTTTTCCATGGCTTCGTAGAATTCGTACTTGTTCTCCTCGTTATGGAACCCGTGTCCTTCATTATCCTTTACCATGTACTTTACAGTGACGCCACGCTTCTTCAAGGCTTCAACCATTTGATCTGACTCGTCCTTATTTACTCTCGGGTCATTGGCTCCCTGAGCAATAAATAGTGGAGCCTTAATTTTATCCGCATTCAATGCAGGAGACGTTTTCGTTAGTTGTAGGCTGTCTCGTTCAGGGTGGCCAACCATTTCATACATCATTTCCAGATAAGGTTTCCAGTATGGTGGTATTGTTTTCATAAAGGTAAACAGGTTGGACACCCCTACATAGTCAATGCCACAGGCATAAAATTCGGGGTTCTTTACTAGCCCTTGTAGCGTGGCGTAGCCACCATAACTACCACCATAAATTGCTAACCGATCAGGGTCAGCGATACCTTTGTCTATAAGGTATTGGGCTCCATCAGTAACATCGTCTTGCATCTTAAGTCCCCATTCCTTGAAGGAGGCTTCCCAAAATTTTCGACCGTAGCCCGTGCTTCCTCTGAAGTTCATTTGCAACACAGCATATCCACGGTTGGCAAGGAATTGTATTTCTGGATTAAAGCCCCAGCTGTCTCTGTGCCATGGCCCTCCATGCGGGTGAACGATTACAGGTAAGTTCTTCGCTTCTCTTCCTTTGGGTAAGGTCAGATAGCCATGAATTAGTAAACCATCTCTGGATGTATACTTTATAGGTTTCATTTTACACATATGCTCAGGGTCTAACCATGGAGCTACATCCTCGAGCTTGGTGAATTTATTTTTATTCTGATCAAAGTAGACATAACTACCTCTGTCGATATCACTGTGCACCCTTATGATGTATTTGTCTTCGTTTTTATTGTGTCCGGTGATGTTTACTTCCATTCCTGGGTAGCGGCTTTTGATTTTGTTGTAAAGATCTTCTGTTTCTTTATCCAGAAAATGCGCCTGATGCTTCCATGTGTTGTAAATTACAGCTATTGGGGTCTTTCTCTTCTTGCTGAATGAAATGTAGGAAACATCAACTTCCGGGTGCTCGTAGAGCACCTTGGTTTCTTCGTTCTTTTCAATATTGTAGATGATGGCTGCAGCTCTATCTCTGCCCAGGTTTGAGATACAATAAAGGTTTTTATTGTCGAAAGTGAACGCCATTGGAGCAAGCGTCTCTTTGAAATTGGTTGTCTTCAAAGGTTTAAACTCTTCCTCTTCCGAGTCACGGTAAAGTAAGGTAGTTGTAACACCATCTGTCGCATAGGCTACTCTGAGTTTTCCCTCATGGTCTGTCATCCACCCGGTAATGTTTCCCGGGTTAGTTGCGAGTTGTTTGAGGGCACCGGTCTTAATGTTGAGCCGGTAAGGGTCAAATATTTGAGGATTGTTTTTGTTAAGCCCTACAATGATTTCATCATCTATTTCTTCCAGGCGGTCAATGATCTGTGTGCGAACGCCTTCAAAGTTCGTAAGAGCCTGGAAATTCTCTCCATTGATATCTACACCAAACAATTGAAAGTTTTCATTACCACCATTGTCTTTGATATAAAGTATTCTCGAGTTGGTTGCCCACACATAACCCGCAATGTCGCGATCGGTGACATCAGTGATTCGCTTGGCTTTTTTGCTGCCAATTTCCTGTACATAGATGTTTTGTCTGTTTTTGTAAGGCATTTTGAAAGCGAAGTGTGTCCCATCAGGAGAAAGGGTGTAGGATACTTTACTGGGATTTTTAAAAAAGTCTTTAAGTGGGAGTTCCGGGGGTATTTCGTTCGTTCTTTTGCTCGTTTGTGCCTGAGAAATTGATGTCATTAGAATAAATGCTGTTAGTATGTATTGGGTTAGTGTGCTCATTTACTTTTTTCTATTTGCGAAATTAACAATTCAATCCGATAACGAAGAAAGTCTGGAAGTAGTCTTTCCTGTTTCTTGAAATCTATGACGCATTGGTCGCTGGATTGTTACAGGAGGAACCTATAGAAAAGTTTAAATTCTAAACATTAAATATTAAATAATAAGGTAATGTATGTATTTAGTATGTATACTATGGTCAATACTAAATCTGGTTTTGAAAAAGGGACCTGTTCGGCTGGTCAGACGGGGGATCTAGATTTGGTAACAGGAATCTAAATACTCAATTCTTTTGTGTCTCAGGATGACAAGTATTTGTGGGCTTTGAATACATTAAATGTGTGCACAGGTATAATAAATATTAAAGTAGCTGGGTTGGGCAAACCTAATGAAATTAAAATTTAACATTTGTTATTTAATATTTAGACTTCGTCATCTTATTAAATATGATAACCCAAAATAAGATTATTCTTAATCATGAAATCAACAAACAGATCAAGAAAATCTTCCTGCTTGGACAGGTCGGGCTCATGATTGGCAAGAATGGATTGAAGGGCATCACGATTTATCTTGCCCTCATGAATTGCCAATAACATTTCCAGGAACGGATAGGTGATTTCATTGTACATCACTTTTTTGGTGTGGTAGTCCCTGTGGATGGTTACGATATATGATCCTTTATCAGCTTCGGTAATTTGTTTGACTGGCTTTTTGTGAAATGGATATTCTAGCACCTGAACTCTGATTTCGGGGTTAGGAACAAAGTAAGAATCTACTGAGGGCGGCTGCTTTGTGAATTCGGACATTTCCTCATCCGGCATGGTGTACACTTCAATTTCCAGCCACTCGAATACAAATAGATTTCTTAATAAGGGATATTCTTCGAGAATAGGATGGTCGTGATCCTGATAGAAGTCACTAAATTCTTTTGGCATCTTCCATACCTGCGGTGATTGGCATTTGTGCTCATTCATGAAGTGTAGTACCAACTCTTTCCACTTTTCAGCACCTAATAGGTGTTTTGAAATAGGGAAGGAGGTGGACATAATGTTAACAAAGATATTTGATATGAGTCTCCTGTAGTGATAGGTATGCTTTTGAATTGAGGTTTTAGGCTCATTCTCGCCTGTTTTACAGTAGTTACCCAGTGCTACTTGTTGAGTATATGTTTTCGAATCATACATGAGCTTTTACTGCTTTTAATGCCTCTTCCTGAATCGAACGAAGGTTGTCAATTTCTTCCTGCAGATCCTTTAGTTGGGGGATGTTAAAGTCCCTTTCAAGGAGCACTGGAAGTTCTCTTCCTAACTGTCGGGTAGTAAAATCAAACAGCTCATAAACCGGATCAATGATGTCTTCACCATGAGTGTCGATAATCAGGTCTTCATCTACCTGCCAGTGTCCGGCCATATGAATGTAACTAACCTTATCTAAAGGGAGGCTGGTAATGAAATTTTCAGCGTTATAACCGTGATTAAAGGAGTTGACATAGACATTATTGACATCCAGGAGCAACTCACAGTCTGATCGATTAACTATTTCATTAATGAATTCAGCTTCGGTCATTTCACTTTCAAGGATTGTATAATAGCTGGAGTTTTCAATGATGAGTCTGCGACCAAGGATTTCCTGAACTTGTTCAATATTTTCCACTACCTTTTTGACACCATCTTCAGTGAAGGGAATGGGAAGGAGATCGTAGAGATGTGCATTTTCCACTTTGGTAAAACTCATGTGTTCCGAATAAAGTACCGCCCCATGCTCATCCATGAATTGTTTTACCTGCTTTACAAAATCAATATCAATGCCTTCAGGACTGCCGATAGATAGTGACAGGCCATGAAGATAAAGGGGGTGTTTTTCGATGACTTTGAGAAATTGTTGTCTCCAAATCCCACCATAACCAATCCAGTTTTCAGGTGCTACCTCTACAAAATCAGGCTGAAGTATATCGCTGCTGAGAAACTGTTTGGAGAAATCTTTTCGATAGCCAATTCCGATCATAAACTATAATATAATATCAAAAAAAATAGCCTCACACTAATGGTGAGACTATTTACTTTTAGGCATAAAAAATTAGTTGCCTTCGCCACAAGTGGCTTCAGCGTCTTTACTCTCTCCGCAAGTTGCTTCCGCGTCTTTACCTTCTCCACAACTCGCCTCAGCATCTTTACCTTCACCACACTTAGCATCTGCGTCTTTGCCTTCACCGCAGGTAGCTTCCGTGTCTTTACCTTCTCCACATTTTGCATCAGCATCTTTGCCTTCACCGCATTTTCCTTCACCACATTTCCCATCTTCACCACACTTAGCGTCAGCGTCCTTTGCATCAGCATCTGTTTGTTCGGTTGCTCCATCACGTACGTCTTTACCTTCTCCACAAGAGGTTAATCCACCCATAGAAAGTGCTGCAGCTGTTAGTGTTCCCACTAGTATAGTTCTCTTTTTCATAATAAATTTTTAGTCGTTTGAAGTTTTGTTGAGTGGTATATACGGAGGAGGGTGCAATCTGGATTATTTGGAATAGAAAAAATGTGAGATTGGGTAATTCTTTTATCGGTCGGTTCTTGAAATGGTTAACAAATCTTACGTTGATGTCAGAATCTGATAATTGTGGTTGAAGGACGGGATCAAAATAAAAAAAGAGAAACAAAATCAATTTGTTTCTCTTTTCAGTAGCCCGTAGGGGAATCGAACCCCTGTTTCCAGGATGAAAACCTGGCGTCCTAACCCCTAGACGAACGGGCCATTGTTAAATGGAGGTGCAAATATAGATGACCCCATTATTATTCCAAAGCAATTGAAAAAAAAGTTACCGCTTTGTCTGTTATTTTTTATGCAACAAAAGTTAATTTGTTTGTATACAGTCCTTTATTGGTCGTGAATTCACACAACAGAATTACAATAAATACCCCATTTATTACAAAATCAACCGGGCCTGTTTTTCTGTCCTCATTATTTCTTCTTCAAATCGAGCGCCTCTGCCATACCGGGTAACAGATTGTAGTCATTATCCATGATACCAAACCACACTTGCCACGAAATGTCAAGCTCCTGGAAGATTTCTCCCATAGTCTTGAAATAAGCATTGAGATCTTCAATTTTCGCACTTCTGGAGTATGCCCCCCATTCATTACAAATCAATGGTACTTTATATCTGTATGCCCAGTTCTTCACTTTGATCAGCCTGTTTTTGATGTGGTTTTTATTTCCCGTCTTGTAATAGTTGTGAAACTGATCTTTGATCCATTGTGGGGTGCCTTTCTGTATCCCATAGGTTCTGTACTCAGTCGACCACCTATCTTCATCATATGGGAAGGGTACATTTTTAGTGGTTCCCATATTAGCCCATGATGCACCCTGGTGTGTGAATATGAACGGGTCGTACATATGGAAACAGTAAATGATATTTTCATCTTCAAAAGGCTCACTCTGAATCAACATATCCAGACTGTACCACTCTACATCTCCGAAAATAATTGGCCTTGTTTTATCCACGGTCCTGATAGAGTCAATCATTTGCTGTGCCAGCGATCTCCAGTCAGCTTGGTCAATTTTTTCACCATCGGGTAAAGAAAGGTTTGGTTCATTGGTCAATTCGAAGAAAAGATCTTCTCTTTTTTCATCAATATAGTGTTCAGCGACTCTTTTCCAGATTGCAGACACTACGCGCTTATATGTTGGAGACTTGGAGTTGGCACGGTTATATGTTCCATCATAGGCATGAAAGTCAATGGTCAGGGAGAGATTGTATTTTTTGGTCCAGGCATTCATGGAGTCAAGTATGGTAAACAACCTTGGTTCCAGTCGAACAGATTTCTTTTCACCATTAAGCACAGCTGTTCTTCCAATGATATATAAATCCAGGTCAATGGGAAGTCGTACTCCCAACAGCCCCTGGTCTGCTTGCTTCTTTACTGACGCCTCATTGAATTTCCATGTTTTTGGGTCAGGAGAAGTTATTTTTGACACTTCGCCCCAGTTATTGAAGTTAAGGCCTTTCGTTAGGTATTTTTTAGAGAGCGTATTGAGTTTGGAATTTACATCTCCTTCAATTGGTTCGAGATCGGGTATTTCCGCAGCCCTGATCTCCATGTTATTTTCCTTCTCATAGGTAATCTCCTTGACATATTTGATTTCATCAATTTGAAAGTCACCGGACTGTTTTCTCAGGTTCCAAATGAACTTTACGGCATTATCAAGGTTCAGGGGTTCTTTTCTGCCCCATCCTTCCTGACTCAGGATAGAAAAATCTATGGTGACAAGCGTCCAGTCCTCGCTTGCAGGTATGTCAATAAGGTAATAGTCATAGTCCGTTATTTCAGGAGTATCGACTCTGAAGGTATGAGCTACTCCCTTGTGCCAATAAGTAATACCTGCATAATCTTTAGGGTTAAGGCGCGTATTAGGGATACTCATTGCAAAGCAGTGATAGGGATCCCACTGATAGTTACCTTTCTCCAGTTGGACATTTACTTTGAACATCCCTTTTGATTTATATCCACCGCTAGTAATAAAGGATTCCTGTTGCCAGTTGGTTGGAGAAATAGTTGTTTTTCCACCATTATCGTTATCATTGAAATCATACCAGTACCCTCCCAGATTATTTTCTGTGTTTCCATCCTCAAAGTCTTCGATCATCAGAGATTGGGCGTGTGTGATTAGTGGTAATAAGAAGGCGAATAGTGCAGCCAGGATTTTCATAAGAGTAAGGTTTCAGTTAATATATTGTAGTATAACAAATTGCGTGCTAATTGTAATATAATTTGCTTTTTGTCTGTGATTTCAAGCGGGTTTATAAATCTTGTAATAGCCTTATTGAGTCGCATAACGGACACAACTTAAGTCCACAAGACAAAAAAAGCCAACCCATAACAGATTGGCTTTATTTATTTTTTTGTCGATTTTTCTATTCAACTATTAAAGACAGCACATACTCATCACCGGAGTCTGCCTCAGTCAGAATCAATTGATAGGTTCCGGTCTCAATGGACGAAACATTTAACTCAGCCACATCATCGACAAATTTAGTATCAGTTGACAGAACTATTTGTCCATGGATATTAATGATTTTAACGTTGTAGTTGCCAAGCAGGTCACCAGATATATTAATTACATCGGAAGCAGGGTTAGGATATATTTTTAGGTTCATATCTTCAATAGGAAGATTAGACGCTAATACATCAACTGTAAAGGTCTTACTGCTTGTGCAGTTATTTGCTGTTGTTACTGTTACAGTATAATCACCGGCAGCTAGTCCTGATAAATCTTCAGACGTACCATGTGCTCCCCAGTCATAGGTATAAGGTGAATTACCCTCAGTTGCAGTTATATCTATGCTACCATCGTTTCCTGTATTTTCATCGGTTACGACACCATTTATGGTTGCTGTGTCATGAACGGTGATGTTAATGTCGTCTGTATCAGTACAACTCCCGATTGTACATGTAACGGTGTAATCATTAGAGCCAAGAGGAGGCTCAAATGCGACCCCATTGGCCACTGAGTTATCCCACGATGGTGTGCAGCCTGCATTAGTGGCTGTCAATGTTACGGAGTTACCAACACATATTTCGGCATCAATACCAGCATCAATTGTAGGATCGGATACATTAACCAATACAAAGGAACTGTCTGAAGCAGCCTCAACAGCTGCGCCCTCCTGAGCTGATACAACATACCATATCGTATGTGCACCACTTCCAGCAACTGCAGGATCAAATGTAGTCCCGCTAACTCCAGGTCCTGAAAAGGTGCCACCAGAAGTTCCTGTTATAGTCAAATTGACTGAAGCATCATCTATACAGAAGTCCGTAGCAGGAATTGTAAAGCTGGGATCGGGTAGTACAATGAATTGTAAAGGAAAGCTAATATCATTATTGCTTTGTGTAAAGAATGGTGTGCAGGCTGAATTTGTTACCGTTACATCTGCGAGGAAATCTGCGGACACCGCAAATACGCCTATCTCGGTTGGTGTACCAGAAAAGGAAAAACATCCATTGGCAGGAGAGGTATATGTGGGCATATTGGTTCCTCCTGAGACCCCATTGGGTAGTCCGCTAAAGCTAAAACTGTGAACCTGGTCTATTCTGGCATATGTGCCAGCAAATGCAGGAATAAATACTCCTATGTCAAAACAAGCGGTTGTTGTGTGAAAGCTTTCGAAGTCATCATAGCTTTGATTGACTACAGCATTTGCAATACTACTGTCGCATATACCTCCGTAATTAGGTAAAGATGCAGAACAGTCGGTTGGTGTGCATTGCGCGTTAAGGTTATGATTGATGAATGCTGATGTTGTAAAAGCGAGTAGTAAAGTAAGGTATTTCATTGTACAATAAGGTTTTATGGTAGGAGTAAAAATATTTAAAATAACCTATAAAGCAAAAGAACAATATATTCTTAATTTTTTTGATGATAAATATTGTTGAAACCTGGGGATGTTTCTTACCCATGCCTCGTTTTATAAAGGCGTGATAGCCCTGATTGGAATTAGTCTCGCTAGAAATAAGAAAGAGTGACTAATAATTTGAAAGGTAATTGGATATGGGTAGGAATTGGTTTTTGGTGTGAATATATAGTATTCATTTTAGGTTGATTTTCTTTACCAAAGCTTAACGGGACATTAAAATGAAAATTTTTGACATTAGGGGGAACTTGTCGTATGTTTGCCCCTGTTTTTACAGTACCCGAGAATTAAAGAATCTACGTTTATAAAAACTAATTTAAATCATGATCAATATTGGAATTAACGGTTTCGGTAGAATTGGACGATTAGTGTTCAGAGCTTGCGAAGCCAGAGACGATGTTCAAGTAGTAGCAATTAACGACCTTATCGATGTGGACTACATCGCGTATATGCTAAAGTATGACTCTACTCACGGAATTTTTGACGGTGAAGTATCAGTTAGCAATGGTAACCTTATCGTAAATGGTAGAGAAGTTAGAGTGACTTCCGAGAAAGACCCTAACAACCTTGCATGGGGAGATGTTGGAGCTGATTATGTAGCAGAAGCTACAGGTATCTTCTTAACAAAAGAAACTGCACAAGGTCACATTAATGCTGGTGCTAAGAAAGTTGTGATGACCGGTCCTTCAAAAGACGATACTCCAATGTTCGTAATGGGTGTGAATCAGGATAAGTACACAAACGATATGAACTTCGTATCCAATGCTTCTTGTACCACTAACTGTCTGGCTCCTATTGCTAAGGTTATCGATGATAACTGGGGAATAGAAGAAGGCTTGATGACAACAGTACACGCAACTACTGCGACTCAAAAGACTGTTGATGGTCCTTCAGCGAAAGACTGGAGAGGTGGACGAGGTGCTTCTCAAAACATAATTCCATCCTCAACTGGAGCTGCAAAAGCAGTAGGTAAAGTAATTCCTGAATTGAATGGTAAACTGACAGGTATGGCATTCAGAGTTCCTACTCCTGATGTCTCAGTTGTTGATCTTACTGTAAAGCTGGAAAAGCCTGCTTCATATGATGATATAAAGAAAGCGATGAAGGCGGCTTCTGAAGGAGCTATGAAAGGTGTTCTTGGATATACGGAAGATGCTGTTGTTTCTAACGACTTCATCGGTGATCCTCGAACTTCAATTTTTGATGCTGGAGCTGGTATTCAACTTAGCGATAAATTCGTTAAGATTGTTTCATGGTATGACAACGAGTGGGGTTACTCCAACAAAGTTGTTGACCTAATCCAGTATATGGATTCTAAGAAATAAGAATAATAAGAGATATATTGGAAACCCCGGAGCGAAAGCTTTCGGGGTTTTTTGTTGCGTAATATTCATAAATCCTTGTTGGTTATACGATATTCATAAATCAAGAAGTTAATAACGAACACCGGACAAGGAATGTCGATTTGGGAATTGATTTTGGTTCAAAATTCATAAATCCTTGTTGGTTATTCGATAATCTAAGATCGAAAAAGTTAATAACGAACACCGGACAAGGAATATTGATTTGGGAATTGTGTTTGGAGTCAAAATTCATAAATCCTTGTTCCGTATTCGATATTCCTAGATCGAAAAAGTTAAGAATGAACACCGGACAAGGAATGTCGATTTGGGAATTGATTTTGGTTCAACATTCATAAATCCTTGTTGGTTATTCGATATTCTAAGATCGAAAAGTCAATAACGAATACCGAACAAGGAATAACGAATATGAAATAAGGGCTCTTAGGCTTCAAAAAAGATCTTATCCATTAAATTATATTTTGAACATGAAGTGAATAAATTGGGTGTTCATTTAAGTAAGGAAAAATATGAATAAGTTCGATTTGGAAGATAGGTTAGTTAATTTCTCTGTTTTAATAATTGAGATTGTTAACGGGCTAGACAAGTCAAAAGCTGGCAATCACCTGGGTGGTCAATTGGTGAGATCAGGCACTTCAGTTTCTTTGAATTACGGTGAAGCCCAAAGTGGAGAGTCAAGGAAAGACTTTATTCACAAAATAAAGGTTGTTTCAAAGGAATTAAGAGAAACATATATATGTTTAAAACTGATCAAGCGTGCTGATTTATTTGAGCACAAACCCAAACTTGATGCAGCATTAAACGAATGCAATGAACTTATTGCGATTTTTGTCAAAAGTGCGGAAACCGCTAAAAAGAATCTGAAGCTTACTTATAATTAATGGAACATTAGTTCTAAACCTTATACAATGTTCCTGGTATGTAGGTTGATAACGAAGACCGAACAAGGAATATTGATTTGGGAATTGTGTTTGGAGTCAAAATTCATAAATCCTTGTTGGTTATTCGATATTCTTAAATCAAAAAGTTTAATGATGAACACCGAACAAGGAATATTGATTTGGGAATTGTGTTTGGAGTCAAAATTCATAAATCCTTGTTGGTTATTCGATATTCTTAAATCAAAAAGTTTAATGATGAACACCGAACAAGGAATATTGATTTAGGAATTGTGTTTGGGGCAATATTCACAAATCCTTGTTGGTTATTCGATATTCTAAGATCGAAAAGTCAATAATGAACACCGAACAAGGAATACTGATTTGAGAATTATGTTTGGAGTCAACATTCATAAATACGTGTTGGTTATTCGATAATCTAAGATCGAAAAAGTTAATAACGAAGACCGAACAAGGAATATTGATTTAGGAATTGATTTTGGTTCAATATTCATAAATCCTTGTTGGTTATTCGATATTCTTAAATCAAGAAGTTTAGTGTTGAATACTGAATAAGGAATGTCGATTTGGGAATTGGTTGGGGTTAACATTCATAAATCCTTGTTCAATATTTGATATTCTTAAATCAAGAAGTTAATAACGAACACCGAACAAGGAATGTCGATTTGGGGTTTTTTTCAGCGGTCAAAGTTGATATCCATAAATTACCTTATTCATCTTTCAACCAAACAGGAGTAGTGTCTGAGGTATGTTGTTTGCCAATGATGTCTCTGTAAAGTTCGGGCCTTCTTGCATTCTTGTAGCGGTGGCCTCCAGATAATTCTAGCTTGTCCTTTGTTAGCGTAGCGATGGTGATATCGTCTTCAAATGATTGGATTTCGCTTAGTAATTCTCCATATGGGTCGAGAATCATGGAATTACCATTTTTTAGATGTTCCCCATCATAACCAATCGGGTTGGAGAAGACATAATAGACACCATTGTCATATGCTCTTGCGGGGAGCCACCGCATCAACCAACCACGTCCTTTTGGTCCATTGAATTCAGCACGAAGAGTTTCAGGATCGTCCTTTCTGTTTTGCCAGTAACTATCATCTACAAAGCCTCGTCCCGGCATATTTGAAGGAGTGCAGCCTGTGACATGAGGCGCAAAAATAACCTCTGCTCCCAATAACGAAACGGCTCGGACGTTTTCTATGACGTTATTGTCATAACAAATTAGTATACTACACTTCCAATCTTTAATGCTAAATGTCACATAGTCATTTCCAGCAGACATATACTTACTAATGAAAGGGTGTAGCTTTCTGTATTTGGTAATAAACCCGTTTTGGTCTACAGCTATGTATGTATTGTAAATGTTATCACCTTCCTTTTCAACCAGTCCGGCCAGTATGGTGATTTCGTGCTTCTGAGCAAGGGATATAAGTTTTAGTGTGCTCGGACCATCAGGGACCCTTTCAGCGAGATTAAGTACCTCTTGTCTGTTTAGATTTTTGACAAAGGTGTAGGCAGTGATGCACATTTCATGGAAACTAATTACCTCAGCGCCATCGCTTTTAGCCTTGGCTACTAGTGATTCTATGATGACAAAGTTATAGTCCTTGTCTCCGTCTTTTGGTTCGAATTGTGCTGTTGCAACTTTGAGTTCTGCCATACCCCAAAAACGCTAGATTGCGATTTGATATTGTAGAATGAAAATACTTTTACGGGAATCAAGGGTCCCGGTAGCTGGTACTCCTGGTAATGTGACGCCATAGGTGTAAACCGGACGATTTTGAATAGCTAGCGTAAATTTAGAGCGGTGCTTGTTCATCAATACATTCATTCCTAGATCAAAATACATCATAGGTTCTTCCAACCGGTCATAGTCTGCTAGCATCAAGGCACCATACGGCATTAGGTCGATACAGCCTACGGGATACATATATCCGGCTTGAAAATATCCGATGTTTCCTGTGCCTATCATTGGATAAGCTGCTCCTGCTCCGTTCACGATACTGGCATCCGAGTTTCCATTTGCAGGGTTCATAGCCCCTACATTTCTTATATAGCCTGGCCCGAAGTTGTAGTTATAGTAAGCAGCATAAATACTAAGTGCTTTATTTTCCCCAATCGGTGTGTCGTAATAGGCGTCTATACTAAAAATTGCTATTGGGTCGTAGAGAGTATCATTGGCAACGTTGGTTCTCCACATAGCATCAGGTTGATATAAGAATCCTGCTCCAATATTAAACACTTTTTTCTTGCCATGGTAAGTACCTTTGAAGTATGGGGTTGACATTCCTTCTTTGTCGAAGAAAGAGTAGTAAACATAGCTGTGGAATTGTTCTTTCGGTGCTTTTTGCGAAAAAGAAGAGGCTGCAGATATCGATTGTAGTTGTGAGGACTGAAAAATTGACATTGGCTTGGTCACGGCAAGGTTGTACGTGAAATTTCTAAATCGTCCCTTAATGTATGTGCTGAGTTTTCTTAAAAACTGATCGGTGGCGTCATTGGTCGCCTGGGCAAACAGCGGAGCATCTACCCCCATAATTGATCCTATAGAGGGAGTGGAGAACCTGGAAAAACCACCCCATGCTGTAAGACCTGCTCCCCAGAAGAACTTTTCTTTGACAAATTCATAATCCGCAAGCGCATCATGGAAGAAAAAGTCAGATTTTCTTTGTGCTATATAATTGAAATTGTTTGTTCCCAATTGAACGAAGAAATGCGTGCGGTCAAACGGAGAACCTGAGAGTACTATTCGCGTCCTTCGAAGTCCAATATCAAAAATATTATCTACAGGGTCACCATCAACCGTGGTGCCGGGGTTTACGATTGTATAGCGTAGCCAGGTTTGGTTAGTAAATGAAAGCTTTACTTTTTTACCTTCTCCAACCTTAAATATTAATCCCGGATATTCCGATTTCGTTGAATCATTTTGGGCGATAGATGGTAATGTGGTGGCAATAGCCACTATAATAAACAGTACTTTTTTCATAATGGGTGCAGTTCATTCGCAATTTAAAAATTATATGTGAAATCCTCTCACCCTACAAAATTTCGATACGTTTGAATAAATGTGACAAAAAATAAAAAAAGGTAACCCGATCTGAGTTACCCTAATTTTACAGACTAATATGCTCTATCGGTTAATTGAAAAACGTTATAAATGATTTGTCCGCTACGAGGTGCACGGGTTTCGGAAACTCTGCGTGCAGGATTAATTTGTTCTGATGATGGTGTTCAAGGCTACTTAATTTATTCCTATCAAGGAGTATTACTGTCGAGTTACCGTAGTGGTCAGTTTTATCCAATATTGTTTCTTCATTAAAGTCACATTGCCAATGAGTTTCTGCTACTTTTTCTTTATAAAAAACTTCAATGGTAGGAACTTTATAATAGTGATGCTCACCTATGTCTTCCAAATCAATAACTAACCTTAGTAGGCCACTTTCTAGGTTCAAATCTTCGTTTTTCAGTCCAAGCTCTTCAAATGTGAGCTTCCCTGACTTGGGAGATTCTAGCTTAATAAGTATTTCTCCCTGGTTTATCTCTATAGTATTATTCATAATTAGTGTTTTGTCTTTTTTTTGTAAAAGTGTTAATTCGACTAAAAAGGAATTATGATATTTCTCAGGAATTGTAATGATATTGGTCTGATTCAACCAAAAACTAAGATATTTGTATATTGGTCTGGCTACCCAAATAATTATATAATGAAAATTTCCTACCTCTTATTTGCTACGATTTTATTGTTGATCCCTTGTTTTGGCAAAGCACAAAAACTGGATTTAGGTACTTGTAATCAACGATTTGAAGGGAAGCATAAGGTACAAAACAATTATTGTACGTTTGAGTATTTGTCCGAAATGCGGCAGGATATTCTTTTGATGCATGAATGTGGCGATTGCATGAACCGACCCGATAAGGAAAAACCGGTGAAGGCAGAAATATTCATTCTAAAGAACCGTAGTAAAATATTTAGCAAGTCTGTATTGCTGGAGTCAGATACAGTAAAGATTAATTGGCTTAAAGATTCAGTGAAAACGTTGATTCGTCAGGGTAAGTTTGATGGACCAAAAGAAACTTTTTTTAAGCTTATGATATCATTTAGCAACTATAGAAGTAATACAGTAATAACCACTCAAGTAAGATATAAAGGATTAGCCGGATATCAGAAGGCTCTGAGCGCATTTGAGAATAAGCAATACGAAGAATTTCTTTCGTTGTATGATGAACTTAGATTTGAAACCAGAGAGCTCAAACTCATGCAACTGATAGCTCTTTATAATGCTCAACGAGATCAGGAATTCTTTAAGTTATTTAAGAAAAACCCTAATGTAGAGTTGAACTCAGAACATTCGGACTGGGTTGATGCTGAATTGAGGGAAGAATCCTCTAAATCATTTGATTCCTTATTTAATGAATTTAATGCCTGTCTGGCTATGTACGTTACGGGACGAACGCCAGATTTGCTGGAATCAGAAAACTACAAAGGTGTGGTGAGGATGGCTTCAAACCTGTTGAATACAAGGTTTAAAACTAATGACAAAACCTACAATGCGCTTTACACTGAAGCAGTCGTAAGCTACTTTTATGCACTGCAGGAACTGCATAAGAAGAAAGAGATACGTGAGATGAAAGATGCTAAGTCTTTTTTGGATCATGCCGATCAATCTGATGACAGAATAAAGGCCTTGCTTAAAAAGATATACAAAGAGTAAGTTTTATAGTCTCGAAAGGCTAACGGTCATTTTATCTTAATTGTTCCGTTTTTGTAAAGTTCTATGGCCTCAGCTAACAATAGTTTTATAAGATCAATTGGAAGGTCCTCCAGTGGATTTATGTTTAATACCTTCATCCTTGCCCTGCTACCAGTTTTGAGAAGCGGGTTGTTGAGATGTTTGCCCTCAACAAATAGGATATAAGGTTGGTCTGTTTTCTTATCTTTCCAGAGGTAGCAAAACATTTTTCCTTTATAGCTAAAGCAGGGCATTCCATACTTGAGCTCGTTGGTAACGTTTTGATCCATAGACAGAATTACATCCCGTAAAGTAAGAAAACAACTCTTGTTGGGTTCAGGTTGGTTGAGGTAAAAATTTTCTAGTTGATCTTGTTTGCTAGTATCCATCGTAAAGCCCCTCACAATCCTCTTGTTTTGTATCTACTTTATCTCTGTATTTGTAATTAAGAGTCTGTCGGGTAGTTTTACTGGTGTTGAGAATATAGTTGGTCACCTGATAGTCAGCTTCCTTAGTTTTGTAAAGTATTATGGATGCTTTCGTGCTTCCTGATTTACCTGTGGCTTTAATAGCTGGCTGTCCATTATAAGTTGTGCTTTCTACCTTATCAACATCAATTGGATATCCGGCTCCACATTCAAGGATCATAATCTGTGGTTTTTCCAGTAAATACCCTCTGTAATGAAAGTACACAACAAGTCCGAGCTCACTGCATTCACAAAGTTCCCAGACAAAGGGATTTCCGTTGTTCATTTCTAGATCAACATTAAAACCTTCATAGTCAGATAATTTGGGAAACTCTTTTCTGAGGTTGATAGCAGATTGGTGAGCTTTTAGTTTGTCTTGATCACCTATCATAGCAGAATAAGCCCATCCGATGGTTCCGTTACTCAGTTTTACCTTTCTCATCTTTTCATTATAAGGAAAACCCTGCCAGGTAATTTTTATGTATTCTTTACCAGTTTCTTCTAAGTCGGTAAGTTGATCTCCGAACTTTGCTTTTGTTACTACTTCGTCATTTAGTGATGGGCCGCTTCTTACATTCAACACATCCGCCAATACATATAGTGAATTATCTTTTATAGGTTCGGTAGTTTTTTCTTTATTCTCATCAGCTGCCTCAGCAATTGGTTCATTGGTTTCTATTTCCTCAATAGCCTCGTTCTGTTCTGTTTGTGAGTTGTTTGTTTGATCACTGCAACCAAATAATACAACTATTGATGTTAGTAGAAGTAGCTTTTTCATTTCTTCTTATGTCGGTTTTTATAACTATCATCGTAAACCTGAATCCAATCGTCTACGCTGATTTTGGAGGTAAGTTCGGCAATCAGCTTATAAGGAATATCATCAAGTTTTTTAAATCTGATACAGCTCTTTCCCATATCAAGCTTTGTGCCACAATGTTTAGGGTACTCAGTAACAAACCAGTCCATTACATTCGGGATGGCGTAGATTCCCATATGGTAGAGGGCGACAAAATTCTTTTGTGATGCAATGCTCATGAAGGGTAGTGGCAATTTAGGATCACAATGATATCCTTCCGGATAAATGGAGTGAGGTACAACATACCCAATCATGCCGTAACTCATTGTTTCTTCAAAACCGGTAGGGAGGTTTTCAAGTATGGTCTGTCGCATTTTATTGAGTGCTGCTTTTCTGTCTTCCGGAAGTTGCTCAATATAATTGTCAGGCGATGTTGCTTCGATTTTCATTGTTTATGCGCTGTTTTGATAGATTGGGAGTCAGTTTTGAAGAGAATAACTTACTCGGTTTCCTCCTCTTTTAAAATGGGAAAAGTATAGTACTTGGATACTCTCTTTGTGATGAGCTGTCCTTCCGAGTTTGGTTTGGCAAGGATATTCAGGCTGACCATTAGTCTGTCTCCTACTCGTGCACCTGTCATTATTCTTTTTATTGTTATTTGGTTTCCCTTTAAAACCATTGTTCTTACCGGGCGGCTTCCTCTTACCAGGATAATATCACCCTTATAGACTGTAATGGTTGAATCTTCAAATTGCAACACTAGCCTGCAAGAGTTGGACGTATCAGAAATGTTGATTCCGTACTTGCTGATTGCTTGATTGTCAAGAGAAAAAGAAGGCGAAATGGACCTTTGTGCCCGGGAGCTTGCTGTGAATGCAATTAGAGTAATGATTAATGAGAAGTATTTTTTCATAAATCTAAGTTTAGTAAGGTAAGATAATAAATCATGCTTTAAGTATGCAATAGTAGAAAGGTTATGGGGAGAAGATTTAGGCAACTACATTGTTTTTATTACATGGGGTAATTTTCTTGTTGGGGCTGTATTCATTGGTATTAGATGGATAACATGAAGAACAAGCTGAATACTTACATGGTAGTAAATCTCCAGGCTTTTTATTTAGGTTATCATTCGATAATTTACCTGGAACTTATACCAATCGTTGGGCGAAGAAAGACTATCACTCAAACTGATATGGTAGGCATATATCGTACTCAGCGTGCCGGCAATTACTATGAAAACTAAGAATGGGTTTGTTTTGCTTGATAGCTCCGAATTTAGTGACTGGCTAAATGATCAGACGCTTTACAGGTCCGTGAATCTTATCCAGAATCATCATACTTATATACCATCATACACACATTTTGATGGCACAAATCATTTTGAGAAGTTAACAGCAATGAAAGAGTACCATGTGAATAACAATGGTTGGAGTGATATTGCCCAGAATATCACTACGTTTCCAGATGGTAAGGTAGCGATATGCCGTCCACTAGATAAAATCCCGGCAGGTATCAAAGGAGTTAATTCAAGAGGTATATGTATTGAACACCTTGGCAATTTCGACTTGAGTGGTGATAATATGACTGAAGAACATAAGCATTGCATAATTCATGTGAATGCTGTGTTATGTCATCGCTATAATCTTACTCCGGATATAGACACTATAGTCTATCATCATTGGTATGATTTAGTGACAGGAAAAAGAAGAGACGGTAATGGAACCACCAAGAGCTGTCCCGGTACAAACTTTTTCGGGGGGAATAAAGTCACGGATGCCACCGATAAATTTATTCCATTGGTCAGAAAAGAATTGTTGGCCAACAAAAGTGGAGGTGATCGTAATGTAAAAACAGTAATTAAGGAAATTCAGAGTGATTTTGTCCAAGGTGCAGAACTTCAGTTGGGTATTGTAACGGCACAAGTACTCAATATTCGTGGAGGGGCGGGAGCAAAGTACCCCAAAGTCGGTAAGGTCGAATTTGGAACAGTAGTTACCATCCATAAGGAAAAAGACGGGTGGTACAAGCTGGAAGGTGATAATCATTGGGTCAGTGCCAAGTACGTACGAAGACTTGAACAAGCCAGGGTAACAGCGGCTGAATTAAATGTGCGTTCTGGGCCCGGAGTCAAGTTCACCGTTATTGATAAGTTAAAGCAAGATGATTCTGTTTTTATCTACGAAAGGAGTACGAACTGGAGAAAAATAAGCCCCTCAGAAAAGTGGGTTTCAGCTAAATATTTGGACTAATAAAAAATGTGTCATGACAAAGGAAGAACGTAAAGCTAGAAGGAAGAAAAATAGGGAACTGCGGAGTGCCCGTAAAGCGCTGAGAAAAGAGAAATTCAAAGAGTTCATAGAAAGAGTAAAACAAACTCCTGATATGCCAGAGGATGGGAGTGCACCTGATTACCAAGAAAAATTTCAGGAGTATTGGCCAGGGGTCAGGTCAGGGCTTGAATTTGTTGTGAGTATGAAACTCTCTGGAAAAAAGCTTGACACTAAAATTAATGAAGTCATTCTACTTGGTGATGATATCGCCAATACTGGTGAGGATAATTCTGCTTTTCAAGAAAAAATGCACGATGTGTGGAAGTACATCAGGCTTATTCTTATTGCGATTACGGTATTTGTTACCAATGATAAAGATGATGAAAAGATTGATAAATTTATTGAAATAGGTGACTGGTTGAGCGGTCATAATGATTAATTCTATGTCTAAAATCAGAATATTATCAATAGATGGGGGAGGCATTCGAGGAGTGCTGCCTGGTACGATCTTAAATTATATTGAGAGAAAACTTCAGGAAAAAAAAGGGGCAGGTGTAAAATTATCGGAATATTTCGATATGATCGCTGGTACGAGTACAGGGGGGATTTTAACCTGCCTGTACCTGGTTCCGGATGAGACTGGGAAACCGAAATATTCAGCATCAAAAGCATTAGATATTTATTTGAAAAAGGGGGGTGAAATATTTGATGTAGGATTCAGGAAAAAAATAATGTCAATTGGTGGGCTAAGTGATGAAAAATATTCTGAAAAAGCGCTAGAGAAACAACTTGCGGAATATTTCAAAGACACCAAGCTAAGTGAATTGTTGAAACCATGTCTGGTCCCTGCCTACGACATAGAAAAAAGAGAAGCAAAATTCTTTACTAGTCATGATGCTGAATCAGACTTATATGATTATTTCGTCAAAGATGTAGCCAGATCAACTTCAGCCGCACCTACCTATTTCGAGCCGGCAAGGGTTAAGTCTTTGTTCGGAGCTCCATTTCCCTTGATTGACGGAGGTGTATTTGCTAATAATCCTGCTTTGTGTGCTTATGCAGAAGCGAGAACAATAAATTTCGAGGACCTCAGTCATGGTAAGCCCAACAAGCCCACGGCAAAAGATATGATGATTGTGTCTATTGGAACCGGCTCTGTAGAGAAAAGCTATAAATATGATGATATGAAGAATAGTGGTATGATTGGTTGGATTCAACCGATTATCGATATTATGATGTCAGGAAACTCTGAAACCGTGCATTATCAATTGAAGCTAATTTTTGATACTCTTGGTGAGGGAGATAGGGATAATTATTATCGGCTTGAACCGCAAATCCGAAGTGCTAATAATGAGATGGATGACGCATCAGAGAAGAACCTGCAAGCACTTCATGAAGATGGACTGAGTTTTGTTTCGGAAAACGAGGCTGTATTAGATGAAATTATAGATAAGTTAATTGCCAACGAGTAGCACGACTTGATAGTTTGAAGGAATGAGATTTGTAGTTATTGTTGAATGGTAGTTATTGGGACCCCTTTTCTCTTGAATAACTATTCCATCGTGCTCCATAGCCTCGCACATCAAAATGCAGATTCATGGTCTTTAGATATCGTCCAACTCCGCCACTGTTAGCAATAATTTTGTTTTCTAAAAGGTCTTGAACGATCTTCTTGTCAGCCTGGTCTGCTTTTCCATCCCTGTTGATGTCCTTTACCTTGATGTCAATGGCTTCTCCATATAAGTGTCGACTGTGTAGTGCTCCTCCTCGTTTGTCGTTGTACGCTGGATGTCGAAATCCATTATATACTTTAAAGGCATAAGGGTCATGGTTTTTCTGTCTTAAAGCGTTTTGCAAATCCAGAAATTTGTAAAGTACCCTTTTGTCAATGAGCAAGTATTGCGTGTCCTTTTTTGAGTAATATTTGTCCTCAGGAAGGAAATCCATAACTCTGAAGCTACCAACCAGGTATTTGTACATATCCTTGCCAACCACAACGTGCCATCTTTTATTCCTGTAAATCTTCGGATAGTTCTTTAGCTCTGCATACTTCACATAATCTTCGGGAAGGTTCTTAAAGACAACGGTATTCAATGCATTTAGAACAGAATCGATTCCTGCTTTGGATATAACCGGTTTTTGTCTTACCTCCTCATCATATTTTTTTTCAGGACTTGTGCAGGAAATAGCCAGAACTACTAAAAATGAAAGGTATAATCTCATTGTAACAGGATGAAGTCTACCCTTAGTGCCCTCCAGACTAAAAGGTCACCCAATGCTGTTAATAATCCCTTTGTGAGGCCGTGGGGTGTGGTTTGATAATGCCTACCGCCTTAAAAACCACAATGAATGGATAGGTCGGATCAAACTCCCACCATTTGTAGGCAAAATTCATTGATGTTCCCCTTTTATGATGGTTGTTATGTAAGCCTTCGCCCATCATCAAGAGATCCCAAGGCACCATGTTCACCGAGGTGTCTTTTACCTTGAAATTTCTGTATCCCAGAGTATGAGCAAACCAATTGATAATCGCTCCGTGAAGTGGTCCCATAATGATGCAAAGCGGGAGTAATGCCCATTGCCAGGGTGCTGTGACAAAGAAGTAAAAGAACACACCGTAACCTACTGCCCACAAGATGCGAACAAAGATCATATTACCCATCAGGTCAAACCATCCCCACTTTGGTAGGTTTTGAGTAAACTTTTCATCTAACTGAACCTTATTTCGGAGTATGTCAAGATAGACCCTACGGGTCTTCCACATCATTTTGAATATGTTTCCATCATATTTAGGGGAATGGGGGTCCTTTTCAGTGTCTGCATAGGAATGGTGCATACGGTGCAAGGCTCCGTACACCCATGGACTGAGGTAGCTAGGTCCTTGAGTAATAAATGTGAATACAAAGAAAAAGCGCTCCCAGAATTTGTTCATTGTAAACATTCTATGGGCAGCATATCTGTGCAGGAAGAAAGTTTGTGAAAATAATGAAGTGTACCAGAGTACTATAAAGAAGATAATAATAACCATGTTCAAATACCGTATTACGGCTTGCAAAAATAAGGGATTGGTCCTTGGTTTCCTATCCTGGTTTAGATTATAAACCTGTTACGGGCAATTTGTATATCCTAGTGCCAAAATTTAGAAGGACATCCGATCCAGTAACGCCTGCTAAATATTGGACGTTTGTTCCTTCTGTAAAGCCGGTGTCTTACAATGCCCTTGGTTCGTTTATTCTTATCTATAGATGAGATTCTTGATGGTTTTTCATTGATTCTATGTTGTTGCACAGTTTCTTTACGGTGTGTTTTGTCATTCTCATTCAATAAGGAACTTTGTGCATTCAATGGCTTAACATGAAGCCCCAGAATTCCAATGAACAACAAGATGATGAAACGGAATCTGTAACCAGCCTTTTTCTCTGATAAGGGATCGATTGCAAGTTGGTCAGCTCGGAATTTACCACATAAATTAGGCTCTTGCTTCATCTTGAGGTATATCTCTTCATCTGAACTGCTGGTGAAATCATAAACCTTTTTTGAGCAACTTTCGCATAATTTGGCTCGCGACTCTGTGCTTTTTTGCATATGTGCCCAGGATATGGGGCAGGGGTGGTCGATTTTAATAGTAGGTTCAGACATTCTATTGTCTATACCGAAAATATGGATTAGGTAACTTGAAGAATCTGGACTTCCTGATCTCTGATCTGTCTTTTTAACGATTGATCTAATTTGTCCTTTGATATAAGGATGTTGATTTCATTCAGTCCGGCAATCCTATATGGTGTCTTTTGTTGAAACTGTTTTTGGTTAGTTAGAAGAATAGTATAGTCACTCATCTGGATCATGACCTTCTTTTGCTTGGCTATTTCCGGGTCCTTGACAAAAAGGCCTTTTTTGACATCAATTCCATCCACTTCAAGGATACACAGGTCACAAAAAAACTCTCTCAGTTTTGAGTCATCTATCAGGGTGTTGTGATCAAAACTAAAAGTTCCGCCAGGTACGATCAATTTGTTCTCATTGATACCCGTTATACTGTTAGCTATGCTGAGTGAATTGGTGATAATGGTAAGCCTTTTTTTATTGTTGAGTAAGTCACCAATATCATTGGAGTGGATTCCTCCTGACAATAATAGGGTTTGACCGTCTTTAATATACGTTCTTAAAGAATTAAGTACCGGACTCAATGCAGTCACCTTAGTCTTTGTGGCTTCTTTTATAAAACCCACGGCTCCTCCTTGTGTTCTTGTTAGTAGATTTTGTTTGTGAAGGATATTCAGGTCATTTCTAATAGTGACTTCGCTGACCTTATGCAACCTACTTAACTCATAAACGGAGACCTCCTGGTACTTTTCAAGTGCTTTTAAAATACTACTTCTTCTCTTGGCGGTATGTCTGCGTTTGGTCAATTATTTTGGTTTTTTAAATATGTGTTTGCAGTTATGACATTGACACTTCTTTCTTCTGAGAAATGGTAGAACCTGTGAGAATATTACAACAATCACATCGATGAACCCAGGTTTGTCTTTTTCGATATAACCGTACTTTATGTCGCTTGAACCACAGTTAGGACAAGTGTAGATTGAAGTATCAATATTTAATTCAATATTATCAAGTTCGTCTAAAACAATCAAAGCTTCCGGTACGTCATCTTCTCTGACTTGAAGTTCTATTCCGCCTACCGCAATACTATAGAATGGAGACGTGCTGACCATGTTTTCATTCATTAAAAAACAATAGATACCACTGCTTTCCAATTTGGTTCTGGCGACCTGAGCATCAATAGCATAGGTAAACTTCTTTATGGTTACAAGCTTGCTTATTCGGGTATATTGAAAGTATGAGTAGTAATGGTAATCGTATCTTTTCCGTACAATTCATATTCGATTCCTATTATTATTTGGTGTCTTCCGGGAGCTAGTCCGGAGATGTCGATCGGGAAAATCGCTCCTTGCTTTTCGCTATTTAGTTGGGTTAGTCTTTTGATTGTAGGATAGGTGGCTCTAAAAGCAGTAGAATCAAGTAGGGTGTCAATTTTGGCTTTCACCGTGTAACCGGTATTTGCTACGGGATAAATTACAAGTGCTCTGTTGTTTTCTGACTCGGTCATAGAAATAGTAGCTGAAAGTAGCGATCCCGATATTTCTTTTTCCAGTTTATCCATAAGAGTCAGATGACTAACAATGAAATTACTTAAACGCTTAAGGGAAGATTCATCAACTGAGTGTGTGCTTTTGAGTTGAATTATGCTCGTGATTAGTTTCTCATTCTCATGTCCAAGTTTGCTGATAATGGAAAGTTGTTCGTCCAGGCGTGCTTCCAGTTCATTAAGGTCAAATTTTTGTGTCCGGAACATATCAACTATAGTTAATACATTTTCTTTCATTCTCCGGATTAACTGAGCTTTTTGGTGACCTGTAGATAATTTTGAATGATAAGAGTCAAGTCGTTTGCTAAGGTATTGGATTTGAGGCTCCAGTATATCAAGAGATACTAATGAATTTATTGATGAGGTCATAACAATCAACCCGGGAATTAGTACCAATAATACTTTCAGTCGCTTCATGATGAATCTTTACCTAATTAACGCAAATAAGAAGCCAGATTAGCTATACCCAATTGTCTTTTTCGTCTTTGTAGCCTTTGCCGCTAAATGTATGTACTGCGGCATAGGCCACACAGAATAGTCCAAAAACGAGGCCTACTGGTGCAAATTCACCCGAACTAATTCTCCCATCACTACCAATAAAAATGATAAACCAAATAGTAAAAACCAGAGACAGGACTAATGCTATAATGTTAAATGCTTTCATAATAATTGAATTACTCTCTCCATTTACGGCCAAACCGACTGTCTAACTCTGACTTTTTTCTGGCAGCAGACCTTTTTACTACTACGTAGATGATAATTAAAACACCGGTTATGGCTCCTATAATATTCATAAACTACAAGATAATTAAACTATAAATGAAATGTGGCTGTAACCTTTTTTAATCAATGAATTATGAGGTCAAATCTTTAGTATGAGACGTTTATTTTTAATCATCAGCTTTTTTATGAGCTTACAGACCGTATGGGCTCAGAATTTTTTGGACTACCAATTGAAGTTTCCCACGGTACAGGAGGCTAAGGAACTGACAGACCAGCAACTGAAAAAAGAATTTGAAGAAAAAGGGTTAGTTTATCCTCCAAAGCAATTACTGCTACAGGTATTCAAGTCTGAAGCCAAACTTGAAGTGTGGGTTCAAGGAGATTCGACTTCAAAGCTACAGTTATTCAAAGTATATGACATTTGCGACATGTCAGGCACGGTAGGTCCCAAGAGAAAAATGGGAGATCAACAAGTTCCTGAAGGGTATTATAAGATTACCTTTTTTAATCCCGAGAGCAGCTTTTTTCTTTCCATGAAAGTCGGTTACCCGAATGAATCCGATAAACTGCTTTCCGATCAAGAAAGGCCTGGAGATAATATATTTCTACATGGGGCTTGTTGTTCGTTAGGTTGTATTGCTATTGGCGACAATCAGATTGCAGAAGTGTATTGGTTGGCAGCACAAGTGAAAAGTAGCGGGAACGATGTGCCGATTTATATTTACCCTGCTCGAATGACTGATTTCAAGTATAAGGTATTGTGTTCTACTAATACGAATTCAGAGGCTACACAGCTTTGGGAAAAACTGAAATTGGGATATCAACTTTTTCATCAAAATAATCAACTGTTAAACTATAAAGTCAATGAGAAAGGTGATTACATTTTTGAATAAGGCAGTCATTATTGCGATTGCTGTCGTTACCGTTTCCTGCAACTCTTCTGCTCAAATAGAAGTTAAAGATCGTATTCCTGAATCTCTTACAATTAAAAATGCTAGACTTTTAATGAATGCTATCGCAGGACAAGAGTTTGAAGAGGCCAAAGGTTATTGTGAGAACGAGTGTGTGTTGAATTATTTTTTGAGGCAAGAGTTTGATCAGGTTGATCAATTTGAAATTTTAGGTTCTCAGAAAAAGGAACAACTGGAATTTGTAACAGTAAAAATCAATGAAAAAACTGAGACTGACTTAGTGTTCTATAAACATAAGATGATACTAATTTGGCCAAAGAAAAGAATGATCTGGTATGACTGTATGCCTGATCCGGTTATTATGGATATGCTGGCGCAAATTGCTTATGATGAAACCAATTAGGAATTATGATTAGGTAATTTTCCACTTCCCTTACACCAGTCACAAGTTTCTTTTCCTCTGGCATCATACCAGAATCCTTTGCCGTCACATCGCTGACATTTACGAAATTCAGAAGGCTTTGATACTAATTTGACTATGATGTATATCAGAGCCAGGGCCCCGATTACTGCTAATACTCGAATAATCATACGACAAAGATAGTTTCCTGATCAATCTAAAGCAATTTCAATTGGCAACCATGGAATTGTTAAAAATCTGTAACCCTAATACAATTCTTGTGTCTATAGGTTAGTTATTAATCTAATTCGAAAACATGAAGAGACTTATTTTTTTATCCTTGATGGCCCCGTTTTCCGTGTTCGGGCAGGAATTAACCCAAACTGTAAAAGGAGTAATAACAGACCAGCAATCGGGTCAACCACTGGTTGGTGTTTTGATTTCTGTCACCGACCTGACACCACAGAAAGGGTCTGTTACGGATGGGAATGGAAAATTTAGTATTTCAGGAGTGCCCATTGGCAGGCACACAATTAGAATTTATTACAACGGCTACGAAGAAAAGACACTCAACGAAGTACTGGTCAGTTCAGGAAAGGAAGTTGTCTTGAATATATCCTTAAAGGAGTCACTTATCGAAGCAGAAGAGATTGAATTGGACTTAAAGACAAAAGGTCAGGGCGAAACAAAAAATGATATGGCTACGGTAAGCGCTGTATCCTTATCAAGCGAAGAAATGAAAAGAGTGGCAGCAAGTTTTGAAGACCCGGGGCGTGCTGTAGTATCTATGCCGGGTGTAGTTGCAAATAATGATGAAAATAATGAAATAGTAGTGCGGGGAAATTCACCAAGAGGTGTTCTTTGGCGGGTTGAAGGAATCGAAATTCCTAACCCCAGTCACTTTTCTGATGAGGGAGCTTCTGGTGGGGCTATCAGTATTCTCAGTACTAATGTGATGGATAATTCAGACTTTTTCACTGGAGCTTTTCCCGCTGAGTATGGCAATGCTACCTCAGGAGTCTTCGATATTTCCTTAAGAAATGGCAATGCAGGAAAAAAGGAATACGGCTTTCAAATAGGTATTTTGGGAATGGCGGCCACAATGGAAGGTCCGTTTGTAAAGGATAAAGGGTCGACCTACCTGCTGAACTATAGATATTCTACTCTGGCCTTTTTTGATAACATTGGGGTTGAGTTGTTGGGGAGTCAGGAGGATCTTGTGTTCCAGGATTTGTCGGCAAAGTTCTTTTTTCCAACAAAAAAGGCAGGGACCTTCAGTCTTTGGGGGGTAGCTGGGGCAAATTCGTTTAAATACAAAGGGGAGGGGCTCGTAATGGAAGGGACCGATACTCTTTATAATGATTTCTGGAATGAGAACTGGAAGACAAATATGTTTGCCACAGGGTTGACTCATCAATATTTTCTAGGAGAAAAGACCTATTTGAAATCTACATTAGCCTTAACAGGAACTACAAATAAATTTAGTCTGGACTCAATAGCGATAACAGAAATTGGGGAAGAGGACATTACCAATACTGCAATCAGAGCTTCGTTTCTACTGAATCATAAGTTTGATAAAAGAAATACGCTACGCTCGGGTGTAATACTCAGTCAATTGAATTTTAATCTGATGTCACGTTTTGCAGATTTTACGGATTCTACCGGTTTTGGAAATTTGGTTACGAGTCTTGATGAAAAAGGTGGTTCCCACTTGTTGCAGGCTTATTCGCAGTGGCAATGGAGGGTAAATGAAAAATTAACAATGAATACAGGTCTGCATACGATGCATTTTGCTCTTAATGGTAATACCTCTATCGAGCCAAGATGGGGTGCAAGCTGGAACTTTGCTCCCAAACAATCCATCAATGCAGGCCTCGGTGTTCATAGTCGGATGGAGTCCGCAACGATTTATCACGCCAGATATGAACTTCCTGACGGAAGCGGAGTGACTCCCAACAAGGAACTGGATTTCACAAAGGCACTACATCTTGTACTCGGGTATTCTAAAAATATTGGGTCGAGTATGAGATTTAAAACAGAGACATACTATCAGCACCTCTATAATGTACCAGTGAGGCCTGAAGGTGCTTCTGAAGAATGGTCTCCTTCTTTCTCGGCTCTTAATGCGAACGAGGGATGGACTACAGATACATTGATAAATAAAGGAACGGGGTACAACTATGGTATTGAGTTAACACTTGAAAGGTTTTTCAATAAGGGGTTCTATTTTCTTACCACAGGTTCCTTATTTAATTCAAGATATAAGAATGCAAGTGGTAAGGAATGGGATACCAGGTTCAATGGGAATTGGGTTTTTAATATGATGGGGGGTAAAGAGTGGGCCGTTGGGAAAGCAGATAGGAATTTGCTAAGTATCAATTGGAGACTTATTTCTTCAGGAGGGAAGCGTACGATACCCATTCTCCTTGAAGAGTCTATTGCACAAGATAAAACGGTCCGCGATTGGGAAAATGCTTATTCAAAAAAGTTGCCCAGTTATGTTAGATTAGATTTTGGGATTCAATACAGACGAAACAAACCAAAGCACTCATCAATCTGGTCACTCAATGTGCAGAACTTGACCAACCGGGAGAACATCGGAGGTGAATTCTTCAACGAAGAAAAGGGCCAAATTGTGACTTATACACAGTTGGGTTTACTTCCAGTCTTTAGTTACCGTGTAGAGTTTTAATTATTCCTGATTGACAATGAATTGCTTGTATTTTGCGTACTGACCATCATCAGAAATTACCTCAAGGAAGTAGTACCCGGTGGGTAGCTCTGTGGTAGAGAGCGTGAACTCATGGATTTGCTTACCAACGGTTTTGGTTGTTGAGTAAATCCGTTGCCCGACCACATTGGAAATATAAACATTAATACTTCCTTCAAATGAACTTGCAACATGAAAAGTGATTTGTCCTTGTGCAGGGTTGGGATAAAGGTCAATTATTTCCAGTCCATCAATGTTTACGCTTTCAACATTGCTATATGCCGTATTACCATTAAAGTCAGTTTGTTTTAGTCTGTAAAAAGATATGCCTTGAGCTGGCTCTTCATCTATGTAATCATAGTTAATAATGGTGTTTGAGAACCCGGCTCCATCTTTGTTGCCTAGATTCTCAAAAGCGAGTCCGTCTAAGGACTTTTGTATTGTGAAGAAATCGTTATTAAACTCAGAAGCAGTCGCCCAGTTTAGTTTTACTTTCGCATCAACAATAGATGTTCCGAGCACCTCTGCATCGAAAGCGATAAGTTGTACGGGTAATGGATTTGTAAACAAATCTACTGAAGCCAGGGTGTAATAACCGTCTCCATTGGTGGGGGTGTAATTGCTGAATATTACCTGATCACCGGATATGTTATCAGCCGAAGCTACAACTGTCCAATTTCCGGAGTTAGTTGCTCGATAAAGAAGTTTATAGTCCGCAGGTGAACCGTTAGGAAATGAGTTGATATCATTTTCTGAGTAATCAAATGTGACATCTACCGAAAGTGCACTGCCACCATCTGTGATGTCCCACCACCATGCCCTGTCCCAACGTCCGTCAATAGTACCGGATACCAATGCTATATCTGCAGTGTTTACGGAGTTCGTTTCAACATTGTGGCCAAACAAAACATAGTCACCCACATCAAAATTGGCATCAATATCAAGAGATAAACCTGATGAAGAAGCACACGTATTACTTCCATCAGCTTCAGTTCCTATCCCTGCTACATATAAATCATTGTCATCATTGGCGGCATCATCACCGGTATACTTGTCGTCAGTAATGGTCAGATCAAATTTAGCACCAAGGTATGAATTGATAATATTTCTTTCAGCGGAGTTCAGAAGTCGGTCGAATACGATTATCTCTCCTATGTCTCCGTCCAGGGCACTGTTGTTTTCATTTTGCCATTCCGCAACACGAAAGACCGTTGAAGTCGCGGAAAATGCCGATCCGTAAGCGGGGACAGCTTGTGAAGCTCCATTCATGTATAGATTGTGAAAATTTCCGGTTGTCGTATTTTCCTGATAGAACGCATTCCACTCTGCAGTATTAATATACGGACCTAAGTGTGCTGTTCCTCCGTCCCAGCTATAGTACTGGTTGATGCCATCACGCCTTCTACCAATGCTTGTGTTTTGATTGGCAGTTGTTGGGTCACCAGTGGAGAATAGGTAATCATTGTCACCAGCTCCCTGATCATTATTAAAATAACCTACTGCAATTATAGTGGAAGGTGACCCTAGTGCCGAAGTGAAATTCCCCTCGGCATGACCAAATCCGTTAAAACGAGCTACATCCATTCCATTTACGACATTAGTTTTCAGAACTGGTATGTTGTTTACATCCAACTGATCTGCATGATGTTCGTAACCTGAAAAGTCATTGAACGATGCTATCTGGTCATCATCAACACCATTCATGGCAGTCGGATCGAGCCAGAGTACAAGATCATTTGTGCCATCGGGGGTTTCTATTCCTCCTGGTCCATAGCAGATCGTAGAGGTTGGGCTGGTTCCGATTGGGCTGTTAGTATTGTCCAGAGTAGCGAGTGTATAATGCCCGTCATTAGTGAGCGCAACATTAGTAAAAATGACTTTGTCACCGGTTAATGAGGAGGCAGTGGCAATGGTGGTCCAGGCACCAGAAGTGCCAGCCCTATATACCAGCGCATAGTCAGTATTTGTTACTCCGAGGTTCCCACCAAGACCTCCACGGCTCAAATCAAAATGGATGTTGTTGTTATGTGTGCCCGTGAGGTCATAATACCAGGTGCGATCCCACCTTGCTGCGTATCCACCACCGACATCCGTAGTGTTAATTGAGTTTTCTTCAGTAGCGTGCCCTGCAATCAAATATTCTCCATTTGTATAACCACTGTTTTGTATTATTGTCATACCCGCTGCATGGGAGGTGGTATGACTGCCTGAAGCTTCTGTTCCTATGCCAATTACATCAAAGTCGTTATGTCCATTTCCTGCCTGGTCACCAGCGTAAAGATCATTGTTAATGCTTATATCATATTTAGCCGAGAGATAATTGTTTAGAATATTTGTTTCTGCTTCAATAAGGTTTCTTCTAAATACTATTATTTCAGCAATTTTACCTTTTAAATGATACGCTCCTCCGGGGCTGTCAGCCCAATCTGCGATTCGGAAATCACCGTTGGTATTCAATGGTGTTGTCATAAACTCTTCAATTACTTGTGAGGAATTATTAATTAAGAGCTCGTGATACGGAGAAGCGTTGTTGTGAGAGTGTTGAAAAATGTCCCACTGCTGTCCTGTTATAGTTGGTCCGTGGTTCAGGTTAGTGCCATCATAGTTGAAGAAAGTATTCGGGTTGGTGGCATCATCGCCTGCCTTTCTGGCAATATTCGCCATGCTGTTAGATAGATTTTGCGAACCTATACTAAATACGTATGATTGTTCACCTGGATTTTCAGAAATACTATCAAAGTAGGCTACTGCAATTACCGTCAAAGGTGATGTAAGGTTTCCGAAATTACCCTCTAGTCGTTCAATGCCGTTAAACCTCACGACCGGCATCCCATTAACATGATTGTACAGGAGATTAGGCTTGTTGGTCGAATTGGACTGGCTGGCATCATTTCCATAACCACTGAGGTCTTCCCAAGTAGTTATGTTTCCGAAATGAGTCACTCCTTCTATAGCATTGGCATCAAGCCACATAATCATGTCGGAGCTTCCAGAGGTATTTTCAATGCCGCCTGGTCCGACCTGCGCAAATGTGTTAAAAGTAATAGTCGCAGTAAGTAATAAAAGAACACGCATGGTAAAAATCTGAATGGGTTACTGTTGCATATACGAAGGTGGTGAGTTTTTGTTCGTGCTGAATTATCCAAAATTTCAAAATTTGCAGAAGTCAAAAATTCGATAGAATTTTATGCCCTCAGGATGATTAATTAAACTCAATTGGCTTATGGAACCTATTAAGATTCATTCAAACAAAGTGATTGCTATACTGTGCCTTGCAGCCGGATTATTTTGTTTAGTAGTCACGGCTCAATATGGCGGAGCCGTAGGTGTGTTTTCAGGCTCTATTTCAGTGCTTTTTGGAATATTACTACTGACAGTTCCTACAATTGTTATCACTGATGAGGAGATTCAGATGAGGAATATTTATGGTATGACACTCAAAAGACATAAATATAATGCTTCCAATACCGAGGTTAAAGACAGAAAAGTTTATGTCAATGGTAAGAAGATAAGAATCGGTTCAGGAGGGTTGATGAATCCTCCGGATGTAAAAAAAGCACTGGACTACTTCGGAAGACTTAATGCTATTGACAAGGCTGACCTTTCTTAATTAATCTTGTACACCTGATACTCGTAGTTGTTAACTATTTTATTGAGTTTAAAACGTAGCCGGTCTCCGTTACTACCCCTTATAGTGGTCAAGTACTCAATTTGAGGGAAACGCTGTTTTAGCTTTGATAATCTTTCTTTTGAAACCTGTGATTCCGGATAAACTTCGAATAGAATATAATTAGGTTCAAATCCAGGTTCTCTTTCTATTAATTCCCCTAATTGAGTCGGGGCTACTTCTTCAGTTACCTTAATAGTTGGAATACGCTCGCCTGCATAAAAGTAGGGTAAACCATTGACCGCGTTTCTTTCTGAGTTGTCAAGAATAATTCCGGTGGCATCTCCTCTCGATCGTATGTAGGTCATGACATCTATTCTTGCCTGCTTAGATGAAAATGGGCTGATGAGTACTAGTGCAACGAGATTGATAGAGCAAGAAATAATCCATAACCACCGCATGAGCTTTTTGCGCTTTTGCCAAAAGGGTGAGTTTGAACTGAACTTTTGCCAGCCGAGATACCCGAGAATAATAAAAAAGGGCAAAACACTAAAAATAAAGCGTTCCTGTTTGTTGGGAAACATGGAGTGAAGCAAAAAGAAAAGTAAGACTCCTAAAAAAAGGGTTCGATTAACTTTATATCCAATTGCTGTGCCAAAGAACAAGAAGAGGCTGATTGGAGGCACCAGAAATGCCAGCATTAATAAGACGAAGTCATACCATGGTTGTTTGAAATAGGAGGTAGCATGAACAAAGTTATCATTCAGGTAGTAAATAATTTTTCCAAATGGGACTCCATTGGCCAGATAATCACCATATCCATGAAAAATACCAACCCAGAATAGCCCGCCTATAATCAGAAGCCCGAGGTTTTTCCAGTTTTTTTCAAGAGCTATTCCCAGCATGAAACCGATACCTACTAAAGCAGCCTGATATCGGAGGCTAAACGAAATGCCAAGCAAAATACCAATCCATATGTAGGTGGGTTGAGGCCTTTTTGCGTTGTTCTTAATGATCAAATAACCAGCCGCCATTAGCGGTGGTGCTACAACGATTTCTACCAGGTTTCTGACACTAATAAAAGGGAAAAGCCAAAGACCTGCAGTAATCAGTCCCACCCAAAAAGCGTTCTCCCGGCTGCTCAGCTTTTCAGTGATCTTGTAAGCATAAAAAACAATAAGCAATGAATAGAGCGCATGCAGGAGTCTGACTACAAACATTTTTATGACAGGGGACTCGATACCAAGACTTTCCATGCCACTGAAAAGCAAATAATGAAACCCCGGGTAGAGCAATGATCTTCCGCTTACGGCTTCTTCAAAAGGTACAAACCATCGTTCGTGATCGCTTCCATCAACCCAGTCCTGAGCCACTTGAATGACAAGGTAGTGGTCGTCATGCGCATAGTAACCCGGAGAGAAGAGAACCGAAATCATCCGAAGCAACAAGGCAACAGTCAACAAGAGCGGTAGAGGCTTGTCTTTCTTTAGTCCTTTTATTGTTGCAGTTAAACTCACGGTGCGAAATTAAAAACCTACATCCGAATACACTACTAATTCCCATAATATGGTTTGAAATGTGTAAATTAATTGGTGAAACAAATCTTCTGACATGAACAAGATCATAATATTATTTGCGCTGTTATCGATTACTCTGTATTCCAATGCTCAGAAATGTAAGTTTGAATACGAGGATGGTGACCTGAAGCAAAATAAGTTGCAAAAAATGGGCTCCTCAAAAGGGTTTAGTGTCAAGCTCGCAGTTGGTAGAGAGGGGAGTGGGGGTAATGAGCATTACTTAGTGATGGATATTTCCAGAACAGGGGCCTATTTTACCATGGAGAAAGGTAAAGAACTTATAGTGGAGTTAGAAAATGGTGACAACGTAAAACTGAACGCTAAGACGAGAGAAGTTGGCCGAAAAAGTGGGATAAATTACTCCTTAAAGATTAGTTATGACATTTCGGATGATCTACTAGTCGTTCTGAAATCAGCGCCATTGAAAAAGCTTACGATACATACAGATAATGGTTATTTCTACCTGGAAGGTGGGAAAAATGCGAATTTTTTGATCGATCACTTAAAATGTCTGGAGTAGTTAGCGGAACCTGTAAAGATTGCTTGAATCAAATCGCCATTCTGGAGTGTCAAGAACATTACCGAATTCCAAATTGTACCAGGGACTTCCATTTTGTTTGGCGGGGTTAATGACAACATGCATTTCCTGTGCCGGCATATAACTTTGAGCGAGCATGAACAATTTTTTTCCTGTTTTTGGATTTATCGCCATATCTACAACCATCATTGCGTGTCCTATACTACCCGATTTGCGAATAAAGACATCACCAATCTTCATGTCTTCAACTTTTATCGAAGCCATTTCATTAATAAGGGAGTGAGTATTACTGTAATTAAAAACAAGCTCGAGGTATTCTCTAAAGGTTGAGTAGCTATAGCTCTGTTTTGCAGTCTTTTCCCACCAGGTCTTATTTCCTGACACTTTGATTCTGTACCCTGCAGCATATTTTGAAAAGTTACAATATTGTCCGTTGAGAAAGTGAAATCCAATTTCTTGAATCTTGTCGTGTTTATACTGATACTCTGCTCTTAACCGGATAACCGCATCAGCACATTGTTGTAGGTCTTTCTCTCCGACATCAATATCAATAATTTTTAGTTGTGCTCCCTGGTAGTACTTAGGACTACCATCATAAAGTAGCACAGTAGTTCGATCCGTTATTAGGGGTAAGTTTTGGAGATACTGCTCAAAGCTCGCTGAATCACTATTGATTCTTTTAAACCCAACAGGAAGGTCGATTTCAACAATAGATCGGTAAGTGCTGTCCTTGAAAGATATGGGAGGGGCCATTCTTGTTGTGTCTTTTGTTTCAGGCAATGGAATGGCATAAGTATATGAGCTGGTTTGGCCACGATGGTACAAAAAGGTCAGTAATGTAGTGAAGAACAGTGTTATAATAATTACCTTTTTCATAACACAATAACGTAGGGATATAAAAAGGTTACGAAAATAAATTTGCTCCATTTGAGTACCACTTTTATTTCATGGTCTTAAAACGGTAAAGAGGCAGGCCTAAAGAGTAATATGTTTCTCAATATTGAATTTTACAGGGATTTTAGAATACTTCAAGAGTGAAAGTACTCTAAGAAATTCGAGGGTTGAATAATTGTCTCTGTCAATCTTTCGTTCCGGTTTTTGCTAAACAATTTCAATTCATGTTCATTGAAGTAACGAGCGAATTTAAGATTATGAGAACCCTTTTGTTTAGTGCTTTGCTCTGTGTGTGTGGAATTGTAAAATCACAGAGCATTCAATCCGATGAAAAATGGACTGCGATCCATTTACTCAACTATACCTGCGATGAAGATTTAATGAAACTTAGTAAAAAAGTCCCTGCGTTGGCGGAGCAGGGTATCAACATGATATTTCTCGAAGTTGATTACAGTTTCGAATTTGAATCGCATCCGGAATTAATCTATGGTGAGAAGTATATCACCAGGGGCGGAGCTAAATACTTTGCCAAAGTTTGTAAGAAAAATGGAGTCCGACTGATTCCCCAGTTTCAGTCATTCGGTCACCAGTCCTGGGCAGAGAACACTTTTTCATTGCTTACAAAGTACCCGGAACTTGACTTAACACCTGGGGCTTACCCTGGTAATGAAGGTATTTATTGCCGCGAATGGGACCCCAATAACCCAAAGGTAAACGAACTTGTATTTCCTTTGATAGATGAAATTGTGGACGCTTTTGGAGCAGATGGAATTCATGTCGGAATGGATGAGATATTTCTAATTAGTGATTCCAATGCGATAAGTACTAAGGATCAAAATCCGGGGAAGGTTTTTGCTAAAGTTGTCAATGAGTTTCGCGAACATTTTGTGGGAGAAAAGGGGATTGAAATGTTTATATGGGGAGATCGCTTGATAGATGCCAATGTACACAAATATGGCGAATGGGAGGCTTCTATGAATGAAACACATACTGCGATTGACCTGATTCCTAAGGATATTATCATTTGTGATTGGCATTATGAACCACGACCGGCTTATACTTCAATTAATATGTTTTTGGATAAGGGCTTTAAGGTACTCCCGTGCAGTTTTAGAAAGACAGAAGGTGTTGAGTCATTGGTGATGTATTCCTATCGTATTGAGAATAAGAATATGCTGGGGCACATGTTTACGACCTGGGGGCATGTGAAAAAGGAAGACTTGTTAGATTTTCCTGCCATGAAGGCGGGACTTTCTATGATCAGGGAAAAGCGGTTCTATGATGTATCCTTCGAATTATTGAGAAACGAGGGCACTTCCTTGCAGTATGTTAAATGTATCGCTCCAGACAATGATCTAAAGGTCTACTATAGTATTGACGGGTCAGACCCCGACCATGAAAGTAATCTCTATCAAGTGCCTATCGCTTTGAACAGTACGGTAACAATAAAAGCCGTAGCCTATAAAGAAGGCAAGCCGGCTGGCAGTATCAACGAACAAACGTTTTTAATACACAAGGGCTCTGGAAAGAAAATCAGGTATGAGTCTGCGTTTAGCATCAAGTACCCAACTGAGGATGGGGCACGTACCTTAATTAATGGAAAGAATGGGACACACTCTTTTGCGGACGGGCAGTGGCTTGGTTTTGAAGGACAAAATCTTGAAGCAGTAATCCATTTAGGTAAATCGACAGCAATTTCAAAGGTATCTTTAAATAGTTTTAATGATCCCAGAAGCTGGATTCACCATACAGATAAGGTTGAAGTATATGTGTCCAATGATGATGAAACATTCGAGAAGGTAGGAGAGCTGTCAGACATCGATTCTAAAGAACTTTTGGTCAATGTAGAGGTGCCTTTCAAGGAAGTAAAAGCCGAATTTGTAAAGGTGGTGGCCCACAAAAGAACGATTCCTGCAGGATACCCGGGAGAGGGTAGTGATGCCTGGATTTTTGTTGATGAGCTCGTGATTGAATAATAGTAAGTATTCATAATTTTTTTGATCAGGCAAGAAGCCACTCAAGTCTTTGGTCTTTCCATCCGGATTGTTCATGCTTCACAATTAGACAGTTGGTATTGAGTTGGTTACAGGTGAGACTGGATAATGGGTCATCAATAGCCGATAATACAATGGTTTTAGTGTCGTTGAGATTAGGGTTGTTACTAAAACCCCGTAGAATATTAAGACCAGAGGTCCCCTGAAAGTTGATATCGAGTAAAATGAAGTCCGGTAGATTATATGGGCCGGCTATCTTATCTCCAAGTTCTTGCACGTCATTACAAACATCGATTAAATAACCACCCGGTACGTGATTGATTAAATGAGTGGTGATGCTGTCCTGGGTCGGATAGTCCTCAATTATTAGTATGCTCTTAAACTGTTTCATAGCTATGGTTTATAACGTATGCCAGGTCAATGGGGCTGTAAATTTATGAGAGTCTCATACGCATTTAAGGGGTCTTGCAATCAAGGGACTTAAGGGGTTCACCTATTCGTTTTGTAGTGTGATAGTTGTTTCTGGGTATGATTTTTTATATATTTAGGACCGATCGGTCTTTTGTATGAATAAAGGAGAAAATACCAAACAATACATCATCGAAACTTCAGCAGCACTTTTTAATAAAATGGGCTACTCGGGTTGCTCACTCAGTGATATAATGAAAGCCACCGGTTTAAAGAAAGGTGGGATTTATAATCATTTTGAAAACAAGGATGAAATTGCTCTCGCTGCCTTTGACTGGGCTTATAATCAGGTATTTAAACGATTTAGAGAGCGGTTGAGTAAGGATAGCACTCCAACTCAAAAAATCGAGTCGATCATATTTGTAATGGAAAATTATGTCAATGATCCTGTGGTGGAAGGGGGATGCCCTATCATGAACTCCGCTATGGATGCCAACACGAATAACCCGGCCCTGATGAAGAAGGCAAGAGAAGGCGTTAACACTTTTCATAAATACGTGAGTATAAAGATTGAGGAGGGAAAGGCTACCGGTGAATTCCGTAAAAATGTTGATAGCGATCAATTTGCAACCTTACTGATTTCGACACTGGAGGGTGCTCTTATCATGTCAAAGGCAACGGGGCAACAAAGGCACATGAAAACTTCTGCCACTTTTGTCAGGGATTACATCAAAAATAATCTTTTACCGGGTTAAAAAAATTTTAAACCAAAACAGACCGAAAGGTCTTTTTATTATGACGAAGAAAAATTTACCACTCTCTACCCAATTAATTAGGTGGGGATATCCATGTTTAGAGAAAATTTCCACTCACCAGGCACACCGGTGGGCAATAAAGAAATTCTTTACTCCATTCAAGCCAATAAAACTTGATGAAAAGGTCCGGAGACTTATCAAGGAGTCATGTGTTAAAGTCATGCCCTACAATGGAGAGGAGTTAATGGTTTACCGGTGGGGAGAGGGTCCTATTGTCTATCTTATTCATGGTTGGTCAGGAAGAGGGTTGCAGTTTTCGAATTACATTGAAAGGTTGGTTAAAGCCGGTTACCGAGTGGTCGTTCCGGACTTTATAGCACATGGGTTATCCAGTGGAAAACAAACTAATGCTCTGGAAATGGCTGCTGTTATTAAAAATATGGGTAAGCACTTTGGCTATCCAAAATATATTATCGGACATTCTCTTGGTGCCGTTGCTTCAGTTTTATCAGTATTAGAATTTGGGGTTTGTCCGGAAAAACTAGCAATGATAAGTGCTCCATCCGATACTAGGTATATTTCTGAAGCTTTCAGACAAAAACTTAATGCCTCTGTAAGGTTGAAAGAATCTTTGGAGTCACATATCTCACATGAATTTAACAGGCCATTCAAAGATTTCAGTATTGTAGATCGGGCCACTGAGGTAGATATTCCAATTTTGATGATACATGATCGAAAAGACAGGGAGGTGCCCGCTGAACTGAGTCAAAGGTTAGCCAGTAAAATAAAAACCTCAAGCCTTGTGTTAACTGAAGGTCTGGGACATACAAGGATACTTAATGACCCAGCAGTACTGGAATCAGTAGTGAATTTTATCACGAGTTGATCTTGAAAATTATGTAGTTGACTAGGTAAGGTGGTACTGAAGTTGATTCTTCATTGCATCTAATTGAGAGCTCTTTACGATGTACCCGTCCGCTTTTAGTTTCTTACAAGCGTTCATGGAGTTTTGGTCGTCACTTCCACTTATAATAAGTACCTTGGATTGGTGAAATTCCGGTGATTGCTTAATCACTCTGAGGACTTCTAGCCCATTAAATTTGGGGATATTCAGGTCCAGTAATATATAATCAAGTTTTTCAGCACCACTTTTTAATGCTTTCATAACTTCTCCACCATCTGTGCTATACCTGATGGCATACTCATCTGAAATCTCATTGATCAATAAAGTAACCAATTCCGCATCAGGGGGATTGTCTTCTATTATTAAAATGTTCTTTAAGTCTTTCATGTTTTCTTAGTTCTTTACCCTAGTGCTAAGAACGCACGATCTAACTAGATGTTTGAACATTGAGTTAATCCCTTATCATTTTACGAGGATTGCTTACAACACAGGTGCATTAAAACTCGCCTCCGTTTGTTGTGACTACCTCAGAATTTATCGGTAGTACATCCACTGTATACCTGAGTTCGGTCACACCAGGCACAGTTGCCTTAATTATCTTTTGTTCTCCAGGCAATAGAGAAACATAATTATCAGACCAGAAGACAGGTTTGAAAAGTCTATCACCCGTTTTTTCATCAACCACCTTTAATTCATTAAAGAAGGAAATTTTCTTCGATGTATTGGTGATGGTCACTTTGAAGGTAAGGTCTGTACCTTCTACCATTCTGAAAGATCTTACGTCCAGGCTGCTTGATGGTAAATTTAGCAAGCCAGAATAGTCTGCAAATTCCTTTGTTGGGGTATAAATCCAGCTGGACGTACTATACTCATCAGGAACATCTTTCTTTCTTGACAGCCAGTAAAAGTTATCGGATAAAAGACTATCATTGTTACCGTAGACTTCGAGTTTAAGGAATGCAAGGTTCCCGCTAAACTTATTCCAGTTGAAGTCAAAGACCGACTGTGAAGAGTTGGATTCGCAGTCAATCGTGACCGTTTGGTTTTGCTTCAGATTAGAATTAGAATCAAATCCTTTGAGTACCAGCTTCATGTCATTGAAAGTTAATTGTGTGCTATTTACGAGGTAGACCTTATTATTGTCGTAGTTGTAAACAAGGTTAATTGGCTGACAGGCCTTTTTGGTGCCGAAGTAGGCTCCGGTTGGAATCAGGTAATAGTCATATAATTGCCAAAACGTCTCCGGCCAGGCGGAATTCAGCATCCATTGTACCACTCCTGTAGCCTCTGGTTTGTTTGATTCGAATGCCTCAAACATAGGTCTTATTGCTTCATAACTGGCGACCTGGGCCCATTTGCAATATTCCTCCATTGAGTCAAATGTGCCATATCTGTTCTTTAGCGCTTTGTTATACCGATCCATATTGGCAAAAGCGTGTCGGCCCGAATGGTAGTCCCACATTGAGTCAATTGGCCAGTAGTTTTGTTCAGGAAGCATTTTTTTCATTGATTCTATCACTGGTGGCTGAGGACCCGGACCGGTCTCGGTATTGAATCCGAAATTTCCACCTCTTGTAGTATCGGAATACCAGTATACGGGTGGTACCCAGTCATAAGGACCCTCCATTTTTACAGCTGATGGCCCGGTAACTTCTGAGGTCCAACTTTTGTGTGATCCCAAATAAGGTCGGTCAGGGTCTTCCTTCTGAAGGAACTTAAGATACTTTTTCTCCAATTCAGGGCGATGCAAAAAGTCACTGCCAAATCCCCATACAAATATACTGGGATGATTACGAAGCCACTTTACCTGATCTTCGAAGTAACCGGCAACTAAATCTTGCTCTTCTTCAGTTATGATACCTCCAAAATACTTCCCCTCCGGTGCCTCAGGTATTTCCTTTCCAAGGTATTCGGACCATTCCCAGTGACAACTCCAGCCGACCATGGCAAGCATTCCATACTTGTCGCAGAGGTCGTATATCTCCTCGGAAGATCCCCAGAAACCCTCGAAACGAATACAATTGAGGTTCATGTCCTGTGCGTATTTTACTTGTGTTTCATTATACTCACTTGTACCTCCCAATAAGAGATCGTCAACCCAACCTCCACCTTTGATGACCACAGGTACACCATTTACTTTATAACCTCTGTGGCCTTGCTCATTGATGTAATCTTCGATCTTTCTTATTCCGAATGTCTTTGATTCTTGTCCGGATACTTTGTCGTTAATAGTAAGGCTCACATCAGCTTGATAAAGCTCCGGTCGTCCAAGGTTGTTGGGCCACCAGACTCTTGGGTTCTCCACGCGCAGGTCGGGGTAGTCCTCGCGGACAAAACGCACCAACTGGGTTGATTGAGGTTTTAGAGTTACTTCACGAGTGAGTTCGATATCCTCTATCTTCACGTTTACAATTCCCTTAACCTCTTGTTTTGAGTGATTGGTTACTTCAGTGCTGATATTCAATTCAGCTTCATTTAGTTTTTTAGTCTTTAGTTTGGTCCTAACGAATGTGTTTTTGATCGATGCCGGACCGTTCAGTTCCAGGTGAACTTGCCGCCAAATGCCCATGTTTTTATCTGGCGGGGTGGGAGCCCAGTCTACAAATCCTACAGTAAAATCTCCGTCAGACGGTGGGAATACTTCGATGGCCAGGTGATTCTTTCCTGTTTTTACTTTACCTGATATAAGAAGGTCAAATTGGTTAAATGCACCGTAAATATCTTCTTTTGACTTAATGAGCTCTCCGTTTAGCCAAATATTGACACTATAATTAATCCCATCAAAAATGATTCGGGTGGTCTGTTTGGCTTCGGTATCAGAGAGATCGAAATTTGTGCAGTACCACCAGCTCTTTTCAAACTGCTTCTTGTCAATACTTTCGAGGTTGCGACCGAAATAAGGGTTCTTTACGGCTCCTGCTTGAACCAGGCCGTTTAGAACAGTAGTAGGAACCGAAATGTCATAATCACCCTTACCCGGAATAATACCAGTAGACAGGTCTTTACCATTTACGTTTTCCATACTGGGTACCAATCTCCAGTTGTTGCTGAGTGTCTGTCTTTTAAAACTAAATTCTGCTTCTATGTCCTTCTTTGAACCACAACTAAAAAGTACCAGAGCGATTGCTAATAATTGAATGTTTCTCATTGTATCGTTTTCTTACCCAATTCTAAACTATGGTATTATCGATTTGATACCAATTGTTGAGACAAATATTAAATAAAAATGGCGGCCTGAAAATGGGCCGCCAAAGTTTGTTGTTTAATTATTTTGTCCGTTTTTAAGGCTGCAAATAGGTGTTTCTGGTTTTTTGTCTCACTTCTTTACCAATTATTTTAATGCTTGAATTGCAGCTTTCACCTTGCCTATTTCGTAGGTGTCATAGTCCCATGATCCGAGTTCTTTTCCGTCTTCCATTAATACGATTAGTGGGAAGTTTGACTCTCCGAGCAAGGGTAAGAATTCCATGTAAGGAAGTAATTTATAGGGATGATTGCAGTCGCTGCCGGCCTGCTCATAGAAGTAGTCTACATCTGCTTTATCACCATAGGCCAGAATATACATGTCAGGTATTGTCATTTGCTTACCCAGTGCGCAGAGGTCTTTATAGGCTCCCTGACAATGTTCGCAGGTCAAACTAAACAAGCAAACTAACTTACGACCTTTATCAAGGTTAACTGATTTGCCGTCACTGAAGCTGGTGTATTTGGCAAATTTTGATTTTACTTGAGACGTTTGGGTTTGCTGGGTTGACTCCTCATTTTCTTTTTGAGTAGTCGTTTCCTTCTGATTTCCATCCGGTTTTGTGTTTGTCTTCTCCTGCGTAGTCTTATCTCCTTGCTGGGAATTCTCAGGCTGGGTTTGATTACTTTTCTCTTCCGCGTTTTCTGCTTCTATCTCTGTGCTGGTCGTATCATTGACCAGGGTATCAGCTTCCAGCGGATCATTCTCGTTGAATTCATTATTGGCCACTTCCTCGTTGTTAGTGTATTCATCTTCCTCTGCCAATGTATATCTCGGGATATTGTTTGCAGCCAATGTGACAATTAATAACGATCCGAGGAACATGATTATCATTGTTTTCAAATCTTGTTTGTCGTTGGACTCTGTCTTTTTATACACGTAATATGCCATTCCCAGCATGGCGAAATTTTTCACTATTGACCAAAAAATACTGAGAGGAATCAGGTCTCCAAAACAACCGCAGTTTCCTTCAAAAAAACCTTTTGGGTTGGTGAAACCTTCATAAAAAAGGTGAGCGGTAAATGCCAGTAGTAGTCCGGCAGTGGCTGGAAGAATTAGTTTTTTGAAGTAAGAGTTCTGAATGAGCGCAAAGGCAAGAAAGAATTCTACGGTAAGAATAGTTCGGGAAATGTAAACCGTAGAGTCCCAGCTTGCGACTTTTAAGTCTACAAGCATTTTCTCAAAAAAACCTATTGGCATCATTTTACTGATGGCGCTGAGAAAGAATAGCCCTGAAAGAATAACTCGGAGGGCAATTACTATTTTTTGTTGTTGTGTTAATTGATTCATAGGTAATAAAAATTCGTTTTACTCTCTCTTAGGTACAATTTAATGATCAAAACGTTCAAAAATAGAATTTAATTCATACCAGAGCCACTTTTTTGATCAATCTATTCCTGTACTTTGCAGGAGTTCCAGGTTGTAAAGGCTTTCGTTGTAATTATAAAGGTTTTCCAGGTACTGAATTCTGAGGTCGAAAGCCTGATCAAGGTCTCTGATGTATTCTACATAATCGATTTCATTATTCTTAAACTTCATATCCAGACTTTTCATCAGTTGGTCTGAAAGCAGTGCTCCCTGTAATTCAAAAAAACTGATCATGTTGTCATATTTCTCTAGATTGATGAGGTGATTGCTAATTTCCATATCAATCATTAATTCTATTGCTTCCACTTCTTTTTCTTGTCGCTCAGTTTCGATTTTAGCAGCTTTTATCATCTTGGATTGCCCTGAAAAGATTAATGGGATACTGGTACCAATCAATATACCGTCAAACCCTCCAATACCATCGATTTGTTGGTTAAAGTAGCCTAAAGTGATGTCTGGTGTGAGTGCTGCCTTTTCGGCTCGTAGTTCCTGCTGACTTAACTCAAAATGAGATTCTTGTAAACTTTTGTATAAACTTTCCTTTGAATCAGGAGAGATGTATTGACTACTGGACTTTTTGATAGTGGAGTCCTTAATATCTACTATGTTTCGGTTACCTGTCCATCGAATAAGATTGTTCAAGGCGTAGGCTATTTCTAATTGCTGTTGGTTTATCATAACGAGTATTTCCTGATGGCGGGCTTTGGCAGCTGCATACTCTAATTCAGTTGTTGAATCTTGTAGAAAATGATCCTGAGCAATTGTTTCAAAGTTGTTTAAATGGGTATTAAATTGATTCAATAGGATGTATCTGCTTTTCTGAAACAGAAGGGTGTTGTATGCAGATTTGACTTCCTTTTTTATTGAAAGTTTTTGCAGGTTCAGTTCCTGATGTCCGATTTGTACAATTTTCTTATTTAACGCATTGTGAGTAAAATATTCCGTAGGAAAATCAAATGACTGACTGATATCAACCGCATAATCTACCATTCCTGAATTTATATTTCCATTTGTGTAGTTCAGCTGGAGTGCATCCGGATTGAAAATGGCTTTTTGTTCCATTCTATATCGTTCAAGTTGACGTTCAGCTGATTGAATGTTAGGATGATGGTTGTATGCGTATTGAATACAATCCTGAAGGCCGGGCAGTTGTGAATAGCTGTAGAAAGCCGTTAATGTTAGTGTTGCAAGGGTAATAAGCTGTTTCATGGTAGTATGGATTTACCCCGTTAATTTAAACAAAAAAAGCCCTCGGAACATTTTCCTAAGGGCTAGTCTGTAGCTTATTTAAAAATGGTGATTAACCTAAGGCTTACAATCTTTTTCCTTGCCAGCAATTGAGCCGAATGGACAAAAACCTGTCAGAGCTGTTACCAGTGCTCCCATTCCAAGTACAAAAAAGAAGAATACTTCTGTATACCAACCGACTATAGCAAGTACCATTACAGCAATTAGTCTGATGATTACGTCAAGGAAAGTTAAGTTATATTCGAGTTTCATGGCTTTTTGCGTTTTGTTTGATACAAATGTAGGCTAGGGTCCTATGCGAAAAACTGATATCTGTCATGATAGTTGTTGATTGTTCTCATTACTTTGTTTATACTTCTATAATTAGATTTGCTCAACTAAATTTTATGCTATGAAAATTTCAAAAATTCTGGTTCCTACAGATTTTTCGCCAACAGCTAAGCACGCTTTGGATGCTGCCGTTCAAATCGCTAAGAAAGCAAAAGCAGAATTGATTCTACTCCATGTGACGGATATACCATCCTACCTGGTTGCAGGGGATGATTATGTAAATACACCAGCGAGTTTTAAGGACTTTGTAGATGAATTCCAAACGGAGAATTTTAAACAACTACAGGCACTTGAAAAGAAAGCTGCATATGCAAAAATTTCATTAAAGCTCGAATCGGGTATTCCCATAGATGTGATCACTTCGATTGCAAAGAAGGAAAAAGTTGATTTGATTGTAATGGGAACAAATGGTTCGTCAGGACTCGCGGAATGGGTTGTGGGTAGCGTGGCAGAGAAAATTGTACGCTTTGCACCTTGTCCGGTCATTACGTTAAACACAAAAGGCAAGACATTTGACCTGAAAAATATAGTGTTTGCTTCTGACTTTACGAGTAATGAGAAATACGAAAACTTACTTACTCTTAACGAACTCGCTAAGCTCTACAATGCTAAGCTTCATTTGTTAAGGGTTCATACGCCACAGTATTTTGAATATACCAATGCAATGAATAAGCAAATGAAAAAGTTTGCTGATAAGTATGAACTTCAGAATTATACACTAAACCAGTACAACTACTCGAGAATACATCAGGGGATTTTTTCGTTCGCAAAAGAAGTTAATGCTGATATGGTGGCAATGGCAACTCATAGAAGAAGGGGTATCGCTCACCTATTTCAGGGAAGTATAGCTGAGGATATTGTCAATCATTCAAAACTTCCAATATTCACCTCTCAAGTCAAAAAATCATGAAAAAAATATTAGTACCAACTGATTTTTCTAAGTCTTCAGCCAAGGCGCTGGAGCTCGCAGCAACAATGTCGGAGTATAATCCGGCTGAAATCACTTTGCTTCATGTTGTGGAGCCCGTAGGGCATGAGAGCTTTTCTGTTACCGGAGAAAGCGTTAAAAACATGATGGATCAGGTCTTTATGATTGAGCTATTGAAGAAAGTGAAGCAAAGAATTGAAAACGCAAAGGATCAGTACCCTAAAACGGAGATCATTCCAAAGGTGGAAGTGGGTGGTATTTCGAAGACAATGTCTGAAACCATTGCTGCAAATGACTTTGATTTAGTAATAATGGGGTCCAGAGGATTGTCAGATTGGAATAAGTTTTTGGTGGGTTCTAACGTAAGTAAACTAGTTCAGTCATCTTCTGTTCCCATCATCGTTACTCCGGAAGACTGTGAAATTTCAGCGCTTGACAATATCGTTTTCGCAACGAATTACGAAGAGGAAGTCACTGGGTTTGTTGAAAAAGTAAAGACAATACAGAATATGTTCAATGCTCAGCTTCATTTGGTCAGGGGGATTACCGTTTCGGATTTTTACACGACTACAGAGGTAATGAATGACCTTAAAGTATTTGCAGAGAAGTATGGCTTTGAGAATTATACTCTCGGATACCGAAATGCAGACTCTGTTGAGGAGGCTGTAATTGAACAGGCAAATGAACTAAATGCTGGGCTTATTGCAATGGTATCTCACAAGAGGTCGTTCTTCGGAAACCTTTTCGGGAGCATTTCCGCTGATATTGCGAGTCATTCCAATATTCCTGTTCTGATTTCTAACATTGAACGGAAATAATCATGTCGTTAACACAGTTACATTCTGATAATGTGCAATGGAAGAAAGTGCTGAAGTTTCACCAACAGGAAATTCAATTTTTCCAGCGCTATTTAGCCGGGTATGTAAAGAAGATGACCGATAAAGATAAGAGTGATGTATTGGACGTTTTTAATAAAAAACTGGAGAGTGAACTGATCAAGATCAATTCCCTCGTTGATTATGTCAATGGGGAAGAGGCACAGGCACTGGAGTCGCTTAGTGAAAATGATTTTGCTGAGCTTAAGAAGATTGAAGAACGGCATATTGAGATATCCCGAGAAATAAAGGGGATTGAACAGGCTTGTAAAATTATTAAGGAAGACCTCTACGACTTTTTCGAAGAGACTTCCTCTTTGCACTAGTACCTTAAATTACGCAGTTCTTTAGGTTTCTTAATTGTGATTTTACTTGCTTTAATCTCTATATAACCATCTTCTTTTAGGTCTGCCAGACTCCGAATGACACTTTCGGTGGCAGTGCCAACTATGCTTGCAAGGTCATCACGGGAAACAGCCATAGTGAAGTCTTCGTCATGTGACTCAGCCCTGTATTTATCCATTAACCGTACAAGGGCATCAGCTACTCGTTTTCGTACTGTATTGTAAGCCAGGTCGAGTAGTTGTTTTTCCTTTTCCAGTATGTTGTTGGCAAGCATCTTTATGAACTGACTGGCAACGTCTTTATTGGAATGGATGAGCTGAATAAAATCCTCTCGGGGAATGATATTGACTTCTGCTTCTTCAAGCACAGATGCACTTTCATTGTGATCGGTTTCTTCAAGCATCGCCATAAAACCCAGAAAATCTCCAGCCTTGTGTAAACCGGTAATATACTCCTTGCCATCATCGTTTATTTTGAAGGTCTTTATCTTTCCAGTGTTGATGAAGTATAAGTTATTCGGATAATCACCTTCATGATAAATTGTTTCCTTTTTTTTATAGGTTCTTGATTTTCTGTCGCTTGAAAGTGCTTTCAGTTCTTCGAGTCCTTTTGCTTCATTGATGAAGTTGTTGAGCCCTTCTATGTTTCCATCAAACTTGGATTTAAAGGTTTCGCTTCGGTTAAGTCGGCTCTCAACAGCACTCAGCAACTCCATTTCTTCAAAAGGTTTGGTTAAATAGTCATCAGCTCCCATATTCATGCCCTTTCTAAAGTCACTTTTCTCTGCTTTAGCTGTAAGAAAAATAAAAGGGATGCTTGCAGTATCAGGGTTTTTACTCAACATATATAAAACGCCATACCCATCAAGCTCTGGCATCATGATGTCACAGATTATTAAATCTGGTTTTTCTGCTTTAGCGTACTCAACACCAACTTTTCCATTCTCGGCCGTGATTACTTGGTAGTTTGCCAGTTCAAGAATTTCTTCCGTATTTTCCCTCATGTCGGGATTATCTTCAATGAGTAGAATTTTTTTCATAATTGAGTCTCTTTTAGCTTTACAGTAAAGGTAGAGCCTACTTCATATTCACTTCTAAAGTCAAGGGAACCATCCATAAGCTCGGCATACTTTTTTACGATGTTGAGCCCAAGTCCTGTGCCTTGAATGTTCGTTACATTTTTTGCTCTGAAAAATCTTTCAAAGAGGTGGGATTGGTCTTCTTCTGGTATTCCTATACCTTGATCCGTAACCTCTAGGGTTATTAGGTCGTTTTTCTTACTGCTATTAAACTCTATGTCTTGTCCTTCATTGGAGTACTTAATGGCATTTGAAAGTAAGTTGATGACAATGTTTTTTACCAAATGCGGGTCAAGGAATACCTGAGCTTCCCCACTATGCTTGTGGTTAATTTTTTGTCCTTTTTTGATGATGCCATCCATTTCATCAACAATACTGGCTGCTAATTCACGGAGATTAAACTCTTGAGGTTGACAATTGATTAAGCCAGCTTCCAGTTTATCCAGAGAAAGAAATTCGTTTAAGATGCTGGTGAGGTTTCGAACGTTTGATTGAATACGTGAGATGTGCTTTTCTTTCTTTTCCTTATGTTCGGGTAGGTTGTATTTTTGAATTAATGAAGTGGAACTGAGAATAGTACTTAATGGTGTTCTGAATTCATGTGATGCCATTGATACAAATCGGGATTTTAATTCATTGAGTTCCTTTTCTTTTCTCAGTGCATTTCTGACCTCTTCTTCGGCTTCTTTTAATTGTTTGTTTCGGTCTTCGAGTTTTGTGACAAGACTGGCAAGTTCTTTAGTTCGAGCCTCAACTCTTTTCTCCAAATCAGCATTTAGTTTCCTGAGTTTTTCCTGGGCTTCTTTTTCCTCCGAAAGGTCGTGAATGATACCGGTAAATACTTTTTTTTCATCTATAATGAGCTCACTTACACTGAGTTTAAACGGAAAAGTTGTTCCGTTTTTTCTCTTACCTGTTACTTCTCTGCCGATGCCAATGATATGTCGTTGTCCCGTCTGATTATATTTTTCTATATAGCCGTCATGTTGGCTATGATAAGGTTCAGGCATCAGTATTTTGATGTTTTGATCAATGAGTTCCTCTTTACTATACCCGAAAAGCTTTTCTACAGCCGGGTTTATCGATTCTATGAGACCGTGTTCACTGATTGTAACAATGCCATCAATTGCCGTGTCAATTACTGATTGATAACGTATTTGTTCATCCCGGGCACTAGCTTCTATTTTTTTCCTCAAGGATATGTCCGTGATAAAAGCAAGTGCATATTGTTCATCACCGAGCTTTGTATAACTTAGACTAATTGATGTTGGGAATTCTGAGCCATCTTTCCGTAACCCAAATAACTCTAGTCCTAGCCCCATAGCCCTTTTCGAAGGATTTCTGTGAAAGTCCTTCATTTTTTGGCTGTGATTCTTTCGGAAATCTTTAGGTAAAAGCAGGTTTATATTGGAGCCTATAAGTTCTTCTCCATCGTATCCAAAAATTTCTTCGGCTCTTGGGTTACAGAGCTGAATGGTTCCCGAAGTGTCAACAAGTATTAATCCTTCCGCACAGGTTTGAAAAATAGCTTTGAATAACTCGGGGTTGGATATGATTTCTTTAGATTTCATGAATCTAAATATATAAAAAAAGATTATTCGAATAAGAGACTGATAAAAATCAGTTTTCGTTTTGATGTACCTCACACAACTCTTTTCTTGTAGTGACTAATATTGAAACAAATTTAGAGAAATGTCAGAAGTAAAAAAGATAATGGTTGGCCTTGATCTATCGGCTATGGATAGTGACCTAATCAATTATACCAAAACCCTCAACTTATTGCTCAGGCCAGATAAGATTGAGTTTGTTTATGTGCAAAAGCACCTCAATGTGCCCAAGGCAGTACTTGAGGAGTTTCCTGACTTGGAGGACTCCGTAGAAAGTGCCACCATCGAAGAAATGGTCGAAAAGACTGAAGGTTTCAATATTGTCGGTACTGATATGAAGTACGAAGTACTTTCGGGTGATCCGCTTACTGAAATTCTTGAGAAATCTCATGATGATGACGTTGATCTACTCGTGGTTGGCAAGAAGGTGAAAAGTGGCTTTAGTGGAGTCGTTCCCAACAAACTAGCTCGGAAATGTAGCAGCCATATCATATTAGTGCCCGAAAAGGTAAAAACTGAGATCAAGAAGATCTTGGTTTCTGTGGATTTTTCTGATTATTCCAGGTTGGCTCTTGATATAGCGATTCAGATTGCATCACAATGTAATGCGGAAGTTTTATGCCAGCACATTTATGAGGTGCCAATGGGCTACAGTAAGATAGGTAAAAGCTTCGAGGAGTTTGCTGACATTATGAAAGGGCACGCCAAGGATGATTATGCCGAGTTTATTGAAGGAATCGAGACGGATGGCGTAAAAGTAAGCCCTGTGTTTACATTGAACGATCATGACAGGTTGGGACATAAAATTAAGGAGTCTGCTGTTTCTGAAAGTGCTGACCTTGTTATTATTGGAGCCCGAGGGCGAACAGGTATGTCTGCCCTGTTGTTGGGCAGTGTTACCGAGCAATTGATCAGCCAAAATCTTAGTGTTCCTATACTGATTGTAAAAAAGAAAGATAAGACAATGGGTATCTGGAAGGCTTTAAAGCAGCTTTAGAATGAGGGTCGCAGTATTTAGTACGCACAAGTTCGAAAAGGATTATTTGATCAATGCGTGTTCACCGGAGATTCATCTTGAATTTTTCCAGGTGCCCCTGAGTCCCAAAACGGTTCAGTTGGCCAAGGGGTTTGATGGCGTTTGCATTTTTGTTAATGACAATTGCAACAGGGAAGTTGTAGAACAATTGAATGAACTTGGTGTAAAGTATATTGTTACTCGGTCCGCAGGGCATAATCAAATCGATACTATCAGAGCCGGAGAATTAGGTGTCAGGGTCGCCAATTGTCCTGAATACTCACCCTATGCCATTGCTGAGCATACTATTGCACTTATAATGACTTTGAATCGAAAAATAATCCGAGCGCATAATCGTATTAAAGAACTCAATTTTTCGCTTGATGGACTGGTAGGATTTGATGTCCACGGAAAAACGGTTGGTGTGATTGGTGCAGGTAAGATTGGGGGTGCGCTTGTGCATATACTCAACGGGTTTGGTGCCACGATATTGATTAATGATTTGGAACAGGACAGTGAGTTGATGCAGCTGCAAAACGTTTCTTATGCTGATCTGGATGATGTTATATCAACTTCAGATATTATCTCTCTACATGTACCACTCACAGCTAAAACGCATCATATGATCAATGAGGAAACCATTTCTAAGATGAAGGATGGAGTGATGTTGATTAATACAAGCAGGGGAGGCCTGATCAATACCAAGCACGTCATTAATGCATTGAAGACCGGCAAGATTGCCTATCTGGGACTTGATGTGTACGAAGAGGAGTCAGGGTTGTTTTTTGAGGATCACTCTGACCTAAATGCATTACAGGATGAGCAGATATCAAGGTTGATGACGTTTAAGAATGTTTTGATTACCAGCCATCAGGCTTTTTTGACGAGTACTGCACTAACTAATATTGCTGATACTACGGTCGCTAACCTTATTAATTTTTATAGTGGTGAGCATTGTCCTAATGACCTGGTGGAATGGCAGAGCGTTAGCTAGGAATACTTTAGGATGATTTCACGGGCCTCATTCTGGTAGGTCCTGTCAAATGCTATGGCATGGATTAGAATAGGGTACAGGTTATACCAATCCCTCAGTTGATCAGATATTGGAGGCGTTTCCGTGATTCGATAATACTGTTGGAACAATGTTTCGGGAAAGTTACCAAACCTAAGCATATAGGCTACTTCTACTCTTGGGTCTGCATAATAAACGGCCGGATCAATGATATAAGGAATGTTACCTTCTCCACAGATTAGATTACCACTCCATAAATCCCCATGTATAAGACCCGGTTGTTTAGGTGTTAATTCACTTTCCATAAGATGGGCAGTCCAATGGTTCAGTTTTTTAAGAAATGAACTGGGGAATAGTCCTTTTTCAATAGCAATATTCATGACAGGAACGAGACGCTGCTGAAGATAAAAAGTCCACCAATCCTGCGATAGACTGTTGTTTTGCTTGAGGTGGCCATAGTAGTTGTCGGCCTTGAAACCAAATTGATCACTGGTGCTGTTATGTAGTTTGGCGAGGCCAAGCGACAAGTTGTTCCAAAAGGCCTCATTGGGTGAATTTTTCTGGATGTAATCCAGGATAAGGAAATCGTGAACTCCATCGGATCCGTGACACCATACTTTTGGCGTTTTGACAGAATTAGATTGCGCTATTTCTTTGAGGCCAACTGACTCTTGTCTAAAAGTTTCCGGATGGCGAGCAGCAGCATTCCATTTTATAAATAGCTGACCTACATTAGTGTCAAGTATACCGCAATTGTTAATGTGCCCGCCACGGGTCCCTTGAAAACCTTGAATTGTTGTTGGCTTGTCTGTCGTTTTTGAAAGAACTTCGACAAGTTTGCTTTGAAGAGAAGCTGGTATTTGATCAACTGACAATTTTATGCAATGTGTAAGGTGCTCTGTTTAATTACGATAAATTCTTCCTGTAGATTATTTATTTTTTCAAGTATTTCCAAATGATCCAGGTAAAGCATATCATCCTGACTCATTTGGTAGCTCAATGGGTATTGCTCAAATATTCCTTCTTTCGCTGCAATTTGATTTATAAGTTGATTGATTTTTAAGATAACTGAGCCTAGACTTCTCGCTACGCTTTCTCTGGTTACCTCACTGACTTTTTTTTGGTCTATAAGTTTTTTGAGCACCTCAATCTCATATTTGTGCTTGTTCAGACAATTGTGCCAGTTTTTGTGTTCATACTTTAACTCTTCCAGCGAGACCCTGTTGTCTTTAATTGCAACCTTCATATTTGTTGTATTTATCGTTTTAACAAATATCTCTGAAGTATCACAAAATAATTTTGAGTCAAGTCAAGAGGAAACCTGATTTTAGTCAGTTAAATCCCTTCGAACAACGAGATAGTCTCCAGGTGTGCAGGAATTATTACATTATTCCATTTGAGTTTGTGCTCAATTTCTTCCTTTAAAGCTAAAGACGCTTCAGGTTCTCCATGGATTATAAAAGTGTATTTGGGTGATTCAGTGATGGAGGATAACCATTCCAGCAACTCAGGTTGATCAGCATGGGCAGATAAACCATTTATAGAGTCTACTTTACAAACAACTGGTACGTTTTCTCCAAAAATTGTGACGGAAGTTTCTCCGGACATTATTGCTCTACCACGCGTTCCTTCGGCCTGGTAGCCGACAAATAGTATGTGGTCTTTTTTATTGGGTAGATGATGGTATAAATGGTGTAAAATACGACCTCCTGTACACATACCACTCGCTGAGACCAATATGCAAAAATCCTTTTTTTGGTTAAGTTTTTGCGAATCTTCACGCGAACTACAATAGTGGATGTTTGGGTATTCAAGAAATGAAATGTCACTGTCTTTGAGTAAGGCTGCGTGCTGCTTATATATGTTGGTAACCTCAACCGCCATTGGACTATCTACATATATGGGTACCTTTTGAATCTTGTTTTCCTGCATTAATTGGGATAAGTAATACAGCATTAATTGGGTCCTGCCTACGGCAAAAGCAGGAATTATTAACATGCCCCCATCATTGAAGGTGCTGGATATAACCTCACGAAGTTCTTCCTGTGCGTTGCTTTGATTAATTCGGTTACCGTAAGTAGACTCAATGAAGACAATGTCGGCTTCCTGAAATTTGTGTGGGTCATCGAGTATAGGATCGTTATTTCTTCCGATATCTCCTGAGAAAAGGAGTTTTTTTGACATATTTCTTCCTTTCACTTCTATCATCGCTGAAGCAGCTCCCAGAATATGCCCGGCATAGTGAAAGCTAAAATTCAATTCCTTAAACGGGGATATTTTAACATCCCAATCCACAGGTTCTAGTAGGGAAAAAACTCTTTCACAGTCTTTGATTGTGTAGAGTGGGAGAGGAGGGTTGTGTTTACTATACCCTTTCTTTAGTGCATATCTTGCTTCTTCTTCCTGTAACTTGGCAGAGTCCAATAATAAGACCTTAACAATATCCGCTGTTGCGGCAGTACAATATATAGGTCCACTGAAACCACTTTTTACCAACTTGGGTAAGTAACCAGAGTGATCGAGATGAGCGTGTGTAAGTACCACAGCATCAATGTCTGCAGCCTCCAGATACAAATCCCAGTTGAGTTTTCGGAAATCTCCAGGACCTTGAAAAAGGCCGCAATCAACCAGGACATTAATGTTATCTAATTCAATTAAATACTTTGAGCCCGTAACAGTTCCGGCTCCACCTAAAAACTTTAACCTAACGTTCATTTAAATTTTAACAACTGGAAACTTTGTCTTCTTTGTCAATTATGACGTTAAGTAACTCAATATTTAGCTTAGGTTGAAAATTTTTGATTTTATTTTTGAAGAAAGCCTTAATATCTTCTTCTTCTCTGAGATGTTTCTCTTTGACTTTAAAAATATAGAGTCCACTTTTTGCGCAACTGTACTCCAGGTTAATCTCATTAATGTTAGCAAACTCTGAAATTAATTTTTCATTGGTTTTCGTATCCATGTCGCTGATTTGCAATACTACCGTACTTTGAGCTTGGATAGAGAATGGAAGTATTAATAACAATGTGACAAATATGATTTTCGATATTTTCATAGCTATAACTTTTTTGTTGAGTCAAAACTAATTCGGAGAATCATATTGAAATATGATATTTCTCAGGATTGTAGCTGCAACATATCATATATGATTTGGATATCAAACGACAAATTTGGTTCATGAGAAGAACTATTATTGGAACAATTCTATTAGTTACTATTTCTTGTGCAGTTGGGTATACTTCAATACCTGAGTTGTTGCGCCATGAAGAGTTCAATTGGTCGGATTGGGAAGAGGATGTGTCGGATGATATCAAAAGGATAGAAATTGAAAAACTAAAGGCTATTCCGGTCATGAAGGAGGTGCTTAAGACGCGTTTTTGGGGACTCGATGACTTTCATATAATTGACTACGATGAAGATGGTAAGGAGGACTTGATCTATTTTGGATATGTTGGCGAGAGTTGTGATAAGACAATTTTTTTTAAAGGGGATTGTCAAGTTTATCGTATCGCTTTCGAGTATTATGGGGAACTGATCAGCATTTGGAGATATAAACCGCTTGAACCTATTTCTTTTAAAATACTTGACAGGCCGGGGTGCGATGGGACAACATCGCAGGTAGAGTCATACGAAGCGGTCTATGGAGACAGTACGCTGTATTATGCTTTAGTCTCCAAAGAGGCCTTTATTGATTGGACTGAGTTCCCTTCGGAATTTGATGTTAATGAGAAGTTTATCGTGAAAAATAACTTCTACCGGCTAAGAAGCAATCCTCAGTTTAATGATGATCCAAACTTTGATCATTTTGCATATTGTACAGAAGGTAACATCATAGCTGAGTACCCTAAATTGTCCAAAGGCACCGTGCTTGCCAGCATGACAGATGAAGATGGGGTAGAGTGGTGGTTCGTATTAATGGAGCCAAATGCTGAAGTTGAAAATTCTATTTTCCATCAGGGAAAAAACGGCTTGGAGGATGCAGCCTATTATGGATGGATGAGTTCACGATATCTTGAAAGAATACCTTAATGATTTCTTTGTGTTTTTACCAAACATTTGTGACTAAGTAATCGTATATATTGTTAATATTAACTTAAAATCACCACCTATGGAAGAGATCAATAAATTTCACCTCTGGAGTACAGAATTAATGACATTGATCAATGAAGTCGACTATTTGGAAAAGATAGTCGTGGACGCCATGGTTGATGAACAAAATGCGGAACAGCACCGCAAATTGAATGACTTCCATTCACAGCTAGAAATACAGCGCGAGGAACTCTCTACACTTTTGCAGGATATCAGAGCAACACAAGAAACCTTAAATGGAGAGGCTCCACGGAATGTTGAAACGATTTCAGCCAACGAAACTAAGGTGGATTTTGCAATGAGTGCACTGCATCTACTTAAAGATGAGATTTGCAACTACATTAATAATGAAGTTCACCAGCGAAACATTGCTTAACCTTGTTTGCCTTTCATTTCTTCTTCAATGTGCTTAACAAGCTTGTTGCAAAGTGAGTGCATCTCTTTTGACATAAACTCGTCTCCGGTTGCATCCATCAGGCTTTGAGCCATTCCTCCAATGGAGTCCACGTAAAATCGCTTCATCTCATCAACGGTCATCTCCTTAGTCCAAAGGTCCATACGCATCGTGTTGACAAGGTTATGATCCCATAGTGAAATCATGATGGCGCGAGTATCAGATGGACTGTCATCTGGTTTGTCGGTCGCGTCCCAGTCAATTTTTTCAGGAACATTATTCTTATCAAGCTGTACGTTGAATTTAATTTCGGATGCTTTTGTACTCATGATAGTATTTTAATTGCTTGCTGCTTATCGTTACTAAGTTGGGCCTTAAGTTCATCAAGACCTGGAAATTTTTGTTCGCTACGGATTTTTTGTACCAGGGAAATCGTAAGCTCCTGATCGTATATGTCCCTATCGAAGTCAAATATATGAACTTCGATCGATTCTTTTGAACCATCCACTGTCGGTCGGTTACCAATATTCAACATACCGTTTCTTTGGAACCCGTCACCGTTTACATGAACAGCATAGACACCGTTGGCTGGTATTAGCTTTAAGGGTTCGGCTATCAAAATGTTGGCGGTGGGATAACCCAGCTTTCGGCCAAGCTGGTCTCCGTGATTGACCTTTCCTGAGATTGAATAAGGGCGCCCAAGTTGAGCGTTTGCGGTGGGGACATCTCCCGATAATAAAGACTTTCTTATTAGCGTAGAGCTGATGCCGATATTATCAATGTCATGCATTGGAATTTCCTCTACGTTGATCCCGACTTCAGGTGCGTGCTGGCATAAATACTCAAAACTACCTTCTCTTCCTTTTCCGAATTTATGATCGTAACCTATTACCAAATGCTGTGTTCCGATCGTGTTTGCCAGTATATTGAGATATTCTTTCGAGGGCGTCTGTGAGAATTCTTTAGTGAACTCAATGATAATAAGGTGGTCTATTCCGAAATTCTTGAGTTGTTCGACCTTTTCATCGAGAGTAGAAAGCAATTGGAGATTGTGATTGTCAGGAGTCAGTACCACGCGAGGGTGTGGCCAAAATGTAAGAACAACAGTCTCACCGTCATGAGCATCTGCAACTTCCCGAAGACGCTGAAAAATTTTTTGGTGGCCAAGGTGCACACCATCAAATGTTCCGTTGGTTACAACGGCATTTTTCAATGTTTTGAATTCACTTAGTCCCCTGTATACTCGCACGCTCTTTGTGAATTAATTCCAGCAGTTCATCCAATTCGTATGCATCTTCCAACCGAAAATCACCGATTTTAGTTCTTGTAAGTTGTTGAAGATATGCTCCTGAGTTAAGTTTTTTACCAAAGTCATTTGCCAGACTTCGGATATAGGTGCCTTTCGAGCATTTGACCCGAAACTTAACTGTGGGCAAATTTACCTCTAAAATTTCAAATTCATAAATCTTTACTTGTCTCGGTTTTAATTTCGGGTCCTCACCCTTACGTGCGAGTGAATATGCTCGTTTTCCATCAACTTTTATAGCACTGTGAGCTGGAGGAATCTGACTTATTTCTCCTGTAAACTCTTCTGCGACCTTGTGTATTTGCTCTGTAGTAATGCCTTCTATTGAGTAGGTGCTGTCTACTTCTGTTTCCAGATCATAAGAAGGAGTTGTGGCTCCAAGAAAAAATTCACCAGTATATTCTTTATCTGTTCCCATTATATCATTAATGGTCTTCGTTTTTTTTCCGGTGCAAAGTATAATCAATCCATCAGCAAGTGGATCCAGCGTTCCTGCATGACCTACCTTTTTTACCTTCACTGCGTTGCGTACTTTCCTTACAACATCAAATGAAGTCCATTGCAATGGCTTGTTGATGAGGAGTCGTTCTCCCTCAATAAAGTTGAATGCAGACATATTACTTAATCAGTGAGTAGATGACAGCAGTTATACCTACAATAAAGCAGTAGACAGCAAAGTAGATGAGTTTGCCTTTTTTTACAATTTTAATCATCCAGGTACAGGCAAGTACACCGGTAACGAATGCAACGATAAACCCTATGACTAATGGTAGTGTATTTGTTTCTACTGATGTCGCAGGCATTTCCAGGTAATCTTTTGTCTTCTTGGCTGCAGCACCTAGAATGGGAACCAGCACCATTAAAAAAGAAAATCTGGCTGCAGCTTCTTTTTCTATACCTAGGATTAAACTGGTACTTATAGTGGCTCCGGATCTTGATATGCCAGGTAGTATGGCAATTGCTTGCGCGATTCCAATTATAATGGATTTTAAAAAGCTTATCTCTCCGGTCCTGGGTTTGCTGTAATAAGTAAAGCTTAGCAATGCCCCCGTGAAGATCAACATGCAACCTACCAGTAGTACTTCACCGGAGAAAAAAGACTCTATTTCCTTTTCCCAAAGAAGTCCAATAATGACTACCGGAAGCATAGATAATATGATTTTGGAGGCGTATTGTGTGGATTCGTTCCATTTAAACTGAAACAGCCCGGAAAAAATTTTAGCGATATCTTTTCGAAATACTACTATAGTACTTAGCGCTGTGGCAGCGTGAACTACTATGGAAAAAAGAAGACTTTCTTTAAGGTGAATGTCTAGTATTTCTTTGCCCAGTTCGAGGTGTCCGCTACTACTTACAGGTAAAAATTCTGTGAGCCCCTGTATAAGTCCCAGAATGGCCGAGTCTAGTTCATTCATTTTTTCTTCGCACGAGGTCGATACATGATTGCGAAGAACTCAACAATAAAGCCAAGAATGACTATCAGTGGTCCTGTTGTAAGTCCTAAAGTACCAAATCCATACTCCGTATCATCCATTGACATCACCCAGTACCCAAGAAAAAGCAATACAACACCTACAATCATAATGATGTAATTGATCTTGCCGAAGGTTAATTTATTCTTGTCATTCATAACTTTAATATAAGTCGTCTAAGGACATTTTTAGATATTTTCCAACTGCTCTGTATGCCGATAGCATTCCAATCATTGCCCCGAATATACACAATCCTCCAAAAAGGATGAAAACTTGTGGCTGCTCTGATAACTTGATGAGGTTCATCATAATGGAGCCATAGGTTTTATCGAGGAAAAAGAATATATATATGTACTTCGATAGCAGGTATAACACAGCTGAGGCCAGAATCCCACTAATGAACCCATGTAACATTGTTCTTTTGATAAATGGTAACGTAATAAAAGAGGATTTAGCGCCCACAAGTTGCATACTTCGAATAAGGAACCGCTGTGAGAACATGGCGAGCTTGATGCTACTATGAATTAATAATACAATGATCAACAGAGATATTGCAGCAACACCAAGCAATGTATAGATAATAACTTTCACGTTGGCCTGTGTGCTATTCATATGTTCTTCCTTGCCCTTATTCCAATCGACTTCGAAAACACCATCGTATGATTCAATATTTCTTTTGATTTTATCCAGAGAACTACTGTTTTGATGAGATTGCTTGATTTGAATCTCAATATTCCCTTTGATAGGAGTGTAATCAACCCCAAGTATTTCCTGGAAATCTTCGCCATTACCCGGGCCGGCAATGTATTTTTTGATAGCCTCTTCCTTGGATGTATAAATGACCTGAGGTTTGTTTTCTACCCTCAATACATATGGAGCATGGTGAGGGTCTTTAAGTCTTTTGAGTATATGGTCAAGTTGTGGGGTAGTAATATCAGCGGTCAGGTATACATGAAGTTTTACCTGTTTTTGAGTTTCGGTTACCAAATCAGCGCTGATGTACAAAAGACCGGTAAGCCCCAGCAGGATTAACGATAAGGTAGTGCTAAAAATAACACCCACATAAGGATAGTTTCCTAACCTCCGCTTTCTTCTGTATGGCTTTTTTTTGGGTTCCACCTATAAAAAAGTTAAGGAGCAAATGTATGAATTTGCTCCTTAACTTGTGGACTGTGTTGAAAAATACTTTTAGTCTTCCACAGGGATGAGTGGTTCGTTTCTTTTACCCTTGTATATTTTGTAGGTCTTCCCCAAAAATTCAAGAGTTAATACATCATCGCTACCGTCTTGTATCAGTACATACTTGTTTTCATGACTGAATGGACCAACAAGTTGAAGCTCATTGTCTACATAGGTGTATTTCATATGTTTCTTGGATCCCACGATAGGGTGGTTGACCTTAATGTCAGAATCTAACTTCTTATGGTCACCAGGAAGACCTTTCGAATTATCTAATTCATTTTCATCATATTCACCTACGTTTCCTGCACTCTCCAGGTCTTGTGCATCCGGACCGTCAAGGTTTACGTCAGGGACAGCTACTACTGTTGGTGTAGTCGTTTCTTGTGTCTCTGTCTGAGTACTATATGAATCCTGGTCAGGAGAAGTGATTGTATTCGTTTCAATTGATCCCTGTTCTTTCTTTTCTTCTATAACAGGAGTAGCGTCTTTTGTTTCCAATGCACTAACAATATCTGATGTGCTGGAAATTTCTGTCTCATCCATATCTGAAACCTCAACATTTGTTTTGCTGAATTGGGAAATTCCAAACCACGTAAGGGCAATTGTTGCAAGGGAAGCTGCAGCAATATAAAGTTTAGCATAGCTTTTAGCGGAAACATCTATCTTATTAAGACGGTCCTTAAGCTCTAATCTTCTGTGGTTCTGAATCCCATCGATTATATCTTTTTGAAAAGACGCTTCACTTTGCAGTAAAGGGTCCTGATCAATCAAATTTTGGATTTCAGTACTTTGTTCAGAATTCAACCTACCAGCCAGTAGGTCTTCAATCTTTTCAATGTTGTTAATATCTAGGCTCATAACTAAAAATATCAATCCATAAAGTCGCTCGCTTTGTAGCGGGATTTTATAAGTTTGTCTAATTCTTTTTTACACTTGTATTTCTTTGTTTTGGCAGTATCAGCATTTGCAAATCCCATTTGGTCTGCAATGTCGTTCATGCTTAATCCATCAAAGTAATAGTATACCAGTACTTTCTTACAGGTATCATTTAAATCATTGATGCAGTCCTGAACAGCCTTTATTCGCTCCTCCCGGTCTATATCAATAATTTCACTTTCTTCCTTTTCTTCATTTGAAAGCCTTCGCTTTCGGTCGAGTTCCTTTCTCCACAGGTTTTGACAAATGCTGTAGAGGTAGGTGCTTATCTTTGAAGTAAGGACTAGGTTTCCGCTCGCTGCCTTTTGCCAGAATACCAGTAAGGCATCCTGATAAATATCTTTGGCTTCTTCCTCCGTACCACTGTTTTTGAGGATCATATTGACCATCATCTTGTAGTACTTCTTGTATAAATAATCCAAAGAACTTTCGTCCCCTCTCTGAATTCTCTCTAGTATTTCAGGATCCTTCATTCCATCTAAAAGCCGAAGCTCTGTTTCTTTATACGACAGTTAAATAAAAAGTAACCACTTTATAAGAGTCTTTTTTAGTAATAGCCCAAACAATATCTGATAAGTAGGTTACAGTAAACTATAATGATTAAATATACCGATTTAGAAAAGCAATCGCAATTGGCAGTTCGTTAGCTCCTGATTTTGTCAAGTAGATCGTTTAGTTGCTCTATTTCCGTTTCAGTAAGTCCGGATAGAATATCACTGAACTTTTCAACCATGGGCTGAGCATCTTTGAGCAGTTGGATGCCCTTATCAGTTATAAAGATATCTGCTGCTCTCCGGTCCAACTTGTTTTGCTTTTTCTCAATCAACCCTTTTGCTACCAATCGATCAACAAGGCGAGAAGCATCGCTCATTTTGTCGAGCATACGATCTTTAAGCAGATTAATTGTAGAGGCATTTGGATGCTGGCCTTTCAGGATTCTGAGGATATTATATTGTTGATAAGTGATGTCAAAGCTCTTGAAGGCCCGTTTTTGTTGTGAAATAACCCAATTAGTGGTATAGATTAAATTGATTATACCTTTTTGGGCCTCCGATTTAAAAGCTTTTTGACCAATTTCTTCTTCAATTCTCATCCAATCTACATCTTGATGTGACTTAGAAATTCGCTTTTGAGTTTTTCATCATTGAATTTTCCTGAATAGTGAGCAGTGACAGTGGCACTCTGAGTATCATTAACGCCTCTTGATGCAACACACAAGTGCTTTGCTTCAATTACCACGGCAACGTCTTCAGTCTTTAGTGATGACTTCAGTTCGTTGCTTATTTGTACGGTTAGTCTTTCCTGTACCTGAGGTCGTTTCGCAAAGTACTGAACAATCCGATTGATTTTTGAAAGTCCGACTACGTGATCTTTTGGCAGGTAAGCTACGTGTGCCTTTCCATAAAATGGAACAAAGTGGTGTTCGCAATGTGAGTAAAAGGTGATGTCCTTTTCTACCAACATCTCATTGAACTTGTATTTGTTCTCAAAGAGTTTGGCTTCGGGAAGATTATCAGGGTTCAGCCCACTAAAAATTTCTTTAACGTACATTTTGGCAACTCGATAGGGGGTGCCTTTTAGACTATCGTCCGTGAGGTCGAGCCCTAGAACCTGCATGATTTCTTTGAAGTGTTTTGCGATCAGGTCTATTTTTAGATCATCATCCTTGTCGAATGCATCAGGACGTAGTGGGGTCTCTAATGATGTGCTGTGGTGATCGTCTCCTATTTCCTCTATTTTCGGGTTGTTATCCCGGGTATTCAACAAAGTTTCTTTCTGTTTCATATAACCTCACTTTTAATTCTAGTCCATCACCCTTAAGTCTTGCATTCAAAAGATTCCAAATAACCACAGCAATGTTTTCCGCAGTTGGGATAGTATGTTTAAACTCTTCGGTGTCAAGATTTAGATTTTTATGATCAAATCTGGAAGTAACTTCTTCCTTAATAATTTCCTTTAAATACTTTAAGTCAACAACGTAACCCGTCTTAGGGTTCACTTCTCCAGTAACTTTTACTTCCAGTTCATAGTTGTGACCATGGTAATTGGGATTGTTGCACTTGCCGTAAACCCTGTTATTCTCCTCTTCGGTCCAGTCTGGATTAAATAAACGGTGCGCACTATTAAATTGTTCTCTCCTAAATACTGAGACTTTCATTTCTTTCTCTTTTCAATCGCTCTTACTTGCGCAAATTTACGTACCTCCGCTTAGAAAACGGGGATAAATATTCGCATTTAAAGATTTTAAACCAAACTTTGAACCATAAATTGAAAGAATTGGTTTGTACTACTAAAGAATAATTTTTGGTTAAATCTGAATTTTGCAATTAATTATTCTTTGAGGTATTGATTTTAAATATATTTGCAGAATAATATTTGGGAAAGGAGGCTGATATGACCTTTGAGGAAATCGAAATAAAACTGAAGGAATACAAAGAGCGGGGGTTGAAGATGTTCACATCATCTTCATTTCAGTCTCACAGTATTGTAATGCTTCACATCATCAGTAGGATAGATAAGTCTATTCCGGTGTACTTTATAAATACCGGCTATCATTTTGCTGAGACTGTAGAATTCAAAGACAAGATAGCTGAGGAATTCGGTTTGAATGTAATAGATATCAAGTCAGCAACTCCTAAATATCAGCAACGAGATTCCACAGGTAAGTTGCTTTTTACCTCCGATCCGGATTTTTGCTGTTTCCTGAACAAGGTGGAGCCAATGGAGGCCATACTGGCTGAGAATGATATCTGGATCAATGGTGTGCGTGCTGATCAAAGTGCAGTAAGGAAAGCGATGCAGGTTGAGCAACCAGCACCTCATGGTACTATCCGGTTTCACCCTATGCTGGATTGGACCAATAACATGATTTACAAGTACAGAAGAGAGTTCAAACTTCCTGCTCACACTCTGGAAGCACAGGGGTATACCAGTATTGGATGTGAGCCTTGTACACGTAAATTTGATATCGAAATGCAAGAACGTGAGGCCAGATGGTACGGAATGAACAAAGTAGAATGTGGTCTTCACACAGATTTAATTTCTAAATAATGAAAGTATTAGTTACAGGCGGTGCCGGATATATCGGAGCAGAGTTGGTATACAATCTCTCAAAATTACCAGAGATAACTGAGATTGTGGTTTATGATAATTTAAGTAGAGGCAATTACAATCTCTTTATCAGTAGTAGTAACAAGATTACTTCGGGTAATGTCAAATTCGTTTTTGGTGATATACTTGATTCAAGAAAGTTGAAGAAAGCACTGAAAGATGTGGAGGTTGTTTACCACCTGGCCGCCAAAGTAGCTACTCCATACCAGGATGTTGATTCACATTTCTTTGAGCAGGTGAATAACTGGGGCACTGCAGAACTAATGTATGCTATTGAAGATACACCAACGGTCAAGAAATTAGTATACCTGAGCAGTACTAGTGTGTACGGTGGCTCAAAGAAGGATTTGTTGATTGACGAAAGTACAGAACCCAATCCACGTACCTTTTATAGTATCTCCAAATTAAGGGGTGAGGAGCATGTAGAGCGAATGATGGATAAATTGAACACGATCATTATTCGATGCGGTAATGTGTATGGCTACAGCCCTGCTATTCGTTTCGACTCTGTGATCAATAAATTCTTATTCGAATCAAACTTCAATAACAGAATACAAATACACGGAAGTGGAAAACAGGCAAGGGCATTTATTAATGTATCAAAGGTGGTAGATGTATTATTGGGAATTGTTTCCACTGAAGTAGCTACTGGTACATACAACCTGGTTGACAGGAACGTTCAAATTCTTGATTTGGTTGATGTCTTTAAGGAAATATTCCCTGAGCTTGAGTTTATTTTCATCAATCAGCACTTGCAACTACGAGACCTGAGAGTAAATAGGGAGTCTAAACTAAATGAGATTTTTCCTATTCCGGAGACCAGTTTGAAAGAAGAGCTTGTTGACCTAAGAGACAAAAGTTTTGCTTTCAGTTCGGCACCCATTGCAGTAAGCTAGTAATACCAAATTTCGCATTTGGGGTGCTTCTTCTTAAATCTTTGGATTTCCCCTTTGGCAATATCCGTATCAATAGCTCGGAAGAGTTTTATGTATTCCAGTTTCATTACAGGTTCTACTGAATTGATTTTAGTAGTTGATACGTCTAACTCTCTTAGGTATTTGAAATCCGAAATGATTCCAAAGTTATCAGCTTTCGTGTGGTGGCAAAAAAGTGTGGTGAGATAGAAGTTGTTCTTAATTGGGGAGAGGGATGTTATTTTTGTATGACTGCAATCCAGGTAGGTCAGCTTTTTGAGTCCGGACAGTGGTTCTAGCGTGGTGATATCAGTATTGAAGCAATCCAGTAATACCAGGTTATAAAACCTTCTCAGGGGTTCCAGAGACTTGATTTCATTTTTACGAATGCGTAACTCTGTTACGCTCGTCATGTTTTTTAGAAATGAAATGTCCGAGATAAAATTAAGGCTCAGGTTTAGTTCTTCCAGTTTTGTCATTCCAAACAATGCATTGACCGAGTCGATTTTGTTGCTTGATAAATCTAGCTCAAGCAGTTCCGTCATGCCACTCAGAAAGCGTATGTCACTTATTCCAAGTCCGCTTGCGTATAGTTTTTCCAGCTTGGTCAGTTTTTGTAAGTGGAGTAGGGTGTCAACTTGAGTTTTTGAAATATTGAGCTCTTTTAAATCAGTAAGTTCAGCAATAGGGGACAAATCTTGAATGGGGAGTCCCTCGATATCCAGGTATTTTAGTGATTTGGTTCTTCTCAACGGTTCCAGGGTCTTGATGTCTTTGTCTTTGAGCTTGATCTTTTCAACTCCTGCAATAAAACCAAGTCTGTATTTGGAGGGTACTTCTCTGAGTTGAAGCTCCTCGCGAAATGCTTCCTTCCACCCATCGGATAAATCAACCCAGAACTGATCCAAATCATCCAGAGGGAGATATTTAACTGGGCCTTTGAACTTTGTTATGGCGGCTATTTTTATTTTTTCATACTGTCCTTTTTCATTTTTCTTTGGTGAAGCGAAGTAGAAAGTGAGTTTACTGTACTTTTTCTCAATATTGGTGTCCTTTTTTGTTGTTTGATATTTTATCGTATCAAGTTGAACTACGCTGTCTGTTGTAGTACTATCAATTCGGAAGGTGTCGATTTTGGTAGTGGTAACGGTTGGTATTTCCATGTATTTCAGTACATCGGCCTTTGCGGTGTAGCAGTTTCTGGATTTATTAAGCTCAAAGGGATGCAGTCGCATTTTCTTATAATTAATCATGGTTTCGAAACCCCATGGACAGTCCTGACTTAAATTTTTCATGTAGAGGCCCAACGCTTCGAGGTTAGTATCAGCTTCCGTACTATCCAGGTCATCATATACATAAGTCCTCGGAGACTCAAATACACTCAATAATTTTCCCGCGCTTTCCTTTAATGACTGTGAGGAGGCATTGCTGTCACCGGTTATTTGCAATGACTGTTCGTACTGTTTAATGATAGATTTGATTTCCGAGAAACCTGTGGTGTCCTGTGCAAAGGATAACCAGGTGAGTTGAAGGAAGCTTAAAAGGAGTAAGGAGCGTAGCATGAGTTTGAATTATGGATTGACTTACAATATATAAACAAAATTTGTTCCAACTACTTTTCGATATCGCAATCATAGAATTGATTTTATTCACTCCATTAACTGAGAAAAGTCATGAAAACTAACAGGAGGTATATGCTATTTGCGTAGCATAAATTTACAAGAAATGGTTACAGAACTAAGTCAGGAAAATTGTCAACAGGTATTGAGAACGAATTATATAGGCTATTTGGGCTATGTAGATAATGGGCTGCCATTTGTGGTGCCAATAACGTATTATTATGACCGGGAAAAGGGAGTGCTGTTGAGTTATTCAGGGGTAGGTCATAAAGTAAATTCATTGAGAAGATTTCCAAATTGTACGGTTTATGTAGAGAATGTGAGTTCATTAACCAATTGGAGGTCCATACAGATACAAGGAAAGTTTGAAGAGGTTATAGGTTCGGATTTTAAGCATGGCTTACGTTTATTTTCAGATGGTGTGAAGTCTGTAATGGAATCCAATGGGGAAGAGATGCCGCAGTACTTGAATGAGTTTTCCGGGGCTACTGCATCTGAAACAGTGCCTATACTTTATAAGATTGAGATTCAGAAAATTATTGGTAAGGAGGGTAGGTGATGTGAATTTTGGATTATTAGTAAACAGAGGATAGGCTTGGGCGATCACCATGTTATTCGTATTTCTACCTTAATATTTCGCAATAGACAAAAAATAAATCATGCAAATGGTAATACTTGCCAGAATAGATTGTTCTAATTTTTTGTTAGTTCGCACCAGGAAGGCATATGGGACAATTATTAGCAATGTGGTGATCGTACCAACGAATAAGTCCCCTATAAAATCATATGACATCACACCACCCTGAACTAGCCCGTCTTCATCAACATATAAGCCAGAGTTAGGGTACATTTGATGAACGATGTAATTATTTAAGTATGCTGCTCCAGCGAATACAATTAGAGCGCTATTTATGAGAAAAAGAGTTCTTGAGAGGTTCTTGTATTTAAAGAGATATGAGAGCATTGTTAAAATGACAAAGCCTAATCCAACGAGTATGAAATTGGATTTTAGTTCTTTTTCATGCTTGAATATCGAATATAGAATTATAGATATGAAAATGAGGGCAGACAAAGTAATCTTAATTCTAGCTCTATTGGGGGTTTGATTTTGCAAGAGAGTCATATTTGTGAATATTTGAGACGGCTACACTCTGAGCTGGTCGTAGCTTCAAGCTACGACCAGAACAGTTCTATTCAGAAATGTGAATAGAATAACTCATTTAGTTTCATAAAAATAGTTTGCTGTTAGTTTTAATGTCGTCCCTAAATGTCCTCCAAGTATTTGTGATTGTTTTCGATAAAATAGAATGTCCTCCTGAATACTACCTATTGCGTCATTGTCCAGTCCCTTTTGTAATTCGAAAACCTTGTTCCAAACTTGATGAGCTAATTCATTAGACCATTTAAGGTATTTTGTTTTTACCTTATCGGATATGTTATCGTCAGACCAAATCGCTCTGTTCATCACGGTCATTTGAAATAACAATCGCTCGCTGAACACAAGTTTTTTGTTTATCTCCCAAGTCGAGACATCATCGAATATGTTCCTTGCTTTTGATTCCATTTTTTAATGCTCTACAACTTAAAATAACCCCACCTTTGATAGCTTCATTCGCCCCTTAATATAACACAAAAAAAGCCACAAGAACTATCCTGTGGCTTCGTAATTTCTTGGTATTTATGATTTTAGCAGAACTCCTGATACACTTGCTGCATGTGTTCAGCGATCATCTCAGCGCTTCTACCTTCAATGTGATGTCTTTCTACCATGTGCACCAACTCACCATCTTTGAAGAGTGCGATGGCAGGTGACGAAGGAGGGTAGGGCAACATATATTCACGAGCTTTATCAGTAGCTTCCTTGTGCACTCCTGCAAAAACGGTTGCCAATGTATCAGGCTTTTTATCTCCTTTTATTGACATTCTTACTCCCGGGCGTGCACTACCTGCAGCACAACCACATACCGAATTGACTACTACTAATGTCGTTCCTTTACCTTCTTTTAATAAATTATCTACATCTTCAGCAGAGACGAGTTCCTGAAATCCGTCAGAGGTTAATTCCTGACGCATTGGGATTGTTATTTCATCTGGATACATATTTCTATTTTTTTAATATCTATAAAAAACCTAATTCTAATTTTGCCGCTTCCGACATCATATCGGTAGTATAAGGCGGGTCAAAGGTAAGCTCTACGTGAACGTCTTTTACCCCTTCTACTTTTTTTACTTTTTCATGAATTTCCCCGGGGATCTGTTCCGCTGAAGGGCAGGATGGAGAAGTCAGGGTCATGATGATTTCCACGTTATTCATAGGAAGTACATTGACTTCGTAGATAAGTCCCAGTTCATATACATCAACGGGAATTTCAGGATCATACACTTCCTTTATAGCCTGTATGATCTTTATCTTTAAATCTGCGGTATTTGTGGCGTTCTCCATTTCCTATTTAACAATAGCGGTTTGAAATTTGTTCTACTCAGATTCCTGTTTTGCCTTGAAGGCGATCGCGTACAATTTCATTTGTTTGACCATAGCTGCAAGACCGTTTGATCGGGTCTGAGATAAGTGCTGTTGCATTCCAATCTTTTGAATAAAGTACAAGTCACTTTTCATAATATCTTCAGGTGTCTGGTTGGATAGAGTACGCACCAGAAGAAAGATCAGGCCTTTTACTATGATGGCGTCACTATCTGTTTCATAAACTATTTTTCCTTCGTCATTGAGCTCGCAATGGAGCCATACATTGGATTGACACCCTTTTATGATATTCTCGGGTACTTTGTATTTTTCATCCAGCGGATTAAGTTTTTTGCCAAGTTCAATGATATAGGCGTATTTATCTGCCCAGTCATCGAAAAGGGAGAACTCGTCAATTATCTCATCCTGAATAGTATTGATTGGGTTACTCATTAGCGAAACATTTGCACTACTTTCTTCAGTGCTTCAAATGAAGCATCAATTTCTTCTTTCGTATTGTAAACAGCAAACGAGGCCCTTGATGTTCCGGAAATATTGAAACAAGCCATTAATGGTTGCGTGCAGTGGTGACCTGTTCGTACAGCCACTCCGTGCGTATCCATCATGATACCAATATCCTGGTGGTGAATGTCATCGAAAACAAAAGACACGACTCCTACCTTTTCTTTGGCTGTCCCTACTACTTTCAGTCCGTCTATTTGCTGGTAGAGCTCAGAGGCGTATTGCATGAGTTCTACTTCATGTTTTAAGATATTTTCCTTTCCAATTGAATCAATGAATTCAATAGCTGCTTTTAAGGCAATCGTATCAGCGATGTTAGGTGTGCCAGCCTCAAATTTGTAAGGAAGTTCATTGTATGTTGTACCGTCAAAACTTACTTCAGCGATCATTTCACCGCCACCCTGATAAGGAGGCATGGCATTAAGAATATCTTCCTTTCCGTAGAGAATTCCGATACCCGTTGGTCCATACATTTTATGTCCTGAAAGAGCATAAAAGTCACAATCGAGTTCCTGTACATCAACCGGTAGGTGTGATGCCGCCTGCGCTCCATCAATGAGTACCTTGGCTCCAGATTCGTGTGCCTTTTCGATAATTCTCTTTATATCATTTACCGTCCCCAGCGTATTGGAAGCATGGTTTACAGCAACCAGTTTTGTTTTTTCCGAGAGTAAACTTTCATAATGTCCGTAGTCCAGGTCCCCCGAGTCCAATACATCAATTACTTTCAGTGTGGCACCAGTCTTCTCACAAAGCATCTGCCAGGGTACGATATTGGAATGGTGCTCTATGCTGGAAATAATGACCTCATCTCCGGATTTAATGAATTCACTTCCATAAGATGAAGCAACAAGATTGATGCTTTCTGTGGTTCCTTTGGTGAATATGATTTGTTCCTTCTTTGGAGCATTTACGAAAGCCCTCATACTTTCCCGGGTAGCTTCAAATGCAGCTGTAGCTTTCTCTGCTAAGTGATGGATACCCCGATGAATATTGGCGTTGTAGGAATTGTAGTATTCAGTAATGGCACTTGTGACCATTTCTGGTTTCTGAGTGGTAGCTGCGTTGTCAAAATAAATCAGAGGTTTGCCATTGACGGTTGTATTAAGTACCGGGAATTGTTTTCTGATGGTATTGACATCGAAAATATCTGTCACAGAACTACTCATTTAACTGTTGAGCTTGGTAATGATCATATTTGCAAGGTAAGCCTTCACGGGTTCCAGACTTACTCTTTCCATAACCTCGTTAGCAAATGCTTCAAGTAATAACCTTTTAGCACTTTTGGGTGATAAGCCTCTGGCTTGCAGATAAAATAATGCTTCTTCATCCAGTTGTCCGGTAGTGGCTCCATGAGAACACTTAACATCATCAGCCCATATTTCAAGTTGGGGCTTGGTGTTCACCGTTGAGTTATCTGAAAGTAGGATGTTCTTGTTGGACTGAAATGCGTTGGTTTTTTGTGCTGCCTGTCTTACGAATACTTTTCCGTTGAACACGCCCGTTGCATTTTCATCCAGAATGCCTTTGTACAATTCATCACTATATGAATTGGGTTGAGTGTGGTCTATTGAGGTATGATTGTCTACGTGACTGTTTCCATCGATAAGATAAAGCCCATTCATATAAGTCTCAGAGTACTCGCCTTCGAGTCTTATCTTAAGGTTATTTCTTACCGTGTCTCCACCAAAAGTAAAACTGGAGTGGTGGTAGGCACTGTTTGATTTTTGTATAACAGAAGTTGTAGAAATTCTAGAGAGCGAATCGGAATCAGGAGTGATCTGATAGTGTTCCAATCTGGCCGCCTTTTCTACCAATACTTCTGTAACAATATTTTCTAGAACAGTGGTCGAGTTATACTCAGGTGATTTTTCACATACCTTGAGCTGTGCATTTTCCTCGACTATGATTAAGACCCTGGGTTGGCTCAAACTAGAGCTGGTGTTGGTGTTAATATTGAAAATATAGATTGGTGACTCAATGACTTTGTTTTTATCTACATGAATATAGACACCACCATCAACCAAGGAACTATTCAGGCTCGTGAATTTATCTGATATGTTGGCTAATTTTCCGTAGTAGGAAATCCCTGGAGACGTGCTTTCAACAGCTTCTTCAATGGTTGAAATGATCAGCCCATCAGGTAGATCATCCAGGTCACTCAATTCTTTGGATAGTGATCCGTTATTAAGAAAAATCTTTATTCCCTCTGCTCCTTCAAATACCTCTTTGTTCGCACTCTCGGATGTTAATTTCCCTGCACTATGCTCAAATTCCTGTGTCGAAAGTGATTTTATATTGGTGTATTTCCATTCCTCGTCCTTTGTGGTTGGAAAGGGTAGAGAAGAGAACGCCTTTAATGAGTCTTTTCGAAGTTGATGCAGGTCAGAATTAGCAGCCCCATTGATCTTTGCCTCGAGTTGACTGAATTCCTCTTCTATAAATGATGTCAGTTCGGTGCCTTTACCCATGATATCTTTCAATTATGCGGTGAACGAAGCGTCAACTTCCTCTTTGATCCAATCGTAACCTTTTTCTTCAAGCTCTAGAGCTAATTCTTTGGTGCCGGACTTAACAATACGACCCTTATAAAGTACGTGAACATAATCCGGTACGATATACTCGAGCAATCTTTGGTAGTGTGTTACCACTATGAAAGCATTGTCCTTGGATTTGTATTGATTGACCCCGTTAGAGACGATTTTTAGCGCGTCAATGTCAAGTCCGGAGTCGGTTTCATCGAGGATACATAATTTCGGTTCAAGAAGTGACATCTGGAAAATCTCATTTCTCTTCTTTTCACCACCTGAGAAACCTTCATTTAGTGAACGACTCAAAAGACTTTGGTCTATTTCTACGATTTCCATCTTCTCTTTCATGAATTTGAGAAAATGAACCGCATCCAGCTCTTCTTGTCCACGATACTTGCGTACTTCGTTTACAGCAGTTTTTAGAAAGTTGGTGGTGCTGACACCTGGAATCTCTACAGGATACTGAAAAGCGAGGAATATTCCTTCCTTGGCTCGCTCATCCGCACTTAGTTCCAATAAATCTTTTCCCTGAAACTCAACCGTTCCTCCTTCGATTTCATATTCCTCTCGACCTGCGAGTACTGAGGCGAGTGTACTTTTTCCGGAACCGTTGGGTCCCATAATCGCGTGGATTTCTCCCGGTTTTACTTCTATATTCAGACCGTTTAGTATCTGTTTTCCCTCTATCGATGCCTTTAATCCGTTAACCTTGAGCATTTTTATAATTACTTTCTGTCAGTATGATTGACTGTATTCAAATAAGATTTTAATGATTTATTTTGGATGACCTATCCCACACTTCCTTCGAGTGAGATTGCGAGTAGTTTTTGCGCTTCTACTGCAAACTCCATTGGAAGCTGATTCAACACTTCTTTACAATATCCGTTAACAATCAGGGCAACAGCCTGTTCTGTGTCCAGACCTCTTTGGTTGCAATAGAAGATTTGGTCCTCACCAATTTTTGATGTTGTTGCCTCGTGTTCAACCTGAGCGGTGCTATTGTCTATATCCAGATATGGAAAGGTATGCGCACCGCATTGATCGCCCATAAGCAGGGAATCACATTGTGAGAAATTTCTCGAACCGGAAGCGCGCTTAGCAATTTTTACCTGACCACGATAACTGTTTTGACTGAATCCCGCAGAAACACCTTTTGAAACAATACGGCTCTTGGTGTTTTTGCCCAGGTGAATCATCTTTGTTCCTGTATCGGCCTGTTGGTAGTTGTTCGTTACTGCGACCGAATAAAACTCTCCGACTGAGTTATCTCCTTTTAGGATACAACTAGGGTATTTCCAGGTCACTGCAGAGCCTGTCTCTACCTGGGTCCAGCTTATTTTTGAATTGTTGCCCGAGCAAATCCCTCGTTTTGTAACAAAGTTGAAAATACCGCCTTTGCCATCTTTATCTCCAGGATACCAATTTTGTACGGTTGAGTACTTGACCTCAGCATTTTCAAGTGCTAAAATTTCAACTACCGCAGCGTGAAGTTGGTTTTCGTCTCTCTGAGGAGCAGTACATCCCTCGAGATAACTGACGTAACTGTCGTCCTCGGCTATAATTAATGTTCTTTCAAATTGACCGGTATTGCCAGCATTGATTCGGAAGTAAGTCGACAATTCCATAGGGCATCTGACTCCTTTCGGAATGTAGCAAAATGAACCATCGGTAAACACCGCTGAATTCAGTGCAGCATAGAAATTGTCAGTATAAGGTACTACAGCACCGATATATTTTTTGACCAGTTCGGGGTGCTTTTCTATTGCATCACTGATTGAACAAAATATGATGCCCATTTCGGAAAGGGTTTCCTGAAATGTTGTGGCTACCGATACACTGTCAATAACAGCGTCCACCGCTACACCACTTAGTCTTTTTTGCTCATCAAGAGATATCCCTAGTTTCTCAAAAGTGGCCCTCAATTCAGGGTCAACCTCATCAAGACTTTTGATTTTTTTAGCTTTTTTAGGCGCACTGTAGTATATGATATCCTGAAAGTCAGGCTTCTTGTACTTTACATTGGCCCATGTCGGTTCTTCCAGCGTTAGCCAGTGCCTGTACGCTTTTAATCTCCACTCCAATAACCATTCCGGCTCTGATTTCTTAGCTGAGATGAATCTGATAATGTCTTCACTCAGACCTTTCGGTGCTTCATCCGCTTCAAAGTCAGAGACAAAACCGTATTTGTACTCCTGGTTGGTAAATTCTTCCAGTATTTTGGTTTCGTCACTCATTCAACTTTTGGCGATTTGTTCTTATTTAGACTAGTTCTAATTTCCTACAAAAGTACAACAAAATTTAGAGTAATAATGTTTTGGGTGGCATTATTTAGGGTTCGCATCCAGCTTCACGTTCCTGCTGATCGTTTCATCTAAAGAAATTATGGTTTCCGTACGGTCTATTCCCGATACCTTTTGAATCTTGTCATGCAGTACTTCCCGCAGATGATTGGTGTCTCTGCAGATTATCTTACAGAACATACTATAGGTACCTGTCGTGTAGTCGATGGATATGATTTCATGAATTTTAGAAAGTTGCTCCACCACTTCATCATACAATGCACTTTCCTTTAGATAGATACCAAGAAAGGCTTTGATGTCGAAACCAAGCTTTGAGTAATCAATATTCAACTGAGAACCTCTTATGATACCCATTTTCTCCATTTTTTTCATGCGAACGTGTACCGTGCCTCCTGAAACAAAAACTCTGTTGGCGACCTCGGTATAAGGAAGCTGAGCATTATTGGTTAGTATGGATAATATTTTATAGTCAATATCATCCAGCTTATTTTTATCAGACATGATCTTTCTTTGATGATTTTTTAAATAAACGGAGTAATTATTAATGATTATTCCAATTTACTTAAAATACCTGCAATTCTTTTAAAAAAATATAATGCTTTCCCTGCTTCTATATGGATTGTATATTTGCAGCAATTATGGCAAAGTCAAAACAAATTTCTCTAATCCCATTTCTCGTAGCGGGTATTTCAGCTTGTATCGTTTTTGGTTTTGCTCTCAGCCTTTTCGGGTTCAATGCCCTTCATACAATCCTTTCTGGTGCAATACTACTATGTGTGGCTTTTCTAATGGTATACATCTACCAGAACTATTACAAACAGAAGGAGCACGGTTATGCAACTATTGGTAGAAGATACTGGGCTTTTTTCCTTGATATGGCACTATTCCACCTTATTGGACACATTGTATTAATGGTAAGCTTAATGAGGGATGGTATTACCACTATCAGCTTTATGGAGCTGTATGGACAGTTGCTCGGGGAGCGTTACTTTATTTTGAAAACTGAGCTCATCATGCTTGGTGGTTATTGTATCTACTCGATCATTATGGAAACCATCTGGGGTGCTACGCTGGGCATGCGAGTTTTACAACTTAGAGTGTATACAACCGAAGGTAAGTACCCTAGTCTGATTCAGTCTGTCATTAGAAATATTTTAAAATTCATTGTGCTGGTTCCTTTTGTTCTTATTCTGACCTACACAATGAGACATAGGTTGTTTAGTTATTATTCTTTTATAGAACTTTTATTGCTAGTCTACCTGTATCCGAAGTTGAATCGTAAAAGAAGTTATATTCATGATGACCTGACAAAGCTCTATATTTTTGATTATGTTAGTGGTGTTGGATTTTCGTCCAAAGGCAAAGTCAGTGATAGTAAACAAAAGTAATGCAGCATGATCCAATGGTTTAAGGATTTCTTTCTAGGAATTGTCTCTTACTTCAAGGCAGGGGAGATGATTTTTAAACACAATCTTTGGTACTACTTTATATTTCCTACCATCTTTTTGATTTTTATTCTTCTTGAGCGCGATGTTTTACTAGAACAGATAAGAAATGAACGATTTGACACCTTGCCAGAAGAAAACTGGGATTTTCAGGTATTAATAATAAGTCTCAAGGCAATCGGATTTTTCTTGCTCAAGTATCTCTATCAAAACATTGTTCTAATACTTTCAGTGCCTTTTTTGGCGATGCTCTCTGTATCTATCGAAAGGAAGTTGACCGGTAACAAGTACCCTTTTAGTCTAAAACAATTACTAAAGGATATCCGAAGAGGAGCCAATGTTGCGGTAACCAATATGATCATTCAAATGTTGTTCATCGCGGGTTGGTACTTGATTATGTTAATTTTCCCAGTGGTGAAACCAGCGACTGATATTGTTGTCTTTTGTTTGGGGTTTTATTTCTATGGGTTCTCTTTCATGGATTATACCAACGAGCGGAGGAGATTGAACTTGGAAGAAAGTATGAGATTTATCAGAAATCACAGTGGTATGGCAATCGCCATAGGTGGCATATTTGCGTGCATCTTTAAATTTATTCCGTTTGCAGGGGTTGTTATAGCACCCGTAATGGGAGTTGCTGCGGCTACCTTTGCTGTACACAAGCGAGTAGATTTGAGAAAGAATAAGTTTGCCGTTCGTGAGGATAAAGGAAATACACGAATGGTTAAAAAATAAGAAGATTTCAGAACCTTTATATAAGGTTATTGTTACATAAAACGTTGAAGAACTTTAATTACCCAAATTAGTCATGAAGAAAAGGATCAGTATCCTCATTTTATTTTTATCAATGATAATAGTTGCTCCGGTAAAGGCACAGGAGCCTGAAAAAAATAAAGACACTAAAGAAAAAACGGAACTTGTTGCTAACGATGGTCCCAATAAAGTTCTCATGAAGAAGTTTGTTGAGGGTGGCCCGGTATTTATGGGAGCTGTACTAATATGTCTGATTCTTGGACTTGCTCTCGCGATCGAACGAATCATTACACTTAACCTGGCCACAGTTAGCACCAAAAAACTTTTAAATGATGTACAGGATGCACTGGATACGGGAGGAAACGAAAAGGCCAGAGACCTTTGCGCTTCTACCAGAGGTCCGGTAGCATCTATTATGGCACAGGGATTAATTAGAAGTAAGGACGGTGTCCAGGAAGTTGAAAAGTCAATCATCTCCTACGGATCAGTAGAGATGGGCAAGTTGGAAAGTGGTATGTCATGGATTTCTATGTTTATCACGCTGGCCCCTCTATTAGGGTTTATGGGGACGGTATGGGGGATGATCGTTACATTTGATGGTATCGCGGCATCCAAAAATATGGAGATCGGTCAAATGGCTGTAGGTATAAAGCAGGCTCTACTTACCACTATTGCGGGACTGATCGTTGCAGTAATTCTTCAAATTTTCTATAACTACTGTGTGAGTAAAATTGACTCTCTGGTCAATCAGATGGAAGAAGCCTCCACTCAGTTTGTAGACATTTTATTACAAAGAAACAGCGATAAGTAATTATGAAAAAGCTGTATCAGTTTTCTCAAAAGTTTGGAAGATTAGTCATGTTGTCTGTGGCTGGTCTGGTTACCCTCTTTGCAATCCTGATTTATAATAGTAACTATTCAAAATATTACGATGAGGAATATAAGGCTGCTTATGATAAAACTAGTCAGGCAGTAGATATGACGGATTCGAAATCTATTGAGACCGTCAAGATTCTTGCTAATAAAGACGCAAGCAACGTAGCAACAGATCTTTCAGCGGGAGAGGCTTCCGTAGTGGGCTTTGTTTTTGTTGAGATTTTAGCAATTCTGGCAGGCCTTCTTTGCTTGATTTTACCTGTGGTAGTAAGAAATGGAGACTTTGCCTTTCTTAAGAAATTTGGAATTGGACTGGGGGTGCTGCTTTTGATTTTTGCGGTATGCTATGGTATGGCATCCGGTGAAGCAATCGGAACAGCAAGTGCCTCAACAGTAAAATGGTCAGATATGTTGATCAAAAGTGCGATTGTTCTTTTTGTATTGGCTGTGATTGGAATAGTTGTGGCTGAAGTTCGTACCATGATAAAATCGTAAAAGGGTGTTTAGGAACAAGAGACAGAAAAAGGAAGACCCAGAGGTTAACTCCAGCTCAATGGCTGATATTGCCTTTCTGTTACTTGTTTTCTTTCTTGTTGCCACTCAGATTCCAGTCAAAGATAAGGGGGTTACGTTTCTACTACCTGAAAAGGTAGAAGAGCCACCGGAAGTTGAAATTCCTCCTAGAAACTTATTAAACGTGATGGTCAATTCGGGTAACAAATTATTGGTTGATGACAAAAGAACTGAGTTTGCTGACTTGAAAGAAACGGCCAAAGAGTTTATCAATAACAATGGTAAGAACCCTGAACTTTCAGACTCACCAAGTGAAGCCGTGATATCACTTCGGGTTGATAGGGGGACAACCCATAAATATGCTATCAAAGCACTGGACGCCCTTAAAGCAGCCTACAACGAACTAAGGGCTGAGTTTCTTGGGATTAGTCTGGAACAGTACCTGGAGCTAGACCCGGAGGATGCTTATGATGGCCGTTTGATTAAGAAAGCTAAGGATGCGTTTCCAATGAAACTATCGAAGGCCGAACCAACTCATTATGAAACGTATTAGTGGCAAAGTTTAATAAGCGTATATCGACCTCTCAATCTATTCCGACATCGGCCATGCCGGATATTATTTTCATCCTGTTGTTTTTCTTTATGGTGGCAACAACGGTAAGAGAAGAAAAGGAAATATTAGTGGAGTATGAAGAGCCGGAAGCTACCCAGCTCAATACTTTGAATAAAAACCTCACCCGGTTCTACATTTATATTGGCCCACCAAAGGATGCCGATTTATATGGTAAAGAACCTAAAATTCAGATGAACGGCACTCTGATTACACCTAGAGATATCCCCCAAATAATTAATACCAACATTCAAAACCTCAAGAAAAGGGAATCTAAATCCAAAATTTACATTGTAGTTACGGTCGATGAAAATGCTCGTGAAGGAATGGTGAATGATGTTGAAGAGCAGCTTAAGTTAGTAGACACAAGGAACATAATTTACCGGGCCACGGAGTTCTCAACTGGTCAATAAACCTATAACTAATTTGATCGTCATTCTATATACCACCCTGTACAGAAAAGGAGGGAAGAAGTTTGAGCGAGTTGCAAAAACCCTTCAACAGGAGTTAGGTGGAGACAGTGTGTTGTGTCAGGCAGTGGAGAGTAAGAGCGATGTTCGTAGAATATTTTTTGAACTTACCGAATCAGGAAATGAGATTTCTCAGTTACACTTTATAGGTCATTCCGGGATGTACGGTCCAATGTTTGGTACTGTTGATTTTCCTGAACAGTTTAGCCCTTATGAATGGGGACAGCTGAAAATACCATTTGCAAAAGGGGCTGAAGCATATTTTCATTGTTGTCGTTCAGCACGTTGGTTTGCTCCGTATTTTGCCAGAGTTTTCAGTGTAAAGTCATACGGTTATCACTGGTACACCACTTTTTCATCGCTGAAGGATAAATTTAAGTTAGACCGTTCATCTGATTCTCAAAAGCCTCTTTACTGTTTCGGGCACATTGGTCGTAAGTCTCATGGGTACATTGGGAGTTTTAAGAAGTATTTTGGTTTGACCAGCCCGGAGAAAATGAAAGTCTTCGAACCGGAAGAACTGAAAACGGATGACGACACCTATAACAAGGTGGCCGATTTGTATGATGCCGTTTTTCAGGATATTAAGGTTCGTGAAGACGAATGGAATTGGTTATCGGGCAAGGTTGGTAGAGGTAAGGTGCTGGACATTGGCTGTGGCAACGGTGCTTTGCTCAAGGAACTAGCATCCCAAATCGATGAGGGGATTGGGGTTGATGAATCTGAGTATATTCTTAATAAAGCAAGGAGGTTAAATGAGAGTAACTCGAACATTTCATTTCAAAAAATTGATGGTCCTACTTTGCCTTTTTCGGAGAATGAATTTGATACGGTTATTTCCATGCTTTCATTCAGGTATCTCGATTGGGACCCGATGATGAATGAAATATGTAGAGTGCTTAAGAATCATGGTAAACTATTAATATTGGACATGGTAACAGCACCAGTCAAGGCAAGTGAGTTTTTTAATCTCCTGAAAAGTAAACTCAGACATTACAAGCATAGAAAGAAGTTCCCTGAGTACTACAAGAGTTTAAATCAGCTTGTAAGCCACCCTGATTGGAAGAAAATGCTCAAGTACAACCCGATCAGATCACAACACGAAATGAAATGGTATCTCGAAAGCCGTTTTCCGGGAAGCAAAATTGAAATTATCAATGTAGGTTGGAATGCCAGAATATTGGCATTTGAAGTGATAGGAATTGAAGGTTATCAAGAAGTTAAACTTACTTACCCATGATAAAATGTTCCGGATATCTAGGTGTTTATGACTGGGGAATTGGGGGACTTGGTTTCTACAAGAAATTTAAAGATCAGTATCCTGATGTCCCTGTGATGTATTTTTCTGATGCCGGATATACTCCTTATGGTAAAGTTGAACCAGGAAAGTTAGAGCAGCGTGTTAACCAGGTGATGAACTGGATGTATGAAAACGGAGCCGCCTACATTGTAGTCGCCTGTAATGCCGCAAGTACGGTTTTTAACCCAGAAGAAGATAATGATCGCTACACCCATATTATTCATCATGCTATCCGATTGGTAAGAAAAAAGAATCTGGGTTCTGTAGCTGTTTTAGGTGGAGAAAGGACTATTCATTCTAAAATTTATGAACGAAGCTTGAAGGGGATTCAGGTGAATGGTGTTGTCGCTCAGCCGCTTTCAGCGATGATAGAGGCCGGGAAAATTGGTTCCCAGGAGGTTGCCGACTATATAAGGGAATTATCAGAACAAATTGAAGAACAATCCGTTCTGTTGGCGTGTACTCATTATCCGGCAGCACAGAAGGTCTTTAATGAGGTGTTTGGTGATGGCGTACAGATACTGGACCCTGTTGAAGAAGCCGTTGAAGCTATGAATCCTATTTCCATTGGTCTAAAAAATGAGGGTGAGGATATTTGGTATACACGGGAGCAGCAAGTGAGATGAAGCGGGCAGCCTTAAATGCTTTTGAGGTTTCAATAACCAAAATTCATAAAGTAGTACTGGAATAAAAAATCTATTAATTTCACGGCTATGTTCAGGCTATTGATTTTACTTCCATTATTTGCAATAGTGCGAGTGCAAGCACAGTATATTGTGACCGAAGTCCCTAAACTTGAAGTAGGCGTTCTTGCAGGGGTAAACAGAACTCTGGGATATGATAATCATGATATCGTATTTACCTCTAGAAAAACGGGGCTGTCAACGGGGATTAATTTTATTTATAATTTCTCGCCTAAAGTAGGTTTGAATACATCACTCCTATATGAGAATAGAGGATGGAAAGATGTTAGCTCACTATTTGGTCCGGTTGATACCGTAATGTATGAATCCAAAATTAGTGCTTCCTATTTATCCATGCCGTTATTGGGAAAATTACAATTGGGCGAAGCAAGAATCTTCATGATAGAAGCTGGAATACAGCCATCCCTGCGAATAGGAAAACAACACTGGAATGAATCAGAAGGCCTAAGTGCTGACCTTTCTGATCAATTCAACGTACTTGATTTGGGTGCTGTGGTTGGCTTCGGATCTAAATTTGCTCTAAAAGATAAGGGTAACCTCTACCTTAAAGTACGTCAGCATTTCGGACTTAATAGAATCGATCAGATTGATGGTTGGGATGTGTCGCTACGCTCGTACCAAATATTGTTTGGTTGGACTACTTATTTATGTAAGTCAGAGTAAGCGTATTTCAAATCAATTTTTCTTTCAGATTAATTTTGTCTTAGCAATTTCCTAAATTTGCCCGCTATGCGGCAGAAGATACTACATCCGGGAGCAAAGGAACTTGAGTACGAGATCAGGGATATCGTTAAGAAAGCAGAAAAGCTGGAAGATATAGGTGGCCGTATTTATCCCGAGAATATTGGTGATCCTATCCAGAAAAATTCGAAAATACCTGGTTGGATGAAAGACATTGTGACTGACCTTGTTCAGCAAGACAAGTCCTATGGTTATACTCACTCAAAGGGAGATTTACAGACAAGAAAATTTCTGGCAGAGCAAACCAACCAAATAGGAGGTGTCCAGATCACTTCCGATGACATACTTTTTTTCAACGGTCTTGGTGATGCAATTGCCAAGGTCTATCAGTATATGCATCCCTACTCAAGAGTAATAGGGCCATCACCTGCATATAGTACGCACTCTTCAGCTGAAGCAGCACACGCCAATAAACAACCTATTACTTATAACCTTGATCCGGAAAACCACTGGTATCCTGATATGGATGAGCTTAGGAATAAGATTAAGTATAATACAAACATTGTTGGCATACTTTTGATCAACCCTGATAATCCAACGGGTATGGTTTATCCTTTGGAGATTCTTCAGGAAATTGTTGCGCTAGCAAAAGAGCATGACATGTTTTTGATCAGTGATGAGATATATAACCGTATCACTTATAATGGTGCAGTGGCTCATCCGTTGGCCGAAATTATTGGGGATGTACCGGGTATTGCAATGAAGGGGATTTCTAAGGAATTGCCATGGCCAGGGTCAAGGTGTGGCTGGATGGAATTCTACAACAGGGATAAAGATGCGGACTTTGACAGACTATGCTCTACATTGGAAGATGCTAAAATGATCGAAGTTTGTTCAACAACTTTACCTCAGCTAGCGATTCCGAGAATTCTTTCGGATTCAAGATATGCCACTTACAGGACGGAGTTGAATGAGAAAATAGGTAGAAGAAGTAAGATTATTACTGAACTCCTACAGGATGTGAGCTACCTGACCTTCAATGAAACATTTGGAGCGTTTTACAATACTATGGTTTTCAAACCTGAGGCACTTAGAGTAGGTCAACAACTAAATATTGACGATCCTAAGGCGGCCTCTCTCAGAGATCAGTGGGTTGATGGGGTTGAAGACCTTGACAAGGTTTTTGTGTACAACCTTCTAGCGGCAAAAGGTGTATGCGTTGTGCCTCTGTCTTCATTCCATTCTGAGTTGAAAGGATTTCGGGTTACGCTTTTAGAGGAAGATGAAGAGATTCTTTACGAGACATTTACGCGAATCCGTGATGCCGTGATTGAATTTTGTGAGAGTTAGTGCGTAACCAATTGATAGTCTTAGCTTATTAAGCTAAATATCATTACTTTTTCAAATCACTATTTGTAACTTGTTTATTATGAATAAGTTGTTGATTTTTTTGGCTGTAATTATTGTTTCTCATGCTCAGGCCCAGTGTCTTTATGTGATCAGGTTAGGTGAGGGGGTGTTCAACAATGGGGAAGAGGTTAACTTCATGGATTCGATCATACCAACAAAAGGCTCATTCCTAAAAGTTCGGTCTGTTGCTTCACTTGTAAGTAATGAAGGTTATATCACTGAGTTAAAGGAAGGTGTATATGATGTAAATGATTTTTTTTTAGAGACAGATAAAGAGCCTATTATGGATTTTGCTCAGTATAGGGCGTCTTTGAAGGGGAGATATGCTACCAAAGGAGCAGTTACTTGCGGTATGCCTAGTATAACGGAAATACCAACCCGATCGCAACTATATCGCGATAGTGTTTTTGTGAGTTGGAATATCCCTGGACATCATAATGCAGGAAATGATACGACTACTTACACTATTAAACTCACTAATATTTTTGATGAAGTGATTGCTATCTATCATACCAATAATAAATTTTTTGATTGTCCGGTTCCTGAAACAAAAGAACCTTACTTTCTGGTAAAAGTGGGATATAGTAACGGAGCATCATTCTATGAAGAAACAATAGGAGTGAAAACAGAAAAAAATGAGGAGAAGGAATCAATAATAGCTACTTTGATTCAGAAAAAGGCACACCCGGCTATTCTTGCGATGAAGTGTGTCGAACTGGGGTTTAATCTTGATGCCCTTTACTATCTGCATCAATTGAGGGATTATGAATTATTAAAAAAGATGTGCTTGTCAGGGATGGACGCACGAAATTAGAATTTCTCTCTATTCATGACCATAGCTTTACCGTCAACGGTGACCTTGCCAGTCTCTTTGTCCTTGATTGTCGTTGAGATTTCAGCTTGCTTTTTTTCACTAACAGAGAGTACTTCAAATTCTGCAATATAGGTGGTCCCGACAAACATTGGTCTTTTGAAGTTCGACTCCTGGGATAAATAAACAGTCCCCTCACCCGGGAAGTCCATACCTAATACCTTTGAAAACACCGAAGAAGAAAGTGCTCCATGAATAATTGGTTTTTTGAACATGGTGTTCGCAGCATAGCTGGCATCTAGGTGGATGGGGTTATGATCACCTGATACTTCTGCAAACTTGATTACATCTTCTTGCGAGTAAGAAAACTCATGGGTATATGTATCTCCTTGTTTAAGCATATGCTTCTTGGGTCTTTAACATTTCAATTAATTCATTAACTGAATCAGCCGAGTGAGCAGGGAAATTGGCTATCCTAATCTGTGTTTCTTTGTATGCACCATATCCTGAACCTACGATCATATTATATGGAGCGAGGTGTTTGTTGATTTCAGATGGTAATCTCTTTGTATTTGCAACGATTACTGTTTCAGAACGGTGAGCAGGGTTTTCTACTGCGGGCGACAAAATTTCGCTTTCAGCTATAAATTGATATAGTTTTTCTGCCTTGTCTCTGGTCTCCTTTCTGATTGTATCAACGCCTTTTTTATTCATAGCCTGACAAACCTTTCCCAGCAAGTATATCCCCAATACGTTAGGCGTAGCCGGAGTTTGGTTGCCTTTCGCTCTGGTGATCAGGTCGTCCAGTTCATGATGAGGGCCGGTTAAAATGCCCTTCTCTTTCAGTTGGAGCATTTTGTCAAGACAACGATCATTAACTAACCAAACACCTAATCCAGCGGGTAATCCAAAACACTTTTGAACCGAGAATAAAGCACAATCAATTTTAGTGAAATCTATTTCCGGATTGGGTAACGAAGAAACCACATCTACAGCTATCAGTTTATCGGGATGTTGGTGCCTCAGTGTATAAATATCTTCCAGTGGAAAAGAAACCCCCGAACTTGTTTCGTTGTGTGTTACGCAAATTGCTTCAGTATCATTGGCAATACTTACATCATCCAGGTTGAAGCCAGAGCCGAATTCGGCTTCCAGTTTGTCTACTTCAAAGCCACACCCTTGAGCGTACTGATAAAATCTTTTGCTGAACGAGCCATTAACAAAATGGAAGCTTTTCTTTTCTACGCAACTGTGGAGAAATCGCTCCCAGATTTCAGTAGCCGACCCTGAAAATAGCACATGATAGTCATCAGGTAGATTGATTAGGGTTCTTAGCTGACTGACAGTTTCTCCAAATATATCTTTAAAGGCCTGGCTTCTGTGTGAAATACTTGGAACATCATTTTCAAGTGCTTCCTGTATGAATTCGCCAACGCCAGGGTATAGCTGCGAAGGGCCAGGAGTAAAGTATATTTTATTGCTCATTAGTATAAAACTCTGAATTTGATTGTGTCCGGAACTTCTTTTAAGTCTTTGATGAGTTCGGAACCGTGTTCTTTGTCGACATCAGTGATGACGTACCCCATGTCCTCATTTGTCTTGAGGTATTGTCCAAGGATATTACACTCATGTTTGGCCAGTATATTGTTGATCTTGGCGAGTATTCCGGGTACATTTTTATGAACGTGCATTAACCGGTGAGCGTTTGTCAATGAAGGAAGCTGCAAGTTCGGGAAGTTGACACTACCAAATGTGCTACCGGTATTGATGTACTCCATGATTTTAGCAGGGACGTAAGACCCTATGTGCTCCTGTGCTTCCGCTGTACTACCGCCTATGTGTGGCGTCAGGATCGTGTTTTTTGCCCCCATGAGAACGCTTTCGAAAGGCTCACTGTTGGTCTTTGGCTCCTGTGGAAATACATCGACCGCAGCACCCAATATTTTACCGCTATCTATGTTCTTTCTCAGGGCTTCTACATCTACCACAAAACCACGGCTCAGGTTAAGGAAATAAGAGTTGTCTCTCATCATGTCGAATTCCCTGGCGCCAAAGATGTTTTTGTTCTCTGTTCGGCCATCCACATGAAGGGTAACAATATCTACGGAACTTAACAATTCCTTGAGGCTTCGGCATTTTTTTGCGTTACCTAATGCCAGTCGATCAACGATATCATAAAAATAGACTTGCATCCCCAAAGCCTCCGCAACAATACTCAACTGCGACCCTATGTTTCCATATCCTACGATACCCAGCTTCTTATTTCTGACTTCAAAACTGTTGGTTGCCGATTTATTCCAAACCCCCTGGTGCATCTGGGTTGACTTGTCTGGAATGTTCCTCATCAACAGAATTAACTCTCCAATCGCAAGTTCAACCACACTTCTTGTATTACTGTATGGGGCGTTAAATACTGTAATGCCCCTTTTTGCACATTCTTCCAGGTCAATTTGGTTGGTTCCAATACAGAAAGCACCAATCGCCATTAATTTTGGAGCGTTGTCTAATACCTTTTTTGTGACATTCGTCTTCGAGCGAATCCCAAGGATGGAAACATTTTTGATGCGTTCGATAAGCTCATCTTCATCCATTGCACCTTTTTCAATCTCAACCTTATATCCTTCTTCCTTGAACATTCTTTTGGCATCAGGATGTACATTTTCTAGAAGCAATGCCCGAATTCTATTCTTAGGATATGAGATAGCCATAGGTAAATTGTTTTGATAAAGAAATTCATCAAAACTAGGCGCGATATGATCTGCTTTGGCCGTTACTTTTTCTCTTTCTACATTCTCAGTAAAAGCATAGAACTTATTTGCAAGACCAGCTTCACGGATTTCGTAATCTGTGTAACCATCACCGATAACATAAACATCTCCCTGAAGCTTTAACTTTTTAAGGAGTTTTACTTTTCCGTTGTCCCCGGATAATACGTTCTTGGTATCAAAACCAACTATGTTGTCATTTTCATCATATTGGAAGCTGTTGGCATGCACATTGTCTGCCTGTATGCCATATTTTGTCACTATAGGGGTTATGAATTCCTTGAAACCACTGGATACAATTAATACGTTGTCAGAGAACTGCTTAAAGAAGTCCTTGTTCCTCTCTATTGACTTAGAAACTTTTGTTTCCAACCTATCAATTAATTTATCAAGGTGATGTCTATTGGCTTGTAGTAGGTCTATTCTTGATCGTAATGACTCAGAAAATGAACCTTCACCATTCATTCCCTGATTGGTAATATCTGCGATTTTTTTCAGGCGCTCCCCTTTATCAGGTCTACCCTCAAGTGAAATTTCACCAAGCTCGTCAAGAGCTTCAACTCTGGTGAATGTACTATCAAAGTCTATTATGAAGTATTTGTTGTTATCCATGCTTATATGCAGAGGCTTAAAATGAAGCGCAAATTTCTTGAATTTTTTAGAGAAAAGTGAATGATATGAGTCTTTTATTTCCACAATCATGATTTAAGCAATTGGTGTGGAAAAATGGTTGTTTTGAATGATCTGATCAGCTAATATTGCGGGCGATAATGCCTAGTAAACTTGTAAATATTGAAGATATTGCCCAGGCACACCTGAGGCTGAAGTCTGTAGTGACACATACCCCTTGTGAGTGGAGTCAGTCGCTTTCTGAAAAGTATAGGTGTGATGTTTACTTGAAGAGGGAGGATTTGCAGGTTGTTCGCTCCTATAAAATCAGAGGGGCCTATAACTTCATATCTTCACTATCTGCCGCTGTTCGGGAGAAAGGAGTGGTCTGTGCCAGCGCGGGAAATCATGCACAAGGTGTTGCTTATTCTTGTAAGACGCTGGGTATTAAGGGAAGTATCTTTATGCCAAGTACAACTCCGGGACAGAAAGTGCGTCAGGTGAAAATGCATGGGGGGGAGTTTACTGAAATTGTACTGGTGGGTGATACCTTTGATGACGCATACCATGCCGCCAGAACTTATTGTGATGAACATAATATGACCTTTGTGCACCCTTTTGATGATGCTAAAATTATTGAAGGTCAGGCAACAGTAGGAGTTGAAATTCTCGAAGACATCAATGGGCAGATCGATTATTTATTTGCTCCGGTAGGCGGGGGTGGGTTTGCAGCCGGAGTAGGCTATTATTTTTCTAAAATATCACCACAGACAGCAATTATTGGAACCGAACCAAAAGGAGCGCCCGCTATGTTTGAGGCTGTTAAGAAGGGAGGGGTCGTGGAGCTTGATAGAATTGACAAGTTTGTAGATGGTGCAGCGGTGAAGAAGGTAGGTGAACTTCCATTTGCAATGTGTAGGAATTTGTTCGGAGAGATTATTCTTGTTGATGAGGGGCAGATTTGTTCGACAATCATTAGCATGTACAATGAACAGGCTATTGTTGCTGAGCCGGCAGGAGCCCTTTCTATCGCAGCCCTGGAGCAATACAAGGAAAAAATAGTAGGCAAGAAGGTTGTCTGTGTGGTTAGTGGTGGTAATAATGACCTTGGAAGGATGAGTGAGATTCAGGAAAGATCACTACTTTATGAAGGGTTGAAATATTACTTCATTATACAATTTCCTCAACGTTCCGGAGCGCTCAGAGAATTTTTGGATGAAGTCCTGGGGCCAACTGATGATATTACAAGATTTGAGTACGTTAAAAAAAGCCAAAAGGAGTCGGGGCCGGCACTTGTGGGGATTGAGTTGAAAAAGCGGGATGATTATAAGTCACTCATTAACAGGATGAATGATAAAAAAATTAATCATAAAGTCATCAATGATGACCCGAACCTGTTTACTTATTTTGTGTAATATCGAAATATACAATAGGTTTTTACATTGTTAAATGTGTACAATTTTTCTATTTTTAAATTTCGAGCTTGCTGGTTGAATTTTTCGACCGAGGAAGTGGAATAAAATGATTGACGTTTACAAGTTATATGACCGTATGCAAGACAACAATATTATGTTGTCTTTCAAGGGAGAGGTTACGTTCGATTTGGTTAAGTCGGTTCTCGATATAATTGAAGGGAGACTTGATCAAATTGAAGAGAACGCTAAGACTAAGAAAAAGGTTTTTAATGTCCTTGTTGAGTGTCTTCAAAACCTTTGTCACCATATAGAAGTGAGTGATGTTGATCCTGCCCTGGAGAATTTCTCAGGCAAGACTGCTCTACTTATGATCTGGACTGATAATGATGCGTATAGGGTGGCGACAGGAAATTATATTCCGGTTGAGGGTGTTAAAAAACTTGAAAACTGGTTGAAAAAGATTAATGATAATTCTAAGGAAGAATTAAGAGTACTATATAAGGAAATATTGAACAACGATACCTTTACTTCCAAAGGTGGTGGTGGACTAGGCTTTATTGATATTGCCAGAAAATCGGGACAAAAGCTCGATTATAGTTTTAAACCCGTTGATGAGAAACATTCGTTTTTCAGCTTTCAAATAAATATTCCGAAAGAGAAGTAAGTTGATGGATGCATTAAAAGTAGAAGCGACACATGTGACACCGAACATCAGTTTTGATGCTAATACAGGTGTTTTGGAAATGAAGGGTAGATCCATTCCTGAAAATTCTTTGGAATTCTATCAGCCTGTGTACGAGTGGCTGGATAAATACATGGAAGACCCGCATGAAAAAACGGTTGTCCATTTGAGATTTGACTATTTTAATACCAGCTCGTCAAAGTGCATATTAGATATTTTAAAAAGGATTGATAGAATCAATAGCAATGGTAATGATGTTTTCATTAAGTGGTATCATGATTCCAATGATGAAGATATGATGGAAGCGGGTGAAGACTATAGCGATCTTCTTGACGCACCTTTTGAAATTATTGTGCTATAAGTTTTATGAGTTCATCATCATCAGAGCGCCCTGGAAAAAAATCCAGATTTGTCACTAAGGACAACACGAAGAAAAAGAAGAATCTATTTGTTCGTGAGGCTGCTATATTGAACAAAGCACGCGAAGATGCTACAAATGCAGGGCTAACCCCGGAGGAAAAAGTAGCGAAGTTTGAAGAGTTTTGTACGAGCTACGAAGATTTGCTTGATCAATGCAAACTAATCACTAAGGTTTCCGACAGGCTTCAAAACAAAATAAACACAGCGAATTCCAAGCTAGAAGATAAAAATGTAGAGCTACAGAATACCATTGATGCCTTGACAAAGGCACGTGTTGGTAGAAGAGCGACTACATACGTTTTGATTATTGCGGTCGTTCTATTCATACTCACCGAGGCACTTATAGAACCTCCTGTTGAAAGATGGGCCCACGATGAGTTTAGTCCCGGAGATGAAGTGACAAACATGGAAATGGCAGTTGGATTAACCTTGAAAGGATTGATGGCACTACTTCTGAAACCAATTGAAATGATTGTAGAGCGTACTATGATGAAAAGAGCTCAAAGAGAATCTCAAATGCAGAAAGCCAATCAAACTGAGGCAAATAAGACTACCGTACCTGCTTAGTTGAGCTTAAGCTCACCAATTATTCCATCAATCTTTTTCTCAAGACTGTTTTCAGTGGCTTTGAATTGGTCTATTGTATTAAGCTCACCTCTTACGCTGAAGTAGAATTTTATTTTTGGCTCTGTTCCGCTCGGTCTGGCTGAAACTTTGGTTTCGTCTTCAGTCAGAAATTGCAGTACATTCGACTTTGGAAAATCGATGCTTGTCGTCTCTCCTGTTACTAAGTCCAATGAGGTGGAGTTTTGATAATCAATAACGGTAGTGACTTTAGATCCACCAAGCTGCTTTGGAGGGTTTGTTCTGAAGTCGCTCATCATTTGCTGTATCTCTTCTGCTCCCGACTTCCCTTTTTTTGTTAAAGAGATCAGTCGTTCTTTGAAAAAACCAAACTTAATGTACAGTTCAATTAGAGTTTCAAATATGCTCTTGCCGTGATCCTGGAAGTAGGCAGTCAGCTCAGCAATAAATGCACAGGAAGCAATTGCATCCTTGTCTCTTACTGAATCACCCACCAGGTAACCGTAACTTTCTTCACCACCTACGATAAATTGCTCTTTTCCTTCCAACTCACGAATCAGTCCTGCAATAAATTTGAATCCTGTTAGGGTATTATAACATTTGACATCATAGGCTCGGGCAATTGTATCCATCAGATTAGATGTAACCACCGTCTTGACTACAAATTCTTTACCCGTAAGTTTGTTTCTGTTTTTCCAGGCATCGAGCATATAGTACATCAGTAAACTACCTGTTTGATTGCCATTGAGTAATTGGAACTCGCCATCAAGATTTTTTACAGCAATTCCAACGCGATCGGAGTCAGGGTCTGTGGCCATTACAAGATCGGCATTTGTAGCCTGGGCCTGCTCTAAGGCCAAGGTCATTGCTTCTTTTTCTTCAGGGTTAGGATACACGACTGTGGGAAAATTCCCATCCGGGTTGGATTGCTTTTCTACCACATTTACATTCTCAAATCCGAACCTCTTCAGGATTTCCGGGACAAGGGTGATCCCTGTTCCGTGAATAGGTGAGAAAACAATATTTAGGTCTTTTTGGTTTTTGATGGCGTCAGGAGAAACACTCAAACCTTTAATCATATTGAGGTATATCTCGTCAACCTCCTTACCGATTTCAACAATTAGTTCTTTGTTGGCATCGAATTTGACCTCTGAAATATTCTTGATTGCTTGTACTTCCTGGATTATATTTTTGTCATGGGGAGCAATAACCTGCGCTCCGTCATTCCAATATGCTTTGTAACCGTTATACTCTTTAGGGTTGTGCGAGGCTGTAAGGACAACTCCACTTTGAGCCCCAAAATGCCTAATCGCAAATGAAAGTTCTGGTGTTGGGCGAAGTTCGTTAAACAAATAAACCTTTATGTTGTTGGCTGAAAAAACAGCAGCAGTAATTTCAGCAAAGTATCGACTATTGTTTCTTGAGTCATAAGCTATGACAGCGCTTAATTCCTGATTAGGGAAGTTTTTTAACAGGTAATTACTAAGTCCTTGAGTGGCAGTTCCAATGGTGTATTTGTTCATTCTGTTGGAGCCCACACCCATTATCCCTCGCAATCCTCCGGTTCCAAATTCCAATTCTTTATAAAAAGAGTCGATCAGTTCTTCTTCATTGCCTTCTTGTTGAAGTTTTAAAATCTGATCTTTTGTATCCTGATCATAATCACCATTCAACCACTGGTCAATCTTTTCTTTAATCGCTGCTTCCATTTCTTTTTTATTATGGGAACAAGTTAATATTTGATACCAAATCTGAAAAATTTACTTGCTACGATTATTCAACAAAGTAGAAATTATTGCTAGAAAGTATATGTATTATTAATTTTAACAGAAATATAGATACAAATATGGTAGTAGATAAGAAATTATTAGAAGAGGCACTTCAGAAAATCATCACCAAAAAGAATGAATTGAGCAAACTGGACTACAATGATGATGGTTATGATGATGTGGAAGATGAGTTACACGATTTGGAAGATGATTTTAATGAAGAGTATGGTGATTATTTGGAAGATATTTTACACGAAGTCCACGATGAACTTTGTCCGGATAGTGATGTCCTACTACCAACAGCATATTTGGCCAATGAATATAACGAGGAAGGCAAAATGGAAGATGGTGATGTTATTTATAAATTGAACAAGGAAGCCGGAGTGTGTGTTGATGTGGATGACTACATAGAAAAAGATACTCGCTTGTTGTTGCTTCCTAATCCTGCCCGTATTTGGCTGATTGTCGATGGTGAGCCAAAAGAAGAACTTTGGAGCCTAAAGAGAGCGTAGGTAGATAATAAAATCGAAAAATTAAATTAGAGGGTGTCAGGCTAATAGGCTTGATACCCTATTTTTTTGCGAACCCTTGTGAGCACTTTATGCGCAGTATTGCTCGCTTTTTGCGCTCCTATTTCAAGTTTTCGTTCAACCTCGTCCCTGTTATTCATGTATTGGTCGTACTCATTGCGCTGATCAGCAAATTTGTCCATAATTAGCTCAAATAAAGCCTGTTTCGCATGACCATAACCAAAATCACCTGCAAGGTATTTAGCCCTTAAATCATCTACTTCAGATTTGTTTCCAAGTAAAGAGTAAATGGAAAAAACATTACAAGTGTCGGGGTTCTTGGGCTCTTCCAAAGGAGTGCTGTCGGTAATAATTTTCATCACGTTCTTTCTTAACTGCTTCTCAGGTAGAAAGATATTGATAGTATTATCGTATGACTTGCTCATTTTCTGGCCGTCAATGCCAGGAATAATTTGAACATCTTCCTTTATCCGGGCTTCCGGTAACACAAAAGTTTCTCCGAATGTGTGATTAAATGAGCCAGCAATGTCTCTTGTTATTTCAAGGTGCTGCTTTTGGTCCTTACCAACCGGAACGATATTGGCATCATACAATAAGATATCAGCAGCCATTAGAACAGGGTAGGAAAAAAGGCCTGCACTGATCTTGTTCTTAGAAAGCTTTGCGGATTTATCCTTGTAAGAATGTGCATTCTCCAGCATTGGGATTGGTGTAAAGCAATTCAGGTACCAGGTAAGTTCGCACACCTCGGTTACATCTGACTGACGGTAGAATACATTCTGGTCTGTGTCAAAACCAAAAGCTAGCCATGCCGCTGCAGTGGCATACGTGTTATTTTTTAAAGTGTCCCTATCCCTGACAGTGGTGAGTGAGTGTAAGTCAGCAATAAAATAATAGGATTCGTTTTGTTCATCGTCTGATAATTCTATTGCCGGCTTAATTGCTCCTAATATGTTTCCCAAATGAGGTATTCCTGTACTTTGAATCCCTGTTAGTATCCTTGCCATATCTTTAAATCACTCAAATCAAATAAAGCACAATCATAGTGAAATTATCAATGACAACAAACTAAGAAATTTAGGTTTGAAACAGGTGGTAGGATTTTTGTATTAGTAATAAAGAGCATATTATTGCAACATATGAATGGTAAGAGAGAAGTAACGTTAGCTATATTGTGTCTTTTGAACTTGTCAATTTCTTTTGGACAAGGTATTATCTCAATTCATCAGAAGAATCCGGACTTCGGAAACCTGAAGGAGGTTGACAGCATTGCCGTGTTGAAATTTCCGTTTACCAATACCGGGAAATCATCAATAAAGATTACGAATATTGAGATACCATGTGGCTGTATGAAAGGGGAGTGGTCTGATAGCAGTATTGCCCCCGGGAAGGACGGTGAGTTTAGAATACGCTTTCAGACGCATAATCGTCCGGGACCTTTTGAGAAGGAAGTTACGGTGATTAACAATGGGCTACCATCGAAGCTAAAAGTAAAGTTCACAGGTATGGTTGAGCCAAAGCCCAAATCAATCGAAGAGGATTTTCCGGAGCAGTTAGGTGCATTACGTTTCAAATCAACAAAACTAAGTCTTGGAAATATCACCACTCGTGGACCTGTCGAACGGGTTTTTGAAATTTATAATTCCAGCGATAACCCTGTCACCTTTTCCGACCAAAAAACCCCCGCTCATATCAGTCTTGATTTTTTTGAATCAAGCATAGCAGCTAAGAGCTTTGGGAAATTCAAAGTTACTTATGACCCGATAGCGAAAAATGATTTTGGGTATTGTAAAGACGTAGTAAGTTTCGTTTCAAGTGATAGCAGTACAAGAAAGGAACTAGAGCTTTTTTGTGGGATCAAAGAATATTTTGCTGATACCATTGACCTGGCATTGGCACCCAAATTAGTCCTCAGCAAGGGAGCTCATGACTTTGGTACAATCAAACCTGAGCAGTCAGACTCTACAACATTCAAGTTGAGTAATATTGGTAAACAAGTACTCATCGTCAGAAAGATTCAATATAACAATGAGCTATTGGCCTGTAAACTTGGAAACATTGAAATAAAGCCCGGAGGCTCAACTGAACTCAGTGTAAAATTACTTCCTCAAAGTAAAAATGGCAGAAAGTCAGATGGAGTCATACTATACGTAAATGATCCCGTAGCACCTCGTCATTCTCTTAAGATCACTGCACGTGTGGATAACTAGTTTAGGTAAGGGTTAGTTGGATTTCATTTTTTAATAAGATCATTGTATCTTACACAGAACTTACCTTGCCACGGTATTGAAAGAAGTGTAGGGCGTGAGAATACTACATTAACATTTTTAACTATGGGACGTCTTTATACTGTATTCACTGTTTTGTTTACTTTACATAGTGTATTAACCAACGCACAGTCCGTAGGAATTGGGACGACTACACCAAATCCGAATGCAATACTTCATTTGCAGGTTCCGAATGCGGGCAATCCGCAAGGTTTTCTGCTTCCGACCATGAGTTCAGCTCAAAGAACTTCTATGTCGCTTGCAGCGGCAGACGAAGGTATGCTCGTATATGATGTCGGAGTAGGGCAGGTCTATCAATGGAATGGAGCTAGCTGGTCTTCGTTAGGTGGAGTAGCCGCGACAGATACCGATTGGCAAGTTAGTCCTGGAGTAGTGTATAATACATCCGATAATATTGGTATTGGAGTTAATTCACCGGTTTATCCCTTAGAAGCTCTGACAGGATCTGATACCATTACGATTTATGCAGTGAATTCCATGGCAAGTAATACCACCTCAGTGATCAAAGCTGAATATACAGGAGGAGGTACTGTAGATCCGGTAGCCGTACAAGGTATTTGTACCTCAACAGCAAATGGATATGGTTATGGAGGCAGGTTCTTTAGTAACTTTGTAGGTGTAGACGCCAAAGTTGATGCTGGTGCGTATAATGCCTTTGAGGTCTATGGAACATTCAGTGAGGCAGAAGGAACTGCCGGTGACAGAACAGGTGTTCTGGCCCAAGCACTAGGGGGAACAAATAATGTTGGCTTACAAGCCCTCGCTCTTTATGGTGCTAATAATGTAGGGATTGATGTTGTCTCTGATGGAATTGGTATTAATGCCCGATCGCAGGATATGACTGGCTCAGGTGTTGCAGTTTATGCTGACTACAATGCTGGTACTGCCATTGGTATCGGTGTTGCGGCAATTGGCTATTTAGGAACCTTTCCACCAACTACGGCTTTTGATGTTGGGTTATTTGCTAGCTGTGACCCGGCTTGGGGCTGGGCGATTTATACCGATGGTGATGTACACGTCAACGGAACACTATCAAAAGCTGCCGGTTCATTTAAAATTGATCATCCATTGGATCCTGAGAACAAATATTTGATTCACAGCTTTGTGGAGAGTCCCGATATGATGAATGTGTACAATGGTAATGTAACCACAGATGCTACAGGTGAGGCAGTAGTGCAATTACCTGAATATTTTGAAGCCTTGAATACAGATTATAGATACCAGCTTACACCAATAGGTCAATTTGCCCAAGTAGCCGTGAAAGATGAAATTGTCGGCAATTCATTTACGATTATGACAGATCAACCTAATGTAAAAGTAAGTTGGCAGGTCACTGGTATACGAAATGACCGCTACGCTCAGGATTATCCCATAGTGCCTGAGGTTGATAAAGAGCCACAGATGGTAGGCAAGTACTTGTATACCGACTTCAACAAATCGAAGTCAGGAAATAAAAGTGCTAAGGGATCGCTACAGAAAACTGCCGCTGAAAGCAAAGTAGAAGCTAAGAAACTACCAAGTAGATAATCTATTCAAATGCTGGAATCCCTGTAATTTCTTTGCCCAGGATAAGCAAGTGAATGTCGTGGGTTCCTTCATAGGTAATCACCGATTCTAAGTTCATCATATGCCTCATGATTGAGAACTCACCTGTAATTCCCATGGCTCCATGAATTTGACGGGACTCACGCGCAATGTTGAGGGCCATTTCTACATTATTTCTTTTCGCAACGGATATTTGTGTTGAAGTCGCCTTTCCTTCATTCATTAATGTACCTAACCTCCATGCAAGTAATTGTGCTTTGGTTATTTCAGTCAGCATCTCAGCAAGTTTCTTTTGAATCAATTGAAATGATCCGATCGGTTTGCCAAATTGTATTCTTTCAAGCGAATACCTTCTCGCTGAGTCATAGCAGTCCATTGCGGCACCGATCGCCCCCCAGGAAATTCCATAGCGGGCAGAATCAAGACACATCAGAGGAGCTCCCAGGCCGTCTTTTTCAGGTAAAATGTTCTCTTTTGGCACTTTTACATTATCAAATACTAACTCTCCCGTGCAACTAGCTCTTAACGACCACTTGCCATGTGTTTCAGGAGTGGTGAATCCATCCATACCTCTTTCTACAATTACCCCTTGAATTCGATCGGATTCATTTTTTGCCCAGACAACCGCAATATCTGCCTCGGGAGCATTGGAAATCCACATTTTGGCCCCATTCAATATCACATGGTCTCCATTATCCCTGATTCGGGTAATCATACCTGATGGGTTGGAACCATGGTCTGGTTCTGTAAGTCCGAAACATCCCAGCATTTCTCCGGATGCTAACTTCGGTAAGAACTTCTTCTTCTGATCTTCACTGCCAAACTTGAAGATAGGGTACATCACCAATGAGCTCTGTACCGAAGCTGTTGAACGCATACCGGAATCTCCTCGTTCGATTTCCTGCATAATCAATCCGTAGGAAATGTAATCGAGGCCGCCTCCACCGTACTCTTCAGGTATATATGGTCCAAACGCTCCTATTTCACCAAACTTTGGAACCAGTTCGCTGGGGAATCTATTGTTTTGACAGCAATCCTCAATGATGGGAATAATATCTTTGTTTACAAATGCCCTTATTGAGTCTCTTATGAGTTTTTGTTCCTCGGTCAGAAGATCGTCAATTAGATATAAATCAGGAGATTGAAACTGAGTGCCAGACATACTTTTTTTGTTTGAAAGGAATTAATTAAGCAACTTTATCTAAATTTTACGCAATAAATCTGCGGTAGGATGCAAAAAGAAGAACTTGATGAAAGTCTTCTGGAGATAGTTAAAGCCCTTCAGGAGAAGTATAATGCTGTTGGTGAGGACCTTACGGCCCATTTGGAAGGGATGTTATTTTCCTACTATGAAAACTACTGGGATTACGTTGGAATTGATGCTCTATTGAACCTCCAGAAACCCAAAACCAAGTATGAAGATGAGATGATCTTCATTGTGTATCATCAGATTACAGAGCTCTATTTCAAGATTATTATACATGAATTAGAGCTTATTGGGTATAATGAAAATCTGGATGTGCATTTTTTCATTAAAAAGCTTAATAGGATTAATAAGTACTTTCAGCACCTGACGAATTCATTTGATGTTTTGATCAGTGGGATCGAAGAAAAACAGTTTCTTAGCTTCAGAAAAGCCCTCATACCAGCAAGTGGGTTCCAATCAATTCAATATCGCTTGATTGAATTGTGGGCTACACAATTCATAAATCTTGTCGCTAAAAGCGAAAGAGATCGATTCACGGAAAAGGCCAGAATCAAGGAAATGTATGAGTTTCTATATTGGAAGCAAGGTGCAACCGACCGAAAAACAGGAAAAAAGACCCTTACTCTGGTTCAATTTGAAGAAAGATATGGAAACCTGATCCTGAGGAAAGGAAAAGAATTTAAGAAGATCAATTTATTAAGTCGGTACAAAGAGCTGCCTTTGCTGGATCGTAAGAATGAGGAGCTGATTAGTGCATTAAAACAATTTGACCTACATGCAAATGTCAACTGGCCATTGGCTCACTATCGTTATGCAGTGCGTTATCTTCAAAAAGGGCAACGTATCGAAAAGTCTACCGGAGGAACGAACTGGAAACAGTACTTACCACCTAAATTTCAGAAGCAAATTTTTTATCCCGGCCTCTGGACTGTGGAAGAAATTGACAATTGGGGACGAACCTGGGTAGAATCTGTATTGCTTGATAAGAGCAATAATTAACTCAATTGTCGTTATATTTAAGGCTATTGTAAGTATGACGGCACTCCGAAATATAAGCCTTATTCTTTTTTTTCTTATTCCCGGTATTTCAAAGTCCCAAGTTGATACCGTGAAACAGGAAGTGTATTATCAACAAAGAGAAAGCCAGGCTTTAAAAGAAATCTACTATGTAAAGAAAAACAACCCCTCAATTCTACATGGCCCCTATGTTTCATTTTACCATGATGGCAAAAAGAAAGTAGAAGGTTACTATAAGGAAGGAGAGCCCTTCGGTATATGGAAGTTTTATTACGAGAATGGGCGATTAAAGAAATCGGCAGACAGAGAAAATGCACAGAATGGTAATTGGAATTTTTTCTATGAAGATGGGAGTATCCATATGCAAGGAACATTTATCAATAATGTTAGAGAGGGTGATTGGAAGTTTTTCTATGAAGATGGGACAATAAAAAGTACAGGTGCATTTAAGAATGGTGAGAAAGATGGCCTGTGGAAATATTTTAGTGAGGATGGGAAATTAAGATCGGAGAGTGAATATAAAAGTGGAGTTGGAAAGTTTCAGGAGTTTTATGAGTCTGGACGTCTTAAAAGAGAAGGGTATATCATAAACGGGAAGAGTGATAGCCTCTGGAAAGAATTTTACGAATCCGGAGAATTAAAAGCTATTGGGGAGGAGAGAAGTGGATACAAAACGGGAATTTGGAAGCATTATCATAAAAATGGGGAGCTACAGGCTACCGGAAGTTATAATAAAGGGATGCAGTTGGGTACCTGGAAGTATTATAATCGTCAGGGAGTTCTCGAGTCGGAAGGAGCACATAAGGACGGCTTTAAGTCCGGGCTATGGCGATCTTATTCAATAAATGGCGCGACAATAGCAGAAGGTGACTATGTTGATGGTGTAGGGCCTTATAAAGAATATTATGAAGGTAGTGGCGCACTGAAGGTAGATGGATTTATCCGGCTGGGTCAAAATGATAGTGTCTGGAAGTTTTACTCCCCAAAGGGGGAATTACAGCGCTTATGTAGGTTCAAAGAAAATATTGGTGAGTGTCAGGGGTTTTACCCCGATGGTAGTGTGCAGATGGAAGGAACCATGCGTGGCAATAAAGAAATTGGTACCTGGACTCACTATGATGAATATGGAAGAGTAGATGGGTATAAGAAATATTCGGGTCTTGGGGAACAAGATACAACTCAGTCTGATACCGCTCAGCATATTGCGTTGATCGATGTCTTTGGTAAATCGAGCCTTGTCGATACAACTGAAAAGAACACGAATATGGAAATCAGATTTAGAAACAAGGTTCCTAAGAAGCATAAGTTTATTTGGTGGGATAAATGGAAGAACATCGAAAAGAAGGGATTAATCCTGGCTACCAACCCGCTTGCAATTTTTAATGGTCAACTACCTTTTTCATTGGAATATTATATCGAAGCCCGTTTAGGTCATGAAATAGGTTACACATTTTTATGGGACCCGTTATTTGTGAGTAGAAAAAAACTGGACAACAATGAACTGTTAATAACAGGGAATGATTTTTTTATCCGACAAAAATTTTATTTCAAAAGGAATGAGCATACAGGAAGTCCAGGCCCAAGGCCATTTGAAGTGCTCGGGTACTTCGGTCATGAATTAAGATATACATCCGAGAACTATGACTTTCAGACAGCTGATTCGACTAACGAAATAACCCACTTCCAAGCGAATTCCTGGAAAATAGAGTGGACGCCCGTGTTGGGAGCACGGGTTCTTCAAAGTCCTGATTATCCTGGAATTACATTTGATGTGGTTTTTGGTGTAGGAATAGGCTATCAGGTGTTTGATCAGTCGTTTGAGACTACAGAGCTTACAGATAATATTTTAGAGCCTGTGAAACACTCAGGGATCACAATACCTATTCGGGTAGGTTTTTCCTTCGGATATCTTTTTTAGAGATGAATAAAGAAATAGACATTGTAGTTGATGCAGAAATCGGGTTTGATCTTGATCGTCTAAAGAGCTTTGTTTTTCGAAAAGAGGGGATACCAGAAGACTCACCCATACACTTTGTTTTAAAAAGACGGTCTATCGATGCCCGCTCCAAGGTAGTGAAAACACGAATCTTAGCGGATGTTTACGAGGGGACCAGAGAAGGTATTCATTCTTCCAAATTACCAAAGTTGCAAAAGGTCGCACAGTGTGAGCCTGTCTTGATTATCGGTGCGGGACCTGCAGGTATTTTCGCTGCGATAAAGTGTATTGAATTTGGTCTGAAGCCGATCATCATTGAGCGCGGCAAAGACGTTAAATCGCGTAGACGTGATCTTGCTGCCATTAATAAGGAACACATTGTAAACCCCGACTCCAACTATTGTTTTGGTGAAGGCGGTGCCGGAACCTATTCCGATGGTAAACTTTATACCCGTTCAACAAAGAGAGGCGATGTTCAAAGAATCCTGCAGATCATGTATGCCCATGGGGCAAGAGAAGAGATTCTCTTCGATGCCCATCCACATATCGGAACTAACAAGCTTCCTAAGCTCATAGAAAGCCTTAGAGAGACGATCTTAGATTGTGGAGCGGAGATATACTTCAATGAGAGAGTTGTTTCATTTGAGGTGGCAGGAAAAGTCTTGAAAGGGGTGCACACAGCAAGTGGGAAAAAGTTTGCAGCGAAAGCAACGATTCTGGCAACCGGACACTCGGCCCGGGACATTTTTGAGTTACTGCACAAGTCTGCCATCAGGGTAGAACCCAAACCTTTTGCTCTTGGAGTGCGTGTTGAACACCAGCAAAGTTTGATAGATAAGATTCAATACAATTGTGAGGTGAGGCCCGACTTTTTACCCGCAGCTTCTTACTCACTAAACACACAAATTAAGGGAGGGAAAGAAACACGAGGAGCCTTTTCATTTTGTATGTGCCCGGGCGGATTTATAGTGCCATCGGCAACTGCAACAGAAGAAGTTGTGGTAAACGGTATGTCTCCGTCTAGAAGAGACTCAAAATACTCAAATTCAGGAATTGTACTTTCTGTAGAATTAAAGGATGTTGGGCCGGATTCTTCTAGGAATCCTTTGGCTGCAATGAACTTCCAGAAAGATGTTGAGCATAAGGCATGGCTGGCAGGAGGGAGAACGCAAAGAGCACCCGCACAAAGACTTGAAGACTTCGTGTCAAACAGGTATTCTAATTCATTACTGGATTGCTCATATCAGCCAGGCCTGGTGAGTGTGAAAATGGATGAAGTGTTGCCTGGGTTCATTGCCAAAAGCTTACGGGAAGCATTCAAGCATTTTGGGAAGAAGATGAAAGGTTACCTCAATAATGACGCACAAATAGTGGGGGTGGAAAGCCGCACTTCTTCACCTGTAAGGATTCCTAGAAAACCGGAAAATTGCGAACACATCGAGATAAAAGGTCTGTTTCCATGTGGAGAAGGAGCAGGGTTTGCGGGAGGTATTATGTCAGCAGCGATGGATGGTGAGCGGTGTGTCGAAGGACTTAAAAGTCTTTATTATTAAATAATCACTTAAATAGAGAAGGTTCTTATAACTGATTAACAATTGATTGAATATAAAATATGACATGATGTCAGGCCTTAATTTTAAATTTTGGAGTAGTTCGTTATTTGGTATACTTAATAAATAAGAATCATACGAATGACATAAACTTCATATTCACAGGTTGGAATGGAATTAATTTTTTAGCGATAATGTTCTTTTATCATCAATCAGGATTACATTAATTGAAAATGTCACGCTCATTGCTATGAACAAAAAAACTTTAATAATCGGTGCATCGGATAACCCAGCCAGGTACAGTTATAAGGCGGCTAAAAAATTAGCGGAACATGGTTTCGAATTTTTGCTCATGGGTTTGAAAAAGAATAAAGTTTTAGGACAAGATATTTTGCCACCCTTTACTGTGCTACATGACATTGACACAGTAACGATGTACATAAGGCCAGAGCTCCAGGAAGAATACAAGGAATACCTCATTTCATTAAAACCTAGAAGAGTAATTTTTAATCCCGGAACGGAGAACAAGAAGCTTGAAGAAGACCTGATTGCTTCCGGAATTGAAGTGGTTGAAAATTGTACTTTGGTAATGTTGACACTCAAGCAATTTTAAAGAGTTATTAACATATTTTTTTGAGTTTTAGCTGTTGATAACTATAGCTTCGTATGGTGTGAAAAAAGCATCAAAAAGTCTATTTTCGCATTGGCTTAAACCAAGCATTTCATAACATATGGCTGAAGAAAAGAAGCAGGAATATTCCGCAGGGAATATTCAGGTCCTGGAAGGATTAGAAGCAGTAAGAAAGAGACCTGCAATGTACATTGGAGATATTGGAGTGAAAGGTCTCCATCATCTTATTTGGGAAGTTGTCGATAACTCTATTGACGAAGCACTTGCCGGACATTGCGATCTAATTGAGGTCATTATAAATGAAGGGAACTCAATCACAGTAAAGGACAACGGCCGAGGAATTCCCACGGATCATCACGAGAAGGAAAATAAGTCGGCACTTGAAGTGGTTATGACTGTACTCCATGCTGGAGGTAAGTTTGATAAGGATACTTATAAAGTTTCAGGTGGATTACATGGTGTAGGTGTGTCTTGTGTAAATGCCTTGTCTACCTACCTGAAGGCCGAGGTACATAGAAACGGAAAGGTTCATGTTCAGGAGTATGAGCGCGGAGTTCCGAAAGCGGATATCAAAGTAATCGGTGACACCAAAGAGCACGGTACTATTGTTACCTTCCAACCTGACGATACAATATTTACCGAAACGGTTTACAAATATGAAACAGTTGCCACCAGACTTCGTGAACTAGCTTTCCTGAACCGGGGTATCAGAATTAAATTAACCGATGTCAGAGAGAAGGATGAAGAGGGTAATTTTCCATCGGATGAGTTTTACTCTGAAGGAGGGCTTCAGGAATTTGTGACTTACCTGGATGCTACTCGGGAGTCTCTCTTGGAGAAGCCTATCTTCATGGAAAAGGATAACGGGGAATTGCCTGTTGAGGTCGCTTTGACTTATAACACTTCTTACTCTGAGAATGTATATTCCTATGTCAACAACATAAACACTTATGAGGGGGGGACTCATGTCGCAGGTTTTAGAAGAGCCCTGACCAGGACACTAAAGAGCTATGCTGAAAAGCAGGGGATGCTGGAAAAAGCTAAGGTAGAAATTACAGGTGATGATTTCAGGGAAGGTCTTACAGCTGTTGTTTCTGTCAAAGTTGGGGAACCTCAGTTTGAAGGGCAAACAAAAACTAAGTTAGGTAATAAGGAGGCAATAGGAGCAGTTGATTCCGTAGTAGGAGAAATTTTAAATGACTTCCTGGAAGAAAACCCGAAAGAGGCAAAACAAATCGTTGATAAAGTAATTCTGGCTGCGCAAGCAAGGCAGGCTGCTCGTAAGGCCAGGGAAATGGTTCAGCGTAAAAGTGTGCTAAGCGGGACCGGCTTACCAGGAAAATTGGCTGATTGTTCCGAAAAGGATCCGGCACTATCAGAACTCTATCTGGTTGAGGGAGATTCTGCAGGTGGTTCAGCTAAGCAAGGTAGAGATCGAGCCAATCAGGCCATTTTACCTCTGAAAGGTAAGATTTTGAATGTGGAGAAGGCTCAGGAGCATAAGATTTATGACAATGAGGAGATAAAAAACATTATTACCGCACTTGGTGTAAGCTTCGGTACGGAGGAGAACGAGAAAGAGCTGAATATGGAGAAGCTTAGGTATCACAAGATCATCATTATGACGGATGCTGACGTGGACGGTAGTCACATTAGAACACTGATCCTTACTTTCTTCTTCCGTTATATGCGAGAAATTATAGATAGTGGTTATCTCTATATTGCTTCACCACCACTTTATTTGGTAAAGAAAGGTAAAGATCAGCGTTATGCCTGGAATGATGAAGGAAGGGATCAACTGATCGCTGAACTGGGGAAAGGTAAAGATGAGTCAGTATCGGTTCAGCGCTACAAAGGTCTTGGAGAGATGAACCCAGAGGAACTTTGGACAACCACTATGGACCCTGAGTCCAGAAGCTTGAAAAGGGTGACCATTGAATCAGCTGCAGAATCAGATCACCTGTTCTCAATGCTAATGGGAGATGAAGTAGCTCCGCGTAGGGAGTTTATCGAAAAGAATGCGAAATACGCCAACTTAGACGTCTGATTTTCGTCATTCTCACAATGTTTAACCCACCTTCTTTCGTAAGAGGGTGGTTAATTTCTTTATAGGCTATGCAATCAATCGCTGAAAGTAAATCAAAAAAAGACTATTCGGACTTTATAGCCAGAAGCAACTACTTAAGTCGAGATTTAAGCTGGATACAGTTCAATTATAGGGTATTAGAGCAAGTAAAAGTACCCAGAAGGACTATTCTTGAAAAACTAAAATTTTTGGCTATTACCGCTTCCAATCTAGATGAATTCTTAATGATAAGGGTAGGTAGCCTCTATAACTACCTCGACTATGGTAAGAAAAGGATAGACTATTGTGGTCTGCGAGAAGAACCGTTCAAAGAAAAGCTTTTTTCAGATCTTCAGGCTTTTATTCAAGAGCAGAATGAAATATATACGAAGGACCTAAAGCCAGCTTTCAAGAAGTATGGATTTGACATACTAAGTGTGAGTGATTTGGATGATGCGGACCGGAGAAAGGTTGACTATTATTTCAATCATACCATATTTCCAATGCTGACTCCGATGGTTCATGATACTTTTCATCCTTTTCCCATTCTGATGAACCGAATTTTGGTTTTCGGAGTGATTACAAAGACAGAGTCCGAAAAAGATCCCTATAAGTATTCCTTCGTCCAGGTCCCTCAGAATATTCCTCGCTTTTTTGAAATTGAGAAGGACGATAAGGTCATCTTCGTTCCAATTGAAGAAATCGTTCGGACTCATATTTATAAGCTTTACAAGAATGTAGAGTTACATTCTGTTTCATTGTTCAGAATTACGCGAAACGGTGATTTCGATTATGACGACTATGATGAAGGAGAGGTGTCATTTATTGAGGAAATTCAGAAAAAATTAAAGAAAAGGAAAACTGGTCGCGTGGTAAGACTAGAGGTAGAACCCACGGTAGCAAAGAAACTGCTAAAGCTTCTTCGTAAGAGATTTAAAATTGACGATGACAATATCTTTACAATTAGTGGCCTATTTGACTATTCTCAGCTTTGGACTCTGGTAGGGCATAAAGCCCTTTCCGAATTATTGCCTTTCCAAAGTAAGCCCGTGTTACCAATTAGTGGTGAAAAGAAAATGTACGACAATCTTCTGGATTACCTGAAGAAGAATGATCTTTTCCTACATCACCCTTATAACAGCATGAGGCCGGTAATTCAATTGCTTGAGGAAGCTGCCACAGATAAGAATGTGCTATCAATAAAAATCACTATCTATCGCCTGGCAAAGAATTCACAGATCGCAGAAGCACTTCTGAGAGCTGCCGAAAACGGTAAACACGTTTCAGTGTTGTTTGAAGTCAAAGCTCGATTTGATGAAGAGAATAATATTGAACAAAGTCAACGACTACAGAGAGCGGGTTGTTTTGTTGTGTATGGAATAAAGGAAGTCAAAACACACACTAAGTTGCTGCAAATTGTTAGACGAAACAAGAATGGGGTCACCACCTACGTTCATATGTCAAGTGGTAACTACAATGAAGACACTGCCAGGATTTATTCTGATACAAGTTTACTGACAACGAATAAAGTTTATGGTAGGGACGTTTCAAATTTCTTCAATGTTATTACAGGACACTCCGAGCCAAACAATTACAAAAAGTTGATGACCGCTCCCGGAGACCTGAGGAAACGAATAATCACGCTGATCCGAAGAGAAGCATCTAATTCCAGAAAGGGGCTCAAGTCCGGAATTATTCTAAAGGTTAACTCCCTTGAGGATAGAATGGTGATTGATGAATTGTATAAGGCATCAATCGCAGGCGTCAAAATTAAATTAATCGTTAGAGGGATTTGTTGTATACGGCCGGGAAGAAAGGGAATCAGTGAGAATATAACAGTGAAATCAATTATCGGGAATTATCTTGAGCACGCTCGATTATACTATTTTCATAATGATGGTGATCCAAAGATTTACGGAGGTAGTGCTGATATTATGGTGAGGAGTTTTGAACGAAGAATTGAATCATTATTCTTGATTGAAGGGAGCGCTAAAAAAGAGGCATTAAATATCCTGTCCTATAACCTCAGAGACGAAAAAAATTCATTCCAACTTCAGGAAGATGGTAGTTTTCAAAAACCTGAACACAAGTCCGGAACTTTTGATATGCATAAAGAATTTTTCAAGGTCACTCCTGAAATTGTTGAATCAGCTGAGCTAAAGTTTTAATCAAGGAAGCATAACGAAGCAGCTCCGATAATACCGGCCTCGTTTTTTAGACTAGCGACCTTGATTTCAAGTCCTTCAGTGTAATTTTCAGAAAGGTACTTATGGATCACCTTGTACATTTTCTTCTCCATTAGCGGGAACACTTCGGAGACTCCACCACCAACTAAAATTGTCTTTACATCCAGTATTCTGATACCAGCCACACAGGCTTCTCCCAGGGTTCTTCCGAGTTCTTTGTAGACTTTTACAGCTACCTTATCACCCTTTAATGCGTATTTAGCGACTTTTTTGGCGTCAAAATTGTCAAGCTTCAATTTGGTTTTTGTCGAGCCTTTTAGGATTAATTTTTTGGTGAGTTTAATAATTCCTCTTTTACCTAGATGATCTTCTATGGTGCCACCTTGTTCCGATAGTATGTGCCCGATCTCCATAGCGTTTCCACCGGCACCTTTGAAAATTTGTTTGTTTAAAATAGCCGCGCCACCTACGCCAGTACCTAATGTGATGAACATATAACTCTCTGGTGTGCCCGGGCCTCCAAAGTAATATTCCCCCAATGCTGCGGCATTGGCATCATTTTCCAGATGGAATGATTTACCCGGAAATTTTTTCTCCAGGGTATCGATGAAATTTACTCCATCCAATGAAGGTATGTTCGCAAGTTCCATCATGGACTTCCTGTCATAAGAGATGGTTCCTGGAACACCAATTCCAACTTTATTAATGTCAGGATGACCACCAAGCATTTCCTGAAGATGGATAATAAAATTATCCATGAATTTGCCATCCTTATTGACTTCCTTGGTTGGGTGCTTTACTTTTTCAAGTAATTCTCCTTTCTCACTAACAATACCAAACTTTACGTTTGTGCCTCCAATATCAATCCCCAAAAAGTGTTGCATACCGATTTTTCGTTATTCAATTCGAAGTATATAAATTTTTCTTCATATATGGAATTTTAATAGAAAGGTTTGTGTTTTGACATTAACTAAATATATCTTTGTCACGCTTATCAAGAAAGACCGAGGGATTGGGCCCGTTGAAGTCTTAGCAACCACTTTGAATTCTAAAACAAAGCAGGTGCTACCTCCCACCTCGCATAGCGGGGAGAGATAAGGACACGCTTATAGTCTGCATTCCTGAGTCTTATTGGTGAGCCATATACCCTGAAAGGAGGGGGTAATTGTTTATGGAGTCAATAAGAGAAATATTAAAGAAAAGAATTTTGGTATTGGATGGTGCCATGGGTACCATGATTCAACGTTATAAGCTTGAGGAGGAGGACTTCAGGAATGAAAGGTTGGAGAACCACCATATTCCTTTGAAGGGTAATAATGATGTACTTTCAATTACTCGACCTGATGTGATTAAGGCTATTCATGCTGAATACTTCAAGGCAGGTGCTGATATCGTTGAAACCAATACATTTAGTGCAACAACAATTGCACAGGAAGACTATGGGTTGGAAGATTGGGTGCACGATCTTAACTATCAATCTGCGAAAATTGCAAGAGAAGTAGCTGATGAGTTTACTGCCAACGAACCACACAAACCACGTTTTGTGGCGGGAGCAATGGGGCCCACTAATAAAACTGCTTCGCTTTCTCCCGATGTAAATGACCCTGGGTTCAGAGCTGCCTCATTTGACGAACTTTATGAAGCCTTTAAAGCTCAGGCCAAATCCTTAATCGAAGGTGGAGTTGACGCTTTGTTGCTGGAGACAATTATCGATACGCTTAATGCTAAAGCAGCTATTTATGCTTGTCAGGATGCAATTGAAGAGTCTGGTAAAGTGATTCCAATCATGGTTTCTGGTACTATTACCGATGCCAGTGGACGAACTCTTTCGGGTCAGACTACTGAAGCTTTTTTGATTTCTGTGAGTCATGCCCCATTGTTAAGTATTGGTTTGAATTGTGCACTTGGGGCACGGCAACTTAAACCCTATTTAGAGGTGCTGTCAAATAAATCGGAGTTTTTTGTGAGTGCATATCCCAATGCGGGTCTACCAAATGAATTCGGAGAATACGACCAAACACCGGATCAGATGGTTGATCAAATCAAAGAATTTTTAGACGAAGGTTATATAAACATTGTCGGAGGTTGCTGTGGCACTACGCCAGATCATATTAGTGCAATTGCCAAAGCGGCATCCGAATATAAACCAAGGGAGGTGAAGGCATGAGTTTGCATCCGGACTATAGCGGAGTTTACGAGTATAAGTGGCATGATATTCCACCATTGAAATTAAGTGGTCTTGAACCCTTGGTGGTTACTCCGGAAACTAACTTTATCAATGTAGGCGAACGAACCAATGTTACCGGTTCAAGGAAGTTTCTTCGCTTAATAAAAGAAGAAAATTTTGATGAAGCTCTGGAAGTTGCCAGGCATCAGGTAGAAGGTGGTGCTCAGATCATCGATATCAATATGGATGAGGGGATGATTGATGGTGTTGAGAGTATGACCAAATTCCTGAACCTGATTGCTTCAGAGCCTGATATTGCCAGAGTTCCTATAATGATTGATAGCTCAAAATGGGAAATCATTGAAGCAGGTCTAAAAGTATGTCAAGGTAAGTCAGTGGTTAATTCTATCAGTCTGAAAGTTGGAGAAGACCAGTTTATAGAAGAGGCTAGAAAAATCAGAAAATATGGTGCTGCGGTTATTGTTATGGCATTTGATGAAGCTGGGCAAGCAGATAACTATGACCGAAGAATAGAAATTGTAAAAAGGTCATATGATATACTGACAGGCCCAAAGGTTAACTTTCCTCCGCAGGATATAATTTTCGACCTCAACATATTCCCCGTAGCAACTGGTATGGAAGAGCATAGAAAAAATGCTCTCGACTTCTTTAGAGCTACTCGTTGGGTCAGAGAAAACCTACCCGGAGCCCACGTCAGTGGAGGGGTCAGTAATGTATCTTTTTCTTTTCGGGGTAATAATGCAGTTAGGGAAGCGATGCATTCAGCATTTCTTTATCATGCCATCAAGGAAGGGATGGATATGGGTATTGTTAATCCAGCTCTGCTTGAGGTATACGATGACATATCCAAAGACTTGCTTGAGCATGTTGAAGATGTACTGTTGGATAGGAGAGAAGATGCTACTGAAAGATTATTGGACTTTGCAGAGTCATTTAAAGGGGAAGGTAAGGTAGAGCAGCGAGATGAAGAGTGGAGAAAAGGAACCGTGGAAGAAAGACTCACCCATGCATTGGTAAAAGGAATTGTTGAGTATATAGAAGAAGACACGGAGGAAGCAAGAGAAAAATATCAGCGACCACTCAAAGTCATTGAAGGTCCTCTGATGTACGGTATGAATGTAGTAGGTGACCTTTTTGGAGAAGGTAAAATGTTTTTGCCACAAGTAGTGAAGAGTGCGCGGGTAATGAAAAAAGCGGTAGCATACTTATTACCCTTTCTGGAGGCCGAAAAACAAGAAGGCGATGCTGATAATGCAGGAAAGATATTACTGGCTACAGTAAAAGGTGATGTACATGATATAGGTAAGAATATCGTTGGCGTGGTCCTGGCGTGTAATAATTTCGAGATCATTGACATTGGGGTGATGGTTCCGAAAGAAGAAATTTTAAAGAGAGCAAAAGAAGAGAATGTTGATATTATCGGTCTGAGTGGGTTGATTACACCGTCACTTGATGAAATGGTGGACGTAGCCAAGGAAATGGAGAAGCAGGGAATGGATATTCCATTGTTGATAGGGGGCGCTACAACTTCAAGAATTCATACAGCGGTTAAGATTGACCCGGTTTACCATGGTTCAGTAGTGCATGTGTTGGATGCTTCGAAAAGTGTGCCGGTGGCAAGTAGCCTGATAAGTAAGGAAAGTCGTGATGGTTATCATACCAATATTAAGCAAGAGTATCAAAAGGCAAGAGAAGATCATGCAAACCGGAAGCAGGTCAAAACCTACATAAGCTATGATGCTGCGCGTAAGAACAAGGTGCAGGTAGACTGGACTGCTTATCAGCCTACGATGCCTACTTTTGTCGGACCGAAGTACTTTAAGAATTACGACCTTTCTGAGATTAGAAAATACATCGATTGGACGCCTTTCTTCCAGACCTGGATGCTGAAAGGAAAGTATCCAAGAATATTGGAGGATAAAGTAATTGGGGAAGAAGCTAAGAAGCTCTTTAGCGATGCTAATAAGACCTTAGATGAAATTATTGAGCAGGGTTTGCTGCAAGCCAATGCTGGAATCGCGTTGTATCCGGCTAATTCTGTAGACGATGATACTGTCGAAGTATACGATGAATCAGGAGCAGTGCTAAAGAAATTTCACTTTTTAAGGCAGCAAGGAAAGAAAGGTGACGGAATACCAAACTTATCACTGGCTGACTTTATCGCGCCTAAAGAATCAGGAATACGGGACTATATGGGCTTTTTTGCCGTAACTGCTGGCTTGAATATTGAGCCACTGGTGGAAAAGTACACTAAGGATCATGATGATTATAACAGTATTATGGTGAAGGCTGTGGCAGATAGACTTGCGGAAGCCTTTGCTGAACTGATGCATGAAAAAATAAGAAAGGACTATTGGGGATATAATAAGGAAGAAAGTTTTGATAATGAGGCTTTAATTAAAGAACAATATCCAGGGATTCGTCCGGCACCTGGCTATCCTGCCTGTCCTGATCATACCGAGAAGCCTGTGATGTGGGATTTGCTTGATCTGGAAGCTAATACAGGTATAAAACTGACAGAAAGCAATGCCATGTTCCCAGCCGCTTCAGTAAGTGGCTTTTACATAGCTCACCCGGATGCAAAATATTTCGGATTGGGTAAAATTGAAAAAGATCAGGTGGAGTACTATGCCAGAAGGAAAGGAATGAGTATTGAGGAGGTCGAGAAATGGCTCTCACCGAACCTTAACTATGATATTTAAGAGTAAAGTAGAATGAAAGTTGTAGATCATATAAAGAAAGCGAAAGGGGAGACATTATTTTCGCTTGAAGTGTTGCCACCCAAAAAAGGTGAAGACATTAATAGCTTGTTTGGGGCGATTGAGCCACTTATGGAATTTAATCCGGCATTTATTGATGTAACCTATCACCGGGAGGAGTATGTTTATAAAACACGCCCCGATGGCTTATTGCAGAAGGTGACCACCAGAAAAAGGCCAGGTACGGTAGGTATTTGTGCAGCAATTATGAACCGGTTTCAAATTGATGCAGTTCCACACCTGATTTGTGGTGGGTTTACAAAGGAGGATACCGAAAATGCGCTGATTGATCTGGGTTTTCTGGGTATTGATAACGTCCTCGCATTGCGTGGAGATGCAATTAAATCTGAGCCTAATTTTGTTCCGGATCCTAATGGTAATGCATATGCTACAGACCTCATCAGTCAGATTGTAGATATGAATAATGGAAAATATCTTGATGAAGACCTCGGTAACTCTGCGTGTACTGATTTTGCTATTGGTGTGGCCGGGTATCCCGAAAAGCATTTTGAGGCACCCAACATGAAAACCGACCTTCATTTTCTGAAGAAAAAGATAGAGATGGGAGCGGAGTATGTGGTGACCCAGATGTTTTTTGACAACAGCAAGTACTTTGAATTTGTTGACCTATGTAGATCAGAGGGAATAAATGTCCCGATTATACCAGGACTAAAACCTATTGCGACAAAACGACAAGTAACGGTACTGCCTAGTGTTTTTCATATTGACATTCCTGAAGATTTATCTGAGGCAGTGCTGAAGTGCAAGGACAATAATGAAGTCAAAGATGTCGGGGTTGAATGGGCGATTGAACAGTGCAAGGAATTAAGAGAGAAGGGGGCGCCCGTGCTTCATTTCTATACTATGAGTAAATCCGAATTGACACGAAGAATAGCAGAAGGTATATTTTAGAGTATGTTTGATCAGCTAGAAGAAAACGACCACGAGCAAATCGCCTTTTTTTCAGATACGCCAACAGGTTTAAAAGCAATCGTAGCCATTCACAATACTGTTTTAGGCCCTTCAATGGGGGGTACCAGGTTTTGGTCCTATAATAATGATCAAGAGGCTATTGTCGATGTCTTGAGACTCTCCAGAGGGATGACATACAAGTCTTCGATTTCAGGTCTGAATATTGGAGGAGGCAAAGCCGTAATCATTGGAGACCCTCGAAAGCTTAAGACCCCTGAATTACTTAAGAAATTTGGGGAATTTGTTGAGGGATTGAACGGACAATACGTTACCGCGGAAGATGTTAATATGACTGAGGCTGACATGGAGCATATCGGTAATGGTACCCAGTATGTGGTTGGTAAATCTGTTGAAAAAGGAGGGAATGGTGATCCTTCACCAGTAACCGCTTATACCACTTATATGGGTATGAAAGCAGGAGCCAAAAAGGCATTTGGAGCCGACTCATTGGAAGGTAAAAAAATTTTGGTGCAAGGTGCAGGTCATGTTGGAATGTATCTGATAGAACACTTGAAGAAGGAAGGAGCGAAAGTGCTTGTCAATGATATTTTTTCAGAAAAAGTGGAAGCAGCCGTTCAACAATTTGGTGTCGAGGCTGTGTCCTCTGAAGGATTGTTTGACCATCAAATCGATATTTATTCACCCTGTGCACTAGGGGCAACCGTTAATGATGATACACTAGCTAAACTGAAATGTAAAGTCATTGCCGGTGCAGCAAATAATCAACTGGAAAACGAATGGATACATGGCCAGAAGTGCAAGGATTTGGGGATTGTTTATTGTCCCGATTTCTTGATCAATTCGGGAGGGATCATTAATGTGTGCGCAGAGTTTTATAAAGAAAGTAAGGAAAGCGCATTTAAACAGGCTGAATACGTGTATCAGGCGACATTGGATGTTTTTGAAAAGGCTGAAAGGGAGGGAACATCTACCCATCAAGCTGCGTTAAATATTGCAGAGGAGCGAATCAAAAAAGCTCAGATTACGAATAAGAATGTCTTTTCATGAAAATTATTGAATGCCCAAGAGATGCTATGCAGGGTATTAAGGAGTTTATTCCTACTGCTGTAAAGATTGACTACATCAATAAACTTCTTCGTGTTGGTTTTGACACGATTGACTTTGGGAGCTTCGTTTCTCCAAAAGCGGTCCCTCAGATGAAAGACACCCATGAGGTAATTCAGAATCTGGATTTGTCAACTACCTCTACCCAATTACTCGCTATTGTAGCTAATATGCGTGGTGTCACCGAAGCCATGCAATATGATTCAATTCGTTATCTCGGGTACCCTCTAAGTATTTCCGAAACCTTTCAGCAACGTAACACGAATTCAAGTATTTCAGATGGAATCCGATTAGTTGAACAAATTCAGCAAGAGTTAGAAAACACGTCAAAGGAACTGGTAGTTTACTTGTCAATGGGGTTTGGAAATCCTTATGGGGATGACTATAGTCAGTCAATACTTCAGGACTTTGTTGATAATTTAGCCGACTTGGATATCAAAACTATTTCTGTTGCAGATACAGTAGGAAATGCGACCGGTGAACAAGTGCAATCAGTTTTTAGATTACTGGAACTCCCACTAGGGGTAGAAGTTGGCGCACACCTTCACTCGATTCCAACTAAAGTACGATCACTGACGAAAGGAATATTACAAGCAGGATGTAAAAGAATAGATACTGCAATTTTGGGATACGGAGGATGCCCTTTTGCTAAAGAGGAATTGACCGGTAATCTTGCCACTGAGCAAGTCCTTGAAGTTTTGCAAGAAGAAGGTCTTGAACCAGGTATAGATAGGGCGAAGTTTGCTGAAGCAAGGCATTTAGCTATGGAAGTTTTTAATCCATAATTATTGACTTGAAGCCGTTTTTTTTAATTTCGCGAGCATAATAGCCCATTAATGACTGATCAGAAGATATTTGATGTTGCGATTGTAGGAGGAGGAATCGTAGGCCTCGCTTCAGCTTACAAGATTCAAAAAAGGTTTCCTAAGCTCAAAGTAGTTGTTTTTGAGAAAGAAAAGGAACTAGCACCTCATCAAACCGGCCACAATTCGGGTGTAATACATTCCGGTCTATATTATAAACCTGGCTCGTATAAAGCAAAGAACTGTGTTCAGGGAAGGAGAGAATTAGTCAAGTTTGCCCAGGAACACAAAATCGATCACGATGTTTGTGGTAAAGTGGTTGTGGCTGTTGAAGAGTCAGAACTAGAGTTTCTGGACAAAATATTTCAAAATGGCCTTGCCAATGATACCGAGGGCATTGAGAAGATAACCGGAGATCAGGTTAGGGAGATAGAGCCATATGTACGGGGAATTGCCGGCATTTGGGTGCCATGCACGGGCATTATTGACTTTGTGGGTGTTACAAATAAGCTTGCCGAACTTATAGTTGCGATTAACCCCGATAGTGAGATCATAATGGGGTGTAAAGTAAAGGACTTCGATAAGGCAGAGGTCAATAATATTAGTACGTCAAAAGGTAATTTTAAAGCTAAGAATCTGGTTTTTTGCGCTGGTTTACAGTCCGACCGAATGGCCTGGAAAGACAAAATCAAACCAGAAATGCGCATAGTCGGCTTTCGGGGAGATTATTACGAACTCACTGAAAAAGGTAAGCCGAAAGTCAAAAACCTTATTTACCCAGTGCCAAACCCTGCATTTCCATTTTTAGGGGTGCATTTTACACGAATGACCAATGGAGAGACAGAGTGTGGCCCAAACGCTGTCTTTACCTTTAAAAGGGAGGGTTATAATAAAACCAGTTTTAATTTTAAAGACTCCTGGCAGGCGCTCACCTATAAGGGAACCTGGAAATTGTTCGGTAAACACTGGAAATTTGGGTGGAATGAGCAAAGAAGAGCATTTTCTAAAAAACTGTTCCTCAAAACGCTTCAAAGGCTAATTCCTGACCTAGAAATGGATGATTTAAAACCCGGAAGGTCGGGGGTGAGAGCAATGGCTCTAGGACCGAATGGAGAAATGATTGAAGATTTTTGTATCGAATATAGTGAAGGTAGAATTCATGTCTTGAATGCGCCATCACCCGCTGCAACCTCAGCTTTGGCCATCGGAGAAGAGGTCGCCAACATGGCTGAAAAGCACTTTTTACTGAAGTAGAGGAATCCTTTAAGTGTTACGTCTTTTACTTAAATTTCGTAACCCTCCGTAACAATCTTCGTAGCGCCTGCGTATACTATAAATACACACCTAAATGTGTAGAGCAATGAAGAATCTTAGAAAAAACATACTTTTTACATTAGGCTTTCTATTGATTGCCTGTACTGTAACAATTGCCAATGATGCCAAAAAATTGGTTGAGAATGGCAACGTGAAAATGAATCTACAAGACTATAAGGGAGCAATAGTCGACTATTCCAAGGCCATTGATATTGATATGGATTATAAGGAAGCTTATATGAAGCGTGCTGAGGCCAAAATGGAAATGCAAGATTATTTTGGAGCAATAACGGACTACAATAAAGTTATTGACCTAGATCCTAATGCGACAGAAGCCTATATGGGCCGAGGACAGTCGAAAGCGGCTTTGCTGGACTATAGAGGGGCGATTAAGGATTACGACAGAGCTATAAAGCTTGACTCTGAGAATACAAATGCAATATTTCACAGAGGGAAAGCTCAGCTGGCAATTAACTCCTTTGACGAATCGGAAAGTGATTTCACCAGGCTTATCAAACTGGACCCTAAAAATGCAGATGCATATTACCTTCGTGGTGTTATCAAGGCGCATCAAGGTAAAATTGAAGATGGATGTCTCGATTTAAGTAAAGCAGGAGAATTAGGAGATGCAAAAGCCTATGATAAGATTGCAGAGGTCTGCGTTCCATAGAGAACTATAACAAGAAATATTAATCCCCGTAACTATCGGTTGCGGGGATTTTATTTTGTATAATTACTCTGATTTGTAAAGATGTAAGAAGAGGGAACTTATCCTTCAATCTTTGGAAAATGAGCAAAAGCAACAGTAAAAGACAATTAGGCACACATATCAGATTAGTTCTTGGTGTCCTTTTTCTGATTTCTTCCCTTCTGACACTTTTTCTTTATTTCGAACTTTCCGAAACCATAACCGAGAACAATTCATTACCAAAACAAGAGGAGCAGTACCGCTTAAAACTGGCATTTGAAGCCCAACTGAATGTTTTGCAGGGTGAAGTCAGTAAAACATCTGGTTTGGTACATGAATTCAATTCATACGGTGGTAGCAAGGTGGTTATCAATGAATGTGGAAGCATTTGGAGTAAATCCATCAAATCGTGTACGGATTCTTTGAAGAAACTCATCGACATCAAAGCAGATTTCCTTTCCAAGCAAAAGGCAAGGCTGTTAAAGGAGGGCTATGAATTTTCCTTGTTAGATGCCGTTTATTCCATTCAAAATACTGAATTTGAAATTTTTAATAATTGGCAGGGTGGTTGGACACAGGAAGATGGTGTAAGGCTGGAAAATATTTCAAAAGATATATCATTCTTGAATGAAACTAGTGAAAAGCTTTTAAAGCATTTCGATGTTAAGGCACCAGAGTTAACAGAGTCTCAGGTGCCATACTCTCTTTGGGTGGTCGGTATATTGCTTCTTGTTATTGCATTAATTTTTGTTGGAGGAGGTTTTGTACTCAAGGGCGCTTTTGTTAAACCAATAATAAGGCTGGAAAGTGCTATTGAAGACTTGAGTAATGGAGAAGTTTCTGAAAAAATTGAAGTTCAGGATAAAGAATATCAAAAACTAGAGGTTCACTATTCCAAGTTAACCGATAATCTTAAGAATATTAGAAAAATTGCTCTTGAGGTTGGTAGGGGGGCTTTCGATCACGAAATTAAGGTGTTTGATGATAAGGGAGAATTGGGCAGCGCACTGGCACAGATGCGTGAGAGTTTAAAGAAGGTAGCCAGAGAAGATCAGCAACGTAACAAGGTGAACGAGGGATTGGCTAAGTTCTCAGAAATATTAGGGAATTATACTAATGACCTATCCAGGTTCGGAGATGAAGTGATTTTCAACCTGGTGAAGTTTTTGGATGCAAACCAGGGAGGTGTTTTTACCGTTACAGAAGATGAAGAACAGGTTGAGTATCTCGAGTTAATTGCATGCTATGCCTATGACAAAAAGAAATACATCAATAAGAAGATTCGTAAGGGACAAGGATTGGTCGGGCAGGTCTGGCAAGAGGGGAAAAAAGTGTATCTGACTGAGGTGCCCGATAACTACGTGAATATTACTTCGGGACTTGGTTATTCCAATCCAAGGTGTATTCTGATTGTGCCCTTAAACTTCAATGATAGTACACACGGGGTTATTGAATTGGCATCGTTTCGTGAATTAGAAACTTTCGAACTTGAGTTTATTGATAAGGCAGCTGAAAGCATTGCGTCTGCGCTCGCCTCGGTCAAAGTCAATGACAGAACTCAAAAACTGTTAGCTGAATCGAAAGAACTGACAGAACAAATGAGGGCACAGGAAGAAGAAATGCGTCAGAATATGGAAGAGCTGCAGGCTACCCAGGAGGAAATGCAAAGAAGAGAGGAGGAGAGAATAAAGGAAATTGAGGAATTAAAAAAGAAACTAAAAAACAGAGAATAGTGATTAGGACGACCGGATATTTTCTTTTTATGCTGCTCACTCCTGTGATTTTTTTTGCTTGCGTTTCCGGGAAGTCAGGTAAAGAGCATAAAGGTGCTCATTTCTATATAAAACAAGCAAAGCACAAGTATGATGTTCAGGATTATCATGGTGCAATCATGGATTATACAAAAGCGATTGATATCGATGATGACAAATCAATTGCATATGTAGGTAGAGCTCAGTCAAAGTCCGAGTTACAAGACTACTATGGTGCACTGGCAGATTACAGAAAAGCCCTGACCCTTGACTCAAACGATGTTCGAATTTTTATGGGTTTAGGCAATTGTAACTATGCTTTGCAAAATTATAAAGAAGCAATAACCTCCTATAATAAGGTAATTGAGCTAGAACCTGATCACATTGAAGCATATTTCAAGAGAGGAAAATCGGAGAATGCTATAGATGCTTATAGAGAGTCTATTGCGGATTTTACCAGGATCATACAATTGAATCCTAATAGTATCGATGCTTACTATTTAAGGGGTACAATTAGGATTGCTCATGGAGACAAGGAAGGTGGTTGTAAGGACCTGAGTAAGGCAGGTGAATTAGGCGATAGCCATGCCTATGATAAAATAAGGGAGTTGTGCACTTCGATTCACTGACAAATTTCCTCCAGAGCCGTTTTTGATAGGCTAAATCCATATTTATACGATCGTTTCCAACTAATACAGGCATCGTCTGTGTTATTAGTTAAAAAATGGACTTTTCCTATGTAGTACAGTGGTTCTCCATTAGCTTCTGAAATATCACGTGCCTTCTCAAGCCAATTCAAAGCTTCACTTAGCTTATTTAACTGTAGATTGCTATAACCCATATTAAAATTTAATTGATAGGAACTGTAGTAATTACTGTCGAGAATAAGGCAGGATTGAAGGTTGATTAAAGCTTCCTGGTAGTTGGGTGCATGATGTGTATATAGATCCCCAAGGTAGAAATGAGCACTGTCATTAGGACTAAGCCTTACACTCTGTTGAAGCAAATCCAGCGCTTTTAAGTATTGAACATGGTGGAGATAGAATCTTCCACATTGATACAATGCATTTGCATCAATGTCATCTTGTTTGGTAGCAATTTCAAACAAGGAATCAGCAAACTTGAAATTATTGGATTGGTAAGTGAGACCTTTGAAATAATAACCGGCATATGACTCAGGAAATAGATCAATGATGCTGTCTGAAACTAATTCAAGTTTTTTAAGTTCCTTTTGGTTCCAGTATGCGTTGCCTGTAGCGGTTAACTCCGGCAGACTTTTCTTTTGGTTACTGTAAAGACTTTGGTAGACAAAAAAGCTTGCCGATACAACAAGAATCACCATGAGGCTGGCAACAATGATTTTAGAGCGTACAGCTTTATGATGATAGGATTTGTATTTCTTTTGTATTCTCGAACTCACGATAGCCGAATTGCAGTCTTTATTCTATTTCTATTAATGGCATACTTGTTCCCAGGAACTGAACTGACAATACCGTCAAGCTCAAGTTCTAAGAGTTGTATTACTAACTTATTGATCGGAATGCTTGACTTCCAGCTCAGTACATCCAATTCAACAGATTCATTTTCAGCCAAAATTTTGAGAATTTTTTCTTTGACAGGGTCCATTCCTGGTAGCTCATTGAAGTGTAACAGGAGGGGTTTGGTTTCATGGCTAGTTGTGCCAAGTTTCCATCCCATGGTATCTAAAAAATCATCTACAGATGTAAATATATGAGCTTTGGAGTCTCGTATCAGATTGTTACATCCTTTGGAAAACTCGTTTTGTAGATTCCCCGGTACGGCAAAAACTTCTCGGTTATAGCCATTAGCCATTTCTGCTGTGATGAGGGCACCACCTTTGGAGGCAGCCTCGACCACTATTGTAACATCACTTATACCAGCGATAATACGGTTTCTGGCAGGAAATTTCTGGGGGTCTGGTTTTGTTTCAGGAGGATATTCGGTCATAATACCTCCATTGCTCATCATATTATTGGCAATTTTTTGGTGAATCGAAGGATAAATCTTGTTGATTCCATTGGCCATAATGCCTATAGTCGAAATGTCATGGTCTACCGCAAACTTATGTGCTTCAATATCGATACCATATGCTAGCCCACTGACTATGGTGCAGTTAAGGCCATTGAGGCCAGTAATGATTTCTTGAACAATACCTTTACCATATGAGGTTGCCTGTCTTGTGCCGATTATTGCAATCTTCTTTTTCTTCAGACTTTCATTATTTCCCTTGAAATAGATTAGGAACGGGTTGTCATTTATCTGCCGGAGTTCGGGAGGGTACTCTTCAGATTCTTCGAATATTAATTGGACTTTTTGTTGAGAACACTCCTCAATTAGCTTCTTGGCATCCTCCAGGTATTTTTTTCCTCCAATGATGGTATCTGCCAGTTTCTCACCAAGCCCTGGTATTTTGCAAATTTGGGCTTTGTTTTTATTAAAAACAGCCTCAGCGGAACCGAGGTGAGTAATAAGTTTTCTACAGAAGCTACTGCCTATCCCTGGGATTAGTGTCAGTGCAACCCTACTGCAAGTTTCCTGATCCATGTATTATAACTGGTTCTTTAGTTCAAGTAGAAAGGTTTTTACCTTTTCAAGAGATTTGATGGCTTCAGTGTTCGACTTAGCTTTTCCTTTTTCATTTTTAATAACCTCTCTGGCTCCTTGTAGAGTATAGCCTTTTTCTTTCACCAGATGGTATACAAGTTCTATGTCGCTAATGTCGCTTTTTGTGTATTGGCGATTACCCTTTTTGTTCTTTTTAGGGTTAATATGTTCAAATTCAGATTCCCAAAACCTTATTAGCGAAGTGGCAACCTTAAACTGATCGGCAACTTCACCAATGGTGTAATAAACTTTTTCTATTTTTTTTTCTTTATAGGGCATTGAATTGAGCAGTAGATAAAAGTAAAAACTTCAATTATTTTTTAGAAATATTTCCGTCTTTATCAATGCTCAAAGGACTTTCAGGGAAGTCCGCAGTAGTTAATTCAATAATATCGTTGATGGCGCCTTTTTTGCTGTCAAGCACCGGCACACCTCTACTTACTTGTATGGTTGGTATTATTTTTCCATTGATAAAATCACCAGTCTCAGGGTCAATGTTAAGGTCCATAATAGCTCCATGTCCTTTAACACCACTTATGTTGACATTACCATAGGTTAGGAAATTTCCAAGAGAGTAGCAGATGAGTTTATTTTTATATAATTCGATCCCTCTTAGGACGTGTGGTCCATGACCAATGATCAGGTCAGCACCAGCATCAATCACTGCTCTTGAGAACTTGATCAGGTTACCTCTGTTTTCACCATAGAAGGTTTCTGTTTTGTTGTATACGTGTCGAGCTTTCGTTCCCTCAGCTCCGCCATGGAATGAAACGAACACCAAATCATACTGTTTGTCCAGGTCTCTGATAACGGAGATCGCATTGGCAATATTGAACACCTGATTCGAGGTGGACGAATGACCGAAGGCAACAAATGCTACTTTTTTATCCTGAATTTCAAATACGACATGACTCTTTTTTGAAATACATTTGACATTGTTGCTGTCCAACAATGTTTTCGTAAACTTCATTCCTTCATAACCATAGTCTGACGCGTGATTGTTGTCCTGACTTACAACGTTAAAATGAAGCTCGGGAAGTACATGTCCCAAAGTGGATGGCATACCAAATTCATAACACCTTCCGGCCGCTCTTGATGCTGCGGAGCACTTTCGCGGTTTAATGCCTTCTTTTACGAATACACCTTCCAGGTTGGCAAAAGTTATATCAGCGCTATCCAATAGATGTGCACAACTGTCAATGAATATTTGTCCGTTATTGGGAGGAATGATAGGGTTTGGAGTCCTCGAGCCCAACATAACATCACCAACGGCCTTTACTCGAATCTGGGCATAAGTAAATGTTGATGATAAAACAGCTAGTGTCAAGCCAAAAAGTATTCGCTTCATAAAGTTCATTCGTTATTTTCTTTCAGCAATAATTCTTCGTATTTCTCTTTCGTGAAGTCGTCCGGGACAAAAGGGTATGGATTCTTTTTTACACCGTTAACTTTTATTTCATAATGCAAATGTGGTGCCACAGATAAGCCTGTGCTTCCAACGTAGCCAATCAATTGTCCCCGTTTCACTTTTTGGCCCTTTTTAACAATGAACTTTTGCATATGAGCGTATTTCGTTTCGTAGCCAAAGCCATGGTTGATTTCGATTTGGTTGCCGTATCCCCCAAGAGAGCGTCTGGCCTTTTGGACAACACCGTCTCCGGCTGCGTAAATAGGAGTTCCGCGTCTTGCTGAAAGATCTATCCCTTCGTGCATTTTTCGCTTACCCGTAATGGGGTGAACTCTCCACCCAAATTTGGAGGCAAATCTATATTTATCCGGTGGGACTGGTGGTATAGCAGGAATACTAGCCAACATTTGTTCTTTCTGTTGTGCTACTTTTACTATCTCACTGTAGGACCGCCCCTGATTGGCACTTAGCCATCTCAATCTATCCAATCTCTTATAAGTATGTGAGAGCTGTATTTCATTAGGCAGGTTCTTGCCTTCAAGGTTTTTAACTTGATTTTCAGCAAACAACGACATCTTATATTTTGTGTTTTGATTGTTGCCTGCAGATACTATTTGGCGATAAATGGTCGTGTCACGATCGCTTAATTTAGAGTATTCTGCATAAAGAGCATTTATTTCTTTGTCCTGCAGCGCGAGTTCCTGCACAATATTGTCCTGTTGATTTTGATAATATAAAATCTGCGGATGTGGATAATAGGAGTAGTATAAAAATACCAATCCCACAGCTAGAATGAGAGCAATAGCAAAGAACCCGAGCATATTGACAACTACATCCGTTAAGGTAGACTTAACGGGTTCATATTTACAGGTTTCAGTATCGTAATAGTACTTGATTCTCGACATTAGGATAAGGTTTGGTTGTTGAGTTTAGCGAGCTCATACAATTTGTGCCAGTTGTCCGAATTGGTGTCAATAAAGAAATAATGAACAGGGTTGATGCGTTTTCCTTTAAAGTAAATTTCGTAGCCTAAATGTGAAGAAAGTGCTTTTCCACTTGTGCCTACATAGCCTATTAACTCTCCACGTTTAACATACTGACCTTCCTCTACAATGAATTTTTGCATATGACTATAGGTTGTTCTGAAGTGGTTATTGTGGTCGATTTCCACATAAAGGCCTGCATCCTTGTGTTCCAGGTCTGTAACAATGACCTTTCCGTCAGCCGTAGCGTATACCGGAGTGCCTTCCGGTGCACTAAAATCTACTCCGAGGTGCTTAATCTTAACCTTATATAAAGGGTGTGTTCTGTTTCCGAATCCAGAAGCCAGCCTTTTGAGTTTCGGATTTTCGATGGGTTGAATGGCAGGTATTCCTCTAAGTGTTTTGCTTCTGTTGCGGAGTTGTACTATGAGTTCCTCATAGGTAGCTTTCTGAGTATTGTTTATCTCAATGATAGAATCGATCAGACGAGATTTGCGATCGATTAAAGTCGAAATTTCAGTGCCATTTTTTAGTTCATCGATGTAGTCCTGTCTCTGATTTAGCTTTCTCTCAACATCTTGTAGTTCGGTTCCGGTAATTGCTCTGTATAAATTCCTGTCTTTGTATGTGAGGTATTCAATATAGTCCTCTGTTTCGGAAATCTTTTTTGAAATACTGTCTTTATGTGCAATTAAGACTTTATTCTGTTGTTTTAGTTTTCGGACCTGTTTGTTGGGGAAAACTTTTATATATAAAAACACTAAGCCAGTGGCAATCAGTAGGGTAACGATAAACAACCCAAGGAAATTCAATAGTATTTCCCAAGCTGAAGCTTTTACTCTTTCATACTTACAGGTTTCAGTATCGTAGTAATATTTTATTCTGGCCATCCTGTTAACTTGTCTATTTTCTGCTAAATTTGTGCAAAATAGCAGGTTTTGACTGGGTCAAGTACCTATAAAACGCCCCTAATTTAGAAAAAATTAGTTTGTTATACTCAATAATACATTCCTAACCTTTTGGTACAGCGATGATGAATTCCAGAGAGATAAGACAAAAGTTTTTAGATTTTTTTGTTGAAAAAGAGCACGCAATCGTTCCGTCAGCTCCGATGGTGTTGAAAGATGATCCTACTTTGATGTTCACTAATGCAGGAATGAATCAGTTTAAGGATTATTTTTTAGGTGACAAAGAAGCTAAGTCCACAAGAGTCGCTGATACTCAGAAGTGTCTTAGGGTTTCAGGCAAACATAATGATCTGGAGGAAGTAGGAATAGATACTTATCATCACACTATGTTTGAAATGCTGGGGAACTGGTCATTCGGAGACTACTTCAAGCGGGAGGCAATAGAGTGGAGTTGGGAGCTTTTAGTTAATGTTTTTCAGCTTCCTGCTGACAGGTTATATGCCACCATCTTTGAGGGTGATGAAGAAGATGGTCTTGAGGTGGATACGGAGGCTGGAGAGATTTGGGCGGAGATTTTGCCGAGGGAAAGAGTATTGAAGTTCTCAAAGAAGGATAATTTTTGGGAAATGGGGGCCGTAGGACCTTGTGGACCTTCGTCAGAAATTCATATTGATTTGAGAAGCGATGAGGAACGAAGTAAGATTCCGGGAGCAGAATTGGTGAATGCCGATCATCCGCAAGTCATAGAAATCTGGAATCTGGTATTTATACAATTCAACCGGTTTGCTGACGGTAGCCTTAAAGAGTTACCAGATAAGCATATTGATACTGGAATGGGGTTGGAAAGATTGGTTCGGGTCATTCAAAAGAAAAATTCGAACTATGACACAGATATATTTACACCGCTAATTGATGAAATCACGAAAGTTACCGGGTTCGAGTACGGTAAAGATGAAAAGGTAGACATTGCTATCAGGGTGATTGTAGATCATGTGCGTGCTGTTTCATTTGCAATTTCAGATGGCCAACTACCATCCAATACAGGTGCGGGATACGTTATTCGTAGAATTCTAAGAAGAGCAATACGTTATGCATACACGTTTTTAGATGTGAATGCTCCCTTTATTTACAGACTTGTTTCCGTGTTGACTAAGCAATTCGATGGTGTTTTTGAGGGATTGGTGGAGCAAAAAGATTTAATCACGAAGGTCATTGAAGAGGAAGAGGCTTCTTTTCTAAGGACACTTGAAAAGGGGCTCAAAATACTCGAAAGTCTATTCAAGGAATATCAGGAAGGCAAAGTAATACCGGGCCATAAGGCCTTTGTGTTATACGATACTTATGGCTTCCCATTTGATCTTACTGAATTGATAGCAAAGGAAAAAGGTTTTTCAGTAGACGAGAAAGAATTCAAGGAAGAGCTAAAAAAGCAAAAAGATCGTTCCAGGGACGCAGCAAGTGTTGAAGCCACTGATTGGATTGAGACCGGAGTAAGCTCCAATGTCGAATTTGTAGGGTATGATAACCTGAGTCAGGAAAGCAGAATTATCAAGTACCGCGAAAATAAGACTAAGGGGGCTGTTAATTACCTGATTGCCCTTGATAAAACACCATTCTATGCGGAGAGTGGAGGGCAGGTCGGTGATACTGGTACTATTGAAAGTGGAAACGAAGTGATCCAGGTTTTGGATACTAAAAAGGAAAATGATTTGATTGTTCACTATTGCGACAAGATTCCAACTACTGTTGAAAGCGTGGTAAAGTGCTCTGTGAACAAAGAGAAACGAATAGCTACAACCTTAAATCATTCGGCTACTCATTTGCTTCATGCTGCGCTGAAACAAGTCTTGGGTGACCATGTGGCACAAAAAGGGTCATTAGTCAATGATCATGTGCTGCGTTTCGATTTTTCTCACTTTTCAAAAATGACAGAAGAGGAGATTTCCGAGGTGGAGAACATTGTAAATGCAAAAATCAGAGAAAATATCACATTAGATGAGAAAAGAAATGTGCCGATCGATCAGGCTTTGAGTGAAGGAGCTACGGCTCTGTTTGGTGAGAAGTATGGAGATTCGGTAAGAGTAATTACTTTTGATAAGAACTTTTCAGTTGAACTTTGTGGAGGTACTCATGTTCCTTCCACCGGGCACATCGGAGTGTTTAAAATTATTACAGAATCTTCAATTGCAGCAGGAATTCGAAGAATTGAGGCCTATACAGGTAAAGCCGTGCTGGATTATCTGAATTCCAAGCTCAATGTGATTCAAGAGATCAATGATATTCTGAAACAACCCAAAGACCTGGTTAAGTCGGTTCAAAATTTAGCTGAAGAGAGAAGCAAACTCAGCAAGAAATTAGAAAAGCTCCAAAGTAAGGAAGGGGCGGAACTTAAAAACTCATTAAAAGAGAAGGTAACAGAGGCTGGCGGAATCAATATTATTATTGAAAAAGTGTCATTAGGTTCCGCAGATACCCTCAAGCAGTTATCCTTCCAGTTAAAGAATGAAATTCCCAATTTATTTTTGGTATTGGCGGCCAATATCGATGATAAACCGATGATTTCTGTAACAATTGATGAATCACTTTGTGAAACCAAATCACTCAATGCAGGCCGGATTGTAAGGGAACTTGCCACAGAAATCAAAGGTGGAGGTGGCGGGCAACCATTTTTTGCGACCGCTGGCGGTAAAGATATCAGCGGATTGGATAACGTAGTGAGTAAGGCGTCAGTTATAATTACAGAGTCAGTACATTAATATGAATACAGGTACCAAAATAAAAATGACAAAATTAAATAGGTTTGTCCATCTATACTTAGGGTTGATATTATTGGCTATAGTATCTTGTTCAGAGCAAGACAATGAGAATACGGGTGAAATTAATGATGAAATTGCCGGTGATTCCATATCGGGTGACCGGTTTATTATAAGGGGAACGATTGAGGCTAGTCTGGTTAATGATTCTTTGAGAATGGTGAGATTGAGCGCACAAAGTACAAGTCCTACTGGTCAGCCTGTATTCACAGAAATAGCTTCATCTGAAATTAAAAAAGATAACTCATTTGTGCTCAGTGGACAGTGGAACGGTTTCGAGGCTTGCCGAATTGAAGTTGGAGGCTTAACTGAGGTAGTAATACTCGAGCAAACTCCGATTAGCATTAACATTTTGCCGAAAGGACAGGATGACTATGAATTTGATATTTCCGGAAGCGTGCAGACAACTAATTTTAATATCATCAGATCAGTGGCGCAGGAATTATTTGAAAAAGATCAGCAATTAAGAGAAGAAATAACCCAAGAGGGAGATGTAACGACTGATCAAGTTATGCAAGAATATCAATTCAGAAGAATGGAGCTTTACAAAAAGTATGATACTGAATTAAAAAATAAAATTGATAGCTTAAGTCCGAGCTATGCCGCTTTTATTGGGTTAAGTTTTGTGAATAATAGAACGAATCAAGATTTCTATTTTCAACAAGCTGACAAGTATGCGGAGGTAATTGAAGATCACCCATATGCACAAGGATTAGTTGAGAATGTCAAACAGGCCAGGGAAATGATGAATCAGCTGGAGGTAGGTGAAGAGGCTCCGGAAATTGAACTAAACACACCTGATGGTGATAAAATGAAGTTGTCGGACCTACGAGGGAAGACTGTACTTCTAGACTTCTGGGCTTCATGGTGCCGGCCCTGTAGAATGGAAAGTCCACATCTTGTCAAAGTTTATCAAAAGTATAAGAGCGATGGATTTGAGATATTTAGCGTCTCTTTGGATCAGGATAAGGAGAGTTGGGTCAGAGCAATTGAACAAGATAATTTGACCTGGAGCCATGTTTCGGATTTGAAATACTGGAGCTCGGAGGTTGTGCCTACATACAAAATTCAAGGTATTCCTCAGACTTTTCTCCTGGATGAGAAGGGGGTTATCATTGCTTCGAACTTGCGTGGTTCAGAGCTTGAGCAAAAACTGAAAGAGGTTTATGGGTATTAATTCATTCCAAAGGCCTTCTTTAAATTCAGCCATAGTGCTTTTTTTGCATCAATATTGTTTTGAATCGAAGCCAGGTCATCGGCTTGTATAACAGGGAAAGAATCAACGATTCCAAGTTGATATTTATTAATCTGCTGCGACTGTAAGCCTAACTCAAAAGGGTTAATTCCAAAACATAAAATTAGCTTCAAGCTACCATTTACTAATTCCATATTGTCGATCTTCAGGTTTTGTGATTTAGGATCGATTATTATATCAACATTATCCATTGATCTATTTACTGCCCCTAAGATTTTCTGTAAAAGTTCGTGAGAAGCGGATGCAGCATCCAGGGATTTGTTTAAAACGACTATGAAATCAGAATCTATTTTCTTCTTATCTGGAACTCGTACCTCATCTGTAGATTGAATGTTTTCGGATGGTTCTATATCAATGCGTTCACTTGAAGCAGGGCCAACCATGTATAGGTCTTCGTTGAAAATGAATTTTAGTGCTTCTGGTGCGATTTTTTCTGTTAAACTCATTTTGTATCGAATATAGACTTTAATTCTGTAGCTTCTTCAGGGGAGAGTTTTCCTGCCAGGACAAGTCGCAATTGTCTCCTGCGAAGAGCACCTTTATACATTTCTTTTTCTTCTGATGTTTCTGGTTCTATTTTCGGAACTTCAATTGGTTTACCCGATTGGTCTACTGCTACGAATGTTAAGAAGGCTTCGTTGCTTATGAATTTTTCTCCTTTGGGGATATTTTCCGCTTCAACAGTAATGTAAACCTCCATCGAGCTGTTGAACGCCCGTGTTACCTTAGCTGTCAGTGTTATTACACTACCTAGTCCGATAGGTTTTCCAAAGGAAACATTATCGACAGAAGCCGTAACAACAACTCTGTCGGAGTGCCGCTGAGCAGAAATGGCTGCGACCACATCCATAAAATACATCAGCCGCCCCCCCATAAGGTTGTTGAGTGTATTGGTGTCATTGGGCATGATCATTTCTGTCATGGTAACCAATGATTGGGAGGGTGTTTTAGCTTGAATCATATCCGAAAATAAACAAAAAAAGCAGCCTTGAGCTGCTTCATATATGAAAGTTATTCACAGAATTTACTACCGTTTTCTTTTAATACTTTTTATAATCCTAAACCGTGCATGGTTGGAGTTGATATTATAGTGTTGCTGAGTGACCTTCAAAACATATTCAGCTTTTACTCCAAATAGCAGAAATCCATCATTCTTGGAAGGGTTCCCTCTAATATGACCAGCGGCCCAATGTTCTCCATCATTGGAGTCCCAAGTCGTATATCCACCCTCTGAGGTTCTGTCGGCCAGTATGGCTGCTATTCCGGTTAATGATGAATTATCAACATATGTCGTGCTGACATCATCCAGATAATCGGTGAAAGTCCACCTATATCCAACTTCAAAGCTTAAAGATAGGTGTGGTGTAGCAAGGTATCTTACCCCGCCTCCATAGGGTATTGAAAAAGTAAAAGCACTGTATGTTTGTCCTTCGGTTGAGAGTTTTCTTAGCCCATACCATTTATTTTCATACTCTGCTTTTGGGTTTACGTTGGTCAGACCCATACCAAGAAACAGGTAAGGGGCATACTTATACCTTTTGAGGTGCATCCTGTAGAATTCAAAAATGTCGTAAACAACGACCGCACTTAGTTCGAAATTGTCTCCTCTGAAATGTAGGTTTCTATTTTCATTAATACCTCCTTTGTCGGTGCCAAATAGTCGAGCCCACGTAACTTCTGTCCGGAATGATACACTACCATTGAGACGGTATTGAGCCCCAATCTCTAAGTGATGTCTGAACTTAAAACAATCCCAACTATCGCATAGGTCTCCGTAATAAGTCCCCATACCTGTACCAACTGTTCCTGTTAATGAGTTGACGTAGTTAGAAGGCCTATGTCTTCTTTTCATAGGCTTATGCTTTCTTATCCGTTGTCCCATCGCCAAAGGAAGAGTTAAAATGCAGATAAGTAAAAATGCTGCTAGTCTGTATTGAAAATGCCTCATTGTTCCTAGTACGATTACCCGTTTTAGATACGGTATAAATAAAAACTGGTTGTCATATACACGTTCAGGATATAACAAAGTTAATTAAATACCGCATAAAGCAAAAGAAAGTAAGGGATTACCTGATTACCATCCTTCGCTTCCTGTTAAAGGTACAAAACGAAAATCACCGAATTCTTCTTTTTTTAGTTTTTTTTCAGAGGTTTTTGTAATTCGAATCATTTTTTGCGACTTGCGGTCTCCAACTGGAATCACCATGATTCCACCAATCGACAATTGCTCAAGAAGCGTGCCAGGCACGAATGGAGCCCCAGCCGTAACCAGGATTCTGTCAAATGGAGCAAAATTTCTCAATCCGGAAGTTCCATCGCCACAAAAGAAGTTGCCTTTATAACCCATTTTGCTGAGCAGATTTTTTGTGCGATCGTAAAGTGTTTTGTGAAGTTCAATAGAGTACAGTCTCACACCAAGTTCTATCAAAACACAACTTTGATATCCACTGCCGGTGCCTATTTCTAATACTTTAGATTCGGGTTGTACACTCAATAATTCGGTTTGTCGGGCGACCGTATATGGCTGTGAAATAGTTTGCCCTTCACCAATAGGGAAAGCCTTGTCCTGGTAAGCATGGGAGTGAAACGCTTTTTCGAAAAAAAAGTGACGAGGAACCGAGCCAATGGCCTTCAGCACATCTGAATTTATTATTCCTTTATCGGCTAGTAGTTTTACCAGGTTTTTTCGCAGTCCTTTGTCTTTGTACGTATCCTCCATAGTTCGGTACAAAAATAAACGGATTTTGAGTAGAAGTACTGGAAATAATCAAATCCTTTATCTCATTATTGTTAATGAACCGGCATATTCCTGTTGATCAGGGGTATTAATTGTGTAGTAGTAGGTGCCTACGGGAAGTTCTTGCCCATTTCTGATTCCGTTCCATGGTTCATAGTTGTTGTGACAATTGTATACCACATTACCATATCGGTTTCTCACGGCAATTTCATAATATAAAAGCTCATTGAGTCCAAGTATTTCCCATGCGTCATTGGCCCCATCACCATTGGGAGATATTGCAGTTGGTACAAAAAGGCGTACTTGAATTTGCATCTCATCTGTAGCCTTACACCCTTTGTATTCATCTGTTAGCGTATAGGTAGTAGTGGCCGTAGGCGCTGCATATGCATATAGATCGGTCAATGATGATAGGCTTTCTGGTCGCTCAGTTGTCCAGGTAGGGTTGACGTTCAGATTACTTGCTGCGGTCATGTTTGTTACTTCTCCATAAACTATTGTTTGGTCTTCACCCGCATCTACAGTAATGTGGATAAACTCTACGAAATGGACATTAGAGGTATCATAGCATAAAGACTGATTATCCCCGACAACAAAATAATTTCCTGTCTGACTTACAGACTGATTTGTGTGTGTACCAGAACTTATCACTCCTTCATCTAAAAACCATTGTAGGTTAACCGTTTCATCAAGCCCTGTGGAGACTGTTAGTTCAGTATTTGGTTCGTTACAGAGTAAAGTATTGCCTGTTAGGTTGAGGTCGGGGTACTCAAGTACTTGTATTTCAATCGAGTCTTTACCCATACAACCACTGGAAGGTTCAGTAATGTCAACATGGTACATCGTTGTGTTGCTTGGTGATGCGTAAGGTGATTGACATGAGTCGCAAGAGAGGCCGGAGGAGGGAGTCCATACAAATTGATCATCGGGGAATATATAGTCGGCATTAAGTTGTACTCCGTCACCTAAACAGATTTGGTATACACTATCGGTTAAGTCAAAGAACTCCCTGATGAAAATAGTATCTACGTCTTCATCCAACTTACATCCATCATCAATAGCTACTGTAATGAATTCTATCGGGTCCGAGACAGAGTCAAGAAGTGGAACGATATTAAAGGTTACCGAGTCTTCGTTTTCAGCGAAGTAGAGACTATCAGCAATAGTGGTGTAGTCGATTCCATTCGTTGCGCTACCACCGATTTCAAGTTTTACGCTAAGTGGTAATTCAAGATTTTCGTCACGGGTAAATATAAATGCATTATTGTTGCAGCCTTCAATCGCATACTCAAATCGTTCTGAAAAGGAAACACTAGTTACGTTTACATTACCGCTTGTGAAACTCCCTTTTTCAAGGAAAACACCTGAGTCATATGCGCCATCACCTACATCAGCAACAACAAGCTTAATATGGTAAGTCTCACAGGGAGTAATTGAGAGTTTGGCTTCAAGAGGTACAGTAAAACCATCATATTGAACATTATAGGCTCCGGTTCCTGCATAGTTTTCAACAAAATAGATTTCGTTTCCGGGTTCGCTGCAAGTTCCGGTGTTGTCGTTGACATTGTTAATGGAAACCGGAATACCTGATCCAGGTATTTGTGCAATATTAACGGAGCCATTTATGCCAGGTCCACTTACTATGAATGCGAAAGCATCATTGAATGACGAGCAAACATATTCAGGGTACTCATCAGACCCAAAAACATATTTCACGGAAATTTCATCTTCTTGGGGGATAAAGTCAAACTCGATGACTGCGGCATCATTTAGGTTACTCGCTGGCTCGCCAATAAGTCCTGCAAGGTCATTATCTCCGCCCGAACCCGTGGATCCGCTCATACTGTTGTTCAAATTCGGTCCAATGGCATTGTTAATATCACCTGTTGCAATTATTACTCCATCTTCAATATTGATGCTTGATGCACCATTTGAGAAAAGCCCGTAAGCACCTTTTGCTTGAACATTAAATACGGTAATCCCGCTACCAATTAAAGACTCTACCACCTGTTCCGCACTGGAAGCATTAGTGGTAGTAAGTTGAGCAAATGCCCCAGACAGGAAACCAGAGAAAGTCAGAAGAGTTAAAAAATATTTCAGCATATCGGTCGTGGTAAAAAAGTTGTAAGTTTCGGTTGTTTGAAGTAGGACAAAAAAGTTATACTTAAAGTTACGGTGCCATGAAATAAAAGTGAACCCATATTTAGTCATAGACCAATTGGATGGGGTAAAAGGTAACTTTATTTAGTTAACGCACTTGACGAAAGAGGGAAAGGGCTCAATTCATACGCTGAAAGGTGGGAAAAAACAAAATAAACATATCTTTGCAGGAACATTGATCCCAAGGGAGGAGTTTTGAAAAGGCAGATTTATACTTTCATTTTTGTAATCACAGATTTCTTAGGAGCAGCGATTGCCTGGGTTCTTTTCTATTACTTAAGAAAAAATATTTTAGGCGAGGCCGAAGAACCGCTCAACATTCGTCCATTTATCGGAGCATTGGTTGTTGGGGCCTATTGGGTATTGTTATATACCTTCTTTGGCTTCTATATCGAGATTTTTAGAAAATCAAGGATCAGGGAGTTTCTTGTGATTGCTGGTTTGACTGTAATCGGTACTATTCCAATTTTCTTTTTTCTGCTCCTTGATGATGAGGGTGTTAATCCTCATACCGACTACTACAGGACTACCGGGGCTTATTTAATGGTGCACTTTGGAATTTCTGTATTTCTGAAAATGGTGTTGCTCACCTATACGAAAAGACTCATCAAAAAGGGGCGAATATGGTTCAATACGATTATTGTAGGGGCTAATAAAAACGCACTGGAAATTTACCAGGAGATTAAAAAGATTAATTCGTCATTGGGATACCGTTTCATTGGGTATGTTCATGTTTTCGATAGTACTGAGCAATTGCTTAGTGAAGATTTAAGAAATTGGGGGGACTTCAATAATCTTCCCAAATTAATTCGAAGGCTTAAGATCGAGCATGTCATTATTGCTGTAGAGTCCTCGGAGCACGAAAGGATTGCAAAAATCCTATCTGCAATTGAGGGATACAATTTGCGTATCAGTATAATCCCTGATATTTACCAGATTCTACTGGGTTCGGTAAAAGTAAACCACCTGCTCGGCATACCATTGATAGAGATCAACAGAAATCTAATTCCTGTTTGGCAAAAGGTTCTTAAGCGGTGTATGGACTTATTTATTGCATTCTTTGTGTTGATTGCTGGATTGCCTTTTTTCCTGGTTTTTATGCTGTTGACAAAACTTTCGTCCAAGGGGCCTGTCTTTTATACGCAGGAAAGAATAGGGAAAGACGAAGAACCATTCAATATCATCAAGTTTAGGAGTATGTATGTAGGGTCCGAGAAGAAGGGGCCGGCATTATCTTCAGATGATGATCCCAGGGTCACGAAGTGGGGGAGGATCATGAGAAAAACCCGGATTGATGAGTTACCTCAGGTGATCAATGTAATTAAGGGTGATATGGCCATTGTTGGTCCCCGACCTGAACGTAGATTTTTTATTGACCAGATAGTTCAGGAAGCGCCACATTACCGACACCTTTTAAGGGTGAGGCCTGGCATAACCTCATTGGGACAGGTTAAATACGGATATGCTGAAAATGTCGAACAAATGGTCCGAAGACTGAAGTATGACATCATATACATCGAAAATATGTCCCTCGCTATGGACTTCAGAATTATTCTTTATACATTACTAATAATCGTTCAGGGCCGAGGAAAGTAATGTTTACAGGTATCATTGAAAGCTTAGGAGAACTTAAAGAGATAAATCCAGATGGGACCAATGTCCATATTGCAGTCTCTTCAGGTATTTCCAGCGAACTGAAAGTCGATCAAAGCGTAGCTCACAATGGTGTTTGCTTAACGATTACTCGCGTGGATGGCGACACTCACTTTGCTACCATAGTAGATGAGACGATGAGCCGAACAAACTTTAAAGGCCTTAAAGTAGGCGATTTGCTAAATTTGGAAAGATGTCTTCCGGTTAACGGAAGATTTGATGGGCACATAGTTCAAGGGCATGTTGATCAGGTTGCCGAGTGCAGCAATGTTGTAAGGAAGGAAGGAAGTTATGTGTTTGAATTCAATTACGATGAAGATTTGCACGGAAATATAACGGTTCAGAAAGGGTCGATATGTATCAATGGCATAAGCCTGACCGTTGTGGAATCTGATAAAGGATATATCTCTGTAGAGATAATTCCGTATACATTTGAAAATACAAACCTCGGCCAGCTTCAACGGGGGGATATTGTTAATTTGGAATTCGATATTCTCGGTAAATATATTTCTAAACTAGTTGAAAGAAGATATCGTGAATTGCCTAATAGTTGATGATGAAGAAATGTCGAGAGCGACAATTGAGCACTTTGTAAATCAAACAGAGGTACTTAATCTGATTGATCAGTGTTCTAATGCCATTGAAGCCGGAAATATTTTAAGGGAAAAGCAAATTGACTTACTTTTTCTCGATGTCGAAATGCCTGAAATGTCCGGCATTGATTTAATTAAATCATTGACTAATCCCCCGCAAATTATCTTGGTGACCAGTAAAAAAGGCTATGCTGCGGAGGCATTTGAGTATAGTGTGATCGATTATTTGGTCAAACCTGTAGAGTATTCTCGCTTTTTAAAAGCCGTAAATAAAGCGAAGGAAAAAAATGTCTCAAGTATTGCTGCTGAGTCCAATGAGAAAGAGATTTTCATAAAAACTGACTCTAAGATAGTTAAGGTGAATTATGAGAGTATACTTTTTGTGGAGGCGCTGGCAGATTACGCGGTTATAAATACGATAGACAATAAGTATATTATCCACTCAACGATGAAGGGACTGGAGCAAAAGCTACCATCCCGGGCATTTTCCAGAGTACACCGCTCTTACATAGTGAACATTGAGCAGGTTGACTCAATTGAGGATATGAATGTGTTGATTGGTAATAAACATATACCTGTTGGGGCTTCTTACAAAGATGCTTTTATGAAGCGGCTAAATATGCTCTAACTCCAATCTCTTTCCTAACTTTAGAGCTAAATACCTGAATAGGAAGGCGCTTCCGACTCCAAAGGCAGCTCCAAAAAGAATGTCGCCCAGATAATGTACTCCAAGGTATACCCTACTGTAAGCGACTAAAGCTGCCCATGGTAATAATAATAGAAACCATCTACTTTTTTTTCTACAGAAAAGTACGGTGAGCATAGCAATTCCAAAGCTTTGTGAAGAGTGACCAGAAAAGAACCCATATAAACTTCGGCAACCAGTACTGTTAATTTGTTCTTTGACCACCGGGTCTTGACAGGGCCTGTGCCTCTTGAAATAGGGCTTGGAAATCCAGGAGGATGATATTTCAACGAATAAAACCATAAGTAAAAAGGCTCCGGTTACTAAAAAACCTGTTTTTTTGAACTTATAAAAAAAGTAAAAGATCAGAGCCGCATACATTGGGAACCAAACGTATTTGTTTGTAATGAACTCCATGATAGGGTCGAGAGAGGGGCTACGCAAACCATTTAGGTATATGGTCGCAGCATGGTCGATTTGGTTAATGTATTCTAACATCAGTCAATCCAGTTAATACCTTTCTTAAGATATGAAAGTGTTAGGGCTTCTTCAGATCCCGAATTTGGTTGGTGATTGTATAACCAATTAGCTTCTTTTGGCAGACTCATAAGAATGGACTCTGTGCGACCGTCTGTGTCAAGTCCAAACTTAGTGCCTTTATCATAAACCAGGTTGAACTCGACATAACGACCTCTTCTGATTTTTTGCCATGACTTTTGATCATCAGTCCATGCTTTACCTTTATGGCGGTCAACAATGTGCTTGTAAACGGTTGAGAAAGTTTTGCCCACATCCTGTACGAATTTGAAGATTACTTCTTTTTGATCAGGGTTATCACTGCTCAAGCGGTCGAAAAAAATACCACCTATTCCCCTTGTTTCGTCTCTGTGTTTAATATAGAAGTAGTCGTCTGCCCATTTTTTGAACTTTTCATAATAGTCAGCATTGTGTTTGTCACATACTACTTTAAGCTTTTGATGAAAAAAAGTGGAGTCTTCTTTATCGACATATATGGGGGTGAGGTCAATTCCACCTCCAAACCAATAGGTTCCTGTGCTCATTTCAAAATATCTGACGTTCATGTGTATGATCGGAACCAGTGGACTCTTGGGGTGTATAACTATACTGACTCCTGTGGCATAAAAATCAGATTTTGGCAACCTTAAGGCCTCAAGAATTTTTGCTGGTGTTTCTCCATGAACAGCGGAGAAGTTGACTCCCCCTTTTTCAAAGACGCTGCCATCCTGAATTACTCTGGTGTCACCGCCACCTCCTTTTTCTCTGTCCCACTTGTCGGATATGAATTTACCAGAACCATCAATCTCTTCCAGTGCATTACAAATATCGTTTTGAAGTTCCTGAAACCAACTACTAATGTTCTCCTTTTTAAGCATCGTGATCGTAAGTGTTTTTTGATATCAGAAAGGGTATCCGATTCCAAAGTTAAGTGCAAATTGGCCTTTCTCCCCGAATTTCACAAAACGATTTCCAACATCTCTTGCGGGGTCTTTGACTTTCATACCTAAATCAAGTCGTAGTATAAGAAACGAAAAGTCAAAACGAAGCCCAGCTCCTGATCCAATGGCCAGGTCATTGATGAATGAATTTAATTGGAACTGAGCTCCAGGGCGAGTGTTGTCGCTTTCAAATGTATAAACATTGCCAATATCCAAAAATAGAGCTCCATGGACGAAGCTGAATAACTTACCCCTTAGCTCGAGATTACCTTCAATTAGAATTTCACCAGGTTGCTCAAATCTATAATCAAACAATCCTGTGCTCGTTAAGTCCGGTGTATAAGATCCAGGACCGAGTCGTCTTGGACTCCAGGCACGGACACTATTGCTACCTCCTGTAAAGAAGAATTTTTCGTAGGGTAAGACATCGGATGCTCCATATGGTTTTGCTGCTCCTATATTTATCCTTCCGACCACGGTAGACGTTGTACTCAACGGGTGGTAATGACGAATGTCAAATTGAAATTTTGCAAACTGGTAATAGGGAAGGCTCAGTATTGAGTCGTTATTTTCTGTTGGTAAACTTTTATCCATTACTGAAAATAGAGATCCCCCGGCTTCAAGAGATAATCGATTGTACCATGCATTTTTCAGCCCATTGTTGAAGTTATTGTTGTAGATTCGGCTAAGTGTAAAACCGGAAACAATAGAAGGTTCGAATGATTGCTTCAAGTTGTTACCATTTAATTGTAACGTGTTTAGATAGGTTCTGAAATCGTTTGTTTTTATAACTGAATTGAGAATATTAACATCGAACGGTGTGACGATGTAGTTAATTTTCCTTTCTGGTTGCCAGCTATAGGTCAGGGCTGTCTTAAAACTAGTTCTTCGATATTCTTGTCTGTCCACATCAGAGAATCCTAATGTTAGTCTTGATTTTGGGTTGAAGCTTGAGAATTTGTACTTGAGTTTCGTTGGAATAAGGATTTTTGGGAAAATAAGCGAGGTGTTTGTTCCTATCTCCCTGAGCTTCCTGACTTCATTTTGGTCAGTCAAACTAATTTGTCCCTCTATAGAATATCTTACATTCGCTTCGAATATTTCAAAGCCCCTGAAAACGTTGCGGTCTCTGAAAGTGAGATTGGCGAAAGGTCCTGGGATTGTCTGGCCCTGGAGGTTTACACTAACACCAAATTCGGAAGAGAGTTCATATTTATCAAACGGGCTGGCATATATCTGTACATCCAGCTTGTTTGAATCCACCTCATGAAAGTTAATGTTGATGTACTTGAAGACATCAATATTCCCGAGTTCTTTTTGGGACTTTCTTAGATTATTTAGTTCATAGTTTACACCACTTTGAAAATGAATGTGATTGCTCAGGATTTTTTTTGAGTACTTTTCAGAGCTAATAATATAGTACACCCCTTTATACTCAGTGGTGTCGTTTGCCTTTCGTTGAGAATCCTCAATAGTGAAGTAGATGTTTCTTATTTTATATTGTTGATGGCGGTCCGGAGTTTCCGGGTTTCGTACCAGGATGGTAATGTCCACATTTTTGGACCCAACACTGGTATCAACCTGGAACGAGATATACTGCTTCTTAAATTTATAGAACCCGTAATTTTTAAGATAGGTATTGATGCGACTGCGCTCGGCAGTTACATTGCCTATTTTATATATTTTTCCTGACTTTAGAAGTGATTTATTATGATCGAAATCTAGATGCCACTGGACATAGTCATCCTCTGCCTCATACCTTACGTTACGAATAATATGGGGTTCTCCTTCTTTTACCAGATAACGGACATTGACTTTCTTGTATTTTTTATTTCCTCTTAAGGTGTCAGCTTTATATTTTACCCTACCGGATAGATATCCATTCGAGCGGATGTAAAGCTGCATTTGTTTGGCTGTATTATTAATTGCTGAAGAGTCATAAATAGCCGGGGGTTCGCCTACTGCCTTTGCTAGCCAGGAACCTTCTTTGAGTTTTGACTCTTTCTTTTGAATTTTTCGTGTGTACTTCTTGATTACACGGCTGGAGTCTTTTGGCTGTTTTTTGAGCTTGGCATCCCTTTTATCTTGGTAAGATTCAATTTTTCGGTTGATTTGTTCAGGGTCGTATATTGTAAAAATACCAAGGAACTTCTTTTTCATCCCCAAATCGTAAACACGATAGGTAGGGATAATACCCAAGACTCTTTTGTTTCTCCGTAAGCGCAGGTATTCTTCGAGCTGCCAATTTTCGAAATGCTTATTCCCCTTGATTTTTTGTTTGTTGATCAGGTATTTTGTGTTGATATCACGACCAGGACTACAGGCGGAAAGAAAAAAGACTGCTGTAAGAAAAATAAGTGTGTAATATCGTAAGTTTAAACGCAATCTCGGCAATCCTATGATCTCCAATTCAAGCTCAAAATTCATCAAATCTTTGCAAATAAAAAAGTATCGTCATAAGCATCAGTCTTTTTTAGTGCAAGGAACAAAAAGTATAATAGAGTTACTGCGCTCCGATATTCGCGTTGAACAACTTTACATTTCAGAAAAACTAGAAATAGAGTTGATATCGAAAGGCTTGCATGAAGGTGTGGATTATGAGGTTGTGTCTTCCGGAGATATTCAAAAGGTGTCGACACTAAGTACAAATGGTGATGGAATTGCGGTGGCACATATACCTGATGAGGAAAATTTAACTTCAGATGGTGATTTCGTTTTAGTACTGGACTCCATCAATGATCCCGGAAATTTAGGTACAATTGTAAGAACGGCCGATTGGTATGGAATTGAGAAGATTGTGTGCTCAACTAGCTGTGTGGACTTTTATAACCCCAAAGTAATCTCCGCAACTATGGGGTCATTTGCCAGAATTAAGGTGATGTATAAAAATTTAGAAGAATATTTTGACAATATAAAAGGAGAGGTTGTTGGAACTGTTTTGGATGGGGTTAGTATTTATGAAAGTGATTTGCCGAGAAGTGGTTATATCGTGATTGGAAGCGAATCACATGGTATTTCAGAGCAGATAACTAATTATGTGAGTTGCCCGGTGACGATTCCTGGTCGAGGAGGGGGAGAGTCTTTAAATGCTGGGGTGGCTGCAGGAATTGTACTTGACAATATATTCAGGCCTAACAGTTAATTTCAAATTTTTGCCCTTCAATTGCCAGTTCTGTTTCACTAAAAACACTTTTCGCTTCATTAAGTAATGGCTCCAATTGGCGATAGCGCGATGAAAAATGTCCGAGAAGTAGTTTTTTGACTTTTGCTTTTTTTGCAATGGTTGCCGCCTGTTGCGCTGTGGAGTGAAAGGTCAGTTGAGCACGCTCCTCAAGATCTTTCATGAAAGTACTCTCGTGATACAAGAGGTCAACTTGCTTAATGAATGGAATGATATCTTCATCGTATTTCGTGTCAGAACAATAGGCGTAAGATCTGGACTTTTTGGGTGGTTTAGTGATGTCCTTATTCTTAATTACTATACGCCCCGATTCATCTATAATATCTTCTCCCTTTTTTATTAATGCCAGTTGTTCGTTGGTAAAACCTTCAGGGATCTTATCTGAGTCAATGCGTCTCTTTTTTTGCTTTTCCTTTATAAGAAATCCTGTACATGGAATCCTGTGTTTTAAAGGGAAGCTTTTGATTGTGAAAGATTGATTTTCAAAGATGAGTTGTGGTTGATTGGGGTCGGTTTGTATGAAGTCGATTTTGTAATTGAGAATGGATTGGGAGTGCTTTAGTTGGGTAAGGATGATTTCATCCAGTCCCTTGGGGCCATATACCGTCAATGGCTTCGTTCTGCCATAAAGGTGGAAGGTGAAAAGAAGTCCCATGAGACCTAGGTAATGATCACCATGTAAATGGGAGATAAGAATGTAGTCGATCTTACTATATTTGACCTTGTACTTGGCCATTTGCAACTGCGTACCTTCTCCACAATCAATAAGGATGTACTTATTGTTGACCTGTACTATTTGGGATGTATGATTTCTATCAAAGGCAGGAACTGCAGAGTTGGAACCTAATATTTTAACAACGAAGGTCAATCAAAATCAATCTTCTGACTCCTCATTTTTTAAATCGCCTTCTAACTCATTCATAAAAATATGATCAACAGCCTCTTCAAGGGTTGGTAATACTGTAAGAATAGAATCAAGTTGAGATATGCTTATTAGTTTCATTACGTGGTCGCCTACGGCAGCCAGTACAAGAGAGCCTCCTGCATTGTCACAAAGCCTGTTGGCAACAAGAATTGAGCTCAACCCCGAAGAATCAACATACTTCACATGAGACATATCAAGAATGATGTTCTTTACACCCTCAGCATTTAGTTTGACGAACTCAGACTTAAGGTCAGGAGCAATTATGGAATCTAATTTATCCTCTTTAAGTTGTAAGTGAAGATACTTTTCTTGTTTCTCTACTGAGTATTTCATGCCAGCCCAATTATATTTTTAAGGTAATTCAAAGTCTAAAATAGTAATTAATTACAAATTATGTAAACTAATGTGAGGTTGTCTTACTTTAATTTAATGCTTTTTGTACTGATTCTATGATATCTTCTTCAGTTTCTGGTTGTTCTGGTTTCGAAAATTTTTCCCCGGTGAACTTCTCATAGAGCTCTATATAGCGACTGGAAATCATAGAAAGAACGTCATCTGTCATCTCTGGAACTTGTTGCCCATCTTTTCCCTGGAAGCCGTTTTCCATCAACCACTCTCGTACAAATTCCTTTGAAAGTTGTCGTTGCTTTTCACCCTTCGCCTGAAGGTCATCATAACTATCCAGGTAGAAATATCTCGAGGAATCCGGGGTGTGAATTTCATCGATCAAGTAAATTTTGTCATTAATTTTCCCGAATTCATATTTAGTATCGACAAGAATCAGTCCTTGTTCTCTTGCTATTTCTGTGCCTCTTTGGAAGAGCTTTCGTGTATATTCCTCTAGTTTCAGGTATTCAGACTCAGTCACAAGGCCCTGTTTTATTATTTCTTCTCGACTAATGTCCTCATCATGTCCTTCCATAGCCTTGGTCGTAGGGGTTATGATTGGCTGGGGGAGTTTGTCGTTTTCTTTTAGCCCTTCTGGCAATGTGACTCCACACAACTGCCGCAATCCAGAATTATAAACGCGCCATGCGTGACCTGACAAATAACCTCTAATTACCATTTCTACTGGGTACGGCTTGCAAGCAAGTCCAACGGATACTCTAGGGGAAGGTGTTGAAAGGAGCCAGTTCGGGACAATGTCCTCAGTGGCTTTAAGATTTCGTGCTGCAATTTGATTGAGTACCTGACCTTTGTACGGGATAGGGCGGGGTAGGATTACATCAAAGGCTGAGATTCGGTCTGATACGACCATTGCTAACTTGTCATTAAAGTAGTATACATCTCTGACTTTGCCGTGATATACTCCGGTTGAATTGCTGAAGTTAAGTTCTTTCTGTTCTGGACTCCCCATTGCTTTGTTGTTTCGAATGGTAAAATTAGTATGAAGGGGCCAGTTATACCAACATTTTTATCCTCACGGGTTAATTAGTTTTCCACGTTTGTATTTTTGAGTTTCTATTAGCTTACCAGTCTTGTCATATATTTTCCAATCTCCATGTTTTTTGTCCATATAGTATTTACCAGACTCAGATAATTTTCCGGTTTTATGGTAGTAGGTTGCCTGTCCATGCATCTTGTTTTTACTATAAGGTATCTTGCTTTTGATTTTGCCATTTTCAAAGTAGGTCATCCAAACCCCGGTTTTTGTATTCGCCACATAATTTTGTCGTTCAGCGATTTTTCCATTTTCATGATAGAGTAAGCGTTCACCATAAAGTTTGCCAGAGCGATAATATTCCTTGAGCTTTTTCTTCTTGTTTGGGTAATATTCCATCCATTGACCGACTTTGATCCAATGAGTAGTCTTAGGTTTGTTGTAATGATGCTGAACTGCCTTTTTCTTTCCGTTATCGTAGAACTCAGTAGTGTGGCGTAGCCTTTTATTGGCATTGTACACTTCTGTTTTACTAACCACCCCATTCTCGTGGTAATAAGTTGATTTGCCATTAGGTTTGCCGCCTATATATTGCTTTGTGTACTCCTTGTTTCCATTTTCATAGTAAGCTGTTTCAAACCCTTGTTGAACCCCGTATTTAAACTGCATTTGCATTTTCTTTTTACCGGATTCATAGAACGTATTAGACGTTCCTTCCATTTTTCCTTTAATGTATTGACCTTCTCCCATAAGCTTACCCGACTTATAATACTTTTTATAAGGACCGTTTCTATATCCGTTGTTGTAGTTACAAACTGTTTCCAGCTGACCATTTGGATAGAAGGTTTTTAGTTCATTGTGTAGGCGGCCATGGTTGTATTCAGACGTTGTTTTAGGAGTGCCGTCTTCAAAGTAGAAATTACTCGGCCCATGTAGTGTGTCGAGGTGGAATCCAGTCTCGCTTTTTATATTACCATTTGGGTAGTACTCGGTTAGTGTGCCATTTTGCTTACCATCGATAAAATTACAAGTGCTTTTTTTCTGGCCGGTAGGGTAAAATGTTTGTACCTCACCGGTAATTTGTCCGTTTGAATATTCCGCCCTCTGTAAAAGTATTCCTTGATTGCTGAATGCTTCTACGGTTCCATTTATAACTCCTTTTGTGTAGGGAGTAGTTTTTCTTACTTCTCCATTCTTATAATATTCTGTATAGACAGAGTCGAACTTTCCTTCGATCATAAGTGCCTCACCTTCTAATTCGCCACTTGGATAGTATTGTTTGATTTTGGTTCTGAGAGCTTTGGTGCTATCCGTGTTAAATTCGTTAAAGTAGTAGGTATTTGAGATCGGTTCACCATCATTCATGTAAGTGATCTCTCGTCCGTCAGGAGAGTTCTTTACATAGGTGCGTACCCATTTGATTCTGCGGTTTTCAAAAAAGTCTTTAAACAGACCATGCTTCATTCCATGGGAGTAAGAGCCTGTTCTTTTGGGTAAATAGTTATTGAATTCATAGCGAAACTCATATTTTCCATGTTTAATGGTATCTCCGTCATCGTTCTTATAAGCCTGATATTCTTCTTTGAGAATTGGAGGATTAGGAAAGAATTTGCCACTCACAGAGTCTTTGTACTGGGGGTAGAAGGAGCGGACGGTAAATATCTTTTGAGCACTTGAATAGCCTGAATACAGTACTATTAAGAAGAGGAGCGTAACCTTTCTGTACATAACACAATTTTCACATAACACAACTAACTATCAACGTAGGGAGGTGTGAATTTATTATAATTTTTGAATTATCACAGCCGTTGCCCCACCACCACCGTTACAAATACCGGCAGCACCGTATTGCACATCCCTTTGTAGCATGGCGTTTAAAAGTGTTACCACAACTCGAGAGCCTGAGCAACCGAGTGGGTGACCGAGGCTGACAGCCCCACCATGTACATTGACAATGTCGGGGTTAAGTTTTAGTTGCTGCATATTGGCCAGACTCACTACCGAAAAAGCTTCATTGATTTCATAGAGCCCAATATCGGAAGTGGAGAGTCCTGACTTCTGTATCGCCAAGGGTAGTGCTTTAGCCGGGGCAGTTGTAAACCACTCCGGTTTTTGAGAGGCATCAGCATAGGATAGGATCTTTGCCAGAGGAGTTATGTTGTTGTTTTTAACATATTCTCCTGAAGCCAGAACAATGCAGGCCGCCCCATCATTTAAGGTTGAAGCATTAGCTGCGGTCACTGTGCCATCTTTTTGAAAAACAGGACGTAGGGAGGGTAGTTTATCAAAGTCCACATTGGTGAATTCTTCATCGGTATCTACAATGACAGGCTCACCTTTTCGCTGAGGAACTTCAACAGGAATGATCTCGTTTTGAAAATTGCCATTTTCCCAGGCTGCTTGAGAACGCTTATAAGATTCAATTGCAAATTTATCCTGCTCTTCTCGTGAAATTCCGCATTCGCTTGCACAAAGTTCTGCAGCATTTCCCATGTGGTAGTCATTATAGACGTCTGTCAATCCGTCCTTAATGAGTCCATCAATTGCAGTTTTGTGGCCAAGTCGATAACCGGATCTGGCTCCGTCAAGGTAATATGGAACGGATGACATATTTTCCATGCCACCAGTAACAACGAGGTGATTATCACCAGCAAGGATTGATTGGGCTCCAATGGTTAGGGCTTTCATACCTGATGAACAGACCTTGTTGATAGTCGTAGTAGGAACACTTTCACTAATACCGGCATAAATAGCGGCTTGCTTGGCCGGAGCTTGTCCCAGGTTAGCTGATAGTACATTGCCCATCAATACCTCGTCAATATCACTTTTGTTGATGTTGAATTTTTCAATAGTACCTCTAATGGCCTGAGCACCAAGTTGTGTTGCAGAAAGAGTTTTGAACGCACCCCCAAACGAGCCGATGGGGGTCCTGCCAAATGCAATAATAAATACTTCGTTCATGTTGAAAATTATAAATAACCAATATGAAAAATAACATTTATTGATAAAACTTCTCGTAATAACCTCTTTCCATTTTTTTAAATAAATCGTTTGGTTTCTGATAAATGATAATGCTATATTTGCGTCTCTTTTTTGAGAGAGGGCAGTGAACTAATAACAGCTGCAATTACTTTCAGAAGGAAGGTAAGGCTAATGAAAAAGAAATTGAGTTAGGAACTCACGGAGAGGTGGGTGAGTGGCTGAAACCATCCCGAGTACTCGGGATAAACTGCCGATCCATTACTTTCAGAAGGAAAGTAAGGCTGATGAAAAAGAAATTGAGTTAGGAACTCACGGAGAGGTGGGTGAGTGGCTGAAACCAGCAGTTTGCTAAACTGCCGTACTCTAACCGGGTACCGGGGGTTCGAATCCCCCTCTCTCCACAGGAACTTGAAAGATGTTCAGGTTAAAGAAAGTTAAATATTATTATGTTCGGGGCGTGGCGCAGTCCGGTTAGCGCACCTGGTTTGGGACCAGGGGGCCGCAGGTTCGAATCCTGCCGCCCCGACATTTCATATTTTGTATACATATTGTATAGTACATCCATTAATAAGTTCTATTGCGGTCAGACAAACAATTTGGAAAATAGAATTGTTCGTCATAACAGTGGGCAAAGTAAATGGACAACTAAAGGAATTCCTTGGGAGTTGGTTTGGTCTAGGTCATTTGATTCAAGGTCTGAGTCGGTGAAGCAGGAAAGAATAATTAAGAAAAGAGGAATTCAAAGATATTTAGAGGATATAGGTCATTTCGGTGTCTAGCGCATCCCGCTTGAGCGGGAGGGCCGCAGGTTCGAATCCTGCCGCCCCGACAATTTTTGAAAAGTCAACTAAGGTTGACTTTTCTGTTACTGATAAGTTCAGTTGAAGGTTCCATAGCTCAACTGGATAGAGCAACTGCCTTCTAAGCAGTAGGTTCCAGGTTCGAGTCCTGGTGGAATCACAAAAGCACTTCAAGAAATTGGGGTGCTTTTTTTTATTGAACTGTATGAGAAATTGATGTTTAACGGTATAGAATAGTTTTCTAAGCAGTAGGTTCCAGGTTCTCCGCCCAACGATGTTGGTCGGACAGGGAGTCCTACCTGCCCGGCCCGTAGGGACGGGGTGGAATCACTTGTGAGTTTCAATAATCACCGTTTAGGTTAATTGAGAGGTGCTTTTTTTGTATTTTATTTCCTTAGGCACAACAAATTGACTTTGTTTCTCATCACTGGAATGAAATAGGATGGGACGTACTTAGGGAATCAACTTCTTTAAACCTTGATTAGCAAAACCCCTTGTTTGTACCAGTGGTAAAAAACAATTTCTTGTTTACCATTTCCTTTTCTTTTAGAAGTACATATAATCATACATTAGAAGCGCAACGGAGGATTTATTTTGTTTTTCCTAACTGTTGGTGCTGCTATTGCTATTGATGTGTACAATTTTTTTTACCAAATAACAGTGATATGAACTACCAAAAACAAACAAACAGTCAAAGTGCGTGGGCACTATTATTTACCTTAAGTATTTTCGTTGTTTTCACTTCTTGCAAAAAAGAAGATGATCCTGAGCCGTCTGTAAAGTCTTCAGACTTACACGGGACCTGGGTGTATAATTATGAGTATGATGATGGGGATTCAACTTATTCGATCAATGATACCCTATTTATTGATTCAGATATGTCTTTCAATTATTCTATCAACACTGAATACTCTTCAGGTGGTGGTTGGGGAAGCAGCAGTGAAAGCACAGATGATGACGATAACGCGGTCTGGACATTTGACGAAACTTCTCAGCGTTTTATCGCAACGATGCCTTGGATATCAGGTGATTTGGAAATCTGGAGCGCCAAAGTAAATGCAGCCAGCTCTACTGGTATGGAAATGAACCAGGATGAAACAACAGGCTGGTCTGATCAACGTGTTGGGATGACGGTGAACTATATTAAGATTTGACGGCAATACCTTGTTTCCCAATTGAGTATAATAGAGATAGCTGATTTATACTCTTTGTGGTCAGATAAGTTTACAGATAAAGTGCACCTTGAGCAATCGGGTGCATTTTTTAGTTTCCTATTTTCGAATATAAGCTTGTTCTTTCTTCGCTTAGAATAGTTATTCGTTAAAAATGATCTGCTCTGTAATCGTATTCATCGATTCATAATAATAATCTATCGAAACTATTAAACCCATTAGTGTATTATTCGTTAATTACAATAATTATATGTCTATATGATTGAATTTATAATTTTTTATTAAAAAAATATAAAATGATTGTAAACGATAATATTGCCTCAGTAACCAGTTTGAATATCTCATATGATGATCTTGTGGGTAGTGCAGAAGAGGGTATTTTTATATCAACAGTAGACGGTAGTTACATGATGGTAAACAAAGCGTTAGCTGAAATATATGGCTACGAGTCACCGGAAGAACTCATTATGTCAGTAAGGAACATTGCAGACCAACTGTATGTTGATCCAGGAATGCGAGATCGGTTCAAAAATGAAATGTCCAGGCGAAAGAAGGTCCGCAACTTTGAAGCAGAAATTCGAACTAAGGACGGAGAGCATAAATGGATTCATGAAAGCGTACGATCAGTATACGATGACTCCGGAATCTTTCTCTATTACGAAGGATTTGTGACTGATATTACTGAACTCAAACAGAACAGGGAAAAAATAATTCATCAGAACAAGGAGCTTTCCGAGCTAAATAAAACACTTGAAATAAAAGTGAAAGAACGAACCAGAAAGCTTAAGGAACAAAAACTCGTTATACAGGATCAAAAAGATGAACTGATAGAACTATTGAAAGAGAAGAACCGTGGACGAATAACAAGAAGAGCTACTTTTATAGCGTTAGGAGTGGTAGTTGTCCTTTGTTTAATATTTGAGGCAATAATGATTCCTTTGGAGCAGCAAGGCCAGGTCTTTCCTCTTTATCTGCACATCGCGGCTCTTATAACTATTATACTTATGTTAGTACCGATAGAATGGGTCGTTACCAAACTGATGTTTTATCTCATTGATAGAAAATATAGTACCCCACAATAATTATCTTGGATATGAGCGATGTGTTCGAATGTTATGGGTGATCAGGGCTACCGTAAAGAGAATGAGAGCTCCTACGAGAACCGGATTTATGCAGAACCAGTAACCCAGAGCCTTAACCTTTTCACTTCCAATGCAAGCAATTAATGCAGTAGCTCCCCCTGGAGGATGTAGTGTTTTTGTCATTTGCATCAGTACAATTGAGGAAGAAACGGCCAATGCGGCTGGAAGCCATTCTATACCAGTATGTCCTAAAAGTAGGTTGATCGACACTCCGACAACGGCACCAATCAGGTGTCCACCAATTAAATTTCGTGGTTGTGAATAAGGACTATTGCTAATTCCATAAACAAGTACGGCCGATGCCCCGAAGGAACCAATCAGAAAAAGATTATCATGACTTTCTAGCCTTATGTTTTGTAAATAGCCAATCAGTCCTATTCCGAGAAACGCACCAATAAACGTGGTGAGGTGGTCGATTGGTTCAATAAGTGTTTGCCGGTAGATTATATACCTTACCTTTCTTCGCCATCTTTTTTGCTGATTTGGCTTTGACATGATTTGACCTTGTGCATAATGATTCTTACTACAATCTAATCACTCTATATTTTTGTTTATCTACCAAAAAATAGTGGGGTATTGCATCCGTATTTTTACGGATAGCCTGGTTATAGGAATATTGTGGAGGAACTTCATAACTTTAAAAGAAAAGATATGTCTAATCGAGGGTTAATCATAGAAGAGCGTAGCAGAGATATTGGAGACTTTCTCGTTGGTCGGTTGCTGCCTTTTGCGAGGAAAAGAATGGTAGGTCCATTTATTTTTGTTGATCACATGGGGCCGGCTACGCTGGGTCCCGATAAGTATGTAGACGTTGATCAACACCCTCATGTAGGGCTTTGTACTCTGACCTACCTCCTGGAGGGGGAAATTATGCACCAGGACAGTATAGGTACAGTTCAACGCATTAAGCCAGGAGGGGTGAATTTAATGGTAGCCGGAAAAGGGATCACACATACGGAGAGAACTCCGGAAGATATGCGTCAAGGTACCTGGACCATGCATGGTTATCAGATATGGATTGCACTACCAAAGGATAAGGAAATGATGGAACCCGAGTTTTATCATGTAGGTAGTGAGGAAGTGCCGGAATGGAAGGAGGGAGGAGTTACTTACAGGCTACTTATTGGTGAGGCTTTCAAAAGAAAAGCCCAACTACCTGTGTACTCATCAATGTTTATGTTTGAACTGTTGTCAAGTGAAGAGTATACACTAAATCTTTCAAATCAGGTAAAGGGAGAGGTGGCTATAATTGTAACAAAGGGTTCTGTTAAGGCCTGTGATAACCTGATTGAATCAGGGAATATGTTGGTTGCTAAAGAGGAAGAGATGACTGATATTAAGGTGTCAGCCGGGTCTCGTCTGATCGTACTGGGAGGAGAATCTTTTCCAGAGAAACGCTACATTGATTGGAACTTTGTTTCGAGTAGTAAGCTTAGATTGAATGAAGCAATTGAAGACTGGAAACAAAAGGGGTTTCCTAAAATTATTGGTGACGATACCTATATACCCTATCCAGGTGCTTAAGCCTATTTTTTTTTGATACTATCCTATAGTTAAGTGATATATCAGGACAAAATTATTTAGGGATATGCTTGCGCATTATCAAGTTAGTGTATAAATTACACTAAGTAAAAATTAATCATTAAGTACCTGTTAAAAATATCATTGTTATTTCTTGTTGAGATCTACTGTAGAGCTCAACCGACACTCATTATATTACACGATTCTGTGGCTGATTATCCAATAGCTGCGGATCAGCTGGAAGTGTTGGTGGATTCTGCCGGAAACCATGGGCTTGATCAGGTGATGAGTATGGAATTCAAAGCAGTAGATCGGGGGGCACTACGCGTTAAGGATATCCATCAAACGTATTGGTTTCGGTTTAAGATAGTGGATCTTACAACAGAAAAGCGTCATTGGATTCTGGAGAATCAGGACCCGCATATCGATGATTTTCAGTTTTATCAATACGACAAAGAATCTCAAACTTATACCCGATCAAATGTAGGATTGAAGCACCAGTTCGAGGCACGTGACTACCCACACAAAAATTTCATCTTTGACCTCAATCTAACACGGAACCAGAGATCACCTTATTTCTATATTAAAGTAAAGTCGAGCCTCAGAAATCCTATTCTGCTAAGAGTTTGTTCCAGTCAATATTTCACGAGTTACGCGCTGAGTGAATATTATTTGTTGGGGGTTTTTTACGGAGTATTACTGATTATGATGCTCTATAATCTCTTTATTTATTCTTCAACTAAAGAGTCAGTTTATCTTTGGTATGTACTCTATGTTTTCAGTGCTATATTGTTGTTCCTTTCTGAAGACGGGCTAGGTTTTCAATATTTATGGCCTGATCTACCTGGATTCAGCCTATGGACCAGCAACCTGAGTCCAATACTCTTACTGGTTAGTTTTGTGTTGTATTCAGCTAAGTTCCTTGAGCTAAAGGAAAAACAGACTCGGATATATAAAGTACTTCAGTATGCGACCGTAAGTTACGTTCTCTATGCAACGGCAATTTTTATTTTTTTGGACGATCCTTTTCTAAGGGTATTGAGTCGCTCAGTACTTTACCCTGTTCCCTTTGTGCTCATCTTTGTTGCAGCGATTCGGTCCTTTTTAAGAAATGAGCAAGCGTCTAAGTATTTCCTTACAGCATATGCTTTTGTTTTTATAGGGCTCGCTTTTTTGTTATTGAGGGAAATAGGAATCTCTGCATTCAACAACCTTTTTACAATATACTCACTCAATATCGGTGTTATGATTGAGGTGATTGTCCTGTCAGTTGCCTTGGGGCATAGACTTAAATTGCTGAAGGAGGAACGAGAGCTGACGCTCAATCGACTGCTGGAAGAATCAGTGGAAAAAGAAAAATTAAAAGATAAAGTAAATAGGGAGCTTGAGATGCGGGTTGATGAAAGGACACAAGAATTAACAGATCTGGCGGAACAACTTAAGGTTGCTAACGAGCAACTACAACAGCAGCAATTAGAAATTAGCAAGATGAATGTGCAGCTTGATTTGGCAAACAGGAAATTAAAGAATGAAGTAAAAACAATAGCCACTCAATTGACTTCAGGTAAGACGGTGAGCTATGAGGAGTTTACTGAGGTATATCCGACAAAAGAATCCTGTATGATAGCCATAGCGGAAATGAAATGGCAAAATGGATATGAGTGCAAAAAATGTGGTCACGATAGTTATTGTGCTGGTAAGTCTTTTCGGTCAAGAAGGTGTACCAGGTGTACTTTCGATGAATCGGTCACCAATATGACTTTATTTAAGTCGCTTAAATTTCCTCTACAAAAAGCATTTTACCTCACCTACCTGGTCTTCAAACAAAAGGAGCCGGTTTCTCCAACGGCAGTTTCCAATGAGATAGATTTGAGATTGAGTACCTGCCATCATTTTGTTAAAAAGGTACAGGAACGTTTACGCAATCTTAAAAGCCAAAAAGTAAACCTCAATGATTGGAAGGAGTTGGTATTAAACGAATCCAATGTAGTTCCGGCTTAATGTTTGTTTTAAATTGAAGCATATGAAAAAAGTAGTCCATATTATCTTCTTTATCTCTACAATGAATGTTCATGCGCAAGAGATCGAAGGCAAGTTTGTTCCGGATGGAGGGAAACAGCTTCTTGTTCTTGGGCAGGACCTGGGAGCGATTGGTGGGTTTCCATCTCCCAACAATGATGGATATTATGAGAATGTAGCCAGTAACCCGGGAGGAGTTACCTTTTATACGAGTTTACCTTCCCTTGCGGGTCTTAAAAAGATGACCAACTGGGGTGGTGGAGATGTGTGTGGCCAATGCATTGCGGAGAATCCGAAATATAGAAATGCCGTGATTTCCATAGGGCTTTATATGGTCGATCAGCTGTCAAATATCAATTCTGGAACATTGGATGATAAGATTATTGAGTTGGGGCAGTGGATCAAGTCTAGAAACAGACCCGTTTTTTTGAGAATAGGGTATGAGTTCGATGGGGCATGGAACCATTACGATCCAGATAAGTTCGTGTCCGCCTGGCGTAGGATTAAGGACATATTTGATAGTATTAGTGTCGAGAATTGTGCTACCGTTTGGCAGGCTTGTACTTCGCCAGTTGATGAAATTATGGATGGGAAGCATGAAGATATATCGGTTTGGTACCCAGGAGATGAATACGTTGATTGGATGGCCTATAGTTGGTTTCTGAATGATTCCACACAGTATCGATTGACCAATGAGTTGCTAGACTTTGCCCGCCAGCATGCAAAGCCGGTTATGGTGGCCGAGTCAGCCCCACAGGGGTATGATCTATACAATAGGAGGAAGAAGAACATTGCCAAAATATACAATGGTGAACCAGGGACAGGAAGTCTAAAAAAGAAGCCTGAAGAAATTTGGGAAGAATGGTTCGTGCCGTATTTTGAATACATAGATAAAAACTCGGATGTAATTAAAGCGGTGGCATATATCAATTGTAATTGGGATGCCCAACCAATGTGGGGGGCTCCGTATAAACAAGGATATTGGGGAGATACCCGTGTAGAAGCGAACAAATTCATTTTATCAAAATGGAGATCAGAGATACAGAAGGAGAAGTGGCTTCATGCTTCCGACACTTTATTCAAGAGTCTGGGTTATACGGGTAAGAACCAGAAAGATAGAGGGGGATACAGAAGATAAATAATTTACTTATTGTATTATTTACACTAAGTATTTATATTTAATTATTAAATCTAAAAAATGATGCGAAAATATAGTTTGGTCATATTTCAATTAGTACTGGTTTCATTAGTAATTACAGGTTGTGGTACTACAAGCAAAGAGGGTACGTTGTCGAACGATTTGTATAAAGATCCCAACGCACCCTTGAACGATCGGGTAGAGAGCCTTTTGGCTCAAATGACCCTTGAAGAAAAGTTAATGCAGGTTCAGTGTTTCTGGCAGGATAAAAGGAAGATATATGACTCAGATGGTGAGTTCAACATTGACTCAGCTGATAAATATCTCAAAAACGGATTGGGACAAATCGGACGACCCAGTGAAAGAAAAACTCCTGCCGAAAATGCGAAGGTCACCAATACTATTCAAAAGTACTTCATAGAGCAAACAAGATTGGGAATTCCTGTTTTGTTTCATGAGGAGTGTTTACATGGGCATGCAGCCAAGGATGCTACGAGTTTTTCACAGCCCATTGGTTTGGCCAGTACCTGGAATACAGAGTTGGTCGAATCGCTTTTCGATATGACCGCGAGAGAGGCCCGAAGCAGGGGGACCCATCTTGCCCTTACACCTGTCGTTGATGTTGCCCGTGAGCCTCGTTGGGGCCGGGTTGAGGAGACCTATGGAGAAGATCCTTATTTGGTGTCTCAAATGGGGCTTTCTGCTGTAAAGGGGTTTCAAGGGGGACAAAGAGATACGGCTGTAGATGGTCAACATATTTTAGCTTGCTTGAAACATTTTGTCGCACATGGTCAACCTGAGTCTGGTAACAATATTTCACCGGTCAACGTTTCAAAGCGAATTTTAAGAGAACAGTTTTTGTATCCCTTTGAGGTATGTGTAAAGGAAGGCGGTGTCAGTTCCATAATGGCTTCCTACAATGAAGTTGATGGCGTGCCTTCGCACGGTAGTAACTGGTTACTTAATGAGGTGTTAAGAAAAGAATGGGGATTTAAAGGAGTAGTCGTTTCTGATTACTATGCAATTGAAGAATTACACAGAAGACACAAGGTAGCCGAAGATTACAAGGCCTCCGCTGTTCTGGCTTTGAAGAGTGGAGTCGATATAGAGCTTCCAGATCCATACTCGTATCCGTACCTTAAAGAGGCTATAGAAGAGGGTGAGTTGGATGAGTCTGTATTGGACCAAGCTGTAAAGAGAATTCTACGGCATAAATTCGCACTAGGGCTCTTTGAAAACCCGTATATAGACGAATCGCTTGCGGAGAAAACGGTAGGTACTGAAGAAAATGCGAAACTGGCACTACAGGCGGCTGAAGAAACAATGGTCCTACTAAAGAACGAAGAAAACCTTGCTCCGCTGAATATATCCGACCTAAAGAGTATTGCGGTTATTGGTCCAAATGCTGACCGGGAATTGCTAGGTGGCTATAGTGATCATCCCAAGTACTTTAAAACGGTTCTTGAAGGAATTAGAAACAAAGTTGGTGATAAGCTAACCGTTCGGTATGCTGAAGGATGTAAAGTTACCAAAGACTCTGTAATGGATGGTGATAATCTAGTCGCGGCAAGTTGGTACAATGATCCGGTTGAACTTGAAAGCGCAGAGAATAATGCGTCAAGAATTGCAGAAGCCGTACGTGTAGCGAAGCAATCGGATGTTGTGATTCTTTGTATTGGAGGAAATGAATTGACCTCGCGAGAAGGTTGGGCAGAAAGCCATCTTGGAGATCGTACTGACTTAAAAATGGTTGGACAACAAAACGAATTGGTCGAAAAACTTGCAGCAACGGGCAAGCCCATAATCGCATTGGTGTTTAATGGAAAGCCATTGGCCATAACTGAGTTGACCGAACAGGTTCCAACGATATTCGAGTGTTGGTATATGGGGCAGGAGACAGGTGATGCGGTTGCTGACGTGATTTTTGGAGATGTTTCACCAAGCGGAAGACTACCAATTTCTATTCCACGGTCGGTCGGGCACATACCATGCTACTACAACTACAAGCCTACTGCGCGCAGAGGTTACTTGTTTGACGATGTTTCAGCACTATATACCTTCGGCTACGGGCTGAGCTATACTGCTTTTGAATATTCAGATCTCGCTTTGAGTAAGTCAGAAATAAAGAAAGGTGAAACAACCGAACTCTCTGTAACGGTTAAGAATACCGGTGAAGTTGCTTCTAAGGAAGTCGTGCAAGTCTATATCCGGGATGAGATTAGCTCTGTTACTCGTCCGGTAAAGGAGTTAAAGGCTTTTAAGAAAATTTATCTGGAACCAGGGGAGGAGAAAAAGGTGAGCTTTAAAATAGGAGAGGATGAATTAGCCTTTTGGGATATTGATATGGAATATACTGCCGAACCCGGAGAATTTACCATTATGGTAGGTACTCCTACTTATTCAGCTCCGGAGAAGGATGATGGACTAAAAACAATAAAGCTATACCTGACCAAGTAATGTTACTTGCATGAATAAGATGGGTAAGACATCGGGTTTATGATAATTGGTTTTTTAGAAAACTACCTTTACTCCAAAGGTTTCAAGGTCTGGTAGTTTATGGTGGTTGAAACGATTATCCTGAACTTCCATGTATTTCAGGCTGGGCAGTTCCTCATGGTGGAAGGCTTTGGATTTTAGCTTATTGTGACTTAAATAGAGGTTTTCTAAGTGCTCTAAATTTTGAATGTTGTGGGGTAGTTTTTTGATGTTATCATTTTCCAGATGAAGAGAAGTCAAGTTCGGTAGTTTTCCTAGAACGGTAAAGCTTTGTTGTAGGTCGAGTTGAGGATCATTATCCAGATATAATTCACGTAAATTCGTCAATGTGGCGAGTGAGTCGGGGAGTTCCTTAAACTCATTTGAGCTCAAGTCAAGCACCTCTAACCTCTTTAAGCTAAAAACACCACTTGGTACGAATTTGAGATGGTCGTTGCTAAGATTTAAGTATTTAAGGTTCTTGAACTTCCCCAGCCCGACAGGCGGTGTTGTAAAATTGTAACCACTCAAATTCAATCTTGTGACCTCTTCCGGGTGTTCCAGGGCTTCTTTCAAGTCTGTGTATTCTTTTTCTTTTGGATTGATGACTTGTCCAAAACACAGGTTTGATAGTAAACTGAACCCAATTGCCAGAATGAATATAGAGTTGACTGTCTTCATATAATCTTTAACGTTTTGAAAAGAAGTAATGTTTCTTGAAAGAATAGTAAGGTAGCGTGTTTGGAAAGTTTACATATCAAAGACAAATCCCTTCTTCTTCAGTCTTTCGTAGTTTGCTTCATCAAATTTATAGAGCTTAGCTGCTCGGTGGGCTACGTTCTGTTGTTTTTCGTTGAGGTCAATTAATAAGTCCATTTTGGCCAGTTTTTTTCTGAAGTTACGTTTGTCCAGCTCGGTGTCCAGTACCGCCTCATAGAGCTGCTGTAGTTCGGTGATGGTGAACTTTTCGGGTAAGAGGTTAAAGCCAATAGGTTCTCTATGCACACGCTCTCTTAATTTCTCAAGTGCTGCATCGTATATTTTTTTATGGTCGAAGGGTAGCTCTGGTATCTCTTTGACTGAAATCCATTTGGCTTCCTGTGCTTCGGAACCAGCTTGTATTTTATACTCATCAATTTTAATTAATGCATAGTATACAATTGTTATCACGCGTCTTAAAGGATAGCGATCGACCTCACCGAAGGTTTGTACCTGTTCCATGAAAATGTCACTAACACCTGTAAGTTCCCGTAGTATTCTATGTGAGGCATTGTCTAATTCTTCTTTGATATCAACAAATCCTCCAGGCAGGGCCATCATTCCCTTGGAGGGTTCAGAGTTACGTTTTATGAACAATGCCTTAAGTTCACCGGCCTCGAAACCGAAGATTACACAGTCTATGGACAAGTTGTCGATCACAGGTAGTAGGGGTTCTGGGTTTACCACAAAAATAACAGGTTTTTTGTTTGATGGCTTAAAAATAATAATTAACTTAGTGTAATATAAACACTAAGTATAAAAAATTGCTACTCTTAGGCTACGATATCGGAAGTTCTTCAATTAAAGCAGCTCTAGTAGATGGAAACACAGGCAAGCAACTGGGCCTGGCACGCTATCCTGAAACAGAGATGTCTATGATATCAGAAAAGGAAGGGTGGGCCGAGCAACGACCTGAAGATTGGTGGAACTACCTTCGGCAAGCTACTCAAAAGCTTTTTGATGAGACAAACCAATCACCTGCCGATGTCAAGGCCATTGGTATTTCCTATCAGATGCATGGCCTAGTGGCCTTAGATAAGAAAGGAGAAGTGGTGCGCCCATCTATTATCTGGTGTGATAGCAGAGCAGTCGAAATCGGGGACCGGGCATTTAAGGAGATAGGTGAGGAGTATTGCTTAAACAACTTATTGAATTCTCCGGGGAATTTTACTGCTTCAAAGCTCAGATGGGTCAAGGAAAATGAACCAGCTATTTATAAGTCTATTGATAAAATCATGTTACCCGGTGATTATATTGCCTATATGCTGACCGGTGAGCAATGTACTACTGCATCTGGTTTGTCTGAGGGTATCTTCTGGGATTTTAAGAAAAGCGGATTAAGTGATCGACTGTTGGAATATTATGATTTTGATGAATCGGTAATTCCGGAAATTAAGTCTACTTTTTCCATTCAAGGAAGGGTAAAAGCTGAGGTCTGTGATCTACTTGGTTTTTCTCCAGATACAATTGTTTCATACCGAGGGGGTGATCAACCAAACAATGCTTTTTCATTAAATGTAATTCAACCTGGAGAAGTGGCAGCAACAGCCGGTACCTCCGGGGTGGTATATGGTATTTCGGATCAGTTGAAATACGATCAGCAATGCAGGGTTAACTCTTTTGCGCACGTAAACCATTCACCTAACAATGATCGGATAGGGGTCTTACTTTGTATCAATGGTACTGGTAGTGCATATAGCTGGTTAAGGAATCAATTGGCACCAGATACCAGTTACAATGATCTGGGCAGTCAGGCTGAGGAAGTTGGAATAGGAGCAGACGGACTGGTTTACTTGCCGTTTGGAAATGGAGCGGAACGTATGCTTGGTAATAAAGTGCTTGGTGCACAGCTGCATAATTTACATTTCAATGTGCATACGTTCGATCACATGATCAGAGCATGTTTAGAAGGTATCGCTTTTTCATTTGTCTACGGCATTGGTTGTATGAGAGAGACCGGCCTTGTTCCGGGGGTTATCAAAGCCGGTGATGATAATATGTTTCAGTCAGCAGTATTTGCCAAAACAATTTCAACACTTACAGGATCAAAAATAGAACTAAAACATACTTCCGGAGCCATTGGGGCTGCACTTGGAGCGGGTTATGGTGCGGGGTTATACAATAGCCTTGAGGAAGCATTTCAAGAAGAGAAAATTGTTCGGTCATATGAACCGGATCATCGAAACATTAATCAGTATCAGGAAGCATATAATAACTGGCTTTCTGTTCTTCATTTAGCAAAATCGAAACATCATGAGTGAAATCGCATTAAACGGTATACAGATAGTGAAAGGAGCCAAAGAGTACTTCCCAGGTATTGATAAGATTCAATATGAAGGCAAGGGTTCCGATAATCCACTGGCATTCAAATATTATGATGAGAACAAGGTTGTTCGGGGCAGGACTATGAAAGAACACTTCAAGTTTGCCGTGGCTTATTGGCATACGCTATGTGGAACAGGAGGTGATCCTTTTGGTCCTGGAACAAAGAATTTTCCATGGGCCACAAATAATGATCCTATCGGGCAGGCTAAGGAAAAAATGGATGCGGCATTTGAATTTATCACTAAGCTGGGTGTTCCATATTACTGTTTTCACGATTTTGATCTGGTTGAGGAAGCGAATAATTTCAGTGAGTCACAGAAACGACTACAAGCCATTGTTGAGTATGCCAAAGAAAAGCAATCAGCCTCCGGAGTAAAGTTGCTATGGGGCACAGCAAATGCCTTTTCTAATCCCCGATATATGAATGGGGCCAGCACAAATCCTGATTTTGATGTGGTTGCGTATGCCGGGGCTCAGATAAAAAATGCTTTGGATGCTACGATCGCTTTAGGCGGGGAGAACTATGTGTTTTGGGGTGGTAGAGAAGGCTATATGAGTCTGCTCAACACAAAAATGAAGAAGGAACTCGATCACATGGCTAAGTTTCTCCACATGGCAAAGGATTACGCCCGAAGCAATGGTTTTAAAGGAACGTTTTTTATCGAACCAAAACCTATGGAACCTTCGAAGCATCAGTATGATTTTGATTCAGCAACTGTGATTGGTTTTCTCAGGGAATATGATCTCCTTGAAGATTTTAAATTGAATATTGAGGTAAATCACGCCACACTGGCCCAACACACTTTCCAGCACGAACTACAGGTAGCTGTAGATGCAGGTTTGCTGGGGAGTATTGATGCTAATCGTGGCGATTATCAGAATGGCTGGGATACAGATCAATTTCCGAACAACATATTGGAAGTTACCGAGGCACTATTGGTGATGTTGGAGGCCAATGTGCGCCTAGATGGTGGTATTAATTTTGATGCGAAGGCAAGAAGAAATTCAACGGACCTTGAAGACCTGTTTTATGCACACATTGGAGGAATGGATGTGTTTGCCAGAGCATTACTGGCAGCTGATAGTGTTCTTGAGAATTCTGACTACCTTAAAATAAGAAATGACAGATATAGTTCATTTGATTCTGGTAAGGGAAAAGAATTTGAAGAAGGTAAGTTAACTCTGAAGGATTTATATGATTACACTCTTGTGAATGGAGAGCCGCAGCAGCGTAGCGGAAAGCAGGAGTTACTTGAGAATATTATTAATCAGCATATTTGATCCAACTTGATTAAGCTAGTAGTTGTTATTTCTCCGCCTTTCCTAGATATGGTAGAGTAGTGGGCGGACAGGGAATGAAACAAAGTGGAAAGAGAAATCTTTTGAACCTATGACTAAATTGGATTTCTCCCTATACTCGAAATGACAAGTCAAGGTTAATCGCTTAATCAAGTTGTCCGCCATGTTATTATATCTGTATCAAATAAATAAATGAAGAACAGAACTTTATACATTACGGCTGTAGCGTTGGTTGCCACACTTGGTGGCTTCCTGTTTGGCTATGACACTGGTGTAATTTCCGGTGCAGATAAATTAATACAAGCACACTATCAATTATCCCCCGCAGAGATAGGTTTTGTGGTTTCTAGTGCACTATTAGGTTGTATGCTAGGGTCTTTCGTTTCTGGTGTATTGGCTCGGGGATTGGGAAGAAAAAGATCGTTACTTGTTGCTGCTGTCTTGTTCTTTATTTCAGCGTTAGGCTCGGCCATTCCGGATGCAGCAACAGAATTAGTGATATATAGATTAGTCGGAGGTATCGGAGTGGGGCTTGCTTCTGCAATAGCACCTATGTACATAGCAGAGGTCGCACCAGCCAGAATTCGAGGTAAGTTGGTTTCTGTAAACCAACTTGCTATTGTCATGGGGTTTGTAGTTGTTTTTTTTGTCAACTACTTCATAAAAGACCCCGATGATATCGTTTGGAATCAAGAGACTGGTTGGAGATATATGTTCGGTTCAGAGTGTATTCCAGCTGCTTTATTCTTTTTCTTACTGCTTCTTGTGCCTTCGAGTCCAAGATGGTTGGTTTTGAAAGGTAAAAGGGAAGCAGCACTTAAGGTTCTAACAAGGGTCAACGGTGAGCTCAGAGCTAAGGAAGAACTGACTGAAATTGAAGAAACATTAAATAATAATTCTACTCAAGCCTCATTTTTTGCTTTCCCAAAAATCGGTTTGATTCTATTAATAGGGGTCGCTCTTTCTTTTTTCCAACAAATTACCGGAATCAATGCGATATTATACTACGGCCCCAGAATTTTTGAAAGTATGAATCTGGAAGGAGATGTAGCCATGATCAATCAAATTGTTGTCGGGCTAGCGATGATGATATTTACGATTGTGGCCATATTTACTGTAGAAAAATTTGGTAGAAAACCTCTACTGATGATTGGAACGATAGGAATGGGAGTCTGTATCTTTATTTTCGGACAGATGACGTATATGCAGTATTCAGGAACTGGTAGTCTGATCGCATTGGTTGGTTATATTGCGTTCTTCTCGATTTCACAAGGCCCGATTGTCTGGGTATATCTGTCGGAAATTTTTCCCAATAAAGTCAGAGGTATTGCCATGTCAATTGCTGTTTTTGCTCAGTGGGCAGCTAATTACATGGTTTCTCAAACCTTTCCTATCATGGCAGATGAGAAAGGAGCACTATACCAAAAGTATCATGGTGCATTTCCCTTCTGGTTGTATGGTAGTTTCTGTCTGGTTGCCATAATCTTTATCTGGAAACTGGTTCCAGAAACTAAGGGAAAAACTCTGGAGCAGTTAGAAGCCATCTGGAAGAAGTAATAGCTATTTCGACAACTCTCTTAATCGTTGTTTTTCCTTTGCGGTCAGTCCGTTAAGGCCTTTCTTTTGAATCTTGTCTAACAGTTTGTTCAGCTCCTCTTCCTTACTCATAGTCGGCTTTTGCTTTTTGAGTTTGGGGCCCCGGCCAAGTCCTTTGGTCCCGGGAAGAATAAGGAATTCAGGTCTTGAAACGATAAGTACCAAAAAGCCAACCACAGGGACAATCAGTGCAATGGTAGTCCATGGTGAATAAACTATAATAAAAGGATAAACCACAATGGCTCCCAGCATTCCGATCAAAGCACCTCCTAAGTGAGCTTCATGGCCTATATTGTCTCTTTGCGACTTTATACCCCAAATGGTGTAAGCAAGATAAGCCGCACCATAAATCCAGGCATAAATAGGTAGTGGTAAAAACATAAGCCGAATTCCGGTACTCATCGGGTCAAGTATGATAATGGCAAAGACAACCCCGGAAACAGCTCCTGATGCGCCTACGGCTCTGTAGTCACCGTGGTTGCGGTGTACAAACAATGCCAATACGTTACCACCTACCAGACTGATGAAATACAATAGAATAAATCCATACCAACCGAATACTATTTCCAGGACAGGAGCGAAGGAGAGTAAAGCAATCATATTGAAACCAAAATGCCACCAGCCCACATGGAGAAACCCTGAAGTGATCAAACGATAGTATTCTTTGGAGATCAGTATTCTGTCAATGTGAAAGTTGTACTTTTCCTGAATGGTAAAGTTACTAAGGCCGTTATAGGTAACGACTAAATTCGCTACTAGTAATAAAATTCCAACAACGCTGGTTTCCTGCATGTCTTAAAAATGATCAATTGCAAAGATAAATGCCAGCACTCAAGACAGGATTTTATGGAAACGGTTTACTATTGGCTCAATTTGATGCCAAACGCGAAGGTCACCTCTCCATCCGGAATTAGTTCAATGAGCGCTTCCTTGCTGTTTAGTGCATCAGGCGGACAGGTCATTGGTTCAAGGGCTATGCACTTTCGGTGGGGAGGAGTGTACACTTGCAGGTAGTTGTATAAACCATCACCGGTTTCTTGCCAAAGTTCAAGTGTCAACTCTCCATCGCTCAAAAAGGTTGAGGCTTTTCCGGGTGCCTGTTTGATTAAAAAGCAAGAATCTAGCTCCGTATTGCCGATTTTGGCTCTTTTATTAAAGTTATCAAAACTTCCTTTTTCACCCGAGGGAATCATCCTGTCGTCAATTTCCAACAATTCTACTTTCGGAAGCTGAAAGAACAATTCATTGATGCTATCACCGATTTGAAAATAAGGGTGGAATCCGTCACCGATCGGTAATGCTTCTTTTCCCATATTGATGATTGTGGTTTCACAAGTTAGCTCGTTATCTACCAGTTCATAGCTTAGCTCAATCTGATAAGGGAAGGGAAAACCTTGAGTTTTGCCGTTATAGATATAATGAAGAACTAATTCAGTCTCTGATTGGTACGCCACATGGAAGGGGCGGTCTAGTAAAAAACCATGTATAGCATGACTTTCTGCGGGCATAGTCACTTCCAATTGATAGTCTTCTCCGGCATATGAATATTTACCATCTTTAATTCTATTGGGAAACGGTGACAGCTTTACATTCCGAAAGTCCTTCCAGATAAAATTGGCAATACTATCTGTGTCCGGGTATCCGTATATAACCTCTGTGCTGCCCCGGGCAGATAGGTGTTTTAAGGAATTAAGCATTCCGCCATACTGCGGGAGAATGGTCGCTTCAAGACTTTGGGTAGATAGTTTTACCGCCATATTTAGATTTTTTATCGGATTGATTTCTTTGGAAAATCAATCAATGACAAGTATGTCATTAAATGTTAGCTAATTATTATTAAAATATCATTTCGGGCCTGGTAGAGAGTTCAAACGTATGACTAACTCTTTCGATTTCCAAGCAGTCATATAGTTTATTTGGCCTGATTGAAAGGTAGCATAATTCAAAATCCGTGTATAAAAATTTCTTATTTTAATGGGATGAGAATTATTAGGGATAACAGTGTGGCTGTGATTATTGATGTGCAGGAACGTCTCTTTCCTGTAATCCATGAGAATGAATGTCTCCAAAGGAATTTGCAACTACTTATTGAAGGTCTGGAGAGTCTTGAAGTTCCGATTATTGTTACCGAACAATACACCAAAGGACTTGGTTTTACCATAGAACCCATCAAGAACTCTTTGTCCGATTATAGCCCGCTGGAAAAAATCTGTTTCAGCTGTCATGACGATGACCAATTCAAGCAGGCTTTGTCAGATACAAAGAAAAATCATGTCATTATTGCGGGTATTGAAACACACGTATGCGTTCTTCAAACAGCTTTAGATTTAATTGATGATGGTTATGTTCCTGTTGTCGTTGAAGACTGTGTGTCTTCACGTAAACTGCATGATAAGGAAATCGCTATAGAAAGACTTAGAGAAGCTGGGGCTATTATTACAACCTATGAGTCCATATTGCTCGAGCTATGTCGCGTAGCGGGAAGTGACACTTTCAAGTCAATTTCAAAACTAATCAAGTAATGGAACTAGCCGATAGAATTAAAGATGCGATAAGGGATGTTCCGGACTTTCCTAAGAAAGGAATTATTTTCAAGGACATCACACCTGTTTTAACCGATCATGAGCTTTGTAATGATATAGCTGATGAATTTGTTCAATCATGTGCCGGTCAGAAAATCGATGCGATAGCCTGTATTGATGCAAGGGGCTTCCTGTTCGGAATGTTGATATCGCAAAAAATGGGAGTGCCATTTATACCGGTACGTAAGGCTGGAAAGTTACCTTACAAGAAAATAACTGAAAGTTATGCACTTGAATACGGAACAGCAGAAGTTGAGCTTCATGAAGATGCAATACAACCAGGATGGAACGTTCTTATTCATGATGACTTACTGGCCACAGGAGGTACGGCTGAAGCTGCCGCTAAGTTGGTATCTAAGCACGGGAAGGTAGCAGGATTTAGTTTTCTGGTAAACCTTAGTTTCCTTAATGGTGCGCAAAAACTATCGAACTACTCCCAAAATATAATCTCATTAGTAGAATATTAATTCATATTGTATCGCTATTCATGACTTACAACGTGCTTTCGCAGCCGTTGTGCTATGCACCAAAAACATTTGAGGTGTTGGAGCCGATGAGTACCAATGAGTCTATGTTCAAAATAGAGACTCGAAAATTTGGGGCTCTGCTTGGGATACAGCGTGGTAAGTTTACCATGTTTGAGCTTGGGGTAGAGAAGCAGTGGAAAACGGTAAAGTTGGCCCATCCTCCAACTATTGCATTAAATGGTTTGATGCACTATAACTTCAAAGAAAACGTACTTGGCTATAAAGTGGCTTTGTGGTCGAAGCAAGGTAGAATAGCTTTGTCATATGGGGTGGAATTGGCTTATGTGACTGACTTTGATCAAGGTAGATTCGGGGGTGGTCCTCAGATAGGTTTGAAGCTGCTCGGTTTTCACCTGGTGAACGGTTACAATTTTATGACTAAGGCTGATGGATTTGATACCTATAATCCGATCTATGTTTCGCTACGCTATTTTTTCATCAACAAAAGGAAGGTGTCGGTTGAGAAGAAAAACGGAGGGGGTAATAGCAAAAAGAAGAAAGGGTCTTTTTGGGACAAGTTTAAAAAGAAGTAATGACAGAGGTATTAGAGGAATTCATCTCGAAGCTTAAAAAATTAACTGACCCCAGTCCCGATTCAGTAGTTTCACTTATAGAGGCTTCAGGAGTAAAGGAACAAGATTTACTACCCTTTGCACACTTCGATCATGATGTCGCGGATAGCTATGGGCGAAAGGTGCTTTTTTCTAGATCAGATTGTCAGGTCTTTGTTATGTCCTGGTGTCCCGATGATTTTTCCGCCATACACGATCACGGTAATCTCAAAATTGCTTATGTCATTCCTTATGGGGAATTAGTACACAACACTTATAAATATCAGGATGGAGAATTGAAAGAGCTCAATTCAGTCTCGTTAGAACCCGGTAAATCGGTGTCAGTTGCAGGTAAGATGATTCATCAGATGGGAAATCGTTTGCTCAATCCTGCACTCAGTCTACATGTTTATTTTTTTGAGGGGCCGGAAGAGGATTCCAGGGTTTTTGATGTAGTCAATAAAAAGGTGCTGCACACTTCCGGAGGGGCTTTTTATCAGCTTTCAAAAGAGCTTATTAAGTCAGAAGAAGGAGGTCTGCTATCGTCAGATAAACTCTTTCAGAAAGAAAAGGAACGTGACGAATACAGGGCACGTTTAATAAATCAGCCTAACTCGTAAGGTTAGAATATAGTATCTTTCTAGTAATTACTTATTGAAAGTAAACCGTATGAAGTGTACGTAATACAAGTAAATAAAACTATGCGCCAGCTATTCATATTTATAATATCGTTTTTAGTATTTCAGTCGGCTTATGCAAAGCATGAGTTCTTCGGAATTATAGCTTTGAAAGGATCAGTCAACATTTATCAACAGGAGGAAGGTAAGTGGTTGAGGATCACCAACCGTAACTACTATCACTATGATGAGGTAACCAAGAAAACAAAGTTCTTTGAAATCTACGCCCATGATTCGATTAAGTTGGATGATGATGCATACCTGATCTTATTGGACAACCTCAATCAGAAGTACCTTGAAATAACTTCAGCATCCTCATTTGAAGCAAAGTCTTTACATCACGATATAAAAAAGGAGTTTAAAAAGCATTCGGAAATACACGCCACAGAATGGTTTTACCCTATCATCGAGAGTATGTTTGATACAGTCAACTTTCATAGTATAAAAAGCAAACTTGAATGCAAGCGGTGCATAACGACTTACAATATCATTGCTCCACCTACGGGTGTTTTTGTTAAAAAAGGGAATGATCCGATTCGGTTTCGCTGGAAGTCAACAGCGGGTGCAGGAAAGTACACCTTCTTTGTGAATAATTTTTTCGGAGAACATTTAAAGGAGGTCGAAACCAAAGATACGGCTCTAAGCTTTGACATTGCCTCACTGTATGATCCGGAGGAAGAGAATCAGTTGTTTTGGGGCGCCAAGCCCGATAATTTTTCTGATGGGACTTTAAACTTCAACAGTGTGATTATTGCACCTGAGGAGCTAATCGCTAAAATAGATGCGGAGTATTCAGAACATAAGCTTGATACCGCAAATAGTGTTTTTGATAAATTTTTGGCTGCGACAATATATTATAAGAACGGCTTTTACTTTGACTCAGGAAGAATCTATGATGAAATTTCAGAGGAACTGTCTGATGTTTTTACCTATCAATTGCTTATGATTCATAACCGGTTGTTATTAGGTGAAATATCGGAAAGTGAGGCACATAAATTAATTTCTAATTACTATAAGGAACATTAGCAAAATGAATATTTTTTTAACTAAGCCGATTAGGCTGATAATCTTGGCCTTTTTTATGACAACAGCCTCTTTTGCTCAAAAGAAAAGGGACTATAAATCAATCGAAATCGTATTCGAGCCTTCAGATGAGCGATTTCCAGGCAAGACCTTGAAAATGGGTCTTAAGGTCACTTTATATAATGGCAAGGAAAGGGAAACCAGAGGTATCTTAAAGGGATCACTGAGTTGGAAAAAATTTACTGTTAATGTTGATGGGGGTACGTTTAAAAATGGAGTGCTAACCCTGAATGGTCGGCCGGGTACCAATAACCCGCATGCGGTAATTGTTGACGTAGAAAGTGAACAATACCCGAATGTTAAGGCAAGAAAAGAAATTACTCTGAATTACAAAGGCACGGTGGTAGCCACATTTAGAGGTAGAGATGGTCAGAAGGGAGCTCAGGGTGATGACAAGGGAACACCGTTATTGTGGAGGGATGGAAATGATGGAGGCCAGGGAGGTCATGGTGGTCACGGACATACAGGGCCAACAATAAATGCTTATATGAGCAGTGTCTATGATTCAGTACTTAAGATGGAGCTCATCGAAGTTTATGTGGAATCTAACCGGGGTAGAAGAGAGAAGTATCTAATTAATCCAAATGGGGGTAGGATGATAATTAATTCCTATGGAGGGAATGGTGGGGCTGGTGGCACTGGCGGTGACGGAGGTAACGGAAAAAGGGCCAATGCTGATAAAGGCAGAAGTGGTGGTAATGGTGGCAACGGAGGTATCGGAGGTGTAGGAGGTTATGGAGGAAGAGGTGGTGAAATACATTTGTTTGTTGCTCCAGAAATTGCCAAGTATCAACACCTGGTTGATTTGAATAATAATGGTGGACAAGGAGGGAGAGGAGGTTTCGGTGGAAGCCCAGGTAGTGGAGGTTCTTCTGACGGTAATTTACCCAGGGGTAATAGAGGAGAACCCGGTAATCGTGGGGGCCAGGCCCTAATGGCCCTCCGGGACCAGCTCCAACGGTTGAGATAAAGGAGTTTGAGAAGTATTGGAGATAGTGAAAACGTTTCAATAAGTTTCAACTCTGAACTCCCATTCAACATCGATTGGCTCACCATTTTTTGTGGCCGGAATAAGTGGTTGAAGCTTGTATAGGTGAAGTAGGAAGTCTTCATATGTGTTACAACCCAGGCCCAAATTACCGTGAATTTGTCGTGGATTAACGATACGGCCATGCTTAGTAACTATCATTTTGGCACTATAAACAATGTTATAAGGGTCATTATAACATCCCCCATATCTTTTCCAGCGGAATAGATTGAAATTCTCCCCAGTGGGATATTTAGGTGGGGTAAGTCCGGATTTGTTTTCGATTAGATTTTTGGGAACCATACTGACATAAAGTTCTGTATGAGGTTGCCCCCAAGGGACGTGGGGATAGTAACTAAAATCTTGATACCATAATGTATCTATTCTCTTATCGGAAATTGTGTAAAGGTTGCCGATGATTCTTAAGGGAATTAATGAGCGTGCATAACCTGAAAGTAATAAACTGTCCTGAGTTCTATCATAGAGTCTATATCTCCTGATCTCATAAAGGCTATCTCTTACTTGTCTAAATGACCATTCTATAGTGTCCCATGTTATTATTCTCAACGTGCTATCATTCAGGATTGTATAATCTTCGGAGAAGCAATTTTTTTTGTCGTCCAGATAGTAGCAGTATTCAATAGTTCGGTTCGTGTCAGAATAAAGGATATCCTGGCGTCCGTATTTATTAATACTATAGAATAACCTGCTGTTAAAGTTTGGACCTTTGTTGTACATATAGGGTTCTTCATATACAATGGTGTCCTGAGCGACTGTAATTTTAGAAACCAAAATAATGAGCACGAAGTTGAGTACCAGAGGTTTGTAATAATTCATATATAAATCATGGGGTTTTTATATAGATGCGTTACATATTCTGTATCCATAAACTATTTAGTTGTTGCCCTACCAACCACATGCCACACATCATAGAATAAATTAGGTTCGTCATATTTGGGATCATACTTTCCATACCTGTCTTCAGCGATTTCCATAGCAGGAACGGGGTCAGCTCCGTGGTCAAGGAGTAGCTGAGCTATTTCTTTAAAGAGCAGAAGTTGCTCATCTTCCAACATGTTGTCAGAGATTCTGAACATGACCATTCGCAATGGTGTGGTGGGTTGAATGATTCCTCCTGGTTCCTGTTCGTCTTCAAACTCGCGGTAGTTGGGATTTGCACCATTTTTCAGGCACTTCAAGACAGCTTGAACATCATGATACATAACTGCATTCATGAGTTGTTTATTAATGCCGAAGGTGTGCATGCTTTCTTCAATCATATTAGTGTCTGATTGTTGGAAAACATTAAGTTAAGCAAAAACTGTCTGTAGTATCCGGGAGATCTGTTATCGGTTTCACTTATAAGCAATTGCTGTGTTCGATTCGACAAGACGGTGAATATAGCTTAACTGAATGGTATTGGTTTTTCTATATCAGGTAGTTTGTTTAAACCCCCAGCTGACTAAAGCCTTCGTATACAAAGAATACCGGCCATACTGCTGCCTTCAGCAAACCAAGTGCTCCCATCCAGAAACCGGTGGCTTTTGAGATGAAGTAAATAGAGGCTCCGACAAAGCCAAGGAAGTAGATGCAGCTTGGGCTCCAGTTTGATTTGACTTTGCTGATGTGTTGAGTTTCCGTATTCATATCCGATAATTTTCTTTTGAGTCAGACGGCCTAAAGGGTAAATAGTTACAGCACCAAAGAAAAAAGCGACTACTTTTTGTAATCGCTTTAGTAATGAAAAAGCCTAAAAAATGGACAAACAAAATTCTAGCTACCACATGAGTTTTTCGTGAATCCTCCCAAAGTAATGCCGAATGAGAATGGATATAACTCTGGTGCTTTGTCGTTTTCAAACAATGAGGTTACAGAGTATTTCGCAAAGCAACCAAAGTCACCATAACCCAGCCTGGCCACAAGATCAACTTTGAAAGGATTGATATTGAAATCATCTCTTACTTTTTCCTTGTATCGAGCTTCATCAATAGAATACTTTCGCTTGACCAAAGAACGTATTTTGTAACCCCCGATTACTCCGAATTGAAGGCCTATTGGTTTTTCGACTTTACCGATTCTTACACCCAGTACAACTGGTATTTGGAGGTAGGTAGCCCTAAGCTTATACTTATCATTGTCGACCACAGTATCAGCACTGAAGATAGTTGTGTCATTTGAAGTGCCTATACTGATATTGTTTTCGAAAAAGTAGTTATTCCAGTTGATGCCAATTCCTGGAGAGATGTAAAACCTGTCCTTGATTATATCTGCATCCTTGAGCATAATGTTGACACCGATGGTTCTTGACCTAGCATAGTCCAGCTCCATTAGTTCTTGCCCATTTGGCATTGAAAGATTACGGTTAGAAGATAGATATCCGTTCATGCCAAGGTCAATAGCCATGGTGGTATGTTCCTCTTTTTTCAGCGAGTCTGCTTCACATTCTCCCAGGTCATGGTCGTATTCTCCGTTTCCTGGGTCATCATAAATTACTATGATCGACTTGCCGATTTTTATTCGTGTTGTATCGCTGACCGGTTCTTTTTCAGTTTGAGAAAAGCCGATGTATCCTGTTAAAAGGACTGGTATAAAAAGTATAATTTTTTTCATGTCTAATAAATTTAATTTCCAGTATCAATCGCGATTTGTAGTAAGACGGGTGACCCGCCTATTTGTTACTTTTTTTGTGATTAAAGCCTGAAATTTCGAGGCCTGCAATTGAAAAATACCAGAAAGTACCGCACTCGTTTTCTGATACAAACCATGAGATTATTCCAAGATCAAGCGATATACTTGAACAACTTTCATCATAGTTATCACGGTTGTGTTTATCTGTGACTAGTGCCTGGTGTTCCATGGGCAATTACTTTTTCGTTCTGGTTCTGGAGAATCCAAAATTTCCTATTGAAATGCTAAACGTTGAAGTTTTGACGTCTTCCTTTTCGTTATAGGTTTTTCTGCTGTTTCCGATTTTCTCTGCAACCGATGAGAGTATTTCCTCCCGCTTAATTTTTTCAGCTCCTGGATTCTGCTGTTTGAATACTTTTTTTCGAATGGTTTTGTTGATCCACTGCCCAATGGTTAAGTGATCCGGAGTTGTGCGTGCTACCGTAGGTTCTTCAGTAATTTTATTTTCAACGAGTTGATCAGGTTCTTCTTCCTGCTCATCTTCAACACGACCAGTGTCGGCTGATACGATCGCTAATTGATGAATATCAAGGGAGTCTTTGACTACGTGGTCTATCGTCTCTCTTTGTTCACTTATAGCAATAGTTTCATTCGTAGCTTGTTGCTCATCTTTGTTGAGTTCAGGACTTGTCTCATTTGGAGTTACTTGATTATTATTAATTGGTGTTCTGTCCTTTATCGCCAGTTGAGATTCGTTCTTTATTGACTGCTTTTCTGTAATGATTATAACATCATCATCAGAGTTCTCAGTGGTGTTCGGAGTTTGTTCAATGGCAATTGTGGTTTTTTGCTCTGACGTCTGTAAAGTGTTTGTATCTGGGGTTTCTGATAAGTGGATATTTTCGGAAACGGAATCATTCTTGGTTCCGGAATGGAATAAGAAAAAGATAAGTAATGCAGCTGCAGTTCCAACTAATGGAGTGAGGTAGTACAAAAGTACCCTTCTCTTTTCTTTGAGCTCTTCCTTATTCGGATAAAGCACAGTTGGAGTGGGGAGAATAGTTTTTTGATATCTCGCTGCCAGTTGCTGACTTTCCGGTGATTGACTTAGGAAAGTGTCAAGGTCTTTCTTATCTGTGGGCTCAATGACATTCTCTAGTGAGGCAATAATGTAGTCTTCAACATTATCATCATTAATGCTTTGATGTAAACTGGTTTTGTCGAGATTGATGTTGTTATCAGGCGTTAGTTCGATAAGTTCAAATCCTTCTAGCTCTTCTTTGATAGAGGGGTTCTTTTCAAGAAACAGCAAAAGTTGAGCCGTATCCTCAGCACCAAGATTACCTTCCATATAATCGAGGTAATAGGCTTCGTAATTATGTTCAGTGATATGACTCATTAAATAACTGTTTCAATACTTTTTAAATACTTCTGAAGGAATTTTCTGGCTCTGAATATATAGACCTTTACTTGTGACTCATTCAGTCCGAGAATTTCTCCAATTTCATCATAAGAGTAGCCTTCATAATCTCTGAGCATTACAGCTGATCGTTGATCTTTTGGAAGTTGTTGGATTGCCTTCTCCAGTATTTCACCCAGGTCACTGTACTGTTGTTCGTGTCCATGTTTTGACTCTACTACTTCATCGAAATCAGCTACTCTAGAATTTTTTCTAAACACATCAATCATCGTTCTGTATCCGGCTGTGAAGAGGTAGGACTTGACCTTTTCATATTGCACATCTTCATGCCGTTCCCATAATTTGGTGAATACATCCTGTACAACATCTCTGGCAGATTCACTATCGCGCATATTTTTTAATATAAATCGATAGAGTCCGTCCGCGTATTGATCAACAGCAGTATTGTATTCGTTACGTGTCATTGATGTGTAGTCGGGGGTAAGACGACTAAGTTTTTGAAAAGTTACAAGGAAACTAAACTTTTTAAAAGTTACGTCATTTGATCAAGGGTTTAGCTTTATAATGTTATACCCCTCATCATAGTAAAAAACATCACTCAGTGGAATTGTCTGAACGCGTACTCTGGCTGAGTCAGTAACCGAATTACCCGTTAATTTTTCAATCAGATAGGTCGTACATTTACTTCTTGTAAAAGTTCTTTTGTCTCTTTCGGGGAAAAACTCGAATAATTTGGCTGATGCTGGGCTACGTTTTCTTTTGTTTTTATCGTACTCCAAAATCACTTTGTATCCTCCTTTTTTGATTGAGTCGACAACCGCCTCATAACCACCAGGAGCACCTTCGATCATGTGATCTTCGTAATGAGCGTAGCGCATAAACTTTGTCGGCATAGGTTTTTCCAGAATAGTGTAGTACTCCTCAAAACCGATCACAAAGGGATCTCCGTACTTTTCTTTAATGCTTTCAATTCGTTCTTTTTGTTCTGTATAAGTAAATGGGAGTTGGTATATAAGGCCATCATAAAAGTTATAAGCGACTAAAATTATGGCAACAATCACTAATTTTCTTCCCTTAAGTTGACGGGTAATCCAATACAAAAAGTAGCCCGCGAAAATAACAATCAAAGGCACAAGAGGAAGCAAATCAACACATGTCTGGAAGTCGTAAGAATTAAATAAGGCCCATAGTGTAGTATAGGCAATTGCAAATTTCAGGTGAGAGACTTTGATGAGGGTTTTGTCAACATGCTTCTTCATAAGCTGCCAGACCACCAACAAAAAACCGGTAAACCCGAAAACAAAATGTAAGGGCTCTGGAATGAAGTACGGGTATATGCCTTCTCTGATCCACTGTAGCGGTGATTCTCCTGCGCCCGATGCCTCAACAATTAGTTTTCTTAAAATGGCCTGATTCCAGAATTCCACCCAACTATTCGTAGCCGATAGATAAATAATTACAGGAACCAGGCCTGTAAGAACTCCAAAAGCTAATTTCCAAAAGGTACCCCAAAATGAATCAGACTTCCAGGGCAATACGACAGCCACCGCAACCAGACTAACTACGGCTACGTGCCAGCTCATAGCAGCAAGTGAAAGTACAAGTCCTATCAAAAACCACTGGTTTCTTATGAAGAAAATAAAACCCCAGATTGAACAAAGCATCACCCAGAGCTTGGGCTCAGCATTCAGGCTGGACAGTAACATGATGTAGCCCATTCCGATAAACATAACAGTTGTCAGGGTGGCCGCTTTCTTAGAAATGAATAGGCTTCGGCAAAGCATAAAGAACGAAGCACACAAAGAGCCATACAGGATGAGCCCGCAGACTCTTGCAGACTCTATGGTATCCAATGAGAACCAGGAGCCTATCTTCATGAATAAACCAACCAGTATGGTTGATAGCGGGGTATAGCCGAAGGTAGTGGCATGATATAAACTGTCTCCACGAAAAACCACCTGAGACATATGGAGCAAATATGCCCTGTCAAATAAGATTGGTTGTTCAAATGGAGAGTAAAAGAAAAGTGTTAGCAGGATGCTAAGTAAAAACCAAAATACAAATCCTATATTTGCATTTTCATAAATGAGCGAGGTATACTTTTTTATTGTTCTCAAGTCTGGTTATTGTGAAGCAAAGCTACTAAGAAATGGAAGATCGTAACAGTTCTTATAAAGGAAAACGAGTGATCGTTACCGGTGCCTCTGGCTTTGTTGGGTCACATATGTGCAGACGACTTGTGGATCTCCAGGCAGAAGTGACAGCAGTGGTTCGTGAGAGCTCAAATCTTTGGCGACTGGAAAACGTTCACGACCAGGTGCAACTCGCTAAGGTGAACCTTGCTGACGAAACTCGGGTAAGTAGTCTGATAGCTGGAGTTGAGCCAGAGTATATTTTTCATTTTGCCATACCACCCCATGCTGAACTCAATAACGAAGTCGACCTTCAAGAACAAATAGACCTTACCTCCGTCCATTTACAGAACCTGTTTTCTGCTTGTGGGCAATTGAATGAACAGCTTATCGCATTTGTGCATGGCTGCAGTGGTGCGGTATATGAATGGACGCCAGAGAATTATATTTTAACCGAAAATACTCCGCTTATTCCCGCTACGCTCCGGGGAAGGCTCAAATTGAGTCAACGGGATTTGTGTATGAAGCTGGCAAATGAATATGGTGTCAATACAAAATTTGCCCGGATATTCAGGGCCTACGGCCCATATGAGGTCAACACCAAGTTAATTGTCAAAGCACTTGAAGCAGTACAATCCGGTGTTCCGATTCCACTGGGGGAAAGCACATATAAGCGCGATTATATCTATATCGATGATTTGATTCAGGGAATACTAATGCTGGGGACTTCTTCACTACCAACGCGTACAGAACTGAATTTAGGGGGTGAAGAACAATATAGCCCTGAGCAGGTAGTGGCTGAGCTGGAAAGAGTTCTTGGAACTTCGGTTCCCAAACAACTGAAAGCCTTTCCTAAAAATGATTACGATCGAGGAGACTTTATAGCCGATTGCTCTCTTGCTAAGGAGAAACTCGGGTGGAAACCTAATACCAGCTTCAGCGAGGGGTTAGCAAAAACTGTAGAATGGTATAAAGCATACACATATGAGTCGAATGCCTGAGATAAGTGTAGTAGTGCCAGTATACAGGAATGAAAAAGAGTTGCGGGAGCTGACTTCACGCTTGGTACAGAGTATGAATCGTTTTGACCATGAGATCATTTTTGTCAATGACTGTTCGCCAGATCAATCAATAGATACTTTGATAGAAATATCAGAAAAGCATCAACAAATTGTAGTGGTTGACTTGAAAAAGAATGTAGGGCAACACAAAGCCACATTGGAAGGGTTGAAAAAAGCTTCAGGTCAGTATATTGTGGTGTTGGATGCGGATCTTCAGGATCAACCGGAGCTGATAATAGAGTTACACAAGGAAGTAATCAAAGGTAAAAAAGCTGTTTTTGTAAAAAGAGATGGGATGTATCAGTCCAGAGGTCGAATGTTTACCTCCTGGATGATTAAACGGACGGTGCAACTACTTTCCGGACTTCATCACAAAGCAGGAAGTTATTATATGTTGAATGCTGAAATTCTGGAGCGGGTAATGCAGGTGGCTACCAAAACCAGACGACCTTATATGTCAATTATTGTAGCACATTTCTGTGGAAAGCCAGGCTATATATCTGCTAAAAGAGGCAAGAGCATAAGTTCGTCCTACAGTTTTTTGAAGCGACTTAAAGCGGCCTGGAAAGCCATATATTGTTCGCTTTACTGCACCTATTTTAAATTAACTCACCGGTAAAGAGTTGTCTTTCCTCTTCCTTTGAAATAAGGTTAACTGGCTGATTTGAGAATTGATTTCTAAGGGCATCCAGAATTTCAGTAGCGGAATAACGTTCCAGGTCTTTGTAAAAAGCTCTTCTCAAAAACGCGAAGGTTGCTTTATGTTTTTGCATTTGTTCGATGAGTCTTGAACAAGGAATGGGGTAACCCGATGCGGGGTGGGTAAGTCCGGCCACTCCAAAATGTTTTGTGATTTTGGGCCTGAGTTCATCAATCGTACCATCTACCAAAGGTTCAAACAGGTTTCTTGACTTTCGTTCAATTGATAAGTCATTTAATCCAACAAAGAACCTATATACAGGAAGCTCATTTAGTTGATTTGCAATACTTAAAGCTCCTGTAGTTTCAAGCATAAGACCGACTTTAACTCTTCCGTCAACCGTGTTTAAAATAAACTCAGCTTCTTGAATGTTACGAATCATGGGTACTAGAATCTCACTTGCTCCTAAATCAATGGCGCTATTCACTTCTTCTTTACTCCAATATTCAGGGCCGTTGATTCGGCAAATCACATTTCTTAAACCGGCCCGACCAACAGTCTTTAAATCATCGACAGTATGTTTGTTGATTTGTGTATTGTACAGGTTTTGCCGGTTTGATTTACCAAGGTTTTCCCAGTCTACAATGATTCCATCAATGTTTGCTTCGATGAGCTTTTGTAGTGTGCTCTCGTTGGAATAGAATGCAAAAAAATCAAACATCTTTACTCTTGTTTTTTTGTGCGACAACTAAGCAGCTTGACCCGAAAGGTATTCTTATATGGTTTCTGACAAAAACCCTTTCAATCCAGCAGATAGGTGCTAATAATATACCCAATACACCTGTTTTTTTTATATGTCCGGTGGTTTTTCTCTTTTCTTTTTTCTTGAATCTATTAATGAAAAAACGTCCGATGAACAAGGGTACAGGGATAAATGAAAAAAGGTATGTGCTCTGTCTTATTTCAAAGCCGGCTTCCTTTAATTTTTTGTTTAGGGTCTTTAGATTGTATCTCCGGAAATGACCTACCTCCCGATCAAAGTCTGAATACAAGGATTGATACGCGGGTACGGTCAGAATCAGTTTGCCTCCTGGGACGAGTATCCTCTGGATTTCATTTAGAAAAGCTTTGTCATCCTCAATGTGTTCGAGCACATCGAGCAAACTTATATTATCAACACTATCGCTATTGAAGGCTGCATCTTCCAGTGCACCATTGATTACATGGTGTATCCCGTTTCTTTTAGCATTGTGTGCACCTGATGGTCCTGGTTCAAGCAGTATGGTTTCTATACCCTCAGACTGTAGGTGCTTTGAGAATTGTCCGTTTCCTCCACCAATATCCAATACCAATTTAGGAGAATATTTCTCTATGATTAGGGATAGGCAGCGCAGTCGATGAGCAAACCAGAAAGAGTTTTCTTCATGGCTTTTAATGAGCTCATGACCGTTTTCAGTATAGGATATATCGGTGGTAGCCGGTGTTTTCCAAATACCGGATTCAGAAGCAGTAATATTGTTAGTGAGAAGCCCCGGATTCACTATTCAGCAGGTTTTTGCATTCTAACAACCTGGAAAGCTGAAAGTCCCTTGAATACCCTCATTTTTTCGAAGACCTTTTCCGAAAATCTACCTGCCCTTTTATTAACTACAAAAGGGGGGAAGAATCCAAATTTGTGTAGACTAAGATTTTGTAATCCAGCGTAATTTGCTGCTCTTTCAAACCTTTTTTTGCGCATCATAGCGACACCCTTGTCTCCTGCCCAGGACATAGTAGGAGAAAACACAATTTGAAAATAATAGAGGGGGTTATAAGCGTTTGGCTCTGTAAAGATAATTTCTCCACCAGGCTTCAGTAGCCGACTCATCGCCTGAAGATAAGTTTCCAGGTTCATGAAGTGATGGAGGGTGAAGAAACCAATAACCTTGTCAAAGCGACCATTGAATTCTTCGGGCGCATCCAGTATGTCAGATACGATAAGGTCGATGTTGTTTCTGTTGTTGTTATACTCTAGCAGTTTTTGCAATAAGAAAGGCGAAAGGTCAAGTCCTGTGATCTTGTATCCACGTTTTAGTAAGGGAATGGTGAACTTGCCCATACCACAGCCAACCTCAAGAATATCATCCTCTTTAGAAATTCCTGAATTGTTGATGAATTCATCAATATGTCGATTAACATAGTGAGAGTCGACAGGGAGCATCGTTTTCTTGATCTTGCCGGCATAGTAATCCAGCTGAACAGAGTTATGATGATTAATGGCAGACTTGACGAGTTGGGTACTCATAGTTATTAGCAGAATTAAAACACAAATTTAGCCAAAACCAAGCAATAAAAAAGCCACTCATTCATGAGTGGCTTTAAATTTTATAACAACGGTGTCTTATTGACCTGTGGTTTTGTTCTCCGGAGTTGGTGTCGGAGGAGGAGCCTGAACAACTCCTTTGATTTTTACCACTTTAGGACTATTCTTAGCGTTTGAAACAACTGTAACACTTTTGCTGAATGGACCAATTCTGTTCGTGTCATATCTTACTTTTATTTTTCCTTTCGCACCAGGTGCGATTGGAGTAGTGGGACATGAAGGCACGGTACATCCGCAAGAACCCTTGCAGTTACTGATGATGAGAGGTTCTTTACCAGTGTTGGTAAAAACAAACTCTCTGTAAGGTTCTGCTTTGTGCGGGATAGTTCCGTAATCCAAAGTTTCTTTCTCAAAAGTAATTTCCGGTGCGTTAGGATTTTCCGGTGGAGTAGTCGCATCCTGGGCTTTTGCTGCGATAAACAGACAAAATAAGAAGCTTAGTGTTAATATCGATCTTTTCATTTCTTCAGTTGTTTTAACTTAAAATATAGGTTGTAGTAATCAAACTTTATGCCAGACTGTAAGGTCAAAAATATAAAATCATTTTAAAATTACTTAAATTCGGCTGGCTTTCTATCAGCTATATATACAGATTACAATTCTTAAGTAATCGTTGCTTTGAATTAAAACCAGGTTAGCAATGGAAAATACTAAGCACAAACAGTACTGGAGGGCAAACCTCCAGCTATTGGCAATACTCCTTACAATATGGTTTGTCGTATCCTATGGATGCGGTATTCTGTTTGTAGATCAACTAGATAAAATTTCCTTCTTTGGCTTTAAATTGGGCTTTTGGTTTGCTCAACAAGGAGCCATCTATGTATTCGTGATTTTGATTTTTGTGTATGTCCGCTTGATGAATAAGCTGGATAAAAAATATGGTGTGGAGGAGGAATAATTATGGATTCAGTACAGATTTGGACATATGTAATCGTAGGGCTCACATTTGCCCTTTATATCGGAATTGCTATTTGGGCAAAGGCTGCTAGTACTAAAGAGTTTTTTGTAGCCGGTGGGAATGTCTCACCCCTCGCTAATGGACTGGCTACCGCAGCTGATTGGATGTCGGCCGCTTCGTTTGTCAGTATGGCAGGACTGATTTCCTTCATGGGAAGAGATGGTTCTATGTATTTAATGGGATGGACCGGTGGATATGTGCTATTGGCTCTGTTGTTAGCTCCATACCTTAGAAAGTTCGGTAAGTTTACCGTTCCTGATTTCATTGGTGATAGGTACTACAGCGATACCGCTCGAATTGTGGCTGTTTTTTGTGCCATATTTATATCATTCACCTATGTGGCTGGCCAGATGAGAGGAGTTGGCGTGGTTTTTTCCCGTTTCCTCGAAGTGCCGATTCATTGGGGTGTGGTAATTGGAATGGCAATAGTGTTTTTTTACGCGGTAATAGGGGGAATGAAGGGTATTACCTATACCCAGGTGGCTCAATATTGTGTATTGATCTTTGCCTTTCTGGTTCCGGCCTTCTTTATCTCATTTCAAATGACGGGTAGTCCTATTCCTCAAATTGGTTTTGGTAGTGAATTGAATGATGGATCTGGAATGTCCTTGCTTCAAAAATTGGATCAGGTATCAACGGAGTTGGGTTTTAAGGAATATACCTCAGGTGGTAAGACCACAGTAGATATGTTTTTTATTACCATGGCTTTAATGCTTGGCACGGCAGGATTACCTCATGTGATTGTTCGTTTTTTTACGGTACCTAAGATCAAAGATGCTCGTAAATCTGCCGGGTATGCGCTGTTGTTCATCGCAATACTGTATACCACCGCGCCTGCGATATCAGCTTTTGCGAGATTGAACTTAATTCAAACGATTGAGGACAAAGAATATACTGAATTGCCAACCTGGTTCAAGAAATGGAGTGATACTGAACTTCTCGCCTGGAAGGATAAGAATGGAGATGGGAAAATCCAATACTTACCCGGTGAAGCATTGGTCGGTAAGCCAGTGGTGGCGCGAAACGAATCTGGTGAAATTATAAGAGGATCTCTTGGAGAGCCCGTGGTTACGAACGAGAGTGCTGATAGCGACAATGAGCTATATATTGACAGAGATATAATGGTAATGGCAAACCCTGAGATTGCCAATTTACCAGATTGGGTAATTGCATTAGTTGCAGCCGGGGCACTGGCTGCGGCTCTTTCGACTGCAGCTGGCTTACTCCTGGTGATTTCTACCTCAGTATCTCACGATTTGTTTAAGAAGACTATTCGGCCTGATATTACGGACAAACAAGAGCTTCGTATTGCACGTATTGCAGCTGGAGTTGCAGTGGTAATTGCAGGTTATTTTGGAATCAATCCGCCAGGTTACGTGGCAGCAGTTGTTGCTTTGGCATTTGGCTTTGCCGCTGCATCCTTCTTCCCGGCTATTATATTGGGTATATTCTCAAAGAGAGTAAATAAGCAGGGTGCAATTGCGGGAATGATTGTAGGGCTATTATTTACGCTGGCCTATGTGGTGTACTTCAAGTTTGTTTACGTAGAGCTGAATAATAAAGATAACTGGTGGTTCGGTATTTCCCCCGAAGGAATTGGTGGTGTAGGAATGATGCTGAATTTGCTGGTTACTTTTACAGTGTCTTACTTTACGCCAGCGCCTCCAAAGCATATTCAGGAATTAATTGAAGACATCCGGATTCCAAAAGCCACCGAAGCGAGTAAGAAAAGAGGAGAGGAAGATGCGCCAGGAATTGGTCATTGATCAGATAAGAAGCTGAATTTTAAACTCAGCTTTTATCCACGCCAGACTGACTTGGTGAAGAGTTTTTACCTCTGAATAATTCGTAGAACGTAGTGTTCATGAGGATAAGTAACATTCCATAGAAAGTATCTTCTACCGGGATGGTGTACATCCTGATGCCAAGATTTTCGTTGTCATTGTACCACACCACTGGCTCATCAGTAAATGCTCCGGTAAGAGCTCCGTTGACTAGGAAAAAAGGAATCAATACGAACAAATAGGCCAGATAGAATTTACCCAGAAAACTACTTTTGAGAATAAAGACATTGACCATGATGAATGCGGCAAGGCTCATGAAAGTGATGAATGTGTAGGCCTTTTCATTATTTAATCCACCCACTATGAGAAGAAATAAAACCAACAAGCCTGAAACCCAGCTGGTGAGTTTATCATTGACAGGCTTCGGAAAAAAGTAGTTTACTGACTCGTAGATGAAGACACAGGAGAATGGGATAAAAATAAAGAACATCCATTCTTCTATCGGTAAACCAAAGAAATGAGGCCCGGTGAGATATTTTGGGTTGAATCCCCAAATACCCCATTTGGTGAAATAGACATCCCAAACGATAAAAAAAGTCCCGGTTATGATGATCGAAGGGAATAAATACTTCCACTTACTGAAATACTTGAACCTTTTATCAAAGCTTGCACCAAGAGGAAATGCTAGTGAGACCAGATTGAGAATAAGATAGTAATACACTAATTTCCGGATTTAGCTTTTTTTGCTTCCAGGTAATATTTACGGGGTACATAAAGCATTCCAAAGCATTCTCCATCTTCCTTTCCCAGGTGCTTATGGTGTACTTTATGCGCTTTGCGTATGGCTTTGAAGTAGGTGTTCTTTGATCTCCTTAATATCTTAAATCTCTGATGGATGAAAATATCATGAACAAGAAAGTAACTTAATCCATATAAAGCTATTCCGACTCCCATCCAAAACCTGAAATCGTACCCAGCCATCGCACCAAAATAGAAAAGTAGTGCACTAGGAAAGGCAAAAATTAGGAAAAAGGTGTCATTTCTTTCGAACCAGCCCGCCTCAGGATGTACGTGATGATCTTTATGAAGGACCCACAGGAACCCATGCATAACAAATTTATGAGTAAACCATGCCATGAACTCCATAAACAAATAGGTGCCAACACAAGCAGCGATATTTACGAATACTTCCATTACTCTTGTATATCAATTAAGCCTTTTTTGATAAGGTTGTCAAATGCTACTTTGAACCAGTAAGTATATTTTTCAGGGTATTGATTCAATTCCGAGAAAACCGTACTCGGTTTCATCCATTTCCAATCCTGGACCTCTGACGGATTTAAATTAGGTTGTCCATTGAAGGTTCCAAACAAAACATAATCATACTCGTGCTCAGTTAGATTGTTATCAAGCTTCGCCTCGTAAATGAATTTATCTACGATCTTCATCTCACACTCAAACCCCATTTCTTCCTGCAACCGTCTCTTTGCAGCTTCTTCTACAGATTCAGTCGGGCGAGGGTGGCTACAACAAGTGTTGGTCCATAATCCGCCCGAATGGTATTTGGATGAAGCTCTTTGGTGTACCATAATTTCTCCACCATCATTCATAATGAATATAGAGAACGCACGATGCAATAGCCCTTTCTCATGGGCTTCCATTTTTTCCATTTCACCAATTGGAGTGTCCTGGGTATCTACGAGTATGACGACTTCCTTACTCAAATGAGATTAAGTTGGTGTTTTACATAAGACTTCGCAAATAACGCAATTTTTCGCTTGTTGGCGATACGAATCCTCTTTTCCATCACTCTTGAAGATGGTGTTCTCTTTATTTTGTGAAAGAGTTTGAGGTAATATACATAAGCAACATATACACCGAACCTACTGTTTTTTGGTAGTTGTTTTATGCCTTTATAGCCTTCCTGGAAATCAAACTTTATATCTTCTTCAATTTGCTTTTTCGTCTCCTCGCTGAAGTCTGACAAATTAACTTGTGGAAAATAAGATCGCCCAAGGTCTATATAATCTGCCTTTAAGTCTCGGAGGAAATTTATCTTTTGGAAGGCTGAGCCGAGCTTCATTGCGTTGTATTTCAGCTTTTCATAGAGCTGTGCGTCTCCTTGAGTAAACACCTTCAGGCACATCAAACCAACCACTTCAGCTGATCCCAATATGTATTTTTCATAAAGGTCCTGATTGTACTGTTGATCTGAAAGGTCCATTTCCATACTATGCAGGAATGAATCAATTAGCTCTCTGTCAATATTAAATTTTCTTACGGTATGTTGGAAGCTGTTTAATATTGGATTGAGGCTAATGCCATCATCAATCGCTTGATAGGTGTCTTTGCGGAATTGGTCAAGCAACTTGTGTTTGTTATAATCATGAAACGTGTCAACGATCTCATCAGCAAATCGTACGAATCCATATATGGCATAGATTGGATTGCGCAGTTCTTTTTTTAGTAATCTGATTCCAAGAGAGAACGAGGTGCTGTAAGACTTCGTAGTCGTAATACTGCACTTTTGGGATACCTGATCAAATAGTTCTTTCATATTTGGTCTGAATTAAGGAGTTTTTGTACTTGTTGGGCAGCCACTTGTCCGGAAATAATTGCGGGAGGTACTCCAGGTCCTGGTACGGTTAGCTGTCCTGTGTAGAATAGGTTTTTAATTTTTTTGCTATGCATGGCAGGCTTGAGAATAGCTGTTTGTCTCAGCGTATTGGCCAACCCGTAAGCATTTCCTTTGAAAGAGTTATAGTCACTGATGAAATCTTTGTGCGCATAACTCCTTTTATATACGATATGGTTGCGAATATTTTGTCCGGTATGTTTTTCAATTCGATTGCAAATCATTTGGAAGTATTTTTCTCTTACCTCTTCAGTATCTTGAAGATCAGGGGAAACCGGAATTAAAAAGAATAGATTTTCATGGCCTTCAGGCGCAACACTGTCATCTGTTTTTGAGGGGCAACAGGTATAGAAAAGGGGAGAGGTTGGCCATGAGGGGTTAGTATAAATTTCATCAGCGTGCTTTTCGAAGTCTTCATCAAAGAACAAGTTATGGTGCTTCAACCCATCTATTTTTTTATTGAGGCCTACATAGTAAATAAGACTCGAAGGCGCCATGACACGAGAGTTCCAGTATTTATCGTTATAAGAGCGAAATTCTTTCGGTAGCAATTGTGTTTCCACATGATGATAATCGGCCCCGGCTACAATAGCATCAAACTCAAACTTATTTGTCCCGGAGATGCAGTGGTTGGCCATTCTTCGCACGACATTAATACTTTCAATAGGAGTATTGGTTTTGATCTGCACCCCTTGTTCCAAGGCAATTTTTTCGAAGGCTTCAGCAATTTTGTTCATTCCTCCCATTGGATACCATGTGCCTAGTTCTATATCAGCATAGTTCATGAGGCTGTATAGGGCGGGAGTGTCTTCAGGACGTGCACCGAGGAAAAGGACAGGAAATTCGAGAATCTGAAGTAATTTCGGGTTCTTGAAGTATTTACGAATGTATTTGGAAAATGATTTAAACACATGAAGCCTGAATGCACCTGAAATGACCTTGGCATTCATAAATTCGAATAAAGACTTTCCTGGCTTATAAACCAGGTCATTGATTCCCACATCATATTTATATTTTCCTTCTTTCAAGAACTTCTGGAGATGACTACCACTGCCAGGCTCTATGCTTTCAAATAGTTCGAATAATTCGTTTCGGTTTGATGGTAAATCAACAATGTCCTCCTTGCCGAAAAATACTCGATATGAGGGGTTGAGTCTTTTAAGTTTATAGAAGTCACTGGTGGTATGTCCAAACTGTTGGTAATATTTCTCGAATACATCGGGCATCCAATACCAGCTGGGACCCATATCAAAAGTGAAACCCTCAGCTTCAAACTTCCGTGCACGGCCACCCGTGCTTGCATTTTTTTCCAGTAAGGTGACATCAACACCTTTGCTGGCCAAACAAGAAGCGGCTGCTAAACCGGAAAACCCGGCACCTATAACTATAACTTTCTTTTTCAATTACTTGGAGATACTTGACTCGATAAAATTTCCCGGGCTTTGTGTATCCTGGTTTTTACGGTACCTATTGGAATATTCAACTGATCCGCAATCTCATGATATTTGTAACCTTCTATGTACATTTTAAATACGGTTTGATATGGAGCCCTTAGGGTGTTCAGCTTGTCTTTAATCTCATTAACTACGGTGTATTCCTGAGGATTGGGCAAGTAGCTGGCACTTTTAGATAAGTTAGTGAATTCCGGTTGATTATTTATTATGTTTTGAAGCTTAGTTTGCCTTCGATACTTATTGATGAATATGTTGCGCATGATTGTATAAATCCAGGCTTTGAAATTCGTGCCATCATTAAACTTATCGCGATTTTTTAAAGCCTGAAGTACAGTGTCATGTAAAAGGTCAGCCGATTCATCTTCATTGGATGTGAATTTATATGTATATCCCATTACTCGTGGATATGCCTGTTCAAGTTGATAGTTAAACTCTAGTGTCGTCATAGTAATTATATTTTGTTTAACAGTTATTCTGTTAAGTTAAACAAAATATCAAACAAAATGTTTAATGTTTATATAAAAAAATTAAACAAAATAAATTTAAGCTTGATTTATATACGCTCTTTCAGCGTTTTCAGATCTTTGATGACCTGCACATTTTTGGCAGCAGAGGTAATTTGATGGGTCATATACCCAATTAACATAATTGATTTTTGAGCGAAATCGCTGGACAGCTTCGCTACGTAAGAAGTCAATTCTTTCGGTTCTATTTTTGCTACAAATGCGGTGAGGAGGTTGTCAATACTGTACTTTTCCTGGATAGCGAGTAAATCTTGGTAAGGAACTGATTGGCCTAGATAGATGACCTTATGGCCATTCTTTTTGAGCATATAGTAATGAAAAAGCAATCCTAACTCATGTAATTCGTGTTCCGCAAGAAAGAGAAGGAAAGTAGATTTCGGCTTCTCCGGAACCGGTACTTTTGCTATTTCAGTAATCAGGTGTTGTCTGATTAGGTTGGATATGAAATGCTCATGGGCTGGATGTATCTGATTAATCTGCCAGAGTAAGCCTATTTTATCGAGAAAGGGATAAATGATGTTGACGATAGTCTCTTCAAAAGAATACCGTTCGACCAATTCTGATATCTTGTTATTAAAACCAACCTCATCAAGATCCAACATAGTCACAATCATTTGATCGATATGAACATCAAAGGACGTTTCATTGCTGCTTAATTCTATAACTTTTTCCTGTAGGTCGGCCAGATTTAATTGAGCTAGTTTCGATATTTTCAGTCCGTTTTGGTTCAATATCGAAATGTTGATGATACGCTTCAGATCATCATCATCATAGAACCTGATATTTGTCGAAGTTCTTTTTGGCTTTAATAGTTGATACCTCTTCTCCCAAATACGGATCGTATGGGCTTTGATCCCTGAGAGTTGCTCGATGTCTTTTATTGAATAAGATCCCATTTTTACCAGATAGTCGGTAATACAACAATTAAGTCAAAGAAATGTTTTTATCATCAATCCTTGTCAGCAATTTTGTTTAAAGATATTAAAAAATGAATGTACACGTTTTTCAGCATGTTGCTTTTGAAAATGAAGGAATCATACCTGATCTTTTACCGACAGTACCTTCTTCTGTTACAAGAACAAAGCTTTATGAGGACTTCTCTATGCCCCGAGTAAATGATATTGATCTGCTAATTGTGATGGGAGGGCCAATGGGGGTATATGAAAAGGAACAATACACTTGGTTGACTGACGAAATATCGTTTGTTCGTGATTATATACAGTCAGGAAGGAAGGTCATTGGTATTTGCCTGGGAGCACAAATTATTGCTGAGGCACTCGGTGCTAAGGTTTATGCCTCAGGAAAACAAGAAATTGGTTGGTACGATGTCATGAAGGTTGGTCAGCATAAGATTACAGCTCAGATACCAGAGTCATTTGAGGTAATACATTGGCATGGTGATACGTTTGATCTTCCGGTAGGGGCCAGGCATTTATTCAGAAGTGAATGCTTTGCCAATCAAGGTTTCTCCTTTGGTGAAAACGTTCTCGCTTTTCAGTTTCACATCGAGATGAAGGAGGATAATTTGCAATCCATCATTGAGGCGTGCGGACAAGATTTGAAACCCTCAGAGTCTACTCAGGTTGCTAAAGAAATTTGGCAGCAGAGACATAAATTAGATCACTGTCATCAGCATTTACGGCAGATACTACAGAATTGGATTAACTAATAACCTTTTCCTGGACTGTATTGACAAAAAGGATGTCTCCAACTTTGTCATAGCCTTGAAATAAGCTGCTCCCTTGATGTTTTAGAACTTCATTTCTGAAACCCAGTATAGTAAGATCGGCATCTTTGGAGTGCTCATTGATGATCGTTTTGTCATCTTTGTCGGGAGATTTTGGAATAAGTTCAATGTTTTTTGGGGAGATGGGTAATCGCCCACTTTGAATCAATGCAAGAAGCTTATCTTTCTCTTTCAATAGTTCTTCCTCTGGGAAAATTGTAAAAATCTTAATGCTACCTCGTTTCCAATCCGGATGACCAAGAATGATGTAACCCATTAGAATCATAAGGTTTGCATTTTCAAAGTCACTTGAAGTAATCCAAATATTTATCGTTCTCTTAAATCCAAATGATCTGACAGAGCTTCCTAATATGCAGACATCAAACCCCGTAGATTTGATAAGGGCATAATTGTCGACAATATCATCAAGGTTGTCCGGTTGGTCTTTAGAGAACTCAAACATGATCATATTGTTCTCCTTACCGGATATACCCGGGAGCTGTAGTACCTGTGAAATACCTGCTGTGACCGATGGACTGACGATGGTATCGAGGTATACGTTACTACTTGTACTTTCTGACAGCTTAATGAGACGGGAAAGGTCCTGATTGGATTGTTCATGCGTTTCTTTTGATAAGTAGCCTTCGATGCTGTGAATATAGGTTCCAAAGCCATATTTATGAGAAATCCACCTCAAGGTATCAAATGCTGCAAATCGTTCAAATGAGTCTTTTGAGATGCACACTACCGAAGGTCTCCAGCTATCCGAAGCCGAGTCTTTATCAACTTTTTGTAAAAAGACCTGCATTTTTCTACTTAACTGAAAAATCACCCCTTGGAATATTCTTGCCATCCCCTCAGAGCCCTCTTTGTTAAAAAAACTAATGATAAGAAAGAACACGACCATCAATGCCACGGCCAAGATGGCATAGAATGCATTCATATAGAACATCATCCCAAAGCAGAAAACAGCACCAATCATTGAGGCCCACCACTTGGAAGGGAAACTCGGTCTGTACGCGGGGTCAGCTGCAAAGTGTTCAAGGAACGAGATAAGGCAAAGAGCACCATAAGTAAGCATGAAGAACATTGATATGATTTCCGCGACAAGGTTGACATCTTCCAGAAGAATAATGCCTAATACAATTCCTGATGTGAAAATTGTTGCATTTGCGGGTTCGTTGGTTCCCTTTTTGCCTTTTGAAATCCAGGTATTGAATTTGTTAAAGGGAAGTATTTTATCATTGCCTATTGCCTGAATTGTTCGGGGAGCTACAAGTATGGAGCCAAGAGCGGAGGATATTGTTGCCGCAGCGAGTCCAATGGGAATTATTGGACCCCAAACCGCAATGTTGCTCATAACCAATTGATTGCTGGCCAGTTCCTCAGGCGATGCATGTGCAGCCAGTTTGTAAACAATAGCAACATATATGAGCATACCTACAATGGTGGCGGCAATGGTCCCAAGTGGAATCGATTTGCTCGGGTTTTTTAAATCTCCCGAAAGCCCTACACCAGCGGTCATTCCTGTAAAGCCGGGAAAACAAATTGCAAAAACAAGGGGCCAGGTTACATCTGGGTTGTTTACCGTTTTTGAAAGAGGAAACTCTTCTAAGTTGGCATTGTAGTCTGTCGATCCGGCAAAAAACATTACCAGTGACACAAATAAAATAGCCACAACGATATATAGCGCTTTCATTCCCAAATCAGCCCCTTTCTTTAGGATCAATAAGACCAATAAGGCTGCAGTTGGTATGGTAATTACTTTAATTCCTATCACACTCACCAAACCATATTTGCTCAAAAGCCAAGCAGAAACGGGCTCAAAGGCTTGAGCAAACGCAATAATGTAGAACGCAACACTAATGGCTTGGGACAAATACAAGGCGATACCGATTGTACCCCCAATAGTCATTCCGAAAGACCTTGATATGATATAATATTCACCGCCCCCCTCTACCTTTTGATTTGTTGCGATTTCGGCAATAGCCAGTGCGGTAGGAATTGTCACTATGTGCCCTACGATAATGATTAATATGGTTCCAGTAAACCCGGTGTGCCCAACAGCATACCCGAATCTAAGAAACATAATTGCTCCCAGTATTGTGGAGATAGCCGTAAAGAAAACTGCTGAAGTACCTAATCCCTGTGATTTCTTTCCTAAACTACTGTCTGACATACCTTCTTAATCTATTCCTTTTATAAGTCGTGCAGATGAATATACGGAAAAAGTTGGGATCCGTTGGCCTGGGTAGTTCTTTTAATGGGAAAAAGCATTGTTTATCATGGTGACTGTATTCTGTTTTCGATTTATGAAATGTAATATATGGTAATTTTTTTTAGATTTATTTATGAGAGAATGTATTAATTTTATAAATGAATTTCTTAAGGCTGTGTTTTTTTTTAGGTATTTTTCTAAACCTTATTAGGTGTTTTCTCGTACAAACCTAAGTTATCCGTACAACAGCTTTTGTTATTATTAATACAGTATACATCTTAAACTGCTTGCCGAGGTGAAAAGATCAAAGTTAAATACACCTATTTTTGTAGGTCTTCTTTTGTTAATAGCTCAAAATCAATCATTTTCTCAAACATTTGATAACGGTGGAGGTGACAACCTATGGTCCAATCCAACGAACTGGAATCCTGATGGGCTACCCGGTGCAGGGGCAAGTGTGACCATTTCCGGTTATACAGTTATTGTCAATTCTAACGAAACAGTTACCAATGTTACAATAAATGCTGATGCAGCAAGCAATACTGAACTCGACATTCAGGCAGGTGGAAACCTGACCGTGACTAATGACCTGAATGTCAATGTTGTTGATGAAAACACAAACACTGATGTCACTATACAGGGTGGAGGTATCCTTACGGTAAACAATGATGTGATTTTTGATAGAGATGTAACCAACACAAGAAATAGAAGATTAAGGCTCACAATTGAGGATAATTCAGATATGAATGTGGGGAATGACTTTACTTTTACCTATGGTGACGGAACTGAAAACGGAGTCGATATTTTAGTTCAAAATTCCGCGAATTTTGATATCACGGGCAATTTTACCATGGAAGAAATAGGTGATGGTAACGACATTACTATGCAAATTCTGAATACTGCGGCTGTAACTGTAGGCGGTGATTTTAGTATGAATCAAACTGATGGGAATAATGTAGTACTGGATTTGCAAAATGATGGATCTCTTACTGTTACTGATGATTTTCAGATGAATATTGATGACGATGATAATAACACAAGGGTCGATTTAGATGATAATGCAGTCTTGAATGTCAGTGATAGTGTGATTATCGTAATAAACGATGGCAACAATGTTACTTGGGTAATTAATGATAACTCAGATGTGAATATTACCAATGCCTTTTATTTTGATAAAAATGGAGGAGAAGATTTTGAGTTAGATATGAATGATAACGCTACCATTGATATTGGCGGGGCTTTGGTCATGGATATTGTTGGTGATGATAATAATGACGTGCTCCTTCTCGATTTGAATGGGGGGACATTAACAACTGATTCTACTGCGCTTTCAAGTGGTGCTACTTCCACAAGTAATACTTTTTTAAGGGTACGAATAGACGGAGCAACATTCAATACAGGTGGTTTCTCAATGAGTCAGGATGGCGGAGATGCCGGTGACTTTGATTTACTTATTAACGATGCTTCTACTGCAGCAGCCAGTGTTTTTAATTGTACGGGTGACTTTCTATGGCAGCATACGGATGGAGACAATATGGAGATTGAGGTGAATGAAAATGCTACAATGACCGTAACTGGAACCTCGACTTATTCGATGACCTCCTCAACAGATAATGATAACTTTTACTTTGACATCAATAACGGAACGGTAACCCTTAACGGACTTGTAACTTTTAGCAAAGGGGCCGGGGTTACTGCTGATTCTGACATAGACTTTAGAATGGATGGCGGTATATTAAATATGAATGGAGGGGTGCTCTTTGACAGTGATGGAGGTGATGAAGATCTTTTCTATTTCAATACGAATTCAACAGCCATAGCAGCGGATGTCAATATCACGGGAGACGTTACCTTCGATCATGATGGTGGTGACAACACTGGTTTTTATGTTTATGGAAATACTGATGTAGATATCACTGGCAATATTGTCTATGACTTGAATGGTTCTGATGGTGACAACGTAACGATGCATCTCCGAGGGACTTCAGGTACTCTCGATATTACTGACTTAAACTATTCTGCTAGTGGAGGCGCAGAGAACAGTGGGGAGGACCTTGACATCTACATAGACGATAATTTTGTTTTCACTATGGACGATATGTTTCTTGATATGAATACAGGAAGCAACGTTGAACTATGGTGCGACCAGAATTCTCTTGGTAATTCCGGTACCCTGAATATACAAGATAGTTTGATTATAGATCATGAAACATTGGCTGCAGATTTCTATCTGAGAAATAGCCCTAATGGCAATAATTCCAATATTTTTATCGGGACCGTATCTGTTGACTGGGAGGCCGATGGGGGAGATTTAATAAGGTTTGAGAATTCGGGTACCAATGACTCGATTGTAGTTACCAATAATATTGATGTTACCATGAATGGTGGTACTTTGAATACTGATGATGACATTAGATTTGATATAAATACAGGTGTCTTCAACGTGGGAGGATCAATAAATGCGATAATTAATGCAGGTGATGGTATTCAGTACTTGGTAGATGACGCTCAAAGTACTGTAACAGGCAATTTACTTTTAGAAGCAGATGGGGGTAGGTTCATTACTTTTGATATTGACGGGTCGACTCAGAATATTGGAGATAGTTTGATACTTAGAGGACTTTCTGCTGCAGGAGGAGGTGATATTACATTTCGGGTGAATGAAGGGGCGGTATTAAATATTACCCGCTCAGCATATGTAGATTTTAATGGTGGAGATGATTATCTCTGCTATATCGGAACCGCGGCAACTGATGATGGGAAAGTAAATATTGGTGAGGATTATAACCTTAATCATGGAGCCGCGGCTGATAATATGAACAATTATCTGTACAACAATTCAAGACTGGATATTACCAGAGATTGGATTGTGACACATACAGCAGCTACAGGTATTGCTGGTATTATATTAGAAATGGAAGCCAGCAACGATTCATTAACGATAGGCAATGATTTTAATTGGTCTATGAACGGAGGTGTGGTAGCCAGCGATGATGACCTAACAGTGAATATGTATGGTGGATATTTCAGTGTTGGAGGCGACCTTTTGGCCACATCGACACAGGGATCAGAATTTAATTTCTTGTCAGATGGTGGAGTTGTTGATATAACAGGGGGAGCATTTGTTAATTGGCAGAATTCAAACACAGTTAATTTTAGGTTTGATAATACCAGTTCTAATATTGGTACCGATTTGTCTGTTATTAACAATGCTGGCAATCAGGTCAATATCAATACGCTTTCTGGAACGCAAACAGTTGGTAGGGATTTGATTGTGGATCTTGATAACTGTACCGGAAACTATACATTCAATCAGGATGGAGGTGATTTTACGGTTACTGAAGATGTACTCCTAACAGTTGATGGTGCTAATGCAACCAATTTTTATATCGATGATGCGAATTTTACGATAGGGGACAGTCTCCATGCCGACCTTAATACCCAAAGCGATTTATTTAGATTTTACGTGGGTAATACCTCAGGACCTGCTTCTGCAACTATTGATGATTTTTATATTGATCATGAGACTACTGCTCATGATGTTTTAATAAGAACAGACAACGATGGGAAAATAGTAATCAATAATAGTCTTGTGGCCGATCACGATGCCGATGGTGGTGATTATTTCGAACTTGAACTTGAAAATGCAAATGATACAATAACAATTGGCGGAGACCTTATTGCATCACTGACCGCAGGTTCCAATGACGGTGATGATGATCTTAGGGTAGATATCAATGCAGCGGCTAGATTGACAGTGGGGGGAGATGTTAACTTTTCAATGACCAATGACGGAGCTGGTGCACTATGGCTCCAGTCAGATGGAGATGTAGATATTACAGGAGGAATTTACTTTAATGTCGATGATTCCAGGGAAATCGACTTTGATATAGACGGTGGTACGCTGGATGTAGGAACTGATATTGATATATATCACGGTACTACAAACAATACCAATAACTTTAACTGGGACCAAGATGGGGGAACTGTTACTGTTACAGAAGATTTTTTACTACAGATTAATGGTAATGATGCATCTTATTTTCATCTTGATAATGCCGCAGTCCTCAATGTTACTGATTCGATATATATAGATGTTGATCTATCGAATGCTCAGTTTGAATGGTATCTCAATAACAACACGGGTTCAGGTGCTTTGATTACAGCAGATAACATCTATGTGGATCATGAGGGTGCGGGGCAAGACTTTAGAGTATTATTAAATGGCGATGCAAACATTGAAGTGACTAATAACTTCCGTTTTGATCATGACGCACTTAATGGAGATTATATTGAAATACAATTGAATCAACTAACAGACTCTTTAATAATTGGTAACGATTTGATTTACAATGTAATCGGGTCTGGTAATAATGGAGATGATGCCTATTTGGATGCTCATGGATATGTTAGCATTGGTAACGATTTTCTAGTAGATATGACTGATGGTGCAGGACTTCGTCTTGAGCAGACAAGCGGTGAAATTACTATCGGAAGATACTTTACATGGACACAAACGAACTCCCAGGAACTTTTTATTCAGACATATGATGCAACATTAACGGTTGGGGATGATATGACTCTGAACTGGAACGGGGTTGATCCCTACGATATGGATTGGAATGCTGATCTCGCAGATATTAACCTGAATCAAGATTTTTATTTCAATAAAACGGGGGGGCGAGAGAGTGATTTTCGATATGATTCTTTAACGACTTTTGATATTGCAGATTCCGTTTACTTCAACCTTGATGCCAGCACCAGTCGTAACTATATACAGATCGGTAACAACAGGCAGGGAGCAAGCACAGTAAACGTAGGAAGCCACATTTATGTTGATCATGAACAGGATGCCGGTGATTTTTACTTACAGTTAAATAATGATGCTCGATTAAATGTAACTAACTCAATCGTTATTGATCATGATGCAGCTAATGGAGATGTAGCTGAAATAAATCTAAGTTCATCAGATGATACCTTAGTTGTAGGGGACGACATAATTATGAGAATGCCTAGCTCATTGACTGGGGATGCTGATGATGATCTTCGCTTTGATGTGGATGGAGGCTATGTTAGTGTCGGTCAAGATTTGATCCTTGATATCCAAAATGGTGGAGGCGATGTGCGATATCAACAACTTGCTGGTGACGTTGATGTTTCGAGGTACATGATGTTACTTAACTCAGGTGGAGGAAGAGAATTAGATACTGATATAGATGGTGGTACGCTTGATGTAGGAGATGATTTGTTTTTCACACATGATTCCGAACAAGCTGACTTTGATGCACACTGGGACCAGGACGGGGGTACGGTTACTTTAGCTCAGGATATGTACGTCACTATTAATGACAATGATTTTACCAATATTGATTTGGACAATGGTTCTGTGCTTGCCATCAACGATTCACTTTTACTTGACCTTGATGTATCTACTCAGAGTTTCAGAATAGACCTGGATAATGAGTCAGGTTCGGGCTCCCGATTGTCTGTGGGTTCCCATCTTTATATTGATCACGAGTCAACGTATGAAGATGTTTATATAACCACTAATAATGATAGTAGAATAGATGTTGGTGTTGATCTAACCGCTGTTTTTGATGCGGATGTCGGTACTCTGGAACTGGAAATGAATGCATCTAATGACACGGTGATTATAGGAAATGATTTGCTATTCAACATGCTTTCGGGTACAGATAATGCCCAAAGTGATAATTTTATTGATATCAATGCTGGTAGATTCAGTGTTGGGAGGGATGTGATCATGACCCAGGTTAATGGGGATGCCATGCGTTTTGATCATGCTGATGGAGATGCGGATATAGGAAGGTATCTTACAATGACCAGTACAAGTAGTGGTACACAAGTGATTACCAATGATGCTGGAACATTAGATGTTGGTGATGATGTGACCATAAGTCATATTAACTCCGATGCACCATCTAATTTCACGGCTGATATAAACGGAGGAGACATCACATTCAATGAAGACTTATATTTTACTGTGAACGGGACCAATGAAGCGAACTGGTATCTTGATGGTAGTTATAACTTCAATATAACGGATTCGGTGTTTTTTGACCTTGATCTTACCAACGGCATTACCAGATTGTACTTAAATGATGATGCAGGAGCGGGAAGCGGTGGTAATATGAGTATCGGTACTCATTTTTATCTAGACCATGAAGCTACCGCTGAAGACTTTCTTTTACGTATCGACAATGATGCAAGGCTTGATATAGGGACGGATTTGACAATTATTACGGATGCAGACGGTGGTGACTATGCTCGAATTGATATGGAAACAGCTAATGATACCTTAACAATCGGACGAGACTTATTAATGACCATGACCTCAGGAAGTTTGAATGCAGACGATGACCTTCTTATTGATAACAGCGGGGGCAGAATTAGCGTTGGAAGAGATGTGATTATGACTAACAGAGGAGGAGGTAGTGTTAGGTTTGATCATACTACAGGAAGTACACAAGATACGGATATCGGAAGGTATCTGACTCTTATCAGTACCAATGCCAGGGATATGGGGATGAATATTGACGGAGGTAATATTGATGTTGTCGATGATATTACTGTTACGCATACAGGAGGTGCGGGATACAATGTAGACTGGGATCAGGATGGGGGAACTGTTACCACGAATGAAGATATGTACCTCAATATTGATGGAACAAATCAGGCTAATTTTTATTTGTCTAACTCAACCTGGGTTATTGCTGATACTTTATTTATGAATCATGATGCTTCTGACAATATTTTTAGAGTTGAGGCCTATGATGGTGGCTTACTTGATGTAAATAACGACATAGTAGTTGATCATGAAGCTGCGGGAGCTGATGTAAGACTAAGAACAAACACTGACGGTACTATAGATGTCGCTGACAATATTCACTTCTATCATGATGCAGCTGGGGGAGACTATGCTCAAATTCTTATGTCTGATGCTGATGACACACTATTGGTAGGCAATGACATAGAAATGATCATGAGCTCCGGTGCCACAACAGATGATGATGATTTGATAATTGAGCTGAATGGAGGGTACGCTGATGTAGGAAACGATGTGTTGTTTACCGGTACAGCCGGTACCGATTTAGAACTAAGAGTATACGATGGCAATGTGAATATTGGCAGATTTCTTACGATGGATGGGGATAATATTGATGATATTATCACAGATATTGATGCAGGTTCAATTACTGTTGTGGATGATGTCACTTTAACACTCAATGCATCTGATAACATAATTACTCACTATGATGGCGGCACTTTCAATGCCAATCAGGACTTCATTATTATTATGGATGGATCTTCTAATGACCTGAATTGGAGAAGCACCAATGCTTCCGTGGTGAATGTGGCCGATAGTATATTCTTCGATTTAAATGACCTTGATTTTGCTTCAATTTACTTCAATGACGATGGTACAACCGGCTCGGCATTAAATGTTGGGAATGACTTTGTGATCGATCATGAGGCTACAGGTGGCGATGTTTTAGTTCGCCTGGATGGGGATGCAATGCTGAATGTTACAGATAATTTTGATATCTATCACGATGCCTTGAGTGGTGATTATTTTGAACTTGATCTAGAAGAAAATGACGGCACAGATACCGTTCTCATTGGAGGTGAAATGAATATTATGCTTCTTAGCGGAAACAGAGGAAGTGACGATGATATTCGCATCGATCAGAACGGAGGGTTGATTGAGGTTACTGGTGACGTGAACCTGACAGCCAACACAGGTGATGATATAGCGGTTGACTTGAGTTCAGGCAGTTTCAATGCACTTTCTGACCTCAATATTACGATTACAGACGCTGATGATGCTACTTTTGAACAACAGGGATTGGGTACTCATATTCTGGATGTCACAGGAAATACCACATTCACCGGGTTAAGATCAGACTTGCTAAGGCTCAGATTTGGAGGTACCAGTGCCGACTTAAACGGAAATCTTACATTCGATTCGGATGACACTCCTCTTACGGGAACGGCCATTTTGGATATAGATGGTGGTACAAACAACGTGGTTGGAGTGACTACAATTACTGTAAATGATGCACTTGATGCTGGAGATGCAGAAATCGATATTGATGGGGGGACAAACGTGTTTCAGTCCAATGTAATCATGAACGTTACCAACGTTTCAGATAATGCTTTGTTTGAAGTTGCCGGAACTTCCAATACCACTCTACAGGACTCCCTGGTTATTAATGTAAATACTGGTTCTGATAATGTTCAATTTGATATCGATGCCGGTACTTTAACCATTACTGAAGATGTGGTCATTACACATGATGATGCTCGTGACTTTCTTTTTGATCAGGATGGAGGGACTTTTACTGTTGATGAGGACTTTTTCCATAACGCTAACAATATAAGAAGAACCCAGACATATATCGATGGTCTTGGTACATCATACAATGTTGCAGATAGCGTCATATTTAATCTGGATGTGACTACCGATTATTTTTACTTCATGCTCGATAATAATGTTGATGGTTCTGAAGCCACGGTGGGTACATTCTACGTTGACCATGAAGCTACCGCACAGGATGTCCTCGTGAGACTAGCAGGTGATGCAACCTTTACCGTTCAAAATGATATGCACTTCGATCATGATGCATTAACTGGCGATTATTTGGAAGTTGAGATTCTTGGAGCTGGTGATTCATTATTGATTGGTAGAGATCTCTTTATGGATCATATGGGAGGAAATGGAAATGGTGATGATCTTCGATTCGATATGAATGACGGATATGCTTCCATCGGTGAGGATATGTATATGACTTATAATGGATCAGGAACAGCAGACAATGATGTCGAGTTAACCCTGGATGAGTCAGCGTATATTACGATCGGAGATAGCTTATTTATGGATTTAAACAACAATGATGATCTCTTCTTTTATTTCAACACGGCTGCGGGGAATGATGCGAGACTTTATGCTGAATATGTTGTGATCGATAAAGAAGCAGATGCAGATGACAGTAGGATTCGAATGAATGGTTCCAATAGCCGTTTAGATGTAAATACCGATTTCACAATTACTATGGACGGTAATACCGGAGATTTCTTTGAAATTGATATTAATGGAACACAGGATTCAATTGTTGTGGGTAACGATTTCTTTATCCAGTACAATAATTCTAATACTGGCAACGGCAATAGTGATATGAGAGTTGATATGGAGGGTGGTGTAATTCACGTAGCCAACGATTTTGAGATTAATTTTGTGTCTGGAAATGATGTTGAAATTACCATGGACAGCACAGCAACTATCGATGTAGATAATGATTTTACTATTAATCAGGATGGAGGAGATCTGATATACATCTATATGACCAGTGGTACGGGTGATCCACAGTTGCTTGTTGATAATGATATGATTCTTGATCATTCCGGAGGAACTCAATTTGAACTTGAAATGAATGATGCCAGTACGACAATTATTGGCAGAGATGTCCAGTTCAATACATTATTTCAAAACAGACAAGTCCTTAGCTTAAACGATGATTCTGAATTTTATATAGCCAGAAATTTTGTCAGACAGGCTTCCCCTAACAACTTTGGTCGTCTGAACGCCTTAGATAATGCCACGGTTATTTACAACGGAACAGGCGCTCAAGTTTTCTCTGAAGATGCCGGGGCAGGAGCTGATTTCTTCAGGTACCAAAATGTTATCGTAAACAATACCTCTGGGTTGCTTCCTGCAGTGACAATGGAAAGTGTTGATGGTGGTGGGGCTACTATTTACGGAGATTTAACCTTAACTGAAGGGCAGGTTGATATCAATGCGGAAAGAATATTTATTGATAATACCACTCCTGGAGCTGTTACCAGAACGAATGGATCGGTCCTAAGTGAAAGGACAGACAATGCAAGTACAATGGAATGGCAAATGGATGCTGTGACCGGCTCACACTTATTTCCTTTCAGTACAGCAGCTGGAGAATATATCCCATTGATTTTTGAAACGACTGCTGGCAATATTGGTAAGGTTGATATTGCAACTTACGAGACAAATTCTGGTGCGAGTCCTAATAACTTGCCTTATCCAACGACTCCGGACAATGTTACTCAGGTTGATATGATGGGAGTAGACAATTCGCTAAATGTAGTTGACCGATTCTGGCAAATCGATAAAGATGGTGCTTCAGGTACTGCTACCGTTACCTGGACCTATACGGATACCGAACTCGGTGGTAACAATACTATTACTGAGAATCTCTTGGGAGCTCAGAGATGGAATGGATCTGATTGGGATCCTATAATTGGTAGCGCCAATGCACCTGCTAACCAGGTGACAGCAACAGGAATTACGACTTTTTCTCCTTGGGTGCTTGTCCAAAACACAACTCCTCTACCAGTCGAGTTGCTTAGCTTCTCAGGAGAGTTAGTTAATGGAGATGTTCATTTAAACTGGTCTACAGCAACGGAAGTTAATAGTGACTATTTTGTGGTGGAAAGAAGCCTGGATGGAACGAACTTCGAAGAAGTAGATGTAGTGTCTGCAGCAGGAAATAGTAATTCAGTAATTGAATATGCTTCTACGGATGAAAATCCTCTTTCTGGTGAAAGCTACTACAGACTTCGTCAGGTTGATAAAGATGGCTCTGAATACTTTAGTGACTTAGTCTATATCCACGTTACTGACAATGTAAATGAGTTTGATGTGGTCATTTATCCAAACCCTAAGCAGCATAACGAGAACTTCTATGTACAGGCTCATGGTATCGAGGAACACGTTCACATCACAATGATTGACACCTACGGAAGAACAGTATACGATCAGAAAGTTGATGTTGAGGCATCAGGTCACGCAGTATTACATACCAATCATCTTGCAGCTGGAGTTTACACAGTTTATGTGAGTGACGGAATTACTCAGGTCGTTAAGCGTGTGGTGATACGATAACAACAATCATTTTCCAATCAAATTAGCAAAAATTGCCTGGTACTCTTCCAGTCTGGTGAGAAGCTTCTTAACGTCTTCTTGTTTGGCTTCCGGATAAAGCTCTCTGATGTCTGCGATGGTTTCATTGAGTACTTTCTTAGCTGTGTCGTTGTCGCCCTTTGCAAAAGCGTCTGACATTGCCTTAAGCGTTTGATTCATGATAGCAATGGCATAGACCTTCTTTTCTTCACGGTCAATGATGAGTTCAAGCTTTCCGTCCTCGTCTGACCACTCCAGGTGTGCCGGGACTTCACTTTGAATTACTTTTCCTGTTGCCAGATCAAAATACCTCGTTTTTATAATGATTGGTTCATTTTCGATTTCTTTTGATGGCTTGTCAAGTTTGAATTTTATTAAAGCATGTTGATCAAGACCTGCATAAAAGTCTTTTAATTTCATAACGATTTTATTATTGCCTTTTTCCTGAAGAGGTGCTCCAAGTAATTGACTGTAGACCACTTGCTTATTGTATATCACTTCTACCTTAACATTCCTGGCTACGGGAGACAGAACACTCTTCATCTCACTGACAAAAGCATCATTCAAGTTGTTTGCATCATATACAAGATTGATCAAGCCGCCACCATTTGAAGCAAGCAACTGGAGTAGAGATACATTGTAATACTCACCAACTCCTACTGCGGAACATTCAACGCCTTGTTCGTTGTAACTCTTCGACATGCTTACGATACTGTCCACCCTGACAGACCCATATCCATCGGTCAATAAAATCACCCGGTTAGTGCTGTTCTTTTTGTAGTTCTTAAGTACTTGCTTATAGCCTTCCTCAAGTCCGGTATAAATAACCGTGCCACCGTCAGCCTCAATTCTGCTGATCTCGTTTAGGAAAACTGAATTGTCTTCTCCCACTTCCTGAGCTGGAATTATCACCAGGTGCTCATCGTTGAATATGATCAGTGATACGATGTCTTTTGGCCTTAGGTGCTTGACAAAATCATTGAGTGAAGCCTTTAGGTTTTCAATACGCTCGTAGCCCGCCATTGATCCACTACGGTCTACAACAAAAGATAAATTCAAAGGAGGGGAGTTGTAGTCTTCTATTGAAGTATTGTGATGAGTAGAAAACCCCAGGTGCAAAACAGCCTGACGAGAATTAGCATTAACAGGTGCGGAAAAAGTAGCATTTACACCTATGGTTTCCTCCGGCTTAGGGTCGGGTAGCTGCTTATCAATAAAGTTAAGGAACTCATCGACTACTAACTCTTCTGGTCTTGGAATAAACCTTTCAGGATATTGTAATCTTGGATTGGGACGATAGCGCACCGTCTTATTACTGTATCCAATACCTCTGGTGCGGGTGAAATCAAAAACATCGATATCACGCTCGTAACGCCCATGAATCATGTATTTCTTCCCTTTTGGCAATAGAAATTTCACCGTTCCATTCTCATCGGTGGTACCCTTGTATACTTTTTGTCCTTTGATGGTTTTTAGAAACACTGGTTCTTCGTTCCAGGTGCCATCAGGGCCACCTTTCATAGTTAGGATAGCAAGTTCTCTTGCAGAAGTGCCTTTTACGTTTTCTGGAAGGTTTTGAATGATGGTATCGTTCTTATCCTTTTCATCTACAATGGTTGGTTCGTAAATAAACCGTTTTCCTCCTGAAATGCCGGGACGATCCTCCAGGTCGATATAGCCATAGCTTTCAATCCCGTCAATATCAATTTCGTATTCATGGCCATTAGGTACTTTGAAGGTGGCGTTACCATTGGCATCAGTCTTGGTGGTAAAAGTTTTTCCGAGTTTAAAACAAGTAATAGAAACGGGGTGATGCCTTAGTGGGGTTCGCTTATCAGCTCTTTTGATACTCAGCTTCACAATACCGTTTTCTTTGTCTGCTGTTTCTCTGGAAGACACTTTTTGATTGACTACCTCCAAATTCAATTTGGATCGATCAACGACAGGTCGGGTTTCCCTTTCATATTTTTCATAATTATAAGTAAGAACCATTTCTCCCTTACCATTACCTCTTTTGGGTACAGTAATATACCAATGATGCCAATCTCTTATTTTGAGGGTGCTGATCTTCCAGTATCGGCCTTTGTCTAATAGAATATTAAGCTTTCCAAGCGCGTCTGTTTTGACGTTAATCTTGTCCTTTGTCTGAGTCTCTGTGAATGTTACTTCGGTAGACTTCATGGGTTTCCCAAACTTATCCTTCAGGGTGATGGTAAGGTCCATCGACCCCTGTGCCAGGGTGGTGACATAAAGGATTTGAAATAGAGCAACAAGAGAAAGAGATCGAAATGAGTTCATAATAGTATTATTTTTACTTGTATTCCCGTTTTTAGAAGATGTCACCTAGTTATGTTTACTTTTTTACAGTAAGCTCTACTCTACGATTCTTGGCGCGCCCTTCTTCGGTATCATTACTTGCTATTGGTTTACTAAATCCATAGCCCTTTGATATCAGTTGTTTTGCTGGTATATCATACTTAGTAATGTAGTCAACGATTGATTGGGCTCTTTTGAGGGACAGTTTGTAGTTGAATGATTGAGAGCCAACATTATCGGTGTGTGCTCCTATTTCTATAACCAGTTTAGGGTTTTCTTTCATGAGTTCGATTACTCTTTGAAGCTCTGAATATGATTCCTCCTTAAGTTTACTTGAGTTAAAGTCAAAGTATATGTCTTTTAGTTCAAGATGCGCTCCGACTTTTAGGGGGACGACTGCGATTTCAACGATTTCTTCCTTCTCTGTATCCTGTGTTTCGGAGTTAATAGTATCTGATCTTTTGGCACTGACTACCAGTATGCTATCAAGCCTCGCCAAAATTGGTTCTGTATTATCTTCATTAGCTATTTTTGCTTGTTCGATCAGAGCGAGTGATGTTTCGGATTTTGAAACTGGAACTTCATATTTCGTTTTTGAGAATGCATATCCCTCTTGGCTGCTTATCTCAATATTGTAGTTGTTGCCTTCTCTTAGGCTGACCACATATTTACCATCCCTCTTTACGATTTGATCAAGACTTATTTCTTCATCAAGATCAAGGTTGTCAATTGATATTTTGACGGATAGTTTTTCTTTTGATTCTGCATCTGTAATATCAAGGACTACCTCATGCTTCTTTGGGCTGAGATAAAATGTCTTTTCTTCCTTTTTGAATTCCTTGAAGTCCGTAAGGTCAAACCGGTAAGTGCTGTCCTTGAAAAGGGGGTGAGTGATAGTGAGTTCGTATTTGTCTCCTGCTTTTAGGTTTAGCAAAATTTCATTTGATTGGCCTTTAGGTTTTACTGTGCCATAGATTTTTTTACCCGTGGATGCTGTTTTAAGTTCATAGACTGCATCAATAGGAGTTTTTAATTCCTCATCTAGAACTGGGCCTGCTATCTGTAGGTATGGGGTTAATCTGTATTCCAGCGGAACTTCTAATTGGTAAAGCACTCCACCAACGTTGTAAATTATATCATCACCTTGTTTGTCCATCGTTAAGTAGTGATCGTCTTTATCACTGTTGGCAAATTTATAAGGCACTATTTCGGTTCCATTTCCATCTTTCTTTTTTTGCAGCGCATAGAAATCCAGATTATCTCCATTCATATGAGAAAAGATCATCGTAGTGCCATTTGAAAGTATCTGGGGGGATTCAGGACAAAGGTATGGTTGCTCGAATATGATTTCTTGTGCTTCGGCCCATTTTCCATTTTCATTTTTCTTACTACTCCAAATGGTCGAGCAAGCCGGATCAATCTTTCGGTCATTGAGATGCTTTCTTGTAAAATACAGCGTACTTCCGTCCGGAGAAATTGTTGGGAATCCTTCGAAATCGTCAGTGTTTATCGTTTTTCCCAGGGCGGTGGGTTTACCCCAAGTGTCATTGTCTGTTTTTTCCGAAACATACAGGTCCATATTTCCCTGCCCCTCTTTTTTGTGTGCCGAAAAGTATAAAAACCTGCCATCTGAGCTTATGGCCGGACCACCTATAAGCTTAGAATCATTGAAGTAATCATTGATTTCAGAAATGGGAGTAGGTTCACTCCAGCCACTGTTTTGTTTTTTACTTTGAAAAAGAAGGAAGCCACCTTTTCTGTTGGACTGAAAAATTAGAGTCTTTCCATCAGATGATAGGGTTGGAGAATAATCAATAATACCTTGCTGAGCAGGGAATAACCGATGTGCTTCCTCTGGTTGCGAGTAACAAATCAAAGGCATCAATAGGGTCAATATGTGTATGAGTTTCTTCAACTACTTACCAACAAGTATAAATCCTCCCCAATAATAAGGTTCTTCGTATTCTTTTCTAACTTCTTTCTGTGCTGATTTGAGTGCCTCGTATTTACTTCCGGATTCTATCCAGTGTTTGTAAAATGATGTCATCAATATTTGGGTTGCCCGATCATCAACTTTCCACAAACTAATGAGTATGGAGTTAGCTCCGGCCACTCTAATAGCTCTTTGTAGTCCATATACTCCTTCACCATTCTTTACTTCACCTAAACCGGTTTCACAAGCTGAAAGTACGACCAGTTCTGTATTGTCCAGGTTTAAATTCATTGCTTCGTATGCCGTTAATACACCATCATCACCGCTTCCCGGGGCCTGATCAATATCATTACTTAAATATATACCTGAGCGAAGCAGAGGGTTGTTGATGAAGTGATCCTCTGATTCATCTTCATTAACGTCCAGGTTTTCTCGAAAGAAACCATGGGAGGCTATGTGCACAACCTGAGCATCTTTTACTGCTTTAAGATTGGACTCACTGGCTGATGACTTTTCAAGCTTTCGAATCGACCAGCTTGAGTTGGACATAAGTTTTTCGATCTGATCGATTTCTTTTTTTGTTCCCGGAAGGTTGCTCAGCGAAGGGTGCTGGGCATTCCTGTGTTTTTGGAAAAACTTGTTCAAGCTATCATAGTCCGGGTTGCCAAATAAACTAATGCTCTTGCTTTTTGCTGATGAACGGTTTTCTATTAACTCTCTTGAATTAGTGATATACCGAATGTTGATTTCATCTAAAATATATTGTCTCGTAGCAGGATTGTGAATTGATGACAAGTTGATTTGGTTATAGACTCCATCCGGACATAAATAAACTGTTTTTGTGTTATCCGGGAGTTTTTCTTTGATTCGCTCCCAGTACATGGCATATGACTTTCTGTCTTCTACTTTATGCTTCGTAGCATTTCTGTAATACTTCATCTTGAAGGTTTCCAGGTCTTTGCCGTTATTAATAAATACATATGCAGGTTTTGAGGCGGATGGTGAAATGATGAGTGCCAAATAATAAACATTATTGGTGTCTCTAGTACCGCCTTTGGTGAATTCAAACTTTTCTACTCGTACAATTTCTACAAGTGCTTCATCATTTTTTAGGCTTGACTTAATGGATGAAAAGTTGGCTGGTTTATCATCATTGAATGATTTAAATTCTTTTGATAGGGCAGATAGCAGCTTTTCGGTTTCATTTACCGATGTTTCCAGGCTGTCTTTTTTTGACTTACTAACATTAATTGAAGGGTCAGTGTAATACTTCGTAAGAAGCTCTTTTTGTGACTGCCACTGTGAAAAGAGCTTTTTAGTCTTTTCATCGCTGCTGTTTCTTATGTTGGAGATGAGCTTTGAAGTAGACCTGAAGAGCATGGATTTTGTTTTGATCTGATTTTCAAATAGGTGTATGAGCAAGTCGGGCGACTGTTTATGATAGTCACTAGCAAACATATTGAACTCTGTAAAGTGATATCTTATCTTACTATAAAAGCGAGCTTGTTCTTTCTCACTCATAGACGGAAAGTAAGAGGTTATCTGGTGAAAGTAGTTTTGGTTGGCTTCCAGCCAGTATTTTTTGGCTGTTTCAATATTGTTGTTGGCCGTTTCCACTCTGGCCAGATTACTGATCGCCTCATTATAGTGGAGTGATTTGTTTCCTGATACTTCTAGAGCTATGTCACGAACTTCTTCATATAACTTAATCGCTTTTTTATAGTCTTCTTGTTTTTCATGAAGTCGGGCGAGGTTTGTAAGGGCGATTGAGTACTTAATATGCCCGTTGCCGTATTTCTTCTTAGTGATGCTCTTATATTTTTTGAAGAGGTCTTCCGCTTCAGCATACCTTCGTTCCTTCATATGGAGTTTGGCAAGGTTGTTCAAGGCGTCACCGTACATTGGGTGGTCGGTACCGAGGACCTGGTCAAAAATGGTTAGGGCCCCTGTATAGAATTCCATTGCTTTGTCATGCTCCTGGTTCAGCTCGAATAGGTGAGCAAGATTGGTGAGGGAGGATGCGTAGCGAATGTGGCTGGTTCCATAAAGCTCTTTAACGATCTCATGAGCTTCTTTGAGATAGGTGAGTGCTTCGGTGTAACGGCCCATTTTGATATAAAAGACCGCAAGGCTGTTAGCAGACTCGGCATAAGGGGCCGAATTTTTGCCACTGGTCTTTTCTCTGATTTGCAAGGCTGTTTTGTACGTTCTCTCTGCATCAGAAAGCTCCTCCATATTCTGGTAGGCAATAGCCAAATTATGTAGTGTTGTGGCATATTCAGGGTGGTTTTGACCTAGTTTATTAGCCGTGATGCCTAATGAATGAGAAAAGAATTGTACAGCTTGCTGATAATCTCCTGTCTCTGTCTTGAGCAATCCGATTTGATTTAATAGTCTTGCGTATTCTTCGTTTTGTTCTCCTATCAGTTCTTTGAGCAAGGCTCTCGCATCTTCGTAGGTATGCTCCGCTTTGTTATACCGGCCGGTGTTCATATACAGGTCAGCAAGACTGATGTAAGCAGATAAGTACTGGGGGCTTTTTTCACCATATTCTTTTTTGAAAATCCTGATGTTCTTTTGATGAATGGACTCGGCACCCTCCAGGTCTCCCTTTATAGTATATAATTCCGCTAGTTTGTGATTGATGGTAGCATACTCATTCGACTTCTGTCCTTTCGATTCAGCTGTGATCTCAGAGGCCTGTAGGTAATATGAAATAGCCTGATCATAATTCTGATTATCATCGTGCATTTTTGCCACTGTGATAACGGTTTTTCGAAGCTCTTCCGAAGTACTGCCATGCAGAGATGATTTTAGTGAAAGTACTTTTTTATAGACCGAATCAGCTTTAGTGATTTCTTTTCCGTCTTTGTATATAGTGGCAATGAGTTGTTGTAGGGTGATTAGTTCATCATTATTTTCTTTTTTGAGTTTATCTGCTTCCGCTATCGCTTTGTTGAGATATTGAATGGCATTCTTGCCCTGATTTGCTTTGTACAATATGGTGCCAAGCTGGGAGGTGGCGGTGTAGTAATTTTCAGATGGAGCTCTTCCTGATTGACTTTCCAGATTCGCTATTGTACTCAAGAAAGTATTGACTGCTTCTTGTGGCTTTCCGTTTTGTAGGAGACATACGGCTTGGAGGTTAGCGATTTCCGCTGTCGTTTCGGTGTCAAGGTTGCTATTCTGATTTAAGATATCGCTAAGTTGCTTAGCGGCCTTTCCAAAGTCTTTATTGATATAACTCGACTTGGCCAACTCGTAATTTTCTTCCCAGGTTTGGGCAAACAAGATTCCTTGTGAGAAGAAGAGGAATAGTATTACGATATGTTTGATAGTTTTCACCAGAGTTTTCTATACAATTAATGAGCCAACTAATTAGGGAGTAAATATGATCAGGTTTCCAAACTTCGGTGTATCATCCTCCTCAATTTTAGTGAAAGCCCTTACTCTATAGGTGCTGCCGTTAGAGGGGGAAGCTATAGTATGTGAAAATTTAACTCCTTTGTCAGTGGCACCATAGTCTACAACTTCAAAAGAACCTCCGGTACCAGCACTGAGATCTACGTTGATTGGGTCCGCTACGCTTACGGTAGAAACAGTCCATACAAATCCATATTTTTCAACAGGGATTGGTCCGAAGGCAACTAGAGCACCTTCCATAACCAGTTGATTATTGTTGTTTTTGTCTACTCTTTGGGTGACAATCTGTCCCTGAGGTGAAGGTTCCGGCTCTTCTTCTCTAATACATGAGGAGAAGCCAATAGCGATTGTCACAAGTAAGATTATATAGCTTTTCATAATTTCTTGTACTCCTTTCTTAGGAATGTATAACCAATTCCTATGCTAGTTGAAAAGTCTGAAACATAATAGGTTGAATGATGTGACGAGGTTTCCAGGTCCCCATTTCCGTTTGTTCTTGTCACTTGATACCTAAAACTGGTTCTGCTTCTAAACGAATCAAAGCTTAGTTTAAGCTGGAAGCGTTTTGATAATTGATAACTGAAGGCTATTCCAATGTCGTAAAGGCCATCGATACTTGTGAAGTCGGTTCCTGAACGATAAATTACAGTGTTGCCAACCTGAGGATCATGTTCATATCCCCAGGCCGGTTTTGTAATATCACCGCCACCCAAAATAAAGTAATGAGCTTGAAAGCTAAACTTGTCACTGATTCGTGCAGAGTATAGCGGACCGACAAGTATGATGTTGTAGTTCCAATCTCCTTCCGAATACACAAAGCCTCCACCATTATCATTATAATAGGCACTGGCCTCATCCATTCTTGGTTCAAAGTGATGGTTGGACAGGTGCAGCCCAAGTCCAAAATTCCTAAAGAAGTAAAACCCGGCTTCGAGCTTCGTTGCGACACCTTCATCTGCAAAACCGGAATATACATTATCAATTTCCATCTTGCCAAAGTCTCGAGTAGCAACAGCGGGGCCTGTGCTTAAGGAAATATAGTGCTGAGGACGGTACTTAAAGTACTTTATCTCACCCTTTTCTGTTTTAACTTCAATGCCTTTATTGGGTATTTCCAGTGTTTTGGTGTTGAATTCAGGGTCATCACTTGGTACATAATTCAGTTTTCCATGCAATACACCGAGTACTTGACCCTTGATTTCATCACCGCCTTTGGACTTTATGATCTGCTGCGCGGACAGTAATGTGCACTGGAAAGTAATTAGTAAGGTTAAGAGATATTTTAGGTTGAAACACATTACAGTAAATATAGAAAAATGAGGCCATATCGACTAACCGAATTGGTATGACTATATATTCATACCAGTGAAAGCCAGGACGTAAATGAACTTCACACTAAATATTCCTTTACTGCTTTCGAAATTTTCTCTTTTCTTTATCTCAAATTCCCTGCCATAGGCTGCACGAATCTTAAATTTTTCAAAGGGAGTCGATAGTAAATATCCGATTTCCGGGCGGGCGTATATTCCCATGCCATCTTGGAAATAGAAGGCCGGGGCAATACTTAGCTCCAGGTAGTGCTTTGGGTTGGTGCCGTACCATTTGTTCTTGCTTTTAGGGCCTTTACCCAGTCCAAGGTGAGGGCAAAAAGCCAATCCTCCTTTGGGTACGATTCCCCAACCATTGCTGGTTTTGTCCAGTTCAAAATAGAGTGTTTCCAGCTTTCTAGAGCCCATATAGGGATGAAAGGTAGCTTGTCCGCCCAGTGAAAAACCCAGGGCTTCTGTGTAACTCAATCCTCCAATGACGCTCCAGTCAGTTTGTGCTTTTGTAACATTGGAAGTAAGAAAGATGGCAATTGCTGTGTAAAGAATTTTTTTCATAATGGCTCCATGGCTACCAATCGTAACTCAATATTATCAAAATAGTCGATAATATACTCTTTCATATGCTTTTTATCGGGGCCAACTTTTATAGTTTTGATCCTGTTGTTGAGCTTCCAGCGTAGCTTTTTCTCTATAGGCTCCATGGTGCACTTTGTGTTGAAGTAGGATTGAATTAGCTTTTTACCTTTTTTCATGTGCCATTGAAATAAAGGATTTGGCAGTTCTCCTGCGTAAGCTTTGCTGTTTTCAAACCTTAGAGTATCATCAGGAACTGTGAAAGTAGTACAACATTCATTTGTACATTGAACAGCTTCAGGTCTTAATATCCAAATCTGACTAACCTCTTTTTTGAAAGATTGCGCCCTTGATGGGATGAAGGCAAACAGATTTAAGATGAGAAAGAAAAGACTTACTTGTAGCGGTTTTGTTAATTGCATAATCTAGTTTCCTGGGTGACGCCCATGACCATATCCTCCTTCTATGGTTTCTGATTTGAGAGGGACCAATTTCTCTTCTGATTTGAAAACCTTTTGAACCTTGGGGTCGTGGACTTTAATGACTTCAACAAAGTCCTTTGTGTCTTTCTCAAGGTGGAATAGACCTTCTTTGGTTTTGAAAAAGTCCTGATTTAATTCTTCAACGTGTATCAGTTCAAACTTATTGCCAAATAGTTCATAGAGCTGCTCCGTAACCTCTATTGTCACTCCCGTATATCTGTACTTCTTGCCCGTCAACCCTTGCTTTTTAATGACTCGAATTGAAGTAAACTCTAATTCTTCCTTCAACTCAAGGTTGGTCTTTATGATTTTCATTTTAGGACTGTTTTTTCCTGGTGTTTTGAAAGTTTCAAAAATTCGGATTGCAGGGTCTGCAATGAGTGCATCTCTTTTGTGCTTTTCTTCGAGCGGGTAAAATTGCTTTTGGTCGAAGAGTAGTATCTGATTTTTGTGCCGAATGATTTCAAGCTTGTTCAGGTCCAGATTATCAGCTCCAAATAGTTTGAGCTCACCATAGCTGAATATATACTCTATTTTGTCAAAAGTTTTACCAAGTACGATTGGGTTGGTGAACTTTGTGATTTCTATTGTTGTGTTCGTTTCAGGGTTGATTCGTTCTGGTTGCTCCTCCAAACTATCGGTCATATTTATTAACTCCACGCTCTCTGTGGTGTCTGTTGTGAACTCTTCTTTCTGGTCTGAAGTCTCTGTAGGTAGAACAACCTTGGTGATTTCTTGTTCATGCTCTTCTACACTCATATTTGTGAAGGTGTGCCACCCAACGAAAATGAGTATAAGCCCCCCTAAGGCATAGAAGAATAGTTTTTTCTGCCTTTGTGTGATGCCAAATGGGTTGTTACTCGTTTTACTAGCGTGTATTTTGTTTAGTTCATCTGCTAGTTCTTTGTCCCCAAGCCTTTCAATGCCGGAATAAATCTCACGCTGCAGTTCCACTTCCTTAGCTAGCTCTGGGTCAGACGCAATCCTTGCCTCAAAGTCGGAAAGTGTTTTGCCGGTCAGGTTACCTTTAAGGTATTCTTCTATTTGCGCTATGTTATTTATCTCATCAGTCATGCTCCTATGAAAGCCTGCTTAACCTCATTTGGTATTAGCTTTTTTAGCTTTTGAATACACTTGTATTTTTGTTGGCGAGTCGTGTGATCGTTAGCGTAGCCAAGTGCTTTGGTTATTTCTTTCATGCTTAATTTTTTATACTCGTGCATGATCAAGATGCTTTTACAAGGCTCTCCGATTTCTTCTAATAGTTGGTCAACGGTTTCCTTTATCGAAGGTTTCGGATGATGATCAACGTCTATCTCCATTTCGGTGGAGTGAGATGATTCATTGATGTTATCCAAATTACCGTGATGGCGACTTTTATCTCTTGTCAGCTTTTTTTTCCAGTTGTTATCACAGACAGCATATAAATAACTACTAATCTTTGCTGTCAGCACAAAGTCAGGACTAATAGCCTTTTTGTAAAATACAATCAATGCATTTTGGAAAAGGTCTTTTGCGTCTTCATCCGTACCACTGTTTTTGATAACCATATTCCTGATCATAGGATAATGGTTATAAAGCTCTTTGAAAACAGCTGTATTTCCCTTGCGCAATTGTTCTATTACCTTCTGATCTTTCAAACGTCTGGTGGTATATTCCGCTAAAAAATAATTGTCACCCAAGTTAGTTAAATTTTCTTATTAACCGGCTTCTATCATTTTCTTGATATGTTTCGCGAGTATTGCTACTCCTTCAATTAGCTGAGCTTTTGTGCCATTGGAATAGTTTAACCTCAACATATTTGTTCCTTGCCCATTGGTAAAAAAAGTGTCTCCGGGTACGAAAACCAGGTTTTCTTTTATCGTAGCTTCCAGCAGTTCCCTTGCATTAAGCCGCTCAGGAAGCTGTAGCCACATAAACATACCTCCACTAGGCTCAGTAAATCGTATTTCAGGAGGTAATGTGGCTTTAAGTTGGCCTAGCATAGCATCCCTTTGTCTAGCGTAGAACTGTCTACATGTCTGTAAATGTGCATCCAAGTCATTGTTTTCCAGAAAGTCGGTAATCATCATTTGGTTGAAGGACGATGTATGAAGGTCGCTGGCTTGTTTCAACTTGTTGAGTTGTTTTATGATGAGTTCATCAGCGAGTATCCAACCTATTCTAAGGCCAGGCGATATGATCTTGGAGAATGAACCAACTAGTATCGATTGTTTGCCCAAATAAGTCTTGATGGGTGGAGGAGGGGATTCATCGAAGTAGAGTTCGTGATAGGGATCGTCTTCAATTAGTAATATGTCCTTACCAAGTAATTGATTGGCTATCTGGTGACGTTTACTGGCAGAGTAACTAATCCCGGAAGGGTTTTGAAAGTTAGGAACAGAGTAATAAAGCTTGATTTGATTGTAATTGATTAGGCTTTCAAAGTCCTCCATGTTAGGACCGTCTTTTTCCATTGGTAACGGAATAAAGTCACAATCATAAGCCGAGAAGCTTTGTATAGCACCCAGGTAACCTGGGCTTTCCATCAGAACCTGATCACCCGGAGAAATAAACAACCTTGCCAAGAGGTCAAGGCCTTGTTGGGCTCCGTTGGTGATTAGTATTTGCTCAGCCGTACAGTCGAGACCATAATGGCTTTTGTAGCGATTGGCTATCCACTCTCTGAGTTTCTGATCTCCCTGTGTCATGGCGTATTGCAAAGATTCCATTCCATGCTTTTGTAGTACACGGGAAGCGGATGCCTTGAGTTCCTGAGAAGGGAAGAGCTTGGCGTTGGGTAAACCACCAGCAAATGATATTACCTCAGGACGTTGGGTTACAGCCAAAATCTCCCTTATAAAGGATGTTGGTATGCTTTGTGAGCGCTCAGTGAATTGCGCTTCGATGTTGGTTTGAAGAATTGTTTTCATGATTTTTTACATAAAAAAAGAGCCTTTCCCCGGAGAGAAAGGCTCTTAATAAGTTTGACATAAGACATAGCGCTATCCCTCCGGGCCTGTATCATGGACCGCGACTGTGACAGTTGCTATGGCGATAAATAATTTCATATAAACAAAAAAGCCGTTCTCGGAGTGAAAACGGCTTTTCTTTTAATTCTAAACAATACCATTATCACTCCGACAATCGATCCGCGACTGCGACTACTGCTAAAGTGACGATGGTGTTGTTTTTATACATTCCTTCAAATAACGGGAATAATTTTGGGAATTAAAAGGTATAGATTCAATTCCATAATATTGGAACGTAATATTGAGCGCAAAGAGCAGCTGTCAGTGCTGAGCTTAAAAGAGTTCCAATTAAAAGAAACGGGTATCTTAGTTTTTGAAGTTGGAGCCTATTTTTAAAGTAGTGTAAATCAAATGCTTCTAAAAGAAAGCCAGTAGAGTAAAAGATGTTGGCAACGATTCCATATATAGTGATTGCTGTAACATCAGCTGAAGTGAAATGAGTAGCGAAAATAGATAGAGCCAATATTCCGATAAATCCAACAATAAGATTAAATGCTAACCTTTTTGATTCCCACCACTTTAAAGCTGTATAGAGGGTGACTTCGCCATCTGTCTCTAGTAAATTCATATCTATGTTGACGATTGTTTTCCCGAATTTACAAATAACTTTACAGTGTGGGACCAGTTGGGTCGCGAGCGGAGGGATCTATTTTGGCGAAAGTAAAGAATTTGCTTCTTCAACAGTGTGTTCTCTAATATTGTCGAGCTTGGGTCCTTGTTTTGAAACTAGAAAAGAGTACTTGTTTGAGTCGTAAAAATCTATTTGAAATGGGCATATTCCCATATTATCAAAAAATAGTTTCAAGTAGCTAAGGTTAATTTTTTTCTTAATTTCAACAATTTTATTTGGTAATTCGGGCTCGAATTCAAGCGGAGTGCCTTGCTGAGTGAAGGTCCAAGATGATCCTTTAATTAAACAAACAGAACGCACTAAAGTAAATTTCCCTGAAGTATGGCTATAAAGGCTGAACATCGTTTCACTTGTTTTAAAGTTAAAATGGATGATTACCAAATCAGTCTGTAATAGTCTACACAATACTTTTGGAGCACCTTGATCGAGACCTAGTAACTTGTTGCTAAACATTGCGGTCCAATCAGTTACCGTTGAAAAGAAAAGATATCTGAGTGTCTCTACGTCAGTTAATGGGGCTAGTTTTTGCAAACCCTCTTGTAGAGAAAATTGATAAGTATCCTTCTCCAGCCGATTATCATTAATGGCAACCAAAGGCTCTTGCCATTGGATGAATTTATTTGTTATATCCTTAGCGGATGCTTTTATAAGTGCGAATCGCATCGTTAAGGGGAAAAATTTATTATCAAGTAACATTTTGTAAAACTGTTGTCATCGGGTTGGACGTAATATAACGATAATAGGGATACAGAACAGGTATGGAAAAAATACTCCTTCTGGGGGGTGCTTGAACATCCAAAGAGCAAACATATGATAAGGTCATTTAAAATATTAGTTACAATGAATCCATCATCTAGTTTGATAAGTCTTTGGAAAACCATGATATAAATAAGCTCCAATTTCCTTTAACTCATCAAGTGATGCCTGTGAATATAAGTCACAGAACCCCGCTAGCGCGCGTTTAGTGCAACGTAACGCGTGCGGTTACATCGACAAGCCAGTATTATTTATTCAATAAAATCCACTTTTAACAATCCCGCTAGCGCGCGTTTAGTGCAACGTAACGCGTGCGGTTAACATCGACAAGCCAGCATATTTATTCAATAAAATCCACTTTTAACAACCCTACTGTTCCACAATAATCTCTAGCAGAACTATACCGATAATATTCAGGTTCATCAACAATTTCTGCCATTACCGGATTCATATGAATGTAATCCAGTTTCTGTTGCAGAAAATGATTTGTTTCGAGTAGTTTTGGCTGATTACCGTCTTTCCATACTTTATATTTTGAGACTCTTTTTAATTTCGTAGCTGCCTTCGAAAAAGCTCGTAAGAGCCACTCTCTTCTACTCTCGTTAATGTTTTCGATTGTTTTAATAATTTCCTTGGAAATATGTTTTTTCAAATCTCTCATTATTGCTTCAAGCCGCTCACCTTTTGTGCTTATTATCAGATGCACGTGACTAGGCATTACACACCAAGCATGAATAACCAAACCTTTATGTGCTTGACAGAACTGCAATGAATCAACCACGATATGTTTTAGCTCCGGACGGGTAAATAAATCAATCCAATGAACCACCGTACACGTGACAAAATAGATCCCTTCGGGATCATGAAACTTGTACTTTTCAGACATGGGTCAAATGTAGGAAACTTGAACAAAATAATCGCACGCGTTACGTTGTACTAAACGCGCGCTAGCGAGGGGAGCCTATTTAATTATCTCTTCCTGTACTGAAATCAATAAAGTGTCTTCAGCTCCAAACAAAATTTTCAACATTTCTCCTCCTGTTACCCCATCGAAGTAACTGGAAACCTCTAATTTGCAATTCGGGCACAGAGAATCTTCTATTACAATTTGAAAGTTTAATTTTTGAATTAGTGAAATTAAGTTTACTGTTTTTATTAGTTCTATTTCGGAAATATTTGCTCTTTCAAAGTCCTTAAACATTTTTCTCTCAAATAAAGCCCCCATGACTTCATAGCCTGAACCTAAACCATGCTGTTGTATCGAATCTACTAAATCAACGGTTTCATTTTTTGGAAAAAACAATTCTATCTTCGGTTTAGCATATACAACAATTTTAGTTTTGTCCACTATATGTTCGACTGGCGAATATAAATTTGACGAGTCAACAACAAATAATGAGTCATAGTTAATAATTCTGCTTTCTGAAGCACCCTCAACCTTTGTCCCGTTATTGATTTTGCATGATAGTAATGTGAGTAATAATATGTTAAACCGTATTAAATTCATCTATCGGGTTTAATCAATAAAATTTCTTGAGTCGAAGCTGATGGCGTTAGCGTTAATGTACTCCGGATCGGACACGTTCCCACTTCTGACTCTCGCCTTTTTATCGTCTCAATTCCTTTTTCAATCTTCCCTTCCTAATCTTCAATTTATAGTACCCCTTCCTCTTTTTGTATTTCTTCCGAATCACCTTGGAGTCAGGTGTAATGGTAATTGATTCCTTGTATCCAGGTTTTTTGATGGTCAACAAGTATTCCATCGGATGCTTGGGAAGATGAAACTGGTACTTGTTCTTTTTTCCTTTGTACGCTTCGGTAGCCAGACTACTGTCTATTGGTGTGATCAGTAGTTGCGTATTCTTGACGAACTTTTTAGGTGCTTTTATGATGTGGAGCGAGTCATAGCAAAATAGTGTTTTGTTATACGCTCCAATAGGAACAAGAAAACAATTGGTATAAGGTTCCGGGCATTCAGGTTTTTCGAAAAGGCTCAGGTTTCTTCGGATAGTGTACTTAATGCCGTTGGTATCATAGCCCTCATCGTTGATCATGCCTGTAGGCACCTGGCTGGAGTTAATTCCGTTCATTAATTCATCAGCACTGTATTGATGTAAGCTCCGTTCCGATTCAATAAATGGAGTGTGTTCTTTTTCCCTGAATAAATTAGGAAGAACTATTCTGCTTTTGTACGAAATGGAGTATGCAGATAAAGGGATTGTGAATTCACGGTCACCTGTTTTGTATGGGGTAAACGGGCCAATGTAAGTGAATATTTTGCCGTCTTTTATTCCTATGTCAATAATCTTAAACTGATCACCGGGACATTCTCCTATAGTTGAAATAGGCGTGGAGTCTGATTCAATTTGTTGCTTCTCATCATAAAGCCCTAGAAACTCAGCCCTGTTAAGTTGAGGTGTTAAAATTAAGGAAGTGCACTTGGGAACATCGCAATTGTATTTTGGGATCGAACGGATGTATTTGTTAAAGCAATCCACATTGGTAACCAGCATTTCATCAGACGGAGTGCATATTCCATTGGGGATGCGAACCCAACGCATTCCTTGAGGTGTCGAAACAGATTCCCACATACCCATCGTACTGTCAGCTGTTACGCTGGTATCAATAGGGAATTTAATTGTAGCGGGTAAACAAGTGTCTTTTAGTGGTTTCGGACAATTATGCTCGAGTTTGGCCATACCTCCGGTAATTAATTCCATTCCATCGGTTGTTGTCAATGGAATGCCTGCTTGGGCTGCCTGCGCTCCGTTGAGTATTTCCTGTAGCTGGGGCTGGGCTTCACAAATCGAACATGGACTGAAGTAGTCCTTGCTGATCGTTACTTCTGTACCTCTGTCTCCCTTAAGAGTGATGCTATTACGGTCGACCGGGAAAATAACAATATCAGTACGCCTGTTCTTTTGTCGGTTGTCATCATTTGAATTATCGTACTTTGGAGCGGTTTCTCCCTTATTGATAATGTCGATAGAGTAGGTTTTGATACCTGAAGACTCAAAAAACTTTTTCACAGTACTTCCTCTTCGCTTCCCTAATCGGTGATTATAGTTGACTGATCCAATGCTGTCCGTATTGCTGATAAGTTGTATGATATATTCCTTCTGAGTACCTAGCCGCTTGACCAACTTATCCAAGTCGGCAATACTCTCGCTTTGGATCTCGGAGGAATTGTAAGGAAAGTAAACGGAGAGCTTGGGCTTGCAGATATTGGTTTTTTGAGAAAATACAGGGGTGCTGATAATGGTCAGCAGTAGAATCCTTGGTAGAAGCATATCATTCGGTTTTAACCTTGGTACACCTTAGGACTAAATTGGTTCATTGAGTGCTTTGTTAGCGGAGCGGCATAATTATTGAGTTGAACTTTTACAAAAAGTATTATTTTAGAGAGTTCAATTCACCTCAGTAATTATTACAATAATGAAAAAGTTCCTCCTCATCCTGGTATTAGTTTGTGTCGGTGTTGTTTCTAAGGCCAGTGACAGTTTGGATGTTAAAACCTTACAAACGCGATTAAACAATGGTGAAACTCCGAAACAATTGATTACTGCGGGAGCAAAAAGGGATGACCTGTACGGGCTCAAATATCAGGGAGGTCATATCTTTTATTTCTTTCCCAATGATACCGCAGGAATGGTGATCGGACCAAAAGATTTGTCATACCCCTATGATAAAAATAAGACCCAGATTGCCTGGAATTGTCGTGATACGTTAATAGGAGCCAATGAGAGAGCCATTGGTTCGGGAATGAGAAACTCAATCAAGATCAAGGAAGCAGGATGTAAACTCTATGATGTCGATAATAAAATATGGATGCTTCCAGCGGCAGAGCTATGTCTGGATTACAAAGGAGGCGGCTATGACGATTGGTTTCTGCCCTCAAAGGACGAACTACATGAAGCTTACATGAAACTATCTTATACCGGTAAGGTTAAGTTTGGAAACAAAGACTTTTGGAGTTCTACTGAAGTCAATAAGACCTTCGCTGCAATAGAATATTTTAAAGATGGTGGACGAGAACATGAAATGTTTGGTCAGAGTAACTTTAAGAAGTTCTATTTTTATTGGGTAAGGCCGGTGAGGGTGTTTAAAATGTAATTTGAGACTTAAGACTTAAGATAGAAGACGGAAGAAATCTAAATCTTAAATCTTAAATCTTAAGTCTTAAGTCTTAAGTCTTCTATCTTAAGTCTTGTATTTTTCCAGGTAGGGGTTGCTTCTCTTAACCTGTTCTACTAGTGAAATAAAAGATGGAACTATGAGAACAAAATACGCAATTCCAATGTTAGCCCTTTTTTTAGGCTCAGGCAGTCTTTTTGCCCAAACAACTATTTTTTCACAAGATTTTGAATCAGTAGCCACTGATATGTTTGTAAACTACGTAGGAATACAACCTCTGGAGGAGGATCAATCTACTTGTGGAGTCGCTGGTCGTGGAGTCGCCAATGACTTTAACTCGACAAATGTAGATTTTATGAGTGCCGAGAATTCAACTGAATTTATGGCTTACAACCCGGAGTATACCTGTGGTGGTTTTTCCAATACTACAGTACAGACTGATACGATGGACCTTTCGGGATTGACTACGGCTTACTTCAATTGTGATTACTTTGTGAACACCGGAATTGGTTGGGGAGGAGATAATCTAAGTGTCACGGTCCATGCTGATGGGATGACTGAGGTAATTTCGTTTTCCAACTTTAGTGCAACAAACAGCTGGACTTCGTTTAGTTATGAACTTGATCCGTCTATGCTGCAGGATAGCGTTTACTTTGAGTTTATGATGGGAGGTGGGGATGCTGTTGGTATTGACAATATTGTAATATCTGATTTTGACAATACCATTACGACAAGTATTGAGGTAGAGCAGGGTGGGGACTATTTTCAGGTTTACCCTTCCATGACTGCTGATATTTTGAATATCGAACAAGTTAATACTCAATCAGATTTTGGAGGCAAATTCATTATTCTGAATATGTCCGGGACAAAAGTCGCTGAAGGAACTTTTTCGGAGCAGAGCCATGCCATAGAAGTTGGCAATTTTCCAGCCGGAACCTACTATATCCTGATCAGCGATGATCATGGAGCGATAAGCAGGTTTAAGTTTGTCAAATAATACTAAGACTCAAGATGTAAGATTTAAGAAATCATAAGTCTTACATCTTAATTCTTATTTCTTAAATCTTAAATCTTACATCTTCATCTACATATTCCTCCTATACTCACCCCCAACCTCAAATAAGGTCTTGGTGATTTGTCCGAGAGTACAAACTTTACCGGCCTCCATCAATTCTTCAAAAATATTACTACCCTTGAGAGCTGTTTGTGTTAGATTTTGAAGGGCTAATTCAGCATCCGTTTGGTGGATGGCTTTGAAGTTTTCTACTGATTTGATTTGATTCTGCTTTTCTTCATCGGTTGAACGTATCACTTCCTGGGGTATAATAGTTGGAGAACCTTCTGTACTCAAAAAAGTATTAACACCCACAATAGGCAGTTCACCGGAGTGTTTTTTGCTTTCATAGTGCATTGACTCTTCCTGAATTTTAGACCTTTGATACATACGCTCCATTGCCCCCAAGACTCCTCCTCGTTCTGAAATTCGAATAAACTCCGCCATCACAGCTTCCTCCACAAGTTGGGTTAATTCATGGATGATAAACGCTCCCTGTAAAGGGTTTTGATTTTGGGCCATCCCAAGCTCTTTGTTTATTATGTGCTGAATAGCGACTGCCCGCCTCACCGATTCCTCCGTAGGAGTTGTTATGGCCTCATCATAGGCATTGGTATGCAATGAATTCGTATTGTCATATATGGCGTATAGGGCTTGAAGTGTTGTGCGTATGTCATTGAAAGCAATTTCTTGTGCATGTAGCGAACGCCCTGAAGTTTGAATGTGATACTTCAACTTTTGAGAGCGTTCATCCGCTCCATATCTATGTTTCAGTGCCTTTGCCCATATTTTTCTGGCTACACGTCCGATAACTGCGTACTCCGGATCAAGACCATTAGAAAAGAAAAAGGATAGGTTAGGAGCAAAGTCATTAATGTTCATGCCCCTTGATAAATAATACTCGATATAGGTAAACCCGTTGGCCAAGGTAAAAGCCAGCTGGGTGATGGGATTTGCTCCGGCTTCAGCAATATGATATCCACTAATAGAAACAGAATAGAAGTTTCTGACATTATTATCAATAAAGTACTGCTGTATATCCCCCATCATTTTTAGGGCAAACTCAGTGCTGAAGATACAGGTGTTTTGAGCCTGGTCCTCCTTCAGAATGTCTGCCTGAACGGTACCTCGTACCTTAGTGATTGTATCAGCCTTTATCTTTTGATAGACTTCCTTGTCGACCACCTGATCACCGCTAACACCCAATAACATAAGCCCGAGTCCATTGTGGTTGGAAGGAATGCTGCCATAGTATTCGGGTTGCTTTCCATTGGCTATTAGGGTAGCAATTTTCTTTTTGACTTCTTCTTCCTTTCCACTCTCACGAATGTATTTTTCGCATTGCTGATCTATAGCAGTATTCAGGAAAAAGGAGAGCAGGATAGGGGCTGGTCCGTTTATAGTCATGGAGACGGATGTAGCCGGGTCAGTGAGGTCAAAACCTGAGTAAAGTTTCTTGGCATCATCCAATGTCGCTACGCTCACTCCGGAGTTACCCACTTTTCCGTATATATCAGGCCTGTGGCCGGGGTCTTCCCCGTATAAGGTCACCGAGTCAAATGCGGTTGAAAGGCGATTAGCTGAGGATGTTTTAGCCAGGTAATGAAACCTTTTATTTGTTCTTTCAGGTCCGCCTTCTCCTGCAAACATACGAGTGGGGTCTTCACTTTCACGTTTTAAAGGAAAGACTCCGCTGGCAAAAGGAAAACGACCAGGGAAATTTTCAGTAAATCTCCACTTGATGAGATCACCCCAGTCACTAAAGTCTGGGATCGCGATCTTAGGTATTTTGGTTCCAGATAGTGAATGGAAAAATAGATTGCTCTTAATTTCCTTTCCTCTTACCCTGTAGGTATATATTTCTTCTTTAAACTTCTTTCTCAGATTTGGCCATTTTTCAATGACTTGCTTTGCTTCTGGAGCCAGTTGCTTTTCCAGGGTTTGATACTCTTCTTTTAAAAGGCCAATGATCTCTTCTTTGCCCTCACGACCTTCCAGCTGCTTTATTGTACCGTCAAGTTGAAAAAGCTTTGAGCCTATCTCTGATTGTTCCCTAACATGTTTCAAATATTGACGGTTGTAGTCAGCAATTTCAGCAAGATACTTGGATCGATCGGATGGAATAATTACGCTTTTGGTAAGTGAAATTTGCTGTTCAATTTCTGATGGGAGGTTTTGATTTAGCTTATGCAGTTTGAAAATTAAGTACTCAAATAGCTTATTAACTCCGGTTTCATTGAACTGCGCGGCAATAGTTCCAAATACCGGTAGCTCTTCATCATTTGCATCCCATAAATTACGGTTTCGTTTATATTGCTTTCGGACATCCCTCAATGCATCTTCTGACCCGGACTTGTCAAACTTATTAATCGCGATAATATCTGCATAGTCGAGCATATCGATTTTCTCGAGCTGCGTAGCAGCACCGTATTCGCTGGTCATTACATACATCGAAATGTCACTTAATTCCGTTATTTCAGTGTCTGATTGACCGATACCGGATGTCTCTACGATAATCAAATCAAAGTTAGCATGCCGATATAAGTTAATTACATCCTTAATTCTGGCACTTGTCGATAAATGAGCTTGTCGTGTCGCCATTGACCGCATGTATATTTTTTCACTCTTTAAAGAGTTCATGCGTATACGGTCACCAAGCAGTGCTCCGCCACTTTTCTTTCTTGTGGGGTCAATGGAAACAATTGCGATTTTAAGTTCGGTGAATAAAGAGAATCGTCTTATCAATTCATCTAGTAGAGAAGACTTGCCTGCCCCACCGGTTCCTGTAATTCCGAATATCGGTGTGTTTTTGCCTTTTGGTTCGGCAACAGCAACATCTTCGTTTTCTACATAAGTAATTGATTTGGCTAGTCGCTGAGTGTCATCCGCATGAACCTCAGTGCTAAATTCAAAGTTTTCTGTTGTTGAAAAATCACATTGAGACACCAGGTCATTAATCATTCCCAATAATCCCATTTCCCGGCCATCGTCCGGAGAGTATATTCTTGTGATTCCGTAGTTGTGCAGCTCTTCTATTTCATTGGGTAGAATTGTTCCACCACCACCGCCAAAAAGTTTTATGTTAGCACCTCTTTCCTTCAGAAGATCATATGCATATTTGAAAAACTCAACATGACCACCCTGGTAGGAAGTGATTGCTATTCCTTGAACATCTTCCTGTATCGCACAGTCAACAATTTCTTGAACAGATCGGTTGTGTCCCAAATGGATGACTTCAACACCTGTAGACTGAATTATACGTCTCATGATGTTGATAGCTGCATCATGACCGTCAAATAGCGAAGCAGCAGTCACTATTCTTATATGATGCTTTGGTTGATACAATTCGGGAGATTCCATATCCTTATATACGTGGTAAAGTGATTTTGGCTATAATTTAAAATTAAACGCTAGCTTGATAAATGCGTTGTCGGTGAATTTTGTGGATGCATCCGGCCCATACCGGTAGAAGAAGGCTACTCCAAAACCTGATCTGATATACAGTGTTTTGAACATGACTAGTTGGTTGATCGAAATTCCAGATTCAAAATATCCCTTTTCCATGGTTTTATAGTCAATTCCGAGGTGACTATCCGGGTGGTCCAGTGTGCCATAACCGATGCCTTGGATGAATTCGATACTAGGGGTGTAGTTTTTAAATCGGACGAAATTCAGTTTACCAAACTGTTGTGTGTAAAATAGTGAAACGTATTTACTGGAGAGGTACTCATTGTAACTCATGGTTTCAAAGCTGTTATGAGCAACAGCACCAACTTCTCTACTTCCTTTCCCATTGTAAAGCAGGTAGTAAGGTATGTCATTATCAACCATTCCGGCAGTAATCTGTAAATTCATAGTGCCCAATCCAAGGAAGACTTTTTCGTACTCGAGCTTTACATCGTACTTATTATACTCCAGGTCTCCGGAAAACATATCGCGCGTTCCCCGGCCATATTGCACCCAAAGTCGTGGGTATTGGCTACCCAGACTGATTTTTCTGTCACGCACTTTAAGGTATTTTTCACCGTAAGTGTACTTGAAGCCTGCTCGCAACTCTGTAATATTATATGAAGGGTGTAACTCACCGTTAAATCGATAAAAGAAGGCAGATTCATTTTGACTTTTGAGTACTGAAAGATTAGACCGAACATAGTCGAAAAGGCGGAAGTTGATTCCTGTTTCAAATTGATCAACCTTGTCCATCCAACGAACTTTAAACTTGCGTGCACCTTCACTGGAGTATTGATACTTATCATGAGTGAAGAACGCATTTCCCGCTTCGAGTACTTCTTTCTGAATCTTTCCGTAGATATTCCATTCCTTGTTTTCTGATAAAAATAAGGTGAGTTCTCCTCCGTATTTCCAGGCCCTATCCCGGAATCCATAACCAGCAAAACCGCCAATGGAGGCGTGTTTCGTTACTTTTTCATTGGTATGTAAACCAAGACCAAGTCGGAGGCCTTCATATTGGTTAATGGCAATAAATCTCCGGGTATCAATAGTGAGAAACTTGTAAGGTATTTGGTGGAAGTATGCATTCTCAACCAATCGGAGTATACCATCGAAGTTTCTTAAGGTCCCAACGGTATCATAGAATTCATAGGTTGCTTTTTCAATGTTGGTTAATGGAGCACTCCGGGTACCTTGCCAGAAGGTAGAATCTTTGATTTTGATCGAGTCATCGACCTGGTATACTACTTCTGAAAATTGTTTTCTCTTGTAACTTGTATCAAACCTGATGTCCTTAAAATGAGTTTCGGCAATGCCAATGAAATTGAGTTTGTCTGACCCAATATTGAAAATCGAAATAATAGTCTTGGTAAGGGACGGGAACCAAATGGAATCTTGAACCAATGTATTGATTTTAACCAATTTTGTTCCTAATGACCGATCAATGGTTGGCTCCAGAATCATTCGTTCAATACCATACTTGTAAGTGTTTATAAACAGAAGTCCTTTAAGTCCCTCAAATCGTTTGTTGATCTTGGAGTTAAACTTCACAACGAATGTGGTATCAGTCTTTCCTGGTATCGTATCCAGAATCTGGAAGGCATATCGTTTGAATGCACGTTTTGTAATGGGTCCCGTATAGGTTGTTCCGGCCATTTTTATATAGGGATCATAGATGGTGAAGGGCTGAATTTGAGATCCAACCGTGAGGAACGAGGGTTTCTCAATGCCGGAGACTTTCGATGAGGTGATTACTTCATTCTCACAGACCTTATTCATATAGTCTCGCTTTGTTGTGGATTCGGTTAAAATCAAGTGATGGTCATCTTTAAAATCCTTAAGGTCAAGCTTCAGTTTCTTCAGAATTTTCTGAACCTTGGTTTTGGTGATCTCGATTTTGTCACTGGTTAGATAAAACTTGCTATAAGTGGAATAAGAATAGGGGCAATGAGAATTTGGGTTATTGATACTTCTATTGTCAATCACCCTCTGCATAAGTCTCGTTGTAGGTTCATTGGTGTTTCTGAGAAATACGAATAACTCGTTCTGGTTCAAAAACACTTTGATGGAGTCTTTGGTGCTCGAGTCTAAGGTAATTGTTTTTGCCCTGTGCATAAACCCTCTGAAGGTAAGGTCAATGCTTTCTTTGTTTAGCTCTACCTGAAAATAGCCTTGCTCATCTGCTATCAGGTCCTGTTCATGATCACCAACAATGATGTGAGTAAATGGTAAGTAAAGACTGCTGTTTGTCCTGAATACCTGCCCGGTTATGACACGTCCATAAGAGCTGGTTTCCAAAAGAATAGTAGCAATAAATAGAAGTAAAAATCTATTGCTCCGGCTGGTTGGTGATTTCGTTTTGGGTTTCAAGCCTGAGAAGCTGCTTTAATCGGTTTAACGCATCTACATTATTCTTCTCTAATATAGTACGTTTTATGCTTTCTTTTTCAAGATTTGTGAGGTGCCAGCTGAGTGAAGCACGTTCTTTATTAAATTCTTCCTCGAATTTTTCATAATTGATTTTTGCCATATTGAAGTCAGTCCAACCCTTAGGTTTTGGAATGTATTGAAAGGGGACTACATCAAGCTTACCATTAAGCGTCCAATATGTGTATTCAAGGGCATTGTCATTGTGGAAGTCCTGCATATAATCCCAGTTGCTATAAATACTTCCAACTGGATTTACCAATTTGTTCCACATGGACTGTTTTACATTCTTTTTGATAAAAGGGTCCTTGTCGCTGTCGCGAATGGTAATTATTATTGCTCCATTTGTGTTTTCCTTGATCCAATCTTTGAATGTTTGAATGAAGCGCACCGCATCACCAACTCCAAAATTATCTGAAAGTCCGGCATCCATTACTTCTATTTTAGGATCGCTAGGCAGCACTACGTTTGGTGTCACATATGGGAAGGTAGCACTCATTCTTAAGGCACTTGTGAATTCAAGATTAGCGGCATCCTGATTTTCAAATAGGCGATTGAATTCAACCCCCTTATCTCTCTGAATCATGGTCTTATGTAGCCCCGGAGGAGGTCGATTCATATATGAAATGTTTTGAGGTGAGATGTAAAGCTTCCGTGCGTCATTGATAATCGTTGGGGCCATAATGAGCATGGGGATGTCAGAATTTCTCTCCGGCTCCCTGTAATCCAATACCTTGCGGTCCAGTACATAATTGGTGTTTTGATTTAGCTGTCGCTCAAAAGCATAGCCCCGCCCTTTATAGTATTCATATTCTCCTACGCTATGTTTTTGGAATCGCAGGAAAATATCACTGACGACCAGTGAGAAAATCATGGGGTTCAGTATGTCTTTGGAAATATTGTCGATATGTTCTTCAGTATAGAGACTATCAATTTTACCTTGCTTGTGTCGGTACCAAAGTTCCCTGTAGTAACTGGCACCGATCAGTCCTCCCGATGCTCCGGTGATCAACATCGTACGGTCCATAAGGTCACCTCCAATTTCTTTGTCGATGTGCTGGAGAGTCTTTGTAGTCCACACAGCAGCTCGTTGGCCTCCACCACTGGTGCAGATGAACAGCATTTTCGGAGGTTGGTCTTCGGGAAACTTAGCCCTCCATTTGTTGAGAATCGCTTTTGTCGAATCTATATCCTTCAAATAATTCTCATCACTATTGAGTTTGTTGATCATTTCAAGGCTATAATCAACAGTTTCGGTGTTATAGTTGAGCCCGAAAGCTTCATAGTTGGCATTAATGATCTCATTTTTTACCAGATAGTTATATACCATCACAACCAATATCATTCCGCTGATTGCCCAGCCCCTTAACCAATATGAAAACGCCCCGGTAAACATGATGAAGAATGAGAATAAAAGCATGCCACTGGCTGCTGCGGGTATTTGAAATACTGGGTTGTCCCGAAATAACCCGATCACAATAATCGATATGAATATCAGAATTTCTACACTGACCGCATTGATATGGTGTTGATCAAACACTTTCAGCAAAACAGCTTTGTCGTATGTAGCGTTATCGTCTACTTTCTTGTATCGCCAAAGAAGGTCCAGGTATCCTTTGATGCGATAATTCCTTTTGCTTTTTGCATTGTCAATTTTCTGTATCACCTGTACAACATTGATCTTTTTATCTTTTAGCTTCCTATCAACATTTTTAGCCAGAGTCTTAAAAAGGTCCTTGTTAGTTTTTCTGAAGTAAGTGAATATGATGAGTAACAGTGAAGAGAACCCAGTTAAAAAACCGCAGATTTGAACAAAAATCTGACTCGCATCCTCAAGTCCTTTTTCATATTGGAAGTGTATCAGGTTGTTGATATAAACGATGATGAAGGCAAGAGGTAAAAGACTGTTGTTAAGGCAGAACTTAGCAAAAGGATGTTTTATAGTCCCCAGGAAGTTGAATCTATGACTATCTAATATGTAGGTGGTGATGTAAAAGGTTAGGGTAAAGACACCAAATGCAATCCCCATTATAAACATACTGGCAAACGACACTTCGTTTTGATATTCCGGATCAAGAAACAAATAGGGAATACCAAGGTTATCACCAAACTTACCTGTAATTATCAGGAAAAGAATTAACCAGAAGACCAGCAGAACTTGATTCTTCTTTAAATGTAATACCAACAACTGCACTGGAAAGAAGTAGTATACTGCATGCCCAATATTTCTCAACTTTTCTAACAATAGAATAATGTTGTTCTGTCAACGTATACGCCAGTATCAAGTATAACAATTCTTTGGCCTATAACCATGAAAAAAATGAAATTACATATGTGACTCTAACGAGTAAAGTGGATAAATAGATTGCGATATAATTTATTTTTTTAGATGTGAGATTTCCTAATTTTGTACCTCAATGGCAATAATCAATAATATTCGAAATTTTTGCATCATCGCTCATATCGACCACGGTAAGAGTACACTTGCAGACAGGCTTTTAGAATTCACTGGAACAATCACTGAAAGGGAGATGCAGGAGCAGCTTCTGGATAATATGGACCTGGAAAGAGAGAGAGGCATAACGATAAAAAGTCATGCCATTCAGATGAACTATGAAAAGGATGGGCAAACTTATACCCTCAATCTAATTGATACACCTGGTCACGTTGATTTCTCGTATGAGGTGTCTCGATCCATTGCAGCCTGTGAAGGAGCACTATTGATTGTTGATGCCGCACAAGGAATAGAAGCACAAACGATCTCCAACCTTTATCTTGCTTTGGAGAACGACCTCGAGATTATACCAGTCCTGAATAAAATTGATCTGCCAGGGGCTATGGTTGAGGAAGTCTCTGATGAGGTGATTGATTTAATAGGCTGTGCCAAAGAAGATATTTTATTGGCCAGCGCCAAAGAAGGGATTGGAATTAAAGAAATACTTGATGCTATTGTTGAAAGAGTAGCACCACCTGAGGGCGATCAGGAGGCACCACTTGAAGCATTGATATTTGATTCGGTTTTTAATTCATACAGAGGGATAGAAGTATTATTCCGGGTGTACAATGGTAAGATCAAGAAGGGAGACAAAGTAAAATTTGTGAACACCGGAAAAACTTATGACGCAGACGAAATTGGTGTTTTAAAGCTGAAGCAGGAACCTAGAGGGGAGATTACAACCGGTAATGTGGGGTATATTATATCCGGCATAAAGAATGCCAATGAGGTAAAGGTTGGTGATACCATTACTACTGTAGAGCGACCATGTGAAAAGGCTATTGCAGGATTCGAGGATGTGAAACCGATGGTTTTTGCCGGTATTTATCCCGTTGACACTTCAGAGTTTGAAGAGTTGAGGGCATCAATGGAGAAACTTCAGCTAAACGATGCATCCTTAGTTTGGGAACCGGAAACCTCAATGGCTTTAGGGTTTGGTTTCAGATGTGGCTTCCTGGGTATGCTTCATATGGAGATCGTTCAGGAGCGTCTCGAGCGTGAATTCGGTATGACTGTAATAACCACCGTACCATCGGTGCAGTTTCACGCTTATTTGACCAATGGAGAGAAGCAAATTGTAAATGCTCCTTCTGATATGCCTGATCCGGTGAAAATTCAACACGTTGAGGAACCATACATTAGAGCCCAGATTATTACAAAGGCTGACTTTGTTGGGAATATAATGACTCTGTGCATGGATAAAAGAGGAGAGATCAAGAATCAGGTCTACCTGACTACTGAAAGAGTTGAACTTACTTTTGAGCTGCCTCTGGCCGAAATTGTTTTTGACTTTTTCGATAAACTTAAGACAATATCACGAGGCTACGCCTCCCTCGATTATGAATTGGTTGGCTATAAGAGGTCAAGTCTCGCTAAACTTGATATACTTCTTAATGGAGATAAAGTTGATGCACTGAGTGCTGTCGTACATAGAGATAAGGCCTATGATTGGGGGAAAAGACTAACAGAAAAACTGAAAGATTTGTTGCCTCGTCAACAATTTGAAATAGCAATTCAGGCGGCTATTGGCCAAAAAATTGTGGCAAGGTCAACGGTGAAAGCCCTTAGAAAAAATGTGACCGCTAAATGTTACGGTGGTGATATTACCCGAAAAAGAAAACTTCTTGAAAAACAGAAAGAAGGTAAAAAGCGAATGAGACAAGTAGGTAGCGTTGAGATACCCCAAGATGCCTTCATGGCGGTGTTGAAACTGGACTAGGTGACGTTTTCTTAATGACGGGATATATAAACAGAACAATTATTTATAACCCCAAACCAGATGAAATTTTTTAAGAAGATTCTTGTTGGTCTTAGCCTATTCACCATCCCTTGTAGCTATTCCCAGACCATAGATACTGTCGATCTAAGTATTGAGGAAAATATCCCCTTCACCATTAAAAATTTTCAATTCAGTGAATACCTGATTGAAGGTGTCAAGTTAAATGTACTTACACCATATAAGCCGATTGAGGGATATCAAAAGGCAACGATTTCGGAATTTTTAGAGCATTTGCAAATACCACCAATGGAATTGGATCCCTCTATGGATGATATGTTTTTCATTGAAGATGACTGGTCTTGCTGGTGTGGTGATGATATGGAGACACAGACTAATAGTGTGATTGAATATTTTTTACCCTCTGATTTATATCACCTATACCTGAGTCGGAATTCTGCAGGAGCAATTGAATCAATAACCATTAGTTTGCCTAATGATCACCCCCTTAACTATAAGGGAATAGAATTGCCCGTCTTTAAGCTAAAATGGACTGATGTTGTGAGAAATCTTAAAAACCAACCTCAGTGGTATAACCCTTATAGTTTTGCTGATTCTCTTGACATTGTTCAGGCTTTTGAAAAAGGATTGTATTTCAGAGGAGTGAAGGCTGCTTCTAAGGACGGTAATAAAAAGACTCAGATCGATTTCCGAAATAAGTTAAAACAAAGATTGTCAGGTAAACAGAGGGTATTCAAAATCAATTTCACGGAGACATATGATATTTTGCCATTAGTCGTACCCGGTTTTCGAGAAAAGGATCGCCAGGTAGGAGAGTACCTATGGGAGGGTATTACTTCAGGAGAAATTGAGGTCTTCAAAAGCATCTGGGATGCAGGTCGATATGCACCAGAAAAAATGACTCTGGAAGAATTTGTTGAGAGATATAAAAATGTTGTAGGATATATCGAACCAGATGATCCGGATAGTTGGGGATTTGATGACCCTTTTGGAGACAATGTTGCTAACTCCTTCGGTGATGTAGATATTACTTTACCAAAGGAAAAGGAGTTAAAACCCCAGTCAGATGAGTTAGGGTTTATGTTGGAAGGGGAAATAATAATCGATGAATCAGGAGCATATACCAAATCTCCTCAATGGGTTCACTTGATTTTACCTTATTACCATCCCAACAATATGATCGGAATCACAAAAACCTTGGCAATTGTAAGGTACTCTGATTTGATGAAATTAGCGGATTCAGAAGAGCTTAAATGGTATCATCCTTTTGATTTCGAGCAATCAATGAAGTGGTCTGAAGCTTTTAGGGGTGAACTTTTGCCAATCGCTAGCGGAGAATATTCAGATGTTTATGGAAATTACTTTTCGTCTATGGTAAGAGATTCAACCAGTACATTTGCAGACAGGCAATGGGAGACCATCGTTAATGTTGAGACTAATACCAGCCTGCAATCCGACAGTGATATGATGAAAAAAGCGGAATTTTACTCACCTGTTCACTATGAAGCATTGCTGAAATACTTAAGAAAAAGTGGTTTTTATTCTCAGTCACCAAAAGAAATAAAAAGAAAATTCATCATAACCGATGGTTTGAGCGATGGAATAGAAGGAGAACAATTGAAGGCGTTGTTGAAACAAACGCAGTTCGGAATGAAGACTCTAGTTGATTCTCTTGGTCAAGTTAGCTTAGATTCTATTCTGGAGCATCATATGGATCAAGTATACCTTAGAGAGGTAAGAACATTTACTTTGGAAAAAGGTAAGCTCAAAGAAGAGGAAGTAGCCTTTGTAATAACAGTATTTGATTTTAATGTGAATTTCTATGAAGTTCCCCTGACATACAAAGAGTTTAAAAAGTGTAAAAAAGCAAAGAGTGTTTTCTCGGATTGGAAAAAAGGAAGTTTACATCTCGGGGAACCAATAACGAAAGATCACCTTGGTATTGAATTAGGAGGTTATGTGCCACATGACTTCAGGAAGATGAAAGCATTTTGGTTTGCTCCGGTAAGGCAATTTCAGCCTGAGTAGTTCTGTTAATATCTTTTATCGCATCCTTCTTTTTTTTGGGTTAATTTTGCAGCTCGAATAGATTCGGAATAATATGAACGACACAGCGACATATCAACTCATTGATGGTAAAGCAACCTCTGAGAAAATCAAAGAAGAAATAGCCCGGGAAGTAGCCTTAATTAAAGAGAAGGGAGGGAAAATTCCTCATCTTGCCGCAGTCCTAATTGGAAACGATGGGGCGAGCCAAACCTACGTCAATGCCAAAGTGAAAGCCTGTGAAAAAGTTGGTTTTAAATCTACCTTGGTCAGAAAAGACGCAAACATTACTGAACAAGAGTTATTGACCATTATCAATGACTTAAATCAGAATGCCGACATAGATGGTTTTATAGTCCAGCTACCATTACCGGATCATATCAATGAAGAAAAAGTTACTGAAGCCATTGCACCCCAAAAGGATGTAGATGGTTTCCATCCATCAAACCTTGGTCGAATGGTTCTAAACCTTCCTACATTCCTGCCAGCTACACCGTATGGTATCATGCAGCTATTGGATAGATATGGGATTGAAACAGAAGGGAAGCATTGTGTCGTAATGGGGAGAAGCCATATTGTTGGCTCACCTGTGAGTATTTTAATGGCACGAAACACAAAGCCCGGGAATGCAACAGTAACACTAGCACACAGTAGAACAAAAGACCTTAAGAAAATAACTAACCAGGCAGATATTCTTATTGTCGCGGTAGGTAAACCAGAGTTCGTTACATCAGATATGGTCAAAGAAGGGGCTGTTGTAATTGATGTCGGTATACATCGAATTAGTGATGATACTCGCAAATCTGGTTTCAAACTATTAGGTGATGTAAAGTTTGACGAGGTCGCACCGAAATCAAGTTTCATTACTCCTGTTCCTGGTGGAGTGGGACCAATGACGATAGCATCTCTATTGAAAAATACCCTGCTTTCAGCCAAAGGAGAAATCTACTAATTGGAAACAAACCAAAAAATAGAGGTATTACCGGTGATGGAGTCTTTCTATACCATTCAAGGGGAAGGACATCATCAGGGGAAAGCTGCTTATTTTATTCGACTGGCTGGCTGTGATGTTGGCTGTGTGTGGTGTGATGTGAAGGAGTCCTGGGAGGTGGAGGAACACCCCATTGTTAAGATTGATCAAATCGTTAGTGATGCCGCGACACATGAGGCCAGATTAGCTGTAGTGACGGGTGGTGAGCCGTTTATGTATGACCTATCATTGTTAACTGCAAAACTCAAGTCTAAGAACTTCCAAACCAACGTTGAAACTGCAGGAGTATACCCAATTACGGGTGAATGGGATTGGATATGTTTTTCCCCGAAGAAGTTTAAAGAGCCACTGGACGAATACTACGATCGGGCCGATGAACTTAAAGTGATTGTCTTTAACGATTCAGATTTTAAATGGGCCCAGGAACACGCATCCAAGGTAAATGCTAGTTGTAAACTCTTTCTGCAACCAGAGTGGTCCAAAAGAGAAGCTATGACTCCAAAGATCATAGATTATGTAAAATCTCATCCAGAATGGGAAATTTCCTTACAAACTCATAAATTCATGAATATTCCTTAGGTATGGTATTTGTACCTTTCTTTCTCTAAAGCCAATATTCATGCTCAGATTTCTATTATTTCTCGCTCTTTCAACTATCCTTAATTTTGGTTGTACAAGCTCTGTAGCACAACAGTATTCAACCAGTTCAAAAAAGGCAATAAAGTATTTTGAGCAAGGCAACCAACTAATACGTGATCGAGATTTCGATAATGGTCAAGTGATGCTGAAAAAAGCAATAAAGGCAGACCCCGAGTTTGTTGAGGCTTTATTAAAACTGGGCAGTATAAAAAAACTATTTAGCGAAGAAAAAGAAGCCATGGAGCTTTATGCACGCGCTTGTGCACTACGACCTGATGATAAAAAAATGGGTGGGCACTACTTTGTGGCTGCAACAATGTTTTTCAAAAATGGTGATTACGAGAATGCAAAAGTCTATTACGAAAAGACATTAAAATACCCTCCCAACAACCTGAAATCTGTAGAACAGGCTAAAGAGCAGTTGGAAATATGCAAGTTTGCAAGTGAAGCGATTAAGAATCCTCTTGATTTTAAACCCGAGGTTCTTCCAAGAAATATTAATGTAAGTACCTTCCAGTCTTACCCCTGCCTTACGGCTGATGGTAATACAATGATTTTTACAATGCGAGTACCTACAGGAAGGGGTAATGCTTATGATGAAAGTATATTTGTTTCTAAGAAAACCTCAGATGGCCGATGGCAGCGACCTGTGCCCATTTCAGAGAATATTAATACCCAGCTCAATGAAGGTACGAGCAGTATTTCAGCAGATGGTAAGACGCTGGTATTTACCGCCTGCAACCGTGAAGATGGACTGGGGAAGTGTGACCTGTATATTTCCTACAAGAAAGGAAATGAATGGCAGGAGCCAGAAAATATGGGGAGTGTGGTTAACTCCAGAGATTGGGAAAGTGAACCATCTTTATCAGCAGACGGAAGAACACTTTATTTTAATTCATTGAGACCAGGAGGGCTCGGGGAGGATGACATATGGTATACTACCCGTGATAAGCAAGGCAACTGGACTATTCCAAAAAATCTGGGCCCACAGGTTAACACTCCGGCAAGAGAGGTTTCACCATTCATTCAAGCAGATGGAAATACGCTGTATTTTTCGTCAACCGGTTATCCGGGAATGGGTGGATTTGATATATTCAGAACAGTACTTACGGATACTGGTTGGTCAAAGCCTAAAAACCTCGGATATCCTCTGAATACTCAGGATAATGAAGCAAGCATGTTTATCACAACGGATTACTCCAAAGGGTATTTTGCTAAATATGAACAGCTGTCGCCCATTGAGGCCAGGTCATTGCTCTACTCTTTTGATATGCCAGAAGAGTTAAAGTCTGTGCCAAAAAGTAGCTACGCCTCCGGAACTGTTTATGATGCTAAAACAAAGAATCCGTTGGAAGCCGATATTGAATTAATAAACCTACAATCAGGCAGAATTGTACAGAATGTCAGTTCAGACTCAGTCAATGGTCAGTATCTTATCGTTCTTACAGAAGGTAGTGAGTATGCACTTTGGGTTCGTAAAGACGGGTACTTAATTCACAGCTCCAATTTTGACTATTCAGGAGCTGATAGCTTTGATCCCGTGAATCTGGACGTGTACCTGAATCCATTCTCAGAGAAAACAGCTGTAGTTTTACGTAATGTATTTTTTGAAACCGGCAAGTACGATCTCAAAGAGAAATCTAAGTTCGAGCTCGACTCTTATGCTCAACTCCTGAAAGATAATCCTACTATTCGAATAGAAATTGGAGGCCATACTGATAATGTAGGAAGTCCTGCGGATAACAAAACTTTGTCCCTCAATAGAGCAAAATCGGTCTATGACTATATGTTGGAAAAAGGAATTTCAAAATCGAGAATGAGCTACAAAGGATATGGAGAAACCAAACCAGTAGAGAGCAATGATACTGAACAGGGGCGGGCATTGAACAGAAGAATCGAATTCAAAGTGCTCTGACTTACTTTTGGTTTTGTTTCAAAATAAGTTCTTCCTAGAAGTCATTCTATTAAGGACATACATAGGTCTTTAATCTTAAGTCTTAAATCTTAATACTTAAGTAAACTATTCCCCAAGTTCAAAATATCTCATAAAAACCAATCCCTTTTCTACATACTTCGGATCGTAAGTTCTTGATGCCCCATCACTAGGAAAAGGTTGTCCGGTGTTGTGGATATGAAATGCACTTTTATAGTCTTCGTTTTTAAGATATTTTCCGTATCGCTTATCAATCCAGTAAATACCCCAGTAGAGCGAATTGCTACCCCTAATGTCTTTAACATGTACATCGAGTTCAATACATTGATATCCCATTAGTTGAAAAGGTCCCCAACTGGTTGCCAGGTTCTTCAATGCATCATCGGAGGCATCGCCTATGGTTTTGTAAGTGATTGAGCCATAATTAGTGATTTGTTTATCGCGTACCTTCTTGAGTTGCTCAAAGACATGGGACTCAAATCGGGATTTTGGTGGTTTGAGACCTGAACACTCAAGCGTAATTAATGCTTTCAGGTATGATGATGATATATCAAATTGATTAGATAAGATATCAACGAGGTTTCCGTAGTTTTTTTCGACCCGCCTTAATTTAGCTCGTTCATGGGTATTTGGTCTGCGAATGTTTTCGTAATCAGGAGAGTCTTTGGTGTAGTAGTAGAAAAGTCCGATTGTCCCTATGGTTAGAACGGCAACAGCTCTCCATATATCAGATTTTCTTGGTTTTCTTTTTCGTCTTCTTGCATTCATTTCTTGTGGGCTTCAATGGCCTCAAGTCTTCGAATCAGCGGTGGATGCGAGTAATGTACAAACACATAAGCTCTGTGCGGAGTCAAATGACTCAAATGGTCAGTCGATAATTTTTTTAATGCAGATTGTAAATACTGTCCGTCATAGGTAGCGGCAGCGTAGCGGTCAGCTTCATACTCGTTTCTTCGTGAAAACATATTCATCAGTATGCCTATGACTTTAGAGATAGGAGAGTATAGAATACCAAAGGCCAAAAGGTTTAGTGGAATCGAGTGACGAGAACTTCCCAGCGCATAAGACAATGCACTACTATTGATGAAAAGGGAAAGGATATATAGCATTGCACCTGTCTGAATCACAGATAATATAAAGCCACTTATCGTATGTTTTTTCTTATAATGACCAACTTCATGGGCTAGTACGGCAACCAACTCTTCAGTGGTATGATTCTCAATTAAAGTATCAAAAAGAACTATTTTCTTCTTAGGTCCAATGCCTGAAAAGTATGCATTCGCTTTGGAACTTCTCTTGGAACCATCAATTACATAAATACCGGTCAAAGGAAACCCAACTTTGTTGCTATAGGCCTCGATGGCAGACCGGAGTTCTCCTTCTTCGAGTGGTTTTAACTTGTTAAACAGAGGGACTATAATTGAGGTGTAGAACATATTAATAAAAAGCAGGAATACACTAATGAAGACCCAAAAATATATCCAAAATTGCTCTTCTAACACTCCGATTGACCATAGAAGAGCTGCCAGTATTCCTCCTCCGAACAAAACCATTAAAAGGTAGCTTTTAAGTTTGTCAGCAAAAAATGTCTTTGGCTTCATCTTGTTAAAGCCAAATTTTTCCTCAATGACAAAAGTCTTATAATAACTGAATGGGGTTGAAAGAATATCAGAAGCTATAACCAGTATGCCAAAAAAAGCCAAAGCATGCCATATTGGATTTACAATGTGTTGATTAAGTTCCATGTCCAACCAACCTAAAAGTCCTGAACTTAGAGCAATCACATAAAGACAAACACTAAAAGCTGAGGTTATGAAGGAAAATCTTCCTTTTGTTTTTTGATACGCGATTGATTTTTGATGCTTTTCTGCAGAGTAAATACCTTTCAAAGACTCCGGAATTGAGCTCGATAAGCTTTTAAGGTTAAGCCAATCTAATGCCTGCTCAAACAAATATTCAGTAATAATGATTACAAGAAGGATTATTAAGATGTTATCTGGTGTCATAGTTTAATAATAGGTCCTATCATTCAGGTAGTTTTGAACGTAGTCCTGAATGCCGTCTTCAAGGCTGTAGAACGACTTGTCAAAGCCAATATTTTTTAGCTTGTCCATTTTTGCTTCTGTAAAGTATTGATACTTGTCTCTGATATCCTCTGGAGTATCGATATAACTGATATCAGGTTCAAGCCCCATAGCCTTAAATGTAGCTACTGCCAAGTCATTGAATGTTCTTGCTTTTCCCGTGCCCAGGTTATACAACCCGGAGTTCTTTCGGTGATGCATCAGGAAAACGATTACTTCAACCACATCCTTGACATACACAAAGTCCCTTATTTGCTCCCCATGGTTGTAATCCGGATTATGAGACTTGAATAATTTCATTGCTCCGGTTTCTTTGACTTGTTTGTGTGTGTGGAATATTACCGAAGCCATTCTGCCTTTATGGTATTCATTGGGGCCGTATACATTGAAGAATTTAAGTCCCGCCCAAAAGAATGGTTCCTGTTTTTGATTTAATGCCCACTTATCAAAATCGTTCTTAGAAACCCCATATGGGTTTAATGGTTTTAAGTCGTGGATTATTTTGTGATTATCTTCATAACCATGCTCCCCAAGTCCGTAAGTCGCTGCCGAACTCGCATAAACCAAAGGAATCTGATACTTAGAACAAGCCTTCCACATAGTTCGGGAATACTCTAAGTTTAGTTCATCAAAAATTGATTTGTCAAACTCGGTTGTGTCTGTACGTGCACCAATATGAAAGACGAATTCAACTAATTTTTCATTTTCGTCTAACCATTTAAAAAAGTCCTTTCTGTGAACCTTTTCTTTGATGGTCTTGCCTTCCAGGTTTTTGTTTTTCTCCGCATTGCTAAAGTCATCAACGGCTATGATGTAATTAAAATTATCTTTGTTGAGTCTCGAAATAAGACAACTTCCAATAAATCCAGCTGCACCAGTAACTACAATCATGTTATTATTATCCTTTGTATTAAATTCACATTTCTAATAAGCAATACAAAAATACATGAAATTGAGGATAGCACTAGTTCTTATGACTTTTTTGACTTTTGGGTGTGCTGATGAAGCCCCCAAAAAACAAGAGAAAGTCTTAACCGATGGTATGGGGCGAAAAGTTGTTTTGCCCAATAAGGTGGATCGGGTGGTTTCTTTGGCTGCTTCCTTAACTGAAGTGATGTATGCGATAAAGGCTGAAGATAAATTGGTAAGTGTCACACAAAACTCAGATTACCCAGCTAGTGCTAAGGAAAAACCAATTGTAAATACATGGCCAAATGTCAATTTTGAAAAGATAGTGGAGTTAGATCCTGATTTAGTGATTGGCGTAGAAAGCTTAATGCCTATTCAGGTGGCTGAAAGAATCGAAGCCTTGGGCTATCCTGTATATTTCTTTAAATATAGTTCCATGGATGATGTATTTGAAGGCTTTCGATTGTTAGGAAAGATCATTGGAAATGAAGCAGAAGGAAATAAATTGGCCGATTCTTTAAAGCAGGAATTTGATGATTTATGTAGCCCTGATTCAAGTGGCCCCAAGGTTGTTCAGCTCATTTCATTGGGGCCGATTTATGCTCATGGACCAAAATCTTTTATTAATCAGAAAATTCTATGTGCTGGAGGTGTTAATGCAATTGATGCTTCCTCCACGCTAACCAATCCGCAGGTGTCACGTGAGTATTTTCTTTCCATTCGTCCGGATATAATTTTTGGGTTTGACTCTGTTAGTATGCAAACTCAATTCTTTGACCGGTATCCTGAATTAAAGAACACTAAGGTTTACAAGAATTGGGACTGCTACGACCTTTCTGACTATGGCCATTCAAGGCCCGCACCACGTATTGTTAAATCAACGAGGGAGATGAAACAAATCATTAGCCGCTGGAAGCATCTACATGCTGCTCAGTAGACATTAATTTGTGGAATAACTAGAAAAATGTGCAAGAGCAATTCATTGGTAAATAAAGCAATCCAATAATTTAATAATACAATATGGGCAATCCGCTATATTTGTATATCTATGATACTTGAAGTAACAAGAAAAGAACACTTTAACGCAGCGCATAAGTTGTGGAACCCCGATTGGTCCACAGAAAAGAATCACGAAGTTTTTGGCCCATGTGCTAATGAAAACTGGCATGGTCATAATTTTGACCTCTATGTTACCGTAAAGGGGGAACCTGATCCGGAAACTGGGTTTGTAATTGATTTAAAGAAGCTAGGTCAAATGATAAAGTCCCTTGTGACCGATAAAGTCGATCATATGAATCTAAACACAGATGTCGATTTTATGATTGGAAAACTAGCAAGCTGTGAGAACCTGACGGTTGAAATTTGGAAAATACTTGCCCCCGCAATAGAAGAGACCTGCTATAATGGTAAGTTACACAGTCTCAGGCTCTGGGAAACGAAGAATAACTATGTTGAATTTTTTGGTGAGGGCTTGTAGTATATGAAGTACTATCTTATAGCTGGTGAAAGGTCAGGTGACTTGCACGCATCTAATCTAATGAAACAACTTAAGCAGCAGGACCCGGATGCGGAATTTCGATATTATGGAGGAGATCTCATGCAGGCCCAGGGAGGGACATTGGTGCGTCACTATTCTGATATGGCTTTTATGGGAGTATGGGAAGTGATCAAGAATCTTAGAAAAATTTCAGGCTTTATTAAGGAGTGTAAGGCGGATTTGTTGGAGTTTAAACCGGACGTAATAATCCACGTGGATTATTCCGGGTTTAATATGAAAATAGCTCCTTTTGCAAAAGCCAACGGTTTCAAAACCTATTACTATATCGCTCCTAAGGTTTGGGCCTGGAATCAGAAGAGAGCACTAAAGATTAAAAAGTACATAGATCGACTTTTTTGTATACTCCCTTTTGAAAAAGAGTTCTTTAAAAAATATGATTACGAAGTCGACTATGTTGGTAATCCTGTGATGGATGCGATTGCGGATCACAGTTTCAGTGAAGACATCATTACTGAATTCAACCTTAAAAAAGATAATATCATTGCAGTATTACCCGGCAGCCGAAAACAGGAAATTGAAAAGATGCTGGATTTTATGCTAAGTGTATCACCTGAACTTCCGGACTATGAATTTGTGGTAGCCGCTGTGCCGAATTTTCCTAAGGAATACTTTGAGGCGATTAGTAGTAAATACAATATCAAAGTAGTATACGATAGAACCTATGATTTGCTTTATAATGCAAAGGCGGCAGTCGTGACCTCCGGAACCGCTACGCTGGAGACCGCATTAATAGGAACTCCGCAGGTGGTGTGCTATAAAACGTCAGGTTTGTCGTACTACGTAATTAAGGCTGTTATTAAAGTGGATTTTGTTTCCTTGGTCAATCTGATTGCCGGTAGAGAAGTGGTGAAAGAATTGATATATAAGCACCAAACTAAAAAGGAAGTTCTGGTAGAAGAGATAAAGCAGTTGATGACAAACGAGTCTTACAGAGATAAGATGGTCGAAGGGTATAGAGATGTCAAAAAAGCAATTGGTGTGAAGCGCGCAGATAAAATCACTGCCGGACTTATTCATAAATATCTTGTGGAATAACAGAAAACTTTACTTACTAACTAGTTGAGGAAGTAGAGAAGAAAGAATTTACTAGCAGTTAATCAACGACTGGGCTAGGCAACCTTTAGCTTTTTAAATTTCGATTTTTCAAATTTCTCCTCAGCATACTCTCGTGAAATGGCAAACTTATTGACATCTTCGGCAGAAGGTAATTCAAACATAGCATCGGTCATAATAGCTTCGCAAATTGATCGCAAGCCTCTTGCACCAAGTTTAAATTGTACGGCTTTTTCTACAATAAAGTCTAAAGCTTCTTCTTCAAACTCAAGCTCAATGCCTTCCATATCAAACAATTTTTGATATTGTTTGACCAAAGAGTTTTTCGGAGCAATAAGAATTTGTTTCAGCGTATCGGCATTCAGTGGCTCCAGGTGCGTAAGAACTGGAAGTCTGCCGATAAGTTCAGGAATGAGTCCAAATTGCTTGAGGTCCTGCGCTGATACATACTTTAGTAGTTCTTCAGTATCTATTCGGTCACCATCATCTTGGCCAAAACCTAAAGGACGAGTATTTAGCCTCTTTCCGATAAGTTTGTCAATACCGTCAAAAGCACCACCGCACACAAAAAGTATATTATCGGTCTTTAAGTTGATCATTTTCTGATCAGGATGTTTTCGCCCACCTTGAGGAGGTACATTGACTGAAGTTCCTTCAAGTAATTTCAAAAGTGCTTGCTGTACACCTTCTCCACTAACATCCCGGGTGATGGAAGGGTTGTCGCTTTTTCGTGCGATTTTATCAATTTCATCTATATACACAATCCCCCTCTGGGCAGATTCAACATTATAGTTGGCAGCTTGAAGTAATCTTGAGAGAATACTTTCAACATCTTCTCCAACATATCCGGCCTCTGTTAGAACTGTGGCATCGGCTATGCAAAAGGGAACCTGTAATATTCTAGCTAAGGTCTTTGCAAGATAAGTTTTGCCGGTCCCGGTTTCACCAACCATTATTATGTTGGATTTTTCAATGGTAACCTCCTCGTTATCCGTGTCCGGTTTCTTGTCAGAGTTTTGGTCTAGCCTTTTATAATGATTGTAGACAGCAACGGAAAGTACTTTTTTAGCTTCATCCTGGCCGATGACATATTCATCCAGAAAGGCTTTCATCTCAATAGGTTTAACCAGATTGAAATTTGGTTGAGATTTGTCTTCCTTTTGTTTCGATTCTTCAAGTAGAATTTGATAGGATTGAGAAATACACTTATCACAAATGTGCGCGTGTATTCCTGAAATCATCAGATTTACATCTTTTTTACTTCTACCGCAAAACGAACAAGTTATTTGTGCCATCCTTAAATTTAGCTAAAAATTCGCACTTTTGAATTATTTCTTGCGCTCAAGTACCTCGTCTATGATTCCGTATTCTTTCGCTTCCACGGCCTTCATCCAATAATCTCTGTCAGAATCTTTATCAATTTGTTTGATATCCTTACCGGAGTGCTTAGATAAAATGGCATAAAGTTCATCTTTTAACAACAATATTTGCTTTGCTGTAATTTCGATATCACTTGCCTGACCTTGAGCGCCACCAAGAGGTTGGTGAATCATAATTCTAGAGTGGGGTAGGGCCGATCTCTTTTTTTCAGCTCCACCGCAAAGAAGTACAGCGCCCATTGATGCTGCTAATCCTGTGCATACAGTCGCAACATCTGGATTGACATATTGCATGGTGTCATATATACCTAGACCTGCATAAACTGAACCCCCGGGGCTATTTACGTACATGACGATGTCTGACTTGGAATCGACAGACTCAAGAAATAATAATTGAGCGGTTATAATGTTTGCAATGTAGTCATCCACTCCTGTGCCAAGAAAAATAATTCGGTCTTTCATCAACCTCGAAAAAACATCCATTACAGCAATGTTCATCTGACGTTCCTCTATGATATTTGGAGTCATATTTTCAATTGTACTGAAATACTGATCCATGACAGTGCTACTGATGCCTTGGTGTTTGGTAGCGTATTTTCTAAATTCTTCTTTACTATACATTTCAATCTGGTTTTATAAGAGACACAAATCTAAAAAAAATGCCCTTGTAGAAAAGGACATTTCAATGCTAATAATGATATTTTAACGAAAAAGGTTTTACTTGGTTAAAAGTTTTTGGAACTCCTCAACCTTTACCTTTTTGTCCTTCAAAGTCGCAATCTCTCTTATACTACTGAGAACCTTGTCGTTAAGTACATCTTCGTAAATCCTCATGTAGTTTTTTCCGTCTTCTTCCTGAAGGTACTTGTTCACTATCTCCATCACTTGAGGTTCCATTTCAGCAGGAATTTGCATTCCACCCAGGTATTGAGCAGCTATAAACGCTTTTGCTTTCGCGATAACCTCCTCGTGCTCTACTTTGAGGGATTTTTTCTCCGAAATTTTGTTCCTGATAAGGGTCCATTTAAGTTCCCGTTCGTATAAATGGTAGTCCTCGTTGAGTTTGTCTTCTGTCAGTTTCTCTTTATTAACGGTGAGTAACCATCTCTTGAAGAAGTCTTTAGGAACGGATACTTTGGTTTTTTCAATTACCTTGTCCTGAAGGTCCTGAATGATTTTGGCCTCGGAATCCTGCGCATAGTTCTTATTAACTATCTCGCTGAGTTTTTCATTGTACTCGGCTTCGTTTTTGATGTTTCCTGGCCCGAACACTTTATCAAAAAACTCTGTATTTAGTTCCGCTTTCTCAGATCGACTGATTTCTGTTACCGTAAATACATAATCTCCTTTAACGTCCTTAGCCTGATCTTTGCTCATTCCCGTGGCATGAGCAATGTCATTTATATCTTTCTTGAATGCCTTTTTAAGATCGAAAGTTATGCTATCTCCAATTTTAGCTCCAAGAAATGACTTGATGACCTTGCTGCTGATTTTGTTCATTGGAAACATTGTGTCCTTATCAAAAGAACCATCCGCTGCTTTTAGGTTACCAGATACAAAATCACCTTCTCCTACGGTTTCAGGCTTTATAAAATTGCCATGTTGTTTCTGAAGATTCTCTGAAGTTTCCTTTAAGGTCTTATCATCAACGTCAATGATGTATTTATTGACCTTGATTTTTGTGTTTAGATCAACGTCAAAGTCAGGAACTAGTCCCAGATCATAGGTGAAGTTAAACTCTTTGTCTTTGTTCCAATCAATTTTTTTAGCCTCATCTTCCGAACTTGGAAGAGGGTCTCCGATAATAGAAATATTATTTTCCTTGAGGTATTCTCGGATGCTTTCAGATAACAGGCTGTAAACTTCATCAGCGATAAGGCTTTCACCCATCATACTTTTGATTATTTGGGGAGGCACCTTACCAGGACGAAAACCCTTTATATTAGCCTTTTTGCTGTATTCTTTAATTTTATCATTGACTTTTGCTTCGTAATCTTTTTCAACAAGATTAATTTTCAATGAAGCATTGTTGACATCTTTTTTTTCTAAAGTGATGTTCATAATTCTACTTTTCGTTCAGCGAAATAATCTGAGTTCTTATATAAACCAAAACCCTCAGCATTTATTAGATGCTGAGGGCTCGATGTGCGGATGGAGGGACTCGAACCCCCACGCCTCGCGGCACTAGATCCTAAGTCTAGCGTGTCTACCAATTTCACCACATCCGCTTTTAATTTCAGTGGTTTCGAAATTGAGGGTGCAAAGTTAAAAAAGAAGAAATTAATAACAATAATCTTATGATTATTTTATCAGGTATTTTTTTACAAGTTTGAGTTATGTTCTGAATACCTGATTTGAATGGACTTTGAGCTCCTAAATAGTTATTTTTGGTAGATGGAACAGGTGGTTGATTTGGAGAAAGAAAAGAAAGAAATTCTACGTAAGTACCGTAGACTGCTCCGCTATGCCAAGCCGGTATTAAAAGATGGTGATGCTAGTATTATAAAAAAAGCATTTAATTTCTCTTTGGATGCGCATAAGAATATGCGTAGAAGGTCAGGAGAACCCTATATTTTTCACCCAATTGAGGTTGCGCAAATTTGTGTTGAAGAAATTGGGCTAGGGACTACTTCAATTGTATCCGCCCTTTTACATGATGTTGTCGAAGATTCGGAGTTTGAGTTAGATGATATAAGTCGCGAATTCGGAGATAAGGTCATGAAGATCATTGACGGCCTTACTAAGATTTCAGGGGTATTTGATTATGGAAGCTCGCAGCAAGCCGAGAATTTCCGGAAAATGGTGCTTACTCTTTCAGACGATGTTAGGGTTATTTTGGTAAAATTGGCAGATAGGCTTCATAATATGAGGACTCTGGATAGTATGCCCAGGCATAAGCAACTAAAGATTGCTTCAGAAACTATCTACCTGTATGCTCCTTTGGCACACCGATTAGGACTATATGCGATTAAGTCTGAATTAGAAGATCTATACTTAAAATATACAGACCCACAAACGTACTATGGTATAGCCAAAAAAATTAATGAGACTCGTGAAGGAAGAAATAAGTTTATCAAATCATTTATTAACCCTATCCAGCAGGAATTAAAAAGCCACCACTTCGACTTCGTAATCAAAGGAAGACCTAAATCGATCTATTCCATCTGGAATAAGATGAAGAAACAAAATATCCCGTTTGAAGAAGTTTATGACTTATTTGCTATTCGAATAATATTAAGAACATCACTTGAAAACGAAAAAGCTGCGTGCTGGCAGGTCTATTCTATAGTAACAGACCACTATAAGCCCAATCCGGATAGGCTCAGAGATTGGATTAGTACATCCAAGGCAAATGGATACGAATCGTTACATACCACTGTTATGAGTGCGAGTGGTAAATGGGTGGAAGTACAAATTCGCTCCGAACGCATGGATGATATTGCCGAAAAAGGATATGCGGCTCATTGGAAGTATAAGGATAAAGATGATCCCGGATCATCCGGATTGGAAAACTGGATAGGGAAGGTAAGAGGGATGCTGAATCAGGATAATTCATCAGCTTTGGAGTTTATGGATGAATTTAGGTCCAACCTATTTACCGAAGAAGTTTTTGTATTTACTCCGAAAGGTGAATTGAGAATACTTCCTAATGGAGCAACAGCACTGGATTTTGCCTTTGAAATACACTCACATGTCGGTCTTAATTGCTTGGGAGCAAAAGTGAATCATAAGCTCGTGCCCTTAAGTCATATACTAAAGAATGGAGATCAGGTAGAGATTCTAACCTCAGAAAAGCAAAAACCTAATGAAGACTGGATGAGGTTTGTGGTGACCTCCAAAGCAAGAAAAAGAATTAAAGATTATCTAAAGGAGAGCAAGAAAAGAATTGCCGAAGAAGGTAAGGAACTGGCGAAGAAAAAGCTCAAAAGCTCCAAGCTTGAAACAGATAAGGAATTCCAGGGTAGGGTACTAAGCTTTTTCAACTGCAATAATATGGTTGATCTTTATTTCAAAATTGCAAAAGGTAAGATCGACCCTGCAGAAATAAAGAAAATAAAGAAGGAAGAAGCTAAAACATCTAAGAAGGAGACAGAAAGAAAAAGACAAAAACTGCCTACCAGAGATTTAGTGTCAAAGGTAAAAGACATTAATAAAAGCACGTTGGTGGTTGGTGACAACCATATGGAAGTTGATTACACGTTGTCAAAGTGCTGTAATCCAATACCCGGGGATGATGTTTTCGGTTTCGTTACGGTTAATGAAGGTATTAAAATACACAGGACCAACTGCCCTAATGCTACAGAGTTGATGTCCAACTACGGCTA